>NZ_LQIN01000014.1 GCF_001500065.1 Mycobacterium sp. IS-3022
CCATGCGTCTGGGCCACCGCCTGCTGCAGACCCACCACCGGATCACCCCCACCATGCACCACCGCAGCCGGCGCCACCGCTGCGGCGGCCTGCTGCAGTTGCGCCGCCGAGGCGTGCTGCACGCCGGCGCTGCACATGGCGCGATCCGGGTCCTCGAGGAAGGCCTGGGCCGAAACCTCGTCGCGAAACAGGTTCAGAATCCAGTCGATTACGTTCATCTCCGTGGTCCTTTCGAGTGTGTTGTCGAGAGTTGGTCACCGGGCCGTCCGGCGAACTGATCGGAACGTTATGGATTCGGAAAACCCGGCGAAACGGGACGCCGCCCCCTTCCTGCGGCGCGCTGTCCAGGTTCGACAACCTGTGCCCGTTAGGGGATTAGGGGATGGCGGCGGCGGGGCAGAAGAATGCGCATGAGCGTGCGCAAAATGCTGGAATTCGGCGGCGTGTCGTGCGCCAACACGCACGTCCCCTACTGGAGCGAAGGCCCACGCGCGGCGGGGACCGCTAGCGGGAGGCCTTCTTGCGTTCGATGTCGGCCAGTGCCGCCGCGAGTTCCGCGCGCTGCGCTGCCGATGTCTCCCACGCGAGTTGGCGGTTCTTGACCACCTTCGCCGGAGCGCCGACCGCGATCGAGTAATCGGGGACGTCGCCCCGCACGACGGCGTGCGACCCCAGCACGCACCCACGCCCGATCGTCGTGTTGCGCAACACCGTCACCTTCACCCCGACCCACGTGTCGGGCCCGATCCGCACCGGGCCCTTGACGATGCCCTGATCCTTGATCGGCACGTTGATGTCGTCCATCCGGTGGTCGAAATCGCAGATGTAGCACCAGTCGGCCATCAACACCGAATCGCCCAACTCGATGTCGAGGTAGGTGTTGATCACGTTGTCGCGGCCGAGCACGACCTTGTCGCCGAACCGCAGTGAACCCTCATGGCAGCGGATCGTGTTCTTGTCGCCGATGTGCACCCAGCGGCCGATCTCCATCGTCGACAGCTCCGGCGTCGCCTCGATCTCCACACCCTTACCGAGGAACACCATGCCGCGGGTGATGATGTGCGGATTGCGCAGCTTGAACTTCAGCAACCGCCAGTACCGCACCAGATACCACGGCGTGTACGCGCGGTTGGCCACCACCCACTTCAGCGAGGCCAGCGTGAGGAACTTCGCCTGTCGTGGGTCGCGCAGCCGCGATCCGCGCCAGCGCTTGTGTAACGGCGCGCCCCACATCGTCGTCATGGCCGGAAAGCCTACGCGAGCGATCCCACCGCGAACGGTTACCCTCACGTGGGCCCAAGACGAGGAAACGGGAAAGGATCGAGTGTTCCGGCGATTGACCGTGCTGACTGTGCTGGCACTAACAGCGCTGATCACGGCCACATTGGCAGGGTGTCAAAGCACCGACTCCTGGGTCGACGCGAAGGCCTCCGACGGCTGGGCGGCCCAGTACCGCGACGCCGGCAACAGCAGCTACCAACCGCGGGCCGGCGCCGACACGCTGCGCCTGGAATGGACCCGCTCGGTCAAGGGCAGTCTCGCGGCCCAGGTCGCGCTGGCATCAGGCAGCTACCTGGCCATCAACGCGCAGACGTCCACCGGTTGCTCGTTGATGGTGTGGGAGGCCGACAAAAACGCGCGGCAGCGCTGGTGCACCCGGCTCGTGCAGGGTCCGGAACCCGGCGGCCCCCTCTCCAGTCCTCTCTGGGATGGGTTCGACAACCTCTACATCGGACAGCCGGGCGCGATGCTGTCGTTCCCGCCCACGCAGTGGATCCGCTGGCGCCAACCGGTCATCGGGATGCCGACCACCGCCCGCATCCTCAACCCGGGCCACCTGCTGGTCGTGACGCATCTGGGACAGGTGCTGGTCTTCGACGCCCACCGGGGCACCGTGGTGGGCAGCCCGATGGACCTGGTCGCCGGTGTCGACCCCAAGGACCCCGAGCGCGGGCTCGCCGACTGCCGCCTCGCCCGGCCCCGCTGCCCGGTGGCCGCCGCGCCGGCATTCGCGGCCGCGACCGGGACCGTCGTGCTCAGCCTCTGGGAGCCCAACGCCGACAAGCCCATCCTCGTCGGGTTGCGGTACCAGCCGGGCCAGACGCCGATGCTCACCCGGGAGTGGACCAGCGACGCCGTCGGCGGCGGGCCCCTGGCCAGCCCGGTGTTCTCGGCCGACGGGTCGACGGTGTACGTCAACGGCCGCGACGAGCAGCTGTGGGCGCTGAACGCCGCCGACGGAAAGGCCAAGTGGTCGGTTCGGCTCGACTACCTCGCGCAGACGCCGCCGTCGGTGTCACCCGACGGGCTGATCGTCGCGGGCGGCGGCCCAGGCGCAAAGTTGATCGGGATCAGAGACGAGGGCGACAGCGGCGAGGTGCTCTGGACCCGCGATGACGTCGGGCCGTTGACAACATCGAGCCAGGCCGGCCCCGATGTCGCCTACACCGTCACGCGCGAGGGCGCCGGAGACGACGCCGGCCAAGCGCTGCTGGTGTTCGATCCCGCCGACGGCCGCACACTCAACACCTATCCGCTGCCGAGGGCCACCGGGTGGCCGGTCGGCGTCTCCGTGGGGAACGACCGCCGAGTCGTGACCGCCACCAGTGACGGTGTGGTGTACGGCTTCGCGCCGGTTTAAAGCGCGAGCAGTGGTGCCACCGCGGCGCGCGGCACGTTCGCCTGAACCGGACCGGAGGATTCGGGGAACAGTTCGCCCTGGCTGAAGAAGAAGATCAGCGAATCGTCGGTCAGCGCAAAGTTCTGGTAGTTAGCGGGGTCCATGCCGTCGCCGGGCGGGACCGGATCGATCATGCCCTGCCTCTGCAGGTACCGGTCGATCTCGGGATAGATCACCTCCAACGGCTTGGTGCCCGGCTTGAACAGGGTGTCGAAGGTGATCGGCGCGCTCTTCGCGACGTCCCAGTTGAACGCCTGGTAGAAGGTCTGCGGGCGCACCCCGCCGACGTTCTGCCAGACGGTGAAGACCACGCTGCGGGTGCCCGCGGTCGGCGGCCCCGACCGATAGCCGACGCCTTCGGCGTCGAGTTCGTAGGGCAGGTTGTAGGCGTCGGGGTCCTGGGCGACGTTGATGAACCCGTCGCGGGTCTTCTTCAGATAGTCCACCAGAGGCGCTTGGTCGGGGTAGTCGTTCGGATAACTCAAATCGACGGTGTACGTCGGGTTCTCGACGTGTACCCGGCATATCTGGTCCGGCCCGACGGTGCCTTGGAGGTCGGCGCACCCGGTTTGCGCGACCGCACCCGAAGCGGCGACGACGCCCACGACAACGGCGACCGCGAACGGGGCGGTCCACCTGAGAATGCGCATTGTCGACGTCCTTGCAGCCGGCACCGGTCTGGATACCGGCATCACCGCCACAATACGTGTGCGGTCAGCGGGACGAACGGCAAATGAATGCCGTTGCCCTACTTGTTCCCCCGGCTCCGATGCGGGCGATGACCACCGAAGCTTGCTGTGTGCCACGCAGGCGAAGCCGCGGGCGCAGCGCGTCTGGGTCCACCGCGACACCGCGGACGAGGATCTCGACCGCCCCGACATCGCGTGCCGAAAGTGCCTGGCGCAGCCGTCGTTCGCTGAACGGTAGCTCTTCGAGCACTTCGAAGCCCCGCACCCCGTGCGGCAACCGGTCCCCCGACAGGTACGCGATGTCGCGGTCGAGTTGCCACAGGCCGTGGCGCGCCGCGTAATGCCGCACCACTCCGGCGCGCACGATTGCGCCGTCCGGGTCGACGATCCACCGCCCGGCCCGCGACACCGCGCACTCGCCGGGTTCCGCGTCGGTGACCTGTTCGCCGGTGTCCAACACCGTGGCTCGGCGCCGCACGCCCGAGCCCGCCAGCGCCGCGGACCACAGGCAGGCCTCGCGTACGGTGCCCGCCACCGAGGTGACTTCGATCTCGCCGTCGAACCCCAGCCGGGTCACGGCGTCGAAATCGATTCCGGCAGCGCACTTGACGGCCACGTCGCGACCGCGGTACGCCTCGAGAAGCGCGTCGAGCGGCGGTGTGTAGTCCCGCGGGTCGAACCGGCGTCGTCCGCCGCTGCGTCGGGCGGGGTCGAGCACGACGACGGCGTCACGCGTGACCGGTCGCAGCGCGTCGGCGCGGCAGACATCCACGTCGGCGACGTTGTTGCGAGCCATCGCAAGGCGGACCGGATCGATGTCGCTGCCGACCACAAGCGCGGCCGAATCACGCAGCGCGGCAAGCTCGGTGCCGATCGAGCAGGTCGCGTCGTGCACACGCAAACCGGCCAGCCGTCGCGCGCGGTGACGGGCGACCGGTTCGGCGGTGGCCTGCTGCAGCGCCTCGTCGGTGAACAGCCAGTCGTCAGGGCGAGAGAGTTTCGCCGTGGCCTTCCTGCGCAGGACCGTGGTCTCGACCAGTATGGCGGCGCGCTCACCGAAACGGGCTCGCGCCGAGGCGATGTCGGAGATCAGCGTCGCACTCGTCAGCCGCAGCGCGGCGGTCTCGCGCAGAGCGTCAACGCCGGCCTTGCTCCGCAGATAGCCGACGTCCTCGACGCCGAATGCGACAGTCACTTCGCGGGCGGCTTGACCCCCGTCACCATGACGTTGTAGAACCAGCCCTTCGGGACCACCTGACGCCAGATGTTGTGGTCCACCCAGGACAACGCAATCCAGCTGTTGAACGCGAATTTGGCCCACCCCCAGCCCAATCGGTCCGGGGGCACCGCAGCCTCGAAGGTGCGCAGCGGCCAGCCGAGCATCGCGGCGGTGAATTCGGTGGTGGCGGTGGACACGTCGACGGCGCCTGCGTTGCCTGCCATGCGTTCCAGGTCGGCGGGTGAGAACGTGTGCAAGTCGACGATCGCCTCCAACGCGGCCGCTCGTGACGACTCGTCGAGCTCGGCCTGCGGGCGGCGCCAACCCGCCAGGCCCGGCAGCCTCGTCACATTGGTCACTGCCCGCCACGTCAACGTCGACAGCGGACGCGCGTAGTTCTCGCCCGCGTTCGTCGGCTCGCCGGCGAAGATGAAGCGGCCGCCCGGCTTGAGCACCCGCACCACTTCCCGCAGCGACAGTTCGACGTCGGGGATGTGGTGCAGCACCGCGTGGCCGACCACGAGGTCGAAGGTGTCGTCCTCGTACGGGATGCCCTCGGCGTCGGCGACGCGGCCGTCGACTTCGAGGCCGAGGTTCTCGCCGTTGCGCACGGCCACCTTGACCATCCCCGGCGACAGATCGGTGACCGAACCGCGCCGCGCGACCCCGGCCTGGATCAGGTTCAGCAGAAAGAACCCGCTGCCGCAGCCCAACTCCAACGCCCGGTCGAAGGGCAGCTTGCGCTGCTCGTCGAAGGGGACAGTCGCATCGAACAGGTCGCGGGCGTAGTCCACACAGCGCTTGTCGTAGGAGATCGACCACTTCTCGTCGTAGCTCTCCGCTTCCCAGTCGTGGTAGAGCACCTGGGCGAGCTTCGAATCATGGCGGGCCGCCTCCACCTGTTCCGCGGTGGCGTGCGGATTCGGCGTGGGGTCAATGCTCATAACAGGGCAGCCTAATTGTCGAAGGTGGCCTTGGCGGCAGCCAGTACCTGCGGCGGATGCTCGACGAACCGCCGCGCCCAGGCCAGCGCCGCGTCGTACACGCCGTCGGGCGCCACCATCTGGTCGATCAGCCCCAGGGAGAACGCCTCCTTGGCATCGACGAACCGGCCGCTGAACACCAGTTCTTTCGCCTTGCTCAGGCCGACGGCGCGGGCCAGCCGTGCCGTGCCGCCCGCCGGCACGAGCCCGGCCAGGATCTCGGTCGCCCCGAACTTGACATTGTCGCCCGAGATTCGCCAGTCGGCGCCCAGCGCCAGCGCCAACCCGCCGCCCAGGGCGTAGCCCGTGATCGCGGCGACCGTGGGCTTGGGGACGGCGGCCAGCGCGTCGACCGCATCACGGCAGACCCGTGCGGCCGTGGCGGCTTCGTCGGCGTCCAGCGTGCGCAGTTCGCCCACGTCGTCGCCGGCGGAGAAGATCTCGTGGCCGCCGAAGAGGATCACGGCGTGGACGTCGTCGCGGCACCCGACGCTGTGGGCGGCGCCGGCCAGTTCGCGGTACACCTGGCGGGTGAGCGCGTTGGTCGGCGGCCGCGACAGCAACAGCGTGGCGATGCCGGGTTGCGCATCGCTGGTGTGGACGGAGACGAACTCGCTCATGCCTGGCGCGTATCGGATCCGTAGCCTTGCGGCGCGCGACGGTTGCGGGCGGCGTTGTACCGGTCGCTGTTGAAGAACTCGATCTCCCAGTTACCGGTGTCCTTGTTAGCCGCCAGATGAGGTGTCACGGAGATGATCTGGCGTTCCACCGCAAGCACTTCGGCAACCGTCCGGCCGTCGAGCGAGTCGAGTTGGGTCCACGTGGGCGGCAGCAGGAAAGTCCGTCCGTCGGCGAAGTCCTCGAGCGCTTCGTGCGGCGTGATCCAGTCGGCCCTGTCGGTCTCGGTGTTCTCCCCGTCGGCGCGCTGCCCCTCCGGCAGTGCCCCGACGAAAAAGTAGGTGTCGTAGCGGCGGGTGCGTTCCTCCTTCGGCGTCACCCAGTTCGCCCACGGCCGAAGCAGATCGGCGCGCAGCACCAGCTTCTCGCGGCGCAGGAAGTCGGCGAACGACAGCGACCGATTCACCAGGTCGGCCCGCGCCTCGCGGTAGACCGAGGCGTCGTCGACAAGCACGTCGGGATCGTCGGCCGCGCCGGCGAACAACACCCCTGACTCCTCGAACGTCTCGCGCGCCGCGGCGCACACCAGCGCCTGCGCCAGATCCGTCTCGACACCGAAACGCGTTGCCCACCAGGCAGGCTCGGGACCGAACCAGGCGATGTCGACGTTGCGGTCGCGGTCATCGACACCGCCGCCGGGAAACACCATCACCCCGGCCACGAAATCCATCGCCGAGTGCCGCCGCATCAGGAACACTTCAAGTCCCGGATGCTTGTCGCGGATCAGCATCACGGTCGCGGCAGGCCGCGGCGTCAGTGGTTCTTCGGCCGGTTGGTCTGTCATGCTCGCCTCCTGTGTGCGGCCCGGCTCCTGGCCCGCCGCGCGAAGTACCGGCCCTCCACGACCTCGAGTGTGATCGCCTGGCCGAACGCCTTGGACAGGTTCTCGGCGGTCAACACGTCGGGTAGCAGACCCGAGTCGACGACCTTGCCCTCGGACAGGATCAGCCCGTGGGAGAAGCCGCGCGGAATCTCCTCGACGTGGTGGGTCACCAGCACCATCGCCGGCGAGTCCGGGTCGGCCGCCAGGTCCTCCAGTCGGGCCAGTAGTTCCTCGCGCCCGCCAAGGTCCAGTCCAGCGGCGGGCTCGTCGAGCAACAGCAGTTCGGGGTCGGTCATCATCGACCGCGCGATCAGCACCCGCTTGCGCTCCCCTTCGGACAAGGTGCCGTACGTGCGTTCGGCCAGGTGTTCGGCGCCGACGCTCTCGAGCATGTCGATCGCCTGCTCGTAGTCGGTGTCGTCGTACTGCTCGCGCCACCGGCCCAGCACCGCGTAACCGGCGGAGACCACCAGATCGCGCACCACCTCGCCGTCGGGCACCCGCTGCGAGAGCGCCGAACTGCTGAGCCCGACCCGGGCCCGCAATTCGGTCATGTCCGTGCGGCCGAGCCGCTCGCCGAGCACGTACGCCGTCCCCGACGACGGATATTCCAAGGCGGCGGCGATGCGCAGCAGCGACGTCTTACCGGCACCGTTGGGACCGATCACCACCCAGCGTTCGTCGAGTTCGACCGCCCAGGTGATCGGCCCGACCAGGACCTGACCGCCGCGCCGCAGCGACACCTTGGCGAAGTCGATCAGCACATCGGGGTCGGCTGCATCTCCTTCGGTGGCGGGCACCCGCTCATCGTAGTCAGGCGATTTCGGTGCGCTCGTGCTCGCCCGGCGGCTGTTCGCGCACCCACGCCGACCGCCTGCACGACGAGCCCCCGCTACGCATGGTGTGGGAAGCGCAACCGGATCAGCTCGAGTTCACGGGCCATCCGCTCGGCGTCGCGGTCCTGGTAATCGGTGTAGGCGATCGGCGGGTGCCAGGCGAAGTGCCTGGCAAGCCGCCGGCTCATCCGAGAGATCCAGTTTGTGCTCATGGCTCCCATCGTCGCCGCCGACTGGCTTGCTCTTCAATAGCCAGTTCGGCCATACTGGCCTGTAATGACCCTCGAAATTCCGGCACGTGCGCTCGATGTGGACCTCCTGGTGCGCGAGCTGGGTAACTGGCGGACCTCCAGTCGGAGCGGTCCTGCCTATCGGGGTTTGGCCGATGCGATCCGGTTGCTGATCGTCGACGGACGCGTGCCCGTGGGTTCACGACTGCCCAGCGAACGCGTGCTCGCCGACGTGCTGCGGGTATCGCGCACGACCGTCACCGGCGCTTACACCCAGCTGCGTGAGGACGGCTACCTGATCGCCCGTCGCGGAGCCCGCAGCACGACCGCGTTACCCGTCGCACCGACGGCGCACACCGCAACCACCCCGCCGGCGGTGAGCTTGGCCGCCGCGGCGCTGTCCGCCCCCGCCGCCGCGGTGATGGAGGCGTTCGCCGAGGCCACGCACGACGTCACGCCGTATCTTCACGCGCCGGGACACGAACTCGTCGGCGTCACCGCGCTGCGTCAGGCCATCGCCGAAAGATACTGCGAACGCGGTCTTTTGACCGACCCGGACGAGATCATGGTGACGACGGGCGCGCTGCACGCCATCGGGCTGATCCTGATCACCTATGTTCAACCGGGAGATCGGGTGCTCGTCGAGCAGCCCACCTATCACGGTGCGCTGTCCTCGATCACGACCGCCGAAGCACGGCCGGTCCCGGTCGCGATGACCGAAACCGGTTGGGACCTCGACGCGTTGCTGAGCGCGGTGCAGCAATTGTCGCCCAGCCTGGCGTATCTGATCCCGGACAACCAGAACCCCACCGGGTTGACCATGCCTGCGGCGGACCGGAAACGGTTGGCGCGCATCATCGCCGAGACCCGCACCCGCACGGTCATCGACGAGACCATCCTCGACATGTGGCTGGATGAGCCGGTGCCTGGGCCGATCGCGGCCGAGATGGCTTCGCGTCGTGACCTTGTGCTCACCGTCGGTTCGATGTCGAAGTCGTTCTGGGGTGGGCTGCGGGTCGGCTGGATCCGCGCGGAGCGCGCGACGATCGCCACCATTGCCGCGCTCCGGCCGTCGGTCGACATGGGCACCGCGGTACTCGAACAATGCGCCGCTGCAAGGCTTCTCGCTCGACACGACGATGTGCTGCCGGAGCGGCGCGCAATCCTGCGGAGCCGTCGCGCCCATCTGCAGAAGCTGCTGAGCCAGCACCTGCCCGACTGGCAACCCGGCCCGGGAGCGGGTGGCATGTCGTTGTGGGTGCGGCTACCCGCACCGATGAGCACCGCACTGTCGGCCGCCGCCTCCAGGCTCGGCCTCGACCTGCCGGCCGGGCCGCGGTTCGGGGTGGACGGCACGCTCGAGCGGTTCGTCCGGGTGCCGTACGCGCTGCCCGAAGAGCAGTTGAGTGAGGCGGTGGAACTGCTGGCGCGGTCCTGGCACAGCGTCACCGGGCTGTCCACCCCGGAGCCGACGACCGTGGTGGTCTAGTAACCGCCGCGTGGGCCCACGCGCAAGCTGGGGACGACCGTGTCTGCACATGACACGCCGCGAAAAGTTGGCATTTTGCGGTCGCTCGCGCGAGATGTCAGTCCGGGATGTCGACCCGGCGCACCAGTCCGTCGAGGGCGTCGGCGGCCTCGATCTCGCCGCGGGTGATGCCGAGAATGAACAGCACGGTGTCCAGATACGGATGGCTCAGCGAGGTGTCAGCGACCTCCCGCAACGCCGGCTTGGCGTTGAAGGCCACACCGAGACCCGCGGCGGCGAGCATGTCGATGTCGTTGGCGCCGTCGCCGACGGCCACCGTCTGCTCCATCGGCACGCCGGCTTGTTGCGCGAAATCGCGGAGCGCCTTGGCTTTTCCGGCCCGATCGATGACGGGGCCGATGACCCGCCCGGTCAGCTTGCCGTCGACGATCTCGAGTTCGTTGGCCGCGACGAAATCCATCATCAGCTCGTGTGCGAGCGGTTCGATCACCTGCCGGAAGCCGCCCGACACGATGCCGCAGTGATATCCCAACCGCCGCAGCGTGCGCACCGTGGTCCGGGCCCCGGGGGTCAGCTCGATCTGTTCAGCGACGTCGTCGAGCACCGTCGCAGGCAGGTCCGCCAGCGTCGCCACTCGCCGGTGCAGCGATTCGGCGAAGTCGAGTTCGCCACGCATGGCGGCTTCGGTGACCTCGGCGACCGCGGCCTCCGCGCCCACGCGAGCCGCCAACATCTCGATGACCTCGCCCTGGATCAGGGTCGAGTCGACGTCGAATACGATGAGGCGCTTGGCCCGTCGCGTCAGGCTGTAGTCCTCGAGCGCGATGTCGATTTCCTCGGTGACCGCGACGTGTGCCAACGCCTTCTGCAGCTGTTCGTACACCGCTTGCTCGGACACCGACACCCGCAGCTCCAATCCGGTTACCGGGTAATCGGATACCCCGCGGATGAAGTCGATGTTGACCTTCAGCCTCGCCAGCTCGCGGGCGACCACACCGAACACCTCGGCCGTGATGGGGCGGCCGAGCACGACGATGGTGTGCGTGGACGGCTCACGCAGGACGGGCTCGTCGTCACTGGGCTCGATCGTGACGTCCAGCCCGACGTCGTGGATCGCCGTCGTCACCGCATCGCGCAGCTCGGCGCCGCCGGCCACCTCGGCGGGGCCGGCGACCAGCACGCCCAGCGTCAGCCGCCCGCGGATCACGACCTGCTCGACGTTGAGCAACTCGACCTGATGCCGCGACAACACCTCGAACAGGGCCGAAGTGACGCCGGGTCGGTCCCGGCCCGTCACCGTGATCAACAGCGACGAGCGCGCGCGCGACGGCATGCTCACCCCCGTTCGCGGCCGATCGTCAGCTGGATTGGTCGACGGGCCGCGAGTCCGAGTGATCGTGACTGCGCCCCACGTGGGCTTCGGCGCGCATCCGTTCCACCATGTGCGGGTAGTGCAATTCGAAAGCGGGGCGCTCCGAACGGATCCGGGGCAGCTCGGTGAAGTTGTGTCGCGGCGGCGGACACGAGGTCGCCCACTCCAGCGAGTTGCCGTAACCCCACGGATCGTCGACCGTGACCGGCTCGCCGTACCGCCAGCTCTTGAAGATGTTCCAGACGAACGGCAGCGTCGAGATGCCGAGGATGAACGCGCCGATGGTCGACACCACGTTGAGTGTGGTGAAGCCGTCCGTCGGCAGATAGTCCGCGTACCGGCGCGGCATGCCCTCGTCGCCGACCCAGTGCTGCACCAGGAACGTGGTGTGGAAACCGATGAAGGTCAACCAGAAGTGCAGCTTGCCGAGCCGCTCGTCGAGCAGCCGGCCGGTCATCTTCGGGAACCAGAAGTAGATGCCCGCGTAGGTGGCGAACACGATGGTGCCGAACAGCACGTAGTGGAAGTGCGCGATGACGAAGTAGCTGTCGGTGACGTGGAAGTCCAGCGGCGGGCTGGCCAGCAGCACGCCCGACAGGCCGCCGAGCAGGAACGTCAGCAGGAAGCCGACCGAGAACAGCATCGGCGTCTCGAACGTCAACTGGCCTTTCCACATCGTGCCGATCCAGTTGAAGAACTTGATGCCGGTCGGCACCGCGATTAGGAACGTCATGAACGAGAAGAAGGGCAGCAGCACCGCGCCGGTGGCATACATGTGGTGCGCCCACACCGCGATCGACAGTGCGGCGATCGAAATGGTCGCGTAGATCAGCGTCGTGTAGCCGAAGATCGGTTTGCGGCTGAACACCGGGAAGATCTCGCTGACGATCCCGAAGAACGGCAACGCGATGATGTACACCTCGGGGTGGCCGAAGTACCAGAACAGGTGCTGATAGAGCAGCACGCCACCGTTGGCCGGGTCGTAGATGTGCGCGCCGAGATGGCGGTCGGCGGCCAGGCCGAACAGCGCCGCCGTCAACAGCGGGAAGGCCAGCAGCACCAGAATCGACGTGACGAGGATGTTCCAGGTGAACACCGGCATCCGGAACATCGTCATGCCGGGTGCGCGCATGCACACCACGGTGGTGATCATGTTGACCCCGCCGAGGATGGTGCCCAGACCCGAGATGGCCAGGCCCAGGATCCACAGGTCTCCGCCGGCGCCGGGCGAGTGGATGGCGTTGCTCAGCGGCGCGTACGCCGTCCAGCCGAAGTCCGCCGCGCCGCCGGGGGTGATGAACCCGGAGATGGCGATCAAGGCGCCGAAGACGAACAGCCAGAACGAGAGCGCGTTGAGCCGGGGGAACGCCACGTCGGGTGCGCCAATTTGAAGCGGCAGCACCAGGTTGGCGAACCCGAACACGATCGGGGTCGCATAGAACAGCAGCATCACCGTGCCGTGCATGGTGAACAGCTGGTTGAACTGTTCGTTCGACAGGAACTGCAGGCCCGGCATCGCCAGCTCGGTGCGCATGAACAGCGCCATCAGCCCGCCGATGAAGAAGAAGATGAAGCAGGCGACGCAGTACATGATGCCGATCAGCTTGTGATCGGTCGTGGTGATGAGCTTGTAGACCAGGTTGCCCTTGGGGCCGAGTCGCGCCGGGAACGGACGCCGTGCCTCGAGTTCTCCGATTGGGGGCGCTTCGGCTACCAACAGGTCCTCCATACATCCAGGTCGGGACATCCCCGCGGTTTTCTCGATGAATCCTAGCTGCCGTCTCACGCGCAAGTCGGGGGCGGTCCTACAAAGTGTCGTATTGGCTCGCTCCCGTCGGCACACGGCCCGGGAGCTGGCCGGATGTTACCGTCGGCGACGTGCTGATCAGCGGACCGCGGAAGGGTCTTTTGGCGGGCCGGACGCTGGGGCTGGCGGCGATCGCCACCGCAGTCGCCGTGACTGTGATCAGCGGTTGCGGCTCCCCCGGCGGCGGCGAGTCCCGCACCGCCGCAACGCGGTCGATCGTGACGAGTACGACGAAAATCGCCGGCGCCGGAGTGCTGGGCAACGAGCGCAGGCCCGACGAGTCGTGCGCACCCGAACCCGCGCCGGTGGATCCGGGGCCGCCGGAGCGGATGGTGCGGCACGCGGCGGGCGAGACGCGGGTGCCCGCCGACCCGCAGCGCATCGTGGTGCTCTCCGGTGACCAACTCGATGCGCTGTGTGCCCTCGGGTTGCAGTCGCGGGTGGTGGCGGCCGCGTTGCCCGACGGGTCGGACAGCCAGCCGTCGTACCTCGGGCAGGTCATCCACGACGTACCCGGCGTCGGCACCCGCAGCGCCCCCGACATGGACGCCATCCGGGCCGCAGCGCCCGAGTTGATCCTCGGTTCGCAGGCGTTGACGCCCGAGGCGTTCGGCGCACTGTCGGACATCGCGCCGACGGTGTTCACCGGTCCCCCCGGGCCGGCGTGGCAGGACAATCTGCGCACCGTGGGAGCGGCGACCGGCCGCCAGGACGCGGCCAACGGTCTGGTCGAGGGATTTCACCGCGCCGCCGACAGAACCGGTGCCGACAACGACGCCACACATTTTCAGGCGTCGGTCGTGCAGTTCACCGACACCACGATGCGGGTGTACGGCGCCGACACGTTCCCCGGCAGCGTGCTCTCCGACGTCGGCGTCGATCGCCCTGTGACGCAACGCTTCACCGACAGGCCCTACATCGAGGTGGGGATCAGCGACAGGGACCTGGCCGACAATCCCGATCTGTCCATCGCCGACGGTGACATCGTCTACCTGTCGTTCGAGTCGGACGCGGCTCGCGAGCGCGCGCCGGAGGTGCTGGAAAGCGACGCATGGAAGAGGCTCGGCGCCATGCGCGACGGGCGGGTGTTCGCGGTCAACAACGAGGTGTGGCAGACCGGGCAGGGCATCGTCGCCGCCCGGGGGATCCTCGCCGACCTGCGGTGGCTCAATGCCCCGATCAACTAGCGTTCGAGCCGTGTTCCACGTCTTGAAGTCGACCTATCTGCAGCCGCCCGACGTCGTCAACCAGACCAGGCCAGCTCACCTCGAATGGCTCGAGAACGAGGTCAGCGCGGGCCGGATCGTGCTGGCCGGCCGCCGGGAGGACGAGTCCGGCGCCGTTCTGATCACTGCCGACATCGATGCCGATGCGGCCCAGGACGTCATCGACCGCGACCCGTACACGCTGGCGGCGGTCGCCAGCTACGAACGGCTGTCGTTCAACGGCGCGTTCCGCGCGCCGGGACTGTAGGGCGGATCTCACAGCTCGACCCGGAATGATCGCGGTGCGGCCGACCGTTGTCGTGGTGGGCCCGCCGCGCCGTCAGCGGCGGTTTTCTCGAAGTCACTCGAAGCAGAAGAAGGCCGTTATGAGCACTGTTACCGCATATGCCGCGCCGTCGGCGACCGAACCGCTCGCCAAAACCACGATCACCCGCCGCGAGGTCGGGCCGCACGACGTGGCGTTCGACATCCACTTCTCAGGCATCTGTCACTCCGACATCCACACCGTCCGCGACGAGTGGGGCCGCGCGCGCTATCCGCTGGTGCCCGGGCACGAGATCGCAGGCATTGTCACCGAGGTCGGCGCCGAGGTCACCAACTTCGCGGTCGGCGACCGCGTCGGCGTGGGCTGCTTCGTCGACTCCTGCCGCGAATGCGCGCAGTGCCGCGCCGGCGAGGAACAGTACTGCGCCAAGGGGATGGTCGGCACCTACAACGCTGTCGGTCGCGACGGTGAGCCGACGCAGGGCGGTTACAGCGGCGCCATCGTGGTGGACGAGAACTATGTGTTACGCATCCCCGACGGCCTGCCGCTGGACGCTGCCGCGCCACTGCTGTGCGCGGGCATCACGCTGTATTCGCCTCTGCGACACTGGAATGCGGGTCCGGGCGCCCGGGTCGCGATCGTCGGGCTCGGCGGACTGGGCCACATGGGTGTCAAGCTCGCGCACGCGATGGGTGCGCACGTGACGGTGCTGAGCCAGTCACTGAAGAAGATGGAGGACGGGCTGCGTCTCGGCGCCGACGAGTACTACGCCACCTCCGATCCCGAGACCTTCACCAAGCTGCGGGGATCGTTCGACCTGATCCTGAACACGGTGTCGGCCAATCTCGATCTGGCCGGCTATCTCGGATTGCTCAAACTCGACGGCACGCTGGTCGAGCTGGGGATGCCGGAGAACCCGATGTCGGTGCCCGCCGGCGCGCTCATCTTCGGCCGCCGCCGCATCGCCGGTTCGTTGATCGGTGGTATCGCCGAAACCCAGGAGATGCTCGATTTCTGCGCCCAGCACGGCGTACTGCCGGAGATCGAGGTCATCACACCGGACTACATCAACGAGGCGTATGAGCGGGTGTTGGCCAGCGATGTGCGGTACCGGTTCGTGATCGACACCGAGTCACTGCGGTGACGACCAAAGGCACGGAGTCACTGCGGGCTTGATTCGCCGAAACTGCGGCGAGATCGCGATTTCCGCGAAAGTCGCGATCTCGCTGCAGTTTCGATCCTGCTCAGACGTTCAGAACCCGCGGATTTCAACCGCGTTGATGAAGATGCCGTGGCCGGTGCTGTCGTAGGTGATCCGCGTGCGCAGCCCCTCCGGCTGAACGGTCCAACCGTTGACCTGGTACGCCTGCCCGCCGTCCACGGAAACGGGTGCGGCCACCGGGTCGGCGATAAGGCCTCGGTCCCAATAGAACTCGCCGGTCCCCCGCACGACGGCGAGATTCAGCCGCTGATTCCATTTGGACGTCTCGGGAGGCGCCATCCCCCACGGCTGTCCGTTCGTCAGCGCGCACACCGTCATCGGTCCGCCGCCGAACGCCACCTCGTCCGCGCTCAGCACGCACCGCACCGCGCCGGAGTTGAGCAGCACCTGCTGCCCCGGATCCGCTGCCGCCGGCGGTGCCAGCGCCACCGCGCCCAGGACTGCCGCACCCAAAGCCGTAACTGCCCGCCGAATCATGCCCGTCTCCACGTCACCCGCCATCACCTTCAGCCGGGAATGGTCTCACGGTGGCGATCATGACAGGCCGATTTCCCGCGATCTGAGACTCTCAGTGCCTGCTAACCGCAGCACCTACTCGCCGGCGGCGCGGTGAGCGGCCCGTTCCTGTGCCCGCTCGTCGGCAGCTTCCTGCTCCTCTGCTTTCAGAACAATTGCGTCAGGACCAGGAACCACCGTCGCCACATGGCCGGTGGCGACCCAGCGCACCACATACGGAGGCGACCCGTCCGCCGAGTGCACCTCAGTAATCAGCCCCCGCTGCTCCGAAAGCTCTGTTGTCCTGCCCTTGATCACCAACCAATCGCCTACGTTTGCCTTCATCACCAACTCCTCCTGCGCTCCTATTCCATTTTGCGCGTCTCTTGGGCGCAGACAATCTCGCCGCGTCATCTCGGGACAGGATCCGAGCCGTGGCGAGGCGAAAGAGCAGTTGGCCGAAACGCACTGGCGATGGCGCGCAGCCGTCGCAAGGCGACCATGCGCGGCGCAGCAGCGGATTCCGAAGTCCCCGTCGCCGATGACGTACGACCGCGAAGTCAGTGAACCGGGAAGGCGGCGATCCGAGCGTCGCTGGTTAGGGTGTCACTCCGTCGGTGACGATGATGAGACGCCCGCTACTCATCACCCCGTCCTTCTCTACCGACCACGTTGAGGCGGTTGACGGCGGAATGTCAGCGAATGCGGGGACTGCCGCGGTGGCAACCGAACACCCGTCCGTTGACTGAGGTCCTCCGGCGCGTCCTCAGCCGACGCTGCCCGGTGTACCGATCGGAACCTGTACACCTACCCAGTTGCACGGTGTCCAGGTCCGCCACGCGACCAGCGCGCACTGCTGCTGGGGACTCAGCGACGGCGCACACGGCGGCGTCCCCGGCACCCCACACACCACAGGGTCAGCCGACGCGGCACCCATACCCACGCAACCGCCGACACCGATCGAGGCCGCGGCGACTCCGATCATCAGCAATCGTCTCAACATGTCCAGCCCTGCCTTCTGTCGTTCACGTCAGGGGTGTTGCACTCGTCGCTGGAGCCGCCCCGACGGGTGTTGCTGCCACGGCAACGCGGCCACGCCGGGGTTCGAATCGTTTGGCATGCCCCGCTTTTGATCTTGAAGCTGAGCCGGTCCACCCCAGCCGGGGCCCGCCCACAACACCAAGTCTGCGCGCGAGACGGCGCAATGGAATCAGGTGTTTCCCTATATTTCGAGCTCGCCTCAGCTAACCCGACAAGACGCGGTGGGCAAAGTACCGCTGGACAGTAGTACCAGCAGCACTCCCGCAGATAGCCTCCTGAACTGAAACTCTAGAAGTCCCAGTCCTCGTCTTCGGTGACGACGGCCTTGCCGATCACGTAGCTCGACCCCGAACCGGAGAAGAAGTCGTGGTTCTCGTCGGCGTTCGGCGCCAGCGCGGACAGGATCGCCGGGTTGACGTCGGTCTCGTCGCGCGGGAACAGCGCCTCGTAGCCCAGGTTCATCAACGCCTTGTTCGCGTTGTAGCGCAAGAACTTCTTGACGTCCTCGGTCAGCCCGACACTGTCGTAGAGGTCCTGGGTGTATTCGACCTCGTTGTCGTAGAGCTCGAACAGCAGCTCATAGGTGTAGTCCTTGAGCTCCTGCTGCTTGGCGGCGTCCTCCATGGCCAGCCCACGCTGGTACTTGTAGCCGATGTAGTAGCCGTGCACGGCCTCGTCGCGGATGATCAGCCGGATCATGTCGGCGGTGTTGGTCAGCTTTGCCCGGCTGCTCCAGTACATCGGCAGGTAGAAGCCGGAGTAGAACAGGAAGCTCTCCAGCAGCGTGGAGGCCACCTTGCGCTTCAGCGGCTCGTCGCCCTTGTAGTACTGCATGACGATCTCGGCCTTGCGCTGAAGGTTCGGGTTCTCCTCCGACCAGCGGAACGCATCGTCGATCTCGGCGGTCGAACACAGCGTGGAGAAGATATTGCTGTAACTGCGCGCGTGCACCGACTCCATGAACGCGATGTTGGTGTAGACCGCTTCTTCGTGCGGGGTCAGCGCGTCGGGGATCAGGCTGACCGCGCCGACCGTGCCCTGGATGGTGTCGAGCAACGTCAGGCCCGTGAACACCCGCATCGTCAACTGCTTCTCGTTGTCGTTGAGCGTGTTCCACGACGGGATGTCGTTGGACACCGGAACCTTCTCCGGCAACCAGAAGTTGCCCGTCAGCCGATCCCACACCTCGGCGTCCTTCTCGTCCTGGAGACGGTTCCAGTTGATCGCCGAAACGCGGTCAATCAGCTTCATGCCATCACTCACGACAACCTCGTTTCCCTGGGCCTTTGGATGGTCTGCAGCCGCCCTAAACGGTTCTGTTTCCCAATTGCGACACTACCCCTGGGGTCGGACATCTCGTGCCAACCCAACATGTTGATTTCACCGTGTCGCCGGCAACGTCGGCGAATTCTGCGCCGCGGTCGTGGTCTCGCCCCTGTTTACGACCCATGCGCCGAAATCGGTACCGAATCAGGCCGCCGAATCCGCGCGACGTTCGCCGAAGAACCGGTACTCCGACGGGTCGAATTTGCGGGTGGCCAACCAGTACTGCCACGTCATGCCGCTCCACAACGTCCGGTTCACGCCGTGCTCGTCGAGGTACCAGCTCTGGCAACCTCCCGTGCTCCACACCGTGCCGGCGAGCTCGCTCTGCAACTCCTCGTTGTAGCGGTCCTGAGCCTCGCGCGTCGGGGCCAGCGCCTGCGCGCCTGCACGGTCGACCGCCGCGATCGCATGGGCGGCATAGCGGATCTGCGACTCGATCATGAACACCACGGAGTTGTGTCCCAGCGCGGTGTTGGGACCGAGCAGGAAGAACAGGTTCGGCATATCGGCGACGGTGATGCCGCGCAGGGCCGCGATGCCCTCACGGTTCCACCGATCCACCAGGTCCTCTCCGCGCGGGCCCTTGATGTGGACGTAGGTGTAGGAGTCGGTGACGTGAAAACCCGTCGCGAACACTACGACGTCGACGTCGCGTTCTGCTCCGTCGGCCGTGACGATTCCGGTCGGGGTGAACCGCGCGATGCCGTCGGTGATCACCTCGGTCTTCGGGTTCGCGACACCGACGTAGTAGGTGTCGGAGTTCAGGATCCGCTTACAGCCGGCGCGGTAGTCGGGCGTCAGCTTGCGGCGCAGCTCTTTGTCCTTGACCGACCGGCGGATGTTCCACTTGCCCATCAGCTCACCGATTTTCAGCAGCCGAGGCTGTTTGGTCATCGCGAAGCCGACGCCCTCGTGGATCCAGTAGATACCCGCGCGCACCAGCGCCCGGGTGCCCGGCACGGTGGCGAACAGGTTGCGCATCCACTCCGGGATCGGGTTGTTGGGCCGCGGCATCACCCACGCGGGTGTGCGCTGATACAGGTGTAACTCGGCGACGTCCTTGACGATCTCAGGCACAATCTGGATCGCGCTGGCGCCGGTGCCGATCACCGCGACCCGCTTGCCGGTGAGATCGACGCTGTGGTCCCACTCCGCGGAATGGAAAGCGGCGCCGGTGAATTCGTCGAGACCGGGAAACTCCGGCACCAACGGGATGTGCAGACCGCCCGCGCCGGAGATCACGAACTGCGCGATGAACTCGCGCCCGTCCTTGGTGAAGACGTGCCAGCGGTTCTCGTCGTCGTCCCAGTGCGCGCGGTCGACATGTGAACCGAAGCGGATGTAGCGGCGCAGGCCGTACTTGTCGGTGACACCCTTGAGGTAGTCGAAGATCTCCGGCTGGAACGACCACATGTGCTTCCAGTCCGGCTTCGGTTCGAATGAGAACGAGTACATGTGCGACGGGATGTCGCAAGCACATCCGGGATAAGTGTTGTCGCGCCACGTGCCGCCGATCTCGTCGGCCTTCTCCAGCATCAGGAAGTCGACGTTCTGGCGCTGCAACGCGATCGCCATGCCGAGGCCGCTGAAGCCGGTGCCGATGATCAGCGCGCGGGTGTGCACAGGTGGTCGGACGGTGATGTCGTCGGCCGTCTGCTCGGCAACGGTCATGGTCGGGTCTCCCCAATCGTCGATGTGGCCCGTTCCTGGGAACGCCGGTACCGGATACTTGACCCCAGTCTCCGGCCTCGACCGGAAGGTGTCAACGCGCCGTCAGGCGACGGGCTGCTGCTTGCGGACCGCGGTGTGAATGGGCTGGTCGGGCTCGATCTTGATGCCGAGCAACTCGGCCGTGCCGTTGATGGCGCCCACCATGATCGTCGTCATGTGCGCGACGAACTGGTCGGCGGGCATCCGACGGGGGCGGTCGTCGTCGGCGCCCAGCCACCAGTCAGTGGCTGAGGCCGCGGTGCCGAAGATCGCGAACGCGGCCAGCTCGAAGGCGGCGGGTTCGGGCGCCAGATCCTTCAGTTCCGCGCTGATCATGTCGGCGATGGCCAGGGTGATCTCGCTGCCCTTGTTGACGGTCGTCATCGCTGCCGCCGACTGGTCTGCGAACCGGCCCTGCAGAAGAAAGCGCACGACGTTCGGGTGGCGGTCGACGAGTTCGACGTAGTGCGCGACGCCGCGACCGACGATCTGGCGGGCCGAGTCTTTCTCCACGTCGATCGACGGAATGATTGCCGCCCACAACATGTCCCGCATACGCTGGCCGATTTCGGCGAACATGTCGGACTTGTCGGTGAAGTGCCGGTAGATCTTGGGTTTGGCGGTGCCGGCCTCCTCGGCGATTTCCCGCACGCTGACGTTGGGGCCGAGACGGTCGATGGCGCGGAAGGCGGCGTCGACGATTTCGGCGCGCACCTTCTTGCGGTGCTCGCGCCAGCGTTCGCTGCGGGCGTCCACCTTGACACCCGGCTCACCACTCGAGCGTGGCCTGGACCCTCGTCGCACCCGGCCACTCTACCGCTCAAGCGGCGCTGACCTGCTCAGACCATGCCGCGCCGTGTTTCGCGGGGCGCTGGCCAGGCAACTCCGTGCGACGAGGGAGGCGGTCTCGCCGCAGGTAAGATCGCTGCGACAGCCGATCGACGAGACGAGAATCATGACCCAGCGATACGACCTGGTCATTGCGGGTGGCGGGCCTTCGGGTTCGGCCGCCGCGTGGCAGGCCGCGCAGACCGGCGCGAAGGTAGTGGTCCTCGACAAGGCCGAGTTCCCCCGAGCCAAGCCCTGCGGCGATGGGCTCACCGCCCGCGCAGTGAGCTATCTGCAGAAGATGGGACTGGCTGAGGAGGTCGCCACCTACCACCGGGTGAACCGAGTGACGGTGTTCAGCCCGAGCGAGTGGGAGCTGTCGTTCCCCAAGCGCCCCGGCATGCCCGACCACGGCCACACCGTCAGCCGCGAACACCTCGACACGGTGCTGCTCAAGCACGCCGAGTCCGCGGGCGCCGAGGTGCGCCAGGGCGCGGAGGTGACGGGGCCGATGGTGGAGAACGGCCGGGTGGTCGGCGTGACGCTCAAGAGCGGCGAGAAGGTCCACGGCGACGCGGTGATCGCGGCCGACGGCGCCTATTCGCCGATCAAACGGGCGCTGAAGATCGACTCGGAGTACAACGGTTACTCGGCGATCGCGATCCGCTCGGAGATGCCCGCCAACCGTCCCGACTCCGACAGCCTCGACATCTACCTGAAGCTGGTTTTCGAAGGCGATCAGCTGCCGGGCTACGGCTGGGTGTTCCCGATGGGCAACGGCGTGTTCAACATCGGGCTCGGCTACGTCAACAGCTACAAGAACTGGCAGTCGATCAACGCGACGCAGTTCCTCGGCGAGTTCCTGCGCACGTTGCCGCCTGAGTGGGAACTGCCGCCGATCGAAGAGCTCAAGAAGAACAAGAGCGTGCGGGCGTGGCGCCTGCCGATGGGCTTCACCGCATGGCCGCCGTGGCGTCCGGGTGTGCTGTTCACCGGCGACTCGCTGGGCGCCGGCAAGCCGGCTTCCGGCGCGGGCATCTCCAAGGCGCTGGAGTCGGGTCTGGCCGCGGGTGAATGCGCGATCGCCGCACTGCAGAACGGCGGGCCCGACGACTTCACGAACTACGCGCAGCGGATGGAGGCGGCCTGGGGTCGGGAATACCGGCGCGGCCGCTACTTCCACAAGCTGCTCGGGTATCCCCGCTTCGCCAATGCCGGCATCAAGCTCATCGACAACGCCGCGTTCCGCGACCGGATGCTCAAGGCGCTGTACAAGAAGGCACAGGGGCCCCAGCACACGGTCAGGTGAGGCCGAACGGCCAGTTGTCTCGCGGTCTTCGCAGATTCGCGTCCGGCACGCCTCGGTGCGGCGCGGCTATTTGGCGACGACCGTCAGCATGACCGCCGAGTCCTCGAGGGCTGAAAGGCTGTGCCGTTCTGGGGGGATCGCGATGTGGTCGCCCGCGATGCCGTCAACCGCGCCGCTCACGGCGTTGAGCCGGACCCGGCCGCGCAACACGAACAACGTTGCCTCGCCTGGGCTTTCGTGCTCATCGAGTCCGTGGCCGGCGACCAGCGCCAGCAAGGTCTGGCGCAGTGTGTGCCCGCGGCCGCCGTACACCGTGTGCGCCGAGCGGCCGGAGGAAGCGGCCTTCGCCGAGGCGAGCTGTTCATCGGCCATCGTCGACAACGACTGGACAGTCTGACTGGTCACCGGTTTCCCCTTCTCGCCCAGGCGTTTACGGTCCGGGGCGCAACACCAAGCCGATCTCGCACGAGCCACCGCGCGCATCGGGTACCACCGAAACCTGGTACCGCGCACCGATCGCGTCGGCGTTCAAGTCGATCACTTCCTGGATGAGCCCCTGCTGCATGCCGCGGACCACCTCGGGCGCCGACGCGGCGACCTCGGCCAGCGGGCACGTGCAGATCTTTACCGTCATCTCGCCGAACGAGGTCAGCACGGAACGGACCTGGAAACCGAGCTCGTCGAGTGTCAACATGACGAGGTCGCCCACCGATGTTTCGGCGCGCGGCCGCGCCAAGTGCACGCGGTGCGCGAGGTCCGCACCGATACGCAGGGCGCGCTCTTCGCGTTCCTCGACGGTCCCGCCTAGGTGCGCGGCGAACAGCGACACGATCTCCGCGTAGTCCAGTCGCGGCGCGATCTCGTAGGTCAGCCTCGGCCTGCCGGCTCCCCGGTTGCGCACACCGCCGCTGCGCCGGACGAAGCCCTGGCCCTCGAGCGTGCTCAGGTGGAACCGGGCCGTGGTGACGTGTATCTGCAAGGCGTCCGCGACGTGCTGGACGTCGACCGGTCCCGTCGCCGAACGCAACAGGTTCAGGACACGCTGTCGCTGTTGGCCTGCCGCCCGGTCGGGCGGCGCATCGCGGTCGTGGCGGGGCGCCGACATTCTCTGAGTCTGTCATGATGCCGGTACGACACCGACGACCGCGACCGCGGTCAAGGCGCGCCGGTACCGATGGAAGGTCTTGCGCATCCCGATGACGCGTTTGCGGGCTGCGCGGCGCCGAATCAGGTTGCCCACGATGCGCAGCGCTCCGCCCAACCCTTCGTCGGCCAGCACCCGCGCCGGGTTGAGCAGCGCCATCGGCGCATGGTCGACGGTCACCACCTCGAAACCGGCATCGGTCAGCAGCGCAGACCATTCCGCCGTCGTCAACGGGCGGGCGTTGACCTTGATCGCACGCGCCATGTCGCGGCGGATCTCGTCTTTGGTGTCCTGCGGGAGGGTGTCCGGCTTCAGACCCAGTTCGTGGATGGCGTACCGCCCGCCCGGCCGGAGCACGCGGAATGCTTCGGCGGCGATCGCCCGCTTGTCGCGGTCACCCTGCATGGTCAGCATCGCCTCGCCGATCACGACATCGGCGCTGCCCGAGGGCAACCCGGTGTCGGCGGCGTTGGCCACCACCACTTGTCCGTTGACGGGCGCGACGATCGTGCGTACGGCCTCCGTCGCGGCGGCGGTGTCGTCGACACCGACATAGGAGCGCGGCCGCAGGGCGACGATATCGCTCGCGGTGCGCCCCAAACCGGGCCCGAGTTCGACGACGTCGGCACCCTCGACACCCGCCGCGGTGAGCAGGCGGGTGGTCAGCTCCAGACCACCGGGGCGCAGCACCCGCTTTCCCAGCCTCGCCAGCAGCCAGTGCCCGGGCAGGTCGGCGTCGGACCGCTGGGCAAGTGGAAGGCTCTCTCTTCCAGTCATTTTCGTTGTCTCCTTCCGGCAAACGAGAGCGCGAAGATCGCGGGCAATATCGCGCAGACGTCTGCGGCGGCGCTCCGCTCGGCAGGTACCCGGCCGTGGTGTCGATGACGTACACCCAGAGCAGGATCGCTCGCCATGACCGGCTCCTTATTTAGAGGAAACTTTTCCGGTTAATGTAGACGGCGATACTGGATGAGGCAAGCCTCACCTTTAGGCCCTACCGACTGGCGATTTTTGCCGCGCGAACGCAAGGTTCGCGTGCGGTTACTGGCGGCCCGGCGAACGCCGGACCGTCACACCGTGGAGAGGGTCGACGCCGCAGCGCCGTTTGTGAATTTGACGACGTAAATTGCCGAAAAGCGTCGTCAGATTCACAAACGATGCCAGCGCTAGGTGTAGACGGTCGACGCCGAGTGTTGGCTTAATGCACGGCTGTTCGCGATTCGCGTGTCTCAACCCGACACTCGGCATGGCGATCTCACAGCATGCAGCTGACGCAGCCATCCACCTCGGTGCCTTCCAAAGCCATTTGGCGCAACCGGATGTAGTACAGCGTCTTGATGCCCTTGCGCCAGGCGTAGATCTGCGCCTTGTTGACGTCGCGCGTGGTGGCGGTGTCCTTGAAGAACAGCGTCAGGCTCAAGCCCTGGTCCACGTGCTGGGTGGCCGCGGCATAGGTGTCGATGACCTTCTCGTAGCCGATCTCGTAGGCGTCCTGGAAGTACTCCAGGTTCTCGTTGGTCATATACGGCGCGGGGTAATAGACGCGGCCGATCTTGCCTTCCTTGCGGATCTCGATCTTCGAGGCGATCGGGTGGATCGAGCTGGTCGAGTGGTTGATGTAGCTGATCGACCCGGTCGGCGGCACCGCCTGCAGATTCTGGTTGTAGATGCCGTGCGCCTGCACCGATTCCTTGAGCCGTAGCCAATCCTCTTGCGTCGGTATGCGGATGTCTGCGTCGGCGAACAGCTGACGAACCTTGTCGGTCTTGGGTTCCCACACCTGTTCGGTGTACTTGTCGAAGAACTCGCCACTCGCGTACTTCGACTTCTCGAATCCCTTGAAATGCGTACCGCGTTCGATCGCAATGCGATTCGACGCGCGCAGCGCGTGGTACAGCACGCAGTAGAAGTAGATGTTGGTGAAGTCGATGCCCTCTTCGGACCCGTAGAAGATCCGCTCTCGCGCCAGGTAGCCGTGCAGGTTCATCTGCCCGAGCCCGATCGCGTGGGAGTCGTTGTTGCCCTGCTCGATCGACGGCACCGATGCGATGTGCGTCTGATCCGATACCGCGGTCAGCGCCCGGATCGCCACCTCGACGGTCTGCGCGAAGTCCGGCGAGTCCATCGCCTTGGCGATGTTCAACGATCCGAGGTTGCACGAAATGTCCTTGCCCACCTTGGCATAGGAGAGGTCTTCGTTGAACAGTGACGGCGTCGACACCTGCAGGATCTCCGAGCACAGGTTGGAGTGCGTGATCTTGCCGTCGATCGGGTTGGCCCGGTTCACCGTGTCCTCGAACATGATGTACGGGTAGCCCGACTCGAACTGCAGCTCGGCCAAGGTCTGGAAGAACTCGCGCGCCTTGATCTTCGTCTTGCGGATGCGCGCGTCGTCGACCATCTCGTAGTACTTCTCGGTGACCGAGATGTCGGCGAACGGCAGGCCGTAGACGCGTTCGACGTCATACGGCGAGAACAGGTACATGTCCTCGTTCTTCTTGGCCAGCTCGAAGGTGATGTCGGGTATCACGACGCCGAGGCTCAGCGTCTTGATCCGGATCTTCTCGTCGGCGTTCTCCCGCTTGGTGTCCAGGAAGCGGTAGATGTCTGGATGGTGTGCGTGCAGGTACACCGCGCCCGCGCCCTGGCGTGCGCCGAGCTGGTTGGCGTAGGAGAACGAGTCCTCGAGCAGCTTCATGATCGGGATGACGCCCGAGCTCTGGTTCTCGATGTTCTTGATCGGTGCGCCGTGCTCGCGAATGTTGCTCAGCAGCAAGGCAACTCCGCCACCGCGCTTGGACAATTGCAGCGCTGAGTTGATGGAGCGGCCGATCGACTCCATGTTGTCCTCGATGCGAAGGAGGAAACAGCTAACCGGCTCACCACGCTGCTTCTTACCCGAGTTGAGGAAAGTTGGTGTGGCAGGCTGGAATCGGCCGTCCATGATCTCGTCGACCAGTCTCTCAGCTAACAGCGTGTCACCGGCTGCCAGCGTGAGCGACACCATCACCACGCGGTCCTCGAACCGCTCGAGATAGCGCTTTCCGTCGAAGGTCTTCAACGTGTAGCTGGTGTAGTACTTGAACGCGCCGACGAACGTCGGGAACCGGAACTTCTTGGCGTACGCGCGATCGAGCAGGCTCTTGACGAAGTTGCGCGAGTACTGGTCGAGCACCTCGCGCTCGTAGTAGTTCTCCTTGATCAGGTAGTCGAGTTTCTCGTCGACATCGTGGAAGAAGACCGTGTTCTGGTTGACGTGCTCACGGAAGTACTGGTGCGCGGCCTCGCGGTCCTTGTCGAACTGAATCTTGCCGTCGGCGTCGTACAGATTCAGCATCGCGTTGAGCGCGTGGTAATCCATCTCGCCGGCCCCCGGAGCCGAATGTGTGGCCGGCGCGGCGGTCGCTACAGGCTCTGCAGCTGTGACGGTTGGTGACACGTCTGGTCCTTCCAAAACTCTTCCAAGCCCGATCGGACGGCGTCGACGTCGTCCGGGGTTCCCATCAGTTCGAAGCGGTACAGGTACGGAACGCCGCACTTGCGGGACACGACATTGCCCGCGTAGGCGAACTCGGCGCCGAAGTTGTTGTTGCCCGCGGCGATGACGCCGCGGATCAACGACCGGTTGTGTTCATTGTTGAGGAACGCGATGACCTGCTTGGGCACATAGCCACCGTCGTTGATGTCCGGTGTGGCGCGTCCACCGCCGTAGGTGGGCAGCACCAGCACGTAGGGCTCGTCGACCTCGATGCGCCCGTGCAGCGGGATCCGGATGGCGGGCAGGCCCAGCTTCTCGACGAAACGGTGGGTGTTCTCCGAGACGCTGGAGAAATAGACGAGATTGCTCATCGCGCTCTCCCTTTCTGCCCGTCGGATACCCCTAAGCCGTCGCCGCGACCGCTCCGAGGGCCTTGATGCGGTCGGGCCGGAATCCGGACCAGTGCTCGTTGCCGACCACCACGACCGGTGCCTGCAGATAGCCGAGCGCCATCACGTAGTCGCGGGCTTCGCTGTCCAGGGTGATGTCGACTTTCTCGTAGGCGATGCCCTGCTTGTCCAGCGCCTTGTAGGTCGCGTTGCACTGCACGCACGCGGGCTTGGTGTACACGGTGATCGAGTGCTGAGTCATGCGGTACGGCTCCTCTGCGAACTGGGTCTGCGAACTGGGACTGGCAACTGGTCGAACACTTCATCTGGCCGAGATTCATCGAATTTCAGCAGCCCGGAGACCCTGAAAATTCCTGTCGCCCGAGGCCACCGTCCGGTGTGCCTTGACGCCGACACGACCGGGTTCGGGGGCTCCGGCCGACCCTCAGCGAGCTTGGAATCGTGGGGGCCTGTCGGTGCTCGAAACACTACACCTAGTGTCCGACATTGCGAAGGAATACCAGATGTTCTGAATAACAATCTTGGAATTCCCAGGTCGTAAGCTCTTGCGGCCACCGACGCTCGGCGTGTCGCACGTCACACCCCAAGCGTGTCGGGTGCCTGCGGCAGGTATAGCACTCGGCACCGACAAACCCACTCCGGCCGGTCACGATTCAGCAAAGCCGCCGGCCCGTCCTGACGGCCGGACCGACGGCCAGTGCACAGGTGGACCTCAGCCGGCCTCGGCGGCCAGTTTGCCGACGATGTCGCGCAGCTTGGCGACTACTTCCGCGTCCTCCCGCGGATGCCTGCCCTCAAGCGTGGTGGTCGGTATCGACAGCCGCAGATCCTCCACGACGCGCGGTCCAGCGATCGCGAAGCTCTTGCGCGTCTCGTCGTGCGCCCACTGGCCGCCGTAGCGCCCGAGCGACGCGCCGACGACCGCGAGCGGCTTGTCCTTGAGCGCGCTGTTGCCATAGGGCCGCGACAACCAGTCGATCGCGTTCTTGAGCACGCCCGGGATGCTGCCGTTGTACTCGGGGGTGACCACCAGCGCGGCGTCCGCATCGGCCGCGGCCTGGCGCAGCGCCACCACCGGTTCGGGCACTCCGCCCTGATCCTGACCGGTGTCGATGTCCTCGTTGTAGAACGGCAACTCGCCCAGCCGGTCGAAAAGCTCCAACTGCACGCCGTCCGGAGCTGTCTCGACCGCAGTCTCGACCAGCTGCCGATTGACCGATCCCGCCCGCAGGCTGCCCAGCAGCACCAGCACCTTGACGTTCGACGTGTCCGACATCTTCGTGTTCTCCTCGATCGACGGTGAAAATCCTCGCACAGCACAACCGGACTGCAGTCCGAATCATTCCGGCTGAACTAAACTGCTGACATGGCCGCGCCTCGTCCCCTCAACGCGCTGCCGGTTTCCACCACAACTCCTCACGAGCGCGGTGACGCCGCCCGCAACCGAACGCTGATTCTCGACGCCGCGCGGAAGCTGATCGCCGACCGCGGCGCGGACGCGGTCACCACCGATGACATCGCCACGGCCGCCGGCGTCGGCAAGGGCACGGTGTTCCGCCGGTTCGGCAGCCGCGCGGGCTTGATGCTCGTGCTGCTCGACGAGGACGAGAAGGCCCAGCAGCAGGCGTTCCTGTTCGGGCCCCCACCGCTGGGGCCGGGAGCTCCGCCGCTCGAGCGGCTGCTGGCCTACGGCCGCGACCGATTGCAGTTCGTGCACAGCCACCACGCGCTGCTCTCCGATGCCAACCGGGATCCCCAGATGCGGTTCAGCCCGCCGGCCACGCTGCACCATCAGCATGTCCGCGTGCTGCTGCAGGCCGCCGACACCACCGGTGACCTCGACGCGCAGGCCGCGGCGCTGCTCGCCCTGCTCGACGCGGACTACGTGCACCACGAACTCAACGCCCGCGGTGCGACGCTCGAGTCACTCGCCGACGCCTGGGAAGCGTTGGCGCGCAAGCTGTGCGGGCGATGAGCGCTTGGGCGAAGTCGGGGCACCACCCGCCCAAAGAGCAGGGGGACAGACGGCTCCGATGAGGCGCTGGATATTGCACGTCGACCTCGACCAGTTCCAGGCCGCGGTCGAGATCCGCCGCAACCCGGCGCTCGCCGGTCTGCCGCTCATCGTCGGCGGCAACGGCGATCCGAGCGAACCCCGCAAGGTGGTGACGTGCGCGTCCTATCCGGCCCGCGCGTACGGGGTGCACGCGGGCATGCCGTTGCGCACCGCGGCTCGCAAGTGTCCGGATGCGACGTTCCTGCCGTTGGACACGGACGCCTACGATGCGGCTTCCGAGGAGGTGATGGACCTGCTGCGCAACCTCGGGCACCCCGTGGAGGTGTGGGGCTGGGACGAGGCGTACATCGGCGCCGACCTCGACGACGCGCAGAGCCCGTTCGGGCTCGCCGAGCGGATCCGCGAGGCGATCGCGACCCACACGGGCCTGTCGTGTTCGGTCGGCATCAGCGACAACAAACAGCGCGCCAAGGTCGCGACCGGGTTCGGCAAGCCGACGCGTATCCCGGGGGCGGACGACGCGCCGGGCATCTACCAACTCACCGACGAGAACTGGATGGCGGTGATGGGCGACCGTGAGGTCGACGCCGTCTGGGGCATCGGACCGAAAACCGCGAAAAGGCTTGCAGCGATGGGCATCACCACCGTCGCCGATCTGGCAGCCACCGACGCGTCGCTGCTCACCGCGACCTTCGGCCCCACCACCGGGCTGTGGATTCTGTTGCTCGCCAAGGGCGGCGGCGACACCGACGTCAGCGCCACACCGTGGGTGCCGCGCTCGCGCAGCCACGTCGTCACCTTCCCCGCCGACCTCACCGAGCGCGCCGAAATGGACAGCGCGGTCGTCGATCTCGCACGGCAGACCCTGAGCGAGGTCGTCGAGCAGAACCGGGTCGTCAGCCGGGTGGCCGTGACGGTGCGGACGAAGACCTTCTACACCAGGACAAAGATCCGCAAGCTACCCGCACCGACAGTCGACGCCGGAATTGTCACCCGGACCGCACTCGATCTCCTCGGCCAGTTCGAGCTCGACCGACCCGTCCGACTGCTCGGCGTGCGGCTGGAACTGACGCCGCCAGAAGGCGGGTACTGAACCAATGCTGCACACGGTCGCGATCCGCGGATACCGGTCACTGCGCGACATCGTCCTACCGCTGGCGGGACTGACCGTCGTCACCGGCGCCAACGGGACGGGTAAGTCGTCGCTGTATCGCGCCTTGCGCCTGCTGGCCGACTGCGGCCGCGGCGAGGTGATCGGCTCACTGGCGCGCGAGGGTGGCCTCGAATCGGTGCTGTGGGCCGGTCCCGAACAGCCCAGCGGCGCCCGCCGCACCGGACGCGTCGAGGGCACGACGCGGACCGGTCCGGTGTCACTCGAAATGGGCTTTGCATCAGACGATTTCGGCTACCTTGTCGACCTGGGCCTGCCGCAGATGGCGGGCCACGGGTCGCTGTTCGGGCGCGATCCGGAGATCAAGCGAGAAGTCGTGTTCGCCGGTCCGGTCATGCGCAGCAGTTCGACTCTGGTGCGCCGAACCCGCGAGTACGTGGAGGCGAGCGCGGAGTCCGGCCGAGGGTTCGACAAACTGTCCCAGTCGCTACCGCCCTACCGCAGCGTACTCGCCGAGTTCGCCCATCCCGGCGCACATCCCGAACTCGCCGCGGTGCGGGACCGGTTGCGGAACTGGCGTTTCTACGACGGGTTCCGGGTCGACGCCGCCGCGCCGTCACGACAGCGCACGGTCGGAACCAGAACCCCTGTCCTGTCCGACGACGGCAGCGACCTGGCGGCCGCGATCCAGACCATCCTCGAAGCCGGTTTCGACGACCTACAGCGGGCCATCGCCGACGCCTTCGACGGCGCCGCGGTGTCGGTGGCAGTGCACGACGGATTGTTCGACCTGCAGTTGCAGCAGCGCGGCATGCTCAGGCCGCTGCGCGCGGCCGAATTGTCCGACGGCACATTGCGATTCCTGCTGTGGGCCGCCGCGCTGCTCAGCCCGCAGCCGCCGTCGTTGATGGTACTCAACGAGCCGGAGACCTCGCTGCACCCGGAGTTGGTCCGTCCGCTGGCGTCGTTGATCCGCGCGGCGACAGGCGGCACCCAGGTGGTCGTCGTGACCCACAGCAAGGCCCTGCTCGAGCACCTCGACACGGTTGCGGTCGGTGACGGCGGCGATGCTGTGGAGATCTCGCTGTACAAGGATCTCGGGGAGACGCGCGTCGACGGGCTTGGCATGCTCTCTGCGCCGCCGTGGGACTGGGGTCGGCGTTAGCGGCGCGCCGCCGGCCGCAGCGCCTTGGTGAACAACACGTTCGCCTGGCGCATCGCGACGCTGTACGGCCACCACATCGTGCGCTTGAACAGATACAGCGCCCGGATGTCGGGCGAGGTGTAGATCAGGAACCGGTTACGGCGAACGCCTTTGAGGATGCACTCGGCGGCGTGTTCCGGCGACACCGCATGGCCGCCGAACCGGTCCGTCCACTTCTTCACCCGCGGGTCGTCGCGGTCCACCCCGGCGATCTGAACCGTCTGCACCAGCGGCGTTTTCACCGCGCCGGGCACCACCACGGAGACCCCGATCCGGTGTCGGGCCAGATCGAAGCGCAACACCTCCGACATCCCGCGCAATCCGTACTTGCTTGCGCTGTACGCGGCGTGCCATGGCAACGCCACCAGTCCGGCCGCCGAGGACACGTTGACGAGTTGACCTCCGGTGCCCGCCGCGACCATCGGCGGCACGAACGCCTCGATGACGTGGATCGGACCCATCAAGTTGATGTCGACCATCGACTTCCAGTGCTGGTGCGTCAGCGTGGACACAGTGCCCCACGCCGATACCCCGGCGATGTTCATCACGATGTCCATCGCGGGGTGGCGCGAGTGGATGTCGGCGGCGAACGCGGCCACCGCGTCGTAGTCGGAGACGTCGAGCGCCCGGTACTCGGGCACCTCGGCGCCGAGCGAGCGCGCGTCGGCGACGGTCTTCTCCAGGCCCTCGGCGTCGCGGTCGATGAGATAGAGTTCGGCGCCCTCTGCGGCCAACTTCAACGCGGTCGCGCGGCCGATGCCGCTGGCGGCTCCGGTGAGAAAACAACGCTTGTTCGCAAAGCCGGGGTGCGCCATGGCGGTGAGGATACTGTGTTCAGCCCTTCGGCCGGCCGGACGGTTCCGGACTCCCCCAGAACGCCGCAACCCAGAGTCGCTCCAGGGCGTCGATCGCTCGATTCGGATCGATGCCGCGGCCCACGAAGGTGCTGTCCTGGGTCAGCGTCATCGTCGTCGTCGCGGCCAGGGTGCGAACGAGTGCGGGCAGGTCATCGGAGATCGGGCGCGCGTCGACATCTTGTTCGAGCAGCGTGATGAGTTTCTCGATGATGCCGTCGTAGAAGTCGTCCATCATCTCGCGGATCTTGGCGTCGGTGTTGCGAGCGACTGCACACGCCGTCAACACGGGGTCGTCATTGGCGTATACGGCCGCGGCGCTGCCGACCATGCGCTTGGCGAACGCCTCCGGCGTCTCACCGGGCTCACGCGGAGCGAAGTGGTGGGTGAGGCTGTCGAGCATCTCCCCCGCGTCGGCCAGGATCACCGCGAGCACCGCGTACTTGGAGTCGAAATAGAAGTAGAAGCCGGACCGGGCGACCCCGGCGCGCTCGCTGATCGTGCTGACCGACAGGTCGGCGAACGGACGCTCCTGAACCAGTTCCCGGACGGCGTTGACGATCGCGTCGCGCTGCCGGTCGCCGCGGCTGCGACGCGCCTGCGGCGCTGGTTGGGCAGTCATCGCCCTAGACCTTCGCACCGCGGCGCGCCAAGACAAAACTTGACATGCGTCAAGTGTGCCATCCAGGATGAGGATGAGAGTGAGAACGGCCACAGTCTCTTCGTGTCAGGAGCTTGTCGATGACGACGACCATCAACACCAAGGATTACCTGCTCGACCAAGCGAAACGCAGGCTGACTCCGTCGTTCAACAACTTTCCGGGCATGGGCCTGGTCGAGCGCAAGCTTCTCAACACCGACTTTCCGCAGAAGCCGATGGCGTTGCCGCCGGCGGGTAGCGACCTGAAGCCGGTCATCGGCGACGCCGGCCTGCCGATCATCGGCCACATGATCGAGATGTTCCGCGGCGGGCCGGACTATCTGCTGCACGTCTACCGCAAATACGGGCCGCTGTACTACGGAGATTCCCCCGCCTTGCCGGCCGTCGCCGCGCTGGGCCCCGACGCCGCGCAGGCCGTCTACTCCAACCGCAACAAGGACTTCTCCCAACAGGGCTGGGTACCGGTGATCGGGCCGTTCTTCCATCGTGGGCTGATGCTGCTCGACTTCGAGGAGCACATGTTCCACCGGCGGATCATGCAGGAGGCGTTCGTCCGCAGTCGCCTGGTCGGCTATCAGGAGAAAGTCGACAAGGTGGTGTCTCAGGTCATCGCCAAGCAATGGGTGGCCAACGACCCGCGCTTCCTCATGTATCCGGCCATGAAGGAACTGACGCTCGACATCGCGTCGATGGTGTTCATGGGGCACGAGCCCGGCTCCGACAAGGAACTGGTGACCAAGGTGAACCAGGCGTTCACCACCACGACGCGCGCCGGCAACGCGATCATCCGCAAGCCGGTGCGCCCGTTCACGTGGTGGCGCGGCATTCAGGCCCGCAAGCTGCTCGAGGAGTACTTCGAGGAGCGGGTCAGGGAACGCCGCGGCAAGGAGGGGTCGGACCTGCTGACTGTGCTGTGCCACACCGAGGACGAGCACGGCAACAGCTTCACCGACGAGGACATCGTCAATCACATGATTTTCCTGATGATGGCCGCGCACGACACGTCGACGTCGACGGCCACCACGATGATCTACCACCTGGCCAAGCACCCGGAGTGGCAGGACCGCTGCCGCGACGAATCCGACCGCCTCGGCGACGGGCCCGTCGACATCGAGGCGCTGGAGAAGCTGGAGTCGCTCGATCTGGTGATGAACGAGTCGATCCGGCTGGTGACGCCGGTGCAGTGGGCCATGCGCCAGACCGTGCGCGACACCGAACTGCTGGGCTACTACCTGCCGAAGGGCACCAACGTCATCGCCTATCCCGGCATGAACCATCGGCTCGAGGAGTTCTACCCCGAGCCGATGAAGTTCGACCCGGAACGTTTCACCGAGCCCCGCAACGAACACAAGCAGCACCGCTATGCGTTCAGCCCGTTCGGCGGTGGTGCACACAAGTGCATCGGCATGACGTTCGGCCAGTTCGAGGTGAAGACCATCCTGCACCGGTTGCTGCGCAAGTATCGGCTTGAACTGCCGCGCCCGGATTACACGACGGAGTGGGACTACGGCGGCATGCCGGTGCCCAAGGACGGCATGCACATCGTGCTGCGCCCGCTGCGCTGACCTTCGGCGATCAGGCCGCTGTCAGCAGGCGATTCGCGCAGGCGATGACGGCGCTCAGTGCCGACTGCGTCGGATCGTCGGACAACCCCATCGCCCATTCGGACCGCAAACCGTCGGAGCCGCGGATGAAGGTGGCGGTGCGTTCGCCCGCGTGCAGCTGGTGAAAAGCGGTCATCTCCAGTGCGATTCCCCGGTCGTAGAGCATCGATGTCAACGCGGCGACGGGGCCCGGCGCGGCCGCCGACGTCGTGCAGATCCGGTCTCCGAACGCCAGTGTCGCCTGATACCGGCGGGCCTGAGGGCCCAGCCGGGTAGCGGGGCGGTCACCGTCGATGCAACTCCAGTTGCCCAGCCGCAGTGGACCCGAACTGGGCGCGAACTCGGCGACAAACGATTCGAAGGACATCGCGTAGGCCTCCTCCCGCAGGCCGCGCGGCATCGGGGCGTCGACGTGAGCCGCGAACGTGGGCGGCGCTGCGCTGGTAGCGGATTCGGTTGCGAACGAGGTGGTCATGTGCCGATCTCTTCTTCGAAAGGGAAGTGACCGACTACGTAGCGACGACCCACAGCGAGGGGTCGGTCAGAATCAGACCCCGCTGCGGGTTGCTACTACGAGTCGCCTCGGCACGCGTCCGATCGTAGACGCATGCGCACACGGCTGCAAAGACAATTCCGTTCACCTCCATGGCTCGTGACGTGCCCCGTGGCCGTAACGTGTGGCTGATGTCGGCCGGTCATGTGTCATCCGCATGGCTGGAGCGTTGTTCGGGTCGCGGGTGAACTGGGCGCTGCTGTTCGCCGCCGGCATTCTCGGCGGGCTCACCGGCAGCATCGCCGGACTCGCCTCGGTGACCACTTACCCCGCCCTGCTGCTGTTCGGCCTGCCGCCGGTGACGGCCAATGTGACCAACACTGTGGCGCTGGTGTTCAACGGCATCGGTTCGGTGCTGGGCTCGCGGCCCGAACTCCAGGGCCAGGGTCGGTGGATCAGGCGCACCCTGCCGGTCGCGGTGCTCGGTGGCGCGGCGGGCGCCGCGCTGTTGCTCTCCACGCCCGCGGAGGGTTTCGAGAAGGCCGTGCCGATTCTGCTCGGCCTCGCCTCGCTCGCAATTCTGCTGCCGCGCCGGATATCCACCGAGGCACAGGTCGCCAGTCACCTGCGGCACCGAACCCGAGTGCTGTTCGAGGTCTCGGCGATCTTCGCGATCTGTGTCTACGGCGGCTATTTCGGCGCGGCGGCCGGTGTGCTGCTGCTTGCGCTGCTGCTGCGGGCGGCTCCCGTATCGCTCCCTCACGCCAACGCGGGTAAGAACGTGGTCCTCGGTGTGGCGAATACCGTTGCGGCCGTGGTCTTCGCGCTGCTGGCGCCGGTGCATTGGTGGGCGGCGCTGGTGTTGGGCCTCGGCTGCCTGGTCGGGTCGCGGCTGGGCCCGATCGTCGTCCGGCACGCGCCCGCCGGCCCGCTGCGGGTGGTGATCGGCGCGGCGGGCGTGGCACTGGCGCTCAAGCTGGGAATCGACGCCTACGGTTCCTAACGCGAGCAGACGCGAAATGCCCTCGACACGCCGCAAAGTGGGGCACTTCGCGACTGCTCGCCGCGGCTACTAGAGCTCGAACGGGCTGTCGCCCTTCACGACCCGGGTACCGAGGTCGATGAGGTTCTGGGCGTTGGCGTGCAACCGCTCACCCGCGTCGCGGCTGGCCTGGCCGACCAGAAAGCGCGACCAGGTGCCCTCGATCACGATGCCCAACTTGAAGCAAGCCATCGCGATATACCAATCGAGACTTGCGGTTTCGCGGCCGCCCGCAGCGAGGTAAGCCGCGAGGAGCTCGCCCCGGCTGGCCAGCCCTCCGAGCGCGGCGAGCTGCGCGCCTGCGGTGATCGTGTTGGTTTCCAACGGCCAGCAGATCAGCATCCAGCCCAGGTCCAGCAGTGGGTCACCGACCGTGCACATCTCCCAGTCGACGAACGCCGCCAGCTCGGGCTTGTCACGGCGCAGCAGCACGTTGCTCAGATGCGGGTCCCCGTGCATGACGCCCGGCCGCCCCTCCGGCGGTATGTTCGACGCCAACCACTCGGCGAGTTCCGTCACGGCCAGCGACTCGGGGTCGTAGCGGTCGTGCCGATAGCTCTCGAGCAGCCGCAGGAACTGCGGGACCTGTCGCTCCAGAAACGAGCCGGGACGCTTGAGTGCAGCGAGCGGACGGCCCTCCCACTCGACCTGCCCGAGCATCGCCAGGCTCGCCGCATACGACAGCCCGACCTGATGGCGCATGGCCGGGTCGCGCACGTAGGCCTCCGCCATGTCGTCGCCCGGGTTGAAGCCGTCGACCTCCTCCATCAGATAGAACACCACTCCGAGGACGCTGAGGTCCTCGCAGCCGGCGATGAAGCCGGGATGCGGCACCGGCGTGCCGGCCAGCGTGCGCAGCGCCGCGATCTCGCGCAGCATCGTCTTGTCGCTCGTCGGCCGTGGGTGCACCGGCGGTCTGCGCAGCACCATGGGTCTGCCGTCGACGCGTAGCCGCACCACGATGTTCTGCGTTCCGCCGGTCAGCGGTTCGACGTCACTGACAGTGGATCCCAGGCCCTGCCGCCGCACCCACTTCTGCACGGCGGCCCGGTCATCCTCACTCAGGGTCGGAAGCTGATGCGCGTCGTCAGGCATGGCGTCATCGTCTCATTGTGATTTCGGTGTCGCTGGTTGCGGTGAGCGCGACCAGCGACACCGAAACCACCACTTACTTGGGGGCGAAGCGCTGGCCCGCGTCCAGCCGCAGGCACTGACCGTTGAGCATGGGATTCTCGACGATCGCGGCGACCAGCTTGGCGTACTCCTCGGGCTTGCCGAGCCGCTTCGGGAACGCCGCGTCCTTGGTCAGCGCCTTGGCGAACTCGTCGGGAATGCCCTCGGTCAGGCCGGTGGCGAACAGGCTCGGCGCGATGGCCAGCGCCCGGATGCCCAGGCTGCCCATGTCGCGGGCCATCGTCAGGCACATCCCGGCGATCGCCGCCTTGGAGGCGGTGTAGGCGACCTGCCCGATCTGGCCCTCGAACGCGGCGATCGACGCGGTGTTGATGATGACCCCGCGCTCTTCCTGCTCGTCGTCGACGAGGTCCTGCTGGCTCATCTGCCAGCCCGCCAGCCTGCTGATGTTGAAGGTGCCGATGAGGTTCAGGTCCACGCACTTACGGAAGGACTCCAGGCTGTGCGGGCCGTCCTTCTTGACGGTGCGCTCCGCGGCGCCGCCGCCGGCCGTCGTCACGATGACGTGCAGGGCACCCAGCCTCTCAATGGCCTGCTGCAGCACTTTCTCGGTGCCGTCGAAGTCGGTGACGTCCACCTCGAAGAACGAGCCGCCGATCGCGTCGGCGACCTCCTTACCCTTCGACTGCGGGCGGTCCAGCACCGCGACGTCCGCCCCGCGCTGTGCCAGCAACTCGGCCGTGGCCTTGCCGAAGCCCGACGCACCGCCGACGATGATGGCCTTCTTGCCCTGGATTTCCACCTGGGTCTCCCCTTTCCAAAAAATGCTCGAATCGTAAAGCAACTTAGCCGACGTCACCTTTTGGTAAGGCCTTCGGGTCGCCAACATGAGTACTTTGGCGGCATGACGGCGCGCAGCACCAAGGCGATGGGCGGCATCGCAGCGGCCGCCGTGGCGCTAGGGGTCACCCAGCTTCTCGCCGCTTTCGTTGGGCCGGAGGCCGACGCCCGCACCGCTGTCGGTTCGTCGGTCATCGACCGGACACCCGGGTCGGTCAAGGAATGGGCGATCCAGACCTTCGGGATGGCCGACAAACTCGTGCTCTCGATGCTCGTGCTGGCGGTGATCGCCGTCGTCGCCGCGGCCACTGCCGCTCTCGAAACCAGACGCGTTCCCATCGGCAGCATTGCGATCGTCGCGGCGGGTGTCCTCGGTTGCGCGGCCGTGCTGTCGCGCGCGGGAGCGAACCTGTTCGACGTGGTGCCGACCGTGGTGGGCACCGCGTGCGGCGTCGCGGTGCTGCGCCTACTCGTCTCGGGCCGGTTCACCGACGCTCCGCAACCCACGGACGACGGTCCCGACCCCGGCCGCCGACTGTCGTTGGTGACACTGGGTTTTCTCGGTGTCGGGGCGCTGACCGGTGTCGGGGGCGTGGTGCTCTCCCGCCTGACGACCTCCGTCTCGGGCGATCGCAACGCTTTCTCACTGCCGCCGGTCGACGTCGCCGCGCCACCCGTTCCAGCGGCGGTGCAGCCGAAAGGTGTTGCGTTGCCGACGTTCATCACCAGCAACGCCGACTTTTACCGGATCGACACGGCGCTACGGGTGCCACAGTTGAGCCGCGAGAACTGGCAACTGCGGATCCACGGCATGGTGGACCGCGAGATCACCCTGCGCTTCGGTGATCTCGAGCGGTTCGACGTGGTGGAGGAACTGGTGACGCTGACGTGTGTGTCGAACCCGGTCGGCGGCGACCTCATCGGAAACGCCGCCTGGACGGGCTACCGAACGCGGGACCTGTTGGCCGAAGCGGGAATTCGCCCGGACGCGGACATGGTGCTGTCGATGTCGATCGACGGGTTCACCGCGGGGACGCCCGTCGATGCGCTCACCGATGACCGCGGCGCGATGTTGGCGGTCGGCATGAACGGCGAACCGCTGCCGACCAATCACGGCTACCCCGCCAGGTTGGTGGTGCCCGGGTTGTACGGGTACGTCTCGGCGACCAAATGGGTCGTCGACTTGGAAGTGACCCGATTCGACCGGGCCGAGGCGTACTGGACCCGGCTGGGCTGGTCGGCGCGCGGGCCGATCAAGACGTCGTCGCGGATCGACGCGCCGCGCAGCGGTCAGGACGTGCCGCGCGGTGCGGTGACGTTCGGCGGCGTGGCGTGGGCGCAGAACCGCGGGGTGCGCAACGTCGAGGTGCGCATCGACAGCCCCGAAGGCCAAGGTAACTGGCAGCAGGCCGATCTCGGCGCCGCCTATTCCGACGAAACGTGGCGGTTGTGGAGCTTTCCGTGGCAGGCCGCCCGACCCGGACGCCACACGATCACCGTGCGGGCCACCGACAACACCGGCGCGTTGCAGACCGCCGACGTCGCCGACTCGGTGCCCGACGGCGCCACCGGCTGGCACAGCGTCGAGTTCACGGTCACCTAACGCATCGCCGCCTGACCCCCACCCACGGCGAGCGACCGTGTCTGCACACCGACACGCCGCGATTGCCGGTACAAACGCGGTCACTCGCGCATCCTCAGTGTCCCGTGACAGGCTGAACCCGTGCAGTTGCTCGACGTCGCGACCGCGTCCACGGAAGTCGGCGCCTCGTCGTCGCGGCTGGCCAAGACCGCCACGATCGCCGACCTGCTGCGCAGGGTCGGCGAGGAGGGCGACCCTGATCAGGTGGCGGTCGTCGTGTCGTGGCTGTCGGGTGAGTTGCCGCAACGCCAGATCGGCGTCGGTTGGGCCGCGCTTCGCTCGATGCCGGAACCGGCGACGGCCGCATCGCTGACGGTGCCGGAGGTGCACGCTCGCTTCACCGAGATCGGACTGGTCGCGGGCAAGGGCTCGCAGGCGCGGCGTGCAGAGTTGCTCGCCGGGCTGTTCGGCGCCGCAACCGACATCGAGCAGACGTTTTTACGCAGGCTGCTCGGCGGCGAACTGCGCCAGGGCGCGCTCGTCGGCGTGATGGCCGACGCGGTCGCCAAGGCCGCCGGGGTGCCCGCCGCCGCGGTGCGGCGTGCCGCCATGCTCGGTGGCGACCTGCCCGCCGTCGCGGCCGCCGCCCTGACCGAGGGCGAGGCGGCGCTCGAACAGTTCACCCTCACGGTCGGGCGCCCGGTCGGCCCGATGCTGGCGCAGACCGCCGCGGGCGTCGCCGAGGCACTCGAACGTCTCGGCGGCACAGCCGTTTTCGAGGCAAAACTGGATGGCGCCCGGGTGCAGGTGCACCGATCCGGTGACGCCGTGTCGATCTACACCCGCAGCCTCGACGACGTGACCGCCCGTTTGCCGGAGGTCGTCGACACGGCACTGGGCCTGCCCGTCGCAACCTTGATCGCCGACGCCGAGGCGATCGCGTTGCGACCCGACGGACGTCCGCACCGCTTCCAGGTCACGGCGTCACGCTTCGGTCGCTCCGTCGACATCGCCGCCGCCGCGGCCGCGCAACCGTTGTCGGTCTTCGTCTTCGACCTGCTGCACGTCGACGGCGTCGATCTGCTGGACAAGCCGACCAGGGAGCGTATCGAGGTGCTGGACGCGCTTGTCCCGAAGGTGAACCGGGTCGACCGCCTGGTCACCGACGATCCCGCGAAGGCGCGGGAGTTCCTGGAGGTGACGCTGGCGGCGGGCCACGAAGGCGTGATGGCGAAGTCGCTCGGCGCGCCGTACGAGGCGGGACGCCGCGGCGCCGGATGGCTCAAAATCAAACCCGTGCACACCCTCGACCTGGTGGTGCTGGCGGTCGAGTGGGGATCGGGCCGTCGCAGCGGCAAGCTGTCCAACATCCACCTCGGCGCCAGGGAACCCCGCACGGGCGAATTCGTCATGCTCGGAAAGACTTTCAAGGGCATGACCGACGCAATGCTCGAGTGGCAGACCGCGCGGTTCCTCGAGTTGGCCGACGGACCGACCGACGGTTACGTGGTGCGGCTGAGGCCAGAGCAGGTTGTCGAGATCGCGTTCGACGGCGTTCAGGGCTCATCGCGCTACCCGGGCGGAATGGCGCTGCGATTCGCCCGGGTACTGCGCTACCGCGACGACAAGAGCCCCGCAGAAGCCGACACCATCGACACGGTGCGCGCCTTCTACCAGCGCGGAAGCTAAAGCGACCGTTTTGTCACGTGGCCGACGCGGCCGATGAAAAGATCGCCACATGGCATCCCCAACCGCTGCTTCGCAGCGCACAGAGGAAACCGAAGGCGACGTCACCTACGTGCGCACCGACAAGGATCTGCCCCCGGTGGCGATCATCGACCGGTCGCCGATAACCGCCAGACACCGGATCGTCTTCGGGATCGTCGCCGTGCTCGGCGCGCTCGCCTGGGCGGTGATCGCGTTCTTCCGCGGCGAAACGGTCAACGCGGTCTGGTTCGTGATCGCCGCGATCTGCACCTACGTCATCGGATTCCGGTTCTACGCCCGGCTCATCGAGATGAAAATCGTTCGCCCGCGCGACGACAACGCCACGCCCGCCGAGTTATTCGAGAACGGCACGGATTACATGCCCACCGATCGCCGGGTGTTGTTCGGCCACCACTTCGCCGCGATCGCCGGCGCCGGTCCGCTTGTCGGCCCCGTCCTCGCGATGCAGATGGGCTACCTGCCCGGCACCATCTGGATCATCATCGGTGCCGTTCTCGCCGGCTGCGTGCAGGACTATCTCGTGTTGTCGATCTCCACCCGGCGCCGCGGCCGGTCACTCGGGCAGATGGCCCGCGACGAACTCGGGACGATCGGCGGGGTGGCCGCGATCGTCGGCGTACTCGTCATCATGGTGATCCTGCTGGCGGTGCTGGCGTTGGTGGTCGTCGGCGCCCTCGCCGAAAGTCCGTGGGGCGTCTTCTCGATCGCGATGACGATCCCGATCGCGATCTTCATGGGGTTGTACCTGAGGTTCTTTCGCCCCGGCCGGGTATCGGAGGTGTCGCTAATCGGTGTCGGCCTGCTGCTGCTCGCGGTCGTCGCCGGCGGGTGGGTCGCCGAAACATCATGGGGCACCGACTGGTTCACCTTGTCGAAGGTGAGCCTGTCGTGGGCCATCATCGTGTACGGCTTCGCCGCCTCGGTCCTGCCCGTATGGCTGCTGCTGGCCCCCCGCGACTACCTGTCGACGTTCATGAAGGTCGGCACCATCGCCCTGCTGGCGGTGGGCATTCTGCTGGCCCGCCCGGTCATGGAGGCACCGGCGGTCTCGGCGTTCGCCGGCCAGGGCACGGGTCCGGTGTTCGCAGGATCACTGTTCCCCTTCCTGTTCATCACGATCGCCTGCGGTGCGCTGTCGGGGTTTCATGCGCTGATCTCGTCCGGAACCACGCCCAAGCTGTTGGAGAAGGAAGGACAGATGCGGCTGATCGGCTACGGCGGCATGCTCACCGAGTCGTTCGTCGCGATCATGGCGCTGATCACGGCGGCCATCCTCAACCAGCACCTGTACTTCGCGATCAACGCGCCTGCGGCGTCGACAGGGGCCACGGCCGAAACTGCGGCGGCGTACGTCAACGGACTGCCGATCGACAGCCCACCGATCAGTGCCGACGACATCACCAGAGCCGCCGAAAGCGTCGGCGAAGAGTCGATCGTCTCCCGCACCGGTGGCGCGCCGACGCTGGCGTTCGGCATGTCCGAAGTGCTGAGCAAGGTCTTCGGCGGTGACGCGCTCAAAGCGTTCTGGTACCACTTCGCGATCATGTTCGAGGCGCTGTTCATCCTCACCACCGTCGACGCGGGCACCCGGGTCGCCCGGTTCATGCTCTCCGACGGCCTGAGCAACCTGGGCGGCCCGTTGCGAAAGCTCAAGGATCCGAGTTGGCGTGTGGGAGCGTGGATCTGCAGCCTGATCGTGGTGGCGGCGTGGGGCAGCATCTTGTTGATGGGTGTCACCGATCCGCTCGGGGGCATCAACACGCTGTTCCCGCTGTTCGGTATCGCCAACCAGTTGCTGGCGGCGATCGCGCTGACGGTCGTGACGGTGGTCATCGTGAAGAAGGGCCTGCTGAAATGGGCTTGGGTGCCGGGCATCCCGTTGTTGTGGGATCTGACGGTGACGATGACGGCGTCCTGGCAGAAGATCTTCTCGGGCGATCCCAAGGTCGGCTACTGGACGCAGCACTTCCAGTATCGCAACGCCAGGGATGCCGGTGAGACGGCGTTCGGCGCGGCGAAAGACGCCGACCAACTCGACGCGGTCATTCGCAACACCTTCATCCAGGGCACGCTGTCGATCGTGTTCGCGCTGTTGGTTCTGATCGTGTTCCTTGCCGGGGTCATCATGGTGATCCGGGCGGTTCGCGGCACCGCCCTGCCGTCGACCGAAGACGAACCGGTGCCCTCGCGGCTGTTCGGGCCGAGGGGCCTCATCATGACCAAGCCGGAGAAGGAGGTGCAGAAGCAATGGGACGCGTTGTCGAAGTCGCACGCAAGTTCGGTTGGCACTGGGGCACGTTGATAGGCGACCTGATGGGCGACACCCACTACCGTCGCTATGTCGAGCACCGGATGCGCATCCATCCGGGTGAACCGGTGCTCTCCGAACGGGATTACTGGCGGATGCGCCACGCCGCGGCTGACGCCAATCCAATCGCGCGCTGCTGCTAGCGAGGTGACAGCGAATAGCGGATCGGCAGATGCTTGAGCCCGCCCACGAAAGTCGTTGCGACGAACTGGGGTTCGCCGGCCAACTCGACCGCTTTCAGGCGCGGCAGCAACTCGGTGAAAAAACTGTTCACCTCCATGCGGGCCAACGCGGCCCCCAGGCAGAAGTGCACGCCGTAACCGAACGCGATGTGCTTGTTGGGGTCGCGCCCGACGTCGAAGCGGAAGGGGTCGTCGAAGACGTCCTCGTCGCGATTACCCGAGACGTAGGACAACAGAACCGATTCCCCAGCCGCGATCGATACACCGCGGACTGTGGTGTCCTCGGCGGCGGTACGCATGAAGGCCTTCACCGGCGTGACCCAGCGGATCATCTCTTCAGCCGCCAGTGGCATCAGCCCAAGATCGGTGCACAGCCGCTGACGCTGGTCGGCATTCTCGATGAGCGCCAGCGTCCCTCCGGATATGGTCGCGCTCGTCGTGTCATGTCCTGCCGCGGCGATGATCGCGTAGTACGAGATCGTGTCGATGTCCGACAGCGGTTCACCGTCGACCGTCGCGTTGGCGATCGCCGATGCCAGATCATCGGTCGGGTTCTCGCGGCGTGAGGCGGTCAGCGCGGTGAAGTACTCGAACATCTCGAGCAACGCCGACATCTGCTCGGCCGGGTCGGTACTACGTTTGAATTCGTCGTCGTCGCTGCCGAACAACTCCTGAGTGAGCTTGAGCATCAGCGGGAAGTCCGACTCCGGGATGCCGAGCAACGACATGATGACGTAGAGCGGGAAATTGACCGCGACCTGTTGGACGAAGTCGCACTCGGGCCCGATCGCCATCATCTTGTCGACGTACACCTTCGCGAGTTCGTCGACGCGAACTTTCAACGCGCGCATCGCCTTCGGCCGGAACCAGTCGGCGCCGATCGCCCGCACGACGCGGTGCTGCGGGTCGTCCATGTGGATCAGGGTGCGCACGCCGATGGCCGCCTGCTGTTCGTCACCCTCCTCGGTGACCAATACCGGTCGCGGGGAGTTGGTGAACAGCATATTCGCCCGTTCGATCTCCATGATGTCCGCGTGTTTCGTGATCGCCCAGAACGGGCGGTAGTTCGGCACATCGACCCACGACACGGGGGCATTCACGCGCAGATGCGTCAGCGACTCATGCAGTTTGGCCTCGTCGGTGTAGGCCCGCGGGGTGGCGAAGACCTTGGCCGCTTCGTCCATCATCGGTGTGCTCACGAGCAACTCCTCTGGAGAACTGTCATCTGCCGCGCAACTCCTTCAGCACCTGGGAGACGGTCTTTTCGGCAACCGACGAGGGGAAGCCGATCATCACCCGGTCGATCAATCCGTCGCAGCGGTCCCGGATCTTCGCCGCCAGCTTGTCGATCGGCGCGACGACTGCGAACGCCTCGAGGATCTCGTCGTCGATCAGCGTGCCCATCGCATCCCACTGCCCCGCCAGGCTCAACCGGTGCAATTCGGTGTGCAGATCGCCCCAGCCGTGCAACTCCAGAACCTTGCGATAGGCCGGAGTCGACCCGTAGAACGCGATCTGCTTGCGCGTGGCGGCGGCGGCCGCGGTGACGTCGCGGTCCTGCTCGCCGGTGACGACGAAGATCGGACAAGACACCTGAAAGTCGCTGCGCTGGCGGCCCGATCGGGCCATTCCGCGCTGCAGCGCCGGCGTGGTCACCTCGGCGAAATAGCGCTTGGTGGTGAACGCGTGCGCCAGAATCCCGTCGGCCACCTCGCCGGCCAACTCCGTCATCGCCCCACCGACCGCGGCGAGGAACACCTTGGGCGCACTGTAGTCGTGCGGTTCGGGCGTGAACATCGGTGTCATCAGCTTGTGCGTGTAGAAGTCACCCTCGAACTCGAGCCTGGTGCCATCTCGCCAGCACGCCCAGATCTCGCGCATCGCGACAACGAATTCGCGCATGCGGCGCACCGGGTGACTCCACGGCATGCTGAACCGCTTCTCGATGTGCGGCTTGATCTGGGAGCCGAGACCCACGATGAGCCGGCCGCGCGAGTAGTCCTGTAGGTCCCAGCCGATGTTGGCGATTGTCATCGGATTACGTGCGAACGCGACCGCGATGCTGGTTCCCAGTTCGAGGGTGTCGGTGTGCTCGGCCGCGAGGGTCAGCGGCAGAAACGGGTCGTGGTTGACCTCGGCCGTCCAGCACCCGTCATAGCCGCGTCGTTGCAGCGTGCTCGCCGCTTTCGCGACGTTGGCGAGCTGACTGGAAACCGCCCCGTCGACCTTCAGGCCGGCGCCGCTAAGCATGGTCGTAGACGCTACAGTAAGCGATTCAGTATGGTCAACGCGGACATCCGAGTGCAACGATCGCCGTGCGGAGACAGGAGTTGTGATGGCCGAGGCAGAAGGCTGGGAGCACACGCTCGACGAGTTGTCCCGTCGACGCCGGCATGCCCACGGCATGGGTGGCGCCGAGCGACTGGCAAAGCACCACGGCAAAGGCAAGCTCGACGCCCGCGCGCGCATCGAGCATCTCCTGGACAAGGGCAGCTTCCGCGAGTTCGGCACGCTGGTCGGCGGAGACATCGCCGCCGACGGCATCGTCGCCGGCTCCGGATTCGTCGACGGCAGGCCGGTGATGGTCGGCGCCGAGGACTTCACGACGCTGGCGGGCAGCATCGGCCCCGGCGGGAACGCCAAGCGTTATCGGTTGGCGGAGTTGGCGTTGCGCGACAGGGTACCGCTGGTGATGCTGCTCGAGGGCGCGGGCTTTCGGCCCAGCGGTGAGCACTACGGCCGCACACCGACCGACCTGCTCGCGCAGGCGCAGTGCTCGGGCAAGGTACCGATGGTCGCCGGCCTGTTCGGGCCGTCGGCCGGCCACGGCGCACTCGTCGCCCCCGTCTGCGACTGGACGGTCATGAGCAGTCAGGGCGCAATCTTCACTGCGGGGCCGCCGGTGGTGAAAGAGTCGACGGGCGAGGAGATCTCGAAAGAGGACCTTGGCGGGCCGGCCGTGGCGCTCGCCAGCGGCGTCATCCACAACTTCGCCGACGACGACGAAGCCGTGCTCGACGACATCCGTCGTTATCTGTCCTACTTCCCGTCCAGTGCGTGGTCGTATCCGGAATCGCTTGCCGACGATGCCGAACCGCGGACGACGTCCGAACTGCTCGATATCGTGCCCCGCGGCAACCGGCGCGTGTACGACATGCGACGGGTGCTCGACGTGGTGTTCGACCGCCCCGACTGGTTCGAGGTCCAACCGAAGTTCGGCGCTGCCATCATCTGCGCGCTGGCCCATCTCGGCGGCCACCCCGTCGCGGTGGTGGCGAACCAGCCACAGGTCCTTGCCGGTTCGATCGATGCCGAGGCCGCCGACAAGGCCGCACACTTCATCGCGGTCGCCGACTCGTTCCATCTGCCGATCGTGTTTCTGGCCGACAATCCCGGCATGCTGCCCGGCAGCCGGTCCGAGAAGAGCGGTGTGCTGCGCAGCGGAGCGCGGATGTTCGCGGCGCAGACTGCCGCAACGACGATCAAGCTGCACGTCACGTTGCGCAAGGCCTACGGCTTCGGCTCGATGGTCATGTCGCTGTTGGGGTTTGACAACCAGAGTGCGACGTTCGCCTACCCCGGAGCGACGATGGGTGCGATGAGCGCGGCCGCGCTCAGCAAGGCTTCCCACGCCGCCGAGGATGTCGAGGCACGCCTTCGGCGGATGGAGGTCGAGGCGTCGTTCCGATCGGCCGGCCACCTCGGCTTCGACGAACTGATCCATCCCGAGGAGACCCGCAACGCGTTGATGTCGGCGCTGCAGCGGGCGGTCTACAGCCGCCAGGCCGCCGCCGAGCCGGTGTCGCGCACGGTGATCACGCCGTAGGCGCTGGCGATTTCGGTGTAGTTGGTTGCGCTCACCGCAACTGCCGACACCGAAATCGCTCTCAGGACTCTCACGAAGCGCGGTAGGCGGCGACGATCGGCTCGAGCTCGTCGGGGGTGGCGCCGTGCATGATGAGCGCGTCGGCGCCGTAGTCGAATTCCTTGCGAATGCGGTCCACGCACTGCTGCGGTGAACCGGTGGCCGCAGGTTCGAGCCATTCGGCGGGAATCAGCGTGGCGATGTGCTCGATCTGCTCGGCACTCGCCTTGTGGTCGATACCGCCGGGGATGGACTGCACCACCTTGTCGTCCCGGAAGCGCTGCAGCACAGCAGGATCCCAGCCGTTGGTATTGACCAGCAGATCGCCGTAACCCTGCAGATAGGTGGCCAGCCGGGCCACCGTCTTCTTCAGCCGCAGCTCCTCGGGCAGGTGGTCGCCGACCGTGGCGAAACAGGACCACACCCGCACACTCGCCGGGTCGCGGCCGGCCTGTTCGGCGGCGTCCTTTACGCTCTTGACGGCACGCTGCAGCGTCTCCGGCGTGAAGTAGGTGTGCAGAATGACATCGTCGAAAGCCCGCCCGCCCAGGGCGAGCGTCTGCGGCCCGAACGCCACGATCGCCAGCCGGATGTCCTCCTTGAAATCGGGGTCGAGGAAGAGCACCTGATACTTGCCGATCGGTCCGTCGTGGTTGAAGATCACCTCGCCGTTCCAGAGCCTGCGCATGACATGGGCGAAATCCTCCATCTGCGCCGTGGTCACCGACGGGATGCCGAACGCCCCGTACATCGCCGCCACCCCACGGCCGACGCCGAGAGTGAACCGGCCCCCGGAGAGCCGGTGCATCGTGGTCGCCCACGAGCCGGTGATCAACGGATGGCGGGTGTTGTGATTCGTTGCCGCCGTAGCGATCTGCATCCGCGTGGTCACCGCGCACGCCGCGCCGACCAGCGACGACGCCTCCTTGACGTTCCACCGCTCGGAGATGAAAGCGGTGCCGAACCCGAGCTGTTCACCGCGGCGGGCCTCGTCCATCAGCGTGGCCGGGCCTTCTCCCCCGGCGCCGGCCAGCAGGTAGTAGCCCAGTTCGTCGAGCACCCGATCCGTCACGCCCAGACTCCTTGTTTGTAGCCGCAGTTCCACACTTCGACGATCCTGCCGTCGACCACCCTGAAGATCTCCATGCTGCCGATCGTCGTCTCCGTTCCGTCCTTGAGCTTCATCGGCGACTGGTAGAGGATCGCAACGTGCTCGCCGTCGTCGCCGGCCACCACCAGGTTCAGGTCGAACCGGATGCGCTCGGAGACCTCCCACATGTCGATGACCCGCCGCACCGCCTGATCGTGAGTGAGGGTGTGCGCTTCGCCTACCTCGTGACGAATCACCGTGTCGCCCAACAGCTCCTCGGCTAGCGCGAAGTCGCGCTGATTCCATACCACCAGGTTGTACAACTCCACCACCTCGCGGGCAGACCGGGTCACCCGAACACCTCCAGGGCGTCGATCGCGTCGATGGCCGCGACCGCCCGGTCGGTGAGCGTCAGGCACAACCGCCGGGACCGGTCGGGCATCGTCGCCCACCCGTTGAGTGTGATCACCGGCAGGACCATCAGATAGACGGCTGCGTACCGGTATTGCCGCCATGCCTCGTCGAATCCGTAATCGGTGACGCCGTGCGCCACGACGTGGTCGAGATACTCGCGCAGGAGTGCCTGGTCATGGCCCGCCCTGACCGCAGCCGGCAAGCCCTGAGTCACGAGGTAGGCCACATCGGCAGCGCCCGCGCCACGGGCGGTGAACTGGAAGTCCACCACCTTCATCTGCTCGGCCGCGAAGAACAGGTTGTCGGCGCGGATGTCGCCGTGCAAGAGCATGTCGCGTTCGGTGAGCACGGGCAGTGCCTCCACCGCGCGTTCAGCGAACCGCTCGGCGAATGCGGCCACCGCCGCGGGCACCGCTTTCTCGGTGTGCGCGCGGTAAACCTCCCAACCCGGCCCGAAGGCCGGCACCAGCAGGTCTCGGGCGATCGGCGTATCGATGCTCGGAAACTGCTGTATCGCAGTCGAATTGGGTCGTCTGCATGACCATGCGTGCAGTCCGGCCAGTTGGCCGATGCAGGTGCGGGCACGTTGCATCGAGAGGCCCGCCAGATGGTCGGCGTTGTCCCAGTCCCCGAGGTCTTCGAGCAGGAGTACGAAGTCGACGCCGTTGTCGGCCACCCGTGCCGTGTACACGCGTGGAGTCTGCATCGGGGTGCGTCCGGCTATGTCGCGATAGAACGCCAGCTCGCGCCGGTAACCGCCCAGCAGCTCCATCGCGCCGCGCGCCTCCGACACCGCGGGCAGCTTGGCGATCAGGGTGGGCGGCACCTCGCTGCCGGTCAGGTGCAGCCGGTACAGCAACGACGAGAACCCGCTGTCCATCGCAATCTGCTCGGCGCGAACAGCTCTCACGATCGCAGTGCCCATGCCGGCGTCGTCGCGAAGCGCTTCGGTCAACCAGGCGGCGTCCACGTCGTCGATGCCGGCCGGTACCGCGGCCGTGCTCGCTGTCATGAAACGCTCCGCTGCCGACTGGCCGTGGCGAGGAACCGCTCGGAGGCGGCCCGCACCCCACCGGCGAACAGGTGCCCTACGTGGCTGCCGCGATGCCAGTACAGCTCACCGCCCCAGCGTTCGTGCAGCCGCTCGGCGGGTTCGCGTCGGGCCATCTGGTCATGCCATGCCCCGACGATCAGCCGCCGTTCGGGCGGTGGTGAAGGCTGCAGCGGGTGATAGTCGACGAGCGACATCATCTGCTCGACGGGTTCTGAGCGCAGCAACTCGATGGTGTCGTGCACCGACGGTCCCCACCTGCTCAGGTGCGCGGCGATCATCGCGTTGAGCCCGAAGATCGGGGTGTACACGGCGACGGCGTCCACCTCCTCGAGATGGGCGACCAGGCCCGCCACCGGACTGCCCATCGAAACACCCGACACCGCAAGGGTACTGGCCTGCGGCCGCAGCCAGCGGACCACCGCCCGCACCTCGGAGACCGCCCTGAGCACGCCGGCCAGGTTGTTCAGCGGGTCCATGTTCGGATAGGTCGGCCACCGGCGACGCCGGACCCCGCAGCCGGGCTGGACCGGCAGCGCGATGTTGTACCCGAGCCGGTCCTGAAGCCGCCGAGCCCGGGAGAACAGGAGATCCATCGGCCTGCCCTGCCCGGCGCCGTGCACCCACACCAGCCACGGCCGCGTCTCGTCACCGTGTCGGCACAGGTGCACCACCGCCGTCGCCGGTCCGCCGAATTCGGCCAGCGGTTCCGGAAGATGCGGATCATGTTCGAAGACCAGCTGCTCGTACCGGTCTCGCCCGAAACGACGTCGCCGGATCGCCGTCGGCTGCAACGGATCCGGTTCGGCGTGTACAGCCGACGATGAGGGCGAAAGCTGCTGCGCCACGGTCACACAAGAGTCGAGCGAGCGCTCCAGCTTCGGCGGTGGCGCGGCCAAGGTCATGCCGGTCAGCGCCAACTCGTCGAGCACGACCTCACCCAGCTGTCGAACACCGCCCACGGAGACTGGTTTCCAGTCATCTTCCCGCAGCGCGGCATGGGCACGCGGCACCACGCCGGCGAAGTCGCGGCCGATGCGGTACGCGCGCTCGGTCGCTCTCATGAAAGCTTGAACCCGGTGTAGCCGGCCTCGGCGATCTCGTCGCAGCGCCGCCGGTACTCCGGAATGCCTGCGGTGTAACCCATGTACATCCGCTTCTTGCCCGGCACGTTGCCGCCGTTGTACCAGGAGTTGCACGTCGGATGGGCGAGCACCGTCGGCGCCACGAGGGACGTGGTGTGTTCGACCCAGTCTCGCTGCGCGTCCGGCAGCGCCTCGATGGTGCGGTACCCGCTGGCCCGTACGTACGCGATGCAATCGCCGATCCACTCCACGTGCTGTTCGAGTGCGGTCACGAAATTGCTTGCCGGCGCCGGACTTCCGGGCGCCTGCACGATGAACAGGTTCGGGAAGCCGGCGACCGCGATCCCGAGGTAGGTGTAGGGCCCCTCGGAAGTCCAGAAGTCACCGAGCGAGGTACCGTCGCGGCCGGTGGTGGCGATGCGGGTGAGGGCCCCGGTCATCGCGTCGAAACCGGTGGCGTAGACGATCACATCCAGCTCGTGGCTGCCCTGCTCGGTGCGGATGCCCGTCGGGGTCACCTCGGTGATCGGCCCCTTGCGCAGGTCCACCAGCGTCACGTTGTCGCGGTTGAACGTCTGGTAGTAACCCTGGTCGATGATCGGACGCTTACACCCGAACGGATGCGTCGGCGTCAGCGACGCCGCCGTCTCGGGGTTCTCGACGATGTGCGCCACGGCCTCGCCGTACAGCTTGGCGGCCATCTGGTTGGCTTCGATGTCGAAGAACACGTCACCCCAGCTGAGCGCACCGATCACACCACCCTCCTCGACGGCACGTACCTGCTCTTCGCGGGTCGCCGACTTCAGCGGGGGTTTGGCCAGCATCTCGAACATCACCGAGAAAGCGCTGAGCCGGGCCGCCCCTACGGCGTGCTCACGCTGCGCCGTGCGGATTTCGGCGTAGTTCGCTTTCAATTCGTCGAGTTCACCGTCGTCGAACCGGCGCACTCGCCAAGGCAGCGTGTAGGCGGGCGAACGCTGGAACACGGTGAGGTGGCCGGCCTCCTCAGCGACGACCGGGATCAGCTGTACACCCGTGGAGCCGGTGCCGATCACGCCGATCCGCTTGCCGGTGAGATCGACGCGCTCCTTCGGCCACCGGCTGGTGAACAGCGACAGCCCTTCGAACGTGTCCATGCCGGCGATGTCCGGATCCAGGGGCACCGACAGGATGCCGGCCGCCGCGACGACGAACGACGCGACGAACGACTCCCCCGCCGCTGTCCGCACCCGCCACTCGGCGGCGGCTTCGTCGAAGCACATCGACTCGGCCTCGCAGCCGAAGCGGATGTCGCGCCGCAGATCCAGGCGGTCGGCGACGAAGTTCAGGTACGCCTCGATTTCCGGTTGAGCGGGCATGGTCTCCGTCCACACCCACTCCTGCTGGATCTCGTCGGAGAAGCTGTAGGAATACTCGATGCTCTCGATGTCGCAACGAGCTCCCGGGTACCGATTGAACAGCCAAGTGCCTCCGACGTTCTCCGCCTTCTCGAGAACGACGACCCGCAGCCCCTGCTCCCGCAGTCGGTGCAGCGCGTAGAGACCCGAGAAACCGGCGCCGATAACGATCGCATCGAAGCGGGCCGGACTGGAAGCACTCACGGATCGTCACCTCACGTTCGCGGAATCAGAGATACTGTAATGATTACAGTATCTAGACCGAGCTGCGGGTCCGTTTCGATGACGCGAGACTGCGGAGTCCGACCGTCAGCGGGATGACGCGCCTGAAGCCGCCAACCGTTCCTGGCGGCGCTGCTCGTAGTGAGCGGCCCGGTCGTCAACGAGGTCGAGGAAGGCCGCCAGTTCGTCGCGCGCGTGTGCACCCCGGCCGTCCAGATCGTCGCGCTCGAACACCTTCCAGAACCGCAGCACTGGACGCAACACATCGTCGAGATGCGAACGCAGGTCGTAGATGCCCGCCTTGGCGATCGTCACGGCGTTCTCGGCGAAACCGGGCATCGTGCTGCCTGGCATCTGGAAGTTGATGACTTCATGAGCGATCGCCACCATGGTTTCATTCGGCGCGATGTCGAGCGCCGCGTCGACCAGGTTCCGGTAGAAGACCATGTGCAGGTTCTCGTCGGTCGCGACGCGGCTCAGAAGTTGTTCGGCGACAGGACATCCAGAGGCCCGTCCGGTGTTGCGGTGGCTGATGCGCGTCGCCAGCTCCTGAAAGGACACATAGGCCAGCGCCTCCAGCATCGACTTGTCGCCCGAGTCGTAACCGGCGGCCGTGTGCACCATGCGACCACGCTCGAGTGCGACAGGATCGACGCCGCGGGTGACGATGAGATAGTCGCGGATCGCGATGCTGTGACGTGCCTCCTCGGCCGTCCACTGACCGACCCACTGGCCCCAGGGCCCGTCGAGCCCGAACCGCATGGCGATCTCGCGGTGATAGGAGGGGAGGTTGTCCTCGGTCAGCAGGTTCACGACCATGGCGGCCTTCGAGACCTCGTCGAGGGGCGAATCCTCGGGAACCCAGTCCTGCCCGCCGAGCAACGCGAAGTCTCGGCCGCGGCTCCATGGCACGTAATCGTGCGGATTCCAGGATTTCGCCATCGCATGGTGGCGGTTCAGATTCGCCTCTACCACCGGCTCCAATTCGATGAGCAGCGCCTCTTGGGTTGTCGTCATCAAGACTCTCCCGTCGCCAACATCTGCGGATGTGGAACCTACGCTAGCGTAGGTTCCCAAGACGCGAGGGGCGTATCGCAGATTGCCCGCAAACGAATGCCATCCGGGCTCATTCGGGCGAACGCTCACACGTGACCTTCTGTGCACCGATGCTGAAACATCTACTGTAAGATTTTCCGTATAGAGGCAGGCAGAGGAGGCGACGTGAAAGTCCCGTTCACCTGGAAGGTCACCGGCTGGTTCATGATCGGCTGGTCCGCGGAGTTCCCGCAGGGCGAGGTCCGGCCGCTGCGCTATTTCGGCGATGACCTGGTGGCCTACCGCGATGAGGCCGGCGACTTGCATCTGCTGTCCGCGCACTGCCGCCACCTCGGTGCCCACATCGGCCACGGCGGCAAGGTCGTCGGCGACTGCGTGGAATGCCCTTTCCACGGCTGGCGCTGGGGGCCCGACGGCACCAACCGCTACATCCCCTATCAGCCGGACCGGCCCAACAAGGCGCTGCGCCTGCGCGTCTACCCGGTCGTCGAGCAGTACGGCTGCGTGTTCGCCTGGCATCAACCGGACGGCAAGGAACCGCAGTGGGAAATGCCCGACCTGTTTCACAAATTCCCGCAGTTTCCCACCGACCCCGATGCGTATTACCGCCCGTACCCTGAGTTTTCAAGTCGTGCCGAACGCGAGCCGGTGCACCCTCAGATCGTCGCGGAGAACGGTCCCGACAGCGCCCACTTCCACTACGTCCACGGCGCCACGGTCACCCCCGTGTGCCTCAATTGGGAAGCGGTCGACGAGGAATGGCGCTTCCTGACGGGCTGGCCCGACGCGCGCAGCGAGGACCCAGCGAAGATGGCGCTGTACATCCACAGCCACTTCTCCGGGCTCGGCTTCGCCATCAGCGCGTTCGAGGGATCGTCGAACCACCGCCTGATCTTCGCCTGCACACCGGTCGAGGACGGCTACTCGGACATGTTCTATTCGATCTGGTGGCCCCGAGTGCCCGGCGACAGCTCCGACGTGCCGCCGGACCACGTGCGCGAGCAGGTGGAGCGGCAGTTCATGGGCACGGTGTGGGACGACCTCAACATCTGGCGCTACCAGGAGTACATCGAACGCCCCGCATTGTCCAAGGTCGACGCGAAGCCCTATATGGCCATGCGCAAGTGGGCGACTCAGTTTTATGAAGTCCCCGCCACCTCGCCCGGCGAGGTCCCGGCACAGGTATGAGGGTCGATCTGGCCCAGATCGCGGCGCCCGGCCACACCGCGATCGTCACGCAGGAATGCCAGGGCGCGGTCGTCGGCCCCGACACCGGGCTCAAAGCCCTTGCCGACGAGGCCCGTCGCGAGGCCGTTCCCAACATCGAACGGCTGCTGCCCGCCGCCCGCAGCGCGGGGGTGACCGTGGTGCACTGCCTTGTTCAGCGCCGCGCCGACGGGAAGGGAGCCAACCACAACGCGAAGATCTTCTCGTTCGGCGGCGCCGTCGCGATCGCCCCCGGCACACCCGGCGCCGAACTACTGCCGGCACTGGGCCCGGAACCGTCCGACATCGTGCTGCGACGGGGCCACGGCATCGGACCGATGGGCGGCACGGAACTAGACGCGGTGCTGCGCAATCTCGGGGTGACGACGGTCGTCGCCGTCGGGGTCTCGGTCAACGTCGCGATCACCAACCTGGTGATGGACGCCGTCAACGCCGCCTACCACGTCGTTGTGCCGCGCGACGCGGTGGCAGGTGTCCCCACCGACTATGCGAATGCGATCATCGACAACACGTTGTCCCTTCTGGCGACGATCACCACCACCGACGACCTGATCAAGGCGTGGAAGTAGTAGACGAGTGACCGACACCGAGGACGACATCCGCGAATTCGCCAGAGTGCAGCCGACTCTGGGGACTGCGGAGATGGGCCGCTTCAGTGCGGCCGTTCGACGGCTCCAGGACATCGCGGTCTCAACCAACCCCGATGCCGCGCTGTGGGATCACACCGCCGAACTCCTCGAGAACGTGTGCGAGCAACTCGAGCAATACAGGGCACCCGCCGGGGTGGCGTCCGCCGGACGGGCGGACAGCCGCACCGCATATCTTCATGTGGACCACCGGCGGGTGACGCCGATCGATGTGCCGTTGGAGTCGCGCGCCTGGATCGACTCGGTGGACGGGCGGAAACTGTTCGTGAGGGCGGCGATGACCGACCTCGCCGGCAACGTACTATCCGAGGCCAACGGTCTGATGATCAAGTTGCTACCACACCAGCCCTGAGAGGCACGATGTCTGATCCGCTCACCACGCCCACGCCTTCGGGCACCACCGAGTTCACCGTTCCGGCTGCCGCCGACACCGTCGCCGCCGCGATCGGCGACCGCGAGTTCATCATTCAGGGAGACCGTCGCTACACCTACGCGCAGGTCGTCGAACGCGCCAACCGGCTGGCGGCCTTCCTGCACAGCCGCGGCCTTGGATGCCATGTCGAGCGCTCCGAGTTGGCCGGCCACGAGGTGGGCCAGGACCTGCTGGGCATCTACGCCTACAACGGGCCGGAGTACGTCGAGGCGATGCTCGGCGCCTGGCGCGCCCGGGTCGCGCCGTTCAACGTCAACTACCGCTACGTCAAGACCGAACTGCAGTACCTGCTCGCCGATTCCGGCGCCACCGCGCTGCTCTACCACGCCGCGTTCGCGCCGCGAGTCGCCGAGGTGCTGCCGGATCTGCCCAACTTACGGGTGCTGATCCAGATCGCCGACGAGTCGGGTAATGATCTGCTCGACGGCGCAGTCGATTACGAGTCGATCGTCGGATCGGGCGCTGCGGTGCTGCCACCGTTGGAGCCCTCGCCCGACGATCTCTATGTGCTCTACACCGGGGGCACGACCGGCATGCCGAAGGGTGTGCTGTGGCGCCAGCACGACATCTTCATGACCTCGTTCGGCGGTCGTAGCCTCTACACCGGCGAACTCGCCCGCTCGTACGACGACATCACCAAACGGGTCATCGAGGCGCCCGAGTCGCGACTGATGATCCTGCCGCCGCTGATGCACGGCGCCGCACAGTGGGCGGTGATGACGGCGATGACGACGGGCCAGTCGGTCGTGTTCTCCACTGTCACCGAGCGATTCGATGCCGACGAAGTGGTGGCCACCATCGAACGCGAGAAGGTGATGGCCGTGACGGTCGTCGGCGATGCGATGGCGCGACCGCTGGCCGACGCGATCGAACGAACCAACGCCGACCTGTCGTCGCTGGCCGTGGTGGCCAACGGCGGCGCGCTGTTGACCCCGACCGCCAAACAGCGCCTCATCGACATCAAACCGGGATTGATCGTCGTCGACGGGGTCGGCTCTTCGGAGACCGGCGCGCAGATGACGCACATGTCCGCCTCTGGCGCAGTGGCGACCGGCAAGTTCAACGCCGGACCCGACACCTACGTCGCCTCCGAGGATCTCAGCAAGTTGCTGCAACCGGGCCACGAGGGAATGGGGTGGTTGGCCCAACGCGGTTACGTACCACTGGGTTACAAGGGTGACGCGACCAAGACCGCCGCCACCTTTCCGGTGATCGACGGCGTGCGTTACTCCGTGCCCGGCGACCGCGCCCGCCATCTCGCCGACGGGACCGTCGAACTCCTCGGCCGCGATTCGGTCACCATCAACTCAGGCGGCGAGAAGATCTTCGCCGAGGAAGTCGAGACGGCGATCGCCTCGCATCCGGCCGTTTCCGACGTGGTGGTGTCGGGCCGGCCCAGCGAGCGCTGGGGGCAGGAGGTCGTGGCGATCGTCGCGCTGGCCACCGGCGCCAAGGCCGATGCGCAAGAACTCATCGACCACGCCGCGACGTCGATCGCTCGGTACAAGCTCCCGAAAGCCGTGGTGTTCCGGCCGGCGATCGAGCGCAGCCCCGCGGGCAAGGCCGACTACCGGTGGGCCCGCGAGCAGGCGATCAGCGGCGACGCCTGAGCCGACGCCGGGTTCGGTTGCGCGCCAAGCGCAAACCCAGCGCTGTGGTCGCGCGCATGGACGGCGTGAACGGCGGTGCCGCACGGCCGGTGATGGTGAACGGCAGATCCGTGCCGACCACCGTGCGGTGATGGCTGAACGCGTCGAATCCGGCCTTGCCGTGGTAGGCGCCCATCCCGCTGCGCCCAACGCCGCCGAACGGGGCCGCCGACGGAATCATCTGCGCGGCAAAGTCGTTGCGCGCCACACCGCCGCTGCGGGTGCTGCCCACGAAGCGGCGGAAATCGACATCGTCGGGACCGTACCAGTACGCGACCAGCGGTGAGGGCCGCCGGTTGATGTAATCGATCGCCTCACTGAGATCGCGATAGGTCTGCACCACCAGCACGGGCCCGAAGATCTCGTCGCACGCGATCGCCATTCGGTCATCGACGGCGCGCACGATGGTGGGAGCGATCTTTCGGGTGTCGCGATCGGGCAGGGTCTCGCCGGCCGGGGCGACTGTCTCGACCCGCGCTCCCTTGGCGCCCGCGTCGTCGACGAGACCGACCACCCTGTCGTAGTTCGCCGTGTTGACCGACGAACAGTAGTCGTCGTTGCCGATGATGGTCGGAAACATCTCGCGCAGTGTGCGTTTTGCTATGTCTACGAACGTGTCCACCCGATCGTCGGGCACGAAGACATAATCGGGGCAGACACAGACCTGCCCCCCGTTGATCATTCGCGAGCGGGCGATGCGCGCGGCCGCCCGGTTCAGGTCCGCCTCGCGGGAGACCACGACGGGGTTCTTGCCTCCGAGCTCCAGCGTCACGGGTACGAGGTTCTCGGCGGCCGCGCGCTGCACCTGCGCGCCGACGGACGGCGAGCCGGTGAAGAACAGGTGATCGAAGGGCAGCGCGGAGAACGCCGCCGCGACATCTGCCCCGCCGGTCACCACGTCGAGCTCGGCGACGTCGAAGTACCTCGGGGCCAACGACTTCATCAGCGCGGCGGTGTCCGGCGTGATCTCCGACATCTTGATCATGACTCGGTTGCCCGCGGCGAAAGCGGCGACGGCCGGCAGCACCACGAGGTTGAGCGGGAAGTTCCAGGGACCGATGATTCCGACGACCCCCAGCGGCGAGGGGTGCACCTCGGCCCGCAGGCCAAACAGCCGAGCGGCGCGCATCAACCTTGTCGTCTGCATCCACTGCGGTACATGCGATCTGGTGTGCTCGATGACGGAGATCATCCCGAGTATCTCGGTGAACATCGATCCGATTCTCGGCCGGGTGCCGTAGTCGGTGGCCATGGTGTCGACGAATTCGTCGGCGTTGTCCAGCACCAGAGAAACCATCCGGTCGATACGGTCGCGCCGTACCGCGACGGTCGGCGGGCCGTCGGCCAGGAACGCGCTGCGCTGCCGCTCGAGAACGGCCGACATCGCGTCCCGCCCCGTACCCTCGGCGGCGTTCGCCCGAATTGTGCTCTCGCTCATCGCACCACCATCTGTGGAAGTGATTGTCTGAAAGACCGGAATTGTTTACTGTCGTCCTTACAGTCAGCCATTCGATGGTACGCCGGCGGCGAGCGGCGGCGAAGGAAACGGTGAGATGAGCGGCAAACGCAAGATCGTGGTGATGGGCGCGGCTTCCGGCATCGGGGCGGGCGTCGCCGCCCATTTTCACGAGCGTGGCGATCACGTTCTCGCGGTCGACATGCGCGAGCAGCGAACCGCGGCAACCGAGTATGCCCGTTGCGACCTGCGTGACGGCGACAGCATCCGCGACCTGCTCGCCGGCATCGGGCCCGGATGGGACATGCTGGCGCACGTCGCAGGTGTGCCCGGCACTGCACCGGCCGCCGACGTGCTCAAGGTCAACTACCTCGGTATGCGGCTGATGGCCGAAGGCATGCCGGTATGCCGGTCCAGCTGTGATAGTCTACTGTAACCATTACAGTACCTCTCGCAGGAACTATCCGAGCCCCTGGAGTGACCGGTGGAAAGCCCCGTTCAGGACGTCGCCCCCGACGAAGTGGCCGACCTACTCCGTGATCCCTATCCCCTGTTCGCGCAGCGGCGTAGCGACACCACCGGGGTCTTTCGCGGCAGCGTCATGGACTGGTCCAAGACACCGGAATCCATGCGGCCCGAACATCTCTACGCCGCAGTCTCCTTCGATGCGGTCAACCGGGTGTTTCGCGATGGCAAGGTGTTCAATTCCCAGATCTACGACAGCACCATCGGCCTGTTCATCGGCCCGACGATTCTGGCGATGGAAGGAAAGAAGCACTGGGAGCACCGAAACCTCGTCTCCGCGGCATTCAAGTCGAGGTCGCTCGCGCAATGGGAACCGCTGATCGTCCGCCCCGTCGTGACCGCGCTGATCGACGAGTTCGTCGACAGCGGCCGGGCGGATCTGGTGCGCGATTTCACCTTGGAGTTCCCCACCCGGGTCATCTCGAAGCTTTTGGGCCTGCCCGAGGAGGACCTGCCGTGGTTCCGCAAGCGTGCCGTCGAACTGATCAGCTACACCATCAAGTACAAGCGGGCTTTCGAGGCGTCCGCGGCGCTCAAAGACTATTTCCTGCAACAGATCGAGCGGCGGCGATCCAAGCCGACCGAAGACATCATCGGTGATCTGGTCTCCGCTGAGATCGACGGCGAGAAGCTCAGCGACGAGGCGATCTACTCGTTCCTGCGACTGCTGCTGCCCGCCGGACTGGAAACCACCTTCCGCTCGTCGGGCAACCTGTTGTACCTGTTGCTGACCCATCCCGAGCAGTTCCGCGCCGTACAGGCCGACCGCGAGCTGATACCGGCTGCCATCGAGGAGGGGCTGCGCTACGAGACACCGCTGACGACGGTGCAGCGGTACGCGACCGCGAAGACGGAACTGGAGGGTGTCGAGATCCCCGAGGGATCGGTGATCGACGTGTGCATCGGCTCGGCGAACCGGGATGAGAAGCGCTGGGAGCGCTCCGAAGAATTCGACATCTTCCGAAAACGTGTACCGCACATCTCCTTTGCCGCGGGCGAGCACACCTGCATGGGGCTGCATCTGGCCCGCATGGAGACCAGGGTGGCGGTCGAGTGTCTGCTGGACCGCTTGACCGACATCACCCTCGTCACCGACGACAACCCTCACATCTGGGGCCAACCCTTCCGGTCACCCACGGCGCTGCCGGTGACATTCGACCCAGTCGGCTGACCGGTGCCCGCAACAACCCCCGGAAAAACCCGAGCTCGTCGCGACCGCGGGTCGATCAGCGCCGACGAGATCCTCAACGGCGCACTGGAAGTCGCCGCAGAGGTGTCGATCGACAATTTGAGCATGCCGCAACTGGCCAAGCATCTCGGGGTCGGGGTCACCAGCATCTACTGGTACTTCCGTCGCAAGGATGATCTGCTCGACGCGATGACGGATCGGGCCCTGCAGCGGTTCGAGTTCACCGTGCCGACCATCTCAGCGTCGAATTGGCGAGAGTCGCTGCGTGATCACGCGCTGACCATGCGCCGACAGTTCCGCGCCGACCCGATTCTCTGCGACCTGGTGCTGATCCGCGGGCATTACGGTCATCGGGCCATCCACGGCGCGCTGCAGAAACTCGAACAGCCGATCGGGGCGCTGATCGAGGCGGGGCTCAGCGCCGAGCAGGCGGTCGAGACGTACGGCGCGATCTCGGTGCACATCCGGGGCTCGGTGGTTCTCGAACGGTTGCAGGAGCGGACCGAGGGCTTCCCGTCCCAGCGGGCCGACGGCGGCAGGTACATCGGGTTCGCCGACGACATCGACTTCCACTACATCCTGAACAGCATCCTCGATCAGGCCGAAGCGATCATCGCGGCGGCGTAGCGCCCGCCCGAGGTGCGCGGTAGGCCACGGTCTTCGATTCCAGATATTGCTCGAACCCCTCGAAGCCGCACTGCCTTCCGACACCGCTGTTCTTGAAACCACCGAACGGCGCGTCGGCGCCGTAGAACATGCCGCCGTTGACCCCGAACGAACCGGTGCGGATGCGACAGGCGATCGCCATGCCCCGCTCCAGCGAGCGTGAGGACACCGCGCCCGCCAAGCCGAAGGCGCTGTCGTTGGCGATCCGGACCGCTTCGTCATCGTCGTCGAACGGCAGCATCACCAGGACGGGCCCGAACACCTCCTGCTGGGCGATCGCCGCGCCGTTGTCGACATCGACGATCACCGTCGGCGCCACGTAGTGCCCGCCGGCCAAGTGGTCAGGGAGGTTCGCGACGGCACCGCCGCCCGTGGTGATCTCGGCGCCGTCGGCGCGAGCCTGATCGATCGCGTCGAGGACCCGTCGCTTCTGCGCCGCGCTGATCACGGGGCCGACGAGGGTCTCCGGGTTGACCGGATCCCCAATGGGAACAGCCTGATACGCAGCGGTGACGGTAGCGACGGCCTCGTCGAACAGCGACCGATGGACCAGCATGCGCGTGGTGGCGGCACACGCCTGGCCCGCGTGCACGCACACCCCGACCGCCGACCCGACGATTGCGGCGGGAGGGGCGTCGTCGAGCAGAATCGACACCGATTTGCCGCCCAATTCCAGAAACATCCGCTTCATCGTGTCGGCACCCACACGCATCAACAGCTTGCCGACCGCGGTGGAGCCGGTGAACGAAATCATGTCGACGCGGGGATCGGTGCCCAGCAGCGCGGCCACGTCGTTGGACGGCGTCGGCACGACGTTGACGACGCCGGGCGGGATGTCGGTGTGTTCGGCGATGAGCCGGCCGAGGCGCGTCGCGTTCCACGGTGTGTTCGGATCGGGCTTGAGCACGACGGTGTTTCCGGTCGCGAGCGCGGGACCGAGCTTGTTGAGGATCACCTCGATCGGGAAGTTGGACGGCGTGATCGCGGCGACGACGCCGACCGGTTCCTTGACGACGATCCGCACATTGCGGTCACCGAACAGGCCTCCGCCGTCGAGCGTGCGCTCCCAGGGGAAGTCGAGCATCAGCCGCGCGGGATAGCGCAGCGCGTCCGCCAAGGGCCAATCGAGTTGTGCCGACCGGGTCGTCATCGCCGGACAGCCGACCTCGGCGATCAACTCCTCGCGCAAATCGTCCTGCTCGGCTTCGACCGCGGACTGCAGCTGATCGAGACAACGCGCCCGCAATCGGCGGTTGGTCCGCCAGTCGGTCTCGTCGAACGCCCGGCGCGCGGCCGCGATCGCGCGGTCCATGTCGTCGGCGTCGGCGGCAGCGGTACTCCCCAGAAGCTGCCCGGTGGCCGGACTCACGTTGTCGAACTGTTCCCCGGATGCCGACGCGACCAGTTGTCCGTCGATGAGCATCCGCGATTCGGCGCGCGCGCCTGCCCGCCTGCCGACGTCGATGCTGGTCTCGATCCGTTCTTCTGAATTCTCGGCGGCGCTCACCCGGCTACCTCGTAGACTCTGTTTGCGGGACGACTAACTGTAATGCTTACAGTAGGTTTATTCAACAGCCGGAGCGCCGGGTACGAGGGAGCCGATTTGGTCAAGGTCATGGAGGGCGTGCGCGTCCTCGAGGTCGCACAGTTCACGTTCGTTCCGGCGGCAGGGGCCATCCTCGCCGACTGGGGGGCCGACGTCATCAAGGTCGAACACCCGGTGCGCGGCGACACCCAACGCGGCTTCATCAACATGGGCGGCTTCCAACTCGACCCCAACCGCCATCCGCTGATCGAGCACCCGAACCGTGGCAAGCGCAGTGTCGGCATCGACGTGTCGAAACCGGAAGGCCAGGAGGTTCTCTACGAGATCGCCAAGACCGCCGACGTCTTCCTCACGAACTACCTTCCGGCGCAGCGACAGAAGAACAAGTTCGACGTCGAGCACATCCGCGCCGCGAACCCGGACATCATCTACGCGCGCGGCAGCGCATACGGCGACAAGGGCCCCGAGCGTGACGTCGGCGGTTTCGACGGCACCGCGTTCTGGACCCGCGGCGGGGTAGGCCACGCGCTCACGCCGGAGGAGATCGGCGGGGCGCTGTCGCAGGGCATTCCGGCGTTCGGCGACTCGATCGGCGGCATGAACATCGCGGGCGGGATCTCGGCCGCACTGTTCCACCGGGCGCGCACCGGCGAGGCGGTCGAACTCGACGTGTCGCTGCTGAGCACCGCATGGTGGGCGGCCGGCGCCAGCGTGACACAGGGCATGGAGACCGGCGAGACGATGCGCTCGCTGATGCCGGACGCGACGGGCCCGAGCGTGAACCCGTTCATGGCGAACTACCTGACCTCCGATGGCGGCACCATCAACCTGTGCATCGTGAGCCCGACCGGGTACATCCGCGACGCGTTCGAACATCTGGAACTGCCGGAACTCGCCGACGACCCGCGCTTCTGCGACGTCATGCCGTTGATCGAGAACGCCGCCGCCGCAGCGGAATTGATCCGCGAGAAAATCCGCAGCAAGCCGTTCGACTACTGGCGCGAGCATCTGAAGACGATGAAGGGCCAGTGGGCGCCGTTCCAGAGCCTGCTCGACCTCGGCAGCGACGAGCAGGCGCTCGCCAACGACATGGTCGTCGAGGTCGAGGCGGCCGACGGCGGCGAGCCCTTCAAGGTGGTTCGCGGGCCGGTCCAGTTCAATCACGAGCCGCTGGAGACCACGCGGGCCCCGCAGGCCAGCGAGCACACCGAACTGGTCCTGATGGACATCGGGATGGATTGGGACCGCATCGAGGCACTCAAGGACTCCGGCGCAATCGCCTGATTATCGCGAGGGCCCACACGCAGTCGGGGACGACCGTGTTTGCCCGCCGACACGCCGCCGCAGGTGTACATTCCGCGGTCGCTCGCGACGGAGCTACGCCCGCTCGACGCGGATGGGGACCCCCGTCAACCACGCCATGCCCGACAGCGGTTCCACATCTACCGGGTCGCTGGACATCAACTGGTTCACGTTGGCGCCTCCGGCTCGATTGGCCAGCCGCCAGCTTCCAGTTCCCTTGTGGCCCCAGCCGTGTGGCACCGCGACGACGCCGGACACGAGATCCTTCGTCGTCAGCACCGGCACGGTGATGACGCCGTACGGCGACCTGATGCGCACCTCGTCGCCGTCCGCGATGTGCTGCTCGGCCGCGTCGTCGACATGCATCAGCGCATGCTGGCGACGATCACCTCGCATCAGCAGCGGTGAGTTGTGCATCCACGAGTTCTCCGAGCGTGGCTCGCGCAAACCGATCATCCGCAGTGGGTAGCCGTCGGGCAGCGCGCGCTGCGACAGCTTGGCCAGTTCGTCGGCAATTCCGGGGTGGGCCAACCGCATCCGACTCGACAGGTAGCCGACGGCATCGCGCAGTACACCCGTGCGGATGTGCGGTGAGAGCACGACGCCGTGCGGATGCTCCTCGGTCAGCCGTCGCAGCGTCAGACCGCCACGGCGCAGGCCGAACCGGTCGCCGCCCTCCGACATTCGCACCAGCGCGTCGATCATCGCCCGTGGCGAAGCGTCGAACCCGATGAGGCGCCCGAGCTTTCGCACACCGGTGAACGCCGCGAAAGCGGGCACTCGACGAGCCAGCCGCCCGGCCAGGTCCTCGACGATGTCCCACTCCCCGCGCGCCTCGCCCACCGGTGCGAGGACCGCTTCCGTCGCCTGGCGGAACGGCGTGGCCTGAAACCCTTGAAACGTGTACGGGAAGTCGTCGCGCTCGTACATCGTCGTGACGGGCAGGATGTAGTCGCATTGCGCGCTCGTCTCGGTCACGTAGAAGTCGAGCGCGACGGACAACTCGAGTTCACCGAACGCCGCTTCGAGTTCCTCACCGTTGGGCACCGACAGCACGGGATTTCCAGCCGAGACGAACATCGCCCGGATTCGGCGGTTACCTGGAGTGGTGATCTCCTTGGCCATCAGCGCCGCGGGCTCGGAACCGATCGCGCTCGGGACCCCGCTGATCCGCGAGCGCTTCCGCCGATACGACCGCCGCATGACCACACCCATCGCGACGTTCTGCCACTTCTGACCGACGGTGTGCATGGAGCTGAACACCGAACCACCCGGTACATCGAGGTTGCCCGCCACGAGGTTCACGGCATCGATCAGATAGGTGGTCAGCGTGCCGTGGCTACCTACACAGGTGCCGAGCCTGCCGTAAACGGCCGCACGCGGAGTGTCCACCAGGTCGCGCGCCAGGGCCCGCACGCTGTCCGCGTCGATCCCGGTCCGGGTTGCCGTCGACTCCGGAGTGAAGGGCCGGCACATCTCGTGCAGCCAGTCCACGCCGTCGGCCTTCCGTTTCACGGCGGGGATGTCGACCATGCCGTCGGCGAACATCACGTGCAGCAGCGAGAGCAACAACAACGAGTCGGTGTCCGGGACGATGCCGAGCCATTCGAACGCCACAGCGGTCTCGCTGCGCCGCGGGTCGACGATCACCACTCGCCCGCCGCGTTTGACGATGTCGTGCATGCGGTCCTTGATCCGCGGCGCGGTGAGGAAACTGCCATGTGACACAACCGGATTGGCGCCCATCATGACCAGCAGATCGGTTCGCGTCAGGTCCGGGATCGGCACGGACGTCGGCACGCCGTAGAGCAACTGGCTCGCGATGAGCCTGCTGTTGGTGTCCTGCGACGATGCGGTGAAGTAGTGGCCGTGACGGCCGAGGCCCTTCATGAACAGCAGCGCCGCGAACGTGTGCGCATAGCTGAACGCGCCGGGATTGCCCATGTACCAGCCGACCGCACCCGAGCCGTGGCGGCGAAGGATGTCCGAGAGTCGCCCAGCGATATCGGCCATCGCCTCGTCCCAGCCCACCTCTTCGAAGCCGGTCGGCCCTCGGCGCAGTGGCCTCGTCACCCGATCCGGATCGTTGACGACCTCGGTGAACGCAATGCCCTTCTGGCAGGCGAAGCCGGCCGACAGCGGGTGCTCCTTGTCCGGCCGCAGTGCCACCAGACGGCCGTCCTCGACCGTCGCGATCATTCCGCACAGCGGTTCGCAGATCCGGCAGAACGTCGGCTTGTGCTCGATGACCGTGGCCACGCCGATTACGATACTGTAAGCATTACAGTTCGCATAGGCCCGGCTCAGGAGGAATGCGCAGAATGAATGACGTCGCGATCATCGGTGTCGGACTGCATCCGTTCGGCCGCTTCGAAGGCAAATCTGCGATGGAGATGGGTGTCGACGCGATCTTCGCCGCGGTCGCCGACGCCGGCGTGGAGTGGACGGACATCCAGTTCGCCACCGGCGGCAGCTGGACCGTCGCCAACCCCGACGCGATCGTGGGCATGGTGGGGTTGTCCGGTATCCCGTTCACCAACGTGTTCAACGCCTGCGCGACGGCGGCGAGCGCGGCAAAAGCGTGCGCCGACGGAATTCGGCTGGGCGACTACGACATCGGCATCGCGATCGGGCTGGATAAACACCCGCGTGGCGCGTTCACCGAAGATCCCGCCCTCGTCGGCATGCCGCGGTGGTACGCCGAGAACGGCCAGTACCTGACCACCCAGTTCTTCGGTATGAAGGCCAATCGCTACCTGCACGAGCACGGCATCAGCCAGCAGACCCTGGCCAGGGTCGCGGCGAAGAACTTCCGCAACGGCGCGTTGAATCCGAACGCGTTCCGCCGTAAGCCCATCCCGGAGGACCAGATCCTCAACTCCACGATGTTGAACTATCCACTCACCCAGTACATGTTCTGCGCTCCCGACGAGGGCGCGGCAGCGGTGGTCATGTGCCGCGCCGACATCGCCGAGCGGTACACGTCCAAGCCGGTGCACCTGCGGGCGGTCGAGGTCCGCACCCGCAAGTACGGCGCCTACGAGGTGAACACCACGTTCGCGCCCGTCGAGGAGGACGTCGCGCCGACGGTCTACGCCGCCAAAGCCGCGTTCGAAAAGGCCGGAGTGACACCCGAAGACGTCGATGTCATCCAGTTGCAGGACACCGACGCCGGAGCCGAGATAATCCACATGGCCGAATGCGGCTTCTGTGCCGACGGCGAGCAGGAGAAGCTGTTGGCCGACGGCGCCACCGAGATCACCGGTTCTCTTCCGATCAACACCGACGGCGGTCTGATCGCCAACGGCGAGCCGATCGGCGCGTCCGGCCTTCGGCAGATCCACGAACTGGTCCGCCAACTGCGCGGCGAGGCGGGCGACCGCCAGGTCCCCGGAGAACCCAAAGTCGGCTTCTCCCAACTGTATGGCGCGCCGGGCACCGCCGCCGCGACGATCCTGACGAGGTGACCCCCCGCTCGCGAGAGTGGGTTGTCACACGCCGCAACGCGCGGCCCAACTGCTGCCGAATGGCACGCTGAAGACCTACCAGGGATTTCCGCACGGCATGCCGACCACGCACGCCGACATCATCAACGCCGACCTGCTGGAGTTCATCCGGTCCTGAGCCTTACTTCATCACCCGGCGCGACAGCCGGGACCAATCCTGTTGTCGGGCCGATCATTTGAACTCATCCGGCCGGCGCCAGCATGTGCTTCCATCCGTCATCTCCGGTGTGCGTCGAATGTTCGACTCCGTACTTGACGCCGTTGGGGGCGACGACTTCTCCGCTGGACGGGTTGTACGTCGCCGCGGGAGGAGTGTTCGGGGTGTAGTCGCACGGGTTGGGCTGTTGCCCGCTGCACTGGACGGTTCCCGAACCCGGCGGCGACAGCGGATCGCTGACCGGCGGTGGCGTTCCGGGCAGCAGATCGGCGGGCAGCGGGTTCAGGCCGGTGTTCACCGACGGCGCCGGGACCACCCTGCCAGGGTCCACCGGGTGGTCGCAGCGCGCAGCCGGCGCCGGGCAGCTCAAGATCTGATTGGGATCCCCGTACCACGGGTTGGTGCCCAGCGGGACGTAAGGCTCGTCGCTTCGGCACTCCCGCGGCGTCGCAGCGCGCTTGCCGGGGACGTCGACACACGGGATGTTGCGCGATCCGCGAACCACGTTGGCGGCAGTGTCCTTTGGGATTTTGCAGTACATGCCCGCGGGCAACGGCGCCTGACTGGTGTCGGCGGGTGCGCGCCATTCCGAGGCCGGCAGGAACCCGGTGAAGCACGGCGGCGGCTGGTTGATGCTGAACGCGAAATCCAGCACGATGTCCTCGCCAGATGCGGTCGCCGTCTGCGCGATCGACGTGAGCTGGGGAAGCAGCACCAGCAACTGTTCGGCGTTGGCGTGGTAGCGCTTGAGCATGTCGAGCACAATCGCGAGATTGGCCAGTGTCTGCGGAAGCGATTCGCCGACGCCGGCGAACACCGCGTTGAGCTGATCGGCGAGCGGTGCCGCGTTTGACAGGATGCTGTTGAGGTTTCGGTCCGTCTCTGCGGCCTGGCGGGCCAGGATGTTCGACCGGGCGGCCCAGCGTTCGATGGAGTCGGCGGAGTTGACCTGGCTGTCGAGAATGGGGCCTGAATGCGCAATGATGTCGTTGACGGCGTCGATGTTCGCCTTGAAATCGCCGACGGTCGCTTGAGTGGAGTCGACGAGGCGCTGCAGCGCCGGCCCCAGCCCGCCGACAGCCTGGGACGTCTCGTCGAGCAGCGAGGCGATCTTGTCCTCGGGCAGCGCGGCCAACCCACGGTTGGCGGCGTCCAGTGCGGGCCCGATCGCGGCCGGCACTGTGGATTTGGTGATGGTCTGGCCGGGCGCGAAGTATTGGTCAGGACTGTTCTCCGACACCAGATCGATGTACTGCTCGCCGACCGCCGACACCGAGTGCACGTTGGCCGTGGCGTCGATAGGGATTTTGTACTGATCGCTGATGCTCATCGTGGCGATGGCGCCGCGTCGGGTCGGTTCGATGTTTGTGACCTTGCCGATGGTGACACCACGCGAAGTGACATTGGCCGTCGCATACAAGCCACCCGAGGACGGGAGTTCGGCCTTGAGCTCGTACTGCCCGACGCCGGCCAGACGAGGAATGTGCATGTAGTACCAGCCGAGCACGATCACTCCGATCGCCGTCAGAACAGCGAAGACGACCAGTTGGCGCTTGATCTGGGGCGTCAGCACGGCTCATTCACTCCGTTCCACCAACGGTCCCCCAGGGACGTTGTTCGGGTTGGGGGTGAAGCGGACGTCCGGGAGCATCGTTGCCGGGTCGCGTCCCCATGACTGCTCGAGCGCGCGCAGCATGCCCGAGAGTCCGGTCCCGGTGAGGATGCCGTTGTCGATGGCGCTCAACGTCAGGTCGATATATCCCGACAGGTTGATGTAGTCGCCGCGGACCGCCTTTGGCACCGCGTCGATGTCGAACGGCGCGGTCAGCATCAGCTTCAGCGCTTGCAGCAGCAGGGGTGAGGCGCGGCCAAGTTCGCGCAGTGGACGTTGAAGGGCCTGCAGGTCGGTGTGCAGATTGGCTTGCGCCGCCGACAGGGTTTGGTCGGTGACCGCGCTGAGTCGTCCCACGGCATCGATCGCGTCGGTGAACTGGTTCTGCGTGTCGGCGAAATGCTTGATCAGGGGTGGAAATTCGGTGAGTACGCGATCCAGGGTGTCCGAGCGCTTGGCCACATACGCCAGCAGCCGGTCGATGGAATCGATGGCGTGGGTGATGTCGTCGCGTTGCGCGTTCAGCTCCGCTGTGAATGTGGCCAGCTTGCCGAGGAATTCCCGAATCTCCTCGGCCCGGCCGCTCAGCATGTTGTAGATCTCGTTCTGTATCACTTCAAGATTGGGGATGCCCCCGCCGCGTAGCACCGTGGCCACACTGGCCAGTGTGCGCTCGGTCGTCGGGTAGGCCGAAGAGTTCTGCAAAGGGATGGTGTCGCCGTCCGTCAGCGGCTGCAGTGACGGGTTGGCCGGCGCGGCCAACTCGACGTGTTGCGAGCCCAGCAGGCTGGTCTGGCCGATGCTGGCGGTGGCGTTCTTCGGTAGGCGGACGCCCTTTTGGATACCGACGGTCAAGACGGCAACCCAGTTCTTCAGTTCGATGGATCGCACTGTGCCGACGAAGACGTCGGCCACCCGTACCCGGCTGTTGGCGTTGAGCGCCAGTGTGTCTGGCATCTGCACGTAGATGGTGTAGGAATCGGAGCCAGTGCCCGGGCCGCCGGGCAGCGGCACATTCGCGATGCCACGCCAGTTCGCGCACGATGTCAGCACGGCGGCGGCAGTCAGCAGCGCCAGCGCCTGCCATACGCGGTGACGTATCGAACTCACCGTGGCGCTCATCGGCCCGGTCCTGCGGGTGCGGGCGCCTCGGCGGCGAGACGTCCCGGCGGTGGCGCAGGAGGCCCTGCCGGCGGCGAACCGCCCGGTACCGGGCCCGGGACCACTCCGGGCGCCGGGCCCGGTGGTGGCCCGGGCTGGGGGTACCACGGCGGGGGCAACGGGCTGGATTCGTTGTAGGCATTAGGCGGCCCTGCCATGTTCTGTCCCGGCGGCGGGGGTGCGATATCGGATCCACCCAACAGCTCCGCCAACGACTCCGGAGTCAGCATGTTCCGGGTGAACGGTGACACGTCCACGCCCTGCATCCCCGGCGCCACCACCCAACCCGGCTCGTGATTCCCGTGCGAGAACGGTGTATCCGGGGAGAAGATTCCGGGCACGGTGGTGTCCTTGTAACCCGGCGGGGGCCGCAGCCGCTCCTCGGAGTAGGCGATGTGCTTGGGCAGCGCGGCGGCCGTGCTGACCAGATTGACGCCGAACGGCGGGTAGTTGAACTTGATCGCGTCCAGGATCGGGGCCAAGTACTGAGCGCACAGCTCAGCTGACTCTTGATAACCGAGCCGGCTGCCGGCTTGAATCGCGCTGCAGATCAACTGCAAGGGATTTGCGAAGTTGAGGAGGGCGGGCAGACCGACCACCCCGCCGTGTGCAGGCTGGTAGATGTTCTGGAAGTTGGCGGCCATCGTCGGAAAGATGTGCAGCGCGGTTTCCAGGCCGTCGAGGCGGTCGGGTTGCACCACAGCGGTGGTCACCTGCGAGAGATTGTTGACGTCGTGGGTCAGCACCTCGGCGTTGTCGTCGAAGAATTTGCGCGCCGTGGCGATCAAGCTGTCGAACTGCTGCGTCGCGTCGGCGAGTTCCTGACCGGTGTTGGTGAACAAGGTGGTGAACTGTGCCAAATCGGTGTTGAGTTGCGTGAACCGTTCGTGGTTTTGGTGCATGGCGTTGACGAAGAGCGCCAGGCTGCGCAGCACTGCGAAAAAGTCGCCACGACCCTTGTTGAGCGCAGTCAGCGCGTCCGACAGGCTGGTCAAGGTGGTGTTGATCTGGTTGCCCTTGCCGGCCAGCCCGTCGGCGAGCGATTCGACGACGTCGCCGAACGGGCCTTTGGGCTGATCGGGCGTCGGGCCGAGTTTGTCGAGGGTGTTGGCGATCCGATCGCGTAGGTTGTCCCATTCCACCGGCACCTGGGTGCGTTCGAGGGGAATCACCGCGTTGTCGGCCAGCACCGGGCCGCCGCGATAGGGCGGCGTCAACTCGATGACCCGGGACGCCACCAGGCTGGGGTTGACGATCGCCACCGAGGCGTCGGCGGGGACCTTGTACTTGTTGCTGTAATGGAAGGTCACCTTCATCCTGTCGCCCGCCGGCTCGATCTTGTCGATCGAACCCACGCGCACACCCATGATTTGGACCTTGTCGCCGGCGTAGAGGGCGTTGGCCTCGGTGAAGTAAGCGACCACGGTGTTGGTCGTCAACTTCTGGTACAGCTCGCGGCCGGCCACGACGCCAACGAGCGCCAATACCACCACGACGACGCCGAGCGTCACTGCGGTGCGAGACACCTGCGGCAGCTTGAGGTTTCGAATGTTGAAGATTGTCGACATCGTCAGTGGCCTCCAATGTCCGTTGGCCACGGCACGCCCGGCGGTGGGGCGGCCGGAACCTGCGGGCCGGGGCCCGCGGGCGGTGGCGGTCCTGTCAACGGCGCGGGCGGCATCGCAGGCGGAGGGAACGGCTGCGAGACGGGGCCAAGGGGTTCCGTACGCGCTCCTCGCGGCGCCGACGGCGGCAGCGGTACCGGCACGCCCTGCACTTGTGGCGGTGTTTCTCCCGGCACACCGGCGATGGGAATGCCGGGTTGGTATCCGGGCCCGCTCGGGTTGGGTTGCGACGTAACGACGTTCGGAGGTCCGAAACCTGCGAAGGGTCCAAAGGGCCCCTGGCTCTGGTCGAGATGTGCGCACGGAAGTGGGTTGGCCATAGTGGGTGTCCCGTCGGCCGGTGGGGTGTACGAGCAGGGCGAGCCCGGCGGGACCGCCGGCCCCGGGTTCTCGGGTGTGCCCTCCAACACCGGTGGCGCCGGCGGCGGCGCGCCGTTGGGGAAGCGCATCCCGTTCGGGTCGGGCCATCGGAATGCCGGCAGACCCGCTCCGCGCCAGAAGTTCTCAGGATCGATACCGCGCTTCTTGAATGCGGCATCGACGAACGGCTGCAGAATCTGGTAGGGCAGCAAGTTTGCGATCATCACCTTGAAATACGGCCCCGACGCCAGGCCCTCGTTCAACGCGGCGGTGTACTTCGCCAGCGTGACAAGCACCCGGCCCAAGTCGTCCTTGCGTTCCACGAGCACGTCGGTGAGCGTGCGTACCTGTTCGAGGAGATGGTTGAGGTTCGGGTTGTCGTCGATCAAGCCCTGCAGTTGCGTCGAAAAGGCCGAAACCCGTTCCAGGAGTGCATCGATTGCATCACCACGCTTGTTGAACGCGGCCAGTAGGCTCTGCGCATTGACCAGCAACCGGTCGAACTCTTCGGCGCGGTTACCCAGTACGTCGGCCGCCTTGTGTGCCTGCGCCAGTAGATGAGTGATCTGCTCGTCGCGCTTGCCGATGGTGTCGGAGAACTCGGCGACCCCGTCGAGGGCGGCACTCAGGTGGGGGTAGGTCTGGTCGACGGTTTCCGACAGCACGTTGAGTGACTGCTTGACGGTGTCGATATCCCAGCCAGCGGCGGCCTCGGTGACATCGAAGAACGCGTCATAGATCTGGTACGGGGTAGTGCTTTGGCCCAGTGGCAGCGTTTCGCCGGGCCTCAGGGGCCGATCGCCGCGCGGCTCGATCTCGAGCACTTTCTTGCCCAGGATGGTGTCGGTGCGAATCGCCAGTCGACTCTCGGCGCCAATGGTGTTGGTGCCGATCGAGAACTTCACCGCGACGTGGTCGCCGTCAATCGCGACGCCTTCCACGATGCCGACGTCTGTGCCCGCGATGCGCACTTTGTCGCCAGGGAAGACTCCACCCGAGTTCGCGAACTCCGCATAGTAGGAAGGACGGGCGAAGAGCATCGGCACGCTGGTGAAGGTCTGACCGACGCCGATCACCAACGCGGTGATTGCGATGAACATGAGTCCGACGCGAATTCGGTCCACTGACTCAAACTTTTTGACAGGCCCGCGTTATCCACAACGCGGCGTTGTTGAGGAGGTTGAGTGAGGCATGGT
>NZ_LQIN01000015.1 GCF_001500065.1 Mycobacterium sp. IS-3022
CGCCCTCCCCCCGGCTTACGCGCTGGTGCTCGCCCTCGCCGTGACGGCGCCCCTGCTCGCACCGGGGTACCTGCTGTTGCGCGACGCGGTGTCGACGCCGCGTTCGTATCTGTCCGACGCCGCGCTGGGGTTGTCCGAGGCGGCACCGCGTGCGCTGCCGCAGGACTTTTTCGTGGCGGTCGCGTCGTCGGCGGTCGACGGCGGAGTGGTGGTCAAAGCGCTGCTGATCGCCGGGTTGTGGTTGGCGGGCTGGGGCGCTGCCCGGCTGGCCGCCGCGGTGGTGCCCGAGTCGGGAGTGGCCGGTCAGTGCGTGGCGACGACGATCGCGGTGTGGAACCCGTACGTCGCCGAACGCCTTCTGCAGGGCCACTGGAGCCTTCTCGTCGGCTACGGATGCCTGCCGTGGGTGGGCGCCGCGATGCTGGGGATGCGGACTCGGCCGTCGTGGTCGACGGCGACAGGTCTGGTGTTCTGGATCGCGCTGGCCGGGGTGACGCCGACCGGGCTGATGCTGGCGGCGACCGTCGCGCTGGTCTGCGCCGTCGCGCCCGGCGACGGGTGGCCGCGGTGGCGGTGCGCGATTTTCGGGATGGGCGTGGCGGTCGTCGCGGCGCTGCCCTGGCTGGTCGCCGCGATGGTGACGCGGTCGTTGGAGTCGTCGCAGGCCGACGGGGTCGGTGCGTTCGCGGCGCGGGCCGAGCCCGGGCTCGGTACTCTGCTCAGCCTGGCCGGGCTGGGCGGGATCTGGAACGCAGAAGCTGTGCCCGCTTCTCGCACAACGCTTTTCGTCATCGTAGGCACCGCGGTGTTGCTCGGTGTCGTCGCGTTGGGCCTGCCGGTGGTGCTGCGGCGGCGGGCCGCGGTGCCGCTGCTGGTGCTGGCCGCCGTCGCGGTGATGGTGCCTGCGCTGATGGCGACCGCGCCCGGACTCGCCCTCGTCGAGGCGGCGATCCGCGCGCTGCCCGGCCTCGGAGTGGTACGCGACGCGCAGAAGTGGGTGGCGTTGGCGATGCCCGGGTACGCGCTGGCCGGGGCGGCCGCGGTGCTCACCGCGCGACGTTGGCTGCCCGCGGCGGCGACGGCGGTGCTCTGTTGCGCGGCGCTCATCGCGACGCTGCCGGATCTGGCGTGGGGCGTGGGCGGCAAGGTTGCGTCGGTGCAGTATCCGCCGGGGTGGGCGACGGTAGCGGAGATGATCAACGCCGACCCGCGCCCGGTGGCCGTGCTGGGAGTGGACAGCATGCGTCGATTCGACTGGGCGGGTGACGCGCCCGTACTCGACCCGTTGCCGCGGTGGGTTCACGCCGAGGTGCTGAGCACCGGCGACCTCCAGATCGGCGACCGGATCGTCTACGGGGAGGGGCAACGCGCGCGCGAGGTGCAGGAGATCCTCGTCGAAGGCGCCGACGGCGACGCGTTGGCCGGTGCCGGCGTCGGGTGGGTCGTCGTCGAATCAAGCGGCGTCGAATCCGGCGGCGCAGCAGTGCATTTGCCGTTGCCCGTGGCGTATGCCGATGACGACCTCGCGCTGTATCGGGTCGGTGGCTCGTCGCCGCGGGCCGACGGGCGCGGCCTCGTGCTGGCTGCCCACATGGTGTGGCTGGCGATTCTTCTGGTCGGTGGGGGCGCCGCACTCGTCACGGCAGTTCGAGGCCGTCAGGGCCGTTGAAGTCGCAGGCGATATCGCTTGCACCGCAGGCCTTACTACGGAGAATGAGCTCCAAGGTCTGCCTGCAAAATAGCAGCAATACAGCTAAACTGCAGGGATGGTTGCCATCACCATCCGTGACATCCCCGACGACGTGCGCGACGAGTTAGCTGTTCGGGCGGCCAGGGCCGGAAAGTCGCTTCAGGAATACCTGCGCGGAATGCTTGTCGAAACCGCCGCCAAACCGACAGTGCAGGACACTCTTGCCCGGGCACGAGCGCGGGTTGCAGCAACCGGAAGCCGACTCGACGCGGCGACGATCCTCGCCGACAAAGATGCGGATAAGCGTTGAGATTGCGCGTCGTCTGCGATGCGTCCACGATCCTGGCCGCTCTACTGGACTCCGGCGACGACGGTCGATGGGCGACCGCCAAGATCAGCGAGGGAGATCTCTACGCCCCGACACTTCTGCCGTTCGAGTGTGCCAACGTCATGCGACGACAAGAACTTGCCGGAACGATCACGCCCGACCAAGCAGTACAAGCGCATACCGACCTTCTCGACCTGGCGATCGAGTATTGGCCCTACGACTTGCTTGCCGATCGAATCTGGGAACTCCGGAAGAATCTGTCCAGCTACGACGCGGCATATGTCGCACTAGCCGAGACGCTGGACGCGACCGTCGTCACCCTGGACCGTCGTATCCGCGGTGCGCCGCACTTGAGGTGCGAGATCGACACGCCGCCTCTGCCTAGACGACGCCGCTGAGGTACTGCCCGCGGTGCACCGACTCCAGCACGGCGCGCATGGCCGTCGCGCTCTGCTGCCAGGAGAACTCGGCGCAGCGCACATGTGCCTTGGCTCCGAGTTGCTCGCGCAGCACCCGATCCGACAGCAGCTCGCCCAGGCCGTCGACCAGCCCGTCGAAGTCGTCGACCAACAGGCCCGTCACCGCGTCGACGATCGAATCGGTCAAGCCGCCGGAGGCTCGATAGCCGATCGTGGGTACCGAATGCTGCCCCGCCTCGATGACCGCCAGCGCCCAACCCTCTTTCCGAGACGGCAACACATGCACCCAGGACTGCTGCAGCACACGATGTTTCGTCTTATCGTCGACGTGACCGTGGAACGTCACCGCGTCGGAGATGCCGAGCAGCGCGGCGTGCTCGACGAGCCGCTGCTCCCACCAACCGCCGCCGACGACGTCGAGCGTCAGATCCGGAATACGGGGACGAAGCGCCGCGACGGCTTCAAGAGCGTCCTCGATCTGCTTGTGCGGCACCAGCCGCGACAACACCGCGACCCGGGGCGTGGCTGACCGGTCCGGGTTGAGCGCCCCTGCGGGCGCTTGGTCGAGGCCGTTGCGCACCACCGCGATCTGACTGGGCCGCACGCCCAACGTCGCCAGATCCCGCGCCGACGGCAGCGAGACGGTGACGTACTGGTTACGCCGGTGCGCGCGCGGCGACAGCTTCGACTCGATGAACCAGCCGACTCGGCCCATCACCGGGCCTGCGACCGGCCACTGTTCGCGGTGGCAGTGGTGCACCAACAGCGCGACGCGTCGGCCATAGGCGAGGCGGGCCATGAACGGGATGCCGTTCTGCGTGTCGATCACCACGTCGGGCCGCACGCGCCGCAACGGTCCGAGCCCGATGCGCGCCAACACCATCGCCAACCCCGCCCAGATGTAGACGGTGAAGCGCCCGCCGCCACGGCTGACCCGCACCCCGTCGACGACCTCGCGGCGCGGTGCCCCCGGATAGCGCGCAGTGCGAAGCGTGACGTCGACGCCCGACGCGACCAACTGCGCGCCGATGCGCTGCAGGTAGGCCTCGCTGCCGCCGCCCTGCGGGTGGCCGGTGTCGCGCCAGCACAGCAGCAACACCGATCGGAGGGGGCGGTCAGACATCCGCCCCAGACTAGTCGCTGCGTAGGGTCGCGCTGTGGTCACCGACCTGCTCGCTCGCCGCGCGACGCTGTCACGGTCGCTGCGCCTGCTGAGCGAATTCCGCTTCGAGCAACGTGACCCGGCCCGGTTCTACGGTGCGCTCGCCGAGGACACCGCCACGATGGTGGCCGACTTGTGGCACGGCGTGACCGGCTCGTCACCGGCCGGCCGGACCGTGCTGGACGTCGGCGGCGGGCCCGGCTACTTCTCGGAATCGTTCAGCGACAAGGGGTTTCGTTATATCGGCGTGGAACCCGATCCTGCGGAGATGCACAGCGGTCCCGCGACGACGACGGCCGCCACATACGTGCGGGCATCCGGGATGGCGTTGCCGTTCGCCGACGCCAGCGTCGACATCTGCCTGTCGTCGAATGTCGCCGAGCACGTGCCGCAGCCATGGCGGATGGGCCGGGAGATGATGCGGGTGACCAGGCCCGGAGGGCTGGTGGTGCTGTCGTACACGGTATGGCTGGGACCCTTCGGCGGCCACGAGACCGGCCTGTGGCACTACCTCGGCGGCGCCCGCGCGGCGCGCAGATATGCCCGCAAGCACGGCCATCCGGCGAAGAACAACTACGGCTCGTCACTGTTCGCCGTGCACGCGCGCGACGGGCTGCAGTGGGCAGCGAGCACCGGAGCCCTGGTCGCCGCTTTCCCCCGCTACCACCCACGATGGGCGTGGTCACTGACGAACGTCCCGGTGCTCAGAGAGTTCCTGGTGAGCAATCTGGTGCTGGTCCTGAGGCCGCCGACTGGAACAGGTTCTACTTTCGCCGGTTCGTAGGTAGTGTGACGGGCATGACACAGAGCACCGCGTTTCGGACCGAGTGGGACAAGCTGTTCATCGGCGGCAAGTGGGTCGAGCCGTCGTCGTCTGAGGTCATCGAGGTGCATTCGCCGGCGACCGGCGAGCTCGTCGGCAAGGTGCCGCTGGCGAAGGAGGCCGACGTCGACGCCGCCTGCGCAGCCGCCCGCAAGGCGTTCGACGAGGGTCCGTGGCCGCAGATGTCGCCGCAGGAGCGCGCGGCCGTGATCGGCGCCGCCACCAAGCTGATGGAGGAGCGCGGCGACGAGCTGAAGTTCCTGCTGGCCGCCGAGACCGGCCAGCCGCAGACCATCGTCGACATGATGCAGTACGGCGCCGCGATGTCGGCGTTCCAGTACTACGCGGGCGCCGCGGACAAGTTCGCCTGGAAAGAGATCCGCGACGGCATCTACGGCCAGACGCTGGTGGTGCGGGAGCCGATCGGTGTCGTCGGGGCCATCACCGCCTGGAACGTGCCGTTCTTCCTGGCGGCCAACAAGCTCGGGCCCGCGCTGCTGGCCGGCTGCACCGTCGTGCTCAAACCCGCCGCCGAGACGCCGCTGTCGGTGTTCGCGATGGCCGAGATGTTCGCCGAGGCCGGCCTGCCCGAGGGCGTGCTGTCGATCGTGCCCGGCGCCGCCGAGACCGGCCGCGCCTTGACCGCCAACCCCGAAATCGACAAGTACACGTTCACCGGCAGCTCGGCGGTCGGCAAGGAGGTCGCCAAGATCGCCGCCGATCGACTCAAGCCCTGCACCCTGGAGCTGGGCGGCAAGTCGGCGGCCATCATCCTCGAAGACGCCGACCTCGACTCGACGCTGCCGATGCTCGGGTTCTCGGGCGTGATGAACAGCGGTCAGGCCTGCGTGGCGCAGACTCGCATCCTCGCGCCGCGGTCGCGCTACGACGAGGTCGTCGAGAAGATCGCCAACTTCATCTCGGCGATGCCGGTCGGGCTGCCCGACGACCCGAATGCCGCGATCGGCCCGCTGATCAGCGAGAAGCAGCGCGAGCGCGTCGAGGGCTACATCAAGAAGGGCGTCGAGGAGGGCGCCCGGCTGGTCACCGGCGGCGGGCGCCCCGAGGGCCTGGACAGCGGCTGGTTCGTGCAGCCGACGGTGTTCGCCGACGTCGACAACTCGATGACGATCGCCCAGGAGGAGATCTTCGGTCCGGTGCTTGCGGTGATTCCCTACGAGACCGAAGAAGACGCGATCCGCATCGCCAACGACTCGGTCTATGGGCTGGCCGGCAGCGTGTGGACCACCGACAACAAGAAGGCGCTCGAGGTCGCAGGCAAGATCCGCACCGGCACATACGCGGTCAACATGTACGCGTTCGATCCGGGCGCGCCGTTCGGCGGCTACAAGAACTCCGGTATCGGCCGCGAGAACGGCCCGGAGGGCATCGAGGCCTACGTCGAGCACAAGAGCGTGCTGCTGCCGTTCGGCTACACCCCGGAAGACTGACGCCTCCTAGCGCAAGCAGACGGAAAGTGCCCTAATTTCACGGGTTTTCGGGGCATTTTCCGATCCCCTGACTTCGCCGTGGGCCCAGCTCGCCAACCTTGGTCAGAAGGCGGCTTCAGGTAGGTCCATGACCTCGAGGCCGACCTTCTCGACGATGCCGCGCCGGGCGCGCAACGGCGGCAACATGTTCTTGGCGAAGAAGTTGGCGGCGGCGACCTTGCCGGTGTAGAACGCGCGGTCGCTGTCGGAGACATCGCCGTCCATGGCCGCCAGCGCGATCTCGGCCTGGCGCAACAGCAACCAGCCGATGAACAGGTCGCCGACTGCGAGCAGGAACGGCACCGACTCCAGACCGACGCGGTACAACTCGCGCGGGTTCTCCTGCGCGGAGATCAGATACCTGGTCAGCGTGGCCGTCATGGTCTGCACGTCCTGCAGCGCGGTGGCCAGCAGCGCGCGGCCGTCCGCGAGTTCGGGACGCGCGCTGTCACTGGCGATGAACCGCTGGATCTGGTCGGCCACGTGCGTCAGCGCCGCGCCCTGGTCGCGGGCGATCTTACGAAAGAAGAAGTCCTGCGCCTGAATTGCGGTGGTGCCCTCGTAGAGCGAGTCGATCTTGGCGTCGCGGATGTACTGCTCGATCGGATAGTCCTGAAGGAATCCCGAACCGCCCAGCGTCTGCAGCGATTCGGTCAGACACTGGTACGCGCGCTCGGAGCCCACGCCTTTGACGATCGGCAGCAGCAAATCGTTGACGCGGTCGGCCATCTCGCCGTCGGCACCGGAGACGATCTGCGCGACGACGCTGTCCTGGTGGGCTGCTGTGTAGAGGTAGAGGGCGCGTAGCCCTTCGGCATAGGACTTCTGCGTCAGCAGCGCACGTCGCACATCGGGGTGGTGCATGATCGTCACCCGCGGCGCGTTCTTGTCCGTCATCTGGGTCATGTCGGCGCCCTGCACCCGGGTCTTTGCGTAATCCAGCGCGTTGAGGTAGCCGGTCGACAGCGTGGCGATCGCTTTGGTGCCCACCATCATTCGGGCGTACTCGATGACCTTGAACATCTGGGCGATGCCGTTGTGGGTGTCGTTGACCAGCCACCCCACCGCGGGTACGCCGTGTTGGCCGAAGGTCAGCTCGCAGGTGGCCGACACCTTCAGCCCCATCTTGTGCTCGAGACCGGTGACGAAGACTCCGTTGCGTTCGCCGATTTCACCGCTCTCGGGGTCGAAGTGGTACTTCGGCACCAAGAACAGGCTCAGTCCCTTGGTGCCCGGCCCGGCGCCTTCGGGCCGGGCCAACACCAGATGGAAGATGTTCTCGAACAGGTCGTCGGTGTCGCCGTTGGTGATGAACCGCTTCACCCCGTCGAGATGCCATGTCCCGTCGGGCTGTTGAACGGCCTTGGTGCGGGCGGCGCCGACGTCGGATCCGGCGTCGGGCTCGGTGAGCACCATCGTCGCGGCCCAGTTGCGCTCGACCATCAACGCGGCCCAGTGGCGCTGTTGCTCGTTGCCGATGTCGTTGAGGATGTCGGCCATCGTCGATCCGGCGTGGTAGATGAACACCGCCGGTTGGGCGCCGAGCGGCAACTCGTTGATCGCCCACTCCACGACTGCCGGGGCGGGTACTCCGCCGATCTCCTCGGCGATGCCGACGCGGAACCACTCGCCCTGATGCCAGGCCTGGAACGACTTCTTGAACGCTACGGGCAGGGTCACCTCGTGGGTGGCCGGATCGAACGTCGGCGGATGCCGGTCGCATTCGGCGAAGGACTCGGCGACCGGACCCTCGGCCAGGCGGGCCGCCTCGTCGAGCATCTGCCGCACCGACTCGCCGTCGAGGTCGCCGAACTCGCCGGTCGCCAGCGCCTTGTCGAGGTCCAGCACCTCGAAGAGATTGAACTCCAGATCGCGCACGTTGCTTCTGTAGTGGCTCATGACGAGCGCCTTTCCCTCTCCGCGTCGAGCCCGAGCGTAGCCGTCCGGTCATGCCCTGACCTGCACTTCGCTCGGAGAATCCGGGGCGCGACGGGATTATGGCCTGGTCCATAATCGGCCGGTTCGACGTGCAGACAACGTCCGGCCGCCGGTCGGCTACCTGCGTATACACCCGGCACCTGTGATGCGGAATACATCCATTGCCTCGGTGTGTTCCTGCTTTTATGCTGTTTGTCATAGACAGGGAGGCGCCCGATGTGGGTCATTGAGGTCAACTTCGCCGGTTACCGATTCACGCATCACGCGCATGACCGCCGTCGGCCGGTCCTCCGGTTCAGCCCACGTGTCCACGGTTGGCGTTCGGCGCTGATGCGTCGCACCCGCGCAGCCTGACCACTTCCCTGGAGGTTGTCCTGACATCCGCCGCGACCAAAACCAACAAGCGGGTTTCGACGCGCACCAAGATGTTGATCAGCGCGGCCGAGGTGCTGCGGGAGCGCGGTGCTGCCGGCGTCACCATCGACGAGGTGCTGGCCCGCAGCGGCGCACCGCGCGGGTCGGTCTACTACCACTTTCCGGCGGGCCGCAACCAGATCCTGACCGAGGCCCTTCAATACGCCGGTGAGGAGATCACTGAGGTCATCGACGAGGCCGCGGCCAAGGGCGGCATGTATCTGGTCCGCAAGTTCGTGGCGTTCTGGAAAGAGCTGCTCGTGGAAAGCGATTTTGCCGCGGGCTGTCCGGTGGTGGCGGCGGCGATCGGGTCCGCCGACGACGAACCCCGGTTGACGACCGTCGCCGGCAGCATCTTCGGCCACTGGCGCGATGCGCTGACGCGCGCGTTCGTCGCCGACGGTTTCGACCAGGCCCAGGCGGGCTCACTCGCGATCACGTGCATCGCCGCGCTGGAGGGGGCGGTGCTGCTGTGCCGATCCACGCGTACGGTGGACCCGCTGCGCGACGTCGCAGAGCAGATCGAATTCCTCATCAAGTCAAGGGAATTCATCCGTCGCTATGGTGGTGCAGACCGGGGATAGGCTGTCCGCCACCGCGCGCAGACGAATTCCCTGTTGACCGCCGCCTCGACCACAGCCCATTCCGAACGCACCGGCAGCACCGGTGAGCCCGCGCCGAGCGAACAGGGTGCGTAGCTGACGATCATCTCGTCGATCAGGCCTGCCGACACGAACTGCCCCGCTGTTTCACCTCCCCCGACGACCCAGACATCCTTACCCGTTGCGGCGGCGACTAATTCGGGATGTAGTTCGGCGACGTCGCCGGCGAAGGCCCGCACCGGGTGCCCGCGCTCGATGATGTGCGGTCGTCGCGTCAGTACCCAGGACGGTTGCTCGTACATCCAGTCGCCCGGATGGTTGCGCACAATCCATTCGTAGGTTGTCGAGCCCATCACCACGGCGCCGATCGTGGCGATGAACTCGTCGTAGTTGAACGGTCCGCTCGAATCGATGTCGCGGGAGGTCAGCCAGTCCAGGCTGTCGCGGTCGTCGACGATGTAACCGTCCATGCTGGACGCGGTGTAGTAGACGGTTGCCAAATCAGTTGCCCCGCATCCATTCCAGTGGGTCGCCGCGGTGTGTTTCGATGCCGTGGCGGCCCAGCATGGAGCGGGCCAGCCCGCGTCTGAGGGCGGCGTACTCGAGGACATGCGCGACGATGCCGTACAGCTGAAACGATTCGGGCGGATCGCACAGCGCATCGATAATGGTGTCGCCCATCCGCCCCTCGGCCGCGTACTCGGAAACCATTGCGCTCCAGCGCTTCCCGATGTCGGCGTGGTGCCTGGCCAACTGCTCGGGGGTGGTCGACTCGGGCCGGGTTACCGCCCGGTCCGGGAAATCGTGGCCCGCGATCGTGGCCAGCCAAACCTGCTTCGTCCAGACGATGGCGCCGAGCACAGCGCCGACGCTGGGTTCGGGACCGTCCCAGTCCAGGACCACCTGGCCCGCTGAGATCTCTTCTGTCCACTGCTGTTTTCTCAGATTGGTGGCCCGGTCGATGAGGTAGGCGGTATCGGCGATGTCGTGCGCGACCATCAGTTGGGAGATGTCGGGCTCCTTCGTGTCACCGGCGTTGTCCAACCACAGCGACTGCGGTGGATGGAAGTGCAGGCCGTTGGGCGCGCTGACCCGGAACGTCACGTCGGCGGCCTTGGAGGGCGGCACGCCGAAGGCGCGCCGGAAGGCGCGGGAGAACACCTCGGCTGACGACCATCCTTCGTCGGCCGCGACGACGGCCACTCGCTCACCGCGCTGCAGGCGCCAGGCCGCGCGCTCGAGCATGATCCGGCGCCGCATCGCGGCGGGCGACTCGCCGGTCAGGCGGCGAACCTCCCGCGAGAAGTGGAATTCCGAGGCGTGGCTGCTGCGGGCCATCTGCTCCACACCGCTGTTGTCGGCGTCGACGACCGCGTCGAGCAGTTCGCGCAAGCGGTCACGGCGTGATGGCTGGCCCACGCCCACCGAGTATGGTCGCGCCACGCGCGGAATGACATGACAATTTCTGCTGCCTTCTAGCGGTCGAGGACTTCGTGGATGCGTGCCTCGACGTCGCGGTGCTCGCCGAGGTCGTGTAGATCTATCCCGAAGCGGTCGGTGAGCGTGGCGAGGACGTCGGCGGCGGTGTCGAACCGAACTCGTTCGGTGCTCCCGCCGCTGTGGATCGCCAGGTTGCGTCCCCGCAGATTCCACCGGGCGTCGTCGGTGATCAGCGCTGCCGACAGGCCGGTGACGAAGCCCGACTCGGGATGGGTTGACACATACCAGCTTCCGACTTCGAGGTCGATCTGCGGCTGGGGTCGGGTGTCGAACGTGTACAGCGGCTGCCACTCGCCGCGGATCTCGGCTTCCAGAAGGTAACCGTCGACATGGTTACGCAACCGGTAGGGCTCATGGCGGGTGGTCTGCACGGGTCCGACGTCCAGCCGGATCGGCGACGTCAGGGTCTGCCCGCCGAAGCCGACGTCGACCAACCATGGTTCGTCGTCTCCGGGAACGCGTACCGAGAGCGTCTCGTGAGTCTGCGCCGGCAGTGCGCCGGACTGATTCATCCACAGCACCCGGCCAGCGAGCCGTTGCACGCCGTACCCCAGTTCGGCCAGCGCGTATCCCATGAGCCCGTTCTGCTCGTAGCAGTACCCGCCGCGTCGGCGGGTCACGAGTTTGTCGGCAAGCGGGCCCACGCTGAGGTCGGCGACCGGTATGCCGAGCAGCGGGTCGAGGTTCTCGAAGGGAATCGAGCGGTTGTGCGCTGCGATCAGGCCACGCAGCGTGTCCAGCGTCGGTTGGGTCGATCCGGTATATCCGATGCGGCCGAGGTAGGCCGCGATGTCGAGGCCTACGTCCAGGCCCGCCGGCGAAGATGTCATGCGAACAATCCTGCGACCTCAACGGCGGTTCAGGTCAACACCGGTCAGGCCGGCGGTGCCGACCTCAGGGCTTGCCGCGCGCCGGGGTCTGGTTCGCGACGCCGTGCCGCAACGGGGTGTTGGCCTCCGCGGCCGTCGACTCCTGCACCGGCGAACCGCCCGGCGTTGCGCTGACCCCGGGGGCGTTGGCCGGGTCGCCCGGCGACGGCTCCGCGCCGTGGGTCAACTCCTTGAGCCGCGCATGCAGCACCTCGAGCACCGGGATCCGGTTGCCGTGCTCGGTCTCGTGCTCGAACACCGCGCGCAGCGCCGGTTCGTCGAGCGCCCGGATGCGGTGCCGCAGCTCGGTGATCGGCAGCTGGTCGTAGTCGGCAATCGGCAGGTCGTGCGCCATGCGCTGTCTCCTTAGAGGTGAGGAAGGCCGTCGGTTGGTGAAGGGACGGCGCTCGCCCGTCCGTCGGCGCGTCCGCGGTACCGCATGACCAGCGCCGCAACGGCGCCGATACCGGCGAGAGCCACTGTCGGCCACAGCGCGGCCTGCAACAACCACAGTCGCCGCTGTGCTCTGAAGATGCGCTTCTGCGCGTGCCGCGCCCGGGTCAACGTTTCCACGTCTACCCGGTTGCCCCGGGCGGCGGGCGGAGAAACCCCGTCAGGTTCCCGTCCACTTCGGCGCCCGCTTCTCGGCGAACGCGATCGCGCCTTCCTTGGCATCGTTCGACATGAAGACAGGCGCGAAGATCTCGACCTGCTTCTTCCACATTTCCTGGGAGTTCCAGTCGCGGGATTCGACGATGATCCGCTTGGTCGCCGCCACCGCAAGCGGCCCGTTCGCGGTGATCTTCTCCGCGAAGGCGATCGCCGCCTCGAGTGCCCGGCCCGGCTCGGCGAGCATGTTGACCATCCCGAGGTCATGGGCCCGCTGGGCGGACAGGCTCTCACCGGTCAGCGCGAGCTCCATCGCCAGGCCGTAAGGGATCCGCTGCGGCAGCCGCAGCAGGCCGCCGCCGCCGGCCACCAGGCCACGCTTGACCTCCGGAATGCCGAACGCCGACTCCTTCGACGCCACGATCAGGTCGGTGGCCAGCGCCAACTCGCAGCCACCGGCCAGGCAGTAGCCCTCGACGGCTGCGATCAGGGGCTTGGCGGGCGGCCGCTCGGTGAAGCCCAGGCCGCGACCCTCGATGGCGACGTTCTCGCCGCGCGCGAACGCCTTGAGGTCCATGCCCGCGCTGAACGAGCCGCCGGCTCCGGTGAGGATGCCCACGGACAGTCCCGCGTCGCCGTCGAGTCGGTCCATGGCGTCGGCGAGGCCGCGGCTGACGTCGGCGTTCACCGCATTGCGGGCCTGCGGGCGGTTGATGGTGATGATCAGGATGCGGTCGCGCTGTTCGACCAGGACGGCTGGTTCCGTGTTGTCACTCACGCGGCTGATCGTAACGGCCCGGGAAACTCGAGCAGGCAGTCGGTCACGCGCTCCAGTGTGAATCTGGCGACGGTTTTCGGCCGGCGGATTCCGTCGCCGGATTCACAACCGGAGCCCGGGCGCTGAGCCCGTCAGTCGTCCTTCTTGCCATTGCCGTTTCCCCTGCCGTTGCCGCGGCCCTGTTCGCCTTTCTTGTCTCCCTTGGGTTTCTCGAAGACGGGCACGTCGGCCGTCGGCGGCGGAGGCGGCATCGACGAGGGCGGTGGAGGCGGGGGTTGCACAGGTGTGCTGGTGCCGATCGGTTGTGGCAGTTGTGTGCTCGATGACGGGTCGAGAGCGAGCGCCAAGCCGACGACGACGAAGGCCACGAACCCGGCGGCCGCCAACAGAAGCTTGCGTTCGCGGCTCAGCGGGCGCCGGCGCGGCGCCGGAGCGACGTAGTAGTTGGCGGACGGCGCGAGTGGTTGGGCGAGGACCTTGGTCGCCGGTCGTGACGCCGACGGCGGCGTCGGTCCCAGCAACAGCGCCGAGGGAGCGCCCGCCAGCGCGGCGTGCATGTGCTCCGCATTGCCGAACCGCTGGCTCACGTCGCGGGCCATGGCCCGGTCGATCGTCGCGGCCAGGGCCGGGTCGATGTCCGGGCGTATCGCGCTGATCGGCGGAGGCGGCGTGTCGAGGATGGCATGCAGGAGGGCGGCCGGGTTCTCCTGAGGGAACGGCCGCTGCCCTGTCAGCGCCTCGTAGCCCATCACGCCGACGGCGTACAGGTCGTCGGCCGCCGACGCCGGCGCACCTGCGACCCGCTCCGGGCTCATGTAGGCCATTGTCCCGACGAGTTGGCCGGTCGCCGTGAGCGCGGCGCCCGCCGTCTTGGCGATACCGAAGTCGGCGACCTTCATCGCGCCGCTGTTCGGGGCGATCAGCACGTTGCCGGGCTTGATGTCGCGATGGACGATGCCCGCGGCGTGTGCACAGCCGAGCGCGCCGAGCACGTCGTCCAGCATCGCGCGGACCCGCTCCGGCGGCATCGGCCCCAGCGCGATGTCGTCGTGCAGCGTCCGCCCGGGCAGGCGCTCCATCACGATGAACGGGGTGCCGTCGTGCTCACCACAGTCGTGCACCGCGACGATGTTGGGGTGGTTCAGCGCCGCGGCGGCACGGGCCTCCTCCTCGAACCGGCGACGCATGTGGGCGTCGGCGTTGAACGCCTGGTACAGCAGCTTGATCGCCACCGGGCGCTGCAACCGGGTGTCCCACCCGTCGTGGACCTCGGCCATCCCGCCGCGACCGAGCACGCCTCGCAGTTCGTAGCGGTCCGCAAGAAGGTCGCGGCCGTCCATGCCGAATAAGGTAGCCGTAGCTGTGTGCACGCAAACCAGCGCCGTTTGTCCTGCACAGCGGCAGTCGGCTAAACTAGAACACGTTTCAGTTTTCGATCCGGAGGAGATCCGATGGCCGCCCCCGACACAGAGCCGTCGCAGCTCACCAAGTGGGATCCGAAGCTGACCGAACGGTTCATGGCCGTCACCCGGCCTTTCCTCAAGCGCTACTTCCGTTCTGAGGTGCGCGGCCTGGAGAACCTGCCGGCAGGCGGGGCGCTCGTGGTGTCCAACCACTCCGGCGGCATGCTGCCGATGGACGTGCCGATCCTGGCCGCGGACTTCTACGCGCACCACGGTTACGACCGCCCGCTCTACACCCTCAGCCACGACATGCTGATGGTCGGCCCGACGGGCGAGTTCTTCCGCAAGATCGGCTACATCAGCGCCAATCACCGCAACGCCGACGAGGCGCTGCGCTCGGGCGGTCTGGTCGTGGTGTTCCCCGGCGGCGACTACGACGTGTACCGCCCGACGTTCTCGGAGAACGTGATCGACTTCGGCGGGCGCACAGGTTATGTGAAAGCCGCGCTGAACGCCGGTGTGCCGATCGTGCCGACCGTCGGCATCGGCGGACAGGAGACGCAGATCTTCCTGTCGCGCGGAACGTGGCTGGCCAAGCGCCTCGGGCCGATCGCCCGCCTGGCCCGCGCGAAGATCGTGCCGATCTCCTTCGGCTTCCCGTTCGGGCTGTCGCTGGTCGTTCCGCCCAATCTCCCGCTGCCGTCGAAGATCGTCATGCAGGTGCTTGAACCGATCGACATCGTGGCCGAGTTCGGCGAGGACCCCGACATCGACGAGGTCGACGCTCATGTGCGCCGCGTGATGCAGCGCGCGCTCGACGAGCTGGCCACCGAGCGCCGCCTGCCGGTACTGGGCTAGCGGGTGGTCGCCGATGTTTTGCCGGCCGTCGCCTGGGCTATGACGGAGCTCGATGACTAAACGCCGCTTTCCGCTGCTTCGTGCAGTGGCCGAACTCGCCAACGCAGCCAACGGAGTTCAACCGCTCGGCCGCGAGGGCTACATCACGCTGCCGGTGTTCGCCTTCGGCTGGGCCACCACCGAGATGTCGCCGGTGTACATGGCGGTCTCGATGCTCGACGCGCTGCGCCGCGGCCTGCGCGGCGACTTCCGCGGCGCTCGGGGCCGAATAGCGTTGGTACTGACCGCAATCGCGTGGGCGCTGCTGGGGCTGATCCACTACCGCAACGTCAAGTCGCAGCCTTACTTCGAAGATCCGCTGCGCGAGGCGCTGGGCGAGGACTACGAGCGCGTCGCGAACAAGTCGCAGCCGGCCCGGCGACGGCGGGCGCAGATCGGCGTCTGGCCCCACGACCTGATCAGGCGCCGGTATGTCGAGAAGACCAACACCATCCAGTACGGGCCACACCGCCGCGTCAACCGCGCCGACATCTGGCGCCGCAACGACCTGCCCCGCGACGGCAAGGCCCCGGTACTGCTGCAGGTGCCGGGCGGCGCGTGGGCCATCGGCATGCGGCGGCCCCAGGCCTATCCGCTGCTGGCCCACATGGCTAAACGCGGGTGGGTGTGTGTCTCGATCGACTACCGGGTCAGCCCGCGGCACACCTGGCCCGCCCACATCGTCGACGTCAAACGGGCGCTCGCGTGGATCAAGGAGAACATCGCCGACTACGGCGGTGACCCCGACTTCGTCGCGATCACCGGGGGCTCGGCGGGCGGACACCTGTCCTCGCTCGCCGCGCTGACCCACGATGATCCGCAGTGGCAACCCGGTTTCGAGGACGCCGACACCTCCGTCGTCGCCGCCGTGCCGCTCTACGGCCGCTACGACTGGGTGTCGGCGAAAGGCTCCGGCCGCAAGGAGTTCATCGGGTTCCTGCAGAAGTTCGTGGTCAAGAAGCGCATCACCGAACACAAGCAGGTCTTCGTCGACGCCTCGTCGATCATGCGGTTACGTCCCGATGCGCCACCGTTTTTCGTGCTTCACGGCCAGGACGACTCGATCATTCCGGTGCAGGAGGGCCGCGAGTTCGCCGAGGCGCTGCAGAAGAAGGTGTCGACGTCGACGGTCGCCTACGCCGAGATCCCGCACGCCCAGCACGCGTTCGACTTCTACTACGGCTCGCCGCGGGCGCACTACACCGCGCAGGCGGTCGAGAAGTTCCTGTCGTGGGTGCACGCCAGGTACACGCGAGCCGGCGAGCCCGTCGACGCCGCGGCTACTGCAGCGCCGACGATCAAGCCATAGCCGACTCGATCACCGTCAGCTCGCCGGAAAGCCCTGCAGCGCGGCGGATCTCGATGAACGCCTCGACCATCGCGTCGGTCAGCTCGTGCGGGTCCGCCAGCGTGGCGCCGTCGGACAGCACGGAGATGTTGAGCTGGTCGACGTAGCTCCACACCGTGATGTTCAACCCGCTGCCGGTGGTGAGTGGACCGACGGAGTAGATCTCGGTGACCAGCGCGCCGCCGACGCGGCCGGGCTCACGCGGGCCGGGCACATTCGAAATCGGCAGGTTCAACACCTTGTTCTGGCCGTCCTTTTCGGCCAGCCAGTGAAACAACCGCTCGGCCGGAGCCGGCGGGAAATACGCCGACCACCGGCTCACCAGTTCCGGCCCCATCAGGTGGTGGGTGTCCTTGGCGTCGCTCGCGGCCTCGTGGACGGCGCGCACCCGCTCCAGCGGGTCGTCGAGCTGGATCGGCACCACCATCATGACGCCGGTGAAGTAGTTGCCGGAGATGCGATCCGGTGAGAAGTCGAAGCTCACCGGCACAGAGGCCAACAGCGGGTGATCGGCGTGTCCGTCGTACTTCAGCGACAGTCCGCGCAGCGCGCCGGCGGAGATCGCGAGCACCATGTCGTTGATCGTGACGCCAAGGTGCTTCGCCGTCTCCTTGACGTCCGCGAGCGCCAGTGTGGTTGTGGCGAACTTGCGCTGAGCGTCGACCCTGTGGTTCATGAACGACGGCGGCGGCGTGAAGGGCCTGGTGAGTTCGGGCGAAAACTTCTTCGCGCTCTTGCGCACCCGCTGAATGCCCTGCGCCGTGTAGCGCATGACGCCGGGCAACCGGCCGATCTGTCGCATGTGGTCGGCGAACGCGGTTCGCACCAACTCCGCCCGCCCCGGTGGCGGATCGGTGGCGTACGAGTCGCGCTCGGCCTGCGGGCCGGTCTGCAGGTCCATGCCGCGGGCCAGCAGATTCGCCGATGCGACCCCGTCGGCGAGAGCGTGGTGGATCTTGCCCAGCACCGCAATCCGGCCGTTGGCGAGGCCCTCGATGAAATACATCTCCCACAGCGGCCTGCTGCGATCCAGCGGTGTGCTGGCGATCCGGCCGACCGCCTCGTCGAGTTGCCGGCGGCCGCCGGGACTGTCCACGCGGTATGGACGCACGTGATATTCGAGGTCGACCTCGCAGTTCTCCCGCCACATCGGGTGGTGGAACTTGAACGGGATGTCGACCAGTTCGTAGCGGAACGGGTCGAGCTTGTAGAGCCGCCCGTGGATGACGCGACGGAACTCCTCGATGCCGAACTGCCGGCCGCCCAGTTCGGTCAGGTCGATGACCGCCAGCTTGAGCGTGTGCATGTGTACGGACGGCGTCTCGCTGTACAGCAGCACGGCGTCCCAGCCGCTGAGCCTCTTCACCTCGTCACCCCCACCTCCGGAGGTGCCTATATAACCTCTTTGGCGCCGACCAGCGACCGGTTTCGGTGAACCTGGTTGAGGAACAGGCCGATTGCTGTCGCCGCCGAGCCGGTCCTGGCCCCGTCGGTCATGTCGAACGCGTGGCCTGCGCCAGGGAGTTCGATATAACTGACCACCGACCGCGACACCGCACGCATTCGCTCGACGAACGCGCGGGCCTGGGCGACCGGGATGACGCTGTCGCCGCTGCCGTGAACGACCAGGAAGGGCGGGGCGTTGCGGTGGACACGGGCAATCGGCGACGCCTTGCGGAAGACGTCGGGGTGGTCGGCGAGTTTGCGCCGGACCACCACGCGCTCGAGGAAGTCGACGAACCGCACCCGCTCGACGGTGGAGCGATCCTCCCAGTCGTAGCGGCCGTAGATGGGAACGACCGCGTCGACGGACGTGTCGGAACCCTCCGGCAGTTCGGCCTGCAGTTCGGGATCGTTGGGCGTCAGGCCGGCGAGCGCGGCCAGGTGCCCGCCCGCCGAGGTGCCTGCGACCGCGACGAAATGACGGTCGCCGCCGAACTTGTCGACGTTGGCCCGCGCCCACGCAATCGCTGTCTTGACGTCGGTGATGTGCGCAGGCCACGGGTGATGCGGGGCGACACGGTAGTCGATGGACAGACACACCCAGCCCTGCTGAGCGAGGTGGCTCATCAGGGCGTAACCCTGCAGCAGTCGGCTACCGTGGACCCAGGCACCACCGGGCACGAAGAGCAGCACGGGTGCGGGCTCGGACGGCAGTTCCTCGGGCCGCCACACGTCCAGCAGTTGTGACGACCGCGGACCGTACTGCACGGAGGTGCGGTACACGCTGCGCCGGTATTCGCGAATGTTCCACAGCGGCGGCACCGATTGCGGTGCGGGCCAGTCGATTGCGAGGTCCTTGGCGTTGACGACGCCGCGCAGCGCGGCCTCGGCGATGGCGTTGGTGCTGTTGCGCTCGGACCGCTTGAGTTCGGCGCTACCCGGGCTCAACCAGGACTTCGCCGTCGCGTTCAGGAAGTCGGGCAGATGGCGGTAACCCCACACCCCCATCGCGGTCGCAGCGCCAAGCGGCTCAAGGTGTTTACCGATGACGGGCAACGACGCCGAAGCGACACTCATCGCCATCATGTAATCCGACGGACCAGCGTTGAGCAACCACCGCGCACGCGTCCAGAAGGTCGGTCCGGGGTACCGGGGCTCCGCTCGTTCGGCCATTGCGCGACTGTACCCCCGCGCCCCGCGCGGAAACGACAACATCCGGGAAGTGTCTACGCACGACATTTCGCACCCGAATTGTGACGGCCATCACCTATACCGTGACCTGCGCCTTCGGGCTAGCTTGGGTCACGACCGCCAAGCAGATGAGGACTTCCACCGTGAGCAAGTCAGCGCTAGCCATCACCGAAGAGCACGTCGACCTGGCCGATTCCGTATTTGGCCAGCTCAACCGGGTCAAGAGCCGGGCGGCCGCCCGCGCCACCCTCGACGACGGGTCCGCGCATCCGCCGGAGATCTGGTCGGCGGCGGCCGACCTGGGATGGCCGGGGCTGGCCATCGCCGAGGAACACGGCGGGTCCGGAGTCGGCCTCGCGGAACTGGCGGTCGTGTTGGAGGCCCAGGGTCACGAACTCTGCCCTGGCCCGTTCCTGCCCAGCGTGGCCGCTGCCGTGGTGATCGACCGGTGTGCGTCGGACCCGGTTCGGGCGCAACATCTTCCGGGCCTCGCAGATGGCAGCGTCGTCGGTGCGCTCGCGGTGGCGGGCAGCGTGACCATCGGATCCGATCTGACCGTCGCCGGTGAATGTCCCGCGGTGTTGGGTGCGCCGGACGCGAACGTGCTGGTCGTGGTCGCCGGTGACGACGTCGTGGTGATCGATGCGGGCGCCGACGGTGTGACGGTGACCGCTCTGGAGGCGATGGACACCTCGCGCAGCGTCGGATCGGTGGCGTTGCGCGCAGTACCGGTCGCAGAAGATCACGTGCTGCGGGGCGCGGCGCGCAAGGCGCGCACGGTGTTTCGAATTCTGGCATCCGCCGAGGCGGTTGGGGTCAGCTGGGCGACCTTGGAGATGGCCGTCGAGTACGCCAAGGTGCGGGAGCAGTTCGGCCGCACGATCGGCACCTTTCAGGCAGTCAAGCACCATGCCGCCAACATGCTCGTCAACGCGGAGGAGACCGCCGCCGCGACGTGGGACGCCGCCCGCGCCGACGATCTCGACAGCGCGTGGTTCGCCGCCGCCGTCGCCGCATCGCATGCGATACGCACGCAGCTCTTCAACGCGCAGAACAACATTCAGCTACACGGCGGAATCGGCTTCACCTGGGAGCACGATGCCCACCTCTACCTGCGCCGCGCCCGCACCCTCGCGGCGTTGCTGGCCGAGGCGGGCGACCCGCTTCTCGACATCGTGGCGGCCCAGCGCAGCGGTGAGGCGCACGGCGCCACGTTCACGTTGCCGCCCAAGGCGGAGCAGTTCCGCCAGCAGGCACGTGAGGCCGTCGCCAAGCTGCGCTCCCTGCCCGCTGACCAGCAGCGTGACTTCCTCGTCGACTCGGGCTATCTGGTGCCGCACTGGCCGAAGCCGTGGGGCCGCGCGGCCGATGTGCTCGAACAGCTGGCCATAGAGGAAGAGTTCGCCGGCGTCGACCGGCCCGACATGGGGATCACTGGCTGGGTGACGTTGACCATCGCTCAGGCAGGCACCGACGATCAGCGGGAGCGGTGGGTGGAACCGGTGCTGCGAGGACAGGTGATGTGGTGCCAGCTGTTCTCCGAGCCGGGTGCCGGGTCGGACGCGGCCGCCGTGCGGACATCGGCGAAGAAGGTCGACGGCGGCTGGCGGGTGACCGGTCAGAAGGTGTGGACCAGCCTGGCGCACCTTTGCCAGTGGGGGCTGGCGACGGTCCGCACCGATCCCGATGCGCCCAAGCATGCGGGTGTGACCATGATGGCGATCGACATGAAAGCCCCTGGCGTCACGGTGAATCCGCTTCGCGGTCTGACCGGTCACGCGCACTTCAACGAGGTGTTCTTCGATGACGTGTTCGTTCCGGATGCCGACGTGGTCGGCGATGTGAACAAAGGCTGGCTGGTGGCCCGCGCGACGTTGGGCAACGAACGCATCTCGATCGGCGGCGGTTCGGGCGGGTCGACCGGCTTCACCGCAGAGGACCTGGTCAAGCTGCTCGACAACGCGCCGGTCGAGACCGCGGCGTATTTCGTCCGGCGAGCCGGTGAGGTCATCGCCGAGACGCACACGCTGCGGCTGCTGAACCTGCGCCGGGTGACCCGGGCTATTGCAGGTTCGGAGCCGGGGCCGGAGGGCAACGTCACCAAGCTGCTGGTGGCCGAGTCGGGACAGCGGATGACGGAGCTGGCCATGGAGTTGGCCGGTTCGGCGGCGGTCGTCGGGCAGACCCCGACATTGACGCAGTCCTATCTCGGCAACCGGGCGATGACCATTGCGGGCGGCACTTCGGAGATCACCCGTAACACCATCGCGGAGCGAATTCTGGGCCTGCCGCGTGACCCGCTACTGAAATAGTCAGGCCAGCAGGGCAACTCCGCCGACGATCAGTGCGATGACTTTCACGGTCTCCAGCCCGACATACCCGTAGTGGGCGCGTGACCGGCCCCGGCCCGACGGATTCTCTGCCGGCGGCGTGGACAGTACGGCGTCGGAACGCCGGTTCAGTGCCGGCCGAACCACCACCAGTTGCGCGGCCAACACGACGATGGCGACGACGATCGCGACGACGGCGGTCGCCGAGAACCCGTCGAGAACGATGGCGATCAGCAGGACGACGGCCAGCGCGACTTCGATGGTGTTGAGCGCGCGAAACACCAACCGGCCGATGCCCAGTCCGATCTGGATCGAAACCCCGGGCGCCCGGAACTTCAGCGGCGCTTCGATGAACGAGATCGCGACCACCATGCCCAGCCAGACGAAAGTAGCCGCCGTTGCGATCGCGTGTGCGACGGTCATGATGCTCGCCTCCTCGGCGCCAGATCAGCGACACACAGCCCGGGTTCCGCGAACGGAATCAGCCCGTCCACGGTGAGCGGCGCGTCCCAGGCCTCCAGCGCGCCTTGCATGAGACCGAGATGCACCGGACATATCACGTCTCGGCGGCTGTCCGCCAGCTCCAGGAACGGGCAGTTCCGCAGTCCGATTTCACCGAGATCGGCAGCACCGGAATGTCTTTCGGGGGCGAACCCGAGATCGGCGAGTAGCCCGGTGAGCCGCTCCAGAGCCTGATCCGGCCCCGGGGCATCGTCGGCATCGTGTGAGACGGCTGTGTTCTTCGCCCAGCTGCGCCCGGCGGCGACCGCCCGGCCCTGCGGGTCTCGCTGGCGCGCGAACGCGTCGGCCAGGACCGCGGCCAGCATTCGGTAGTCGCGAGGACCGTCGGGGTCCATACCCGTTGCGGCACGGAACATCCGAGGCGGGCGACCCGGTTTGGTACGACTGGGTTTGATCGATTCCACGCGTCCGCGGTTGACCAGCGCTTCAAGATGAAATCGCGCGGTGTTGGGATGGATCGACAACCGCTGCGCCACTTCGACGACGCTCAGGGGCGTGCCCGCGTCTCGCAGTGCCGCCAGCACGTCATCACGGCGTAGCGTCATCGTCGCTCCCAGCTTGTGGTGTTTATACAACTTGGTCTTGTAATAAGACGGTAGTCCTCAGAGCGCCGATCGGAAAGTCAGTCCTCTCGCGACAGCGCCGCGCGCGGACACTCGGCGACGGCCTTCTCGGCCTGCGCCTCCAGCTCGCCAGGCACCGGATCGAGGGTGACCACGGCGTAATCGTCATCGTCGAGCTCAAACACGTCGGGCGCATACTTCACGCACATCGCATTGCCCTCACATCGATCACGGTCCACCACAACGCGCATGACGCCTCCTCGGTTTCAGGACGACGGGCTGATTTACACAAATCTGATTGTACAAACAGCGGTAGTGGAGCGGCCTGGCCATTCACCGGCCCAGCTCGGCGCGGCCCTGGTAATACTTGTCGAATGCCGTCCAGCCGCTTCCATCCCGATCTGCGTCGCGCCGCCCGCCTCGTCCCCAGGCAGGTGATCACGCCCGTGACGCTGCCGATCGTCCGGCTGGTCACCCGGCGGATGTGGCAGCGGGTACCCCGCGACGTCGAGGCACTGACCTTGCCGTCGGGTGTCGGCGTTCGGCTGTACCGGCCGACCGGCGGGAGCGGGAAGGGCGCCGCGCTGCTGTGGATCCACGGCGGGGGTTTCCTCATCGGACATCCTGGCCAGGACGACCAGCTGTGCCGACGTTTCGTACGCCGTCTCGGCGTCACCGTCGCCTCCGTCGACTACCGACTGGCCCCCGAACACGCATACCCGACCCCGCTGGAGGACTGTTATTCGGCGTTGACCTGGTTGGCGGCACTGCCGTCGGTTGATCCCGAGCGCATCGCAATCGGCGGCGCCAGTGCGGGCGGCGGATTGGCCGCCTCGTTGGCGTTGCTCGCCCGCGATCGGGGCGAGGTGGCGCCGGCTGCCCAACTGCTGGTGTATCCGATGCTCGACGACCGCACCGTGAACCGCCGCGAACTGGACAATCCGGGGCATCGCCTGTGGAATCAGTCGAGCAACAAGTTCGGCTGGACGGCCTATCTCGGCGACGCCGACCCCGCTGTCGCGGTGCCCGCCCGGCGAGAGGACCTGGCCGGTCTGCCGCCGGCTTGGGTCGGGGTCGGAGACCTGGACCTCTTTCACGATGAGGACCTCGCCTATGCCGAACGTCTCAAGGCCGCCGGAGTGCCGTGTGACGTCGAGGTCGTCGAGGGCGCCTTCCACGGGTTCGACGGCATTGTGCCGAAAGCCTCGGTGTCGCAACAGTTCTTCAACAGCCAGTGTGCGATGCTGCAGCGAACGCTGGCTCCAGCGGCGGCCTGAGTCAGCCGCGCTCGAACACCACCTCACCCGCCGCCACCGTCGCGGTGACCAGTTCCGCATTCAGTTCGCCGAGTACTTCAGCGGGTGACGCGGCGAGTACGACCAGATCCCCTGGCTGGCCCGCCGCGACCGCGCGCGGCTCGCTAGGACGGTGGGCGTGCCCGAGAAACATGTCCAATGCCGTTCGCGCAGTAATGCGTTCGCCGGCGTTCAGCACTGCCCCGCCGGTGGTCACGCGTCGAACCGCGGCACGCATCGATGCCCACGGGTCGTCGTCGCCGAACGGCATGTCGGTCGACAGCGCGACCGGGATCCCGGCACGGATCAACGAGTCGACCCGCCACAGCTCATGATGCTCGGCAGCCGGCACGTCCTCGAGATACTGGTCGCCACGCTCCGCGACGAAGTTCGGCTGCGTCACAACGGTCACTCCGCTTTCCGCCAGAGACGCGACGGTGGCGTCGGGCACCACTGCGGCGTGTTCGATGCGGTCGTTCGGATGCGCTCCGGTCACCTGCAGGGCGGCCAGCGTGAGGGCCAGTTGTGCAGCGGTCACACAGTGCACCGCGACGGGCGCTTCGTCGGCGTGCCGTTCGGTGATCCACTCGATCAGCTCGTCGAGGTCGAGATCGGTGTCGTGCAGGATCCGCTTGCCGGGGGCCAGACATTGCACGCGCTGGCGCAGCTCGCCGTGCCGGTGCGCCTCCATGAGCTTCACGATGTCGCCGACGTCGAGGTCCGGCGTGGCGTCCGTGACCCCCGTGACGCCGAAGCGGCTGAGCCGACTACTTACCTCGGCCAGCCCGCTTTCGTTGCGTTGCAACGTATCCGACCACGACCGGTCGGCGCTGCGCAGCCGCCCGTCGGGATGGTCAGCCATACCCACACGCGCCAGTCCGATCGAGTTCAACGTCCATAGCACACCGCTGCGATGCTGTACCCGCACCGGCACCGGCGGGGACAGCTCGTCGAGCACCGCGCGGTCGAGCCGGCCGGCGGCCGCCTCGTGATAACCCACCGCTCTGATCCAGCCGTCGGCGCCGACGTCCGCGGCGGCCAGCGCACCGGCCAGCTCAGCTCGGTCGCGCACGTCGGCCGGACCGACCCGCACCGATGTCAACGCCGCGGCGGCGGACCGCAGATGAACGTGATGATCGTGCAAGCCCGGGATGACGGTGCGACAGGCGGCGTCGTAAACATGCTCTCCGGGAAGCGGCGCCAAGGTCTGCTCGACGGCCGTGATCTGTTCCGTGACCCGGATGTCGACGACCGTGCCGTCGAGCAGCGTCGCCCGCTGAATCAGCAAGGGGCGAACCGTCGCTGGGTGATCAGCTGTTCGACTTCGTCATTGTCCGCGCCGAGCGGCGCCGCCGGCCCAACCACGTGCGGCCTTGTTCCACAACGCGATTGGTCCTCGAGCGGCAACTGCGCATACGTGGCGGCCACGGCGGCCATCGACATCTCGATCAACTCGCCGCCGCCGCTGCGCAACGACTGCACCACCGCCGACGCCGCCTCCAGGCCGGTCAGCGGGTCGGCGATCGCGTCACCACAGAAGACCGGATCGTCGGTGCCACCGCAGACCAGGCCGCCCGATACGGCGGCGTCGTCGCCGAACGCGACCCAGTTCGCGCGGTCGCCGTCGGCGCCGTGCCCGGTGACCCGAAGCCACACCCGCCCGTCGCGCGGCAGCACATCCGTCGGCGCAAGGCCTCGGCGGGCCAATGCGGCGGGCCGCGACGACTCGATCACCACATCGGCGGCGGCGAGTAGCGCCCGCAAGCCGGCGGGCTCGTCGAAATCGACGACGTACGAGAGCTTTCCGGCGTTCATCCAGTCGAAGAACGGTTGCGGCCCGCTGCGGGCGCCGTCGGGTCGGGCAGCACTCTCGACTTTCACCACGGTCGCACCCGCAAGCGACAGCAGCTGCGCGCACAGTGGGCCCGCCCACATCGCGGACAGGTCGGCGACCAACAGACCGGCCGGGCCGCGCGTCGCGGTGGCCGCGCCGAACGGATACACCCGCGCCGGCTCGGCGGGTGTCTCGGCGAGCGCGGCGACCGGCAATCCGAGCAGCCGGGCACGCTCGGTCACGTCGGCGCAGTCACGATCGGCGACCCAGCGCTCTACGGCCGGCCATGGGTCGTCCACCCCGTCGGCACCCAGCAGCGCGGGTACGGCGTCGAAGTCGTCAGGGCGGGACAGCGTGAGCGCACACCAACCATCCCGGCTCGACATGAGGCGCGTCGCACCGCCCGCCGAGACCCGCCCATTCGGTGACAGACCCAGGAGTGCGGCCCGCCCGCCGATCAACTCGGCTGCGTCGACCGTGACGCCGGTGAACGTCTCGTAGGCGGCGGCGACCTGCCGTGCCCGCTCGAGCACGGCGGTCGGGACGGTCAACGACGTCGACGTCACATCCCCATTGTCGGTCGACTGCGCGAACGCGCACACCCCGGGGTGGGGTCGCGCTCATAACTGCAACGCGGTGAACCGCCAGTCGAGCGCCTGGCGGTCCTGCTCAGGCTGGTACTCGGCCGCACAAAGTGTCAATATGGCCGGACGTGAACGAGGAAGAGACCATTCTGGTCGCCACCGTGCGGGCATTCGTCGACCGCGAGGTCAAGCCCCGGGTGCGCGACGTCGAACACGCCAACGAATACCCGGAGGCGTGGATCGAGCAGATGAAGCAGATCGGCATCTACGGCCTGGCGATACCCGAAGAATACGGCGGTTCGCCGGTGTCGATGCCGTGCTACGTCGAGGTGACCCAGGAACTATCCCGCGGCTGGATGAGCCTGGCGGGCGCGATGGGCGGGCACACCGTCGTCGCCAAACTGCTCACGCTTTTCGGCACGGAGGACCAGAAGCGGCACTACCTGCCGGCGATGGCCACCGGTGAAGTGCGAGCCACAATGGCGCTGACCGAGCCCGGTGGCGGTTCGGACCTGCAGAACATGTCGACGACCGCGCTGCCGTGCGTCGGCGGCGGGCTGACGATCAACGGCTCGAAGACGTGGATTTCCAACGCGCGACGGTCGGGGCTGATCGCGCTGCTGTGCAAGACCGATCCGGCCGCCACCCCGCGGCACAAGGGCATCTCGGTGGTGCTCGTCGAGCAGGGTATGACGGGGCTGTCGGTGTCGCGTGACCTGCCGAAGCTGGGGTACAAGGGTGTCGAGTCATGCGAGTTGGTTTTCGAGGACTGCCGCGTGCCCGCCTCGGCGATCCTCGGCGGTGAACCCGGCAAGGGTTTTACGCAGATGATGAAAGGTCTTGAGACCGGCCGTATTCAGGTTGCGTCACGGGCGCTCGGGGTGGCGACGGCTGCGTTGGAGGACGCGCTGCGTTACGCCCAGGAGCGCGAGAGCTTCGGTCAGCCGATCTGGAAGCACCAGTCGATCGGCAACTACCTGGCCGACATGGCAACCAAGTTGACCGCCGCGCGCCAACTGACCCGGTATGCCGCCGAACGCTATGACAGCGGGGAGCGCTGCGACATGGAGGCGGGCATGGCGAAGCTGTTCGCCTCCGAGATCGCGATGGAGATCGCGCTGGATGCGGTGCGCATCCACGGCGGCTACGGCTACTCGACGGAATACGACGTCGAGCGCTACTTCCGCGATGCACCGCTGATGATCGTCGGTGAAGGCACCAACGAGATTCAGCGCAACGTCATCGCCGCGCAGTTGGTGGCCAGAGGCGGCATCTAGCTTCGACGCGGCCAGCCATTTCCTGCCCGAACCGTAGACCTACCGCGTGACGTTACGCCGGTCGGGTTGAAGCGATTTCGGTGTCGCTGGTTGCGCTGACCGCAACTAACTACACCGAAATCACACGATTTCGTCGATCAGTTCCCACCGCAGCGCCGTGGGCGGGTCGATCGTCCGGCCGGACAACACCAGATAGGCCGTCCGCCAGCGGCCGATCCGACGAGTCACGCTCACCGTCCCGCCGGCGCCGGGAATCAGGCCGAGGCTCAGTTCGGGCAGCCCGAAGACCGCATCGGCGCTCGATCGGACATGTCCACAGAAGGCTGCCATTTCCAACCCGCTGCCCAACACCTGACCGTGCACCTCGGCGCGGCACCGCTCCCCCAGGCGTGCCGTCAGTTCGTCGAGCACCAGCGCCGGGCTGTGGCGGGTCCTGGCGAAGTGCGCGCTGGCCGGGTCGGCGAAGCTGCCGAACTCGGCCAGGTCGCCGCCGCTGCAGAACGACGGCCCGTTGCCGGACAGGACCACCTCGGTGATCGATGGGTCGAGGCGCGCGACCTCCAGCGCTTCCAGCAGTGCCGCGCGCGCGTCGGTGGAAAACGCGTTGTGCCGCTGGGGCCGATCGAATCGGACGTGCAGCGTGTCCCCGACCCGTTCGGCGGCGACGGGGTCGGGAATGTCGGGCAGTTTCGCCGGCCCCCGCTCGGCGAGCCAACGCGCGAACTCCGGACCCGACTGCAGCGTCGAGTACGCCAGCGATTCGGTGATGACACCGGTGAACGCAGGCGCGGCGGGGTCGGCGGCGCGCAGCACGTCGTCGCAGATGCCTGCCGCGTGCGGCCATCGCGCGCACCGCTGTCGTAACTCGCCGAGCGCGTCGGACACCGAGGGCACGGTGACGACCCGCCGGTCGTCGATGTCGTCCTCGGACAGCGTGAAAGCGGCGTCGTCCGTTGGCGTTCCGGTCGCGACGGTCACACCGCCCGCGAGCATGTGCGTCACGAGTACTTCTTGATCAGCTCCTGCTTGTACAGCTTGCCGGTGTCGGTGCGCGGCAGCTGCGCTTCGAAGGAGATCGACCGTGGACACTTGTAGTGCGCCAACCGATCCCGCAGCCACGCGAGCAAGTCGTCGGCGAACTCCTCGGTGGCGTCGGCCGGGTCGACGGTCTGCACCACACCTTTGACCCGTTGACCCATTTCGTCGTCGGGGACCCCGAACACCGCGGCGTCCAACACCTTCGGGTGGGTGATCAACATGTTCTCGGCCTCCTGCGGATAGATGTTGACGCCGCCGGAGATGATCATGTGGTGCCTGCGGTCGGTCAGGTACAGGTAGCCGTCCTCGTCGACGTAGCCGATGTCGCCGACTGTGGTCCAGCCACGCTCGTCGCGCGATTTGGCGGTCTTCTCCGGGTCGTTGAGGTACTCGAACGTGTTTCCGCCCTCGAAGTAGATCTCGCCGGGCTCGCCGGGCGGTAACTCGTTGCCGTCCTCGTCGAGAATGTGCAGGTTGCCGGTCATCGGCTTGCCGACCGAACCGGGGTGCGCCAGCCAGTCCTCCGCGCTGATCAGCGTGGAACCGTGTGCCTCCGAGGAGGCGTAGTACTCGTCGATGATCGGCCCCCACCACTCGATCATCTGCTTCTTGATCTCGACGGGGCACGGCGCAGCGGCGTGGATGACCCGCTTGAGGCTGGACACGTCGTACGAATTACGCACCGAATCCGGCAGTTTCAGCATCCGGGTGAACATCGCCGGAACGAACTGACCGTGCGTGACCCCGTAACGCTGGATCGCGTCGAGAGCACTTTCGGGATCGAACTTCTCCATCACCACCGTCGTGTAGCCGGCGGCCTGCACGGTCATCGACCACACCGAAGGCGCCGTGTGATAGAGCGGCGCCGGACTCAGATACACCGAATCCGGCTGCATCCAGACGGCGACGAGCATCGTCATCAGGCCCGGCGCCTCCGCGGGCGACAGGTGCGGAAGCTCGCGCTTGATGCCCTTGGGGCGGCCGGTGGTGCCCGACGAGTACTGCAGCAAGTCGCCCTCGATCTCATCGGCGATCGGCGTATCGGGTTGCCCGGCAACGCATTCCGGGTAACGCTGCCAGCCGTCGAGATCGCTGGAGGCGCCTGTCGCCGACGGATCGGCTCCGTCGGCAATGAGTAGCACCGGGGGCAGGCCTCGTGGCAACTCAGCGGCGAGCCCCGCGAGCGTCTTCCGTTGTGCGGCCGAGCCGATGATCCCTTTCGCGTTGCTGTTGTCGACGATGTAGGCCGCCTCGGCCGCGGTCAGATGCGTGTTGATCGGCACGTAGTACAGGCCGCTGCGGCGCGCCGCCCACATCACGGCGTGGAAGTGCTCGTTGTTCTCCATGAGCATGGCCACGGTGTCGCCTTCGACGAGTCCGGCCTTCCGGAAGTGATGAGCCAACCGGTTGGCGCGCGCCTCGAGCTCACCGAACGTCACCACGGTTCCCGACGGATGCATGACGACGGCCGGCTTGTCGGGGGTGGCCTCGGCGTGTTCGCGGATCTGCATGGGCCGACTCTACGACGCGTCGAGTTGACAGGTGTCAAGTGGTCGAACCTGTCCGCTGTCGACACCGCCGACTTAGCATGAACCCGCAGGGTATGGAGGTGCGGCGGTGGCCGAATGAGAGGCGGACAAGAAGCGGCGCCTTCTGGGATCGTCACGTTTCTGTTCACCGACATCGAAGGGTCGACCCGGCGATGGGAGGCCGACCCCTCGGGGATGCGGCGCGCGCTGACCGTCCACGACGACACGTTGCGACGGGCGGTGAAGTCGCACGAAGGCTGGTTGTTCAAGCACACGGGTGACGGAATCTGCGCAGCCTTCGCCTCGCCCAGGCAAGCGGTCGACGCCGCCGTCGTCGCCCAACGATCGCTTGAAATACCGGTCCGCATGGGCGTTGCGACTGGCGAGGCGGAGTGTCGGGACAGCGACTACTTCGGTGCCGTGTTGAACCGCACTGCGCGGCTGATGGGCGCCGGCCACGGCGGCCAGATTCTGCTCGACGGTGCGACGGCCGGATTGCTCACTGGTGTCGATCTGATTTCGCTGGGGCCGAGGCGCCTGCGCGACATCGCCAAGGCGGTGGAGATCTTTCAGGTTCGGGCACCGGGCCTTCGTACCGACTTCCCTGCGTTGAGGACGGCCGAACCGGCTACAGGCAAAGTCCGCCGCCCGACAACGAGTTTCGTTGGGCGAGAGAGGGAGCTCGCCGAGCTGGTGACCACACTGAAGGCACATCGGGTGGTGACGCTCATCGGCGTCGGCGGCGTAGGCAAGACCCGGTTGGCGCTGGAGTTGGCCGATCGTTCCGCCGACGACTTTCCGGATGGGGTATTCGTGATCGAGCTTTCGCCCGTCGGAGACCCGGCGGCGGTCCCCGAGATAGTCGCGGCCGCACTGGGCGTAGTCCAGCAACCGGGGCTCAACCTCACCGAAAGCGTCGCCGCCGCATCAGAAGGAAGAACTCGGCTCTTGGTGTTCGACAACTGCGAACACCTCTTGGATGCCGTTGCCGACGTGATCGAAGCCATCCTGGCTCAGTCGACGACCGTGAAGATGCTCGCGACGAGTCGCGAAGGGCTAGGGCTGACTGATGAGCGGTTGTGGCTGGTGCCCTCCCTCGACGTCGAATCCAGCGCCGCAACACTTTTCGTAGAGCGTGCAGCAGCCGTCACGTCCGCTGCACCTTCGCTGGCTCACTCCGAGGCAGTGGCTGATATCTGCCGTCGTCTTGAGGGGATCCCGTTGGCGATCGAGCTGGCCGCATCGCGCATGCAGTCCATGACCGCCGCGGAACTGCGCGACCGGCTGGATAACCGATTTCGGTTGCTCGTTGGGTCGCGACGCGGGCTGGAACGCCATCAAACCCTGCGGCATGCGGTTCAGTGGTCTTATGACCTCCTGAGCGACGGTGAAAGGTTTTTGCTTGCAAGATGTTCGGTATTCGCCGGCGGATTCGATCTGACTGCCGCTTGCGTATTGGCCGACAATTCCGACGAACTGGCGACCCTGAATTTGCTCGATTCGCTCGTACGGAAATCTCTGCTCGTCGCTGACAGATCTTCGGTACACACCCGGTTCACGATGCTGGAGACCATCCGCCAGTTCGCCGAGGAACGACTCGTGTCATCAGGAAACGCGAACGCGGTACGCGCCGCGCACGCACGTCACTTCGCCAGCAAGGCAACCGAAGCCAAGGCGCAGTGGAACACCCCCCGACAGCGAAAAGCCCACGAGTGGTTGGCCCTGGAACTTGCGAATCTGCGCGCTGCGTTCCGGTGGGCTGCCAGTGAAGAGGATCTCGAATCGGCTACCGCGGTTGCAGTGCATGCCGCCTTTCTGGGCTACGCCACCGAGCAGTGGGAACCGGTCGGATGGGTAGAGGAGATCATCCCTCGTGCCGAAGCGGTGCAACATCCGCGTCTGGCACAGCTGTACGTCGCAGCCACCTATTGTGCTGCGGTAGGCCGAGTCCACGAGTTCGTCCACTACGCCGAGGCGGCCCGGGCGGCCATCGAAAGCGGCCGCTTCGACGCCGTGAACGACGAACTCGGATGTGCTGTCGCGGCCGGCTACAACACCGTGGGTCAGGCCGACCGGGCCATCGACTGGTGTCGCTTCACGCTCGCACGAAGCCCGGGACCTCATACCGCCAGCAGGACAGTGCTGGCAGTGACATTGGCTTTCTCGGGCGCCACGGAAGAAGCGGTCGCGTTGTCGGAGGACATGCTCACTGCGGTGCAAGATGCCCACAACTCCGACATGCTTGCCGCCGTACTCCTGGGATACGGCTGGGCCCGCCGGGAAACCGATCCCGTCAGCGCTTACGAGGCACTGCTGCGCGGCCTGACGATCAGCACCGAAAACGGCAACCGGCAGCAGGCGTCGATCATCGCGCTGCTGTTGTCGAGGGTCGCGGCCACAGCCGGGAAGCCGGGCGAGGCGCTCGACCACATCTTGCTGACCATCCGCCAGTACTACGACTCCGGCAGCGTCCTACTACTCTTCAACGGTTTCGGTGTGCTCGCCGCGTTGCTGGACGACCTCGGACACCACGAGCCTGCGGCTACCATCAGCGGGTTCGCCGCGGGGAGTCTCGCGCTCTCAGCCTTCCCCGAAATCGGCACCTCGATTGCCCATCTGCGCGGTGAACTCGGAGACGAACGCTACGAGTCGCTGGCGAGCCGGGGCACGCAGATGACGAGGGCCGAAATGGCGGACTACGCCTTCGATCAGATCGACCACGCCAGGGCACAACTGGCCGCCAGCGGCTGAGGTCAGCTGACCGCGCGCGACCGCGAAGTGCTGCATTTCCGCGGCGTGTCGCGTGCAAACACGGCCGCTCACGGTAGGGGGTAAGTTAGTCGGCCTCGGCCAACCGGTGCTTGAGCGCGTCGAACTCGTCCTTGATGCCGGTCGGCAGCTTCTCGCCGACGAACTCGAACCACTCCTCGATCAGCGGAAGCTCCTGGCGCCACTCCTCGACGTTGACCTTGAGCGCAGCATCCACGTCGGCCGGATCGACGTCCAGGCCGGACAGGTCGAGATCCTCGGCGGTGGGCACGGTGCCGATCGGCGTGGTGCGGCCACCGGCCTTCTGCTCGATCCGGTCGATGATCCACTTCATCACGCGGCTGTTCTCACCGAAGCCCGGCCACAGGAAGCGGCCGTCGTCGCCGCGGCGGAACCAGTTCACGAAGAAGATCTTCGGCATCTTCGACTCGTCGGACTGCTTGCCGACGTCGATCCAGTGCGCGAAGTAGTCGCCGACGTTGTAGCCGAGGAACGGCAGCATCGCCATCGGGTCGCGGCGCACGGTGCCGACCTTGCCCTCGGCGGCGGCGGTCTGCTCGGAACCCATCGTGGCGCCGATGAACACGCCGTGCTGCCAGTCGCGGGCCTGCGTCACCAGCGGCACCGTCGTCTTGCGGCGCGCGCCGAACAGGATCGCCGAGATCGGCACGCCCTGCGGATCGTCCCACTCGGGCGCCAGCGTCGGGCACTGCGACATCGGGGTGCAGTAGCGCGAGTTGGGATGCGCGGCCTTCTCTTCGGACTCCGGCGTCCAGTCGCGGCCCTTCCAGTCGATCAGGTGCTGCGGATCGCCCTCGAGGCCCTCCCACCACACGTCGTTGTCGTCGGTCAGCGCGACGTTGGTGAACACGGTGTTGCCGGCCTCGATGGTCTTCATCGCGTTCGGGTTCGACGACCAGTTGGTGCCCGGCGCGACGCCGAAGAAGCCGAACTCGGGGTTGACGGCGTAGAGGCGACCGTCCTTGCCGAACCGCATCCAGGCGATGTCGTCGCCGATGGTCTCGGCGCGCCACCCCGGAATCGTGGGCTGCAGCATCGCGAGGTTGGTCTTACCGCACGCCGACGGGAACGCCGCGGCGACGAAGTACGCCTTGTTCTCCGGGCTGATCAGCTTGAGGATCAGCATGTGCTCGGCGAGCCAACCCTCGTCGTGCGCCATCGCCGAGGCGATGCGAAGCGAGTAGCACTTCTTGCCCAGCAGCGCGTTGCCGCCGTAGCCGGAGCCGTAGCTCCAGATCTCACGGGTCTCGGGGAAGTGGCTGATGTACTTGGTGTCGTTGCACGGCCACGGCACGTCCTTCTGGCCCGGCTCCAGCGGCGCACCGATCGAGTGCAGCGCCTTGACGAAGAACCCGTCGGTGCCCATCTTGTCCAGCGCGGCCTTGCCCATCCGGGTCATCGTGCGCATCGACACCACGACGTACTCGGAGTCGGTGATCTCGACACCCAGCTTGGGATCCTCGGCGCCGAGCGGGCCCATGCAGAAGGGCACCACGTACATGGTGCGGCCGCGCATGCAGCCGCGGTACAGGTCGGTCATGGTCTGGCGCATCTCGGCGGGCGCCATCCAGTTGTTGGTGGGGCCGGCGTCGATCTCCTTCTCGGTGCAGATGAAGGTCCGTGACTCCACGCGTGCGACGTCCGACGGGTCAGACAGCGCGAGGTACGAGTTCGGCTTCTTCTCGTCGTTGAGCCGGGTGAAGGTGCCTGCCGCCACCAGTTGCTCGCACAGGCGGGCGTTCTCCTCGTCAGATCCGTCGGCGAACACCACGCGGTCGGGCTGCGTCAGTTCGGCGACCTCTTGAACCCAAGCGAGCAGACCCTTGTGCTTCGTCGGTGCGGTGTCCAGACCTGGGATGGTCGCTGCGGTCATGAAAATCTCCTGTGTCTGTTGCTGCCAGGACCCAAGGCTCCGTGTGCGCCGCCCAGACAGGAACAGGCAGCGTCGCGGTTTCCTATACCGAGGTTATCGCGGGTGAGATACCCACGGGGAATCGGGGATGTGTCCGATGACTCACAAGAACGATTCAGAAGGCCGTTTTCCATACAGTTCGGCCCGTACCGCGTCGAGCGCCCGTTGCAACGACGGCAGGCGTTTGTCCCGCACGGCGGCGGCACGGGCGGTCTGCACCGAATGCTCACGCAGTTCGGCGTCGATCTCGGCCACCTCGACCTCCGCGGCGGTGGCCTCGCGTTCGTCGCGGGCGGTCGATTCCGACGTCAACGCGCTCTCGGCGGCCAGCATCCGCGTCGCCACGCGCTCCTCGAGCGCGGACTTCACGGTCGCGGTGATGTCGGTGACCCAGCGATCCAGCACGGCCCGGTCGTGCAGCAGCCCACGGATGCCCACGACCCACACCGTCAACGCCAGCCCCACCAGCCCCCCTGCCACCAGTCCGGCAACGGTCAGCCCGGGCGCCAGGCCGGTGAACAACCGCGTGACCGCCAGCGCCACCCCCAGCCCGAAGCCGGCGCCGAGAATCATCGTCAGCTGCGTTTCCAACCGTCGCGACTTCAGCGGCGGCGGCGTGACCTCGGGAGCGGACGGCGCCGCGGGGGTCGGCGGGGCGGTCAGGCCGAGTTGTGCCGCCATGTCGGTGAGGTGGGCGGTGATGCCCTCCTCGACCTCTGCGACCACCTCGCCGAGCCGCTCGCGCACATGCGACTCGAAGCCGCCGAGTCGGCCGCGGCTCAACTGCGCCGCGTCCTCGGCGAGTTCGGCCCGCACCGACGTGCACCGCTTGCGCGCGAAGTAGCCCAGCTGGACACGGGCCTGTTGAAGCTGGCTGCGTAGCGCTATCGCGTGCTCGGATTTCGCCTGCCGACGGCCCCGCACGATGTCCTCGCGGGCCTGCTGCAGGGCATTCACCCGGGCCCGCCGGTCCGCGCCGTCGCCGTCGGACCGACACCGCCCGATCGCCGACTCGAGCCGAGTCTCCCACGCCCGCAGCCTGTTTCGCCGCTTCAGCTCCGGATCCGCCAGCCGTTGCCGCAGCAATCCGACGAGTTCGTCGACGCGTGGCTCCCCCAGGTCCGGCGCCGCGGCCGTACCCACCCACGGCACGTGCGCGTGCCGGGGCGACCACCCGGCCAGCACGGCCCGGTCGGCGGCGAGCACGTCGCGCCAGGTGCGGTGGGTGTCGATCTTCGCCACCACGCCCACCACCAGATCGGTATGCGGCGTGGCCAGATCCATGAGCTCACAGTCGGATTGGGTCAGCGGCGACACCGCCGACACCACGAACACCACCGCGATGGGTGCATCGGTCCGGCCCAGTTCGTCCGCTTCGACGAAGGTGTGCTCGGGAATCCGTTCTCGTAGCGCCGCAGCGACGCTGGTGGTGCCGGCCAGCCACGGCCCGGTGACGAGCACGACGTCTCGCACCCGCACCTCCGGCGGGGCCAGTCCCGGTTCGACGGCGGCGACCACCGCGTCGGCTGATGCGAGTGGATCGGCACGCGTCGCGTCCGATGTCACCGCGACCGTCCGAGCAGGCGCATCGAACCCCGGCTGATGTCGGCGGCGCAGGCGCGGTGCAGCGCGTCGACCGGGCCGCTGCCGTACCGGCGCCACCGCACGGCGCGGCGCAGGTGGGCGGTCGGGTCGTCGCCGCGGTCGACGGTCAGGCCCGCAGCCTCCACGACGTCGACCGCCGCCGTCATCACCGCGAGTATCGTGTCGTCGTTCACCAGCATTTCGGCCAGCCGCGAATCTTCGGATTGTGTTGCCACTGCCCGCAATTGGCCTACCCCGGCTCGAAGGCGCCGATACCTCAACGGTGCACCTGCAGCGTGGATGTGCTCGACGACCCGGTCGACCTGGCTGAGCCGCCGCAGGTGGCCGGTCAGCGACTCCGCGGTCGCACCGCGGTCGAGTGCGAGCACCGCGTGCGCGATACCGAACCGGTCGAGCGCACCGAGCAGGCGTTCGCGCACCTCGCGTGACAGCGGGTGGGGTGCGTCGACGAACGCATCGGTCGACGTCAGATCGGCGGGGTGGGTGAGCAGCGTCTGCAGCGCGCCGACGAGGTCGCCGGTCAGTTCCGCGCCGGCGAGCAGCGCGATCATCGGCGTCGTCGGAAGGCCGGTCAGCGCGCGGATGTGGGCGGCCCGGCGGTGTGCCAGCGCCACTGGTCCGTCCGCGCCGAAGCCGGTGAGGTCGGCCTTGTTCAGGACGACGACCGCCGGCCGGTTCCGGCTTGTCAACACCTGGTCCTCCGGTTTGAGCGCTTCGGCGATCACCACGACCTCGACGTCGGCGGCGCCGTCGGACGAAACGGGGACGCCCGCGGCGGTCGACGCGGCGGCCACCGTCGCGCACCCGACGCCGTCGCGACCGTGCACCGCAACCCGTGTCGGCGCGGTGAGGCGCCGGATGATCGGCGGCAGCCGCGGATCGCGGCTCTCTTCAGCGAATTGCAGCAGCGTGTCGACGAAAATCTGACCTTCTTCTGTCCGTGGACGAGGCGCCACATCACACCCTGCCCTCATCTGACGATCGTGACACCTCGGTGGTCCCGGCGCGAGCGGCCGCCACACAGCTTGGGGACAGACCGCTGTACCAGCCGAAGGCAACTGTTGGGTATCAATCTGTACCACGATGCGGGTACTCCAGTCTGGATGAGCCACCATGGACGGATGCATCTGCCCGGGCCTGATGTCGCCGACGCTTCGGCTCCGAGGCCCGATGTCGCCGACGCTTCGGCTCCGAGGCCCGATGTCGCCGACGCTTCGGCTCCGAGGCCCGATGTCGAGCACCGCTATCCCCGGGTCACCAGCTTCCGCACCAGGCGCACCACGCTGTCGGCCGCCCAGCAGGCGACGTGGGAGCGGCTGTGGCCGGAGATCGGCATGCACGCCCGCGACGGCGGCCGACCGGTTCCGCAGCTGGACACCGAGGCTTGGTTCGGCCGGTCGGCGCCCGTCGTGCTGGAGATCGGCTGCGGGGCCGGCACCTCGACGCTGGCGATGGCCAAGGCGGAACCCCACCTCGACGTCGTCGCGGTGGAGGTGTACCGGCGCGGGCTGGCACAGCTGCTGACTGGCATCGACCGCGAACAGGTGACGAATATCCGCCTGGTCCGCGGCGACGGCGTCGACGTGCTGCAGCACATGTTCGGACCCGACTCGCTGACCGGTGTGCGGGTGTTCTTCCCCGACCCGTGGCCCAAGGCTCGCCATCACAAGCGCCGGCTGTTGCAACCGGCCACCGTCGCGTTGATCGCCGACCGGCTGCGCCCCGGTGGCGTGCTGCACGCCGCGACGGACCACGCCGGCTACGCCGAGCACATCGCCGAAGTCGGCGACGCCGAGCCGCGGCTCCGTCGCGTCGGCCCGACCGATTCGCTTCCGATCTCCGTCGAGCGGCCGGTCACCAAGTACGAGGGCAAGGCGCAGCACGCCGGCAGCGCCGTCGCAGAACTGCTGTGGGAGAGAGTATGAGCCTCACAGAAGACATCGGACATATAGAAGAGGTGGCACCACCGGAAGCGGCCACACCACCCGCGGCCGACGCGATGGCCCGGGTGCTACTGGTCTGGGACGCCCCCAACCTCGACATGGGTCTCGGCTCGATCCTCGGCGGCCGACCGACCGCCGCACACCGGCCGCGGTTCGATGCGCTGGGGCGCTGGCTGCTGACGCGGACGGCGGAGCTCTCGGCGGTGCGCCCGGACGTCACACTGGAGCCGGAGGCTACTGTCTTCACCAACATCGCGCCCGGCAGCGCCGACGTCGTCCGGCCGTGGGTAGAGGCGTTGCGTAACGTCGGCTTCGCGGTCTTCGCGAAACCCAAACTGAACGACGACAGTGATGTCGATACCGACATGCTGAACCACATCGCGCTGCGCCGCAGCGAGGGTCTGGCCGGGGTGCTTGTGGCATCGGCCGACGGTCAGGCGTTCAAACAACCGCTGGAGGAGATCGCTCGCGACGGCATCCCGGTCCAGGTGCTCGGATTTCGCGAACATGCGAGCTGGGCGCTAGCGTCGGATACCTTGGAGTTCGTCGACCTGGAAGACATCCCTGGTGTTTTCCGGGAACCGCTACCGCGAATCGGCCTAGATTCGCTGCCCGAGCAGGGGGCATGGTTGCAGCCGTTCCGGCCGCTGTCCTCGCTACTGACCTCGCGTGTCAACAACTGAACTGCGCGGGTCGCCGCTGACTTAGTTAGGAGCTCAAGTGTTCGCCTGGTGGGGTCGAACGGTGTACCGGTACCGGTACATCGTCATCGGCGTCATGGTCGCGCTCTGTCTCAGTGGCGGTATCTACGGCATCAGCCTCGGCAGCCACGTCACGCAGAGCGGCTTCTACGACGAAGGCAGCCAATCGGTGCACGCGTCGGTGGTCGCCGACGAGGCATACGGCCGCGACCGCACCAGCCACATCGTCGCAATCCTGACGCCACCCGACGGCAAGAAGGTCAACGATCCCGCGTGGATGAAGCAGACCGTCGACGAGCTCAACAAGCTGGTCGAGGACAACAGCGACAGGATCGTGAGCTGGGTCGGCTGGCTGCGCGCACCCGACGCCGAATCGCAGACCGTCCAGCAGATGAAGACCGCGGACCTGTCCCGCACGTTCGTCAGCATTCCGCTCAAGGGCGAGAGCGACGACGAGATCCTCAAGAACTATCAGGCCGTCGAAGACCAACTGCGCGAGGTCAACGACGGCAACATCCAGCTGGCCGGGCTCAACCCGCTGGCCAGTGAACTCACCGGCACCATCGGTGAGGACCAACGCCGCGCCGAGGTGGCCGCCATCCCGCTGGTGGCGGTCGTGCTGTTCTTCGTGTTCGGTGGCGTGGTCGCGGCCAGCCTCCCGGCCATCATCGGCGGCCTGACGATCGCCGGCGCACTGGGCATCATGCGGTTGGTCGCCGAGTTCATGCCGGTGCACTTCTTCGCCCAGCCCGTGGTGACCCTGATGGGTCTCGGTATCGCCGTCGACTACGGCCTGTTCATGGTCAGCCGCTTCCGCGAGGAGATCGCGGAGGGCTACGACACAGAGGCCGCGGTCCGGCGCACCGTGATGACTTCGGGCCGCACGATCATGTTCTCCGCAGTGATCCTGGTGGCGTCGTCGGTGCCGCTGCTGCTATTCCCACAGGGCTTCCTGAAGTCCATCACCTACGCGATCATCGCGTCGGTGATGCTGGCGGCGGTGCTGTCGGTCACGGTGCTGGCGGCCGCGCTCGCCATCCTGGGACGCAACGTCGACGCCCTTGGGGTGCGGACGCTGGTGCGCTTCGCCCAGCCGGACACGATCGGGTCGTATTCGCACAGCGGCCGCCGCAATCCGCTGGCCGTCGCGGCCGTCGTCCTCGGTGTGCTGGTCCCGTTCGCGGCGATCCCCGTCGGTCACCTCGCCCGTGCGCAGATCCGCCGCACGCACGACGACGGCGCGAGTCTCGCGCTGATCGGTCTGCTTCTCGGCTACATCGGTTCGTTCGCGTGGCTCACCTACGGATTGTTCGCGTTGAAGGACACGATCGGCTCGGCGATCTTCTGGTTGCTGATGGGCATTTTGGTGTTCGTCGCGGGCACCATCACGGTGCTGGCGCTGGCCCGGTTCAGCCCCGCAGTGCGCAAGCCGACGATCGCATGGCTCGACTGGCTCGCCGAGAAGACCCAGAAGACAAAGACCCGCGCCGAGGTCGAGAAGGGCTTCTGGGGCAAGCTGGTCAACCGCGTGATGAAACGCCCGATCGCGTTCGCCGCGCCGATCGTGATCGCGATGATCCTGCTGATCATCCCGTTGGGACAGTTGTCGCTCGGCGGCATCAGCGAGAAGTACCTACCGCCGGACAACCCGGTCCGCCTGGCTCAGGAAGCCTTCGACAAGACGTTCCCCGGCTTCCGCACCGAACCGCTGACCATCGTGATCGAGAACAACGATGGTGATCCGGTCACCGACCGGCAGGTCGCCGAGATCCGCAACAAGGCGATGGCGATCCCCGGGTTCATCGAACCCGACGACGACCCCACCAAGATGTGGCAGGCGCGACCGCATCAGGAGAGCGGCTCGAAGGACCCGTCGGTCCGCGTCATCCAGAACGGTCTGGAGAACCGCAACGACGCCGCCGAGAAGATCGAGGAACTCCGGTCCATCACGCCACCGCGCGGGCTGTCGATCTCGGTGGGCGGCACCCCGGCGCTGGAGCAGGACAGCATCCACAGCTTGTTCGACAAGCTGCCGCTGATGGTTACCGTCCTGATCGTCACCACCACCATCCTGATGTTCCTGGCGTTCGGGTCGGTGGTGCTGCCCATCAAGGCCGCGGTGATGAGCGCGCTCACCCTCGGTTCGACGATGGGCGTGCTGACATGGATGTTCGTCGACGGTCACGGCTCAGGCCTGATGAACTACACGCCGCAGCCGCTGATGGCCCCGATGATCGGGTTGATCATCGCGGTGATCTGGGGGCTGTCGACCGACTACGAGGTCTTCCTGGTGTCACGCATGGTGGAGGCGCGAGAACGCGGCATGTCCACCGCCGAGGCGATCCGGATCGGCACCGCGACCACCGGCCGGCTGATCACGGGCGCCGCGCTGGTGCTGGCGGTCGTCGCGGGCGCGTTCGTGTTCTCCGACCTGGTGATGATGAAGTATCTGGCCTTCGGCCTGCTGATCGCGCTTCTGCTGGACGCCACGATCGTCCGGATGTTCCTGGTCCCGGCCGTGATGAAGCTGCTCGGCGACGACTGCTGGTGGGCACCGCGGTGGATGAAGCGTATCCAGGAGCGGCTGGGGCTGGGCGAGACCGAACTGCCCGACGAGCGGAAGCGGCCCGCGGTGCGCGACTCCGCCGAGAATCCCGAGGTGTTGGTCGGTGCGGGTGCGCCCGTGCCGCGTCGCCCGTACGACAGGCCCCGCCCACCCCACGATCCGACGCATCCCGCCGTCGAAGGCTCGTCACGGCCCGGCGCCACCCGCGTCGCGGCGCCACCGCGGGCGAACGCTCCATCGGTGGCGGGCACGACGCGCATCCCCAGCGCCGCCACACCTGCCGCTCCGCCGTCCGACGAACCGCAGACCACGCGGTTGTCGATGGCCAAGAACGCCGTGCGGAACGCGGTGACCAACGCCGCCGCCGCGACGCGTCAGGCCGCCCGGCCGCCGGCCCCCCCCGCCCCGCCGCCACGGCCACCGCGGGAGGAACGCGAGATCGAGTCGTGGCTGGGCGAGTTGCGTGGCACCGGCACGCCGCCCGCGCCACCGGCACCGCAACGGCCGTCGGCGGAGCCCACCAGGGCGATGCCCGCGGGAAGCCCGCCGGAAGGCAGGAGAGGACGTCGGCCCGAAGCGCGACCGTCGCCGGACAACGAGCCGACCACTGCGATTCCGACTCCGGGAACCCGCCCGCAGGGGACCCCGCCGGAAGGCAGGGCAGACCCCGACGCGACGACGGCCATCCCCACCCCGGGTAAGCAATCAGACGATGCCGAGGCGGCGACCGAAAAGCTGAACACCCGCGAGGACGAGGAACGTCAGCGCCGCGGCGGGGTGAGCGCGCAGGACTTGCTGCGGCGCGAGGGCCGGCTCTAGTCCCGCTGGATCACCGAGGCTCTGACTCCTCGACGTCGTCGGTCTCGGCCCTGACCAACGGCCCGTCCTCCGCTTCCTGCGCGGCTTCCTCCGCGGCTGGGTCCCTCGCGGTGAGCACGCGAATCGAGCTGTTGAGGAACGCGAGCACCGGTACCGCCAGAAGTGCCCCGACGATGCCCGCCAAGACGCCACCGCCCGCGATCACCAGAACGATCGCCAGCGGGTGAATCGACACCGCACGACCCATCACCAACGGCTGCAGGACGTGGCCTTCCAGCTGCTGGACCGCGATGACAAGCGCGAGGGTGATCAACGCATAGATGATGCCCTTGGCGATCAGCGCGACGACCACCGCGAGGGCGCCGGCGATCACCGCACCGACGAGCGGAATGAATGCGCCCAAGAACACCAGCGACGCCAACGGCAAGGCCAACGGCACACCCATGATCGCCAGGCCGGTGCCGATCCCGACGGCGTCGACGAGCGCAACCAGGAACGTCGCCCGCACATAGCCGATCAGCGAGTGGAAGCCGGCCCGGCCGGCGTCGCGAACGCGCTCGCGCACGCTCACCGGGAAGATCCGCGTGACGAACGCGTAGATGTTGCGCCCGCCTTGCAGCAGGAAGATCAGCGTGAACAACACCAGCACGGCACCGGTGACGATCTCGGTCACCGTGCCGGCCGTCGACAGCGCGCCGGTCGTCACCCGTTCCTGGTTGTTCTGCAAGGCCTCGATCGCGGCGTTGCCCGCGTTGTCGATCTGTTCCCGGCTCAGGTGCAGTGGGCCGTCGATCAGCCAGTCGCGCACACCGTCGATGCTGCGGCTCACCTGCTCCACCAACGCCGGTGCACCCTCGATGAACTGGCTGACGACGAAGGCCAGAATCCCTCCGACGACGGCGAAGCCGCCGAGCAACATCAGCGCAACGGCACCGCCGCGCGGGGCGCCACGCCGGTCGAGGAAGTCGACCGCCGGCATCAGCAGGGCCGCCAGAATCGTCGCCAACGCCACCGGGACGACGATGATCTCCAGTCGCTTGAACAACCACAGCATCGCGACGATGGCGGCGAGGATCACCAGCAATCGCCATGACCACGCAGCAGCCTTGCGAACAAGAGGCGAAACCGCCTCGTCATCGAGAGAAGTGCCCTCGAGCATCCCGATAGCGTAACGGCCCGCAGCATGCTGGGCCGGATCTCCGGAATCGGCCACGCCACGAACTACCCTTACCCCGTGGCCCACGACGCGCCTGCGAGTGCAGCCCGCAGCCAGGTGCGCTCCGCGCGCAGCAGGTACTGGTGGCTGCGGTGGGCGGTCTTCGCCGTCGTGCTCGTCGTGCTGACCGTCGAACTCGGGCTGGTGTGGGACCAGCTCGCCAAGGCGTGGCACAGCCTCTACACAGCGGACTGGTGGTGGGTGCTGGCGGCCGTCGGCACCGCCCTGGCGTCCATGCACTTCTTCGGCGACATTCAACGCAAGTTGCTGCGCTCGGCGGAAGTGCCTGTGCGGCAGTGGCGTTCGCAGGCGGCGTTCTACGCGGGCAATTCGCTGAGCACGACGCTGCCGGGCGGACCCGTGCTGTCGGCCACGTTCATCTACCGTCAGCAGCGGCTCTGGGGTGCGACGCCGGTCATCGCCTCCTGGCAGCTTGTGATGTCGGGGGCGCTGCAGGTGACCAGCCTGGCGCTGCTCGGGTTGGGCAGCGCGTTCTTCCTGGGCGCCAAACACAACCCGTTCTCGCTGATCTTCACGCTGGTCGGTTTCATCATGCTGATCGTGCTGGCGCAAGCGGTGGCGTCGCGGCCGGATCTGCTCGACGGCGTCGGCGTGCGGGTGCTGTCGTGGGTGAACTACCTGCGCGCCAAACCGGCCGACAACGGTTTGGCCAGGTGGCGTGAGACGCTGGCGCAACTCGAATCGGTGAAGCTGAGCCGAAGCCAGCTCAGCGTCGCGTTCGTGTGGTCGATGTTCACGCTGGTGACCGGTGTGGGCACGCTGCTGTTCGCCTGCTACGCCGCGGGCGGACGGCCCTCACTGCTCGGGGTGATCGTGGCGTACGTCGCGGCCCGCGCGGTCGGGTCGATCCCGCTGATGCCCGGCGGGTTGCTGGTGGTCGAGGCGGTGCTGGTGCCGGGCCTGGTGTCGAGCGGGATGACGTTGGCGTCGGCGATCTCGGCCATGCTCATCTACCGGTTGATCAGCTGGATCTTCATCGCGGCGATCGGGTGGGTGGTGTTCTTCTTCATGTTCCGCACCGAAACCGACGTCGACCCCGACGCATGTGGTTGAAGGCGATGACCGATGCCGATCGATAGCCGAGAGCAGACCCGGCCAACGCTGGCGGCGCTGGCAACCGACGTGTGCTGCCTGATCGTGTTCGCCGCCATCGGCCGACGCAGCCACGCCGAGGGCGTCGACCTGGCCGGCGTCGCTGCGACCGCATGGCCGTTCGTGGCGGGCGCGGTGGTCGGATGGACGCTGTCGCTTGGGTGGCGGCGACCCTACTCGCTGCTCCCGACGGGGATCGCGGTGTGGGTGTGCACCATCGTGGTGGGGATGCTGCTACGTAAGCTGACGTCGGCCGGCGTCGCACCGAGTTTCATTGTGGTGGCCTCGATTTCGACCGCAGTGCTGCTACTCGGCTGGCGCGCCGCGATCCTGGCCATGACCCGCCGCTGACACCGTCAGCGGCGGGCGCGCAGGCCTAGCTGTCGGCGAGGCCGTCGCCGTTGGTGTCGCCGCAGCGGTTCTTGATGTCAACCAGCGGCTGACGAATCCCGGTCAACTCGGCCTTCACCTGAGGGTTGGAGTTCAAGTAGTCCTGCACCTTGCCCCGGACCTCGTCGCGCGGCAGGCCCTCGAGGCTGGTGAAGAACCAGTTCACATCCGGATGGCTGAACAGATATGCCGAGGTCGCTGCCGAGACGCCGGACGCCACCCCGGCGAGATCGGCGGCCGTGCAGTTCGGCGGCGCGGGCTGGGCCGTCGCCGAAGGCATGGCACCGAGGAACATCGCACCCGCGATCGCGCCGGTGCCGACCGCGCCAGCTACCGCACGTCGCGCAGTACGGGCCGAGAGAACCATGGTTGAGCTCCTTCATCGGAAGTGGAGTGGCCGTAACCTGGGCGGTTACTGACGAAGACCAACTAGGACCAACGCACAAAAGCTAAGCAGAATGTCGGCGGACTTTCTCGCCTTGCGGTCAACGAATCCCGGAAAACTCCGAATCCGCAGCTCAGAGGTGCCGTTGCGGGGTACTGCGCGCCGGGTCGGGTCAGGGCAGACCGGCGATGGCCGATCCCGGCGTCGCTGCGGTGCCCTGCGAGACCGGCGCCGCCGCGGGCATGTGCGCCGTGGCACCCGCTGCGGGAAGGCCCGCGTTCTGGGCGGCGGGCGCCTGCGCCGGCAAACTCCCCGGCAGGCCGCCACCCTGCTGCGCGGCCTGCAACAGACCCACCACCTGAGGCAGCGTGAACGGCAGTTTGCACTTACCGGACAGGCTCGCCAGCGGCTGCTGCAACTGCTGCATGTCCTTGGCCACCTGTGGGTTGGCATCGAAGTACGTCTTCACCGCAGCCAGCGACTGCGGCCCGGCCTGCTGCTTGCTGATCGTCGTCAGGGCCTGGTTCGTCTGCGGGTGCTCTTCGAGGTACTCACCGGTCGACGTGGCCACCTCACCGATCGTCCTGGCGAGCTCGCTGGCCGCACACGGGTCCTGCGCGGCAGTCGCGGACGGCATCAATGGCTGGGCCGGCGTCACCAGCGCGGCCACCATGGCGCCGCCGGCCGCGGAGGCAGCAAGAACACCGAAAAGCCCGCGACGCATCAGCCCGGTGGTCGTTTTCATGGACAACTCCTTACGGTTTGCGGACGGCGTCGACATCTCGAACGATCCGCAAACACCTTCGATGGACGACAATCAGTCCCCGACGCCGAAAACGGCCGCCTGACATCCTGCCACCCGGCCCGCTGCCCCCGCCAATTCCGCGGCCGAGACGCACGAGGTGCCCGGGGGAGGAACCCTCGCGGTAACGGCGTGCGGTCCGTTCGCGAGAATTGGATTAGAGCAGCTCGCGGCGTTGCTGGCAGATTGCTCGGGGACCACTGAAGGACGCGGCACCTTACCGCACACTGTTGTACGCTTCGGCTACGAAACGCCGGGGAGAAAGCGGGGGTTTCCAATCCAGCAGTTCATGATGCGCTTGAGTGGCAACCTGCGCAGATATCGCTGGGCGGTGTTCGCCGTATGGCTGCTCCTTCTGGCCCCGTCGATCTGGCTTGCGCTCAACCAGTCCGGCCACCTCACGGGCGGCGGCTTCGAAGTCGAAGGTTCGCAGTCGCTGCGGGTGCAGCGCGAACTCGAGGAGTACTTCCCCGATCAGGGCGCCTCCCCGCTGGCACTGGTCGCCGCACCGCGCGCCGACGCCTCGTTCGAGGACATGAACGCCGCCGTCGCCCACCTCGAACGCCTCGCCGCCGAGGTGCCCAGCGTCAAGGTCGTCCCCAACCGGCAACAGCCGCCGCCCCAACCCGACCGGCCCTACGTCATCACGCTGCAGCTGGACTTCAACAACACCGGCGCGGTCGACGTCGCCAAACGACTGCGCCAAAAAGTCGGCATCGACGGCGAGGACCCCGGCGAGATCGAGAACGGCAAGGTCAAGCTGTACGTCATCGGGCAGGGCGCGCTCGGCGCGGCGGCCACCCAGGCCACCAAACACGACATCGCCCAGGCGGAGCGCTGGAACCTCCCCATCGTCCTGATCGTCCTGCTCGCGGTGTTCGGTTCACTGGCGGCGGCGGCCGTACCACTGGTGCTCGGCATCTGCACCGTCGCGGTGACCATGGGCATCGTCTATCTGCTGTCGATGGTGACGTCGATGTCGGTGTTCGTGACGTCGACCGTGTCGATGTTCGGCATCGCACTGGCCATCGACTACTCCTTGTTCATCCTCATGCGGTTCCGTGAGGAGCTGCGCGCCGGTCGCGACCCAGAGCAGGCCGCGGACGCCGCGATGGCGACGTCCGGCCTGGCGGTGGTGCTGTCCGGGGTGACCGTGATCGCCTCGGTGACCGGGATCTACCTGATCCAGACTCCGGTGCTGGTGTCGATGGCCACCGGCGCCATCCTCGCCGTCGCGGTGGCGGTGCTCACCTCCACCACGCTCACGCCGGCGGTGCTGGCGACGTTCGGCCGGGCGGCGGCCAAGCGCTCGTCGTATCTGCACTGGTCGAGACGATCGGAAAGCACCCAGTCGCGGTTCTGGACCCGGTGGACCGGGTGGGTGATGCGCCGACCGTGGTTGTCGGCGCTGGCCGCCGCGGCGCTGCTGGTGGCGCTGGCCGCGCCGGCGTTCTCGATGATGCTCGGCAACAGCATGCAGCGTCAGTTCGAGCCGACCCACGAGATCCGCGGCGGGGTCAACGCAGCGGCCGAGGCGCTCGGTCCCGGCGCGCTCGGTCCGGTCCGGGTCTTGGTGACGTTCCCGGAGGGCGACGCCGCGTCGGCCCCGGCCAAGGAACCGCTGCTCGACGCGCTGCGCCAGCGCATGGCACAGGGCCCCAACGTGGTGTCGGTCAGCCCTCCCGCGTTCGGCGAGGACAACCGGCACGCATTGCTGTCGGCGGTGCTGTCGGTCGACCCCGAGGACATGGGCGCACGCGAAACCGTCGGCTGGCTGCGGGCCGAGCTGCCGAAGGTCTCCGGCGTCGAGGACGTGCAGGTCGCCGTCGGCGGCCCGACGGCCCTGATCAAGGACTTCGACGACCGGGTGTCTGCCACTCAGCCGCTGGTGTTCGTCTTTGTGGCGTTGATCGCGTTCCTCATGCTGCTCATCGCGATCCGGTCGGTGGTGCTGGCGTTCAAGGGCGTCCTGATGACCGTGTTGTCGGTGGCGGCCGCCTACGGCAGCCTGGTCGCCGTGTTCCAGTGGGGCTGGCTGGAGGACCTGGGCTTCGAGCGGATCTCGTCGCTGGACAGCACCATCCCGCCCCTGGTGCTGGCGATGACGTTCGGCTTGTCCATGGACTACGAGATCTTCCTGCTGACCCGCATCCGGGAACGGTTCCTGCTGACGCGCAACACCCGCGACGCGGTGGCCTACGGCGTGAGCACCAGCGCCAGAACGATCACCAGCGCGGCGCTGATCATGATCGCGGTGTTCATCGGATTCGCGTTCGCGGGTATGCCGCTGGTGGCGCAGTTGGGCGTGGCGTGTGCGGTGGCGATCGCGGTCGACGCGACGGTGGTGCGACTGGTACTGGTGCCCGCGCTGATGGCGATGTTCGACGAGTGGAACTGGTGGCTGCCGCGCTGGCTGGCGCGCATCCTGCCGTCGGTGGACTTCGAGAAGCCGCTGCCCAAGGTGGACACCCCCGACTTGATCATCATCCCCGACGATCTCTCGTCGCTTGGGCCGACCGGCTCCGAGCTGCGCATGGTCGTCAAGTCGGCGGCCAAGTTGAAAACCCTTGCGCCGCAAGCTGTCACGGTCACCGATCCGCTGGCCTTCAGCGGCTGCGGCGGGGGCGGCGCGGCCACGAAGATGCGCAGCGCCGAGCGGCTCAACGGCGGCCACCGCAACGGCCGCAACGGCGCCGGAACCGCGCTGGCCACCGCCGCGCCGCCGGTACATCCGGTGACGATGTGGGGGGGCCGACTGTCCGTCGCCCTCGACGCGCTGGCGACCGCGTCGGACTGCGAGGGCGCGCCGATGGAGCGGCGCAGTCCGATGGAGACCACCAACGTCCAGCTGCCGACCGGTGACCGGCTGCAGATCCCGACCGGCGCGGAGACGTTGCGGCTCAAGAGCTACCTCATCATGTGCCGGAACACCACCCGCGACTACGCGGAGTTCGCCGATCTCGTCGAGTGCATGGAGACGCACACCGCGGCAGAAGTGTTGACCGCGATGGACCGGTACTACTGTGGGCGGCAGTCGAGGAAACAATGGGTGGCGACCCAGCTGGTGCGCCGACTGGCCGACCCTGCGCCTTCCGATGAGCACGACACCCGGATGTCGGGCCCCGAGGCGGAGGCGGAGTGGGCCAAGGTCAGAGAGCGTTGCCTATCGGTTGCGGTCGCGATGCTGGAGGAGGCGAGGTGACGGTGACTCCCGACATCCGGGATACCCGCCGCCGCGGGGGTGTCTCGCCCGAGCAGCGCCCGACGCCGCCCGCACCGAAGCCGGCCGCCGAGGAACGGCCCGTCGAGTTCTGGCCTACCGCTGCGATCCGCGCGGCGCTGGAGACCGACGATCTCGCCGTCTGGCAGCGCATCGTCGCGGCGATCAAGCGGGACCCGTTCGGTCGTACCGCCCGCCAGGTCGAGGAGGTCCTCGAGACCGCACGGCCGTACGGCGTGTCCAAGGCACTCGCCGAGGTGCTCACCCGCACCCGCGAACACCTGGAAGCCAACGAGCGCCAGGAGGTGGCCCGTCACATCCGCGCGCTGCTGGAGCACTCCGGGCTTGCCCCGCAGGAGTTCGCGTCGCGGATCGGCGTGCCCGCCGCCGACTTCGCGGATTTCCTCAGCGGCAAAACCAGCCCGTCGGCGGCGTTGATGGTGCGCATGAAGCGGCTGTCCGAACGGTTCGCCCGGATGCGGTCGAACCGGCCCAACGGCTGACGCCCGTCGGTCGCTGGGTATACGCCGGGAATGGACCTCGAGCAGATACTGCGGGAAACCCGCACGGTGGCGATCGTCGGCGCATCGCCCAACCCGGACCGCGCCAGCCATGAGATCTGGACGTACCTCAAGGCGGCCACCGATTACGAGTTGTATCTGGTGAATCCGACGGTCGACGAGATCGACGGCACACCGGTCTATCCGTCGTTGGCCGACCTTCCCGTCGTGCCCGACCTCGTGGACGTGTTCCGTCGCCGCGAACACCTGCCCGCGGTCCTCGCCGACACCATCGCCGTGGGCGCCAAGGTCCTGTGGCTACAACTCGGGCTGTCAGACGATCAGGTCGCCCGTGACGGCGCCGCCGCAGGGCTGCGGGTGGTGATGGACCGCTGCATCAAGGTCGATCACGCGCGCCTTCTCGGTTAGCGGGAGTGGATCGGCGACACGTCGTCAACCAACCAGCGGCCGTCTTTTTTCGACAACGCCACCCGCAACGCCAGGACCGCGGTGTCGGTCGGCTTGCCCGGCGAGTTCTGTGTGGCGTGCAGGACCACCGCGACGCTGGCGGCGTTCGGTCCGATCGCCTCGACGCCCGCGGACACCGTGCTCGCCTGCGCGGAGACGTTGCGGCTCGTCAAATCCTCTGCCACCGAGGAGAATTCGTTTTTGAAATCTTCGGCGCGTTCCGGCGACATCATCGCCGCCGCCCGGTCGATCGACGCGGTGGGGCTCTGCGGGGTGAACGTCGCGGAGGCCTCGGCGACACTGCTGGCGATGCCCACCACCTCCGTGCTGTCTTTGCGCAGCGTGCGGTCCGGCACCGTCCAGTGCAGATAGCCGACGAGCACCGCGGCCGCCAACGCCGCCGTCGCGACCGCCGACACCCCCAACCGCAGCCCGGGACCGTCGTCGTCGGTGCCGACGGTCACTGCGTCGCGGCGCGCCAGCACCGCGTTCACCACGACACCCTCGACGATCAGCAGGCACAGCACCGAGCACACCGAAACCCACCACAGCGGCCAGGCCAGCGCGATGCCGATGTACACCAGCGCCGCTACCGCGGCCACCGGAGCGGCGACGTCGAATACCGCGACCCGCCAGGCGTTCCTCATCGGATCGGCTCCAACCGCGAGATCATCAGCTTGCCGTCCACGTCGGACACGTCCAGGCGCAGTGTCCAACGCACCGTCTGCGGCTTCTTCTCACCGGCGTTCTCGCTGATCGAGGTCGCCACCACCAGCACGGTGTCGGTGCGCGAGGCGAACTCGGTCACCTCGGGCTGGGGTTTCGGCGGTCGTGCACCGTCGGTCCCGGGCTGCGGATGGTGGATCGACTCGACGGCCACCGAGTCGATCTGACCGGTGGTCTGCGTCTGCAGTTTCTGCACAAGCTCGCGGTAGGGCTCAATGGCCGCGTCGAAGTCGGAGTTGAGCTGTCCGACGGTGTTCTCGTGCAACTTGACCAGGTCGGACTGCACGGTGTCCTTGTTCATGTTGATCAGCACGCTGGTCCAGTCGGCCGCAGCTTGCATGACGCGGGCGCGATACCTCAGTTCGTCGGTGTCGGCACGATGCTGCACCCAGATCAGCGCGGCGAGAGCCACCGCGACGACTGCGATCACCCCAAGCACCGCCGACGCGATGCCGTAACTGGTGAAGACGGGACCGTCCTCGGCCGCGGTGGGCTCGTCGTCAGGCATGCGCGTGAGGGTACCGGGCGGTGCCGCCGACAGCGGTGAGCGGCCGACGTCACAGGCTGGTCGGCACTGCAGGCGAGCGAATTCGGGTATCCCGGCTCCGACTCGCGGACGAAAGGGAAGCGGTGGGCAACTACCTGATAGCCGCCAGTCCGATCCCTGGGCACGTGACGCCACTGCTGCACGTCGGTGCCGACCTGCGTCAACGTGGTCACCGCATCACCGTCCTCACCGGAGCCGAACACCACCGTGCGGTAACCGAGCACGGGCTGGCGCCGCTGGACCTGCCCGACGCGGCGCATCCCCGCCGCGACCCCGGCGGTCTACGGGTACTGCCAGCGCTGCTCAACCGTTGGCACCGGGGCCGCGTCGAGATGCGGTCGGTGTTCATCGATCCGCTGGTGGCGCAGCACTGGGCGCTGCGCAAAGCACTGCAGCGGGACAGGTTCGACGCGGTGTTGTGCGACGTCGCGTTCACCGGTGCACTACCGCTGTTGACCGGCCACCGCCCCCGCCCGTGGCTGCTGGTGTGTGGGGTCGGCCCGCTGACGGTGTCCAGCGCGGACGCACCGCCGTTCGGGACGGCGTGGGCCCCGCGCTCGGAACTCAACTACGAGCCGATGACTTGGGTCACGCACCGCGTGCTGTTCGGCGACGTGCAGGCCGACCTGAACGCCGCGCTTGCGGCCGTCGGTGCGCCGTCGTCGCCGGTGTTCCTGACGGACTGGCCGCTGCTCGCCGACCGCCTACTGCAGTTCACGGTGCCCTCGCTGGAGTATCCGCGCAGCGACCTGCCGGGCACGGTCGCGTTCACCGGCCCCGTGATACCGCGCCCCGCCGCGGACCGCGGACACCTGCCATGGGACCCGGCTCGCGAGGCGCGCACGGTCGTTCACGTCACTCAGGGCACCTGGGACAACGACGATCTCGACGCGCTACTGCGCCCGACGCTCGATGCGTTGGCCGATCGGGATGACCTGTTTGTGGTCGCGACGACTGGGCGTCGCGGCCGCACGACACTGCCGGGCCGCATGCCCGCCAACGCGTACGTCACCGACTTCCTGCCCTATGCCGAACTTCTGCCGCATGTCGACGTCATGGTCACCAACGGCGGATACGGCGGTGTGCATCTGGCGCTGTCGCACGGCGTGCCGCTGGTCCTCGCAGGCGCGACGGCCGACAAACCGGAGGTTGCAGGCCGGGTCGCGCATTCGGGGGCCGGCGTCAACGTCGGCACTTCGCGAACGGGCCGCGCGGCGCTCGCCAACGCCGTCGACGAGGTCCTCACCGCCGGTTCCTACCGCGCCGCAGCCCAGTCGTTGGCCCGCGAGATCCGCAACTCAGACGCCTTCGAGCGGATCGCGCAGATCCTGGCAGGGCTGGCCGTGCCGCAGCGGCCGGGGAGGCCCACCGCGCGTTCTGGCACCCTGGTGGGGTGACTGTCGAAGCAATCCGATCAGGCATCGACCTGAGCCACGTCGACGCCCAGGCCCGCCCGCAAGACGACCTCTTCGGCCACGTGAACGGCCGCTGGCTGACCGATTACGAGATGCCGGGCGACCGCGCCACCGACGGCGCGTTCCGCTCGCTCTACGACCGCGCCGAGGAGCATGTCCGCGACCTCATCACCGGCGCGGCAGCATCGGGCGCGGCGCCGGGCACCGACGAACAGCGCATCGGCGACCTGTACGCCAGCTTCATGGACGAACAGACAGTCGCCGCGCGCGGTGTGCAACCGCTGCTGGAGGAGTTGGCGGCGATCGACGCAGCCGACACCCCCGAGGCGCTGGCCCGGGTGCTGGGTGCATTGCAGCGCACCGGCATCGGCGGCGGCACCGGTGTCTACGTCGACACCGACTCCAAGGACTCCACGCGGTACCTGCTGCACTTCAACCAGTCCGGTCTGGGCCTGCCCGACGAGTCCTATTACCGCGACGAGCAGCACGCCGAGATCCTCGCCGCCTATCCGCGGCACATCGCGGCGATGTTCGGGTTGGCCTACGGCGAGGGTGACCACGACGACACCGCGGCGCGCATCGTCGCGCTGGAGACCAAGCTGGCCGCCGCGCACTGGGACGTCGTCAAGCGTCGCGACGCCGACCTCACCTACAATTTGCGCGCCTTCGCCGACCTGCCCGCCGAGGCGCCCGGCTTCGACTGGGCCGGTTGGATCACCGAGCTGGGCGCGTCTCCGGAAAGGGCTGCGGAAGTCGTTGTCCGCCAACCCGATTACCTGACCGCATTCGCCGCCGAGTGGTCTGGCGGGGATCTCGAGGACTGGAAGCGGTGGCTGCGCTGGCGGGTCATCCACGCCCGCGCGTTCCTGCTGACCGACGACCTGATAGCCGAGGACTTCGCGTTCTACGGTCGTCGGCTCTCAGGCACCGAGCAGATCCGCGACCGGTGGAAGCGCGCGGTGTCGGTGGTCGAGAGCCTGATGGGCGATGCCGTCGGCAAGCTCTACGTCGAGCGGCATTTCCCGCCGCACGCCAAACAGCGGATGGACGAACTCGTCGCCAACATCCGCGAGGCATACCGCGTCAGCATCAACTCGCTGGACTGGATGACGCCGGCCACACGGGAGAAGGCGCTGGCCAAACTCGACAAGTTCACGCCGAAGATCGGTTATCCGGCGAAGTGGCGCGACTATTCGAATTTGGTGATCGAGCGCGACGATCTGTACGGCAACTACCGGCGCGGCTACGCCTTCGAGTACGACCGCGAGATGGCCAAGCTCGGCGGACCCGTCGACCGTGACGAGTGGTTCATGACGCCGCAGACCGTTAATGCCTACTACAACCCGGGTATGAACGAGATCGTCTTTCCCGCAGCGATTCTGCAGCCGCCGTTCTTCGACGCCGAGGCCGACGACGCCGCGAACTACGGCGGCATCGGCGCGGTGATCGGCCACGAGATCGGGCACGGCTTCGACGATCAGGGCGCCAAGTACGACGGCGACGGCAACCTGGTCGACTGGTGGACCGACGAGGATCGCACGGAGTTCGGGGCCCGCACGAAAAGGTTGATCGAGCAGTACGACGAGTACGTGCCGCGTGCGTTGAGCAATGGGCACCACGTGAACGGCGCGTTCACCGTCGGCGAGAACATCGGCGACCTCGGCGGGCTGTCGATCGCCCTACTGGCCTATCGGCTGTCGCTCGGTGACCGGGAGGCGCCCGTCATCGACGGCTTGACGGGCGAACAACGGGTCTTCTATGGCTGGGCTCAGGTGTGGCGGGCGAAATCCCGCGACGCCGAGGCGATTCGACGGCTAGCGATCGACCCGCACTCGCCGCCGGAGTTCCGGTGCAACGGCGTCATCCGCAACATGGACGCGTTCTACGACGCGTTCGACGTCACCGAAGACGACGCGCTCTACCTGGAACCCGAACGGCGAGTGCGCATCTGGAACTAGGGATCTCGGTCAGAACATCTGCCAGTCCGACGCGCCGTCGGGCTGGTTGTAGATCCCGGTCGAGTTCTTGATGACGACCGCGTCACCGCTGCCGAAGTTGTCGAAGAACCACTTCGCGTTGGCCGGACTCAGGTTGATGCAGCCATGGCTGACATTCTCTTCGCCCTGTGATCCGACCGACCACGGCGCGCTGTGCACGAACACGCCGCTGTTGTCGATGCGCACGGCGTCCTTCACCTTGAGCTTGTAGCCGTCGGGCGAATCCACCGGCACACCGTAGGTGGACGAATCCATCACGATCTCGGGGAACTTCTCCAGCACGTAGTAGGTGCCGTTCTTGGTGTCGTTGCCCTTCTTACCCATCGACACGGGGAAGGTCTTCTCCAGCTCGCCGTTGCGGTGGATCTCCATCTGCAACGACTTGTTGTCGATGGTCGCGACGAGTTGCTCGGGCACCGTGAAGCTCGACTTGGTGCCGGAGGCGTCGATGTTCACCACGGTGCCCGCGGGCCAGAAGTCCTGCGGACGCCACCGCACCTGAGTATCGGTGGTCCAGTAGAAGCGGCCCGGCACCGGCGGGTTCGACGAGATGTGGATAGCTTGTTCGGCCATCGCCCGGTTGGCGATCGGCCGCTGGAAGTTGATGTAGATCGGCTTGGCGGCGCCGACGATCGAGCCGTCGGTCGGATTGAATGACGGCGGTGCGAACACCGGCGCGCCGACATAGGGCGTGGGGTTCTGCCCGGCGGGCGTGCCCTCCGGGATCGGATGCTGCTGAGCCAGCGGGTCGGGCGGGCCGAAGAACGGGTTCGACGGCGGTGGTGGCGCCGCTACCTCGGCGGGCGGCGCGGGCGGGGCCGGCGGCGCCGGAGCCGCCAACGGATTGGCCGGCGGAGGCGGTGGCACTGCCGGTGGCGGTGGCGGAGCCGGCGCGACGGCCGGATCGACGGGCGCCGGTGGCGGCGGAACGGGCTGAGCCAGGGCTGACGGGCTGCTGAGCAGCATCCCGCCGACAAGACCCGCCGCCAGGATGGCAGTGAGCAGTCGGCTGCGCTTTGGCCTGCGCATACATAACCTCCCAGTCGCAGAACTTCCACCAGTGTGGCATAGCGCGCGGAGCGCTCCCTGCCGTCCGGGCCGCCCCGAAACCTGGGCAGCGCTCAATCCACACCCTTGACCTGCACTGTTCATCGTCGGCACGCGCCCAGTGTTACGGGTGGCAGGCTGGTCGAATGATTGTGGCCTTCAGCGTGAGCCCGATGGGCGCAGATGAGAGCGTCGGCGACGCCGTCGCCGAAGCGGTGAAGGTGGTCCGCGCGTCGGGGCTGCCCAACGAAACCAATGCGATGTTCACCAACCTCGAAGGCGACTGGGACGAGGTGATGGATGTGGTGAAGCGGGCCGTCGACGCGGTCGCCGCGGCATCGCCACGCGTGAGCCTGGTCCTCAAAGCCGACATCCGCCCCGGCCACACCGATCAGCTGACGGCGAAGGTCAGGCGCATCGACGACGCGTTGGGCGATTAGGACCGCACCAGTCGCGCGATGGCCGCCGACGCCTCGGCCAGCTTGACGTCGGCCTCCTCACCGCCCTCCGCGACGGCTTGGGACACGCAGTGCCCGAGGTGTTCGTCCAGCAGGCCGAGCGCGACCGATTGCAGCGCGCTGTTGACCGCACTGATCTGGGTGAGCACGTCGATGCAGTACTTGTCGTCCTCGATCATCTTCGCGATACCGCGAACCTGGCCCTCGATGCGGCGCAGCCGCTTGGCGTAGTTGTCCTTCTGCTCTGAATAACCATGCACCGCAGTCATTTCAGCCCTTCAACATTCGGTTCATCTGGTCGATCTCGGCCTGCTGGGTATCGACCATCGTCTGCGCCAGGCGCTTGGCATCGACGTTCTCGCCGTTCGCGAGTTCGGCTCGAGCCATCTCGATCGCCCCCTGGTGGTGGCTGATCATCGACTCGAGCCACAGGGTGTCGAACTCCGGACCGGACAAAGACCTGAGTTTGGCCATGGTGGCGTCGTCGACCATGCCCTGCATCGCGCCATGTCCGCCGTGTCCGCCGTGCCCGGTGTCGGAGTCTGGGTTTTCGTTCCACTGCACGAGCAGCACCTTCATGGCCTGGATCTCTGGCTCCTGCGCGGCGGAGATCTGCTCGGCGAGCGCTTTCACCTCCGGATTCGTCGAGCGCTCCGGAACCAAGGCCGAGAGCTCGACGGCCTGCTGGTGGTGCGGGATCATGTTCGTCGCGAAGGCGACGTCATCGGAGTTGAAGCCGGCCGGTTGCCCGCTGATCACCGGCTCATCCGGTTGCTTGTGTTCGGTGTGACCGTCGGATGCATTGCCGCTGCAGGATGCCACGAGCAGCGCGGCGGCGAGGGCGATCAGGACAGCGGCAAGGCGAGCGATCAACGACGTCATGACCCCAGACTACCGCATACCCCGCCGGGGTATAGATATTGGTTTGGCCGGGTGAAACGCCGAAGGCATACTTGTTTGATGCCCTCACAGCCTCCGGACACCGAAGCCCGCCGTCGGGCGGAGCCCGACATCAAGCCCCGCAGTCGCGACGTCACCGACGGTCTCGAGAAGGCCGCCGCCCGCGGGATGTTGCGGGCGGTAGGCATGGAGGACGACGACTTCGCCAAGCCGCAGATCGGTGTCGGGTCGTCGTGGAACGAGATCACGCCGTGCAACCTCTCGCTCGACCGCCTCGCAAAGGCGGTCAAGGACGGCGTGCACGCGGCCGGCGGGTTCCCGATGGAGTTCGGCACCATCTCGGTGTCCGACGGCATCTCGATGGGCCACGAGGGCATGCACTTCTCGCTGGTGTCGCGCGAGGTCATCGCCGACAGCGTCGAGACGGTGATGATGGCCGAGCGGTTGGACGGCTCGGTGCTGCTGGCGGGATGCGACAAGTCGCTGCCCGGCATGTTGATGGCCGCCGCGCGCCTCGACCTCGCCAACGTGTTCCTCTACGCCGGGTCGATACTGCCGGGCAAGGCCAAGCTGTCCGACGGCACCGAGATGGACGTGACGATCATCGACGCGTTCGAGGCGGTCGGAGCGTGTGCACGCGGCCTGATGCCCCGCGAGGACGTCGACGCGATCGAGCGCGCGATCTGTCCGGGCGAAGGCGCCTGCGGCGGCATGTACACCGCGAACACGATGGCCTCGGCGGCCGAAGCGCTCGGCATGTCGCTGCCGGGTTCGGCGGCGCCGCCGGCCACGGACCGCCGGCGCGACGGGTTCGCCCGCCGGTCAGGCCAGGCCGTCGTGGATCTGCTCCGCCGCGGTATCACCGCGCGCGACATCATGACCAAGGAGGCGTTCGAAAACGCGATCGCCGTCGTGATGGCGTTCGGCGGGTCGACCAACGCGGTGCTGCATCTGCTGGCCATCGCCCACGAGGCGAACGTCAAGTTGACCCTCGACGATTTCACGCGCGTCGGGCAGAAGGTGCCGCACCTGGCCGACGTCAAGCCGTTCGGCAAGCACGTGATGTTCGACGTCGATCGCATCGGCGGCGTGCCGGTGGTCATGAAGGCTCTGCTGGACGCTGGTCTGCTGCATGGGGATTGCCTGACGGTCACCGGTCAGACGATGGCCGAGAATCTCGCGCACATCGCGCCGCCTGACCCGGACGGCAAAGTGCTACGCGCCCTGGCCGATCCGATCCACCCCACCGGCGGCATCACGATCCTGCACGGTTCGCTGGCGCCCGAAGGAGCGGTCGTGAAGTCGGCGGGCTTCGATTCGGACGTGTTCGAGGGCACCGCAAGGGTTTTCGAGCGCGAGCGCGCTGCACTCGACGCGTTGGAAGACGGCACGATCCAGGCCGGCGACGTCGTCGTGATCCGCTACGAGGGGCCCAAGGGCGGTCCCGGGATGCGCGAGATGCTGGCGATCACCGGTGCCATCAAGGGCGCCGGGCTCGGCAAGGACGTGCTGCTCATGACGGACGGGCGATTCTCCGGCGGCACCACGGGACTGTGCGTCGGACACGTGGCGCCCGAAGCCGTCGACGGCGGCCCCATCGCGTTCCTGCGCGACGGCGACCGTATCCGCCTCGACGTCGGCAACGGCACGTTGGATGTGCTGGTCGATCCGCAGGAATTCGAGGCGCGCAAGGTCGGCTTCGAGCCGTTGCCTCCGGTGTACACCACGGGCGTCCTGGCGAAGTACACGAAGCTGGTGCACTCGGCGGCGGTCGGCGCAGTCTGCAGCTAGCCGATCAGCCGGGTGGCGGCGGGTCGATGGGTGTCAGCCTGATCGGAACCCAATGTGTGCCTGGTCCTTCACCGGGGCAACCGGCTCCCTCGGTGACTAAGGTCCGCTCGCCGAAGAAGCTGCCGTCAGGGTTGGGCATGAGATAGTCCGACCGTTGGGCCTGCACGGCGCTGCTGGGATCGTTCCGATCGCAGAAGTAGGGATACTTCCCACTGGTTTCCCAACGGTCGTTATTCCATCTGTACTCGTAAACCAAGGGGGCGCCCGGATTGCGGGCATGGTTGTCCTTGTTGTCCCAACGCACGACGCAACCGTTTACGTCGCAATGGGTAGTGAATGGAACAGGCACGGTTATCGAATTCATCGGCGTCGGCAGACCGTTGAACGTCTGCTTCGAGAAGTCGATGAACACGTCGTAGTACCCGTACAGCGGCGGTGGTTCAACGCGATCCGCGCTGGCGACTGGCGACAGGATCAGCGCGGTGCAGCTCGCGAACACCGCGATCGAGAACGACTTCGACGCCACGAGGGCCTCCTTCGTCGCGAGCCCTCAAGCGGGTGGAGAGCTCTTCGGGCTCTGGATAACACAACTGGGCGGCGGAGTTCACCGAATGGGCAATGCCAAGGGCTACGCGGTGATACGGGCGACCGCGAAGCCGTCCCAGCCTTTGGTGCCGACGGTCTGGATCGCGGCGGCTTCCAATTGCGGATGGTTGCCCATCATCTCGAGCATCTCGCGAACGGCTCGTGCTTGACGGTCGTCGGGGGCCGGATCGAGAACGCGTCCGAAGCGAGCGATGTTGTCCACCACGATGATCGAGCCCGGCTTGCCTAGCTTGATAGCCCACTCGACATACGCGATGTTGTTTTCTTTGTCGGCGTCGATGAAAGTGAGGTCGAAGGTGTCGCCGCGCTCCGAGAGGGTCGGCAAGGTGTCGAGTGCCGCTCCGACGATGATCTCGACGCGGTCTTGCACCCCCGCTCGGATGAAGTTCTCCCGCGCGATCGCGGCGTGCTTGGGTTCGTATTCGAGGGTGACGACGTGCCCGTCGGGCCCCACGCCGCGGGCGAGGTTAATGGTGCTGTACCCGGCGAGGGTGCCGATTTCCAAGGCGCGGGTTGCTGACGACACGGTTGTCAGGAGGTAGAGGAGTCTGCCGTGTTGAGCAGACACCTCGATGGCGGGCATGCCGGCTGCGTCGGCGGATTCACGGGTCTCCCGGAGCGCGTCGTCTTCGGTGTGAAGGAAGCGGTTGAAAAGGTCGTCGAGCGCCTTCGGATCGGGTTCGGCCACAGGCCAACGCTAGTCCAGCAGGCGGCGGACTCGTTCTGTTCTCTTTGCTGCGGGGGGCGGCATTCGTGGTGTGGTCACTGGTTGGCAAGGCGTCGAATGGACGCAGAAGGTAACTCGTCAGGCGTGGCGCGGCTGCGATCAGCGATTGGGTAGACCTCGCTTTCGGGAAATGGCGGTCTCAAACTGCTGGCGTGGCTGATATTGCAGGTCCGGTAGCATTTGCTCCGTGACGCCTGAGGGGGCTTGCCCGACGCTGAGCGTGGTGTGGAGTAACGATGACTGAGGTTCTGCGGGTCGATACGGGCCTGGTGCGCGAAGCCGGTGAGAGGTTGCGCGGAATCGCCGCCGACATTCCTGAGCCGCCGACGGTGTACAGGCCGACGGGAGGCGACGCCTTGTCCGCGGCGATCGCGGCGAAGGTGACCGAGGTCGTGGATCCGGTGCTCGCGCAGATGCCGGTCACGAAAGAAGAATTGACCAAGTACGCGCAGAACGTGGTCAACGCCGCGAACACGTACGACGCTGTAGATGGACAACTCGCCGAGGAGATCCTCAAACGCCTCGAATTGCTCGACGCCGCTGCGCGTACGGGCGGCGACGGTGGCTCAACGGGCGGCGCCGAGGAGGTCACGCCCGAAACGACTTCCGAACTGGCGCAGGGTCAGGCAGCACCGGGCGATGATGGAGAGCATGCTCCCGATGACGCACTCGCGTCGAACCCGATGCGTTCGGCCAAGGGGGGACCGGAGATCGCCCTGTGAGCTATCCGCCGCCGCCAGGAGGACCCTCGCCAGGGAATTACGGTCCACCTCAGGGGAATTCGGGCCAGTGGGGTCCTCCGCACCAGCCGCCGTGGCCGCAACAGCAGTGGTCGCCAGGTCCACCTCCGAAGAAGCGGGGCAATGGCTGGAAGTGGGCGCTTGGCGGAGTAGCTCTCCTAGCCGTCATCGGATTGACTGCCGCAGTGACGATTTTGGTGACCTCGGATGATGGAGATGGCGGAGACACGTCACCGTCGGGCGAGACCTACGGCCTAGCAAGCGCTGACGACAAGGGCCCAGTCACCATCATCACTGAGGACCCTACTTGCGCGGCATGGGTGCCGATCAATGACACATTCACCAACGTTCAAAGAAATGGCTGGGATAAGCGGGACCCAACGATTCCGGCTTCGCAATGGACTCCGGAGCAACGCGCGCAATACGAGGCGGTCGGTAAGGCCGCGCGAAACGCCGCCGATGCGACAGTCCGGCTTGCCGAAGTCACGCCCCACCGCGTCCTCAAGGAGACCTACGAGCAATTCATCGCGTATGCGCGCGCCTACAGCGATGCAATTCAGTCATATACACCAAGCGATGAACATCTAGCACGTGTAGTAACCGCGACAGGTGGGATGATTGTTTATGTCTGCGCTGCAATAGATTACGGCTCAGCCGCGGCACGGGCTCCACTCGTAGATGCGCCGCCAGCGCCAACAACGCTCCCACCGCTCACAGATCCTGACAAGCCTGAGCGTTTCATGGTCTCGCCCGACTCGATCTGCGCAGACTGGGACCGTATTCTGAACCAGTTCAACGAGGACACAAAGCCCTGGCAGGCTCTCGACTCCTCCATACCCGCCACTGAATGGACATCAGAGCAGCGTTCTATCGTAGATGCGGTTATTCCTACAATGGAGCGTTTCGCTGATCGCATGGATGATCTGGGGCGAGCCAGCTCTAATCCCGTTGTTCGAGACTTTGCAACGTTTGCAGCACAATATCGGCGAGCCTACGCAGCGGCTCTTCCGACCTATACTCCTGCGGATTCGTTCCTGACAAGCACCTCCCGTAATGCAGCGTCTTCTATCTACGAAGCATGTAATGCGGTTGGGGCTTAGACGATGGCGATCCCTCGGCCCCATGACCCGTACGGGCTGACTGCTTCTCCGGCGTGGCCTGAAGTCGATGAGGATCTGCTGAAAACATGCGCCCAAGCATTCGAGAACGCGTCTCGGTCTGTGGAAAACGAGGCAGGAGAAGCAAGGCACGAGAAATCTGAAATATTCGGTGGAGCCGCTATTTGGTCCGGCAAAGCTGCTAGCGGTGCCTGTCAGTCCCTCGATCGACGCATAGCTGACCTCGAGTCGGTCATAGAGAAGTTAAGCGCTGCGGCACGACTATTCAACGACAGCACGGTCGCAACAATCACCGCTAAGAATGAGATAACCAGCACGGTTGAACTGGCTAATACGATTCTTGACTGGATCCGGGCACATAAAGACATCCCTGAAGATGCGAAGGCCGCCGCAATAGAACAGGGCATTTCCGCCATTCGCAACGAAAACATGTCTACGGTGGCGGCCGCGGCTGCCAAGCTCCTCGCTGGGACCGTCGGGCCGGCTGCGGCGCCGGTGCGTCCAGAAGCTCCGAAGGATATCTATCTTTCCAACGGCGAATCAACGAAGGACGGGCCTTCCTTCGTGCCCGCGAGCAATACTGCCGATCCAGAAGCACCGTCTGTCTTGCCTGGCATTCCGGCGGAGCTGCCTGGGGCCGACGCATCCGTCCCTGGCGATTTGAATTCCGTTGACGAGGACGCACCGACCCAGGTTCCGCCGAACTTTCCGCCTGCAGAACGGGAATCCGCATTCGAAGTTCCGGCCAATACAGCCGACCCTTCGGCCCCATCAGAAAATGCCCTTTCGGTGCCACCGCATACATCAAGTAGCGGAGCATCTCCAGCCCAGTCCCCTGGCCCACTTGTCGGACCCGGCATTCCGGGTCTCCCTGGTGGATCTGGCGGCGCTAGCGCGCCCTCACCTGCCCGCGTCAGCGCACCGACCAGTCCTATGTCGGGTGGCGTATCGACACCATCGGCTCCTTCAGCACCATCGACCCCGACTACGCCCAGCACTCCCAGCACTATGAATCCTGCTGCAGCAGCGGCGAATCAAACGCCAATTTCCGACTTTCAACGGTCAATTGCCGATGCGGCGACCCGAGCGGCGCAGGCGCCTATTCCACCGCCCCAACCATCCGCTCCGATGCCCGCCTCGCAACCACCTGCTCCTCCCCCACTTCCCGACGCACCTGCAGCAACGCAGCCGAGCCAAGCCCCATCTGCCGCCGGCTCGACGACCAGTGGGGGCTCGGCGCCCGTCGCGCCGCCGCCAACCGCGGCCGCCCCGACTCCGGCGCCGCCTGTTCAACTCGGTCCACCCGCGACACCTCCACCCGCGGCACCCGTCGCCTCCACCGCTCCCGCGGCCGCCGGCATTCCCCCAACCGCGGCCGCTGCTGCGGGTACCAACACCGTCGGAGCTCCTGCGCCCGTTCCGGTTTCGGCTGCCCGAGCCCAACGCGAGGCGGTCGCCGCTGCCACCTTACGGAGGTCCGGCAGCGATCCTGCTCAATTAGCGCACCGTATCGCCGCGGCGTTGAACGTCGGCAACACCGACATGGGCTTCTTCTGGGTCACCGGGCTCACGAAAGACGGAACCATCGTCGTCGCCAACAATTACGGCCTCGGCTACATCCCCGAAGGCGTGAACCTCCCCGAACGGGTCAAGATGGCCACCGCCGACGAGAGTATTCCTACCAAGGTCCGCGGCAATTGGACGACGTATCCCATTCTCGCGCTTCATGGTTGGGCGCAGCACCATGACACCGACCTGCGCGCTGTCATCGCGACCGAAGACCAGTTCAAGGGCTTCGATCCGGGCGCACCCAAGATCATCCTCCGTCCGGACGACATTCCCGAGAACGGCCAAATGGAAGGCCGCCACCGGCTCCAGGTCATATCACCTGACGCCGCAACGAAATTGGCGGCGATCGCCCCCAGCGGGCTCACCGAAGTTCTTCCCGCACCGCCCACCGACACCACTCCACCCGATGACAATCGCGCGCTGCTGTGGTTCGAGGTCTTTCGTCCCTTGCTCAGCAACGCACCAGAGCGCGGTCAGGCGCAGCTGCAGCATTTTGTCACCTACGCCGACCACGCCCAGGAACTCGCGCTTCACAAAGCGCACACCGCGACAGAAGCCGCCGATCAGCGTGCCGCAATCGCCGACTGGATCTATTGGCAGCACCTCAGCGTCTTGAACTCCGAGGCGATTGCCACCAGCGCCACCGTCTGACACCTTCGGACCGCAGTCAGCCACCCGGATTTGTCGGCGGGTGCTGTCATGATGCGGTTATGGTTTCGTTCGCTCCTTCTGGTGTTGAGGTGGATTTGAGTCGCCTCGAGCGTCT
>NZ_LQIN01000016.1 GCF_001500065.1 Mycobacterium sp. IS-3022
ACGGTCTCCTTGCCGTCGGAGAACAGCACGATGCGCGCCGGCGGCGGTTCGTCGCCGCCACCGATCACCGCCCCGACCGTGGCGATCGCCTGCAGCGCGGTGAAGATGCCCTCACCGGTGGCCGTGCGGTCGGCGAACTGAAGTTTGTCGATCGCGGCCTTGGTGGCCTCACGGCCGGTGGTCGGCGACACCAGCACGGTCGCCGTCCCGGCATACGAGATCAGCCCGAGATTGATACCGGGGGTGAGCTCGTCGGCGAACTGCTTGGACGCCTCCTGGGCCGCTGCCATGCGGTTCGGTGCGACGTCGGTGGCCCGCATCGACTGCGACACGTCCATGACGAGCATCACCACCGCGCGGTTACGCGGTATGCGCACGTCGTGCGTCGGACCGGCCATCGCCACCGTGAGGAACACCAGCGCGATCACAAGGAGGATTGCGGGCACATGCCGCCAGCGCGTAGAACTTTTCGGCGCAACGCTTTCCAGCAACGCCATGTTGGCGAACCGCAACATCCGCCGGTGCCGGGCCAGCTGCACCACGATGTAGAGCCCGACGATCCCGAGCACCGCGAGCAAGAACAGGAAGAACCAGGCGTTTTCGAAGCCCGACAGCGTCATCGGTCCGAGCAACGGCAATGTCATGTGCGCCTAATCATTTCGCGACGATCCGACCTAGACACGGCCTGCCAGGGCGCCACGCCTGCGGTTGGCGACGAACCGGACGACGTCGGCGATCCAGTCACGGTCGGTGCGCAACGTCAGCAGCGGCGCGTCACATCGCCGCAACGTCCTGGCCACCTCGGCACGGTGGGCGGCCGCGGCCCGTTCGAAGTCGTCGCGCAACTGCTCGTCGATGGTGAACTCGCGGGTCGTGCCGGTCTCGGCGTCCTGCAGGACCACGTCGCCGACCGGCGGCAGCTCGACGTCGCGCGGGTCGAGGACCTCGATGCCGAGCACCTCGTGGCGGCCGGCGATCGCCCGCAGCGGCCTCATCCAGTTGATCGGGCCGAGGAAGTCGCTGATGATCACCGCCATGCCGCGACGACGCTCCGGCCGGCGCAGGGCGTCGATGGCGGCGGCCAGGTCGCCGCGAACGCCCGTCGGCGCCTTGGGCATCGTCGCGATCGCGCGCAGCATCTCCTGCTCGTGCATCCGGCCCGACAAAGCCGGCACCCGCCGCACGGTGTCGCCGTTGGCGATGATCGCGCCGATCCGGTTGCCTCCGCCGCTGTTGAGGAACGTGATCGCCGCCGCGGCGGCCACCGCGAGGTCACGCTTGTCGCAACCGGTCGTGCCGAAATCGAGGCTGGCCGACATGTCGACCACCAGCCAGGTTTCGAGCTCGCGGTCTGCGATCATCTGTCGCACATGCGGATGGGTGGTGCGCGCCGTGACCGACCAGTCCATCCTGCGCACGTCGTCGCCGGGCTGGTAGAGCCGCGACTCCCCCGGCTCCGAACCCGGACCCGGAAGCAGGCCGAGGTGGTCGCCGTGCAGGACGCCGTCGAGTTTGCGGCGCACCGTCAACTCGAGCTTGCGAAGCGCCGCCGTCAGCGCGGGGTCACGGATCTCCCCCCGCTTGAGCGACGGCAGATCGACGTTGCGTCCGGAGGTGGTCACCGATTGCTGGCCGCACCTGCGGCGGCGGGCACGACTGGCGGCACCGAATGACCTTGCTGCGGAATGGCATTCACCTGCGGCAGGGCCACGGTCTGCAGGATCCGGGTGATCACCGTCTCGGCGGAGATCTCGTCGGCCAACGCGTCGTAGGTCAGCACCAGCCGGTGCCGCAGCACGTCAGGGATGACCTCGACGACGTCCTGCGGGATCACGTAGTCACGCCCGCGCACCAGCGCCAGCGCCCGGGCCGCGGCAATGATGCCCAGCGATGCGCGCGGTGATGCGCCGTAGGCGATCCAGGCCTTGGCGTCGGGCATTCCGAACTTCTCGGGCTGCCGGGTGGCGGTCACCACCCGGACGACGTAGTCGACGAGCGCGTGGTGCACGAAGTTGTTGGCCGCCACGTCCTGCAGTCGCAGCAGGTCACCCGGCGCCAGAATCTGCTTGGGCTCCGGCGGCTTGACGCCCATCCGGTAGATGATCTCGCGCTCTTCCTCGGGCGATGGGTAGTCGATGTTGAGTTTGAACAGGAAGCGGTCGCGCTGAGCTTCGGGCAGCGCGTACACGCCCTCCTGCTCGATCGGGTTCTGGGTGGCCATCACCAGGAACGGCTGGGGCAGCGGGAAGGTCTTGCCGCCGATCGAGATCTTGCGCTCTGCCATGACCTCCAGCAGCGCCGACTGCACCTTCGCCGGGGCGCGGTTGATCTCGTCGGCGAGCAGGAAGTTGACCACCACGGGGCCGAGTTCGATGTCGAACTCCTCCTTGCCCACCCGGTAGATACGGGTACCGATGATGTCGGTGGGCACCAGGTCGGGCGTGAACTGGATGCGTGCGAACGTGCCACCCACCACCTTGGCGAAGGTTTCGACGGCCAGCGTCTTGGCGACGCCGGGCACACCCTCGAGCAGCACATGGCCCTTGGCGAGCAGGCCGACCAGCATGCGCTCGACCAGTTGGTCCTGACCGACGATGATCCGCTTGACCTCGAAGACGGCCCGCTCGAGCGTGTGGACCTCTTGCTGCAGACCGCCGTTATTGGAGGCCGGGTTGGTCGCCGGCGCGGCATGCGAGCCCTGGTATCCCTGCGCCGGTGCCTGGCCGGGATAACCTGCAGCCCCCTGCGGCGGCCCACTCGGTGACGTCATCAACGTTCCTTCCACATAACTCGCTGGTCATAGCGGCGCTGGCCGGTCCGGGCCGCGCGCTCGCCGTCAACTATTCCAGGCACCACGAAATCCGTCGACGTTGCCCGACGATGAGCGCTTGCGCGAAGAGAATTCAACAAGCGCCTTCAGGTTCGGCTCAGGCTCCGCTCAGGTTCGGGGTCAGGACTCGATGATGCGGGCCACGTAGGGCTGCAGGCCCGAGTGGCGTACCGGGCTCACCGTGACCTTCCCGGAGTTGCTCGAGGCCTCCAGCATCTGCCCACCGCCGAGGTAGAGGGCGACGTGCTGGCTGCCGCCGGGCCCCCAGAACAGCAGGTCGCCGCGCTTGGCCTGCGACGTCGGCACCTTGCGGCCGGTGTCGTACTGATCACCTGAGTACTTGGGGATCAGCACGCCCACACCCGCGAACGAGAACTGGGTGAAGCCCGAACAGTCGAAGCCGACGGTATTGGCGCCCGAGTCGATGCCGCGGCTGGGTCCGTTCGGCTTGCCGCCGCCCCACGAGTACGGCACGCCCATCTGCGAGGCGCCCCGGCGGATCACGTACTCGATGGCCTGCGGCCCGCGAACCCGGCCCGGCGCGACGCCGGCCGTCGCCGCCTCCGGGGGTGCGAGGCCCAGCGTGGACAGGAACTTGCGGCCCAGGTTCATCGTGACTTCGGTGGCCTGCGCGGTCGCGGCCAGCGATGCGTTGGCGATCGCGAGCGGATCGCCCGGCGCGCCGGCGCTGAGCAGCTTGGGCAACGTGGGATCCCACTGACCGTCGCCGGGCGCCGAGGCGGCGGGCGTGGCCAGTCCGACGGTCAGCGCAACCGTGGCGAGCAGGAGTGCGCAACCGCCGAGGAAGCGAGTCAGCTTGGAACGCAAGGTATTCCTGTTCTTTATCGAAGTCACCATTCGATGAGACGAGTCGCGTACGGGGTCATGCCGCTGGTGCGCACCGGTGACACCTTCACCACCGACCCGGTGTAGGGCGCTTCGAGCATCTGTCCGTCGCCGAGATAGAGGGCCACGTGCTGGCTGGCGTTGGGGCCCCAGAACAGCATGTCGCCACGCCGCATCTGCGACGACGGGACCTTGCGTCCGGCGTTGTACTGCGAACCGGAGTAGTGGTCGAGCTTGATGCCGACACCGGCGAACGCGTAGAGCATCAGCCCCGAGCAGTCGAATCCGACTGTGCCCGCGCCGGAGTCGATGCCCCGGCTCGGGCCGGCGGCGTTGCCGCCGCCCCATGAGTACGGCACGCCGAGCTGCGACATGGCCCGCTTGATCACGTACTCGGTGGCCTGCCTGCCGTAAACCCGAGGAATCGCACCGGGAGCGTTGGTGTAGCCGGTCGGAGTGGGTAGCAATCCAAGCGACTGCAGGAACTTGCGGCCCATGTCCTGGGTCACCTGCGCCGACGTCGACGCGATTCCGAGCACCGCGTTGATGATCGCGATCGGATCACCGCTGACGAAGGCGCTGGGAATCGCGGGCAGCGTCGGGTCCCACGGCCCGGCCCAGTTGCCGGTGCCCGGGTCGCGGCCCTGCGGTGCGCGGTCCCAGTTCTCGTTCGCCGGGGCCGCGGCCGCCGCCGGTGCCGCAGGGGCGTCCGCCGCCGGCGCGGACGCGGTGCGTGCCTGCGCGAGCTTCGCCTGTGCGGCGGCGCGCTCGGCGGTCAGCTTGTCGAGTTGGGCCTGTTGAGACCGGAACGTCTCCTGCGCGTCGGTGAGTGCCGACACCGCCGAGCGCTGGCTGGCTTCAGCGTCGGCGACGGCCTTGTCGGCGTTCTGCTTGGCCAGTCGCACCGCGGAGTCCCGGTTGACCTGCTCGGTGCGGGCCCGCTGCAGGTCGGCGATGACCTTCTGCGAGCTGAGCGTCAACGTCTGCCCGACCGCGGCGGTCTTGACGATGTCCGCGGGATCGCTCGCGGTCAGGTACGAGTCGGAAGGACCGTTGACGTATGTCGCGGCCGCGAACGAGTCGAACCGCTTCTGCGCCTGCTCGATTGCGATGTTGGCGTCTTGGACACGCTGCCTGCTCGCGTCGACCTCGCGCTGTGCGGCATCGGCATTCTCCCGGGCGGTCTGCACATCGAGGATCGCCTTGTTGACGCTCTCCTGCTGTTGCTGAATCGCGGCGCCGAGGTCCTGCAACTTCTGATCCGCTTCGGCGACGGCGGCGACGAGTGCGGCGAGGCTGTCGGGGCTGCTGGGTTGCGCCACGGCCAGGCCGGGGGTGGCGAGCAGCACGACCGCCGCGAGCAGAGCCGCGCAGAACCGTTCACACGGCCAAGTGGCCAATGCGCGAGTGATGGGTCTCATCCGACTCAGTTCTCCTATGGCTCTCAGGCGAACGTGCGGACACATTCGTCGGGCACTGTGCGCATTAGTCACAAAATGCACATCTACAACACAGTTACCGATTGCACCGTACGTCACATCTGACGCCAAAGAAACTCAAGTCACAAATTACAAGTTTGTAATTGAATGTAGTGTTATCGAGCCGTGACTTCACTACCTGCGGCGCCACCGCGCTCCGGCGTCAAAACCGCTGTTGCGCTGCGCATTCAGGTCTGCGCGCGGGACTCGGTGCGCCTGCCGCGAATTTGCAAAAGTCGCGTACCGATAACGGCCGCAATGACTCCCAGAACCACCACAATGGTCAACGCCGTCCACGGAAAGTCCGGCGTCGTCAACTCGCTCAGAAAGTTCTTCGAACCCTGGACCGCGCCACGGCCTTCGGCGACATCCTGACCGGCTTCCAGCGTGGCCCGGTCGAAAGTGGTGCTGAACGAACCCGACTCGCTGGGGCTGAGCACCAGCACGGTCGCCCCGGGAAACGCCTGGCCCACCTCGGTGGCGATATCACGCAGTGGCGTGTCGATCGGCGGATTCTGGTCGACGACGACGATCTTGAGGTCGATCCCCTGCTGCGCAGCCTCGGCGACCACCCCGGGCAGGCCTTCGTTCTCCGGCGTCGGCGAGGCGCTCACGCCGTCGTCGCGGACGTCATCGATCACGAGGTTCATGCACGTGTCGACGGGCGTGGTCGCGGGATCTCGGCCGACCGGCCCACAGACGTCGGGCGGTATGTATGCCGGCAGAAACGGAAGCACATGCGGTCCGGTCACGAAAGAACCGTACGTGATGGGTACCCAGCGGGGTGACAGCACGCGCAGGCGGGGACGAGACTGAACACCGACCCTGATTGTTTTACAGGACAAGCGTACTGTTAGAGTTGGAACGCGGCCGACACAGCCCGTCGGCTGCGAGAACTAGCCGGGAGTTGATGTGAGCAAAGATAATACGGAAAATTCTTCCCTCAATTCTTTTGATGCCCGCGACACCCTGAAGGTCGGCGACAAGAGCTACGAGATCTACCGCCTCGATGCAGTCAAGGGCACCGAGAAACTGCCCTACAGCCTGAAAGTTCTGGCCGAGAACCTGTTGCGTACCGAGGACGGCAAGAACATCACCAAAGACCACATCGAGGCGCTCGCCAAGTGGGATCCCGAAGCAGAGCCCAGCGTGGAGATCCAGTTCACCCCGGCCCGGGTGGTGATGCAGGACTTCACCGGTGTGCCGTGCATCGTCGACCTCGCCACGATGCGGGAAGCGATCGGCGACCTGGGCGGTGACCCCGACAAGGTCAATCCGCTCGCCCCGGCCGACCTGGTGATCGACCATTCCGTGATCGCCGACCTGTTCGGCCGCGAGGACGCCTTCGAACGCAACGTCGAGATCGAGTACGAGCGCAACGGCGAGCGCTATCAGTTCCTGCGCTGGGGACAGGGTGCCTTCGACGACTTCAAGGTGGTCCCGCCGGGAACCGGGATCGTGCACCAGGTCAACATCGAGTACTTGGCGCGGGTGGTGTGGGAGCGCGACGGTGTGGCCTACCCCGACACCTGCGTCGGCACCGACAGCCACACCACGATGGTCAACGGCCTGGGCGTGCTGGGGTGGGGCGTCGGCGGAATCGAGGCCGAGGCCGCGATGCTGGGCCAACCGGTGTCGATGCTCATCCCGCGGGTGGTCGGGTTCAAGCTGACCGGTGAGCGCCAACCCGGGGTGACCGCCACCGATGTGGTGCTCACCGTGACCGAGATGCTCCGCAAGCACGGCGTGGTCGGCAAGTTCGTCGAGTTCTACGGCGACGGCGTGGCCGAGGTACCGCTGGCCAACCGCGCCACTTTGGGGAACATGAGCCCCGAATTCGGTTCGACCGCAGCTATTTTCCCGATCGACGAGGTCACCATCGACTATCTGCGGATGACCGGGCGCAGCGACGAGCAGCTCGCGCTGGTCGAGGCCTACGCCAAGGAACAGGGCATGTGGCACGACCCGAAGCGGGAGCCGAAGTTCTCCGAGTACATCGAGCTCGACCTCTCCGACGTGGTGCCCTCGATCGCGGGGCCGAAGCGCCCGCAGGACCGCATCGCGCTGAACGACGCGAAGGACGCTTTCCGCAAGGCCATTCACAACTATGTCGAGGACGGCAACGCTCCCGCGCACACCAAACTCGACGAGGCCGTCGAGGAAACGTTCCCGGCCAGCGACCCGGCGTCCAGCCTGGCGTTCGCCGACGACGACGCCGTGGTGCCGTCGGCGGCCGTGGGGTCCAACGGCCGACCCACGAACCCCGTGGAGGTCAAGTCCGATGAGCGCGGTGAGTTCATCCTCGACCACGGTGCCGTCGTCATCGCGGCCATCACGTCGTGCACCAACACCTCCAACCCCGAGGTCATGCTCGGCGCGGCGCTGCTCGCCAAGAACGCCGTGGAGAAGGGACTGACCACAAAACCGTGGGTGAAGACGACGATGGCGCCCGGTTCGCAGGTCGTCACCGATTACTACGAGAAGGCCGATCTGTGGCCGTATCTGGAGAAGCTCGGCTTCTATCTGGTGGGCTACGGCTGCACTACCTGCATCGGCAACAGCGGGCCACTGCCCGAGGAAATCTCGCAGGTGGTCAACGACGCCGATCTGTCGGTGGCCGCGGTGTTGTCGGGCAACCGCAACTTCGAAGGCCGCATCAATCCCGACGTGAAGATGAACTACCTGGCGTCGCCGCCGCTGGTCATCGCCTACGCGCTGGCGGGAACGATGGACTTCGACTTCGACAACGAACCGCTGGGCAAGGACTCGGATGGCAACGAGGTGTTCCTCAAGGACATCTGGCCGTCGCAGAAGGACATCGACGACACCATCGCCTCGGCTATCAACACCGAGATGTTCACCAAGAACTACGCCGACGTGTTCAAGGGTGACGAGCGCTGGCGTAACCTGCCGACCCCGAGCGGCAACACCTTCGAGTGGGCCGACGACTCGACCTATGTGCGCAAGCCGCCGTACTTCGACGGGATGCCGGCCGAGCCGGAGCCGGTGACCGACATCAAGGGCGCCAAAGTGCTGGCACTGCTGGGTGATTCGGTCACCACCGACCACATCTCCCCCGCGGGCAGTATCAAACCCGGCACTCCCGCCGCGCAGTACCTCGAGGAAAACGGCGTCGAGAAGAAGGACTACAACTCCTACGGCTCCCGACGCGGCAACCACGAGGTGATGATCCGCGGCACGTTCGCCAACATCCGGCTGCGCAACGAGCTACTCGACGACGTGTCCGGCGGCTATACCCGCGACTTCACCAACGGCGGCGAGCAGGCGTTCATCTACGACGCCGCGCAAAACTATGCGGCGCAGGATATTCCGTTGGTCGTCCTGGGTGGCAAGGAGTACGGCTCCGGCTCGTCGCGGGACTGGGCCGCCAAGGGCACCCGGCTGCTGGGCGTGCGCGCGGTGATCTGTGAGTCGTTCGAGCGGATCCACCGGTCGAACCTGATCGGCATGGGCGTGATTCCGCTGCAGTTCCCCGAGGGCGAGTCGGCGTCGTCGCTGAAGCTCGACGGCACCGAGACGTTCGACATCACGGGTATCGAGGAGCTCAACGAGGGCAAGACGCCGAAGACGGTGCACGTGAAGGCGACCAAGGAGAACGGCGAGGCGGTCGAGTTCGACGCGGTGGTGCGCATCGACACCCCCGGTGAGGCGGACTACTACCGCAACGGCGGCATCCTGCAGTATGTGCTGCGCAACATGCTGAAGTCGTAGGCGACATGCCCCGGGTCACCGACGACCACCTGGCGGCGCGTCGTCGGCAGATCCTCGACGGCGCCCGCCGGTGTTTCGCCGAGTACGGCTATGACAAGGCGACCGTGCGGCGGCTCGAGCAGACGATCGGGCTGTCGCGCGGCGCCATCTTCCACCACTTCCGGGACAAGGACACGCTGTTCTTCGAGCTGGCCCGCGAGGACGCCGAGCGGATGGCCGACGTCGCCGCGAGGGAGGGGCTCGTCCAAGTGATGCGGGACATGCTCGCTGCGCCCGAACAGTTCGACTGGCTGGCCACGCGGCTGGAGATCGCGCGAAAGCTCCGCAACGATCCCGAGTTCCACCGCGGGTGGTCGGAGCGGTCCGCCGAACTCTCAGCGGCCACCCATCAGCGGTTACGTATGCAGAAACAGGCGGGCCGACTGCGCGACGACGTCCCCAGCGCCGTGCTGCAGACCTATCTCGACCTCGTCCTCGACGGTTTGGTTGCACGGTTGGCTTCGGGAGACGATCCCGAAAAGCTCAGTGCCGTACTGGACCTCGTCGAGGCATCCCTGCGGCAGCGGCCGGACTAGCTGGCGCGCCTGCTGCGGTGGTTGGGGCCGCCGCGGCTGCGCATCGTGGTGCCCGACTCGCGCAGCATGCTGTGGATCGAACCGTACGATCGGCCGGTGGACGCCACCAGCGTGCGGATACTCGCGCCACCCTCGTAAGCACTCCGCAACTCGTTGAGCAACTGGTCTCTCGACTTGTCCAGCTTTTTCATCAGCACCTCCCCGCTTGATGCCCCGACGCATACCCAGCGTATGAACCGGTTACACACGGCGGATGAAAATGACGAAACGGTCTCCAGACCCGCCGGATCAGGCCAACTCGATGAGATCGCGGTAGTCCTCGGACCAGAAGTCCTCGGTGCCGTCGGGAAGCAGCACCACGCGCTGCGGGTCCAACGCCTCGGCGGCGCCGGGATCATGGGTCACCAGCACGACCGCGCCGACGTAGCTGCGCAGCGCGTCGAGGACCTGCTCCCGTGACGCGGGATCGAGGTTGTTCGTCGGCTCGTCGAGCAACAGCACATTCGCGGTCGATGCGACCAGCCCGGCGAGCGCCAGTCGTGTCTTCTCCCCGCCGGACAGCGTGCCCGCCGGCTGCTCGAGCTGCGGTCCGCTGAACATGAAGGCGCCCAACAGACCCCGAAGGTCCTGCTCGCCGGTGTCGGGCGCCGCGTGCCGGATGTTCTCCCACACCGTCGCGGTGTCGTCGAGGGTGTCGTGCTCCTGGGCGAAATAGCCGAGTTTGAGGCCGTGGCCGGGTTCCAACACGCCGGCATCCGGCGTTTCGGCGCCGGCCAGCAGGCGCAGCAGCGTGGTCTTGCCCGCGCCGTTGAGGCCGAGCACCACGACGCGTGAGCCGCGGTCGATCGCGAGGTCGACACCGGTGAAGACCTCGAGCGACCCGTAGTTCTTCGTCAGCCCCTTGGCGACGAGCGGGGTACGTCCGCACGGCGCGGGGGTCGGGAACTTGATGCGGGCCACCTTGTCGGCGGCGCGTTCCTCGTCGAGAGCGGCCATCATCCGGTCGGCGCGTCGCAACATGTTCTGCGCAGCAACGGCTTTGGTGGCCTTGGCGCCCATCTTGGCGGCCTGTGAGCGCAACGCGGAAGCCTTGCGTTCGGCGTTGGCGCGTTCGCGGCGGCGCCGCTGTTCGTCGGTGGCGCGGGCGTCGAGGTACTTCTGCCAACCCATGTTGTAGACGTCGACCTCGCCGCGCACCGCGTCGAGGAACCACACCCGGTTCACCACATCGGCGAGCAGATCGACGTTGTGGCTGATGACGATCAGGCCCCCGGTGTGCTGCTGCAAGAAGTCGCGCAGCCAGCCGATGGAATCGGCATCGAGATGGTTGGTGGGTTCGTCGAGCAGCAGCGTTGCCGAAGATCCCGCACCGCTCTCGGATGCGGAGAACAGGATCCGGGCGAGTTCCACGCGGCGGCGCTGACCGCCGGACAGCGTGCGCAGCGGTTGCGTCAGGACGCGTTCGGGCAGTCCGAGGCTCGCGCAGATCCGGCCTGCCTCGCTCTCGGCGGCGTAGCCGCCCAGCGCCGCGAACCGTTCCTCGAGTTGACCGTACCGGCGGACGGCCTTGTCCCGGGCGGCGTCGTCGGCGACCTCGGCCATCAGCACCTGCTGCTTCTCCAGGTCGGCCAGCAGGGTGTCGAGCCCACGTGCCGACAGGACCCGGTCGCGAGCGAGCACGTCGAGGTCGCCTTCTCTGGGATCCTGTGGCAGGTAACCGATTTCGCCGTTGCGGGCGATGTCTCCCGCGTAGGGCTCGCTTTCGCCGGCGAGGATGCGCAGCGTGGTGGTCTTGCCTGCGCCGTTGCGGCCGACCAAGCCGATCCGATCGCCGGGCTGCACCCGAAGCGCGGTTCCGTCGGTGGACAGCAACGTGCGTGCCCCGGCGCGGACCTCGAGGTCCGTTGCGGTGATCACGCTGTGCTGTCCTTACTTGTCGTCGGTGAAGACAGGGGCCCGTTTCTCGGCGCGCGCTGTCACCGCTTCTTCGAAGTTGGCGGTGAGCAACCGGACGAAGAGTTGTCCGAGGCCCTCGGCTTGCATATGCCCTTCCAGGCTACCGGCGTCCAGTCCACTCCAAAGTGTGCGTTTGGTCAACTCGATTCCCGGCCGAGAGAACGTCGCGATGCGTTCACCGAGCTGGTAGCAAACCTCGAGCAGGTCGTCGTCGGGGACCGCGCGGGACACCAGCCCGATGCGTTCGGCCTCGGCGGCGTCGACGTCACGGCCGGTCAGCATCAGCTCGAAGGCCCGCGAGGTGCCGATGGCGCGCGGCAGCAGATAGGACAATCCCAGTTCACTGGCGGTCAGACCGTTGTTGATACCAGCAGCGCGAAAGTAGGCGCCGTCGGCGGCGACGCGGATGTCGCACGCCAGTGCCAGGCACAGGCCTCCTCCGATCGCGGCGCCGTTGACCGCGGCGATCACCGGCTGGTGCATCTTGCGCAGGGCCAGGATGACGTCGTCGAGCACCTCCATGGACCGCAGCGCGAACGTCGGCCGGGTCAGCCCGTCGATGTGCGGCACGGCGCCGGCCGACTTGTGGTCGGCGCCGGAGGAAAAACCGCGTCCCGCGCCGGTCAGCACCACCGCCCGCACGGAGTTGTCGAAGGTCAGTTCCTCGAGCGCCTTCTTGAGCGGCACCATGACGTCGAAGGCCATGGAGTTCATCCGTTCCGGCCGGTTCAGGGTCACCAGCGCGACGCCGGGCCGCGGTCGGTCCACCAGGACGAAGTTGCTCTGTTCGGTGTCTGCGCGCTCGTTCACGCAGTGCACGCTATCGCGTGCGCAGCGTCACTCCGGCTGGCCGTTGTCCTGCGCTGCGATCGCGGCGTCGATGTCGAACTCCTTGACCTGCTGGACGAGCTCCTCGAGCGCCGCGGGCGGCAACGCGCCGGCCTGGTTGAAGACCAGTTTGCCCTTCTTGAACGCCATCAACGTCGGGATGGACCGGATGTCGGCGGCCGCAGCCAGCGCCTGTTCGGCCTCGGTGTCGACCTTGGCGTACACCACGTCGGGGTGTTCCTCGGAGGACGCCGCGAACGTGGGGGCGAATGCCTTACACGGGCCACACCACGACGCCCAGAAGTCCACCAGCACGATCTCGTTGTCGTTGATGGTGTCGTTGAATTGTTCGGCGGTGATGTCTTGGGTAGCCACGTTGAGTCCTAACGCTGGTGTTCAGCCGGGTGTTCCCCAGCCTACGGACGGCGAAACGGTGCAGCGCGCGATCGCCGCCGTCAGACCGTGAAGCCGAGCGCCCGAAGCTGCTCGCGGCCGTCCTCGGTGATCTTGTCCGGTCCCCACGGCGGGTTCCACACCCAGTTGATCCTCAGCTCGTCGACCAGGCCCGCACCCACCAGCGCGGTGCGCGACTGATCCTCGATGACATCGGTCAGCGGGCACGCGGCCGACGTCAGGGTCATGTCGATCAACGCGACGTTGCCCTGCTCCCCCTGCTCGACGTTGATTCCGTAAACCAGGCCCAAGTCGACGACGTTGATCCCCAGTTCCGGATCGACCACGTCGCGCATCGCCTCCTCGAGATCGAACAACAGTTCCTCGTTAGGCACTGCGGTGTCGCTCATTCGGCGCCTCCTCTGTCCCGAATTCTGCGCCGGCTTGCGCCAGCGCGTCCTTGAAAGCCATCCAACCCAGCAGCGCGCACTTGACCCGCGCCGGATACTTCGCGACACCGGCGAACGCGATGCCGTCTCCGATCACATCTTCGTCGCCGCCGACCGTCCCGCGCGACGAAATCATCTCGCTGAACGCCGCGACCGTCTTCATGGCGTCGCCGACGCTTTGCCCGATCACCTGATCGGTCAGCACGGACGTCGAGGCCTGGCTGATCGAACAGCCCTGACCGTCATAGGAGATGTCGGCCACCTGCTCGCCGTCGCCGGACAACGTCACCCGCAGCGTCACCTCGTCCCCGCAGGTCGGATTGACGTGGTGCACCTGCGCGTCGAACGGCTCGCGCAGCCCACGGTTGTGCGGGTGCTTGTAGTGATCGAGGATCACTTCCTGGTAGATCTGCTCCAGCCGCACGTCAGTCCCTGCCGAAGAATTCCACGGCCCGACGGACACCCGCCACCAGCCGATCGACCTCTTCGACGGTGTTGTACACCGCAAACGACGCCCGCGCGGTGGCCGCGATGCCGAACCGGCGGTGCAGCGGCCACGCGCAGTGGTGGCCGACGCGCACCGCCACGCCCTCGTCGTCGAGCACCTGCCCCACATCGTGGGCGTGCACACCGTCGACGACGAAGCTGACCGGCGACCCGCGGTTCTCCAACGACCTCGGCCCGATGATCCGCACGCCGTCGATCGCGGTCAGCCCTTCCAGCGCCGCGGCGACCAGCTCGGCCTCGTGCGCTTCGACGGCGGCCATCCCGACCTCGCGCAGATACCGCGCGGCGGCGGCCAGCCCGACCACTTGCGACGTCATCGGCGTCCCCGCCTCGAAGCGCTGTGGCGCCGACGCGTACGTCGTCTCCTCCATCGTGACGGTCTCGATCATCGACCCGCCGGTGAGGAACGGGGGCAACGCGTTCAACACCGCGCCGCGGCCGTACAACACGCCGATCCCGGTCGGCCCCAACATCTTGTGCCCGGAGAACGCCGCGAAGTCGACGTCGAGTGCATGGAGGTCAACCGGCTGGTGCGGCACTGACTGACACGCGTCGAGCACGGTCAGCGCACCGACCGCCTTGGCGCGCGAAACCAGTTCGGCGACCGGGGCCAAGGCGCCGGTCACGTTCGAATGATGGCTGAACGCAACGACTTTGACGCGCCCGTCGAGTCGGAGCGAATCGAGGTCGATTCGCCCGTCAGCAGTGACCCCGTACCACTTCAGCGTCGCGCCGGTGCGACGCGCCAACTCCTGCCACGGCACCAGATTCGCATGGTGCTCGAGTTCCGTCGTGACGATCACATCGCCCGGGCCGACAGCGCCCTCGAAGCGCGTGTCACCCAGCGCGTAGGACACCAGGTTGAGCGCCTCGGTCGCGTTCTTGGTGAACACCAACTCGTCGGGGTCGGCGCCGACGAACGCCGCGATGTCCGCGCGGCCCTCCTCGTAGGCGTCGGTGGCCTCCTCCATCAACTGGTGAGCGCCGCGGTGCACTGCGCCGTACGAGGTGACCAGGAACTCGCGCTCGGCGTCGAGGACCTGCAACGGCCGTTGCGACGTCGCACCGGAATCCAAGTACGCCAACACGTTTCCGCCGCGCATCTGCTTCTTCAGGATCGGGAAGTCCGCGCGGATGGCGGCCAGATCCAGTGGGCGAACGGAGGCGGTCACGGGTTACGCCTCCGCGGCCGCCGTCTGGGTGAACCGGACGTAGCCGTTCTCCTCGAGTTCGTCGGCGAGTTCCGGACCACCGGAGGTGACGATGCGCCCGTCGACGAACACGTGCACGAACTGCGGCCGGATGTACCGCAGGATCCGGGTGTAGTGCGTGATGAGCAGCACGCCGCCGTGCTCGGTCTCGGCGTAGCGGTTGACGCCCTCGCTGACCACCCGCAGCGCATCGACGTCCAGACCCGAGTCCGTCTCGTCGAGAATCGCGATCTTCGGCTTCAGCAGAGCCAGTTGCAGGATCTCGTGGCGCTTCTTCTCACCGCCCGAGAACCCTTCGTTGACACTGCGTTCGGAGAACGCCGCGTCGATCCCGAGGTCGCTCATCGCGGCCTTGACCTCTTTGATCCAGTGCCGCAGCTTCGGCGCCTCGCCTCGCACGGCCGTCGCGGCGGTGCGCAGGAAGTTCGACATCGAGACCCCCGGCACCTCGACGGGGTACTGCATCGCGAGGAACAGGCCTGCGCGGGCGCGCTCGTCGATGCTCATCTCCAGCACGTCCTGGCCGTCCAGCGTGATCGAACCGGACGTCACCGTGTAGCGGGGGTGGCCGGCGATCGCGTACGACAGGGTCGATTTGCCGGAACCGTTGGGGCCCATCACCGCATGGGTCTCCCCCGACTTCACGGTCAGGTCGACACCCTTGAGGATCGGTATCTCGGTCTGCTCGGGTGTGAGGACCGAGACGTGCAGGTCTTTGACTTCCAGTGTGGTCATGATTGGGCTGTTCTCGATTCTGTGATCGCTAGTTCTCGTTCGATTGCTTCGGTGAGGCGCTCGCGCACCGCGGGCACGGCGATCTTGGCGATGATCTCGTTGAAGAAGCCGCGCACCACCAAGCGCCGTGCCTGATCCTCGGGGATGCCGCGGGCCCTTAGATAGAACAACTGCTCGTCGTCGAAACGTCCGGTGGCACTGGCGTGTCCGGCGCCGACGATCTCACCCGTCTCGATCTCGAGGTTGGGCACCGAGTCGGCCCGCGCGCCGTCGGTGAGCAGCAGATTGCGGTTCACCTCGAAGGTGTCGGTGCCGATGGCCTCCGCGCGGATCAACACGTCGCCGACCCACACGGTGTGCGCGTCGGGCCGATTGGATGCCGGATCACCTTGCAGTGCACCCTTGTACAACACATCGGACTTGCAGTTCGGATGGGCGTGATCGACGAGCAGCCGCGACTCGAAGTGCTGACCGTCGTCGGCGAAGTAGGTGCCGAGCAACTTGGCGTCGCCGCCGGTTCCGGTGAAGCGGACCGTCGCCGTGGTCCGGACGACGTCGCCGCCGAGCGTGACGTTGACGTGTCCGAGCACGGCATCCTTGCCCAGCCGCGCGTGGTGCGCGCTGACATGCACCATGTCGTCGGCCCAGTCGGCGATCCAGATCACCCCGAGGCCGGCCGAATCACCCACGATGATCTCGACGTTGTCGGCGTAGGTTCCGCTGCCGCGCAGGTCGACGACGACGATCGCCCGCGACAGTTCCTCGACGCGGATCTGCAGATGCCCGTAGGCCACCGCGCCCTCACCCGGGCCGCTGATGTCGATCTCGATCGGCTCGGCGACCTCGGTGTCACGGGCCACGGTGACGATCGTCGCCGTGTCGAACGACGAAAATGCTTGCGCTGCAACCCGGTCCGCGGGCACGCCGCCCTCACCGAGCCGCTCGTCGCCGCGGCGCACCGTCTCCACGGTGACGCCGGGCAGTTCGGCCGCCCGAATCTGGGCGCTGCCCGTGGCGGGCGCGGAGCCGTCGTGCAGACCGCGGAGGCGTTTGAGCGGTGTGAACCGCCAGATCTCGTCGCGGCCACCGGGCACCTCGAAGGCGTTCACGTCGAACGAGGTGAAGATCTCGCCCTTGTTGAGTGCGGATCCGGCCGGCGTCGGTTCGACGGCGGTGGTCAGCTCGGAAACCACTCAGCCCACCGCGCCTTCCATTTGCAGCTCGATCAGCCGGTTGAGCTCCAGCGCGTACTCCATCGGGAGTTCCTTGGCGATCGGCTCGACGAAGCCGCGCACCACCATCGCCATCGCCTCATCCTCGGTGAGGCCGCGGCTCATCAGGTAGAACAGCTGGTTCTCGCTGACCTTCGACACGGTGGCCTCGTGACCCATGGTCACGTCGTCCTCGCGGATGTCGACGTAGGGATAGGTGTCGCTGCGGCTGACGGTATCGACGAGCAGCGCATCGCATTTCACGCTGGAGCGCGATCCGTGTGCGCCCTTGTTGACCTGGACCAGGCCGCGGTAGGACGCGCGGCCACCGCCGCGGGCCACCGACTTGGACACGATGTTGCTCGATGTGTTCGGCGCCAGGTGAAGCATTTTCGCGCCGGTGTCCTGATGCTGGCCCTCGCCGGCGAACGCCACCGACAGCACCTCACCGCGGGCGTGTTCACCGGTCATCCACACGGCCGGGTACTTCATCGTGACCTTGGAGCCGATGTTGCCGTCGACCCATTCCATCGTCGCTCCCGCCTCGGCGCGGGCCCGCTTGGTGACCAGGTTGTAGACGTTGTTCGACCAGTTCTGAATCGTCGTGTAGCGGCAGCGGCCGCCCGGCTTGACGATGATTTCGACGACCGCGGAGTGCAGCGAGTCGCTCTTGTAGATCGGCGCGGTGCAGCCTTCGACGTAGTGCACGTAGGCGCCCTCGTCGACGATGATCAGCGTGCGCTCGAACTGGCCCATGTTCTCGGTGTTGATCCGGAAGTAGGCCTGCAGCGGGATGTCGACGTGCACGCCGGGCGGGACATAGATGAACGAACCGCCCGACCAGACCGCGGTGTTGAGCGCGGAGAACTTGTTGTCGCCGGCGGGGATCACGGTGCCGAAGTACTGCTTGAAGATGTCCGGATGCTCGCGCAGCGCGGTGTCGGTGTCGAGGAAGACGACACCCTGGGCCTCGAGGTCCTCGCGGATCTGGTGGTAGACCACCTCCGACTCGTACTGGGCCGCCACACCGGAGACCAGACGCTGCTTCTCCGCCTCCGGGATGCCGAGCTTGTCGTAGGTGTTGCGGATGTCCTCGGGGAGGTCGTCCCAGGTGGCGGCCTGCTTCTCGGTGGACCGCACGAAGTACTTGATGTTGTCGAAGTCGATGCCCTCGAGGTTGGAACCCCACGTCGGCATCGGCTTCTTGGTGAAGGTGCGCAGCGCCTTCAACCGGGTCTCGAGCATCCACTCGGGCTCGTTCTTCTTCGCCGAGATGTCACGAACCACCGCCTCGGACAATCCGCGCTGCGCGCTGGCGCCCGCGACGTCGGAGTCCACCCAGCCGTAGCCGTACCGGCTCAGCGAAGCGATGGCCTCGTCCTGGCTGAGCGGTTCGCCTACCTTGTGGACCTCGGGTGTCGTCGTCATCTCGACGCTCCTTGCTTGCTAGTTGGGGCTGTGGCTGTGATCTTGTCGACCTTGTCGACCAGCGGTACGTGCGTGGTGCAGGCGCAGTCGCCGTTGACGATCGTGGCGAGCCTCTGCACGTGGGTTCCCAGGATCTCGGCGAAGGCCTCCCGCTCCGTCTCGCACAGTTCCGGGAACTCCTCCGCGACGTGAGACACCGGACAGTGATGCTGACACAGCTGGATTCCGTGGATCGGTCCAGGCGCCGGCGTAACCGATGTCACAGTCGTCGCGTAGCCGGCCTCGGTCAGCGCGGCCGCCACCCGGTCGGCCTTTGATTCAACGTCATCGGGACCCTCGGTTACTCCCGCGAGAATCCCGTCGATACGACGACGCGCGAACGCCCGCACGGCGTCGTCGCCGCCGATCTCTCGTAACTGCCGGATCGCCGCGGCGGCGAGGTCGTCGTAGGCGTGGCTCAGCTTGGCGCGACCCGCCGGGGTGAGCCGGTACCGCTTGGCGGGCCGACCGCGTCCGGTGTGCTGCCAGGCGGCCGCGGCGCTGGCCTGCGCGTCGCCCGCCTCCATCAGCGCGTCCAGGTGGCGACGCACCCCGGCAGCGGAGATTCCGAGCCGCTCGCCGATCTCGCCCGCAGTGATCGGTCCGGATTCCAGCAGCAGCTGCACGATCGCACCACGCGTGTGGCGATCGGCTCCTGCGGCGGTGCTGGACGTCGCCGTCGTAGCGGCGCCAGCCTCCGGACTGAATTTCACAACACTATTGTGACGGAATTCCAAAAGCCGTGTAAAGCAAGGGCACCCTTAGCCCGACCTCGGCCCGACCGGGACCACCGACACCGGCGGTTACGCTGCTGAGGTGGCAGCCCGCCTCCCTTCGTTCAGCTCGTCGATCGCCCGTTGGCACGCCGACGAACCCCCGGTGGGCTCACCGCTCAACGACGCCGAGGTCATCGCGCTGCGCCGGACCCGGCTGTTCGGCGCGGCCGGCACGGTGCTGATGGCGATCGGTGCACTCGGAGTCGGGGCCAGGCCGGTGGTCCAGGATCCGACGTTCGGCGTACGACTGCTCAACCTTCCGTCCCGCATCCAGACGGTGTCGCTGACCATGACCACCACCGGCGCGGTGATGATGGCGCTGGCCTGGCTGATGCTCGGCCGGTTCGCGCTGGGAGACCGGCGCATGTCGCGCAGTCAACTGGACCGTCTGCTGTGGTTGTGGGTGCTCCCGCTGCTGATCGCCCCGCCCATGTACAGCCGCGACGTCTACTCCTACCTGGCGCAGAGTGAGATCGGTGTCAGCGGTCTGGACCCCTACCGGGTGGGTCCGGCGACCGGCCTCGGCCTGGACCACGTGTTCACGTTGTCCGTACCGAACATGTGGCGCGAGACGCCGGCCCCGTACGGTCCGCTGTTCCTGTGGATCGGCCAGGGCATCTCGGCGTTGACCGGCGAGAACATCGTGGCCGCGGTGCTGTGTCACCGGCTGGTCGTGCTGTTCGGCGTCGGCCTGATCGTCTGGGCGACGCCGCGCCTGGCCCGCCGCTGCGGTGTCGCGGAGGTGAGCGCGCTGTGGCTCGGCGCCGCGAACCCGCTGCTGATCATGCATCTGGTGGCGGGCATCCACAACGAGGCCTTGATGCTGGGGCTGATGCTCGCCGGCACCGAGTTCGCCCTGCGCGGTGTCAGCAGCATCGGCGCCGCCACACCCCTGGTTCCCAGGCCGCTGACCCGGCCGCAAGGCCGCGCGCAATGGTTGCGGTGGCGGCCGCTGGCGATGCTGCTGCTGGGCGTCGTGCTGATCACGCTGTCGTCTCAGGTGAAGCTGCCGTCGTTGCTGGCGCTGGGCTTTGTTGCGATGGCGCTGGCCTGCCGGTGGGGTGGCACGGTCAAGGCGTTTTTCCTGGCCGGGGGTTCGCTGACCGCCGTGTCGGTCGCGGTGATGGCGATCATCGGGTGGGCCAGCGGCCTCGGCTTCGGCTGGCTCTTCACTCTGGGCACCGCGAACGTCGTGCGCAGTTGGATGTCGCTGCCGACCTTGTTGGCCCTTGGGACCGGGCAGGTCGGCATCCTGCTCGGCCTCGGCGACCACACCACGGCGGTGCTGGGCCTGACCCGTGCGATCGGCGTGTTCATCATCGCGATCCTGGTGACCTGGCTGCTGCTGGCGGTGCTGCGCGGCCGCCTACACCCGGTGGGCGGTCTCGGCGTCGCGCTCGGCGTGACCGTGCTGCTGTTCCCGGTGGTCCAGCCCTGGTATGTGTTGTGGGCCGTGCTGCCACTCGCGGCGTGGGCCACCCGGCCGGCGTTCCGCAGCACGACGATCGTGGTGACGCTGGCGGTCGGCATCTTCGGCCCCACCGCAAACGGCGACCGGTTCACGCTGTTTCAGATCCTGCTCACAGTGGCGGCCAGCACCGTGATCGTGGCGGCGTTGATCCTGCTCACTTACAACCGGCTGCCCTGGCGGAGCGTGACGACGCGGCCGTCCGAGCAGCCGTCGCCACCGGAACCACAGCCGGTGAGACCCGACGCCTACGCTGAGTCCCCGTGACCCACCCAGGACCGGGGCCCTCCCCCGCCCCCGTGCGCCTGAGCGGGGTCAGCAAGCGCTACGGGTCGACGATCGCGGTGGCAGACCTCGATCTGGAGGTTCAGACCGCCGAGGTGTTCGCACTGCTCGGGCCGAACGGCGCGGGCAAGACCACCACCGTGGAGATGTGCGAAGGGTTCATCAAGCCCGACGCCGGCAGCATCGAGATCCTCGGCCTCGACCCATTCGGCGACAACGCCCGGGTGCGCGAGCGCATCGGCGTGATGTTGCAGGGCGGCGGCGCATATCCGGCCGCCCGCGCCGGTGAGATGCTCGACCTCGTCGCGTCTTACGCGGCCAACCCGCTCGACCCCGCGTGGCTGATGGACATCCTCGGGCTGACCGAGGCGGCGCGAACGACCTACCGGCGGCTCTCCGGCGGCCAGCAGCAGCGGCTGGCGCTCGCGTGCGCCGTGGTCGGCCGTCCCGAGCTGGTCTTCCTCGACGAACCGACCGCCGGCATGGACGCCCATGCCCGAATCGTGGTGTGGGAGTTGATCGACGGGCTGCGCCGCGACGGCGTCACGGTGGTGCTGACGACCCATCAGCTGACCGAGGCCGAGGAGCTCGCGGACCGCATCATGATCATCGACCACGGTGTCGCGGTGGCCACCGGGACGCCGGAGGAGTTGATGCGCAGCGGCGCCGAGAACCAGTTGCGGTTCCGCGCACCGCGCATGCTCGATCTGTCGCTGCTGGTCTCGGCATTGCCGGAGAGCTACCGGGCCAGCGAGACGGCGCCGGGCGAGTACCTGGTGGAGGGCGCGATCAACCCGCAGGTGCTGGCCACGGTGACGGCGTGGTGTGCACGGCTGGATGTGCTGGCCACCGATATGCGCGTCGAACAGCGGAGCCTCGAGGACGTCTTCCTCGACTTGACCGGACGGGAGCTGCGCTCGTGAATCGTTTCGCGCCGGGCACCTTCTCGCCCGACCCCCGGCCGGCCACCGTGGCGAAGATGCTGGCCGCGCAGTTCGGCCTCGAGCTGCGGTTGTTGCTGCGCAACGGCGAACAACTGTTGTTGACGATGTTCATTCCGATCACGTTGTTGATCGGGTTGACGCTGTTGCCGCTCGGTTCGTTCGGACCGAACCGGGCTGCGACGTTCGTGCCGGCGATCATGGCGCTGGCGGTGATCTCCACCGCGTTCACCGGCCAGGCGATCGCCGTGGCGTTCGACCGCCGCTACGGAGCGCTGAAGCGGTTGGGCGCCACGGCGCTTCCGGTGTGGGGCATCATCGCGGGCAAGTCGCTGGCCGTGGTCGCGGTGGTGTTTCTGCAGTCGATTGTGTTGGGCACCATCGGTTTTGCGATGGGCTGGCGACCGCACATGGCCGGGTTGGCGCTCGGCGCCGCGATCATCGCGCTGGGCACCGCGGGTTTCGCCGCACTGGGCCTGCTGCTGGGCGGCACGCTTCGCGCCGAGATCGTGCTGGCGCTGGCGAACCTGCTGTGGTTCGTCTTCGCCGGACTCGGCGCGCTGACGTTGGAGGGCGGCATGGTGCCCACCGCGGCGCAATGGGTGGCCCGGTTGACTCCCTCGGGCGCCCTCACAGAGGCGCTGTCGCGGGCGATGACGCTGTCGGTCGACTGGTTCGGCCTGTTGGTGCTCGCGGTGTGGGGTGTCGTCGCCGCACTGTGTGCGCTGCGCTGGTTCCGATTCACCTGAGGCTGTCGGGCGCCAGCACCCGCTACTACGGCTTGTAGTTGCGCTGCTCTACGATCGAACCCGTGCGACGCGCCTTTCTGCGGCTGGTCGATCTGCTGCCGCTGCCCAGCCTGCGGGCCCAGCGCGTCATCGCGTTCCTCGTCATCCTGACCCAAGGCGGCATCGCCGTGACCGGTGCGATCGTCCGGGTCACCGCGTCCGGCCTGGGGTGTCCGACCTGGCCGCAGTGCTTCCCCGGCAGCTTCACCCCGATGCCCCACCCCGAGGTGGCGGTCATCCACCAAGCCGTCGAGTTCGGCAACCGCATGGTCACGTTCCTGGTGGTGCTCACCGCCGCGGCCGCGGTCCTGGCGGTGACACGCGCGCGTCGCCGCCGCGAGGTGCTGATCTATGCCTGGCTGATGCCGGCTTCGACGGTCGTGCAGGCGGTGATCGGAGGGATCACCGTGCTGACGGGCCTGCTGTGGTGGACGGTGGCCATCCACCTGCTGGCGTCGATGACGATGGTCTGGTTGGCGGTGCTGCTGTTCGTCAAGATCGGCGAGCCCGACGATGGTGTACTCACGCGGCGGGCACCAAAGCCGTTGCGACAGTTGGCTTTCCTCAGTGGCGTCGCGCTAGCAGCAGTCCTGGTGACCGGTACGTTGGTGACCGGGGCCGGACCGCACGCGGGAGACAAGAGCCTCGACCGCACGGTCCCACGCCTCGAGGTCCCCGTCCCCACGCTGGTGCACATGCACTCGTCGCTGCTGGTGGCCTACCTGTCGCTGGTGATCGGCCTGGGCTTCGGCCTGCTGGCGGTCCGCGCGGCCCGGCCGGTGAGGGTGCGGCTGGGTGTGCTGCTGGCCTTGGTGGTGGCGCAGGGACTGGTCGGGGTCGTGCAGTTCTACACCGGCGTGCCCGCGGCCCTGGTCGCCGTCCACGTGGCCGGCGCCGCGGCCTGCACGGCGGCCACCGCGGCGCTATGGGCGTCGATGCGAGAGCGGGCCGAGCCCGAACCTCTCCAGCGCTGACTCGACGCCCAGGACGAACGCCCGCTGCTGCCGCTCCCGGGTCGGTTGGTCGAGCTGCATCCAGCCCAGCGACGGCTCGACCAGTTCCACCTCCAGCACTCGCGGGTCGAAGCGTCCGCCGACGACGTCCACCCGCGCATAGAGCAACTCCTCGGGTGTGAGGTTCAGGTGCGCGGCCGCCGCCGCCAGCGCCGCATGACCGACGTCCCAGACCTCGAAGTCGGGCTCGGCCGGGGTGAGCGTCTCGCGCGCGTACGTGCCCGACTCGTCGAACGGCGGCACCTGGCCGGCGCGCCGCAGTATCGGGCCCTTCGTGAACGCGTGGGATTGCGAACCGCCGAGAAACACCAGCGCGGTCTCCCCGTCCTCGATGCGTGCGTCGTAGGGCTGGATCAGCACCGTCCGGCCGGCGGCCAGCAGACGGGCGGCGTGCCGATAAGCGTCATCGCGATCCGAGAAGCGCAGCGTATTCACCGATCCCACACCGACAGCGGGTTTGACCACGACCTCGGCACTGTTCGGCAGCCGCACCGTGTCGCCCGGACCGAAGAACCGGCTCGGCACGATCGGCACCCCCGCGTCGGCGAGGTCGAGGAGATACCGCTTGTCGGTGTTCCACGGCACCACCGCCGCGGGGTTGAGCAGGTTGCGGACCCGCCCCGCCCAGCCGAGGAACTCGTCGAGCCGATCGATGTAGTCCCACGTCGCCCGCAGGATCACGAGGTCCGCCTCCAGTGTCGCCGGGTCGTCCCAGGACAGCCAGCGGGCGTGCAACCCGTGCTTACCCAGTGCGGCGACCAGGCCGGCGTCGTCCCCGTCTCCCTCCGGCAGTGCGGGGCAGCCGGCCAGCACGATGCGCGGATGGAACAGGTCGGGCCGCGCGAGCTTCACAACTGCAAGGATATTGGGAGGATGTGAGCATGTACGCCATCGAAGTCGCCGAGACCGGCGGACCGCAAGTCCTCACCTACGTCGAGAAGCCCCAACCGACGCCTGGCCCCGGCGAGGTGTTGATCAAGGCCGAGGCGATCGGAGTCAACTTCCTCGACACCTACTTCCGGTCCGGCCAGTATCCGCGGGAGACGCCGTTCATCGTCGGCAACGAGGTGTGCGGCACCGTCGAAGCGGTCGGCGATGGCGTCGCCGCGCTGAAGGTCGGCGACCGCGTCGTCACCGCGCAGGCCAACGGAGCGTATGCCGAATACAGCGTCGCCCCAGCAGATTTCGTCGCTTACGTACCCGACGGCGTGAGTCCCGAGGCGGCCGCGGCCGCACTGCTCAAGGGAATGACCGCGCACTACCTGATCAAGTCGCTGTACCCGGTGCAGCAGGGCGACTCGGTGTTGGTGCACGCGGGAGCGGGCGGCGTGGGCCTCATCCTCACCCAGTGGGCGACCAGCATGGCGGTGCGCGTCATCACCACGGTCTCGACGCCGGAGAAGGCCGAATTGTCGCGTCAGGCCGGCGCGGTCGAAGTGCTCGACTATCCGGACGACCCGGCGGAGTTCGGCGCCACGATCAAGGAGATGACCGACGGCGGCGTCGCAGCCGTGTACGACGGCGTCGGGGCGGCCACGTTCGAAGCCAGCCTCGCCAGCCTGGCGGTGCGGGGCACGCTGGCGCTGTTCGGTGCCTCCAGCGGCCCGGTCCCGCCGTTCGATCCGCAACTCCTCAACGCGGCCGGCTCACTGTTCCTGACTCGGCCAACGCTTGTGCACTACACCCGCACTGCAGACGAGTTCGCTTGGCGGGCAGGCGAACTCCTCGACGCGATCGCATCTGGCACCTTGACCATCACGGTCAGCGAGCGCTACCGGCTCCCAGACGCCGAGCAGGCGCACCGCGACCTGCAGGGCCGCCGGACCGTCGGATCGGTGGTGTTGGTGCCCTAGCGGTCAGAACAATGTCGGCAGCGCCAGGGCCGAGTCGATCGCCAGTGCGCAGAAGACGACGGCGAGGTAGTTGTTGGACTGAAGGAACAGCCGCAGCGGTTTGACGGGTTCGCCGCGGCGCACGCCGTTGTAGAGCTGGTGCGCCATCACCAGGAACCATGCCCCGGCCAGCACCGCGACGGCCGCGTACAACCAGCCGGTGGCGGGCGTCAGCGCCAGCGTGGCGACCACCGTCAGCCACGTGTAGATCACGATCTGCTTGGTGACCTGGCGCTCGGTGGCCACCGCGGGCAGCATCGGAACCCCGGCGGCGCGGTAGTCCTCCTTGTACCGCATGGCCAGCGCCCAGGTGTGCGGGGGCGTCCAGAAGAAGATGATCGCGAACATCGCCAACGCCGGCCAGGCGATCGTCCCGGTGACCGCTGACCAGCCGATCATCACCGGCATGCAGCCCGCGGCGCCTCCCCACACCACGTTCTGCGAGGTGCGGCGCTTGAGCAACAGCGTGTAGACGAGAACGTAGAACGCGATCGTCGCGCCCGCGAGGTGGGCCGAGAGCATGTTGGTCGTCCACCACAGCCAGAAGAAGGATGCGACGGACAGCGCGAGCCCGAACACCAGCGCGTGGCTGCGCGGCACCGTGGCGCGGGCCAGCGGCCTGCGCTCGGTGCGCTTCATGACCTTGTCGATGTCGGCGTCGGCCACGCAGTTCAGCGCGTTCGCGCCTGCCGCCGCCAGCAGCCCGCCGACCAGCGTGTTCAGGATCAGCAGCGGGTCGACGTCGCCGCGGTGGGCCAGCAGCATCGCGGGGATCGTGGTGACCAGGAGCAGTTCGATGACCCGCGGCTTCGTCAGCGATACGTAGCCGGAGAGTTTCTGGCGGATTCGCGTCCGGAGCCGCTCCGGCGGCGACATTCGATCAGGCACCCCGCCGACGAGGTGGCCTTCGCGAACGCTCACGCAGCTACTCCTGTCGAAATGCGGGGGCTTCTACTACAGACGATGGTAGACCGCGCCGCAACGGCGGCCTAATCGTCCCCCAGCAGCCTGCATCGGATGACCATCCGGCACTAGGGTGTTTAAGCGAGCAGCTGAAAAGAGCTCAACGCCGACCAGGAGTGCGCCTGTGACCACGCTCGAAGAGATTTCCGCGCTGACCCGTCCGAACCACCCCGACGACTGGACAGAGGTGGACACGCTGGCGGTCGACACTGTCCGCGTGCTGGCGGCGGATGCGGTACAGAAGGTGGGCAACGGCCACCCGGGCACGGCGATGAGCCTCGCGCCGCTGGCGTACACGCTCTTCCAGCGTCAGATGCGCCACGACCCCAGCGACGTGCACTGGCTGGGCCGGGACCGCTTCGTGCTGTCCGCCGGGCACTCCAGCCTGACGCTCTACATCCAGCTGTACCTCGGGGGTTTTGGTCTCGAGCTCTCCGACATCGAGTCGCTGCGGACCTGGAAGTCGAAGACGCCGGGACACCCGGAGTTCCGCCACACCAAGGGCGTGGAGATCACCACCGGCCCGCTGGGTCAGGGGCTGGCCTCGGCGGTCGGGATGGCGATGGCATCGCGCTACGAGCGCGGCCTGTTCGACCCCGACACCCCGTGGGGGGAGAGCCCGTTCGACCACTACATCTACGTGATCGCCTCCGACGGCGACATCGAAGAGGGCATCACCAGTGAGGCGTCCTCGCTGGCGGGCACCCAACAGTTGGGCAACCTGATCGTCTTCTACGACCAGAACCAGATCTCGATCGAACACGACACCAACATCGCGCTGTCCGAAGACGTCGCGGCTCGCTACCGCGCCTACGGCTGGCACGTGCAGGAGGTCGAGGGCGGCGAGAACGTGGTCGGCATAGAAGAAGCCATCGAGGCCGCACGCAAAGTCACCGACAAGCCGTCGTTCATCGCGGTGCGGACGATCATCGGCTATCCGGCGCCCAACAAGATGAACACCGGCAGTGCGCACGGGTCGGCGCTCGGCGACGATGAGGTCGCCGCGACCAAGAAGATCCTCGGCTTCGACCCCGACAAGACGTTCGAGGTGCGGCCCGAGGTCATCGAACACACCCGCAAGTTGGTGGAGCGCGGCAAGGAAGCACATGCCAAGTGGCAGACCGGTTTCGATGCCTGGGCGGAGCGCGAACCCGACCGCAAGGCGCTGCTGGACCGGCTGCTCGCCCAGGAACTGCCCGACGGTTGGGACTCCGACCTCACCCACTGGGAGCCGGGCTCAAAGCCGCTGGCCACCCGCGCGGCATTCGGTCAGGTGCTCAACGACGTCGCACCGAAGCTGCCCGAGCTGTGGGGCGGTTCTGCGGACCTCGCCGGCAGCAACAACACGACGATCAAGGGCGTGAAATCCTTTGGTCCCCCGTCGATTTCGACTGACGACTTCACGGCGGACTGGTACGGCCGGGTGCTGCATTTCGGTGTCCGCGAGCATGCGATGGGCGCGATCCTGTCCGGCATCGTGCTGCATGGTCCGACGCGTGCGTTCGGCGGCACCTTCCTGCAGTTCTCCGACTACATGCGCCCGGCGGTGCGGCTGGCCTCGCTGATGGACATCGACACCATCTACATCTGGACGCATGATTCGATCGGCCTCGGCGAGGACGGACCGACCCACCAGCCGATCGAACACCTCGCGGCGCTGCGGGCGATCCCGAACCTGTCGGTGGTCCGCCCCGGTGACCCCAATGAGACCGCCTACGCGTGGCGAAGCATCCTCGCCCGAGGCAACGGAAGCGGTCCCGTCGGTTTCATCCTCACGCGGCAGGGCATCCCCGTGCTGGAGGGCACGGACGCCGACGGTGTGGCCCGCGGCGGGTATGTGCTCGGCGGCGGGAACCCGGCCGACGACGCCGACGTGATCATCATCGCGACCGGTTCGGAACTGCAGCTGGCGGTAGAAGCCCGCAAGCTGTTGGCGGAGAAGGACATCTCCGCCTACGTGGTGTCGATGCCATGCGTGGAGTGGTTCGAATCGCAGCCGCAGGAGTACCGCGATTCGGTGCTGCCGCCGACGGTTTCGGCGCGTGTCGCGGTCGAGGCGGCCGTCGCACAGAGTTGGTACAAGCTCGTCGGTGACACAGGAGAAATCGTCTCCATCGAGCACTACGGCGAGTCCGCCGACGACAAGACGTTGTTCCGCGAGTTCGGGTTCACCCCCGAGGCCGTGGTGGCAGCCGCGGAGCGCTCCATAGACAACTAGCGATCGAAAGGCACAGCAATGGCTCAGAATCCGAATCTCGCAGCCTTGTCCGACGCCGGCGTGTCGGTGTGGCTCGACGACCTGTCGCGCGACCGACTACAGACGGGCAACCTGCAGGAGCTCATCGACACCAGGAGCGTCGTCGGGGTGACGACGAACCCGTCGATCTTCCAGGCCGCCCTGTCGAAAGGGCACGCCTACGACGATCAAGTCAATGAACTGGCCGCGCGCGGCGCCGACGTGGACGCGACGATCCGCACCGTCACCACCGACGACGTGCGCAACGCCTGCGACGTGCTGGCCAAGCAGAACGAACTGTCCGACGGCGTCGACGGCCGGGTGTCGATCGAAGTGGACCCCCGCGTCGCGCACGACACCGACAAGACCATCCTCCAGGCGATCGATCTGTGGAAGACCGTCGACCGGCCCAACCTGCTGATCAAGATCCCCGCCACGATGGCCGGCCTGCCCGCCATCACCGCCGTGATCGCCGAAGGAATTTCGGTCAACGTGACGCTCATCTTCTCCGTCGAGCGCCACCGGCTCGTGATGGACGCCTATCTTGCGGGGTTGGACAAGGCCAAGGAGGCCGGCCACGATTTGTCGAAGATTCATTCCGTCGCCTCGTTCTTCGTGTCGCGGGTGGACACCGAGATCGACAAGCGGCTGGAGAAGATCGGCTCTGAGGAAGCACTGAGACTGCGCGGCAAGGCCGGGGTGGCCAACGCTCGGCTCGCTTATGCGGCCTACGAAGAAGTGTTCGTCGGCGGCTCGCGCTACGCGGCGTTGAAAGCCGACGGCGCCCGTGTCCAGCGTCCGCTGTGGGCGTCGACCGGCGTGAAGAACCCGGACTACTCCGACACGTTGTATGTCACCGAGTTGGTCGCCCCGAACACGGTGAACACCATGCCGGAGAAGACCATTGACGCGGTCGCCGACCACGGCGTGATCACCGGCGACACGGTGACCGGTACGGCCGACGAATCGCAGGCACTGTTCGACGAGCTCTCATCGGTCGGAATCGATCTGCCCGACGTGTTCCGGCTGCTCGAGGACGAGGGTGTGGAGAAATTCGAGAAGTCGTGGCTCGAGTTGCTCGAGGCGACGCAGGAACAGCTCGACGCCAGCAAGAAATGACGGATTGGGTCAATCCGCTGCGCGACAAGCGCGACAAGCGGATGCCGCGGATCGCGGGGCCGTGCGGAATCGTGATCTTCGGTGTCACCGGCGATCTCTCGCGGAAGAAGTTGATGCCCGCGATCTACGATCTCGCGAACCGCGGCCTGCTGCCTGCTTCGTTCTCGCTCGTCGGATTCGCCCGACGGGACTGGGCGGACGAGGATTTCGGCCAGGTCGTCTACGAGGCGGTCAAGAAGCACGCCCGCACGCCGTTCCGCCAGGAGGTGTGGGACCGGCTCGCCGAGGGTTTCCGGTTCGTCCAGGGCACCTTCGACGACGACGCGGCGTTCGCCCGCCTCGCCGAGACGCTCGAGAAACTCGATGCCGAGCGTGGGACGGGGGGCAATCACGCGTTCTACCTGTCCATTCCACCCAAGGCGTTCCAGCAGGTCTGCGAGCAGCTGCAGAAGTCCGGGCTGGCCCGGCCGCAGGAGGGCCGCTGGAGCCGGGTGGTGATCGAGAAGCCGTTCGGCCACGACCTGCAGAGCGCCCGCGAACTCAACGCGGTGGTCAACAGCGTCTTCCCGGAGGAGTCGGTGTTCCGCATCGACCACTACCTCGGCAAGGAGACCGTCCAGAACATCCTTGCGCTGCGCTTCGCCAACGAGTTCTACGAACCCATCTGGAACAACAACTACGTCGACAGCGTGCAGATCACGATGGCCGAGGACATCGGGCTCGGCGGTCGCGCAGGCTATTACGACGGTGTCGGGGCGGCGCGCGACGTCATCCAGAACCATCTGCTGCAGCTGCTGGCGCTGACCGCGATGGAGGAACCGGTCAACTTCGGACCGCACGAACTGCAGGCCGAAAAGATCAAGGTGCTTTCGGCCACGCAACCCGTTCAGCCGCTCGACCAGACCACGGCCCGCGGACAGTACGCGGCGGGTTGGCAGGGCAGCGAAAAGGTGGTCGGCCTGCTGGAGGAGGAAGGCTTCTCGAAGGATTCGACGACCGAGACGTACGCGGCCATCACGCTGGAGGTCGACACCCGGCGATGGGCCGGCGTACCGTTCTTCCTGCGCACCGGAAAGCGGTTGGGCCGCAGGGTGACCGAGATCGCGTTGATCTTCAAGCGGGCGCCGCATCTGCCGTTCGACAAGACCATGACCGAGGAGCTGGGCCAGAACGCGTTGGTGATCCGGGTGCAGCCTGACGAGGGCATCACCACCCGATTCGGCTCGAAGGTGCCGGGCAGTGCCATGGAGGTCCGAGACGTCAACATGGACTTCTCCTACGGTTCGGCGTTCGCCGAGGACTCCCCCGAGGCCTACGAGAGACTCATCCTCGACGTGCTGTTCGGCGAACCATCGCTGTTCCCGGTGAACAGGGAGGTCGAATTGTCCTGGGAGATCCTCGATCCCGTGCTGGATTACTGGGCGACGCACGGCAAACCCGAGGCGTACGAGGCAGGCACCTGGGGGCCCGCGTCCGCTGACGAGATGTTGCATCGGGTAGGCCGGGAATGGAGGCGGCCGTGATTGTCGATCTGCCGGATACCACGACCAACGACATCAACAAGAAGATCACCGGCCTGCGCGAAGAGGGCGGCGCGATCACGTTGAGCCGAGTCCTCACCCTGGTGATCTCGCTGGATTCCGATGACTTGCTTGAAGACTCGATTGAAGCGGCCAATTTCGCCAGCCGTGAGCATCCCTGCCGGGTGATCGTCGTCGTGCCCGGCGAACGGAGCGCCGCGGATTCCCGGCTCGACGCCCAGCTGCGCGTCGGCGGAGACGCCGGCGCGGGTGAAGTCGTGGCGCTGCGCTTGCACGGCGAACTCGCCGACCATGCCTCCAGTGTGGTGTTGCCGTTCCTGCTTCCCGACACCCCGGTCGTGGCGTGGTGGCCCGCGGGCGGCCCGGATGTGCCCGCGAAGGACCCGTTGGGCCGGTTGGCGATTCGACGGATCACCAACGCAACGCAGTGCGCAGATCCGTTGGCGGCGATCAAGGGCCGCCTCGAGGGCTACACGGCGGGCGACACCGACCTTGCCTGGGCCCGCATCACGTACTGGCGTGCGCTGCTGGCGGCTGCGGTCGATCAGGAACCGCACGAGCCGATCACGTCTGCGCTGGTATCAGGCCTGCGCGAAGAACCGTCGCTCGATGTCCTGGCCGGCTGGCTGGCCGCCAGAATCGACGGGCCGGTGCAGCGAGAGGTCGGCGAGCTCAAAGTGGAGCTGGTGCGCGACGGCGAGACGATCACGCTGCGACGGCCTCAGACCGGTGTCACCGCGACGCTGAGCCGCACCAGCCGTCCCGAGGCGCGAATCCCGTTGGCGCGCCGCGAGACCAAGGAATGTCTGGCCGAGGACCTGCGCAGGCTCGACGCCGACGAGGTCTACCACGAGGCCCTGCGGGGCATCGAGAAGGTGCAGTACGCGTGAGTCCGATCATCGAGCGGTATCCGGACTCGGCAGCGTTGGTGGCGGCGGCCGGCGACCGGCTTGTCGCGGCGATCGTCGACGCGATCGACAAGCGGGGCACGGCGCATATTGTGTTGACCGGGGGCGGCACCGGCATCAACCTGCTGAAGCGCGTCGCCGAGCACAGTGACGGGATCGACTGGAGCAAGGTCCATCTCTACTGGGGCGATGACCGCTTCGTGCCCGAGGATGACGACGAACGCAACTACAAGCAGGCGCGCGAGGCGCTGCTGGACCGGGTGGACATCCCGGTCGGCAACGTGCACCCGATGGCCGCCAGCGGTGCGCAGTTCGGCGATGACCTCGACGCGGCCGCGGCCGACTATGAGCGCGTGCTGGCCGCAAACGCCGACGACGGCGAGCCGACACCGGACTTCGACGTGCACCTGCTGGGCATGGGCGGTGAGGGACACGTCAATTCGCTGTTCCCCCATACCCCCGCGGTCCGTGAACGCGAGAGACTCGTGGTCGGTGTCGTCGACTCGCCCAAGCCGCCGCCGCGCCGTATCACGTTGACGTTGCCTGCGGTTCGACAGTCACGGGAGGTGTGGTTGGTCGTCTCCGGCGGGGAAAAGGCCGATGCGGTGGCCGCTGCGATCGGCGGTGCCGATCCGGATGACGTACCCGCCGCGGGTGCCGTCGGCCGCGAGGCGACCGTCTGGCTGCTCGACGAGGCGGCCGCGAACAAACTCTGACCCCTGCGAAAAGATCGCCGCCTGTCAGTGGATCCGGGTAGTATCGAACATATGTTCGACACGCTCTGTGACGCGGCGGTGGCCGAGGCTATCGCCGCGGCTTCGCGCGAACAGAACGCCGCCTGTGGCCTGGAGATGCAGGCTATTGGGGAGTTGTACGCTCGACGCGCGCCGGCGGATGAGGACGAGCGGGACAACTGGGCCATCGACGGACACGCGAACGTGGTCGCCGAGATCTCTGCGGCATTGAACATCAGCCGCGGTCGGGCGGCGGGGCGGCTCAACTACGCGATCGACCTGCGGGAGCGGCTGCCCGGTGTGGCCGCGGTGTTCGCTGCCGGCGACATCGATTTCCGGATGATGACCGCGCTGGTCAGCCGTAGTCAGAGCGTCGAGGACCCCGATCGACTGGCCCGACTCGATGCGGCTTTTGCGCAATGGGCACCGAAATGGATGAAAGTGTCGGGACCCAAACTGACCGAGCGCATCGACATGTGGGTGGAGAAGTTCGATCCGGCCGGGGTCCGCGAACCCAAGTCGCCCACTGACGACCGCTACGTCGACGTCGGACCGATCAGCCCGGGCATGGTCGGGGTCTGGGCCAAACTCGCCTTCGTCGATGGTGTTGCCTTCGACACCCGCCTCGACGAAATTGCCGCCACGGTCTGCGATGACGACCCGCGCACCAAACGGCAACGCCGAGCCGATGCGCTGATGGCGTTGGCGGCCGGGCAGAGCGCGCTCGAGTGTGGCTGTGGCGCAGAGGATTGCCCCAGCGCCGGCAAGGAGGGTGAACAACCGTCCCTGAGCCAGCTCGTCATCAATGTGATCGCCGATCAGGCGACCATCGACGGTCGATCCGAGTCACCGGGATACCTTCCGGGGTTCGGTGCCGTGCCCCCGACGATGTTGCGCGATTTGGCCGCCACCTCTCGGTTGCAACCGGTACGGCTACCGGAGCCGTGCGCCGAGCAGGGTTACCGGCCCTCGGCCGCGCTGGCGCGGTTCGTGCGTTGCCGTGACCTGACATGCCGATTCCCAGGCTGCGACGAGCCTGCCGCTGCGTGTCAGATCGACCACACGGTCCCCTACCCCGGCGGGCCGACACATCCGTCGAATCTCAAACTGCTGTGCGTGTTTCACCATCTGCTGAAGACGTTTTGGCGCGGCGCTGAGGGATGGTCCGATCGTCAAAACGCAGACGGTACGGTCGTGTGGACGGCGCCCAATGGGCAGACCTACACCACCACTCCAGGTGGTGCGGAGTTCTTCGAACTGCTGGGACGACCCACCGGCGAGGTCGTGCTGGGGCCGCGGACGCGTGGGCCGGTCGACGTTCATCGCGGTGCGATGATGCCGATGCGTCGACGCACCCGCGCCGAGGACAAGGCCTACCGCATTGCTCTGGAGCGACAACACAACGCTGCGCGCATCCGTCGCATCCAGCTCCTGCTCGCCGAGAGGCTCTCCCGGGACGACGACACACCGCCGTTCTGACATGCCGTCACTCGTGAGGGTCCGTCCGAATGTCGCGACGACCGTCACGGAACCCAGCGTCGTAGTCGACGCTTCCGGTCACCGGTTTCGACGGCAGCGCGAGGCTACGCGGGTCCACCGTGCATTGCCGGGATGTGGTTTCTCGTTGGCTCACATCTATTCAGACGACGGGTTCTGTTCAGCGGTTCCACGGCTGCGGTCATAATTACCGTCATGGCTGACAAAGGTGGTAGGCCGGTGCGCACGGGGCCGGAACGGATCAGGAAGCTCGCGCAGGCGGCACTCAACGCCGACGTCACCGTCGAACAGGTCGACACGATCCTCGAGGGGCTCAGCGAAACCCTCGAGGACCTGAACAGTTCCACCGCCAACCTCGATGCCACGCTCGAGCGGTTCAACGAGACGATCAACCAGATCAATCAGCTTGCCCCACGGCTCAACGCGGTGGTGGACCGCATGGAGGGCATCGTCGACCGGGTGGAGCGGATCGTCGGCCTCGGTGAATCGGTGATTTCGCCGCTGGCCGCCACCGAGCAGGCGGTGCGAGGAGCAGTGAACAAAGTGCGCAAGTCCACCGGACTGTGACAGCGGCTATCCGCTGTTGCGCAATGCGGTCGCCAACCCGCTCATCGTGAGCAGGATTCCTCGCTGGACGAGTTCGTCGTCGTCCCCGGAACGGTAGCGGCGCAACAGCTCGACCTGAAGGTGGTTCAGCGGTTCCAGGTACGGGAAGCGGTTGAACACCGAACGCGCCAGCGCGGGGTTGTCCGCCAGCAGGTCGTCCTGTCCGGTGATGAGCTTGTGCATCCGGATCGTGCGGCCGTGCTCGGCGACGATCTTGTCGAAGACCCGGCGCCGCAGCTCCTCGTCCTCGACGAGTTCGGAATAGCGGGCCGCCAATCCGAGGTCGGACTTCGCCAACACCTGTGCCATGTTCGACAGCACAGTGCGGAAGAACGGCCACCGCCGGTACAGGTCCTGCAGAACCTCGAGCCGACCGTCACCCTCTGCGATCCACTGCTCGAACGCCGAACCGGTGCCGTACCAGCCGGGCAGCATGACCCGCGATTGGCTCCATGCCAACACCCATGGAATCGCCCGCAGATCGGCGATCGAGGTCGTGGGCTTACGCGACGAGGGCCTGCTGCCGATGTTGAGCGCGCCGATCTCGCTGACCGGTGTCGATGCCTTGAAGTAGTCGACGAAACCCGGTGTATCGTGGACTAATTCAGCGTATGCCCGTTGGGCGCGTGCGGCCAGGTCGTCGAGGACCTCATAGGCGGGGCCGGCGGCGTCGCCGAGGCCTTCCACGTCGAGCAGCGTGGCCTCCAGGGTCGCGGCCACCAGTGTCTCGAGGTTGCGGTGCGCGATCTGCGGCTCGGCGTACTTGGCGGCGATCACCTCACCCTGTTCGGTGATCCGCAGCGATCCGTTCACCGCTCCCGGCGGCTGCGCCAAGATGGCGTCGTAGCTCGGGCCTCCGCCGCGGCCGACCGTGCCACCGCGACCGTGGAAGAGGCGCAACCGGATTCCGGTCTTGCGTGCCGACTCCACCAGGTCGAGTTCGGCGCGGTACAGCGCCCAGTTCGCCGCCAGATAGCCGCCGTCCTTGTTGGAGTCCGAGTAACCGAGCATGACTTCCTGGCTGTCGTCACGCGCGGACACGATCGATCGGTACACCGGAAGGTCCAGCGCCGCTTCGAGAATCGACGATCCACGTTGCAGATCGTCGATCGTCTCGAGCAACGGCACAATGCCCACCGGGGCGTACGGCTTTTCAGCCGACACGTCGAGCAGGCCGGCCTCCTTGAGGAGAATGGCGGCCTCCAGCATGTCCGAAACGGACTCGCACATCGAGATGATGTAGTTCGGCACGGCTTGCGGTCCGAACACCCGCACTGCCCGTGCGGCCGCGACCACGATGTCGAGTTCCTTGCCGGCCAGTTCGGATAGGGCCGCACCCTCCTTGACCAGCGGCCGCCGAGTCGCCAGCTCCCCGGCCAGCAGTTGGACCCGCTCCCCCTCGGCCAGCGATCGGTAGTCCGGGTGCACACCAGCCCAGGCGAGAAGCTCCGCGATGACTTCCTCGTGCACTTCGGAGTTCTGCCGCATGTCCAGACCGCACAGGTGGAAACCGAACGTGTGCACGGCTTCTCGCAGCCGTGCCAGTCGGTCGTCGGCCAGCACCGCGCTGCCGTTGGCGCGCAGCGACTCGTCGACCACGTTCAGGTCAGCCAGCAGTTCGGCGGACGTCTGATAGCGCTCGAGACCCAGGTCGAGTTCGTGTTCCGGCTGCTGATCCAGGATCTCCTGCGCCGTCGACGTGAGGCGGGCGTGGATCACGCGCAGCGCCCGCCGGTAGGGTTCGTCGGCCCGCGCAGGCTCGTGGCACCGGTCGGCCAGTGCGGCGAGGTCGTCGCTGATCCGGACCAGCCGCGCCGACATCGACAGCTCCTCTTCCAGCGCGGTGATCTCGGTGAAATAGTGGTCGAGCGCCGTGTACGCGGCGTCGGAGGTGGCAAGGCGCACCACCTCGGCGGTGACGTTCGGATTACCGTCGCGATCGCCGCCGATCCACGACCCCGGCCGCACGATCGGCTCGTCGAGTAACCCGGCGTCGGGCCAGCGAGCCTGTAGTTCCGCGCGCACGTCGGCATTCACCTGTGGGATGACTTCGAAGAATGCGGCCGGGTAATATCGCAGACCCGTCTCGATCTCGTCTTGAATCTTCAACCGGGACAACCGAACCAGCGCCGTCTGCCAGAGCGTCAGGATGTGGCGACGCAGTTCCTGTTCGATGTCGCGACCGTCGTCGGTGCGAACGTGGCCGTGCAGCCGCAGCCGCATCAATTCGGTGATGCGGTGTTGGGTGTCGAAGATCGTGCGACGCCTGGTCTCGGTCGGATGCGCGGTGATCACCGGCGACACCAACGCCCCCGCAAGCGCCTCGGCGACGGCGCCCGGCTTCAAATCGACCGAGTCGAGCTTGGCGTAAGTGGCGGCCAGGCTGCTGTCCTGCGGGGGCTCACCAGCCGCCACGTGCACGGCGCGGCGACGTTCCCGGTGAATGTCCTCGGCGACGTTGGCCAGCAGTGCGAAGTGGGTGAACGCGCGGATGATGGGGATCGCCTGGCGGATCTCGATGCCGTCGAACATGCGCGCCAGCGCCCCGCGGTCGATCTCCGAGCGGCGCACCCGAAACGACTCGACGCGGGCGCGCTCGACGAGGTCGAACACTTCCTCGCCGTTCTGCTCGCGCACGGTGTCGCCGAGTATCGCCCCGAGCAGCCGGATGTCCTCGCGCATCGGCTCGGTGGCGTCGCGACCCACCCGGGTGCGCCTGACCGCGCCTATCGGTTCCAGTCCGGCGACCTCAGCCATAACTCAAGTATCGGTGCCGCAGCAACGAGCCGCAGGGTGAGGGAGAGTTACGTCAGCTGTATTTGATCAGCAGCGCGACGCCGATGATCGAGACCAGCCAGATGCCGGTGACGAACAACGTCAACCGGTCCAGGTTCTTCTCCACCACCGTCGACCCCGACAGGCTGGACTGGACGCCACCGCCGAACAGCGTGGACAGGCCGCCGCCCTTGGCACGGTGAAGCAGCACCAGGAGCACGACCAGGACGCTGGTCACCACCAGGGTGATCTGCAGGGCCAATTCCATGGCCGCAAGACTACCTAATCGGCCGGTGTGCCTACGGCAGGGGCCCGCCGGCCGCGATGGCCGACAACGTGGCGAACTGCTCACCGTCCAGCGACGCCCCGCCGACGAGCGCCCCGTCGACGTCCTCCTGCGCGACGATCTCGCCGACGTTCTTCGCGTTCACCGAGCCGCCGTACAGCACGCGAACACCGGCCGCCAGCTGCGGCGTGGCCAGCTTGCCCAGCTCGTCGCGGATCGCCTTGCACACCTCCTGCGCGTCGGCGGCGCTGGCGACCCGGCCGGTTCCGATCGCCCACACCGGCTCATAGGCGATCACCGCCTGACCGACCTGCTCGGCCGACAAACCGGCCAGCGAGCCGCGCAGCGATTCGACGTTGTGTTCGACGTGGTTGCCGGCCTCGCGGACCTCGAGCTGCTCACCGATGCAGATGATCGGCACCAGCCCGTGGCGGAAGGCGGCCGCCGCCTTGGCTGCCACGATCGCGTCGTCCTCGTGGTGATAGGTGCGCCGCTCAGAGTGGCCGACGACCACGTAGGTGCAGCCGAGCTTGGCCAGGAACGCACCGCTGATGTCGCCGGTGTAGGCGCCGGAGTCGTGCTCGGACAGATCCTGGGCGCCGTAGGTCAGCAGCAGCTTGTCGCCGTCGACGAGGGTTTGCACACTGCGCAGATCGGTGAACGGCGGAATCACCGTGACGTCGACTTTGTCGAAGTACTTCGCCGGCAACGCGAACGCGATCTTCTGCACCAGCGCGATCGCCTCGAAGTGGTTGAGGTTCATCTTCCAGTTGCCGGCGATCAGCGGTTTGCGGCTCACGACTCGAGAACCTCCAGCCCGGGCAGTTTCTTGCCCTCAAGGTATTCCAGCGACGCCCCGCCGCCGGTGGAAATGTGGGAGAAACCGTCCTCGGCGAGGCGGAGCTGCCGCACCGCGGCCGCCGAATCGCCGCCGCCGACGACGCTGAACGCGCCCTTGGCGGTCGCGGAGATGATCGCCTCGGCGACGCCCTTGGTGCCCGCCGCGAACGCCGGGAACTCGAAAACCCCCATCGGACCGTTCCAGAAGACGGTCTTGGCGTTGGACAGCAGCGTGGTGAACCGCTCGATCGAGCCGGGACCGATGTCGAGGCCCATCTTGTCCTCCGGAATCCGGTCGGCGGCGACGATCTCGGCGGTCGCGTCGGCGGCGAACTTGTCGGCCACCACGATGTCGACGGGCACATGGATCACGTCGGCGTAGGTGTCCAACAACTTGCGACAGGTCTCGATCATGCCCTCTTCCAGCAGCGAGGTGCCGACCGAAACACCTTGCGACGCAAGGAAGGTAAAGCACATGCCGCCGCCGATGAGCAGGCTGTCGGCCTTCTCGGCGAGCGATTCGATGACCGCGAGTTTGTCGGACACCTTGGATCCACCCAGCACCACGGCGTACGGCCGGTCCGTCGAGCTGGTCAACTGCTCGAGCACCTTCACCTCGGCGGCCACCAGCGTGCCCGCATAGTGCGGCAGCAACGTCGCGACGTCGTACACCGACGCCTGTTTGCGGTGCACCACGCCGAAACCATCGGAGACGAAAGCGCCGTCATCGCCGACGAGTTCGACCAATGCCTTGGCCAGCGCCAGCCGCTCGGCGTCGTCCTTGCTGGTCTCGCGGGCGTCGAAGCGGATGTTCTCCAGCAGCAGGATGTCGCCGTCGGTCAGTCCTTCGGCGCGGGCCAGTGCGTCGGTTCCGACGACGTCACCGGCCAGCTGCACGTGCCGACCGAGCTGCTCGCTCAATGCCTTCGCGACCGGAGCCAGCGAGTACTTCGGATCCGGACCCCCTTTGGGACGGCCGAGGTGCGCGGTGACGACGACCTTGGCCCCCGCATCGGAGAGTGCCTTCAACGTCGGCACCGAGGCGGTGATCCGTCCGGGGTCGGTGATATCGCCGTCATCGTCGAGCGGGACGTTGAGGTCCGACCGGACCAGCACGCCCCGCCCCGAAACACCTTCTGCGAGAAGGTCTTCAAGCGTCCTGATCGCCACGGCGTTACAGCGACTTGCCGACCAGCGCGACGAGGTCGACGAGGCGGTTCGAGTAACCCCACTCGTTGTCGTACCACGACACGACCTTGGCCTGGTTGTCGATGACCTTGGTCAGACCGGCGTCAAACAGCGAGCTGTGCGGGTCGGTCACGATGTCGCTGGACACGATCGGCGCGTCGTAGTACTTGAGGATGCCCTTGAGCGGACCTTCGGCAGCTGCCTTGAACGCGGCGTTGATCTCGTCGACGCTGGCCGTCTTGGACAGCTCGGCGGTCAGGTCGGTCACCGACCCGGTGGGGATCGGGACCCGCAGCGCGTAGCCGTCGAGCTTGCCCTTCAGTTCGGGCAGCACCAGTCCGATGGCCTTCGCGGCGCCGGTCGAGGTGGGCACGATGTTGATCGCGGCCGCGCGCGCCCGGCGCAGGTCCTTGTGGGGGCCGTCCTGCAGGTTCTGGTCCTGGGTGTAGGCGTGGATCGTGGTCATCAGGCCCTTGACGATGCCGAACTCGTCGTTGAGGACCTTCGCCAGCGGGCCGAGGCAGTTCGTGGTGCACGACGCGTTGGAGATGATCTTCTGGCTGCCGTCGTACTTGTCGTCGTTGACACCCAGCACGATCGTGATGTCCTCGTCGCTGGCCGGCGCGGAGATGATGACCTTCTTGGCGCCCGCATCCAGGTGGCCCTGCGCCTTGTCCCGCTTGGTGAAGATGCCGGTGGATTCGACGACCACATCGACCCCGAGGTCACCCCACGGCAGCGCCGCCGGGCCCTCCTTGACCGACAGCGCCTTGATCTTGTTATCGCCGACGACGATGGTGTCCTCGCCCTCGAGGCTGATCTCCTTCGGGAACCGGCCGAGGATCGAGTCGAAGCGCAGAAGGTGCGCCAGCGAGGCGTTGTCGGTGAGGTCGTTGACGGCGACGACCTCGATGTCGGTGCTCTTGCCTTCGGCTTTCTGCGCCTCGAGCGCCCGGTAGAAGTTGCGCCCGATGCGGCCGAAGCCGTTAACGCCTACCCGGATCGTCACTGGTCTCTCCCTCAGTCGCCTCAACGTGTGGTGCTCAGAGGCCAGCCTAGTGGTGTGATAGCGACCACGTGCGACCTGGTCAGTGCACGGCCAAGCTCTGGTCCGTGTACGGGTTGCCGAGCCATTTGCGGCGAATTCGTTGCAACGTGCCGTCGGCTTCCAACTCGGCCTGCGCCACGGTCAGCCGCCCGAGTAACGCCTGGTCGCCCGGGGCGACCACGATCGCGATCTCCTCTGTGGAGAAGCCGCGCTGAACCACTTCCACATCGGGTATCGGCCTGATTAGTTCGGTGAGGACGGGCGCCAGCGCGATGACCGCGTCGCACGCGCCGATGCCGAGGTCGGTCAGCGCCGAAGCGATGGAGTCGTAGAGGCGGACGGCACCGGCCTTGCCGTCGGCGACCAGTCGGTCGGCGATCGACTGGCCGGCGTCACCGCGCTGCACGCCGACGGTCAGGCCTTCGAGGTCGTCGACGGATCGCACGCGGGGCCACCGCCGAGTATCGACCGCCACCGCCTGACCGGTGATCACATACGGCGGAAGCATGTCGGCCTCCGAGGTGACGGTGCTCCCGGTGACACAGTCGCAGGCCGACTTTAGATCAACGAATTCGACTGTGGCGCCGAGGTGTTCGCCCAGCGCGTGCATCAGGTCGACGTCGAGGCCGCCCTCGTCGCCGATGAACGGCGGATATGGGATGGCCGTCGCGACCCTCAGCGTCTCCATCGATCCACCGTATTTGAGGTGGCTACGCATCGGGTGGAAACTTCCGGGTATGGAGGAACCATCAACCTGTGGCCAAGGGTTGGCGGCGCGGGCCGTCGTCCCCGGCAAGCTCAGCGAAGCGCTGCACGCGCAGGCACGCGTTCTCGAGGCGCACATGAGGGCGCTCGATCCCGCCGACGCGGACGCGAGAAGGGAACTCGACGCGTATGCGGCGTTGGTGACCGCGCACCGCGATGTCGCCGACCGGTTGTCCGGTATTGCCGCCGAGATGGCCGACCACCGGAGCCTGCCCATCGCGGCACACGACGAAGCCGCGATGTCGGACACGGCGGCACTTCGCGCATTCGAGACATTCGTCCGTGCCGAGAGCGAACTCGCGAACCTTTTGCAGGAGTTGTCGCAGCAGGATCAGGCGATGCTGAAAACGATGCGCTCGGCGGAAACCTAAGCGTCTTCGAGCAGGTCCGGCGTGACGGCCGACTCGGTGTCCGGGATGCCGTCCTGTTTGGCCTTGCGATCGGCCATCGACAGCAATCGCCGGATACGACCCGCCACAGCGTCTTTCGTCATCTGTGGATCGGCCAGCCGGCCCAGCTCCTCCAGCGACGCCTGTCGGTGCTCGACGCGCAGTTTGCCCGCGGCGGCCAGATGGTCGGGCACGGTGTCGCCGAGGATCTCCAGCGCCCGCTCCACCCGGGCCGCGGCCGCGACGGCCGCCCGGGCCGACCGGCGCAGGTTCGCGTCGTCGAAGTTGGCCAACCGGTTCGCAGTCGCGCGCACCTCGCGGCGCATCCGGCGCTCTTCCCACGTCAGCCTGGTGTCCTGCGCGCCCATCCGGGTCAACAACGCGCCGATCGCCTCGCCGTCGCGCACCACGACGCGGTCGGTGCCGCGCACCTCGCGGGCCTTCGCGCTGACCCCCAACCGGCGGGCCGCACCGACGAGCGCCAGCGCCGCCTCCGGGCCCGGGCAACTGACCTCCAGCGCCGATGACCGGCCCGGCTCGGTGAGCGACCCGTGCGCCAAAAACGCTCCCCGCCACGCGGCTTCGGCGTCGGCCACGCTGCCGCCGACAACCTGGGCGGGTAACCCCCGCACGGGTCGGCCGCGCAGGTCGAGCAGCCCGGTTTGGCGGGCCAGCGCCTCACCGTCGTTCGCCACCCGAACCACATACCGGGTGCTCTTGCGGATGCCGCTGGCCGACAGCACGTGCACCGTCGCGTTGTAGCCGTACAGGTCGTAGATGTCCTTGCGCAGCCGCCTGGCGATGATGCCCAGGTCGACCTCCGCCTCGACGATCACGCGCCCCGAGACGATGTGCAGCCCGCCGGCGAAGCGCAGCAGGGAAGCCACCTCGGCGCGGCGAGCGGTGACCGCATTGACGACCAGCCGGCTCAGCTCGTCTTTGACCTCGGCTGTCATCGCCACGGGTCGTCACCTCTCGGTCCGTTCATCGTCGGCGTCGGCACGGTCGGCGCCGGCGGTGCTGCGCCGCGCAGGCGAACCCCGTCCAGAGCCGCGGCCAACCTCGCCGGGTCATGTAAAGGTGTACCAGGTCTGGAGACGTCAGCGAACTCAACTCGGGCATCGAGAATGGTCGCGGTGCGCCGCAATTGCTCGCGTTCGCGTTCACTGGGCACCCGGCTAGCGTCGACGATGATGTCGTGCACGGTGAAGGTCGGCGCGTGCTGCGACAGCACGTGGATGTGCCGCTCGACGGAGAAGCCGGCCGTCTCCCCCGGCTCGGCCACCAGGTTGAGCACCAGTGCCCGGCGCGCGGTCGTCGCCTGCAGCGCCGCCAGCATGTCGGGGACCAGCACATGCGGGATGACGCTGGTGAACCACGAACCCGGACCGAGCACCACCAGGTCGGCGGCCATGATCGCGTCGATTGCCTGGCGGGTGGCCGGCGGGTCGCCCGGCAGCAGCCGCACCCGACGCACCTTTCCGACGGTCGTGGCGATTGCCACCTGGCCGCTGATCACCCGGCTCATCCGCGGATCCGCCTCGAGCCCGGCGACGTCGGCCTCGATCCCGAGTCCAACGGGGCACATCGGTAACACCCGGCCTTTGACCCCCAGGATGCGCCCCAGCTCGTCGAGCGCGGCGACCGGATCGGCGAGCACTTCGCTGAGCCCGGCCAGCAGGAGGTTGCCGATCGGATGGCCGGCGAGCGCACCACTGCCGCCGAAGCGATGCTGGATGATCGTGGCCCACAGCCGGCCGTGCGGACTGTCGGAAGCCAACGCCGCCAACGCCATTCGCAGGTCGCCGGGCGGCACCACGTCGAGCTCGTTGCGCAGCCGTCCCGACGAGCCGCCGTCATCGGCGACGGTGACGACCGCGGTGACGTGCGGGGTGAGCCTGCGAGCGGCCGACAGCGTGGCATACAGCCCGTGTCCTCCGCCGAGTGCAACGATGCGCGCGCTCATTCGCGGCCCAGATCCCGGTGCAGTACCCGCACCGTCAGGTCCTCACCCGCCTGCAGCCGCGCCGCCAGCGCCTCGGCGATCGCCACGCTCCGATGTTTGCCGCCGGTGCATCCGATGGCGACGGTCATATATCGCTTCCCCTCGCGACGGTATCCGTCGATGACTACGTCGAGCAGCCGATGATAGGTGTCCAGAAACTCCCCCGCACCCGGCTGCCCGAGAACGTAGTCGCGGACCGCGGCATGCTGCCCGGTATGCGGACGCAGGTCGTCGACCCAGTGCGGGTTCGGCAGGAACCGGACGTCCATCACGGTGTCGGCGTCCATCGGCAGCCCGTACTTGTAGCCGAAAGATTCCACCGTGACGTTCGTGTGCGCGACCGTCTCACCGCCGAAGGCGCGTTCGATGCTCTCGCGCAACGCGGGCACCGACAGCGTCGAGGTGTCGATCACCAGATCGGCGGACGCGCGCACCGGGGCCAGCAGCGCCCGCTCAGCCGCAATGCCTTCTGCCAGAGTTTGATTGCCCTGCAGCGGATGGCTGCGGCGGTTCTGCTCGTAGCGGCGCACCAGGATGTCGTCGGAGGCCTCCAGGAACACCACCCGAGGGGTGATGTTCCGGGCGGCCAGCTGGTTGCGCACCCAGTCCAGATCGCCGGTGAAACCCCGCGACCGCACGTCCATCACCACGGCGAGTTGGGTGATGCGCGAACCCGCCGCGAGCCCCAACTCGACCATCTGCGCGATCAGCTCCGGCGGAAGGTTGTCCGCGACGTACCAACCGAGATCCTCGAGCACCTTGGCCGCGGTGCCCCTTCCCGCGCCGGACAATCCGGTGACGAGGACCACGTCGATATCCGAGTCGGCGTTCGCCTCGTCGCGGAGGTCCTCGTGCATCCCTTGGTCCGTCATCCCGATACCCTGCTCCGATCATGACCGATCGCCGCCTCGGCCGCGTCGCTTTCGGGCGGTACGCCGAGTGCGTCCAGTACGGCCCTGGCGGTGGCGACGCCGATACCCGGTACCGCGGTGATTTCCTCGATGGACGCCTCCTTGAGCCGGGCCACCGAGCCGAAATGGGTGACCAGTGCCTTGCGGCGATGCTCGCCGAGACCCCGCACGGCGTCCAGCGCCGAGGCGGTCATCCGCTTGGACCGCTTGCTGCGGTGATAGGCGATCGCGAACCGGTGCGCCTCGTCCCGCACGCGCTGTAGGAGGTAGAGCCCCTCACTGTTGCGGGGCATGATCAGCGGGTCGGGTTCGGACGGAACCCAGACCTCCTCCAGCCGCTTGGCCAGTCCGATCACCGCGACATCGGTGATGCCGAGTTCGTCGAGCACCGACTGCGCGGCGTTGACCTGGGGTGCACCGCCGTCGACGACGAAGAGGTTGGGTGGGTAGGCGAACTTGCGCGATTTTCCTTCCGGCGCAAGCTCGGTCGGGTGCTGGGTATCGTGCAGGTGACGGTAGAACCGCCGCCTCGTCACCTCGGCGATCGACGCTACATCGTCGGAACGGCCCTCGCCCGCGGCTTCCCGGATCGCGTAGTGCCGGTAATCGGACTTGCGTGGCAGGCCGTCCTCGAACACCACCAGCGAGGCCACCACATCGGTGCCCTGTACGTGGCTGATGTCGACGCATTCGATGCGCAGCGGCGCGTCTGCGAGCCCGAGCGCGTCCTGGATACTCTGCAGCGCAGCGGTTCTCGCGGTGAAGTCACCGGCCCGCTTGAGCTTGTGCTGCGTGAGCGCGTCCATGGCGTTGCGGCGGACCGTCTCGGCGAGCGCGCGCTTGTCGCCGCGCTGCGGCACGCGCAGCATCACCCGGGACCCCCGCAACTGGGTGAGCCAGGCCGCCAGCTCGTCGGCGTTGCCCGGCAGGCACGGGACCAGCACTTGGCGCGGCACGGGATTCGTCGACTCATCGGCGGCGCCGTCCAATTCGGCCTGCTCGCCGTAGAACTGGGTCAAGAACTGTTCCACCAAGTGTTCCTGGCTCGTTTCGCCCGGCTCACCGGATTTCTCGACGATCCAGCCGCGCTGGCCGCGGACCCGGCCACCGCGGACGTGGAAGACCTGCACGGCGGCTTCCAGATCGTCGTCGGCGAATGCCACCACATCGGCGTCGGTGCCGTCGCCGAATACCACCGCCTGCTTCTCCAGCGCCCGCTTGAGCGCACCGATGTTGTCGCGCAGGCGCGCGGCTCTCTCGAAATCCAATTCGTCGGCGGCCTCGGTCATCTGCTGTTCCATGTCGCGGACCAGCCGGTCGGTCTTGCCCGCCAGGAAGTCGCAGAAATCGAGGACGATCTGTCGATGTTCGTCGGCACCGACCCGGCCGATGCAGGGCGCCGAGCACTTGTCGATGTAGCCCAGCAGGCACGGCCGATCGATTTGCCTGTGCCGCTTGAACACTCCCGCCGAGCAGGTACGAGCAGGAAACACGCGGGTGAGCAGGTCGAGGGTTTCGCGGATCGCCCAGGCGTGCGAGTACGGACCGAAGTAGCGGACGCCCTTGCGCCTCGCCCCGCGGTACACCATGAGCCGCGGGTACTCCTCGTTGAGCGTGACCGCGAGCACTGGATAGGACTTGTCGTCCCGGTACCGGATGTTGAATCGCGGATCGAACTCCTTGATCCAGTTGTATTCGAGTTGCAGCGCCTCGACTTCGGTGTTGACCACCGTCCAGTCGACGCTGCCCGCCGACATCACCATCTGCCGCGTGCGCGGGGCCAGGTTCACCAGATCGGCGAAGTAGGAGTTCAATCGGCTGCGCAGACTCTTCGCCTTGCCGACGTAGATGACCCGCCCGTGCGGGTCACGGAACCGGTAGACGCCCGGCTCGACGGGGATCGACCCGGGGGCGGGTCGGTACGTCGCTGGATCGGGCACGGAATCCAGGTTACTGCCGCGTCACGACGTCCCCGATCCACTACCGTCGAGTGATGCGGATCTCCTCACTGATGAATGTGATGGCGCCGCTGACGGGGATGATCATGGTGCTGGCCGGCTGCGCCGCAGAGGACGCCGGCGAACCCGCCGCGGGACCGTGCGCGATCGTCGAGAACGGCACGCCGGTAGCCAAGACGACGGCCCCACCCGCCGAATCCTCTCCAGGGGCTCCCCCCACCTCCAGGGACATCTCCACCAACCCGGAGGTGGCCACGGGCTACCGCACCGACATGACGCCGGTCCGCACGGCCACATATTCGGTCGTCACCGCCAATCCGTTGGCCACCCAAGCCGCCTGCGAAGTGCTGCGCGACGGCGGCACCGCGGCGGACGCGCTCGTCACCGCGCAGGCCGTCCTCGGCCTGGTGGAGCCGCAGGCGTCCGGTTTCGGCGGCGGCGGCTTCATGCTGTACTTCGACGCGGCCTCAGGGGAGGTGCAAGCCTACGACGGTCGCGAGACCGCGCCGGCTGCCGCCACGGAGAACTACCTTCGCTGGATTTCCGACACCGACCGCACGAAGCTCAAGCCGGACGCCAGGGCCTCCGGTCGATCGATCGGCGTGCCCGGCATCCTGCGGATGCTCACCGAAGTTCACGCCGAACACGGCAAGAGGGGTTGGCGTGATCTGTTCACCCCGGCCGTCACGATGGCCGACGACGGCTTCGACATCAGCCCGCGACTCGCAGCGGCCATCGAGGATGCCGCACCGCAGCTCAAGCTCGACCGCCAAGCCGCAGAATATTTCCTCAATCCCGGTGGCGCCCCCAAATCGGAGGGCACCCGGCTGACCAATCCGGCGTACTCGAAGACGTTGGGCGTCATCGCCGTTGACCCACAGGCGTTTTACACCGGCGCTATCGCCCGGGACATCGTGGCGGCGGCGGCCGACACCTCCGGCGGCCGCACGCCCAGCCTGATGACCGTCGAGGATCTCGCCAATTACGCCGTCAAGAAACGCGAACCGCTGTGCGGCCCGTACCGCGGACGCGAGATCTGCGGAATGCCGCCGCCGTCGTCGGGCGGCATCGCAATCGCGGCCACGCTCGGGATTCTCGAACACTTCCCGATGGCCGATCACAAGCCGACCGACATCGATCTCAACGGCGGCCGACCCACGGTCATGGGCGTTCATTTGATCGCCGAGGCGGAGCGACTGGCCTACGCCGATCGCGACAAGTACGTCGCCGATACCGATTTCGTTCCGCTGCCGGGCAACTCACCCGAAACACTGCTCGCCAGCGACTATCTCGCCGGTCGCGCCGCCCTGATCTCTGAGCAGCACAGCATGGGGACCGCGAAACCCGGCGAGTTCGGCCCGCCGACGGCCCCGGCACCGCCAACCCGGGAACACGGCACCAGCCAGGTCAGCATCGTCGACTCCTACGGCAACGCGGCCTCGTTGACCACCACGGTCGAATCGGCGTTCGGTTCGTTCCACATGGTCGACGGGTTCATCCTCAACAACCAGCTCACGGACTTCTCCGCCGAGCCCACCGGCCCCGACGGGGCGCCCATTGCGAACCGGATCCAACCCGGTAAGAGACCGCGCAGCACCATGGCGCCGACGCTGATCTTCGACCAGGCGCAGAGCCGGCCGGACGAACGTGGTCGCCTGTACGCCGTCCTCGGTTCGCCCGGTGGTGCGGTGATCATCCAGTTTGTGGCGAAAACCATTGTCGGGATGTTGGATTGGGGACTCGACCCACAGCAGGCGGTGTCGATGGTCGACTTCGGTGCGGCGAACACGCCAAAGACGAATGTCGGCGGCGAGCATCCGATCATCGATACCGCCGATAACGGGGACCATGACCCGCTCGTGCAGGGACTGCGGGAACTCGGCCACGAGGTCGACCTGGCCGACCAGTCGAGTGGCCTGTCGGCCATCGCCCGGGACGGCACCGGCCTCGTCGGCGGGGCGGACCCTCGCCGGGAAGGGTTGGTCATGGGTGACTCCCGATGACGGTGTGCGTCGCTCGGCTCGACGAATCCCATTGGCGGGTGTTCGCGGGCATGCGGCTGCGGGCGCTGGCCGACGCGCTGGGTGAAGACGATCCGAGTTACCGCGACGAAGCGGCCTTCACCGCCGCGCAGTGGCGGCGCCGGTTGCGTGACCATGCGCAGTTCGCCGCGGTGGTCGGCGACCGGCCGGTCGGCCTGATCGCAGCGCAACGGGAGAACCCCGAGACGGTGTATCTCTACTCGCTGTGGCTCGATCCGGCGGCCCGCGGCCGCGGTCTGGCCCGACGTCTGGTCGCGACCGCCGTCGACTGGGCACGCGCCAGCCAAGTCCACACGGTGAAGTTGCGCGTCGCGACCGACAATGCCGCGGCACGCGGGGTTTACGAGAGCCTCGGCTTCACCGTCGCCGATGATCAAACAGCTTCCAAGCGCGAGGAACTCGCGATGTCACTCAGCGTGAGTTGACGTCCTTGTAGCGGTCGTGCAGGGCGCGGACGCGGTCCATCGCGTCGACGGCGCGGTCCTTGTCGACGGCCTGAATCGCCATGACCGGTAGGTATTCGTCGTCGGGCAGATCGACGCGGGCCCACCGCGCGCCGCGTGGGAACGAGATGTCGACGACGTCCGACCATGGAACCACTTTGTCGCCGAGCAGATTCCGCACCGCTACCCCCGGCGCTCCGACGCGCAGCCGGGGGCGGGCGAACAGCAGCACCACACCGGCGATGACGACGCCCAGCAGTGCGATCGCCACCTGGTCGGCGGTCCGGAAGATCACTCCGGTGGAGCCGATCTTCAACAGTGCACCGACGGTGATGTGTGCGGCGAGGATCAGCGCCGCGGCGGCGTAAGCGAAATACACTGCCAGGCGGGGGCGTATCTCGACGTCCCAGTCATTCATGAGCGCGAAGGCCTCGCAGGGTCAGCGCCGTGGTCAGCGCCGCAGCGGCCGCCTGGGCTCCCTTGTCTTCGGCGGAGGAGGGCAGCCCGGCACGGTCCAGGGCCTGCTGCTCGCTGTTGGTCGTCAACACACCGTTGGCGACCGGTGTCGACGCGTCCAGCGACACCCGGGTCAGGCCCTGGGTGACCGCATCACAGACATAGTCGAAATGCGGTGTCTCACCGCGGATCACCACACCCAAGGCCACCACGGCATCGTGGGTGGCCGCCAACGCCTGTGCCACGACCGGGATTTCGATGGCGCCCAACACCCGCACAACGGTGGGGTTGTCGATGCCGGCGCCCGAGGCGACTTTGCGGGCGCCGTCGAGCAGTGCGTCGCAAATGGTCTCGTGCCATGTGCTGGCCACGATGGCCAGCTTCAGCCCCGATCCGTCGATGTTCGGAAGATCGGGTACACCAGTACCACTCACAGGGCTCCACCGAGATCGGTCGGGCGCCGGTCACCGAGCAGGTAGACGCCCTCGTCGTAGTCGGCCATGGTGGTCGCTTCGTGGTAGTCGTCGAGACCACTCAGGTCGTGACCCATCCGGTCGCGCTTGGTCATCAGGTAGCGGATGTTCTCCTTGTTGGCCCGCACCGGAAGCGGCACGCGTTCGATGATGTGCAGCCCGTAGCCGTCCAGGCCGACCCGCTTGGCGGGGTTGTTGGTCAGCAGCCGCATCGAACGCACCCCGAGATCGACGAGGATCTGTGCGCCGATGCCGTAGTCGCGGGCATCGGCGGGCAGGCCGAGCTTGAGGTTGGCGTCGACGGTGTCGTCGCCGGCGTCCTGCAATTGGTACGCCTGCAGCTTGTGCATGAGCCCGATGCCGCGGCCTTCGTGCCCGCGCATGTACAGCACGACGCCGCGGCCTTCGCGGGCGACCATCGCCATCGCGGCGTCGAGTTGCGGGCCGCAGTCGCAGCGCTGGGAGCCGAACACGTCGCCGGTGAGGCATTCGGAGTGCACCCGCACCAGCACGTCGTGACCGTCGCTGGTCGGCCCGGCGATATCGCCCCTGACCAGGGCGACGTGCTCGACGTCGTCGTAGATGCTGGTGTAGCCGACCGCGCGGAACTCGCCGTGACGGGTGGGGATGCGGGCCTCGGCGATGCGCTCGATGTGCTTTTCGTGCTTGCGCCGCCACTCGATCAGATCGGCGATCGAGATCAGCGCCAGATCGTGTTCGTCGGCGAAGATGCGCAGCTCGTCGGTCTGCGCCATCGCGCCCTCGTCCTTCTGGCTGACGATTTCGCAGATCGCACCGGCGGGTTGTAGTCCGGCGAGGCGGGCCAGGTCGACGGCCGCCTCGGTGTGGCCGGGGCGGCGCAGCACCCCGCCGTCCTTCGCGCGTAGCGGCACGACGTGTCCCGGCTTGGTGAAGTCGTCGGCGAGGCTGGCGGGGTCGGCCAGCAGCCGCATCGTCGTCGCCCGGTCCGAGGCCGAAATCCCAGTTCCCACACCGTTCTTCGCGTCCACGGTGACGGTGTAGGCGGTGCCGTGCTTGTCCTGGTTGACCGCGTACATCGGCAACAGACCCAGCTTGTCGCAGATCGCGCCGTCCAGCGGCACACACAGATAACCCGAGGTGTAGCGGACCATGAACGCGACGAGTTCCGGGGTGGCCTTCTCGGCGGCGAAGATGAGGTCGCCCTCGTTCTCGCGGTCCTCATCGTCGATCACGACGACGGCCTTACCCGCGGCGATGTCGGCAACCGCTCGCTCAACAGAGTCCAGCCTCGTCACCACTTCAGTATGAACCACCACGGTTCAGAAGTTATTGCCGCTCCCCTGACCTGGGAAGACGGGCTCCCGGCCAGTGGTCATCGGAGGCCCGCGAAAGGGACGGTAAGCCGTCTGGTCAGCAGCCGAGGTGAACCACGGCGGCTCTGACGATGTCACCTGCCGCGGTCAGCGACACCCCGAGATCTTCGTAGACCATATCGACCGCCGTAGGAGAGTTGATGCCGCTGCGCTCGGCGTGGCACACGCGGTAACCCGCCGTGAGCAACTGCTCGGGACTCAGGTGGGTGTAGGTAGGCACCAACTCTTTCAGATAGGTTGCTTCGTCCGCCTGCACGGGCGCTGCAGTCAGCACCGCGAGCGTCGATAGAGACGCCACTGAAACGATCAGACCGCGACATGTCGTGACCATGACCAGAGCCTACGGGCGGAGCCCCGTTTTCAGCTGGTGAACGGATTTTCCGGGGCGAGCAACCGCTCGACGTACTTCGCGATCACGTCGACCTCGAGGTTGACGTGGGTACCGACCTCGGCGCGACCGAGCGTCGTGAGGTCGAGCGTGGTCGGGATCAACGACACCTCGAACCAGTCGTGCCCGAGACCGGACACCGTCAGGGACACCCCGTCGACGGTGATGGAACCCTTCTCCACCACATAGCGCGACAGTGCGGTCGGCAGCGCGATACGCACCACCACCCAACGTTCCGAGGGCGTGCGCGCGACGACGTGTCCGGTTCCGTCGACGTGTCCCTGGACGATGTGTCCGCCGAGGCGGCTGTTGACAGCCGCCGCACGCTCCAAGTTGACCCGGCTGCCGGGTCCGACGCGGCCCAGGCTGGACCGGTTCAACGTCTCGCCGATGACGTCGGTGGTGAACACCCCGTCGGGCCGCACCTCGACGACGGTCAGGCAGACACCGTTGACCGCGATCGAGTCGCCGTGGCGGGCATCCGATGTCACGAGGGGTCCGCGGATCGCGAGCCGGGCGAAATCGCCTAGCTCCTCCTTGTCGACGACCTCGCCCACCTCTTCGACGATTCCGGTGAACACGCCGCCAGACTATCCAGTCACCACGCCCCGTCGACCGCTTCCACATCGCCGGACCCTCTACGATGCACTCATGCCCAAGCGCCTCATGCTGATCGTCGCAACCCTGGCCGCCGCCGTCGCCTTCCTCGCGGGGTGCTCCAAGTCGGAGGAATCCGCCAAGGACCTTCCGGATGCCGCGACTCTCCTGCAGCAATCCAGCCAAACCACGAAGAACCAGACCAGCGCGCACATGAAGCTGACGATGGAGGGCCCGTCCGAAAAGCTGCCGATCGAGATGCTCGAAGGCGACCTGATCAACGCTCCGGTTTTCGCCGCCGAAGGCAAGGTCAATCTCCTGATGATGGGACAGCGCCTCGAAGGCGTGGAGTTCAAGGTCGTCGACGGCGACCTATACGCCTCGCTGACTCCGGGCGCCGGCTTGTCGAATTTCGGCCCGGCCGCCGAAATCTACGACGCCTCGCTCATCCTCAACCCCGAGACGGGTGTGGCCAACGTGCTCGCCAACTTCTCCGACGCGAAGGCCGAGGGCCGCGAGACGATCAACGGTGTCAAGACCGTCCGCATCACCGGAAACGTCAGCGCCGACGCGGTCAACAAGATCGCGCCGCAGATCGGGGCGACCGGTCCGGTGCCCGGGACCGCATGGATCGCCGAGGACGGCGACCACAAGCTGGCCCAGGTCAAGCTGCAGACCGACGCAGACACCAGCATCACCATGACGCTGTCGGAGTGGGGCAAGCCGGTGACCGTCGCCAAGCCGCCGGCGGCCTGATGTCGGTCTCAGTAGGAGCGACCGACGCCGAGGCGACGCCAACGACGAGGTCGAATCGCCGGATCGCGATCAGTGCGGGCGGCCTCGCGGTGCTGCTCGGCGCGCTGGACACTTACGTCGTCGTCGCCATCATCAGGGACATCATCGTCGACCTGAGCATCCCGGTGAACCAGCTGCAACGGGTGACTCCGATCATCACCTGTTATCTGCTGGGCTACATCGCGGCCATGCCACTGTTGGGCCGCGCCTCCGACCGGTTCGGCCGCAAGTTCATCCTGCAGCTGAGCCTGGCAGGATTCGCGGTCGGTTCCGTCGTCACCGCGATGTCGAACGATCTGGTTCCGATGGTGGTCGGCCGCACCATTCAAGGCGTCGCGAGCGGCGCGCTGCTCCCGGTCACGCTGGCGCTGGCCGCGGACCTGTGGGCCACCCGTAATCGGGCGTCGGTACTGGGCGGGATCGGTGCCGCGCAGGAATTGGGCAGCGTGCTGGGCCCGCTCTACGGCATCGCTGTGGTCGCACTCCTGAACACATGGCGAGACGTGTTCTGGATCAATCTGCCGCTGGCGATCGTGGCGATGGTGCTGATTCATTTCAGCCTGCCCGCCCGACTCAAGTCCGAGAACCCGGAACGGGTGGACGTGGTCGGCGGCGTACTGCTCGCCGTCGCGCTCGGCCTGACGGTGATCGGGCTGTACAACCCCGCTCCCGACGGCAAGAAGATCCTGCCGAGCTACGGGCTGCCGGTGCTCCTGGCCGCGGCGCTCGCCCTGGTGCTGTTCTTCGTTTGGGAGCGGTTCGCCCGCACCCGGCTGATCGAGCCGGCGGGCGTCCACTTCCGGCCATTCCTCGCCGCGCTGGGGGCGTCGCTCTGCGCGGGCGCCGCGCTGATGGTGACGCTCGTCAATGTCGAACTGTTCGGACAGGGCGTGCTCGGTGAGGACCAGAACGGAGCGGTTCTTCTGCTGCTGCGCTTCCTGATCGCGCTGCCGATCGGCGCCGTCATCGGCGGATGGATTGCCACCCGGGTCGGTGACCGCGTGGTCACCTTCGTCGGTCTCATGATCGCCGCGGGCGGGTACTGGTTGATCTCGGACTGGGGAGTCGATGTCCTGTCGACCCACCACGACCTCGGCTTTGTCGCCCTGCCGGTGCTCGACACCGACCTTGCGATCGCGGGCTTCGGACTGGGACTGGTGATCGGCCCGCTGACCTCCGCGACACTACGAGTGGTGCCGGCGGCTCAGCACGGCATCGCGTCGGCCGCCGTCGTGGTGGCACGGATGATCGGCATGCTGATCGGCCTGGCTGCGCTGACGGCATGGGGCTTGTACAAGTTCAATCAGTACCTGCAGGAGCGCCTCGACGCCCTGCCGGCCCCAACGGCGGATAGCCCTGGCGGCTTGATGGTCGCTCAAGCCGCACGCCTTTCACGGGCGACCGTGGAGGCCTACACCATGCAGTACGGGGTTATTTTTCTCGCAACAGCGGTGGTCTGCGTCGTCGGCGCCTTGCTCGGACTGCTGATCAGCGGCAGGAACGAGCATGCCGACGAACCGCCAGCCGTAACCGAGAAAACCGACGCTGACTCGGTCAGCGGCGTCTAGCAGCGCTCGAGGCCGGGGCGCAACAGCGCGGGCTCGGCCGGCCGGACGGCGTCCTCCTCGTCGGGTTGGCCTCGGAAGGTGTCGCAGATCAACGCCGCGAGGCTTCGGGGGTCCATTGGGCGAATGCTGAGCCAGTCCTGCAATGCAGTCATGGGTCGTCCTTTGTTCGTGCTCACCTGCGCGCAAATCGTCGGTGAAGGCGCGATTACAGCAGGGGCGCTGCGGCCCACTCTGGTACGAGTGTACCGACGAAACGCGCTGATTGGCTCCTTGCCGCGCCGGGTATGCGTGCGGTCACACCCACGTCAACGGAGAAAGCTGATGGCAAGTTCACTGACAGGCAAGAAGATTGCGTTCCTGGTCGCACCCGAAGGCGTCGAGCAGGTGGAGTTGACCGAACCCTGGAAGGCCGTCGAGCAGGCCGGCGGCACCCCGGAGCTGGTGTCGACGGAGGTCGGCAAGATTCAGGCGTTCAATCATCTGACCCCGGCCGATACGTTCGAGGCCGAGAAATCCGCCGATTCGGTGGCGGCGTCCGACTACGCGGGCCTGGTGCTGCCGGGAGGCGTCGCCAACCCGGACAACCTCCGCATGAACGCCGCCGCGGTCGCGTTCGCGAAGGGTTTCTTCGATGCGGCCAAGCCGGTAGCGGTCATCTGCCACGGACCCTGGACGCTGATCGAGGCGGACGTGGTGCGTGGACGCACCATGACATCATGGCCGAGCGTGAAGACCGACCTCGTCAACGCGGGAGCCAACTGGGTCGACGACGAAGTGGTCGAATGCTCCCGCGGCCCAAACACTTTGGTGTCCAGCCGCAAACCGGATGACCTGCCTGCGTTCTGCAACACGCTGGTGAGCGCTTTCGCCAAGTAGCCGAAACCCGGCCCACCGACCGACGGCCCTGGGTAACGTCGCGAACATGCTCCTCGCCGCGCTTCGCGACATGCAGTGGAGAAGGCGGCGTTTCGCGATCGCGGTGTTGTCCACCGCGATCATCTTCGGGATGACCCTCGTTCTGACCGGGTTGGCCAACGGTTTCCAGACCGAGGCCGAGCGTACGGTCGACTCGCTCGGGGTCGACCAGTTCATCGTCAAGGCCGGCGCATCGGGTCCCTTTGTGGGCGCGACACCGTTCGCGCCCGTCGAATTGCGGCGCATCGCCGCGGCACCCGGCGTCGACGCGGCCGCTCCCCTGGCCTATGCCGGCGGCACCGCGACTCTGGAGGGTGAGACGCGCAATGTCGACATCTTCGGTGCGCCGGAACGCGGTCCGGGCATGCCGGCCGTGACGGCAGGGCGCGCGCCCACGGATCCCGACGAAGTCGCGGTGTCGACCACACTGGGCCGCGATGTCGGCGATGAAGTCGAGATCGCTTCGCGGACCCTGCGTATCGTCGGCCTCGTGGAGAACTCGACCGCGCTGGCGAACCTGCCCAACGTGTTCCTCACCACACAGGGAGCGCAGCGGCTGATCTACGGCGGTGAGCCACTTGTCGCCTCGATCGGTGTTCGCGGGTCACTCGAGCGGGTGCCGGACGGCTATCGCGCCGTCGATCGCGCGGGCGCGATCGAGGACCTACTTCGGCCGCTGAAGGTGGCGGTCAATTCGATCACCATCGTCGCGGTCCTGCTGTGGATCGTCGCGGCGCTGATTGTCGGCTCGGTCGTCTACCTGTCCGTGCTCGAACGGCTGCGAGATTTCGCCGTGTTCAAAGCGATTGGGGTGCCGACGCGTTCGGTGATGGCCGGGCTGGCGCTACAAGCGGTGATCGTGGCGTTGCTGGCGGCCCTCGTCGGGGCGGGGCTGTCGCTGTTGCTCGGGCCGCTGTTCCCCATGCAGGTCATCGTGCCGACACAGGCGTTCGTCGCGCTGCCGATCGTCGCGGTGGTGATCGGCCTGATCGCCAGTGCCGCGGGCCTGCACCGCGCGGTGGCCGTCGATCCTGCGCTGGCATTCGGGGGTCCGTGACCCATGGGTGATCTGTCCATCCAGAACCTGGTGGTCGAGTACTCGAGCGGCGGGCACGCATTGCGACCGATCGACGGCCTGAACCTCGATGTCGCAGCCGGCTCGCTGGTGATCCTGTTGGGGCCGAGCGGATGTGGGAAGACGACGCTGCTGTCCTGCCTCGGCGGGATCCTGCAACCCACCAGCGGCACCATCAAGTTCGGGGACGTCGACGTCACGTCGTTGAGCGCGAAAGACCTTGGGACATACCGGCGCGAGACTGTGGGGTTCGTGTTCCAGGCGTTCAACCTCGTGCCGAGTCTCACTGCGGTGGAGAACGTGATGGTGCCGCTGCGCGCCTCGGGCATGTCGCGCCGAGCCGCGCGCAAGCGGGCCGAACAGCTGCTGGACCGCGTGGGTCTGGAGGACCGCCTCAAGCACCGGCCCGGCGACCTCAGCGGCGGGCAGCAACAGCGGGTGGCGGTGGCCCGTGCGATCGCGTTGGACCCGCCGCTGATCCTGGCCGACGAGCCCACGGCGCACCTGGATTTCATCCAGGTCGAGGAGGTACTGAAGCTGATCCGCGAGTTGGCCTCCGGCTCCCGGATGGTGGTCGTCGCGACACACGACAGCCGGATCCTGCCGCTGGCCGACCGCGTCGTCGAGATGGTGCCCGACTTCGCGTCGGTGGATCGCCCGCCGGAGAGCGTGGAGTTGGAGACCGGTCAGGTGCTCTTCGAACAGGGCACGATGGGCGACCTCATCTACGTCGTGACCGAGGGTGAGATCGAGATCGTGCGCGCGCTTCCCGGAGGCAGCGAGGAGATGCTGAAGCTGGCGACCAAGGGCGACTACTTCGGTGAGATCGGCCCGCTGTTCCACCTGCCGCGGTCGGCGACCGCGCAGGCGCGCACCGACGCGACGGTGGTGGGATACACCGTGCAGGCATTCCGAGAACAGCTGGGGGCCGCCGGGGTACGCGAACTCATCGAGCACCGCCCGCTGGCCGCCGAGGAAGCGGCTACCCCGGAACGAGGCTGAGAAGGACGTCGGGACCGATCGGTTCGATCCCGTCGAACCGCCACCGCTGGGCGTGCGCGATGCTCAGCACCCCGACGTCGTCGACGGCGGTTATCGGGCCGCCCAACAGAATTGGCGCCACGTAGGCCAGGATGCGGTCGATGACCCCGGCGCGCAAGAAGGCTCCCGCCAATGTGGGGCCGCCCTCGAGCAGCACATCGGTGCGATCGGAAAGCGCCTTGATGACCTCGTGCGGGTCGTGGGTGCGGATCACCATCGTGCGCGAGTCGTCGTTGAGAACCTTTGCCTCCGGGGAGATTTCACGCTCACCCACGACGACTCGCAATGGCTGACGGTCGGCCAGCGTGCCATCCGGCAACCGCGCGGTGAGCACCGGGTCGTCGACGAACACCGTGCCGGTGCCCACCACGATCGCATCAGCCACCCGACGCCTGCGGTGTACGTCGGCGCGCGCGGCTTCGCTCGTGATCCACTGGCTGCTGCCGTCCGCCGCCGCGCTGCGGCCGTCGACGCTTGTCGCGAACTTCCACGTCACATGCGGTGCTCCGGTGCGCTGTTTGTGCAACCACTCGCGTAACGGACCGCCCGCCACGGCGTCGGCGAGCACACCCGCGGCCACTGTCAGTCCCGTAGTGGCAAGTCGCGCCGCTCCCCCGGCGGCAACCGGATTCGGATCGGCCACCGCGTAGACAACTGACGAAACACCGGCTGCGACAAGGGTGTCGACGCACGGCGGTGTCCGGCCGTGGTGATTGCACGGCTCGAGCGTCACGACGGCGGTGCCGCCGACGGCGCGCTCACCCGCCCGGCGCAGCGCGAGCACCTCGGCGTGCGGACCACCGGGAGGTTCGGTCGCGCCGACCCCGGCCACCTCGTGCTCGCGATCCAGAATGACCGCTCCGACAGGCGGATTGGGGTAAGTGGCGCCCTTGACCTTGTCGGCCTGTTGGATCGCCAGCCGCATCGCGGCCTCGAGGTTCATAGGCGCAAGTGCTTGGACGCGGCGGCGGCTTGACGGCGCAACGATTCCACCGCCGCGGCGGGATCCTCCGCGCTGTAGACGGCCGATCCCGCGACGAAGCAGTCCACTCCCGCCTCGGCGGCCTGCTCGATGGTGTCCGCGTTGATGCCGCCGTCGATCTCGACGACGATCGTCAGCTCGCCTGCGTCCACGAGACGCCGGGCCGTGCCGACCTTGACCAGCACCTCGGGGATGAACCTCTGGCCGCCGAAGCCCGGCTCCACCGACATGATCAGCAGCGTGTCGAACTCCGGCAAGATCTCCAGGTACGGCTCCAGCGGAGTGCCGGGCTTGACCGAGAGTCCCGCCTTGGCGCCCGCCGCCCGGATGTCGCGGGCGACGCCGACGGGGTTGTCGGTGGCCTCGGCGTGGATGGTCACGTTGTACGCGCCCGCTTCGGCGTACGGCGGCGCCCACCGGTCGGGGTTCTCGATCATCAGATGGCAGTCCATCGGGATGTCGGTCACCTTCAGCAGCGCCTCGACGACCGGTTGGCCGATGGTCAGGTTCGGCACGAAGTGGTTGTCCATCACGTCGACGTGCAGCCAGTCCGCGCCCGGCACCGCCGCGGCCTCGTCGGCGAGCCGGGCGAAGTCGGCGGCCAGAATCGACGGCGCAATCAGCGGTCCTTGCATGCGCCTACCCTACTTTGAGCGCAGCCGCGAACATGGCGTCGGTGCCGTGCCGGTGGGGCCACAACTGCACATACGGCCCGGCGCCGAGGTCGTCGACGGGGTCGCCCGCCGGGAAGAACAAGGGCCGGGCGTCCAGGGCGGTCACGGGGTGTCGGCGCAGCGCGTCGGCGACCACACCGACGGTCTCGGGTAGGTGCGGTGAGCAGGTCGCGTACAGCACCACGCCGCCCGGGCGCGTCAGTCGGATCGCGGAGGCCAGCAGTTCGCGTTGCAGTTTGGTCAGCGGCGGCACGTCGCCGGGCCGGCGCCGCCACCGGGCCTCCGGTCTGCGCCGCAGCGCACCCAGTCCCGTGCAGGGTGCGTCCACCAGCACCCGGTCGAAGCCGGGTTCGACGCCGGCGTCGCGGCCGTCGACGCGCAGCACCTCGACAGGGAGGCCGCGCGTGTTCTGCTCGACGAGGTCGGCACGTGCGGGTGCGGGCTCGACCGCGGTGACGCGTCCGTCGCCGGCCAGCGCGGCGAGCATGGCGGTCTTGCCGCCAGGACCCGAGCACAGGTCAAGCCAGCGGCCGCCGTCGTCGCCGTCGAGTTCGGCCAGCGTGAGTGCGCGGGCCACGAGCTGGCTGCCCTCGTCCTGCACCAGCGCGGTGCCGTCACGCACCGCCTGAAGCCGGCCGGGGTCGCCGCCGGTCAGGTACACGGCGTACGGCGAATAGCGGCCGACCGTGCCGCCCACCTGGGTGGCCAATTCCGCGGCGGTCAACACGCCGGGCCGGGCCGCGAGGTGAACCGCTGGTCGGGCGTTGTCGCTGGCGAGCAGCGCGTCGAGTTCGCCGGCGTCGGCGCCCAGCGCATCAGCGAAGGCCTGGGCGATCCAGCGTGGATGCGCGTGGACGAACGCCGCGTGTCCGATCGGATCGGTGCTCGCGTCGGGCGCCAGCTCCTCGACCCAGGACCGCTCATCGCGCGATGCGATCGTGCGTAGCACGCCGTTGACGAAACCTGCTCGCGCCGAATCGGACTCGATGCCGGCCTGCTCAACGGTGGTGGACACCGCGGCGTGTTGCTCGACGCGCGTGCGCAACAACTGATAGGCGCCGAGTCGAAGCAGGTCGAGCAGGACAGGATCGATTCTGTCCGGCGGACGGTCGGCGGCGCGGGCGATGACGGCGTCCAGCAGGCCCTTCGTCCGGCAGGCCCCGTAGGCGAGTTCGGTGGCGAAAGCGGCGTCGCGGCCGCCGATCCCGCGATCCCGCAGGATCGCCGGCAGTGCGAGGTTGGCGTAGGCGTCCTTCTCCGAAACCGCCCGCAACACGTCGAATGCAGCGCGACGCGCCGGGTCGAGCGGTTGGCGCCGCTGACGTGGCCGCTTGCGGGGCGGGGTCATTCGGCTCGCGCCGTTTCGTCGAGGCGGGCGCCGCGGGCCCAGTCGGCCGCGTTCATCGGCTTCTTACCGGGTGGCTGGACCGTGCCGAGCAGGACGGGGGCGGACGCGGTGCCGATGCGTACGCCGGTGCGATCGGCCCGAATTATGCCGGGCGGCAGGCTTTCTGACTGGTCGTCGACGCCGACGGGTCCAAGTTTGATCCGTAGGTCGCCGAACATCGTCCACGCACCGGGGTTCGGTGTGACGGCGCGGATGCGTCGCTCCACGACGTGCGCGGGCAGATCCCATCGCACCCGCGCTTCATCGACGGTGATCTTCGGCGCGATCGTCACACCGTCGGCCGGCTGAGGCACCGCGGTGAGCGAGCCGTCGGCGATCCCGTCGAGAGTCGTTTCCAGCAGCGCCGCACCTGAAATCGACAGTCGCTCAAGCAGTTCACCCGCGGTGTCGGTGGGTCGGATGGTTTCGGTGACCACACCGTAGACGGGCCCGGAATCGAGCGCCGGCTCGATCTGGAACGTCGTCGCACCGGTCACGGTGTCGCCAGCGGCGATCGCGGCCTGCACCGGCGCGGCCCCGCGCCAGGCGGGCAGCAGTGAGAAGTGCAGATTGACCCAGCCGTGGCTAGGCACTGCGAGCAGCATGTCCTTCAGCAAGGCCCCGTAGGCGACGACGGCGCAGCACTGCGGTGCGAGCTCGGTCAGTTCGGCGACGAACTCATCGGAGTTGGGCTTCGGCGGCCGCAGCACGGGGATGTCGTGATCGAGTGCGAACCGGGCCACCGGCGACGGGGACGGTCTCCCGCGCCGGCCCGAGGCGGCGTCTGGGCGGGTCAGCACCGCAACGACGTCATGACGTGGCGATTCGACGAGCCGACGCAGCGACGGCACGGCGGGCTCGGGCGTCCCGGCGAAGACGATGCGCACCGCGCCAGTGTAGAGAGCGCATTCGGCGCGGATACCGATGCGTGTTCAGCGCGGTGTCTGGTAATACTCCCGCTCCGCGACACCGGTCAGCGGTGCGACGAACATCCACGGGATCGTGGTGATCAAGCGGTTCAGTGTGGCGACGGAATCGTTGTAGTACTGGCGCGCGAACGCGAGCTTGTTCTCGCTGTCGGTGAGGTTCTCCTGCAAGTTGAGGAAGTTGTTCGACGAGTTCAGCTGCGGATAGTCCTGTCCGAGAGCCAGCAGCGGGGCCAGCGCGGTGTCGAGGTCCTTCTCCGCGGTGCTGCGCTGGGCCACCGACTCACCGGCCGTCGCCGAGGTCAACGCCGCGCGGGCGTTGGTGACGTGGTCGAGGATGCCCTTCTCGTGTGCGGCGAAGGTCTGCACGGTGTGCACGAGGCTCGGGATCAGCGATGCGCGGCGCGTGAGTTCGACATCGATACCGCTGAGCGCCTCGGCAACTCGCACGTCCGCGGCACGCAGCTTGTTGTAGCCGACCACGAAGACGACGAACGCCAGTACCGCCAGCACAAGCGCAAACACCAACAGAAATGTCACCATGACCCGCCTCCTCCCCCGCC
>NZ_LQIN01000017.1 GCF_001500065.1 Mycobacterium sp. IS-3022
AGTCCCACCCTGGCGCGGACCCCTCGGCGAACGCGCCGACTGGTGGTGGTACAACCCCTTCGAACCCCAACCCCCACCATCACCCAACTGAGTCGGCCACCGAAACAGGTTGGCGCATCGAGAGATGACGATGCGACGAAAATCCGTTGCGATGGACTCTGTTCGGGTCAAGGATGTGGCGATGACATCTCTGGCCGCTTCCTGGAAGACGATCGAGCGCTATGTCGTCATCTCGACGGACACTCATGCCGGGACCGACCTGCTCGACGAGGTGCATAGGCCGTTGGGGAACACCGACTACGTCGCGCCACCCGCGTTCGGGTATCGGCCCTTCGAAGGCTCGCTGGCTCTCGAGCGGCTGGCCCCGGCACGGTGAGCACACGCCGGACCATCGAACGATGGGTCGAGTTGTTCAATGCCGGTGATGCCGCCGGCATCTCGGAGCTCTACGCCGACGATGCGATCAACCACCAAGTCGCGCTGCAGCCCGTCGTCGGCCGGGACGCGATCGAGCAGTTTCATCGCGATGTTTTCGCCGCGGGGCCGCTTATCTGCACTCCCATCAATCTCGTCGTCGACGGCGAATGGGGTGCACTCGAATGGACCGACCCCGAGGGTTTCCGCGGCTGCGGATTCTTCCTGGTGCGCGACGGGAAGATCGCCCACCAGCGTGGCTACTGGGACAGCGCGCAACTCGATGCGGTCCACCCCAACCTCCATTGATGCGGCGCGGACGTCCGCAAACGCAGGACTCAGGCGCTGGCGAGCCGGATCCGCCAGCGCACGAAAGCCGTGTAGCCGATGCAGATCAACCCGAGCATCGCCATGTCGAACAACCACGTTCCCGCACTGTGCTCCCAGTGTCGGTCGGCTGGCGTCAACGGACCCGGGACCAACCGGATCAGATCGATCGTCGAGGCCGAAGCGGCGAACCCCCAACGCGCCGGGGTGAACCACGACATCTGATCCAGCACGATCCGGTCCGTCACCGGGATCATGCCGCCCGAGAACACCAGCTGCGACATGATCGCGACCACGAGCAGCGGCATGATCTGTTCGTTCGACCTCGCCAGCGCCGAGAGCGCCAACCCGACCATCGCCGCGGCCACCGTCGTCACCGCGATGTCGACGAACAACTCGATGCTGCGGTTGCCCAGAAGGGAACCGCTGTCCACGGCGCCGGGGCCCCACCCCTTACCGATGATCGCGATCGCCGTGACGATCGCCGACTGGACGATCGCGAACAGCGTGAACACGAAGATCTTCGCCAAAAGGTATGCCGTCGTTGACAATCCGACGGCCTGCTCGCGACGGAAGATCGCCCGCTCGCCGATCAGCGCTCGGATGGTCAGCGCGGTGCCCATGAAGATCGCGCCCACGTTGAGCATGACCAGGATCTGTCCCGGCTCGTTGGGTGCCGCCCCGCCCTGCATCGCGGGCACCGGCACGCCGAACCCGACGTCACCGGGCACCGAAAGCGACAGCACACCCATGATGAACGGCAGCAGCATCAAGAACGCGAAGTAGCCGCGGTCGGACACCACCAAGCGCACTTGGCGCCGCGCGATCGTCGAGAACTGGCGCCGCACACTGGTACTGGTCGGGCTGCCGAGTTCGGACGGCTGTTCGGTCGGCGGCGGTGGCGGCGGTGGCCCGTGCCGGGAGAGGAAACGCTGGTTGGCCGCGTCGGGATCACTGGCCACCGTGCTGAAGATGTCGGCCCAGTTGGTCGTGCCCATCGACGAGCCGATCTGGCTGGGCGGACCGTAGAACGCGGTCTTGCCGCCGGGCGCCAGCAGGAGCACCTGGTCGCAGACGTCGAGATAGGTCAGCGAATGCGTGACGACCAGCACGACGCGGCCGGCGTCGGCCAGTTGCCGCAGCATCGTCATGACCTGGCGGTCCAGTGCGGGATCCAGACCCGAGGTCGGCTCGTCGAGGATCAGCAGCGACGGACCGGTCAACAGTTCGAGCGCCACCGACGCGCGCTTGCGCTGACCGCCGGAGAGTTTGTCGACGCGGGTCTCCAGATGCTTGGTCATCTCGAGTTCCTCGAGCACCTGCATGACGACCTGTTCCCGGTCGGCCTTCGTGGTGTCCGGCGGTAGCCGTAGTTCCGCGGCGTACATCAGCGCCTGACGCACGGTCAACTGGCCATGGACGACGTCGTCCTGCGGCACCATCCCGATCCGGGACCGCAGCGACGCGTACTCGGCATGCACGTTGTGGCCCTCGAAGGTCACCGTGCCCGTCGTGGGATGGGTGTAACCGGCGACGAGGCGCGCGAACGTCGACTTGCCGGCGCCCGAGGGCCCGATGACGGCCGTCAGCGTGCCGGGCCGTGCGGCGATCGAGATGTTGTGCAGCAGCGTCTTGTTGTTCTCGATGGTCCACGTGACGCCGTGCACTTCCAGCCCACCCGTGCGGGTTGCGGCCTCGGTCTCGGTCCGGCGAACCAGCGTGCCGCCGGAGAAGACGAGGTCGATGTTGCCGATGGTGACCGTGTCGCCGTCGTGCAGCACCGCGGACTCCACGCGCGCGCCGTTGACGAACGTGCCGTTGATGCTGCGGTTGTCCTGGATCTGGGTGCCGGCGGCGGTGGGCACCAGGGTCGCGTGATGGCGCGACGCCAGCACGTCGGGTACGACGATGTCGTTGTCGGTTGCGCGGCCGATCTTGACCGCGCCGGGGATGTTGTCCGCGGGCCTGCTCGGCCGGAGGATCTTGAGCATGCTCGTGGCGATGTTGCCTTCGCTCGAGCGTGGTGCGGCGGTCGGGCCCATCATGGTCACCGACTCGATTCCCGGCGCCGACATCGGCTGCGACGCCTGCGGTGGGCGCACCCGCTGGGGGGTGCTCGGCGGAGCGGCCGCGGGCCCGCTGCTGTGCGCGGCGGGTTGTGGTGCGCTGGGATAGCGGGGCGGCGCAGGGGCGGTCGGATATGCCGGCGCAGACCGCGGTCCACCCGGCGGAGGTCCATACGGGCGCGCGGCGGCCTGCGGTCCCGATGTCGGCGGAGGGGTCGGGGGACCACCCGCCGGCCGCTGGCTGGTGATCGGTACCGCCATGGTCGGCGTTCGGCCCGCCGCACCCTGATGACGACCGACCTCGAACGTCAGCCGCGGGCCGTCGGGATTGCCGATGTTGACGGCCTGGCCGTCCTGGATGTCGACGGTGGGCACTCGTCGGTTGTTGACGAACATCCCGTTGAGGCTGCCGTTGTCGATCGCCACCCAGCGGCCCTGGTCGAACCGCAACACCAGGTGCGCGCGGGAGATCAGCGGATGGGCGATGCGAACGTCGGCGCGGAGGTCACGGCCGATGACGACATCGTTTCCCGCCGCGAAGGTCCGGGTCGATCCGTCGTACCGAACGGTCAGCGCGGGTGGGGCGGGTCGGCTCATCGAGGCAACTCTAACGGTAAGGGCGCCGTGCGGGGAGGTGGTCCGACCACGGGTCAGTGTCGCGGGATGCTCCAGCGCGCGGTGTCGGTGATCTGCTGCAAAGCTGCGATGCGGTCGTCCCGCGTCGTGATGACGTGTGCGAACGCCGCATCGACCGTCGTTTCGCCGTCGCGGGCCGGGCCCCAGTAGCGGCCGATGACCACCACCCGGCCATCGTCGGTCACCAGGTATTCGGCCGGATCGACGTGCATGTCGTACAGCGTGCCGATGGCTCCCCAGACACCGGCGATCATGTCCGTCGGGCCGTGGTGCTGTCCGCCGACACCGTGCGGCATACCCAGGCTGACCGTGCCGACGAAATCCTCGGTCAGCAACTCGAAAAGCGCTCGGCCGTCTGCCCCGGCGAGGGCGTCGTAGAACCGCTGCGCGACATCGATGGGAGTGGACACGTTCGCCTCCTCAGGCTATTAGAGATCAATCTCTATTATAGGGTAGGGCGATGCCGCGGCCCGCGCGATTCACGGTCGACGAACTACTCGATGCCGCCGCTGCACTGCTCGCCGACGAGGGACCCGCCGCGGTGACGATGTCCGCGGTGGCCCGCGCGGCAGGCGCGCCGAGTGGTTCGATGTATCACCGGTTTCCCGGTCGGGCGGCGCTGTGCGGGGAGCTGTGGATGCGCACCGAGGAGCGCTTCGTCGCGGGGTTCACTGCGGCGTTGTCCGGGCCGCGCGGCCGGCGGTCCAAATGTGTCGCCGGCGCTCGCTACACCGTGCAGTGGTGCCGCGACCATCCGGCCGAGGCGCGGGTGCTGCTTGCGGGTGCGGATGCGCTTTGCGTCGCTGACTGGCCGGCACAGTTGGTTGCGCGCAGGCGCCGCGTGCAGCGTCAGCTGCGACGCGCGTTGGAGGGCGTGCCCGGCGACGCCGACCGGGTGAACGCCGCGGTCATCGATATCCCGTACGCCGTCGTGCGCCGCCATCTGCTGGCCGGGACTGCGATTCCGGCCGGCGCGGACGCGATCGTCGCCGACTGCGCGACAGCGCTCATCCCCGCCGACTGACGAAAGTTTGCCGGTCGTCCGGCGAGTCGCGCGCCAATGGCGTCGAATCGTGGTCACCATTGGGCATGGTGTCTCGGGCGCCTTTCGTGTTCGTCGGCATCGCCGGGCTCTGCATCGCGGCTGCGTTCCTGGCGCCGACGGTCGATGCGCAGAGCACCATCGCCATCGACGAGCGCGGGTTCGTCGACTCCGAGGCCCGCTGCGAGGCGCCATGGCAGCCAGTGGCATTCGGCCGCACACAGTTCGCGCTCGTCGCAATCTGCGCGCGCGACGGGAACCATCAGTACCGCGGCGTGCGGATGAGCGACGGAGTGACGCTGACCGCCGCGGCGGTCGAGAAGGACGACGGTGTGTTCACCGTCGAGCACGACGGGGCCACGTACACGTTCTCCGCGAAGGAACTCGTCGTGGCCGCGGGAGACCGGGTGCTCATCACCGAACCGATGGTGGCCTACGTCGAGCCGCGGGTCGCCGCCGACGGCTGATAGTTGTCCGGCGCCCCGGTCAGCACACAATGGGTGTGGCTGTAGATCGTGGTCATGCACTTGTTGTTGTGATCGCAGATCGACCGCACCGATCTGTCGGCCTGGATGCGGTTGATCAGATCGGGTTCGGCCAGCAGCGCGCGACCCATCGCGACGAACTCGAAACCCTCGGCCATCGCCAGGTCCATCGTGTCGCGGTTGGTGATGCCGCCCAGCAGGATCAGCGGCAGCTTCAGCTCGGCGCGGAACTGCTTGGCGTCGCGCAGCAGGAACGCCTCGCGGTAGGGGTACTCGCGTAGGAATTTCTTGCCGGTCATCCGGATGCCCCACCGCAGTGGTGGTTTGAACGCGCCGGCGAACTCCTTGACGGGGGCGTCGCCGCGGAACAGGTACATGGGGTTGACCAGCGAGCTGCCCGCGGTGAGCTCGATGGCGTCCAGCCCGCCGTCCTCCTCGAGCCATTTCGCGGTCTGCAGTGACTCCTCGAGGCTGATGCCGCCGCGCACCCCGTCGGTCATGGTGAGCTTGGCCGTCACCGCGATCGGGTTGCCCTCCTTCTCGACGGCGCGGCGCACCGCGGTGACGACGCCCCGGGCCACCTTTGCGCGGTTCTCCAGCGAGCCGCCGAATTCGTCGGTGCGGCGGTTGAGCAGCGGGCTCAGGAATGAGCTGGCGAGATAGTTGTGTCCGAGGTGGATCTCGACCGCGTCGAACCCGGCCTCGATCGCCAGGCGGGCGGCGTTGGCGTGCGCCTCGGTGACGTCGCGGATGTCGTCACGGGTGGCCTTCTTGGCGAACCGCATCGACAGCGGATTGAAAAAGCGCACCGGCGCCAGCGCCTTGGCCTTGTTCGTGCGCGCGTTCGCGACCGGCCCGGCGTGGCCGATCTGCGCACTGATCGCCGCGCCCTCTGCGTGGATCGCTTCAGTCAACTTCTTGAGCCCCGGCACGGCCTCCGGGCGCATCCAGATCTGCCAGCCGTCGGTGCGCCCACCGGGGGCGACCGCGCAGTACGCCACCGTCGTCATGCCGACCCCGCCGGCGGCGGGCAGCCGGTGGTAGTTGATCAAATCGTCGGTGACGAGCGCGTTCGGGGTCGACGCCTCGAACGTCGCCGCCTTGATGATCCGGTTGCGTAGCGTCACCGGGCCGAGCTGGGCCGGGGTGAACACATTGGGCTGGGTGTTCATATAGGAGGAGCATGCCAGACTGGCTTCACAGGCGAGCGAAGCGACGGGAGGATTCTGCGTGGGTGCGATCACTTTGGACGGCAAGGCCACGCGCGACGAGATCTTCGTCGACCTCTCCAAACGGGTCGCGGCGCTGACCGCCGCTGGCCTCACGCCCGGACTCGGCACGGTGCTGGTGGGCGACGACCCCGGCTCGCACGCCTATGTGCGCGGCAAGCACGCCGACTGCGCGAAGGTCGGCATCAACTCGATCCGGCGCGATCTGCCCGCCGACATCAGCCAGGCCAAGCTCGACGAGACCATCGACGAACTCAACGCCAACCCCGAGTGCACCGGCTACATCGTGCAGTTGCCGCTGCCCAAGCACCTCAACGAGAACGCCGCCCTGGAGCGGGTGGATCCGGGTAAAGACGCCGACGGCCTGCATCCGACCAACCTCGGCCGGCTGGTGCTCAATGAGCCTGCGCCGCTGCCGTGCACCCCGCGTTGCATCGTGCACCTGCTGCGCCGCTACGAGGTCGAGATCGCCGGCGCGCATGTCGTGGTGATCGGGCGCGGGGTGACCGTCGGCCGCCCGCTGGGGCTGCTGCTGACGCGGCGGTCGGAGAACGCCACAGTCACGTTGTGCCACACCGCGACTCGTCATCTGCCCGAGCTGGCGCGCGAGGCCGACATCATCGTCGCCGCCGCGGGCATGCCGCACATGGTGACCGCCGAGATGGTGCGCCCGGGCGCGGCCGTCATCGACGTCGGGGTCAGCCGCGACGAGAACGGCAAGCTCGTCGGCGACGTGCATCCCGGCGTCTGGGACGTCGCCGGCCACGTGTCGCCGAACCCCGGCGGCGTCGGCCCGTTGACGCGGGCATTCCTGCTGACGAACGTCGTCGAGCGCGCGGAGGCACTGGCCGCGACGTGACGCCAAAGGAGTTCGCGCGCAAGGTTTTCACGGGCCAGTGGCCGTTCTGGTCGGTGGGTGTGACCTTCGTCGTCGCGTTTGTCCTCGTGGTCGGCGGCTACTGGCGGCGTGGCGCGCTGGTGATGGCGATCGGGGTCGGTATCGCGGCGGCGCTGCGGCTGGTGCTGAGCGACGACCGCGCCGGCCTGCTCGCGGTGCGTAGCCGGGGCGTCGACTTCGTCACCACCGCGACGGTCAGCGCGACGATGCTCTACATCGCCTGGACCATCGACCCGTTGGGAACGAGTTAGCGAACCTAGGTGTACATCTAGGCCACCCGTTCGATCGCGAAGGCCGTCAGGAAGCCGACCGCGGTGATCACTCCGGTCAGAATGTGTGCTTCCTCGAAGGCTTCGGGAACCATCGTGTCGGCGATCATCGCCAGGATCGCTCCGGCGGCGACGGCGGTGATCACCGCGACGAGAGCCGGCGAGGCGTTGGCCAGCAGCACATATCCCAACATCGCGGAGATGCCGCTGATCACCGCGATCGCGCCCCACACTCCGAAGACGTAACGCGCAGAGCGATCGGCCTGCTTCATTCCGGCGGCGCTGGAGAGCCCTTCGGGGAGGTTCGAGATGAACACTGCGGCCAGCACGGTCAGGCCAACACCCTGTCCGCCGAGCAGGGAGATGCCCAGCACCGCCGACTCGGGCACGCCGTCGAGCAGGGCACCGATCGCGATCGCGGCACCACTTCCACTCGTTTGCTCCTCCGTCGGTTGCCGGTCGTGTGAGCGCTTACGATGGCGCGCGCCGTGCCGGGCCAGCGCCGCGTTGGCGGCGACGTAGGCAACGGCTCCGCCGAGGAAACCGAGCGCGGTGGCCAGCAGGCCGCCGGTGCGCTCCGCTTCGTCCATGAGGTCGAACGCCAGCGCAGAAATCAGCACCCCGGCGCCGAACGCCATGACACCGGCGACCACTCGCGCCGGAACCCGCACGGCCCAGCCGATCAGCGCGCCGAGGACCAGGGCGGCGCCCGCCACCAGCCCCCACCCGCCGGCTTCAAGCCACCCCGGCATGACCATTCCGACGTTCGTGGCTGGCCGATCCGATGCGGTTTGCCGGAGGGGGCCGTCGTTGAGTCTTCATCGCGGTCGGGGTTCCCCGGCGCTCGTTCGGTTAAGCGCTCTGCTGCAGCGCGGCCGCGACGATCGGTTTCGCCCATTCCGGTGTCGCCGACAGGTCTTCCGGGCCGACGACCTCGCCGTGGTCCACGTGCAGCACGAGCAATGGCCGCGGCGCCTTCCCTTCGACAGGATCGGCGAGTGCGGAGTTGTCGTAGACCCGCAATTCGGCGAGCACGGCGAGCAGCTGCACCAGGTTCTGCCTGCTGTGTCGCCAACGGCGCCGGATGACGGCTTCGGGGATGTCGTGACCGCCGGAGCGTACGCGCTGCCGAACCCGCTCGATATGTGCGTCGGCGCTGGACAACCCGACGTACCAGACGCGTACTTCGATGCCTTTGTACGCCGCTTCGGACAGCAGCCCGGTGATGGTGCTGCCACCGAGCGTGGTCTCCAACGCAAGGTCAAGCCGTTCGTGGATCGCCCGTTGGAGCAGGCGCGTGCCCTGACGCCATGCCACGGCGTTCGCGTTGGTCTGGTCGAGTCCAGGGTTGGCCGCTATCAGTTCGCGTGCGGCCTCGTCGGGGTTGTAGTAATCACTGCCCGCCGCGCGGATCATCGCGCCGCCGATGCTGCTCTTACCGGCGCCGTTGACGCCGGCGAGGATATAGAGCCGGGACAGTCAGCGCCGCCGTTTCGGGCGGGCCGCCTTCACCGCGGCGCGGCCCAGTTGATCCGGGCCGGCGTCGAAGGCGGATGCCATACCCGCCTTTGACTTCGGGCTCTGCATCCGTTCGAGAAGATCGTCGAACTGCTCGGTCAGCTCGTCGAGGGCGGGTGTGCTCGCCTTCGTCAGCGCCTCGAACTCGGCGTACGACAACAGCACCGCCCGCGGCGTGTTGTGCTTGGTGATCGCCACGGCGCCTGCGGTGGTGGCCTGCTCGAAGACCGCCCCGAACTCGTTCTTGAAGCGGGTGGCGGCCACGGTTGGCACGTCGACCAGTTCGCCGTCACGGTTGCGGAACGTCAGAGTGGACATATTGGCCATTATAGACTTTTTGGCTATAACGGCTCAGCTAGTGTCCAGAGTCGTTACTTTGTCGTCAGTAGAGAATTCGAGGTTCGCGCGTTCGGTGTGGTCCGTTTTCGGCTTCCTATGCTCGAGATTGCACACACGGCTGTGGTCGTTTTCTCAGATCAGCACAACCCTGGGTGCAATCTCGGCGCTAGGACCATTTCGCAGACCAGCACCCTCGGCCACGTGCGTGCGTACAAGCACCCCAAATTCTGCTGCCGAACTAATGACTCACGACACTAGTGCTGCGTGGCGAGTGCGCGGCGAACCGCGCGTGGGTGGCGGGCGATCTTCGGCCCGAGGAGCACCGCGAACACCGTGATGGCCAGCCACGGCCGAAGGTGAGGCCGAATCCGGCGGATGAATCCGGCATCGTCGAGTTCGAACACCATGGCGTCGGTGATCGCCAACCCGGCGATGCGCGCATCGCTCACGGCCACCCGGGTAGAACCGCCGCCGATGACCTCTCGCCACGTGAGGTCGGACAGGCCGCCGTAGACGGCGGCCAGCAGGGTCCGCAGGTCGTCGTGTCCGCGGAACACCATCCGGCCCGACAGCGGCGAAATCAGTTCCGCGTCCCGGCTCAGCGTGCCCATGATGCGGTCGACGTCGGTGACCCGGGTTGCATCGCAGAACACGGCTACGGCGTCGGTTGTCTGGATCTCGGCCATGAACACAACCTAACCAGGTAAATTGCAAAAAGCAATCGACTATCCTGGAGGAATGCCGAAGCAGTCGTTCGCCGCAATGTCGTGCTCAGTTGCGCGTGCCGTTGACGTCGTGGGTCAGCGATGGACGCCGCTGATCCTGCGGGACCTGTTCGCGGGCATGACGCGCTTCGAGGACATCCGCTGCGACCTCGGGATCGCCTCCAATGTGCTCGCCGAACGGTTGGCCGACCTCGAACGGCACGGCGTCGTCGAACGGCGGCAATACCAGAGCATGCCGACGCGCCACGAGTACGTCCTCACTGACAAGGGAAGCGACCTCTATCCTGTGATCGCGACCCTGTTGGCGTGGGGCGACAAGTGGTTGGCCGGTGCGGACGGCCCGCCTGCACTGATCGTGCACTCCGATTGCGGGAACGTCACCGTCGCGAAAACGGTCTGCGTGGGGTGCGGGGGAGACCTCAACGCCGCCAATACTATTGCCGCAAGCGGCCCCGGCGCGCGGCGTGGCCCGGGCACCGCGGTCATCGGCGACTACATCACGGGGACTTAGGCCAGCGCAGCGCGGATGCACACCGTGACGTAAGGCAGCGCCAGCCCGGTCGAGTTGGCCAGCGCCGGGTGTGTGCTCAGCAGTTCGCGCACGCGGTCCAGCGTGCGGGTGCGGACCTTCTCCGGTGAGGTGATGCAGTAGCTGCGGGAGGCCACCAGGTCGATGAGCGCCTGCGGGGTCAGATAATTGGTCCACTCGACCTGGTGACGCTCGACGCCGGCGAACGGCTCGGGCAGCGTCACGGTGGCGTTGAACGGATCGTCCTCGTGGCCGATGATGCGGCCCAGTTCCTTCACCCAGCCCAGCCGCTCGTCGCGGGTGTTCCACACCAGGCCGAGGCGGCCGCCGGGCCGCAGCACCCGGGCGACTTCCTTGACCGCGCGGTCGAGATCGAACCAGTGCCAGGCCTGGGCCACCAACACCGCGTCGACGCTGTCGTCGGGCAGCGGGATCTCCTCCGCGGTGCCGAGCAACGCGGGCGTATCGGGTAGCGAATTGCTCAGCAGCTCGAGCATTTCCGGGATGGGGTCGACGGCGACCACGTCGAGGCCGCGCTCGACGAGCCGGGTCGTCAGCTTGCCGGTGCCCGCCCCGAGGTCGAGCACCGTAGTGGCGCCCTCGGGCAGCAGCCAGTCGATCGCGTCGGGCGGATACGACGGCCGGCCCCGCTCGTAGGCCGCGGCTTCCGCGCCGAACGACAGCGAGCGATCCTGCTCCGAGCGGGTCACCGCGCCGTCATTTCGAAGCCAGCTCCAGCGTCTTGCGGATCAGCTTGTACACCGCGTCGGTCTCCACCAGGAAGCCGTCGTGTCCGTAGATCGACTCCACGATGTCGAGCTCGGCGCAGCCCGGCAGCAACTCGGCCAGCTCTTCCTGCAGCCGCAGCGGGTAGAGCCGGTCGGAGGTGATGCCACCGACCACCGCGGGTACCGGGCAGCCGCGCAACGCGGCTTCGATGCCGCCGCGCCCTCGCCCCACGTCGTGGCTGGACAGCGACTCGGTGAGGGTGACGTACGTGCCCGCGTCGAACCGGGACACCAGCTTGCGGCCCTGGTGTTCCAAGTAGCTCTGCACCGCGTAGCGGCCGCCGGTGCCCGGGTCCTCACCTTCCTGCGGATCATTGGCGAAGCGGGTGTCGAGCTCGACCTCGCCGCGATAGGTCAGGTGGGCGAACCGGCGGGCGATCTCCATGCCGAGATCGGGCGAGCGCCCGGTGCCGTAGTAGTCGCCGTTCTGCCAGTTCGGGTCGGCCTTGATCGCCGCGATCTGCGAGCTCTGGGTGCCGATTTGATCCGCGGTGGCGCGCGCCCCGACGGCGAGCACCAGCCCCGAGCGGACCTTGTCCGGGTGGCCGACCATCCACTCCAACGCCCTGGCGCCGCCCATCGAGCCGCCGACGACCGCGGCGACCTCGGTGATGCCGAGCGCGTCGAGCGCGGCAATGTCGGCCTCCACCTGATCCCGGATGGACACGAGCGGGAAGCGCGAGCCCCACGCCTTGCCGTCGGGGTGCGGTGAGCTCGGGCCGGTCGAGCCGCGGCAGCCGCCGAGCACGTTGGTGGCCACCGCGCACCAGCGGTCGGTGTCGATCGGCCCGCCCGGGCCCGCCACGCCGTCCCACCAGCCCGCGGTCGGATGGTCCGGCCCCGCGGGGCCCGTGATGTGCGAGTCACCGGTCAGCGCGTGCAGCACGACGACCACGTTGTCGCGCTGCGGCGACAGTTCGCCCCAGCGCTGGACGGCGATCGACACGTCCTCGATGACCGCACCGTTCTCCAGCGTCAGCGGGCCGATGTCGACGACGCCGACCTCCCCCTCGGCGGGCAGGCTCAAAACTGGCACGTCGGCTTCCAATTCAGAGATGGACATCAGAACGCCGCCGCGGTGTTGGGATCGGTCGATCCGGCGGCGCGCAGCGGCCTGGCGGCGGCGAAGCCCTGCTCCAGGTCGGCCAGGATGTCGTCGATGCCCTCGATGCCGACGGCCAGTCGCACCAGGCCCGGTGTCACGCCGGTGGCCAACTGCTCCTCCGGTGACAGCTGCGCGTGCGTGGTGGAGGCCGGGTGGATCACCAGCGACCGCACATCGCCGATGTTGGCGACGTGGCTGTGCAACGTCAGTGCGTTGACGAAGGCCTTGCCCGCGTCGACGCCGCCGGCGAGCTCGAAGGCCAGCACCGCACCGGTGCCCTTGGGCGCCAACTTCTTTCCGAGGTCGTACCAGGGGGAGGAGGGCAGTCCGGCGTAGTTGACCGAGATGACATCGGAGTGCGCCTGCAGATACTCGGCCACCTTCTGCGCGTTGGCCACGTGCCGTTCGACACGCAGGCTCAGCGTCTCCAGGCCCTGCGCAATCAGGAACGCATTGAACGGCGACGCCGCCGAACCCAGGTCGCGCAGCAGCTGTACGCGCGCCTTGAGCGCGTAGGCGGGCGCACCCAGTTCGGCGAACACCACACCGTGGTAGCTGGGGTCGGGCTCGGTGAAGCCGGGGAACTTGCCGTTGGTCCAATCGAACGCGCCGCCGTCGACGACGACCCCGGCGATCGCCGCCCCGTGCCCGCCGAGGTACTTGGTGGCGGAGTGCACGACGATGTCGGCGCCGTGGCTCAGAGGTTGGATCAGGTACGGCGTGGCGATGGTGTTGTCGACGATCAGCGGCACGCCGGCGTCGTGGGCGACCGCGGCGACGTTGGGGATGTCGAGCACGTCGATCTGCGGGTTGGAGATGGTCTCGGCGAAGAACGCCTTGGTGTTCGGCCGTACCGCGGCGCGCCAGGAGTCGAGGTCGTCGGCGTCCTCCACGAAGCTGACCTCGATGCCGATCTTGGGCAGCGTGTAGTGGAACAGGTTGTAGGTGCCGCCGTAGAGGCGGGGGCTGGACACGATGTGGTCGCCGCTGTCGGCGAGGTTGAGGATCGCAAACGTCGACGCAGCCTGGCCGGACGACAGGAACAGCGCCGCGACGCCGCCTTCGAGCGCGGCGATGCGCTGCTCGACGACGTCGGTCGTCGGGTTCATGATCCGGGTGTAGATGTTGCCCGGCTCGGCGAGCCCGAACAGCGCGGCGGCGTGGTCGGTGCTGTTGAACGTGTACGAGGTGGTCTGGTAGATCGGCAACGCCCGCGCGTTGGTGGCCGCGTCGGGGACCTGGCCGGCATGGACCTGTTTGGTCTCGAACGCCCAATTTGCGGTCGGGTCTTCTGGCGCGCTCATGCGGAACGGACCTCCATCTGTGTCTGGGGGCCCGTCATAACGGACCCGCGCTTGCCGGCAGCCGCTCGTTAGCGGTTACTCAACCTGGTCATCACCCGGGGCACCCCACCGCGGTTGGAGGGTTGCCGACCAGCAAGCCGGGGCTTGTCGCTGGCACTCATGACCGAGCAGAAGCGTATCGCACGTCACCGATGTGAGGCCAGCGAGGGCAGCGCGACGGCGGCACCGCCACCCCTTGTCCCTCTCGCGAGACGTACACCTGGCTCGTGATTTGCAGTCGATCCGCGGTCCTGGTGTAACTCTCGCGAGTCGAACCGGCGTACGGCAAAGCCCCGCTGTGCAGGGCGGGCGGCAAAGCTACTGGTCAGTAGCTCGTTCTTTGTCGATGGGGCCGACCCCCTGGCTCACACGTAGCGTCATGTCCGAGGCAATACTGGTAGTCGACGCGACACCGAACATCCTCGAACCGACCGCTACCGACGCCGGGAGAACACCGAATGACTGCCGAGCAGCCGACCATCATCTACACGCTGACCGACGAGGCGCCGCTGCTGGCGACCTATGCGTTCCTGCCGATCATTCGCACGTTCACCGAACCGGCCGGCATCAACGTCGAAACCAGCGACATCTCGGTGGCGGCGCGCATCCTCGCCGAGTTCTCCGACCGGCTGACCGAAGAGCAGCGCGTGCCCGACAACCTGGCCCGGCTGGGCGAGCTGACTCAGCAACCGGACACCAACATCATCAAGCTGCCGAACATCAGCGCTTCGGTCCCTCAGCTGCTGGCCGCGATCAAGGAGTTGAAGGGCAAGGGTTACGACCTGCCGGACTATCCCGGTGAGCCGAAGACCGACGAGGAGAAGCAGATCAAGGAACGCTACGCCAAGGTCCTCGGCAGCGCAGTGAACCCGGTTCTGCGGCAAGGTAATTCGGACCGTCGCGCGCCGAAGGCCGTCAAGGAGTACGCGCGCAAGCACCCGCACAGCATGGGGGAGTGGTCGCAGGCGTCGCGCACTCACGTGGCGACCATGAAGCGCGGCGACTTCTACCACGGCGAGAAGTCGATGACGCTCGACAAGGATCGCAAGGTCAAGATGGTGCTCGAGACCAAGAGCGGCGAGACGCTGGTCCTCAAGCCGGAAGTGGCGCTCGACGACGGCGACATCATCGACAGCATGTTCATGAGCAAGAAGGCGCTGTGCGAATTCTTCGAAGAACAGATCGAGGACGCCTACAAGACCGGCGTGATGTTCTCGCTGCACGTCAAGGCCACCATGATGAAGGTGTCGCACCCGATCGTCTTCGGGCACGCGGTGAAGGTCTTCTACAAGGAGGCGTTCGCCAAGCATCAGCAGGTGCTCGATGAACTCGGGGTCAACGTCAACAACGGAATGTCGGATCTGTACGACAAGATCCAGTCGCTGCCGGCGTCGCAACGCGAGGAGATCGTCCAGGACATCCACGCCGTGCACGAGCACCGGCCGGAACTGGCCATGGTCGACTCGGCCCGCGGCATCACCAACTTCCACTCACCGTCCGACGTGATCGTCGACGCGTCGATGCCGGCCATGATCCGGCTCGGCGGAAAGATGTACGGCGCGGACGGGCGCACCAAGGACACCAAGGCGGTGAACCCGGAATCCACGTTCAGCCGCATCTATCAGGAGATGGTCAACTTCTGTAAGACCCACGGGCAGTTCGACCCCACCACCATGGGCACGGTTCCGAACGTCGGGTTGATGGCGCAGAAGGCCGAGGAGTACGGCAGCCACGACAAGACCTTCGAGATCCCCGAGGACGGCGTCGCCAACATCGTCGACATCGACACCGGCGAGGTGCTGTTGACGCAGAACGTCGAGACCGGCGACATCTGGCGGATGCCGGTCGTCAAGGACGCCGCGATCCGGGACTGGGTGAAGCTGGCCGTCACGCGGGCCCGGGCTTCGGACATGACGGCGCTGTTCTGGCTCGACACCGAGCGTCCACACGAGGTCGAGCTGCGCAAGAAGGTCAAGGAGTACCTGAACGAGCACGACACCGAGGGCCTGAAAATCCAGATCATGCCGCAGGTGTGGGCGATGCGGTACACGCTGGAGCGGCTGATCCGCGGCCAGGACACCATCGCCGTGACCGGCAACATCCTGCGCGACTACCTGACCGACCTGTTCCCGATCCTCGAGTTGGGCACCAGCGCCAAGATGCTCTCGATCGTGCCGCTGATGGCCGGTGGCGGCATGTATGAGACCGGCGCCGGCGGTTCGGCTCCCAAGCACGTCCACCAGCTGGTCGAGGAGAACCACCTGCGCTGGGACTCGCTCGGTGAATTCCTCGCCCTCGGCGCGTGTTTCGAGGACATCGGCCGCAAGACCGACAACAAGCGCGCTGTGTTGCTGGGCAAGACGCTCGACTCGGCGATCGGAAAACTGTTGGACAACAACAAGAGCCCGTCGCGCAAGACCGGCGAGCTGGACAACCGGGGCAGCCAGTTCTATCTCGCCATGTACTGGGCGCAGGAGCTCGCCGAGCAGACCGACGACAAGGAACTGGCCGACCACTTCGCCGGGCTGGCCAAGACGCTGGGCGAGAACGAGGACGCCATCGTCACCGAACTCGCTGAGGTGCAAGGGGACTCGGTTGACATCGGCGGTTACTACTATCCGGACCGCGAGAAGACCACGGCGGTGATGCGGCCGAGCAAGACGCTGAACTCGGTGCTGGAAGGCGCGACGGAACAGCCGGTGACGGAGGGTTAGCCGCCGAGCGCTTCCCTGGGTTGCGGTGTCGCATACCGGTCGACGAACCCGAGGATCACGTCGGCGACCCGTTGCGGCGCTTCGAACATCGGGATGTGCCCGACGCCGTCGAGGTGGGTGACCTCTGTGCTCGACGGTAGATGCGTGCTGAAATGGCGGGTGAACCGCGGATGCGGCAGCACCCGGTCCTTCTCGCAGATCACCAGGTGCGTCGGCGCTTTGCCTTCGGCGAGTTCCAGAAGGCCCGGCATCAACAGTGCCTTCACCAACAACTGGTAGTAGGCCGGGCAGTGGGTGACGTCGTCGATGATGTCGACGAGGTCTTCGTCGGACAGGCGGTCCGGGGTGGCGCTGATCGGGAAGTGGGCCAGATAGCGGGTGAACGGCAACTTCAGGACGTGCTGGCGGAACGCGAGTGTGAACAGCCAGACGGGCAGGCCGGCCAGGAATTTGCCGACGATCTCGAACTTGGCGGGCGTGTACCGACTCCAGCCACCGGCCGGTGCGATACCGGTCAGCGTGCGGGCCCGACCGCGGCGTTCCAACTCGAAGGCCACCCAGCCGCCGAGCGAATTACCGACGATGTGCGCGGTGTCCCAGCCGAGCGCATCGAGGCGGCGTTCGACGTCGTCGGCCAGTTCGGCCGTGTCGAGGAAGTAGTGGCCCTTCACGCCGCCGTTGTGTCCGGGCATGGTGGGGGCGAGGACCTCGTACCGGCCGGTGTCGGCGATCAGCGGGGCGACTTTCTTCCACACGTTCTGCGACATCATGAACGGGTGTAGCAACAGCATTGGCTCGCCGGAGCCGACGTGGATCGGTGCGCGCTCGGTCATCAGCCCGACATTAAGGTGATACCGGCGGTACCGCAAGTGCGTCGGTAGGGTCGCCCGCTGTGAGTTCGCTGATCGTCAGCACCGTCAACGTCAACGGGATCCGGGCCGCCGTCAAGCAGCGGTCTGCGCAGAACCTCGGGCTGTTGCCCTGGCTGGCCGAGACTCCCGCCGATGTGGTGTGCCTCCAGGAGACCCGGGCCGACGACGCGCAGTTGGCCGCGGCGTTGGCTCCGGCGCTGTCCGACGGTTGGCATCTGGCGTCCGCCGAACCGCATGTCAAGGGCCGCAGCGGGGTTGCCGTTCTGTCCCGGCACCCGATCGAGGCCGCGCGGCTGATCGAATCCGAAGAATTCGGGTCGCACGGGCGGTACCTGGAGGCCGACACCGCTGGCCTGACGGTCGCCAGCCTCTACATCCAGACCGGCGAGGCCGACACCCCGCGACAGTTGGAGAAGGAGCGGTTCATGGCGGTGCTCGCCGCGCGGATGGCGACGCTGATGTGTGCGGGCCGCGACGCCGTCGTCTGCGGCGACTGGAACATCGCCCACACCGAGAACGACATCAAGAACTGGAAGGGCAACATCAAGAAGTCGGGCTTCCTACCGGCCGAACGGCAGTGGCTCAGCGAGCTTCTCGGGACGGGCTGGGTGGACGTGGTCCGCGAATTGCATCCCGATCAGCCTGGCCCGTACGCGTGGTGGTCGTGGCGGGGCCGCGCATTCGACAACGACGCGGGTTGGCGCATCGACTACCAGTTGGCGACGCCGGAGCTGGCGGGGCGTGCGGTGGCGGCACGGGTCGAGCGCGCGGCGGCGTACGCGCTGCGCTGGTCCGACCATGCGCCGGTGACGGTCGAATACCGATAGGGTCGATGGATCCGGTGCGTCGGGAGGAGCGCAGGCCATGACCGTAGACAACGAAGTGCCCCGCCGCCATCGCGTGGTCATCATCGGGTCGGGCTTCGGTGGCCTGTTCGCCGCCAAGCACCTCAAACGAGCCGACGTCGACGTCACGCTGATCGCCAAGACGACGCACCACCTGTTCCAGCCGCTGCTGTACCAGGTGGCGACGGGCATCCTGTCCGTCGGCGAGATCGCGCCGGCGACGCGAATCATCTTGCGCAAGCAGAAGAATGCCGAGGTGCTGCTCGGTGAGGTCGTCGGCGTCGACCTCGAGCACAAGACCGTGACCTCCAAGCTGCTCGACTGGGAGCGGGTGGTTCCCTTCGACAGCCTGATCGTGGCCGCCGGCGCGCAGCAGTCGTATTTCGGCAATGACCATTTCGAGGCGTTCGCCCCCGGCATGAAGACCATCGACGATGCCCTCGAACTACGGGGCCGCATCCTCGGCGCGTTCGAAGCGGCCGAGGTGACGACGTCGGCCGACGAACGGCAACGCCGGCTGACCTTTGTCGTCGTCGGTGGCGGACCGACCGGTGTCGAGGTGGTCGGGCAGATCGCCGAGCTCGCGGATCGGACCCTGACGGGGGCGTTCCGCGCCATCGACCCCACCGAGGCGCGGGTGATCCTGATCGAGGCCGCCGGCGCGGTGATGCCGCCGATGGGCCCCAAGCTCGGGCTCAAGGCGCAGCGTCGGCTGGAGAAGCTCGGTGTCGAGGTCAAGCTGAACACCATGGTGACCGACGTGGACTACAAGGGTCTGACCGTCAAGGAGAAGGACGGATCCGAGTACCGGATCGAGTGCGCCGTCAAGGTCTGGTCGGCCGGCGTGCAGGCCAGCCCCCTCGGCAAGCTGGTCGCCGAGCAGTCCGACGGCACAGAGGTCGATCGAGCGGGCCGGGTGGTCGTCGAACCCGACCTCACCGTCAAGGGCCACCCGAACGTCTTCGTGATCGGCGACCTGATGAGCGTGCCCGGCGTGCCGGGGCAGGCGCCGGGCGCGATTCAGGGCGCCAAGTACGCCACCAAGCTGATCAAGAGTGAACTCAAGGGTGCCGACCCGACGACCCGAAAACCGTTCAAGTACCTCGACAAAGGCAGCATGGCGACGGTGTCGCGGTTCTCGGCGGTATGCAAGGTCGGCAGGCTCGAGTTCGGCGGGTTCATCGCCTGGCTGGCCTGGCTCGGCCTGCATCTCTACTACCTCGTCGGCAGCCGCAACCGTATCGCCGCGGTGTTCTCCTGGTTCGTGACCTTCCTGGGCAGGGGCCGCGGGCAGATGACGATCACCGAGCGGTGGGTGTTCGCGCGGCGGGCGCTCGAACAGGTGCGGGACCAGGAGACTCCGCGCGCCATCGGGTGACAAATCGCCTCCGCCGAACGTCGGTTACCGTCACGCACAACCCCGGTGAGGCGTGCATCAAGCCCACACTCGCAGCCGTCGCGGTGCCGCATGAAAAGATGGGCCCATCATGAGCAGTTCCGCGCAGCAGATCGTCTTTTCGGGCGTGCAGCCCACCTCCGACTCCCTTCACCTGGGCAACGCGCTGGGGGCCATCACGCAGTGGGTCGGCCTGCAGGACGACTATGACGCCTTCTTCTGCGTCGTGGACCTGCACGCGATCACGATCCCCCAGGACCCCGAACAGCTGCGGCGGCGAACCCTCGTCACCGCCGCGCAGTACCTGGCGCTGGGTATAGACCCCGCGCGCAGCACGATCTTCGTGCAGAGCCATGTACCGGCGCACACCGAATTGTCATGGGTACTGGGCTGTTTCACCGGTTTCGGGCAGGCGTCGCGGATGACGCAGTTCAAGGACAAATCGCAGAAGGAAGGCAGCGAGGCCACCACTGTCGGGTTGTTCACCTATCCGGTGCTGATGGCCGCCGATGTGCTTCTCTACGACACCGACCTGGTTCCGGTCGGCGAGGATCAGCGCCAGCACCTGGAGTTGGCGCGCGATGTGGCGCAACGGTTCAACTCCCGCTTCCCGGAGACGTTTGTCATCCCCGAACCGCTGATCCCGAAGGCGACCGCCAAGATCTTCGATCTGCAGGATCCGACGTCGAAGATGAGCAAATCGGCGGGCACCGACGCCGGGTTGATCGGCCTGCTCGACGATCCGAAAGCGTCGGCCAAGAAGATCCGCTCGGCGGTCACCGACAGCGAGCGCGAGGTGCGCTACGACCCCGACGCCAAACCCGGCGTCTCGAACCTGCTGACGATCCAGTCGGCGGTCACCGGCGCCGACGTCGACAAGCTCGTCGAGGGTTACGCGGGACGCGGATACGGCGATCTGAAGTCCGACACCGCGGATGCCGTGGTCGAGTTCGTCAGCCCGATCAAGGCCAGGGTCGACGAACTGCTGGGCGATCCCGCCGAACTGGAATCGGTGTTGGCGGCGGGGGCCGAGCGCGCCCGCGAGGTGTCTGCGAAAACGCTCGAACGGGTATACGACCGGTTAGGGTTTTTGCGGCGACGCTGCTGAAGTGTTGGGGAGGCTGGCATGACCCATGCCGAGCCGGACGACAAGCCGGGGTTCGTCGATCGGTTCCGGGCGCGGTATCGCTGGTTCGACCACGCCATGCGAGCGCAGGAGCGCTACAAGGACAGTAAGGGCGACTTCTACGCGGCCGGCATCACCTACTTCACGATCTTCGCGCTGTTCCCCTTGCTGATGGTCGGCTTCGCCATCGCCGGTTTCATCCTGGCCAGCCAGCCGGAGCTGCTCGCCGAGATCCAGGATCGGATCAGGGCGTCGGTGTCAGGTGACTCCGGCACCCAACTGGTGGAGCTGATGGACTCGGCGATCGAGTCCCGCACCTCGGTCGGAGTCATCGGCTTGCTCGCCGCGGTCTGGGCGGGGCTGGGCTGGATGGCGAATCTGCGCGAGGCGCTGAGCCAGATGTGGGGCCTGACGCGCGGGGAGCCCAAAGGCTTCCTGCGCACCAAGCTGTCGGACCTGACGGCGATCGCCGGCCTGTTCCTCGCGATCGCACTCACTGTCGCGCTGACCGTGGTCAGCAGTTCCGGTTTGGCGCGCAAAGCGGTGGAATGGGTTGGGCTGCAGGATGTCCCGGGCATGAGCGTGCTGTTGCGGTCGGTTTCGCTGTTGGTTTCGGTGTTGATCAGCTGGCTGCTGTTCACCTGGATCATCTCGCGGCTGCCCCGCGAATCCGTCAGCTTCCGCTCCGCGCTACGAGCCGGGCTGTTGGCGGCGGTGGCGTTCGAGATCTTCAAGCAGGTGGCGTCGATCTATCTGCAGTCGGTCGTGACCGGCCCGGCGGGGGCGACCTTCGGCCCGGTGCTGGGCCTGATGGTGTTCGCCTACATCACGTCGCGTCTCATCCTGTTCGCCACAGCGTGGGCCGCCACGTCGACCGAAAACCTCGAGGCCGCGCCCGTCGAACCGCCGGGCCTCGCCCGGATCGCGCCGCGGGTGCAGGTGCATGAGGGCGTCGGCGTGGGCGGTGTGCTGACCGCCGCTATGGTGGGAGCGCTTGGCGCGCTGGGGATTTCGCGCTGGACCCGCGATCGCTAGCTGACCGCTTTGAGCCCGACCACACAGCCGATGATGCCGACGATCAACAAAACCTTGATCGCCGACGCACTTTCGGCTCCGGTGAGCATCGCGTAGGCGACGGTCAGCGCAGCGCCGATGCCGACCCAGACCGCATAACTGGTGCCGGGGGGCAAGCTGCGCATCGCGAAGCCCAGGCCGACCATCGACAGCACCAGTGCCACCAGGAACACCGCCGACGGGCCCACGCGGGTGAAGCCCTCCGTTTTGCTGAGCGCGGACGCCCACACCGCTTCAAGAACCCCCGACACGACCAGAATCAACCAAGCCATCACACAACTCCGTCGGCGCCGTCTTGTCGCTGGCCGGGTACGGTGCCCCTCGTCCGGATCGCATGGTTCACATGCCAATCGCTGTCCACGGTAGCAAAGGAGTAGCGTCCCCCTGCGTGGCGTTGTCGACACCGTGGTCCCGTCGGATGGGGCTGGAGGCGCCGATCGTCAATGCTCCGATGGGCGGAGCGGCAGGCGGTGCCCTGGCCGCGGCGGTGTCCCGGGCGGGCGGGCTCGGCATGATCGGGATGGGTAGTTCGGCGACGGCCGCGGGGCTGGCGGCCGAACTGCCACACGTATCCGGGCTTTCCCATCCGTTCGGCATCGGGCTCGTGCACTGGGTGATGGCGGCCGAGCCCGACCTGCTGGAGGTCGCACTGTCGGCGAAGCCCGCCCTGTTGGCCGTGAGCTTCGGCGACGACTGGTCATGGGTGCGCGCAGCCCACGACGCGGGTGTGCCGGTGGCTGTGCAAGTGGCCGATGTGACCGCCGCGCGGCGCGCCGTGGACGCCGGTGTCGACGTGGTGGTGGCGCGCGGAGCCGAAGGGGGAGGGCACGGCGAGCCGCGCGTCGGCACCCTGCCGTTGCTCGCGGAGGTGCTTGACGAGGTGCCCGTGCCTGTGCTCGCCGCGGGCGGCATCGCCTCCGGCCGCGGGTTGGCCGCGGTTCTGGCCGCGGGAGCCGCCGGCGCGTGGCTCGGCACCGTGTTCACCACCTGCACCGAGGCTTCGACGTCGCCCGCTGCCCGGGTACCGCTTCTGGCGGCGCGCGCTGCCGACACGGTGACCACGCGGGTCTTCGACGTGGCGCAGGAATACCCCTGGCCCGCAACGCTTCCCGAGCGGGTTCTACGCAACGATTTCGTGGACCGCTTCGATGGCCGCGAGGACCGCCTCGATGCCGACGCCCGCGCGGCCCTCGCCGCGGCGGTCGCTGCCGAGGACTATCGAGTGGCGCCCGTCAACGCCGGACAGGGCGTGGGCATGGTGCGTGAACCGCGGTCGGCCGCCGAGGTCATCGAATCGCTGTGCGCCGAGGCCGAGCTACTGCTGCGCCCGTGGGGCCAGGTTTAGTGCTGTGGTCGCCGGTTCAGTGACCGGGCGCCCATGATCAACCCGAACACGATCACGCTGCCGGCCACCGCGACGCCGACCCGCACCGGCATCGCGTCGACGTCCGACAGCATCGGCGCGGCGTTGACTGCCGGATTCGCGCCGTCGGCCTCCGGCTTGGGGTCGAGCGACGGGTCCGGCTCGATCAAGGTGCCCACGCTGGTGCCCGGGGGCGTCGCGAAGCCGTAATCGAGCAGATGTGCAGCCTGCGCCCACGGGGCGATCGGCTGGCGGGTGCCCTTCAGGAGCACGGCGACGAGTCGGCGGCCGTCCCGGTCGGCCGCGCCGACGAAGGTCTGGCCGGCGTCGTCGGTGTAACCGGTCTTACCGCCCATCGCGCCGGGGTAGTTGAGCAGCAGCTTGTTGTCGTTCTCGATCGGATATCCGGCATCACCGCGGCCGGGGAAGTCGAACGTCTTGGTGGACACGATGTCGGCGAAGATCGGGTTGCGCCAGGCGTAGCGGTAGAACAGGGCCATGTCGTAGGCCGATGTGCTCATGCCGGGACCGTCGAGGCCGGACGGCGTCGCCACCCGGGTGTCGAGGCCGCCCAGCTTGTGGGCCAGGTCGTTGAGTTTCTTCAGTGTGGCGTCCCAGCCGCCGAGTTGGCGCGCCAGCGCGTATGCGGCGTCGTTGCCCGAGTACATCAGCAACCCGTGCAGCAGGTCGTTGATCGAGTAGTGGCCTCCTTCGCCGACTCCGACCTTGGTGCCTTCCTGGCTGGCGTCCTCGGCGGTGCCCGGCACGACGCGGTGGATGGGCAATTCCTTGATCGCCTGCATGGCGGTCAGCACCTTGATGATGCTGGCGGGCCGGTGCCTGCCGTGCGGGTCCTTGGCCGCGATGACGTCGCCGGTGTCGAGGTCGGCGACCAGCCATGCCTCGGCCGAGACGTCGTTGGGCAGCGGCGGCGTCCCCGGCGCGGTGATGATGCCGCAGCCGGACAACTTTTCGCCGCCCATCGGTGTGGCGGGCACCGGCAGCGGAGCGGGCGGCGCCTCACCGGGTTTGGGCACCTCGGAGGCGTCGACCGCAGGCGGGGTGACCTCGCGGTACGGGCACGCGCTGGCCTCCGGCGCCGCTGGCGGCTGAGCACTTGCCACAGCGGGCGCGGCGGCCACGAACAAGGCCGCTGCCAGCACGGCGGCGCGGTTCATCGAATTTCGAAACTTCGCCATCGAGCGCAGATTAAGGCGTCGGCGCGACGATCCCGCGGAGGCGCGCTGTGACTGGTGTTACTCAAGTTTCATTTGTGACTGGTGTTAGACGGGGAGCGCACAGTGCGCGACGGCCGGGAAACCGATGCAGCCCATCCACAGTCGGCCGCCGGCCTCGACCAGGCCGGTGACCATGCCGAACTGCGGGTGTTCGGTGCGCAAGCCGGCGACGACTTCGCCGTTGTCGGGATCGAAGGCCACCGCCCACACCTCGGGTTTGATCTGGGGTTGCAGTGTGTCGGGCAGCTTCCACAGCAGCTTGCGCAGGGCCGGCCAGCGCGGCGCGAGCCATTCGGCGGCGGCGTTGAGCGGTGAGACCATCGCGCACCAGATGCGGCCGTCCGCGCCGGTGGACAGGTTGTCCGGGTGGCCGGGCAGGTTCTCCCGAAGCGGCGTCACCGTGCCGGCGCGCTCCCCGGTCAGCCAGAACTTCGACAGCCGGCGTCCCATCGTCTCGGCGAACACCAACGCCGACCCGTCCGCGGTCGGCGTCACGCCGTTGGCGAAGTACAGACCCGGCACCGCGGTGAGCACGGTGCCGTCGGCGTCACGCCGGAACAGGCTGCCGCGCGGCCGTGCCTCCATCACCGCGCCCTTGAAATGGGCATAGCTGAACGCACTCGTCGACTCGGTGAAATAGATTGTGCCATCGGGTGATTGGGTCACGTTCGAGCAGAACATCAATCGCCGGTCGTCGACCTCGGCGACGAGTGTCTCCAGTGTGCCGCTGGCCGGGTCCAGCGAGCGCAGGCCGCCGGGACTGGTGCACACCAGGATTCGGCCGTCGTGGGCGACGTGCAGGCCGAGCGGGCGGCCTTCGGTCGTGGCGGCGACGACGGGGTCCCCGCCGTCGGCCGGGATGCGCAGGATGCGGCCGTCGTCGACACCCGTCCAGACGGCGCCGTCGGCGTCGACGACCACGTCCTCGGGTGCGTTGCCCGGCAACGGGACGACGGTCAGCTCGGCCGGCGGCAGATCCGGCAGCGGGTCGACGGGCGGCGGCTGCCAGCGGACCGGATCGATCGGCGGCTTCTTCGAGGCGGGCACGTCGCCGACGCTACGCCGTCGGGTCAGAGCAGTCGGCCCGCTTCGTCGAGCACGCTGCGCATGATGTCGTAGATCGCCTCGAACTCCCTCGGACCGCTGATCAGCGGCGGCGCCAGCTGGACGACCGGGTCGCCGCGGTCGTCGGCCCGGCAGTAAAGCCCCGCCTCGAACAGCGCGGGGGTGAGAAAGCCACGGAGTAACCGCTCGGACTCCTCGTCGTCGAAGGTTTCCTTGGTTGCCTTGTCCTTGACCAACTCGATGCCGTAGAAGAAGCCTTCGCCGCGGACGTCGCCGACGATCGGCAGGTCGTAGAGCCGCTCGAGGGTGGCCCGCAGCCGCGGGGCATTCTCCTTGACGTGGTCGTTGAGGCCCTCACGCTCGAAGATGTCGAGGTTGGCCAGCGCCACCGCCGAGGACACCGGATGCCCGCCGAACGTGTAACCGTGGGCGAACGTCGTTTTGCCGTCGTTGAACGGCTCGAACAACCGGTCGCTGGCGATCATCGCGCCGATCGGGGAGTAGCCCGACGTCAAACCCTTGGCGCAGGTGATGATGTCGGGCACATAGCCGAAGTCGTCACAGGCGAACATCGACCCGATCCGGCCGAACGCGCAGATGACCTCGTCGGAGACCAGCAGCACGTCGTATTCGTCGCAGATTTCGCGGACCCGCTCGAAATACCCTGGCGGAGGCGGGAAGCAGCCGCCGGCGTTCTGCACCGGTTCCAGGAAGACCGCCGCGACGGTGTCGGGTCCTTCGAACTCGATCGCTTCGGCGATCCGGTCCGCGCAATACTGCCCGAACGCCTTCTCGTCGCTTTGATACGGCGCGGGCGCCCGGTAGAAGTTCGTGTTCGGCACCCGGAATCCGCCGGGTGTCAGCGGCTCGAACGGTGCCTTGAACACCGGCAGACCGGTGATGGCCAACGCGCCCTGCGGCGTGCCGTGGTAGGCGATCGACCGCGAAACAACCTTGTGCTTACCGGGTTTGCCGGTGAGCTTGAAATAGTTCTTGGCCAGCTTCCACGCCGATTCGACGGCCTCGCCGCCGCCGGTGGTGAAGAAGACCCGGTTCAGCTCGCCGGGCGCGTAGTCGGCTATCCGCTCGGCCAGTTCGATCGCGGTCGGCGTGGCGTAGGACCAGAGCGGGAAGAACGCCAGCTGCTCGGCCTGTTTGGCCGCGGCCTCGGCCAGTTCGTGGCGGCCGTGGCCCACCTGGACGACGAAAAGCCCCGACAGCCCGTCGATGTAGCTCTTACCCTTGCTGTCCCAGATCGTGATGCCCTCGCCGCGGGTGATGATCGGCGGGGTGATGTCGGCACCGTGCCGGGCGAAGTGGCCCCACAGGTGGCGGTGCGCTGTTGCGTCGAGATCGGTCGGAAAGTCTTGCGCGACTCCGGTTGTAGTCACCTTGTGCCCCAATTGTATTGCTGCTTGACGAGTTTCAGGTAGACCAGCGTCTCGGTGGACATCACTCCCGGCACGGCGCGGATCTGGGTGTTGAGCAGGTCGAGGAGCTCGTCGTCGTCCGCGCAGACGACTTCGATGATCGCGTCGAACGATCCCGCGGTCAGCACCACATAGTCGACGGATTCGATGGCGGCCAGCCTCTCGGCCACCTTGGTGGTGTCGCCGGTGCAGCGGATGCCGATCATCGCCTGCCGGGCGAAGCCCAACTGCATCGGGTCGGTGACGGCGACGATCTGCATGACGCCCGCGTCGACCATGCGTTGCACCCGCTGCCGTACGGCGGCTTCGGACAGCCCGACCGCCTTGCCGATGCCCGCATAAGAGCGCCGACCGTCCTGCTGGAGCTTCTCGATGATCTGCTTCGACAGGTCGTCGAGCTGGAACGCGGCGCCCGGTCGAGAGTGGTTGACGCGGAACGAAACGGGTCCGACGCCGTGCGTAGCACCCGGAGTAGACATGCCAGTGATTGTGCACGGAATCCGTCGTAGCGGGCAACCAACGGCCATGAAACCCTCGGCCAAGCGGCCTCAGGTAGCAAGAATGCGTAGCCTGATGCGGCCGCGCCGGATAGCGTGAAGCCATGACTGCGGTTTCCGCAAGGGTGGCAGGCAGCTGGATCGACGGCGCTGCGGTGAGGGCCGGCGGAGCCGCCCACCGGGTGGTCGACCCCGCGACAGGCGACGTCGTAGCCGACTACGCGCTGGCCACTCCCGGCGACGTCGACACCGCGGTGGCGTCGGCGCGCGCCGCCTCGGCCGACTGGGCCACCGCCACGCCCGCGGACCGCTCGTCGGTTCTGTCCAACCTGGCGCGACTGGCCGACGAGTGCGCCGACACGCTGGTCGCCGAGGAGGTCAGCCAGACCGGCAAGCCGGTGCGGCTGGCCGCGGAGTTCGACGTGCCCGGCAGCGTCGACAACATCGACTTCTTCGCCGGCGCGGCCCGCCACCTGGACGGCAAGGCCAGCGCCGAGTACTCCGGGGACCACACGTCGAGCATCCGGCGCGAGGCGGTGGGCGTGGTCGCAACCATCACGCCGTGGAACTATCCGCTGCAGATGGCGGTGTGGAAAGTGTTGCCCGCGTTGGCCGCCGGCTGCTCGGTGGTGATCAAGCCGTGCGAACTGACACCGTTGACGACGTTGACGCTGGCGCGGCTGGCCAAGGACGCCGGCGTGCCCGACGGCGTCTTGAACGTCGTCACCGGGTTGGGCGACGACGTGGGCGCAGCATTGGCCGGGCATCGCGGCGTCGACCTCGTGACGTTCACCGGCTCGACTCCGGTCGGGCGCAAGGTGATGGCCGCGGCCGCGGCGCAGGGGCATCGGGTGCAGCTCGAATTGGGCGGCAAGGCGCCGTTCGTGGTGTTCGACGACGCCGACCTCGATGCGGCGATCCAGGGCGCGGCCGCCGGCGCGTTGATCAACACCGGCCAGGACTGCACCGCGGCCACCCGGGCGATCGTCGCGCGCGAGCTCTACGACGACTTCGTCGCCGGCGTCCGCGAGGTGTTCACCAAAGTGGTCGTCGGCGATCCGCACGACCCGGACACCGACCTCGGGCCGTTGATCTCCCTCGCACACCGCGCCAAGGTGGCGGGCATGGTGCAGCGGGCGCCCGGCGAGGGCGGGCGGATCGTCTGCGGCGGCTCGGCCCCGGATCGGCCCGGCGCGTTCTACCTGCCGACCGTGATCGCTGACGTCGACGAACGGTCGGAGGTGTACCGCGACGAGATCTTCGGGCCGGTGCTGACGGTGCGCCCGTTCACCGATGACGACGATGCGCTGCGACAGGCCAACGACACCGACTACGGCCTCGCCGCATCGGCGTGGACCCGCGACGTGTACCGCGCGCAGCGGGCGTTCCGCGAGATCAAGGCCGGCTGTGTGTGGATCAACGACCACATCCCGATCATCAGCGAGATGCCGCACGGCGGTGTCGGCGCCTCCGGGTTCGGCAAGGACATGAGTGACTACTCGCTCGAGGAGTATCTGACCGTCAAGCATGTGATGAGCGACATCACGGGCGTTGCCGAGAAGCCGTGGCATCGAACCGTTTTCGCCAAGCGCTAGCAGTGGTGTCTTCGAGTCCATGACACCCGATGCCGCCGCGGCGGGGGATACGCATATCGTGGTCCCATGACCGCCAGCGCGCGGGTCGACGAGTTCGAGGAACTGCGGCCGCATCTGCTGTCCGTCGCCTACCGGCTCACGGGCACGGTGGCCGACGCCGAGGACATCGTCCAGGACGCCTGGCTGCGCTGGAGCGCCGCCGAACAGGAGTCGATCAGAGACCTACGGGCGTGGCTCACCACCGTCGTCAGCCGGCTCGGTCTGGACCGGTTGCGATCGGCGGCTCACCGGCGCGAAACGTATGTGGGCGAGTGGCTTCCGGAGCCCGTGGTCACTGCGCTCGACGGCGACGACCCGTTGGCGGCGGTGGTCGCCGGCGAGGATGCCCGGTTCGCCGCGATGGTGGTGCTCGAGCGGCTCACCCCGGACCAGCGGGTGGCATTCGTGCTGCACGACGGCTTCGCGGTGCCGTTCGGTGAGATCGCCGGGGTTCTGGGCGTCAACGAGGCGGCGGCGCGACAACTGGCGTCGCGCGCACGGCGCGCCGTGGCGGATGCGCCGCCCCCCGTACCCGACGACGCGCACAACCAGGTGGCCGGTGCGCTGCTGGCTGCGCTGGCCGCCGGCGACATGGAAGCCGTTGTGCAACTGCTGCATCCGGACGTCACGTTCACCGGCGACTCGAACCGTCGGGCGCCGACCGCGGCACGCGTCATCCACGGCCCGGACAAGGTGGCCCGGTTCCTACTGGGCCTGGCCCGTCGCTACGGACCCGGGTTCCTGTCGTCGAGCCAACTGGCGAACATCAACGGACAGCTGGGCAGTTACCTCGCCGGCTCTCCGGCCAGCGACGGCTATCCGGAAGTGATGCCGCGCGTCACGGCGATGACGGTGCGTGACGGCAAGGTGTGCGCGATCTGGGATATCGCCAACCCCGACAAGTTCACCGGCTCGCCGCTTCGCCCGAGCGCTCGTCGGAAGCCCATGGAACCCGGCATGCGTCACCCGAATTGAAGCCCTGCTCGGTGATGCCCAGCGCGGAGTACATCCGCGCCCGCATGTTCTCCACGCCGATTTGGTAGGTCAGCTCGATGACGCCGTCGTCGCCGAACCGCCGCCTGAGGTCGTCGACCTGCTCGTCGGTGATGGTGTGCGGGTCGGTCGTCATCGCGTCGGCGTAGGCGATCGCGGCGCGCTCGTCGTCGGAGAACAGCGGGGAAGTGGCGTAGTCGTCGATGTGGTTGAGCCGGTCGACGTCCAGGCCGTCGAGGCGTTGCAGCATCGAGCCGAAGTCGACGCACCACGAGCAGCCGACCGTGCGGGCGGTCCAGAACACCGCCAGCTCGCGCACGCTCTTGGGCAGCTTCTTCGACGCCGAGCCCAGCATGCCTTCGTGGACGACGTTGGCGATCATCAGGCGCGGGTGATGCGCGGCCACCGCGAACGGCTCCGGCACCTCGCCGAATCGGCGCCTGGCGACGCGGTAGAAGACCTTGGTGAGCAGCGAGGCGCGCTGCGGGGGTAGGGGTTCGATGCGGCTTTTCTGTGCTTTCTCGGTCATACCCATACGACGAGACAGCCGCCGGATGTGTGACAACAGTCTCGGCGAGCGTGCTCGCCGCCGACGTAACGCCGGGCAGGCCATGGCCCGATAACTCAGTGAGATCGATCAAGTCTGTCCAGGCCGGACTCGGAGCCGCCGCGGCGGCGACATCAGACTTGGCGGACGGTCGGGGTTGTCCCTCTCATTTTCCTGCTCATGTCGGGGAGACGAGGAGTCACACATGAACCTCAAGAAAGTCCTCAAGAATGCCACTGCCCACGGCGCCGTCGCCGTCGTGCTCGGTGGTGCTGCGCTGGGAACCGGCGCCGTGACGGCCAACGCTGACCCCGACTGGGGGCCGCGCGACCACGACGAGTGGGTCGACGACTGGCAGTACGACCGTGACTGGAAGTGGAACCGGTGGAACGACCACGACTGGGACAAGTGGTGGAAGGTCAACAAGTGGCGCAACGACGACCGCCCGCCGTGGGGCTGGGGCCGTCCGCCCGCCGTGCAATGGCGCGGGCATCCGCCGCAGTGGATCGACTACTGGGGCTACCGCGTGCACCCCGTCTGGGATCCGGGCTTCAAGGCCTTCGGCTTCTGGCTCTTCGGAGTCTTCATCCCGGTGATCGTCGTCTAGCGAAATCCCTAGCGCGCGAACATCAGCGCCCGCTTGACCTCCTGGATCGCCTGGGTGACCTGGATGCCGCGCGGACACGACTCGGTGCAGTTGAACGTGGTGCGGCAGCGCCACACGCCGTCGACCTCGTTGAGGATGTCGAGTCGCTCGGCGGCGGCCTCGTCGCGGCTGTCGAAGATGAACCGGTGTGCGTTGACGATCGCGGCGGGTCCGAAGTAGCTGCCCTCGCTCCAGTAGATCGGGCAACTCGTGGTGCAGCACGCGCACAGGATGCACTTGGTGGTGTCGTCGTAGCGGGCGCGGTCGGTCTGGCTCTGGATGCGTTCGCGGGTCGGCGGGTTGCCGCTGGTGATCAGGTAGGGCTTGATCGCGCGGTAGGCGTCGAAGAACGGCTCCATGTCGACCACGAGGTCCTTTTCCACGGGCAGTCCGCGGATCGGCTCGATCGTGATCGTCAGTTGCTTCTTCGGATTCTTCGGCAGCATGTCGCGCATCAGCACCTTGCACGCCAGCCGGTTGACGCCGTTGATCCGCATCGCGTCCGAACCGCACACGCCGTGCGCGCACGACCGGCGGAACGTCAACGTGCCGTCCAGATACCACTTGACGTAGTGCAGCAGGTTGAGCAGCCGGTCGGTCGGCAGGCAGGGCACCCGGAAGCTCTGCCAGCCGGCCGTGTCCGGGTCCTCGGGGTTGAATCGCGCGATCTTCAGCGTCACCATCACCGCGCCCTCCGGCACGGGCGGCAAAGGCGCTTCGGTCTTTTCGACGTCAGGTGCGATAGTCATCAGTACTTCCGTTCCATCGGCTCATACCGGGTCTGCACCACCGGCTTGTAGTCCAACCGGATGTCGGACAGCAGGTCCGTGCCCTGCTTGTACGCCATGGTGTGGCGCATGTAGTTGGTGTCGTCGCGGTTGGGGTAGTCCTCGCGAGCATGCCCGCCGCGGGACTCCTTGCGGTTCAGCGCTCCGACGACGGTGACCTCGGCGAGTTCCAGCAGGAAGCCCAACTCGATCGCCTCGAGCAGATCGCTGTTGTACCGCTTGCCCTTGTCCTGCACCGTGATCCGCCCGTACCGCTCCTTGAGCGCATGGATGTCGGTCAGCGCCTGCTTGAGTGTTTCCTCGGTGCGGAACACCGCGGCGTTGTTGTCCATCGACTGCTGCAGTGCACCGCGGATGTCGGCGACGCGTTCGTTTCCGTGCTCGCTCAGGATGTCGCCGACCCAGTCGACCACCATGCCCGCCGGGTTGTCCGGCAGGTCGACGTGATCGTGTCCCAACGCGTAGTTGGCCGCGGCGATACCCGCACGACGGCCGAACACGTTGATGTCCAGCAGCGAGTTGGTGCCCAGCCGGTTGGCGCCGTGCACGGACACGCACGCGCATTCACCCGCGGCGTACAGGCCCGGGATGATCGTCGTGTTGTCGCGCAACACCTGGCCGTTGACCGTCGTCGGGATGCCGCCCATGACGTAGTGGCACGTCGGATACACCGGCACCAGTTCCTTCACCGGGTCGACGCCCAGGTAGGTGCGGGCGAACTCGGTGATGTCGGGCAGTTTCGCCTCGAGCAGGTCCTCGCCGAGGTGGCGCACGTCGATGTAGACGTAGTCCTTGTTCGGACCCGCGCCGCGGCCCTCGAGCACCTCGAGCACCATCGACCGGGCGACGATGTCGCGGGGGGCGAGGTCGACGATCGTCGGCGCGTAGCGCTCCATGAACCGCTCGCCGTCGGCATTCAAGAGCCGCCCGCCCTCGCCGCGCACCGCCTCGGAGATCAGAATGCCCAGGCCCGCCAGGCCGGTTGGATGGAACTGATGAAACTCCATGTCCTCCAACGGAAGTCCCTTGCGGAACACGATGCCCAGGCCGTCACCGGTGAGCGTGTGGGCGTTGGAGGTGGTCTTGTACATCCGGCCCGACCCACCGGTGGCGAACACGATCGCCTTGGCGTGGAAGATGTGGATGTCGCCAGTGGCCAACTCGTAGGCGATGACGCCGGTGGCCACGGGCCCGCCCTGAGTCTCGGTCATCGCGATGTCCAGCGCGTAGAACTCGTTGAAGAACTCGACGTCGTGTTTGACGCAGTTCTGGTACAGCGTCTGCAGGATCATGTGGCCGGTGCGGTCGGCGGCGTAACAGGCCCGGCGCACCGGAGCCTTGCCGTGGTCGCGGGTGTGCCCGCCGAACCTGCGCTGGTCGATGCGGCCCTCGGGGGTCCGGTTGAACGGCATCCCCATCTTCTCGAGGTCGAGCACCGCGTCGATGGCCTCGCGGCACATGATCTCGACCGCATCCTGGTCGGCGAGGTAGTCGCCACCCTTGACGGTGTCGAACGTGTGCCACTCCCAGTTGTCCTCCTCGACGTTGGCCAGCGCCGCGCACATGCCGCCCTGCGCCGCGCCGGTATGGCTGCGCGTCGGGTACAGCTTGGTCAGCACTGCCGTGCGGGCTCGCGGGCCGGCCTCGACCGCGGCGCGCATACCGGCCCCGCCCGCGCCGACGATCACGACGTCGTAGCGATGTTCAACAATCATTTACAGACTCGCCCTCATGAGATGTTCGCGTCGAAGGTGACCAACACGTAGCTGCCCAGCACCAGGGTGAACCCCGTGGCCAGCAGCAGCAGCGAGTTCAGCCAGAACTTCGTGGTGTTCTTGCGCGCGTAGTCGCCGATGATGGTGCGCAGGCCGTTGGCGCCGTGCAGTTGGGCCAGCCACAGCAGCGCCATGTCCCAGATCTGCCAGAACGGCGAGGCCCAGCGCTCGGCGACATAGTTGAAGTCGATGCGGTAGACCCCGTCCTCCCACATCAGCATCACGAACAGGTGGCCGAGCGCGAGAAAGACAAGGGCGACACCCGAAAAACGCATGAACAGCCACGCGTACTTCTCGAAGTACGGGATGCCGCGCGGCCGCCGCGGCGCCCGCGGATGGTCCAGGCCGGCCGGCCGGTCGTGCTCCTTCTCCATCACCGGCGCGATGCGTCCCTCGCGGTGATGCGGAGTCCAGGCCTTCTTCGCCGCCTTCTCCGCGGCCCCGCCCGTCGGCGCGCTCACAGGAACCGCTCCGCCATGTGCATCCCGATCACACCGAGCGACGGAATGAAGATGGCCAGGAAGACGCCGATGACGATCCACAGCATCACCCGCTGGTAGCGCGCACCGTACTGCCAGAAGTCGATCAGGATGACCCGGATCCCGTTGAGGGCGTGATAGAGCACCGCGACGACGAGGCCGATCTCCATCAACCCGATCAGCGGGGTCTTGTAGGTCTCGATGACCTCGTTGTAGGCCTGCGGGCTCACGCGCACCAGCGCGGTGTCGAGCACGTGGACGAACAGAAAGAAGAAGATCGTCGCGCCCGTGATGCGGTGAAGGACCCAGGACCACATCGCGGGATCGCCGCGGTAGAGGGTGCGCCTGCGCGGCGGTCGCGATCGCGGAGCCGGCACCGCCGGGCCCCCGGGCGCCAGCCCGGAAGTTTGAGTACTCATCTGGCCTCCAACGCCTTCTGTGGACGTTTGGGCTTTCGAGCTGCACCGGGCGGCGACTTGGACCGGTTCGCGCACTTCACCCAAACCTCGGGGCGACTCTAAACCCAGTTGTACTGCTAAACGAACTACGGTTTAGCCGTCGATGTCCTGAAAAGCGCCGAAGTTAGGGTTACCTATGCTGAAAGCGGCTCCGCGCGCGGGACTTCGGAATGCATTCAGGATCGGCCCGGCGGGGGTAACATGACAACGGAAATCGACTGGAAGATGCTGCGGCACAAAGCAATTGGAGCCGCACAAACCGCTTATGCGCCCTATTCGGGCTTCTCGGTCGGTGCGGCGGCGTTGGTCGACGACGGCCGCGTGGTGGCCGGCTGCAATGTGGAAAATGTCTCATATGGCCTAGGTCTCTGTGCCGAGTGCGCAGTGGTCTGCCACCTACATTCCAGCGGCGGCGGACGGCTTGTCGCGCTGTCGTGCGTCGACGCGGCGGGCCAGGTGCTGATGCCGTGCGGGCGGTGCCGCCAGGTGCTGCTCGAGCACGGCGGGCCGGAAATGCTCATCGACCATCCGCAGGGTCCGCGCACGCTGAGCGACCTACTGCCCGACGCGTTCGGGCCGCAGGATCTGGCCCGGCGTGGCCTGGGGACTTGAATCGCCGAACGTGGGTTACCGGCACGAAATCCGGCCGGAGTGCGTGCCTTGATCCCACAGCGGGTGGAGAAGGGAAACACCGTGATGCAGTTCACATTTGACGCGCCGACGGTGATCCGCGTGAAGCGTGACGGCGGGACGCTCCCGGATGCGGCGATCGACTGGGTCATTGACGCGTACACCCATGGCCGGGTGGGCGATGAGCAGATGTCGGCGTTGCTGATGGCGATCTTCTTGCGCGGAATGACCACGGCCGAGATCGCCCGTTGGACTGCGGCCATGGTGAACTCCGGCGAACGGTTGGACTTCACCGACCTTCGCCGCGGTGGCAAGCCACTCGCGTTGGTGGACAAGCACTCAACCGGTGGAGTCGGAGACAAGATCACGATCCCGCTGGTGCCGGTGGTGATGGCCTGCGGCGGGGCGGTGCCCCAGGCCTCCGGCCGCGGACTCGGCCACACCGGCGGCACGCTCGACAAGCTCGAGGCCATCCCCGGGTTCACCGCCGAGATCTCCAAACACCAAATTCGTCAACAGCTTTGCGACATCGGTGCGGCGATCTTTGCGGCGGGGGAGTTGGCGCCCGCGGACCGCAAACTCTATGCGCTGCGCGACATCACCAGCACGGTCGACTCCTTGCCGCTCATCGCCAGTTCGGTGATGAGCAAGAAGATCGCCGAGGGCACCCGGGCGCTGGTGCTGGACACCAAGGTCGGTTCGGGTGCCTTCCTCAAGACCGAGAAGGAAGCGCGGGAGCTGGCCCGCACGATGGTCGAGCTGGGAACGTCACACGGCCTGGCCACCAGGGCGCTGCTGACCGACATGTCGACGCCGCTGGGCCGCGCCGTCGGCAACGCCGTGGAGGTGGCCGAATCGCTGGAGGTGCTTGCCGGCGGCGGGCCGAACGACGTCGTGGAGCTGACCTTGGCGCTGGCCGCCGAGATGCTCGACGCCGCGGGTATCGACGGCGTGGACCCGGCCCAGACCCTTCAGGACGGGTCGGCGATGGACAAATTCCGCGACTTGGTCGCCGCGCAGGGGGGTGATCTGAGCCAGCCGTTGCCGCTCCGTACCTCTGTCGAAACCATCACGGCACCTCGCGATGGCACGATGGGGGACATCGACGCGATGGCGGTGGGTATGGCGGTGTGGCGACTCGGTGCGGGCCGCTCGGTTCTCGGCGAGCGGGTGCAACCTGGCGCCGGATTGCTCATTCACCGGCGTCCCGGAGAGCCCGTCAGCGCAGGTCAGGCGGTATTCACCTTGAGCACCGAGACGCCCGAACGCTTCGAGGCGGCGATCGCCGAACTGGACGGTGCCTGGACCGTCGCCGATACCGCACCGCCGGCGCGCCCATTGATCATCGACCGAATCACGAGCGGAGACTGACCGGAGAGCGACATGACGACGCCGCTGACGCTGGACTCGATCAGGCAAGCGCCCAAGGCGCTGCTGCATGACCACCTGGACGGCGGCTTGCGTCCGGCCACCGTCCTGGAGCTGGCCGAGGCGACGGGTTACGACGACCTGCCCGCGTCCGACGTCGACGAACTCGCGACGTTCTTCCGCACCGCTGCGCACAGCGGGTCGCTGGTGCGCTACTTGGAGCCGTTCGCGCACACCGTCGGCGTCATGCAGACGCCCGAGGCCCTGCACCGGGTGGCCTACGAGTGCGTCGAGGACCTCGCCGCCGACAACGTCGTCTACGCAGAGATCCGGTTCGCGCCGGAACTGCACATCGACGCGGGCCTGTCGTTGGACGCGGTGGTCGACGCGGTGATGGCCGGGTTCGCCGACGGTGAGAAGGCGGCCAGCGCCGAGGGCCGCGGCATCACCGTGCGGTGCCTGGTGACGGCGATGCGGCACGCGGCACGCTCACTCGAGATCGCCGAACTGGCGATCCGGTTCCGCGACAAGGGTGTCGTCGGCTTCGACATCGCGGGCGCGGAAGCCGGCTACCCGCCGACACGGCACCTGGACGCGTTCGAGTACATGCGAAACAACAATGCGCGCTTCACGATCCACGCCGGCGAGGCGTTCGGGCTGCCGTCGATCCACGAGGCTATCGCGTTCTGCGGCGCCGACCGTCTCGGCCACGGCGTGCGGATCGTCGACGACATCACCGTCGCGCCCGACGGCACCGCCCAACTGGGCCGGCTCGCGGCACTGTTGCGGGACAAGCGGGTTCCGTTCGAGCTGTGCCCGTCGTCGAACGTGCAGACGGGCGCGGTCGCCAGCATCGGCGAGCATCCGTTCGATCTGCTGGCGCGGCTGCGGTTTCGCGTCACGGTCAACACCGACAACCGGCTGATGAGCGACACCACAATGAGCCAGGAGATGCTGCGGCTGGTGGAGACCTTCGGTTACGGCTGGAGCGATCTGCAGCGGTTCACCATCAACGCGATGAAGTCGGCGTTCATTTCGTTCGACGAGCGCCTGTCGATCATCGACGACGTGATCAAGCCGCGCTACGCCGTGCTCATCGGCTGAGTCCCCTTTCCGCGCGAGTGACCGTGTTTGCACACCGACACGCCCATGCCGGATGACATTTTCCGGTCGGTCGCGCGCGCCGAGAGGCACTACAGGCGGGCGGCCGCGAAGGCGGCGGCTTGAGCCGCCAGGCCCGACGACACGTAGGACAGGTGCGCCGGCGAGAACATCTCCTCGCGCGACGGCGTGGAGGTGCCCCCGCCCGGCGAACAGATCGGATCGCCCTGGGCGCACAGATCGATGGTCCTCGAACCGTACTGGGGGCTCACCGCGGTCAGGGGCAGTCCGACGTACCTGGCCGCCGGGTTGCCGAGGACCGCGACAGCCGCGACGTTGTCAGCCGCCTCGGGCGGCAGGGGCGCCGGCACGAACCCGGCGATCGATACGGGAACAGCGGTGAGCAGGTCCACCACGAGCGCGCCTTGCGAGTAGCCGCCGAGCACCAGCTCGGTGTCCGGGCAGTTGGCGGCCATCGATCGGACATGGGCATTGGCATCGGCGGCTCCGGCCGAGGCGGACTGCTGGAAGTCCTCGCTGGCCGGGTAGTTGACCGCGTACACGCCGACGGACCGTCCCGCCGCTTGTGACCTCAGGGCGTCGACGAACGCGTGACCCACTTCGCCGACACCGGGTGCTTCGGTGGTGGCACGGGCGAACACCACCTCAGCGTCGGGGCACGGCGCCGCGGAAGCGGGCGGCGCACTCGTCAGCGCCGAGACGGCCGTCGCGGCGGTAGCAGTGAGCAGCCATGACTTGCGGATCATGCGACGGGGTTACCCGGGCGCCCTATCAGCAAACGACCGACTCCAACGAGCCAGAGCGCGTCGTACGGTGACCACATGATCACTGGAGCCCACGTCATCGTTTACAGCCGCGACGCCGAAGCAGACCGGGCCTTCTTCCGCGACGTGCTCGAGTACCCGACGTCGACGCCGGCGGGGGCTGGTTGATCTTCAAGCTGCCGCCGGCCGAGGTCGCCGTTCATCCGGCCGAGGGTGCCGGGTCGCACGAGCTGTATTTGATGTGCGACGACGTCACAGCCACCGTTGAGCGACTGTCCGACAAGGGGATCGCCTGCGGACCGGTCATCGACCAGGGCTGGGGTCTGCTGACCACCATCGCACTGCCCGGCGGCGGTGAGCTTGGTCTGTATGAGCCCCGCCACCCGAAAGCAACTGAGCTGTAACGCTATTCGGGGCGAAGCCGGGACTCGACGAACGCCTCCAACGCCTCCCACTGCTCGACGGCCTTGGCGTACGGCGGGCTCGGGGCGCGCACCTTGTCGGGCTCCAGAATGTGGGCGATGAGTCGGCCCAGCGGCTGATCGGCGTCGAGTGCCTGGTCGACCGTCGAGTCCTCCGAGTAGTCGCCGACGTCCCTGAGCAGTTCGACCGCGAGCTCCAACTGGTCGCGGTCCAGGGCATCGGGTCCCTCGGCGAGGTCGTCGACGATGCCGGTGAGCACATAGACGTTGTCGTCGGTGATGTCGATCTGCAGCGAGCCGTCGGTGGCGGCCGTCCGGATGTCGTCATAGGTGGCCAGCCCGGACAGGTCGTGGTCGTGCTCGTCGGCCAGGTAGCGCGCCAGCGCCCGCTCTGAGCCGAAAACGCTGATGCGGCCGTTGCGGCCGAGGAAGACGGGCCGGTCCTCCAGATAGCAGCGGAGTGTGTAGTAGGTGCCTGCGCTCGTCATCAACCGCACCGGGTCGATGCCGACCTTGAGCCAGAAGTCCTCGTCGCTGCCCAGCACCTGGCTCTGAGCCTGGACGGACAGCGCGTCGGGTTCCTCCGCGCCCTCGTCCTCGGCGCCCTCGCTGTCGTCGACCTCGTCGATCAGCTCTTCTTCCGGTTCGGGTGCCGGCTCGGCCAACTCCGCCTCGGCCTTCTTCACGGCGTCCGCATCGACGTCCGGTGTGGTGATCACTTCGTCGAGCGCGTCGACGACGTTGTCCCAAGCTCTCGCTATCACGGCCTCGATTGCGGCCCACTGTTTGCGTCCCCGGCGTCCGGAGAACGTGTCGATTCCGCCACCGAGGGTGCCCAGCACCGGGTTGCCGTTGAAGAACTTCGCGACCGCCGGCAGCTCGCACACCGAGCCGAGCGCCGAGACGACCGCCAGCGTCCGGTGCAGTCGCCGCACCGACTCTTCGGTGGCCTTCTCGGAGACGATGTCCGGTACGCCGACGACGTCGTACTGGTGTTCCTCGGCCGGATCGAGCCGGTGCGCATTGGCCTCGGTGACCTTGTCCCATGCGGGGTGGTCGACGAGGTCGTTGTCCTTGTCGGTCCTGACGAATGCGACCAGGTCGGCGACCGTCTCGAGCCCATACAGATCCTCGTCCTTGCCGAGGAAGGCCTCCCACTCGTCGGCGCCATCGCGCCAGCGTGGAGCCCATAACGTGTACAGGTCGCCCTTGGTCAAGCCGAGCCGGATCGGCACGATGTCAGCAGCCATGGCGCACAGCCTAACGATCGAGAGCGGTGGTCAAGCTGGCGCACGGCCATCCCGCCTACCCCGTGGGCTGCCCAAGAGCCGCTTCGATCCAGTTGGAGAACTCGCACGCAAGGTGCCACCGGTGTCCGGCCACCATTCGCCCCAGAGTCGGCAGCGGGAACTCGACAGTCAGTCGAGCGTGGAATCCATCCGCGGCGCCACGGAACTGATGGCGCACGCCACCGATCGCGAACCCGTCGGACGCCCGTGCGACGCCCGCAATCTGATGCGGGAAACGCGTATCGGCGGGTGTGACCAACGATGAGACGTCGTCGTAGTCGATCAAGAACAGCGCCGCAAACGGACTGCCGCCGGTGGTTTCCAGCACTCGTTGGCGACCGTCGGCACCGGAGCGGATGAGGAAGTGGTCTGGGCACGCTCGAAGCATCGCCAGCTCGTCAGAGGTCTGCGTCCAATGTTCGAACGCGTTGACAAAGGTCTCGGCGGAGCCGACACGGACGTATATGTCGATGCTGCTGATCCGACGCCGAGAACTCAGGCGGGCTTCCAGTCGGGCGGCGACGTCGGCGATTCGCATCTCGCGATTGAGTCGGGTGGTGATCTTCTCGGCACCGAGGGCACGCTTCGCCCGCAACAACGCTTCGCGCCGTTCTGCGACGTCACTGCGCGGTACGCGTACACCGAGCTTTCTCGCCACTGCGGTGATGCGACGGTCCTCCCAGGCAAGTACTTCACCTCGGGTGACGTTCCTGCCGTTGATCTCGGTGACGATTTCCGCAGCCGACATGCCGATCCCTAACGCTAGATAATTTGCGTTAAAGACGTTACGCTGACCATAGCCGTACGTCAAAGGAGGTGGCGATGGTCACCCGACGGCCTGGGGGCCGCTCGGAGCGCGTCCGTGTGAAGGTTCTCGAAGCGGCGGTGGAGCGCCTACTTGTCGACGGTTACGACGGACTCAAGGTGCGCGATGTCGCACGCTTGGCGGACGTCGCGGAAACCACGATCTATCGGCGCTGGCCCACGACGCACGACCTTGCTGCTGCGGCGCTCGGCCACCTCGCGCGCACCGACAATCCGATTCCCGACACGGGCACGCTCGAGGGCGACTTACGGACACTGTTGGGTCAGATACTCAACTTGCTTCGACGCCCGGAGGTCGAGCGGATTCTTCGGGTGGCCGCAGCGCTCGACAGTCGCGACCCCGGTGCCGTCGATGCACGTAAGGCTTTCTGGCGCAGTCGGTTCCTGGGGTCTTCCCGCATCGTCGAACGAGCCATCGACCGCGGCGAGCTTCCAGTCGGCACCGACCCAGACGAGTTGATTGAGTTCCTCGTGGGGCCGGCATATCTCCGTCGGCTGCTACTCGACCGCCCGCTGGACAGTGCGCTGCTCGACCTATCGGTGCACAACACCCTCGCCGCCTACGCCGTCGGCCGCCAGAACCCCTGAAAACCCTGTCCCGCGTTGCTGGTCCGAATCGACGAAAGTTGAACGGGATCGCCGGCCTCGATCATCTGGCCGTTCCCGACGATCATCGCGACATGACCGTCCCACACAGCGAGGTCGCCCGGCCGTAGATCGCCCGCGGCGACGGGGGCGCCGATGTCCTGCTCCTGCGCGAGCCGCGGAAGGCTCAGTCCCGCTTCCGAATACGCCCACTGGGTGAGGCCGCTGCAATCGAGGCCGACACCCGGCGTGGTGCCGCCCCAGTCGTACGGCACTCCCAACTGCGTCAGGGCGTGCCGAACAGCGCTCGCCGCCACCGCGTTCGGCGCCGTCGCCGAGCTGCCGTCGGGCAGGCGCACCGCTACGCCGTCTCCGAAGGTCGCGGCATCCGGCGTCGGGACAGGAGCTTCGGGGCGGGAGAGTTCGGCGATGTCGCGCACCAAAGAGCCGAGCCCGCCTGCGCTGGAACCGAACCCGCCGGCGCTGGTTCCGAGCCCACCGGCGCTGGTACCGAGCCCACCCGCGCTGGTACCGAGCCCGCCTGCACTTCCCAGCGGACTCATGGGCGCACCGAAGCTTGACGGTGTGGTTCCGGCGCCGGCCGGGGCCGTCGCGGCAGGAGCCGTCGCGCCCGCGGCGATCCCGGCGGCGTGCCCGTCGAGCTCGGCGCGCAACTCGTCGACCACCGCGACAGCCTCGGCGAGCGACCGCCGTGCCTCGGCCATCAGCTCCTCGGTCACGCCGGGCGAGTCGAGGTACGGCTCGAGTGCGGCCGCTCGGGCCTCGAACGCACCCACGATGTCGCGTAGGCGCTGATGAGCGCGCGCCACCGCCGCGTCCGCGGCATCCGCCGACTCGCCGAGGTGCCCGATCCGTCGCGCGAGTTCTTCGGTCTGCGCGGCGGTCGCTGTGACGACGCGCCCGGCCGCGTCGGCCCCGGGGCCGGTCCAGTGCGGGGCCGCCTGACGCCAGGCCTGGCTGGTCGACGCCGAGACCTCCTGCAGCGCGTTGCGCACCTCGTGAAGAGCGGTCGCCAACTCGGCGCCCGAGCCGGGGCCGACCAGCGACTGAAGTTCCCTGAGCGGCGCCGTCAGCGCGGCCACCAACGCGCTCGGCATCGTCAGACGCCGCTGACCCGTGCGCCCGCGCGATCGTCGGCGTCGTCGTAGGCGAGCGCCGTCCGGTATGCGGCGTCACCGGTCGCCGATGCCCGGTCCTGCAACGCAGCGACTTCGCGGGCCTGGTGTGCGACGGCTTCGGCCAGCGCCGCGAGGAACGGCTTCCCGACCGGACCGAAGAGCGCCGCCGACGTGGGCACGGCTGCCAGTTTCGAAGCGATGGCGGCGAATTCGTCGGCGTGCGCGGAGGTCGCCGCGGCCAGGTTGTGGATGGCGTCTGTATCGGCGTGCATGTCGTTAGGACGCGGCGCGACGGACCTCGGTTCCCGTTAAGGTCGGGCAATGGATGTGCGCGTCGTCGACCACCCGCTCGCGGGCGCACGACTGACCACGTTGCGCGACGCCAGAACCGACAACGCCGTCTTCCGGGCGGCCTTGCGAGACCTCACGCTGATGCTGGTGTACGAGGCGACCCGGGACGCCGCCGTCGAGACCATCCGGGTGCGCACCCCGCTGGCCGAGACCACCGGCTGCCGACTGGCCAACCCGCCGTTGCTCGTCCCTGTGCTGCGGGCCGGTCTGGGCATGGTCGACCAGGCGCACGTGCTGATCCCCGAGGCGCGCGTCGGCTTCGTCGGCGTCGCCCGCAACGAGCAAACCCATCAACCGACGCCGTATCTGGAGTCGCTGCCCGACGACCTGAGCACCCAACCGGTGATCGTGCTCGACCCGATGCTGGCGACCGGCGGTTCGATGCTGCACACCGTCGAGTTGCTGCATTCGCGCAACGCCGTCGACATCACGGCGATCTGCGTCGTCGTCGCTCCGGAGGGCCTGGCCGCGCTGGAGAAGGTGGCACCGAACGTCCGGCTCGTCACCGCGACGATCGACGAATGCCTCAACGACATCGCCTACATCGTGCCTGGCCTCGGCGACGCGGGGGACCGCCAGTTCGGCCCGCGCTAGAACCGCGAGCAGAGGCCGGCCAACTCGTCCTGCACCCGCTCGGCCCGCTCCCGCGCTGCCGCCAGATCGGCGACGTCGCTGCTGCGTACCTCGATGTAGGACTTGACTTTTGGCTCGGTACCCGAGGGGCGCACCACCACCCGCACCGCGATGTCATCGCCACCGCCGGTCAGGATCAGCGCGTCGGTACCGTCATCGGGTTCCAGATCGGTGACGGTCACCTCGTATCCGCCGAGGCGGTCGGGTGGCGTCTCACGCAGGCGTGTCATCACCGCGTTCGCCTCCTGTGCGTCCTCGACGGGCCGCGAGACCGCCGTCGTGGTGTGCACGCCGTGGCGGCGGGCCAGGTCGTCGAGCGCGTCGAGCAGTGTGTGCCCTCGGTCGCGCAGCGCCGCGATCAGATCGCAGACCAACACCGCCGCGCTGATGCCGTCCTTGTCGCGCACCGCGGACGGATCGACGCAGTGGCCGATCGCCTCCTCGTATGCGTACACCAACGTGCAGCCGGGCAGGTCGACGTCCGCCCGCGACAGCCACTTGAAGCCGGTGGGCGTTTCGACGTGACGCGCCCCCTGCTCCCGCGCGATCGCCGCCAGCATGCGCGACGACACCAGTGAGCTGGCCACCACCGTGGATTCGGTCACCGCTCCGGGCTCGATCTGCGACAAGATGTAATCGCCCAGCAGCCAACCGGTTTCGTCGCCCGAGAGCATGCGCCAACCGTCCGATGTCGGAACGCCGACCGCGCACCGGTCGGCGTCGGGATCCAGCGCGATCGCGACCTCGGCGTCGACGTCGGCGGCCAGTTTCAGCACCGCTTCGACGGCCTCGGGTTCCTCCGGGTTGGCCGACGTCACGGTGGGGAAGTCGGCGTCGGGCGCGAACTGGTCTTCCACGACATGCACGTCGGAGAAGCCGGCGCGCACGAACGCGTCGAGGGCGAACTCCCCGCCGACGCCGTGCAGCGGAGTGAACGCCACCCGCACCGAACCGCGGGTGTGCCGGACGTTCGCAGCGCGTTCGACGTAGCGCTGCACTTCGTCGACGCCGCCCGGCGTGACCGCCTGCCGCGGAATCTCGTCGGCGTGCGGCGCCTCGGCCATGGCCTGCTCGATCTCGCGGTCGGTCGGCGCGAGGATCGGGAAGCCGCCACCGAAGAACACCTTGAAGCCGTTGTCGGACGGCGGATTGTGCGAGGCGGTGATCTGAATGCCCGCGGCGGCCGGCCGGTGCCGCACGGCGAAAGCGACGATCGGCGTGGGCACGGCGGTGAAGAAGAGCGTGACGCGAAACCCATGCGCAGCAAGGACTTCGGCGGCGGCCAGGGCGAACTCGTCGGATCCGTGCCGGGCGTCGCGGCCCACGATGACGTCCTGGCCGGCCAGGCCCCGGTCCTTGAGCACCTTGGCGACCGCCCAACTGGCGCGCAGTACGACGGCCAGGTTCATGCCGCTGGGGCCACCGCGCAGCGGTCCGCGCAAACCTGCGGTGCCGAACGTCAGTGGATGTGCGAATCGCCGTTCGAGTTCTTCTTGGGAACACTCCGAGAGCTCGGCGGCGGTCTGGGGATCGGGATCGTGAGAGATCCACTCCTGCGCGGTACTTGTCGCCGGCGACGCAGTCATGGCGCTAGTGTGCCCACTTTCCTGTCGGCATATTCCAGCGACGCGCGTCGCCGTCAGAGCCGGGCGATGACCGCGGCGAGCAGCGCGCCCATTCGCGTCGCCGACCGGCGGCCCGCCTCCAGCACCTCCTCGTGGTTCAGCGGCCGGCCCGTCATCCCCGCGGCGAGGTTGGTCACCAGCGACACGCCGAGCACCTGCGCGCCGGCTTCGCGGGCGGCGATGGTCTCGTGCACGGTCGACATGCCGACCAGGTCCGCGCCGAGCGTGCGCAGCATCCGGATCTCCGCGGGTGTCTCGTACTGCGGTCCCGCCAGCCCGGCGTAGACGCCGTCGGCCAGCGCAGGGTCGATCTCGCGGGCGATGCCGCGCAGTCGCGGCGAGTACGCCTCGACCATGTCGACGAACCGCGGCCCCACCAGCGGGGAGCGGCCCGTCAGGTTGAGGTGGTCGCTGATCAGCACCGGTTGGCCCACCGCGAACTCCTCACGCAGGCCTCCGGCGGCGTTGGTCAACACCACAGTGTGCACGCCGCTCGCGCAGGCGGCGCGCACCGGATGCACGACGTGGCGCAGGTCGTGGCCCTCGTAGGGGTGGATACGGCCCACGAACACCAACACCCGGTGGTCGGCGATCCGCGTCGACAACAACTGGCCGCCGTGTCCCTCGGCGGCCGGTGGTGTGAACCCGGGCAGCTCGGCGACCGGGACCACCGCCACCGGGTCGCCCAGCGGTTCGACGGCCGGTGCCCAGCCCGAACCGAGGACGACCGCGACGTCGTGGCGGTCGACGCCGGTGCGCTCGCCGATCGCGGCCGCCGATTCGGCAGTCAAGGCCTGCGCATCGGTCACAGTGCGCGAGCTTATCTGTCGGTTCCGGCGCGCGGCCGCAGTGAGATACTGCCAAGATGCCAGCACTCACCGCGTCGGACGCCGTCGAAGACGCCGTCAACCGACGCCGTGGTGATCTGGTCGAGCTGTCGCACTCCATCCACGCCGAACCCGAACTCGCGTTCGCCGAACACCGCAGCTGCGCCAAGACGCAGGCGCTGGTGGCCGAGTACGGGTTCGCCGTCGCGCCGGCACCCGGCGGGTTGCAGACCGCGTTCCGCGCCGTCTACGGCAGCGGGCCGCTCGTCATCGGGGTGTGCGCCGAGTACGACGCGCTGCCGGGCATCGGGCACGCCTGCGGGCACAACATCATTGCCGCCTCCGCGGTCGGCACCGCGCTGGCACTGGCGGAGGTGGCCGACCAGCTGGGGCTGACGGTCGTGCTGCTCGGCACCCCGGCCGAGGAGGCCGGCGGCGGAAAGGTGTTGATGCTGAACGCCGGCGCGTTCGACGACATCGCTGCGTCGGTGATGCTGCACCCCGGCCCACTCGACATCGCCCGGGCGCGCTCACTGGCGCTCTCGCAGGTCGCCATCCGGTACGAGGGCAGGGAAGCGCACGCCGCGGTCGCGCCGTACCTCGGCCTGAACGCGGTCGACGCGATCACCGTCGCGCAGGTGGCGATCGGGCTGCTGCGCCAACAGATGGCGCCCGGTCAGATGGCGCACGGCATCGTCACCGACGGCGGACAGGCCACCAACGTCATCCCCGCGCGCGCCGAGATGCAGTTCACGATGCGGGCCAATGACGCCGCCTCGCTGCGTGAACTCGAACAGCGCATGGCGGACTGCTTCCTGGCCGGCGCTGTGGCGACCGGATGCAGCCACGAGGTCACCGAAACCGAACCCAGCTACCTCGAGCTGACCCCGGACACCTGGCTGGCGGAGACGTTCCGCGCCGAGATGCAGCGGCTGGGCCGCGACCCGGTGCCCGCCGACGTCGAGGCCGCGCTGCCGCTGGGCAGCACCGACATGGGCAACGTCACCCAGGTGATGCCCGGGATCCATCCGATCGTCGGCATCGATGCAGGCGGCGCGTCGGTGCATCAGCCGGCGTTCGCGACGGCCGCAGCCGGGCCCAGCGCGGACAAGGCGGTCATCGAGGGCGCGATCATGCTGGCCCGCACCGCCGTGCGGTTGGCCGAAACGCCGCACGAGCGCGACCGGGTGATGGAGTCACAGGCGAGGCGGGCGTCATGAGCGTGCTGCCCCACGCCGCCGCGCGGTGGCTCTCGGCCCACTACGACGACCTCGTCGAGTGGCGCCGCCACATTCACATGCACCCCGAGCTGGGCCGCCAGGAGTTCGCCACCACGCAATTCGTCGCATCCCGGCTGGCCGACGCGGGCCTGAACCCGAAGGTACTGCCCGGCGGCACGGGCTTGACGTGCGACTTCGGTCCCGAGCACGGGCCGAAGATCGCCCTGCGGGCGGACATGGATGCGTTGCCGATGGCCGACCGCACCGGCGCGCCGTACGCGTCGCTGGTGCCGAACGTCTCGCACGCCTGCGGGCACGATGCGCACACCGCGATCCTGCTGGGCGCCGCGCTGGCGCTGGCGTCGGTGCCCGAACTCCCGGTCGGCGTGCGGTTGATCTTCCAGGCCGCCGAGGAGCTGATGCCCGGCGGTGCGATCGACGCGATCGCCGCGGGCGCATTGACCGGGGTGTCACGGATCTTCGCGCTGCACTGCGATCCGCGGCTGGCCGTGGGCAAGGTCGCGATGCGGGCCGGACCGATCACGTCGGCCGCCGATCAGCTCGAGGTGACGTTGCACTCGCCGGGCGGTCACACCTCGCGACCGCACCTCACCGGTGACCTGGTCTACGGGCTGGGCACCCTGATCACGGGCGTGCCCGGGGTGTTGTCGCGCCGCATCGACCCCCGCAACAGCACCGTGATGGTGTGGGGCGCGGTCAACGCGGGCGTCGCCGCCAACGCGATCCCGCAGACCGGCACCCTGGCCGGGACCATCCGCACCGCCAGCCGCGACACCTGGGAGATGCTGGAATCCATTGTGCGCGAGTCTGTTTCGTCGTTACTCGCGCCACTCGGTATCGAATACAGCCTGCAGTACCGACGCGGGGTGCCACCCGTGGTCAACGAGGAGATCTCGACGCGCATCCTGACCCACGCGATCGAGGCGATCGGACCCGACGTGCTGGCCGACACCCGGCAGTCCGGTGGCGGCGAGGACTTCTCGTGGTATCTGGAGGAAGTGCCCGGTGCGATGGCGCGCCTGGGCGTGTGGACGGGCCGCGGACCCCAGTTGGATTTGCACCAGCCGACGTTCGACCTCGACGAGCGCGCCTTGGCGGTGGGGGTGCGGGTGCTGGTCAACATCATCGACCAGGCCGCCCAGTACTAATCGCGCGAGCGACCGTGTTTGTACGCAGACACGCCGGTTCCAGCGGGCACTCGGCGGTCACTCGCGGGAGTTGATCGTCCACAATTTGACCTTCATCCACAGCTTGGTCACACGGCCTACCGGCGCGGCCGCTCGTCGCTGACGATCAGCGCTGTGAACCGAGAATTGACAGAACTTTTCGATGCGCAGGGCGGGCTCGCCACGAGTGCCCAGATCCTGCAACACATGACGAGACGCGGCTTCGACTCAGCACTCGAATCGGGTCCCTTGCAACGACTTTGGCCGGGCGTCTACTGCATTGGCGAACCGGATGACGCGATGCGGCTGCGCGGGCTCGATTTTCGCTGTGGCACTCCGGTGGCCGCGTGTCTGCACACCGCAGCGGCGATCCATGGCTTCGATATCGAAGAGCCCGCCGATCTTCATGTGCTCAGCCCGCCGGGTTCACGATTGCGATCGACCGACGGCATGAAAGTCCACCGACGCGAGGGTGCGCCGATGACCGTCGTCGACGGCAGACCGGTCACCGCGGCGGCGTGGACGGCGGTCGAGGTGGCCCGTTCGCAGCGTCGACCGAGGGCCTTGGCCACGTTGGATGCCGCGTTGCGCAGCGGTTCAGTGAATCGGACCGAGCTGTGGCGCGCGGCCGTCGAGCAGGCCGGCCGGCGCGGCATCGTCACCGTTCGCGACCTGATCGCGTTGGCCGACGCCCGCTCGGAATCGCCGATGGAGAGCGAAGCGCGGCTCGCGATGATCGACGGCGGCCTGCCGATCCCCGAGCTGCAGTACGAGCTCATCGACGGAAATGGGCAGCTTCGTCGTGTCGATTTCGCCTGGCCCGCTCAGCGGGTGGCCGTCGAGTACGACGGTGTCGATTGGCACAGCAGCGCCGAGGCGCTACGGCGCGACCGTCGCCGAACAGCTGCACTCCTCGACGTCAGGTGGGTGGTCATTGCGATCGTCTTCGAGGATGTTCGGTACCGGTCGCGGGAGTTCGTTGCTCGCATCGACAAGCAATTGCGTCGCGCTCGCGCGGCGTGAGCGACCGCGAAATGCGCGCGAATTACGGCGTGTCGGCGTACAGACGCGGTCATTCGCGGAAAAGAGTCAGCCGCTGGTGCCCGGGCCGATGTTGCGCGCCGGGCGAGTTCGTAGGTTGTGCACGTAATCCGCTGGGGCGCCTGCGACTTCGGCGGCGTCGGCCACCACACCGAGATAGCGTGCCGACGGCAGACCGCCCTCCCACGCGTCGACCACGTACAGCCACGCCAGCACCGGCTCGAAACTGGTGTCCGACGAGATGCGGTGCACCCGGCAGCGGATCTTCTTGTGAAAACCCAGTTCCGAGCCTTCCCAGCGGTCGAGGTTCTCCTCGTCCTCCTTGGTCACGTCGTAGAGCACGACGAACACCTTCGACGTCGGATCCTCGACGACCGTGGCGAGCGCGCCCTCCCAGCCGATATCCTCCCCGCCGAAGGTCAAACGCCAGCCGTGCAGCCACCCCGTCCCTGCCATCGGGGAATGGGGCGCGCGCTGCAACATCTGCTCCGGATCCATGTTCGATCCGTACGCGGCATAGAGCGGCACCAGGAAAGACTAGCTGGGTTCGCGCACAGGCTGCGCGATCAACCACCCGCTTCGTTAGGTTGGGGTCGTGGCAACCCGCATCGTGATCATCGGCGGCGGGCCCGCCGGCTATGAGGCGGCATTGGTCGCCGCGGCACGAGGACCCGAAGTCGCCGAGGTCACCGTCGTCGACTCCGACGGCATCGGCGGGGCGTGCGTGCTGTGGGACTGCGTCCCGTCCAAGACCTTCATCGCGTCGACGGGGGTGCGCACCGAACTGCGTCGTGCGCCGGATCTGGGCTATGCGCTCGAGTTCGAAGACGCCAAGATCTCGCTGCGGCAGATCAACGAGCGGGTCAAGCGGCTGGCCGCCGCCCAGTCCGCCGACATCGCCGAGCGCTTGCGCAACGACGGCGTGACGCTGATCGCCGGCCGGGGCGAGCTGGTCGACGACATGCCGGGCATGGCCAGGCACACCGTCAAGATCACCGCGCACGACGGCACCGTCAGCACTATCGACGCCGACGTCGTGCTGATCGCCACCGGAGCCAGCCCTCGGGTGCTGCCCGGCGCGGAGCCCGATGGCGAACGTGTCCTGAACTGGCGCCAGCTCTACGACCTCGAGGAGCTGCCCGAGCATCTCGTGGTCGTCGGCTCCGGCGTCACAGGTGCCGAGTTCGTCAACGCCTACACCGAACTCGGCGTCAAGGTGACGGTGGTGGCCAGCCGCGACCAGATCCTTCCCCACGAGGACTCCGACGCCGCCGCGGTGCTCGAGGACGCGCTGGGTTCGCGCGGGGTGACGCTGGTCAAGAACGCCCGCGCCGACCAGGTGAGCCGTACCGACGACGGTGTCGTGGTCACGATGACCGACGGGAGATGCGTCGAGGGCAGCCATGCGTTGATGACGGTCGGCTCGGTGCCCAACACCGCGGGCCTGGGCCTCGAGCGGGTCGGCATCGACCTCGGGCCGGGCGACTATCTGAAGGTCGACCGGGTCTCACGCACCACCGTGCCGGGCATCTACGCCGCGGGGGATTGCACCGGGTTGATGTTGCTGGCCTCGGTGGCCGCCATGCAGGGCCGCATCGCGATGTACCACGTGCTCGGCGAAGGGCTCGAGCCGATCCGGCTGCGCACCGTGGCCGCCGCGGTGTTCACCCGGCCCGAGATCGCGGCGGTCGGGGTGCCCCAATCCAAGATCGACGACGGGTCGGTGGCTGCTCGCACGATCATGTTGCCGCTGAACACCAACGCGAGGGCCAAGATGTCGAGTTTGCGGCGCGGCTTCGTGAAGATCTTCTGCCGCCCGGCGACCGGGGTGGTGATCGGCGGAGTCGTCGTGGCCCCGATCGCATCGGAGCTGATCATGCCGATCGCGTTGGCGGTGCAGAACGGCAACGACGTCGAGGATCTGGCGCAGACGTTCTCGGTGTACCCGTCGCTGTCGGGTTCGATCACCGAGGCGGGTCGGCGGTTGATGGCGCACGACGATCTGGACTGAACCCACGTAGCCTTGGGACGGGCGGCATACCGACGAGTAACTAGGAGTCGATTCCGGTGAGCGATCCGATCCCGGCCAACGGGCAGACGCTTCTGGGCCCCGAGCAGCGGGCCGAGGCCTGGGAGCGGCTCGGCAGCGAGCAGTTCGACGTCGTGGTGATCGGCGGGGGTGTCGTCGGGGCGGGCGCCGCGCTGGATGCGGCGACGCGCGGGCTCAAGGTCGCCCTCGTCGAAGCCCGCGACTTCGCGTCGGGGACGTCGAGCCGGTCGTCGAAGATGTTTCACGGCGGCCTGCGTTATCTGGAGCAGCTGGAGTTCGGGCTGGTGCGCGAGGCGCTGCACGAGCGGGAACTGTCGCTGACGACGTTGGCGCCGCATCTGGTCAAACCGCTGCCGTTCCTGTTTCCCCTGACCAACCGATGGTGGGAGCGGCCCTACGTGGCGGCGGGCATCTTCCTCTACGACCAGCTGGGCGGTGCGAAATCCGTTCCGGCGCAAAAGCATCTGACGAAGTCCGGCGCCCTTCGGCTGGCGCCGGGCCTCAAGCGGTCATCGCTGATCGGCGGAATTCGCTACTACGACACCGTGGTCGACGACGCACGCCACACGATGACCGTGGCCCGCACGGCCGCGCATTACGGGGCGGTGGTGCGGACCTCGACGCAGGTGGTGGCATTGCTTCGCGAAGGCGACCGCGTCACGGGCGTGGAGGTCCGCGATTCCGAGAGCGGTGCGGTGACCGAGGTGCACGGACACGTCGTGGTCAACGCCACCGGCGTCTGGACCGACGAGATCCAGGCATTGTCGAAGCAGCGCGGACGATTTCGGGTGCGGGCCTCCAAAGGGGTGCACATCGTGGTGCCCCGCGACCGGATCGTCAGCGAGGTCGCGATCATCCTGCGTACCGAGAAGTCGGTGCTGTTCGTGATCCCATGGGGCACGCATTGGATCATCGGGACCACCGACACGGACTGGAATCTGGACCTGGCGCATCCCGCGGCGACAAAGGTCGACATCGACTACATCCTCGAGAACGTCAACAAGGTGCTCGCGACGCCGCTGACGCACGACGACATCGACGGTGTGTACGCCGGGTTGCGGCCGCTGCTGGCGGGGGAGAGCGAGGAGACGTCGAAGCTTTCGCGCGAGCATGCAGTGGCGGTGCCGGCGCCGGGGTTGGTGGCGATCGCCGGTGGAAAGTACACGACGTACCGGGTGATGGGGGAGGACGCGATCGACGCTGCGGCGGAGTACATTCCGGCGCGGGTTGCGCGGTCGATCACCGAAAAGGTGCCGCTGATGGGCGCCGACGGATACTTCGCGCTGATCAACCAGACCGAAAGCGTTGGCGCGCATTACGACCTGCACCCGTACCGGGTGCGCCACCTGCTGGACCGGTACGGCTCGCTGATCGGCGAGGTGCTTCAGATGGCTCTGGGGAGACCCGAGCTGCTGACGCCGATCACCGAAGCGCCGGTGTACCTCAAGGTCGAGGCATGGTACGCCGCGGCCGCCGAGGGCGCGTTGCATCTGGAGGACATCCTGGCGCGGCGGATGAGGATCTCGATCGAGTATCCGCACCGCGGAGTGGACTGCGCGCGTGAGGTCGCCGAAGTCGTTGCGCCGGTGCTGGGTTGGAGCGCCGAGGACGTCGACCGCGAAGTGGCGACGTACCTGGCGCGGGTCGAGGCGGAGGTGCGCTCGCAGCAGGAACCCGACGACGAGTCGGCCGACGCGTTGCGGGCGGCAGCGCCGGAGGCGCGCGCCGAGATCCTCGAACCGGTGCCGCTCACTTGAGACGTATGCCACCGTTACCGGTGCGAGACGGGCTGGGCCCGGCGCGGGTGCGGCTGCGTGGCGGAGCGGTGCTGGTCGAGTTGGCCTCTCGGTTCGGCGAGGCAGCCGCCACCAAAGTGCTTGCAGGCGAGGTGGTCACGGCTGGTGGTGAAGTCGTGACGGCGGGTACGGTGCTGCCGCCGGGCGCATTCGTGTACCTGTACCGAGATCTGCGCGACGAGGTACCGGTGCCGTTCGACATTCCCGTGCTGTATCGCGACGACGACATCGTGGTGGTCGACAAGCCGCACTTTCTGGCGACGATGCCGCGCGGTCGCCATGTGGCGCAGACGGCGACTGTGCGGTTACGGCGAGAACTCGACCTGCCGGAGTTGTCGCCCGCGCATCGGTTGGACCGGTTGACCGCGGGTGTGCTGTTGTTCACGACGCGGCGCGAAGTGCGGGGCACCTATCAGACGATGTTCGCCCGCGGCGAGGTGCGCAAGACGTACCTCGCACGGGCCGGTGTCGACCCGTCACTTGAGTTCCCGATGGTGGTGCGTAGCCGTATCGTCAAGCGGCGCGGGCGGCTACAGGCGATAGAAGAGCCCGGCGAGCCGAACGCGGAAACATACGTGGAGAACCTTGGCAATGGGCTGTACCGACTGACCCCGCGGACCGGACGGACGCATCAACTACGGGTGCACATGGCGTCGCTGGGGCTGCCGATCGTCAACGACCCGTTGTACCCCGACGTGACCGACGTTGCGCCCGAAGACTTCTCACGGCCACTGCAACTGCTGGCGCACAGCATCGAGTTCGTGCATCCGGAGACCGGTCGGTCACACGAGTTCACGAGCGGTCGCGCGCTGTGACTCAGCGCCGCGGGTCCGGAGGCGGGGTCACCTGTGCGCCCGCCGCGATCACCGCGCGGTTGCGTTCGGCGACCGTTCGCAGCGTCATCTTGACCAACCACCGGTCGTAGGTCATGAAGCCGTTGACCTCGTTCTCGACATCAGTGGTCTGGGTGTAGATCGCGCCGGACAGACCGCCCCTGCGGACCGCCTCTTCCAGGTCGCGGCTCACCTCGACATAGCGCTGCGTCAAACGGGCTCGGCTGTCGGCCATTTCGTAGGCCTGCGGTTTGCCGGGCCAGCGGTTCCCGTCGGGCACCAACCCGAGGCCGCCGTACTCCCCGTCGACCACGACCCGGTGTTCGAGCGGCACCGGACGATCGCCGAGCATCGTCCTCTCGTCGCGTCGGGTCGCCGGATTGTCGTGCAGGACCGGACGGCCCGGCCCGACATAGGTGTGGTCATCGTAGACGTCGCCGGCCCTGCTGTCGGGCCGGGACTTGCAACAGTTGACACCACTGTTGGCGTTGACCATCCGCGTGGGGTCCGCGGTCTTGGCCACGTGGGCGATTCTGGCGGTGTCGAACTCGCCCCAGCCCTCGTTGAACACAACCCAGCCGACGATCGAAGTGACGCTGCGCAACTGGTCGATCATCGCGACGAGTTCACGTTCGAAGTTCGCCTTCGCCTCCGGCGGCGGATCCGGAGCCGGACCGACCGGGACGTCGAGGGACACGTTCAGCGACGGCATGTCCTGCCACACCAGCAGGCCGAGCTTGTCCGCCCAGTAGTACCAGCGCGCCGGTTCGACCTTCGCGTGCTTACGGACGAAGTTCATGCTGAGCGCCTTGGTGCGCTCGAGGTCGAACCTCAGCGCGTCGTCGGTGGGCGCGGTGTAGATGCCGTCGGGCCAATAGCCTTGATCCAGCGGGCCGTGCAGGAAAGTGATCTTGTTGTTCAACGCGATTCGCGGCCGGCCCTGCGGATCCCGCACCGTGCTGATCGTGCGCAGGCCACCGTAGCTGCTGACCTCGTCGACGACCTTTCCCTCCGGGCTGACAAGCCGCACCTCGAGGTCATACAGGTAGGGGTCGTCGGGCGTCCACAAGCGCGGCTTCGGCACCTGCACACGCACCGGCTTGCCGGGTTCGGCCGACGAGCGGGCCAGCGTCGCACCGTCCGGGACGGACACGATCACCTCGGCCCGTTCGTCGGTGGTTCCGGAAACCCGCGGTGTAATGGTGAAGCCGGTCAAATCCGGTGTGATGTCGAGCTTTTCGATGTGCGCGGCGCGGACAGGTTCCATCCACACGGTCTGCCAGATGCCCGACGCGCCGGTGTAGAACAGACCTTCTGGATCGTTGCGCTGCTTGCCGACGGCGAACGGACCGTCTTCGTTGCGGTCCTCGGCGCGCACGACGATCTCCTGCGCGCCCGTCCATTTCAGCGCATCGGTGATGTCCGCGCTGAACGCGGTGAAACCACCCTCGTGATGGGCCACGCGCCGGTTGTTCACCCACACCGTGGCCGTCTGATCGACCGCGCCGAAGTGCAGCAGCACGCGCTGCCCCCGCCAGGTGCCCGGCACCTCGAAGACCTTCCGGTACCACATCTGGTCGTCGTGCCGCTTGATCCCGGACAGCGCCGACTCCGCCGGATAGGGCACCAGGATCTTCTCGTCGTAATCGTCGGCTGATGGTGGTGTCGTCACCGCGGCGTCCCCGGACCGCCCGGTGTAGGCCCATACTCCGTTGAGGTTCAGCCAGCGTGCCCGCGCCATCTGCGGCCGGGGGTATTCCGGCAGTGCGTTGTTCGGCCCGACCAGATGCGACCAGGGGGTCGACAGGGCGGGGCTCTGCCGCTGCCATGCCTCGGCCGCGTTGGCCGGCGCACCCAGGATCGCGATGCCCGCTACCAGGGCGACGGGCACGGCGGCCATCCGGCGCAGTGCCTTGCACACGCGGTGCCGCTTGGTCGACGGCTCGGTGTTCGCGGCCACGACTAGTCCCCCCTGCTGGAAACCCAATGACGAAATGCGGTTGTGGTGCAGTGCACCGTTGCCCCTGGCAAACCTAGTCGACGGTGAGCCATGGACGAATCCGGTGTTTCCCTACGCTTCGCATCAGCGCGCTGGACGAACGTCTGTGGTCAGGCGTCGGCGAGCTGACAGAGACCTGGGGCCGAGATCGCGTGGATGCACGATTGCTGTTGTGACACAGCGGAGCTGCGAAGTCAGGATGCGCGCCGAGCCTAGCATCTTGCTATGTCGGACGCCACTTGGGAAGAGAGTCGGCTCACCGATGCGCCGCCTCGCCGGGGAGCAGGAACGCGGCCCTGCGGCGGGTCGGAACACCAGCTGATAGCAAACGTCGGCTAGATGTGCTCAGCAGCTTGTCAGAGCACCCGTCCGGCAGCGGATGCGGCCACCGTACAGGTCGGGATGGTTCAGGCATCGCACAAGACATCGATGCGCCGAAGCGGTTCGTTACGACCGCTGTGTCGATCGCGGTCGTTCGGCCCCGGGCCGGCTCGGCGACTGTCACAATCGGGTCGGCGACAGCCTCTCGGCACGTTGCCTGAAGGAGGAGATGTGCGCAAGGTATGGCTGTGCGCCGCTGCAGCCCTTTTCGCAGGCGGCCTGGTGAACGTGAGTCCACCGAACGCCGAGGCGACACTCTGCGGCTCCGTCGGCGGCAGGTTCGTCGACGTCACCGGGTGCGCCGACCCGCTGTCGTATCTCAACGAGCTGCCGCCGCCGCCACTCCCGCCACCGGAGAA
>NZ_LQIN01000018.1 GCF_001500065.1 Mycobacterium sp. IS-3022
CTGATCCGCGAGCTAACCATCGACCCGACCAGGGACTACCAACCCCGAAACGTGCCCTGCGGCCGACCAAAGAAAAAGCCCTGAACCCCAAACGCAGGTTCAGAGCTATTCCGATGTCTTGACACATCACAATGTACCCCCGATGGGATTCGAACCCACGCTACCGCCGTGAGAGGGCGGCGTCCTAGGCCGCTAGACGACGGGGGCTAGAACTGGTTTTCCGGATGGCCAGCATATCTCAGCGAGAATTGTCGGCCTAATCACGGTCATTGGCTGGGGTACCAGGACTCGAACCTAGAATGGCTGAACCAGAATCAGCTGTGTTGCCAATTACACCATACCCCATTGGCGCCCATAACCGCAGGTCACGGGACTATTTCGATCCCCCGCGGCGACGAGTGGATCCCGTCGCGCGTGTGATCGGACCGACGTGCAGACTACCAAAGATCTGCGGGCCGCTTTTCACGCCTGGGCTGCGGCCGCGGCGTACTCACGGCCGGCGCGCAACCGGGCCAGGCTGCGCTCGCGACCCAGGAGCTCGAGCGATTCGAACAGCGGCGGGCTGACCGACGCGCCGGTGGCGGCCACGCGGATCGGCCCGAACGCCTTGCGTGGCTTGAGACCCAGACCCTCGAGCAGAGCCTCCTTGAGCGCCGCCTCGATGGCCGCCGTGGCCCAGTCGCCGGTGCCTTCGAGCGCAGCCAGCGCGGCGTCGAGCACCGGAACCGCCTCGACCCGCAGCTCCTTGCCAGCGGACTTCTCATCGAGTGCGAACTCGCCGTCGTTGAGGAACTTCAACAGATCCCACGCATCACCCAGCACCACGATGCGGGTCTGCACCAGCACGGCGGCTTCGGCGAACCCCTTCTCGTCGAGGCCCGTGTCGTAACCGCGTTGGGCGAAGTATGCGTTCAACCGAGCCGTGAAATCCTGCCCACTCAGCAGCCGAATGTGCTCGGCGTTCAACGCGTCGGCCTTCTTCTGGTCGAAGCGGGCCGGATTCGAGTTGACGTCGGTGACGTCGAACGCGGCCACCATCTCGTCGAGGCTGAACACGTCGCGATCCTCGGCAATGCCCCATCCCAGCAGTGCCAGGTAGTTCAGCAGGCCCTCGGGGATGAAGCCACGTTCACGATGCAGGAACAGGTTGGACTGCGGGTCCCGTTTGGACAGCTTCTTGTTACCGTCGCCCAGAACGCTTGGCAGATGGGCGAATTCGGGAACCTGCTCGGCGACACCGATGCGGCTCAGCGCCTGGTACAGCGCTATCTGACGCGGGGTTGACGACAGCAGGTCCTCACCGCGCAGCACATGGCTGATCTTCATCAGCGCGTCGTCGACCGGATTCACCAACGTGTACAACGGCTCACCGTTGCCCCGGGTCAGCGCGAAATCGGGCACCGACCCGGCGGGGAACGTCGTTTCTCCGCGCACCAGATCCCGCCAGCCGATGTCCTCGTCCGGCATCTTCAACCGCACGACCGCGCGCCTGCCCTCGGCGCGGAAGGTCGCACGCTGCTCCTCGGTCAGGTTGCGGTCGAAGTTGTCGTAGCCGAGTTTCGGGTTTCGCCCGGCAGCCAGATGGCGCGCCTCGACTTCCTCGGGCGTGGAGAACGACTCGTACGCGTCACCGGTCTCGAGAAGTCGGGCGATCACGTCACGGTAGAGGTCGAGCCGCTCGGATTGCCGGTACGGCCCATATGGTCCACCGATTTCGGGCCCCTCGTCCCAGTCCAGACCGAGCCAGCGCAGCGCATCGAGCAGCGCGTGATAACTCTCCTCGGAGTCGCGCGCCGAATCGGTGTCCTCGATGCGGAATACGAATGTTCCGCCGGTATGGCGGGCATAGGCCCAGTTGAACAGCGCGGTGCGGATGAGGCCGACGTGTGGCGTACCCGTCGGCGACGGACAGAACCGCACCCGGACGGCGTTTTCGGTTGTCATGTTTTCCCTTTGCGCACAACTGGATTCGTCAGTGTGCCGATGCCCTCGACGGTGATACTGACGGTGTCGGATTCCTCGATCGGCCCCACCCCCTCCGGTGTGCCGGTGAGGATCAGGTCGCCGGGGAGCAACGTCATCACCCGCGAGATCCACTCGACGATCGCCCCGACGTCGTGAATCATGTTCGACGTCCGGCTGTTCTGTTTGACTTCACCGTTGACCTCGGTGCGAATCGCCAGATCCGCTGGGTCGACGTCGGTGACGATCCACGGCCCGATCGGGCAGAACGTGTCGTGGCCCTTCGCGCGGGTCCACTGCCCGTCCTTCTGCTGCTGGTCGCGGGCCGAGACATCGTTGCCGATGGTGTATCCGAGGATGTTCTCCGCCGCTCGCGCGGCAGGTACGTCCTTGCACGGCCGGCCGATCACCACGGCCAGTTCACCTTCGAAATGGACAGGATCGGCGTCGGCGGGCAGCTGAATGGGCACGTTCGGGCCGATGATCGCGGTGTTGGGCTTCATGAAGATGACCGGATCCTCGAACGACGTCACGCTGTGTCCCGCGCTGCTGCTCGCGTGCGCAGCAGCTGAACTGCTCCTCGCGTGCGCAGCCATCTCCTCGATGTGCGCGGCATAGTTCTTCCCGACACAGACCACCTTGCTGGCCAGGATGGGCGCGAGCAGGCGGACATCGGCGAGCGGCCACTGCCTACCGGTGAACTGGGGGGCGCCGAACGGATGCTCCGCGATCTCCCGCGCGACTGCCTGGTCGGGATCGTCGGGCGGGCCCTCGACGCTGACGAAGGCGACTCCGTCGGGACTGGCTATTCGGCCAAGGCGCATGCCGTCAGCCTAGTGGGGGTGGTCATCGCGGCCGCGGACCGCTCCCCTGCCGCTTACGTCTCACGATATGAGAGGACGATTCAGCATCGTGAGAAGCCTGTGTCACCATGGACCGATGTCCGTCGAGTCGATCAGCAGCGCGCGGCGCTGGTCGCTGCTTGGGACCGCGCTCGCGGCGACGACGAGCGCAAACGTGTTCATCAACGGCGCGGCATTTCTCATTCCGACGCTGCACACCGAGCGCGGACTCGACCTCGCCGCGGCCGGGCTGTTGTCCTCGATGCCCAGCCTCGGTCTCGTGATCACGTTGATCGCGTGGGGCTATGTGGTCGACCGCGTCGGGGAACGTTTCGTGCTGACGGTCGGCTCGGGCCTGATCGCCGCCGCGGCGTTCGCGGCGGCCTCGGTGGAATCACTGTTCGCGATGGGCGCCTTCCTGCTTCTGGGCGGAATGGCCGCCGCCAGCAGCAATTCGGCCAGCGGCCGGTTGGTGGTCGGCTGGTTCCCGCCCGAGCAGCGTGGGCTCGTGATGGGCATCCGCCAGACCGCGACGCCGCTCGGCGTCGGGTTCGGCGCGTTGGTGATTCCACGGTTGGCCGAAAGCCACGGTGTGTCAGCGGCATTGCTGTTCCCGGCGATCGTGTGCGCCGTCTCGGCGGCGGTCTGCGCGGTCGCGGTGATCGACCCGCCCCGGCCGCCGCGCTCCGAAGCGCCCGCCGATCATCTGGCCAACCCCTATCGCGGGTCGTCCGTGCTGTGGCGCATCCACGCCGTGTCGGTGTTGCTGGTCGTCCCACAAGCCGTGCTGTGGACGTTCACGTTGGTGTGGCTGATGACCGACCGAGGTTGGTCGGCGGCCTCGGCGGGTGTCCTTGTCACCGTTGCTCAAATACTCGGTGCCGGCGGCCGTATCGCCGCCGGGCACTGGTCCGACCGACTGGGCCGGCGGTTGCGGCCGATCCGGAGGATCGCTGCGGGCGCCGCCGTCTCCATGGGCCTGCTGGCGCTGTCGGACTGGCTCAGCTCACCGGTGAGCGTGGCCGTGATGGTCGTCGCTTCGGTGATCACCGTGTCCGACAACGGGTTGGCGTTCACCGCGATCGCCGAGATCGCGGGCCCGTTCTGGAGCGGACGCGCGCTCGGCACCCAGAACACCAGCCAGCACCTGGCGTCGGCGGCCGCCGCCCCGCTGTTCGGCGCGTTGATAGGCGCGGCGGGATATCCGGCGGCGTTCGCGGTCAGTGCATTGCTACCGCTGGCGGCCATCCCGATCGTTCCGGACGACGAAACGGCTTTCGCGAAACGTCTAGAGGCGCGAAACGATTAGAGGTTGGCCGCGATCCGATCACCGATCTGCGTGGTGGACAGCGTGGCGTCGCCGCGGGTGGCCAGATGCTGTTCGACGGCCTTGTCGACGCGGGCGGCCGCGTCGATCTCGCCCACGTGGGACAACAGCAGCGCGACCGACATGACCGCAGCGGTCGGATCGGCGATCCCCTGCCCCGCGATGTCGGGGGCGCTGCCGTGCACCGGTTCGAACATCGATGGATTGGTCCGTGTCGCATCGATATTGCCGCTGGCCGCCAGGCCGATACCCCCGCACACCGCGGCGGCGAGATCGGTGACGATGTCGCCGAACAGGTTGTCGGTGACGATCACATCAAATCGATCAGGACCGGTCACCATATGGATGGTTGCGGCGTCGACGTGCTGGTAGGCCACCTCGACGTCGGGGTAGTCGGCGGCGACCTCTTCGACGATGCGCGACCACAGCGCGCCCGCGAACGTCAGCACGTTGTTCTTGTGCACCAGGGTCAGATGCTTGCGGCGCTGTTGCGCCCGCGCGAATGCATCCGTCACGACCCGACGCACGCCGAACGCGGTGTTGACGCTCACCTCGGTCGCGATCTCGTGCGGGGTGCCGACCCGGATCGCCCCGCCCGTACCGGTGTACGGACCTTCGGTACCTTCCCGCACGACGACGAAGTCGATGTCGGGGTCGCCGGCCAACGGACTGGTCACACCGGGATAGAGGCGACCCGGCCGCAGGTTGATGTGGTGGTCGAGGGCGAACCGGATGCGCAACAGCAGACCGCGTTCGAGCACGCCGCTGGGCACCGACGGATCACCGATCGCGCCGAGCAGGATCGCGTCGTGCTCGCGCAGTTCGTCGAGCACAGAGTCCGGCAGCACCTCGCCAGTTTCGTGATATCGGCGCGCGCCCAGATCGTAGCGCGTCTTATCCACCCCGGGCACCACCGCGTCGAGCACCTTGACGGCCTCGCCGACGACCTCCGGGCCGATGCCGTCGCCGGCGATGATCGCCAGTTTCATGACAGGTCAACCACTTCCAGCATGTTGGCGCCGACCTGGTCGGCGATCGCGGAGCGCACATCGCCGGGCACATCGCGGTCGATGCGCAGCAGGATCGTCGCGCCCGGCCCCTCGGCGTCCTCGCTCAGTTGGGCGGCGTGGATGTTGATGTCCGCACCTCCGAGGATGGTTCCGATCTTGCCGAGCGTGCCCGGCCGGTCGAAGTAGTTGATGATCAGGTAGACGCCTTCCGCGCGCAGGTCGAAGTTGCGCTCGTTGATCTGGACGATCTTCTCGATCAGCTGCGGGCCCGTCAGCGTGCCCGCCACGTTGGCGGTCGACCCGTCGGCGTAGACCGCCCGCACGTCGACCATGCTGCGGTGATTGGGGCTCTCGGTCGCAGTGGTGATATCCGCCTGCACTCCGCGTTCGGCGGCCAGCGCCGGCGCGTTCACGAATGTCACGGGATCCTCGATGACCGCCGAGAACAATCCGCGAAGCGCCGAAAGCCTGAGCACCTCAACGTCTTCGGCTGCGAGCTCACCGCGCACCTGAACCGAGAGCGACACCGGCAGCTCGTCACCCAGCACGCCGACCAGCAAGCCGAGCTTGCGGACCAGGTCCAGCCAAGGCGCGACCTCTTCACCGACGACTCCGCCGCCGACATTGACTGCGTCGGGGACGAATTCGCCGGCCAGTGCCAGCTTCACGCTGGCCGCGACGTCGGTACCCGCCCGGTCCTGCGCCTCTGCGGTCGACGCGCCCAGGTGCGGGGTCACGACGACCTGAGGCAAATCGAACAAAGGGCTTTCGGTGGTCGGCTCCTTGGCGAACACATCGATGCCGGCCGCCCGGACATGCCCCGACTCGACGGCCTCCGCCAGCGCATCCTCGTCGATCAGCCCACCGCGGGCCGCGTTGACGATGATCACGCCGGGTTTGGTCTTCGCCAGCGCGTCCCTACCGATCAACCCCGCCGTCTCCGGCGTCTTGGGCAGGTGCACCGAGATGAAGTCGGCGCGGGCCAACAGGTCGTCGAGGGTCAGCAGCTCGATACCGAGCTGCGCCGCGCGGGCCGCCGAGACGTAGGGGTCGTAGGCCACGACGTGGGTACCGAACGCGGCCAGCCGCTGGGCCACCAGCTGGCCGATCCGGCCCAGGCCCACCACGCCGACCGTCTTGCCGTAGATCTCGGTGCCCGAGAACGACGAGCGCTTCCAGGTCCGCGCGCGCAGCGACGCATCGGCGGCGGGAATGTCACGCGCCGCGGCCAGCATGAGGGCCAGCGCGTGTTCGGCCGCGCTGTGGATGTTCGACGTCGGCGCGTTGACCACCAACACCCCGCGGGCGGTGGCGGCGTCCACGTCGACGTTGTCGAGGCCGACGCCGGCGCGGGCGACGATTTTGAGTTTGGGCGCCGCGGCGAGCACCTCGGCGTCCACCGTCGTCGCCGAACGCACCAGCAGCGCGTCGGCTTCGGGCACCGCGGCCAGCAACTTCGGCCGGTCCGGGCCGTCGACCCAGCGGACTTCTACCTGGTCGCCGAGGGCGGCGACCGTCGACTCAGCCAATTTGTCGGCGATCAGTACAACGGGCAGGCTCACGCGGTCAGCCTAATGGGCTTGACTCGGCGGGCGGTGGGCGGGAGAAATGCGAGCGTGGATATCACGGTCGTCGGAAGCGGACCCAACGGTTTGGCCGCCGCCGTCATCTGCGCCCGGGCCGGCCTGTCGGTGCAGGTGCTGGAGGCGCAACCGACTTTCGGCGGTGGCGCGCGCACGCTGCCCGATCCCGAATTCCCAGAAATCTCGCACGACATCTGTTCGGCCGTGCATCCGCTGGCGCTGGCATCGCCGTTCCTCGCCGAGTTCGATCTGCCCGCCCGCGGCGTGACCCTGAACGTGCCCGAGGTGTCCTACGCCAATCCTCTCCCCGGTTCGCGCTCTGCAGTCGGTTATCACGACCTCGACCGGACCGCCGCGGAGCTCGAACACGGGCGGTCGTGGCGCAGGTTGTTCGGGCCGATGGTCGAACGCGACGCCGCGGTGCTGGACCTGCTGCTCGGTGACAAGCGCTCGATCCCGACGAATCCGGTTGCGGCCGTACAGGTGGCCCGCCGACTACTCGAACAGGGCACGCCGGCGTGGGGTGCACTGTCCGGCGCCGACGCGCGTGCGTTGTTCAGCGGCGTTGCCGCGCATGTGATCTCACCGATGCCGTCGCTCGTGTCGGCGGGCGGCGGGTTGATGCTGGGCACGCTCGCGCACACCGTCGGCTGGCCGATCCCCGTGGGCGGCAGCCAAGCCATCGTCGACGCGCTGATCGACGACCTACGCGCCCACGGCGGCGTTCTCGTCGCCGACCATGAGGTCACCGAACCCGCTGCCGGCGTCACGCTTTTCGACACCGCGCCCACCGCGCTGGCCGCCATCTACGGCGACAAGCTACCTCGCCGGTACGCGAAAGCTTTACAGCGCTATCGATTCGGCCCCGGCGTGGCCAAAGTCGACTTTGTGTTGTCCGACGACGTGCCGTTCACCGACGAGCGGCTACGACGGGCACCCACTTTGCACATGGGTGGCACCCGCGAACACATGGCCCACGCCGAACGCGAGATCGTCGCCGGCCGACACCCTGAGTGGCCAATGGTGCTCGCCGCCCTGCCACACCTGCTCGATCCTGGTCGAATCGATGCCAAGGGCCGGCGGCCGATGTGGACCTATGCGCATGTGCCGTCCGGTTCGACCGTCGACCAGGCCGAGCCTGTCACCGAAATCTTCGAGCGCTTTGCTCCAGGCTTCCGCGACGTCGTGGTGGCGGTCCGGTCCGTGCCCGCCGCGCGGCTGGCAGAGCACAATGCCAACCTTGTCGGCGGGGACATCGGCGTCGGCGGCAACACGCTGATGCATGCCCTGGGCGGGCCGACCCCACGGCTCAATCCGTGGAGCACACCCGTTCCTGGTGCGTACCTGTGTTCGTCGGCCACCCCACCCGGGGGCGGCGTGCACGGCATGGCCGGCTATTTCGCCGCCCGAACCGTGCTGCGCCGTGAGTTCGGAATCAAGACGATGCCCGCGCTGTCGCCCTGAGCCCACAGCGTCGCCCAGTCATCGATGCAAAGTCGATGCATAGATGCGACCACCCTGGGGTACCCCGATTGAGTTGCCCCGATTCGGGTACTTGTCGTCGCATCGAGTGAAGGGGACGCTGCTTGACCGGTACCAACGGACACCCGCGCGCCCCGCTGCTGGCGATGGCGGAGCCCGCTGCTCCGCAGAGGGGCCTATTGGCCGCGGCCTTTCCGGTATGGCGCGACGCCTTACGGCGTGAGGTGTTGCGGTCCCTCGCCGATTTCGTCCGTACGCGCTGCGCTGACGACCTCAGCGCCGCAGGAGTCGATGTCGCGACCGACGTACTGCAGGCCTTCGTCGCCGGCGGCAAGTGTGTGCGCTCGACTTATATGTATCTCGGCTGGCTGTGCGGTGCCGACGACGATCCGGGCGCGCTTCGGGCCGCAGCCAGCCTCGAGCTGCTCCACGCGTTCGCGCTGCTGCAGGACGATGTGATGGACGGCTCCGAGCTCCGGCGCGGACGCCCCGCGGCCCACGTTCGATTCGCGCAGTGGCACCGCGAACGAGCGATGTCGGGTTCACCGGAACGCTTCGGTGAGGCGGCCGCCGTCCTGCTCGGTGACCTGTGCCTGGTGTGGGCCCAGCAGATGATGCGCGAGAGCGGAGTCGACGACGTCGCACTGTCCCGCGGCTGGTCCCGCTACGACGCGATGCGCACCGAACTCGCCGTCGGCCAGTTCGCCGACCTGGTCAACGACGCCGCCGAATTCCCGCAGTGGGAAAAGGTTCTCGACGTGCTTCGGCGCAAATCCGGCAACTACACCGTGCGCAGGCCGCTCGAGATCGGGGCGGCCATGGCCGGATGTGCGCCTTCCCAGCTGCGGCTCCTCGGGGAGTACGGCGAAGCGGTCGGCGAGGCGTTCCAGTTGCGCGACGATGTACTGGGTATCTTCGGCTCGCCCGAGATCACCGGTAAGCCCGCGGGCAGCGACCTCTTCGAGCACAAGGCGACGAGCGTGGTGGTGGCGGCCTACCGGCTCGCCGACGCGACCCGTCGCCGCGAGCTGACGCAGTTGATGAGCACCTCCGATCTCCGCGACGCCGACATCCGGCGGTGGCGGAAGCTCATCGTCGCCACGGGTGCCGTGGAATGGATTGAGCAGCTTATCGATTCGCGCCTCACCCGCGCTCTCGACCTGATCGACACCGGACAGGTGGACCCGCTGATCCGCACCGCGCTGGCCGACATGGCCGCCGCCTGCACCGAACGGGCCGCGTGATGCGCACCGTCGGGGGCAGCACCGACCGCGTGGTGGTGGTCGGCGCGGGGCTCGCCGGGCTGTCGGCGGCGCTGCAACTCGTCGGCCGCGGCCGAACCGTGACCGTCGTGGAACGCGGACAGCACCCCGGCGGACGTGTCGGCCGCATGGACATCGGCGGCTACCGCCTCGACACCGGCCCAACGGTGCTGACGATGCCCGACATCATCGACGACGCGTTCGCCGCGGTCGGCGAGACCGTCACGGACCGACTCGACCTGAGCGGCGTCGATCCCGCGTACCGCGCGTCGTTCGCCGACGGGAGCACGTTGCAGGTGCGCAGCGATCCCGATCTGATGGCCGCCGAGGTCGAACGTTTCGCCGGCCGTGCCGAAGCGGACGGCTATGTGCGCCTGCGCAACTGGCTGTCGAGGCTGTACCAGGTCGAGTTCGACGGGTTCATCGCCGCGAACTTCGACTCACCGCTTTCGCTGCTCACTCCGCAACTGGCCCGGCTGGCCGCCATCGGCGGGTTCCGCCGTTGGGACAAGATGGTGCGCCGCTACCTGCGCGACGAGCGACTGCAGCGGGTGTTCACCTTCCAGGCGCTGTATGCGGGCGTGCCGCCGCATCGGGCGCTGGCGGTGTACGCGGTGATCGCCTACATGGACACCATCGCGGGCGTCTACTTCCCCCGCGGCGGGGTGCGCGCGCTTCCCGACGCGCTGGCCGCGGCCGCATCCGATGCAGGCGTCGAGTTCCGTTACGGCTCCGCCGTGTCGGCGCTGGAACGCGGCGGCGACCGCGTGGTGGCCGTGCACACCGACGGCGGTGACCGGATACCCGCCGACGCGGTGGTGCTCACCACCGAGCTGCCCGACACCTATCAGCTACTCGGAAAGACACCGCGTCGCGTGCTTGCGCTGCGACCCGCGCCGTCAGCGGTCGTCGCCCATGTCGGTTGCCGCGCGGTCGGGTGCGACGCCGCCGACATCGGTCACCACACCATTGTTTTCGGTGACGAATGGAAGCAGACATTCACCGACATCATCGACGACGGACGCGTGATGAGCGATCCGTCGTTGTTGGTCACCCGGCCCAGCGCCGCCGACGCCTCGCTGGCGCCCGCCGGCCGCGACCTGCTCTACATCCTCGCGCCCGCACCCAACCTCCAAGTGGGACAGGTCGACTGGGCGTCGATGCGGGACCGCTATGTCGGTCAGATGATGGACGTCGTCACCACCCGGCTGCCCCGATTGGGGGTGGACGCCGAGGTGTTGCACGTCATGGATCCGTCGGATTGGGCGCGTCAAGGCATGGCCGCCGGCACCCCGTTCGCCCTCTCGCACACGTTCGGCCAAACCGGCCCCTTCCGTCCCGCCAACACCGTGCGCGGCATCGCGAATGTGGTGCTCGCCGGGTCGTCGACCGTCCCCGGTGTCGGCGTGCCCACCGCGCTGCTGTCGGGGCGGTTGGCCGCCGACCGAATCACCGGCCTACCGATACGGCGGGCCCGTAGCCAGGTGGTGCAAGCATGATCGGTTCCGAACTCGACGCCGCGGGCGTGCATGACCCCGCCCTGCGCGAGGCCTATCGTCGTTGCCGCACAATCAACGCCGAGCACGGCCGCACGTTCTTTCTGGCCACCCGCTTGCTGGCTCCCGAACAGCGCCCCGCCGTGCACGCTTTGTACGGTTTCGCCCGCCGCGCCGATGACATCCTCGACGACTTCGACCCCGTCGTCAGCACGGGTGAACGCGCAGACCAGTTGCAGCGACTGGCCACCGAGCTCTTCAACTGCCTCGCGCAGGGCAGCTGCGACGACGACGACCCGACGCTCGCCGCGGTCGTGCACTGCGCGCGCCGGTACGACATCCCGTGGGAGCTGTTCGACGACTTCCTCGGCTCGATGCGCATGGACCTGACCGTCACCGACTATCCCGACCGGGCCGCGCTCGACCGCTACATGTACGGCTCGGCGGAGGTCATCGGCCTGCAACTGCTGCCGGTGCTCGGCACCGTCGGCCCGCCCGAGGAGGCGGCACCGTATGCGGCTGCACTCGGAAAAGCCTTCCAGCTCACCAACTTCCTGCGTGACATCGACGAGGACCTCGAGCGTGGCAGGGTCTACCTGCCCGCCGACGAACTGGCCAACCACGGCGTGGACCGCGACGTGCTGACGTGGTGCCGCGAGAACCGGCGCACCGACGCCAAGGTGCGGCGTGCGCTGGTCGAACAACATGCCATCAACCGGCGCGTGTACGACTACGCGCGGCACGGTATCGCCCTTCTGCGCCCGCGTTCGCGCCCGTGCGTGACGGCGGCCCTGACGCTGTACTCCGAGATCCTCGATCGCATCGAGGAGATGGACTTCGCCGTGTTCAGCCAGCGCGCCTCCGTGGGCATCGGCCGCCGCATCCGAGTCGGCGGGACCGGGCTGTTGAAGGCCTGGGCCGCACGGCATCGGGAACACAAGGTGTGACGATGGACAATTGGCAATACCTCCTCGTGCTGGCCGCCTGCCTCACGATCACGGCGCCGTTGGAGCTGCTCGGCGACGGGGTTTACCGGCAGGCGCGGCGGGCCGCGGCCGCGGTGCTCCCCGTCGCGGCGGTGTTCGTGCTCTGGGATGCGATCGCGATCGCCGCCGACGTGTGGACCTACAACCCGCAATACGTCACGGGTATCGACGTCGCGGGCGTGATGCCCGTCGAGGAACTCCTGTTCTTCGTGGTGATCCCGCTGTGCGGCCTACTGACCTACAACGCCGTCGACACCATACTGAGCTGGCTGCAACGGATGCGGAACCGAGCGGAGCGCGTGAAGTGATCGGTCTGGGATACACGGTGCCCGCCGTGCTGGCGGTGATCGCGGTCTGTGCAATGGAATTGGGCGTTCTGCGCACCGGGCTGTTCCGCAGGCCGGCGTATTGGATCTCGATGGTCATCGTGACCGGTTTCCAGATCCCGGTCGACGGCTGGCTCACGAAGCTGAGCGCACCCATCGTCATCTACGACGAGAAGCACACCAGCGGAATCCGCTTTCCGCTCGACATCCCGGTCGAAGACTTCCTTTTCGGATGGGCGATGGTCACCGCGGTGTTGCTGCTGTGGGAGCGGCAGCGGCTACGCGCACAGCGGGAGGACTTGTCGTGAAGGTCGGTGCGGGCCGTAATTCCGAAGACCCCTGCGATGTTCCGGCCGCATTCGACGACGGCGCACCGGCGTATGACACTCTGGTCGACTCCAATCCGGGATACCACGCGCACCTTCGGGTCTCCGCGCAGCGGATGCGGTTACCCGACTCCGGCCGCGGGCTACGCCTGCTCGACGCCGGGTGTGGCACCGGCGCATCAACCGCCGCGCTGCTGTCCGTGGCGCCACACGCGCAGATCGTGGGCGTGGACGGCTCGCAGGGCATGCTTGCCGAGGCGCGCGCCAAGCGGTGGCCCTCGACAGTCCGATTCGTACACAGCCGCATCGAGGACCTCGCCGCCGCCGGCGTCCACGGGCCCTTCGACGGTGTCTTCGCCGCCTACCTCGTGCGCAACCTGCCCGACCCCGATGCCCAGCTGCGCGAGTTCCGTTCGCTGCTGCGGCCGGGCGCGACGCTGGCGGTGCACGAGTACTCGGTGCGGGACTCACGGCTGGCCACCGCAGTGTGGAACGCCGTCTGTGCCGCGATCATCATCCCGAGCGGTCGGCTCCGCAGCGGTGACGCGTCGCTGTACCGGTATCTGCGCCGCAGCGTGAACCGCTTCGACGGTGCCGCCGAGTTCCGTGACCGTCTGCGCCGCAACGGGTTCACGGCGGTACGCAGCGAGACGATGCCGGGGTGGCAACGCAACATCGTGCACACCTTCCTCGCCGAGGCCCCCCAATGACCGATCCGCGCCGCGTGACGCACGCCGCGCCGACCGGCTCTGCCGCCGCGGCCGCGCTGCCGGACAGACCGCATGCGGTGGTCGTCGGCGCGGGCATCGCCGGTTTGGCTGCGGCCACCGGGCTGGCCGAACGCGGCGTGCGCGTCGATGTCCTCGAACGCGAGCCCTACCTCGGTGGGCGCGTCGGAGGCTGGACCGAGTCGCTCGAAGACGGCGCGCCGGTGGCCATGAACCGCGGTTTCCACGCATTCTTCCGGCAGTACTACAACTTGCGAAACCTCTTGCGGCGCATCGATCCTGCGCTGCGAATGCTCAGTCCTGTGCTGGACTACCCGCTCGTCGACGCGCACGGCAGGTGCGACACCTTTCGCGGTCTGCCCCGCACCCCACCGCTGAATGCGCTGGCCTTCGCGCTGCGCAGCCCGACCTTCCGGTTGCGCGACCTGGCGCGGCTCAACGCGCGCGCCGCAGCACCGTTGGCCGCGGTCACGGTGCCCGGGATCTACCACGAGCTGGATCACCTCGATGCCGACACTTTCCTGCGCGAGATCAACTTTCCCGAGCCCGCACGCCACCTGGCTTTCGAGGTGTTCTCGAGAAGCTTCTTCTCCGAGCCGGCCGAGCTCTCGGCCGCCGAGCTGGCGACGATGTTTCACATCTACTTCCTGGGTTCCAGCGAAGGCCTCGTGTTCGACGTCGCCAACGCCAACTTCGATGCGGCACTGTGGAACCCGTTGCGTGCGTATCTGGATTCACTGGGCGTACGCGTGCACACCGGCGTGTCGGCGACCGAGGTGCACAGCGGGGCCCGGTTCGTGGTGCGTACGGACGGCGGAGACCGCATCGAGGCGGACGGGGTCGTGCTCGCGACCGACGTGGCGGGCCTGCAGCGCATCGTCGACTGCTCGCCTGCCCTCGGCGACACCGACTGGCGGTCCCGGATCGGCGCAATGCGTACCGCCGCACCGTTCGTCGTGCAGCGACTGTGGCTGGACCGGCCGGTGAATTCGGACCGCGCCGCGTTTCTCGGGACGGGCGGGCGGCCGCCGCTGGACAATGTCAGTGTGCTGGACAGATACGAGCGCGAGGCCATGAGCTGGTCCAGCCGCACCGGCGGCTCTGTGGTGGAGTTGCATTCGTATGCCGTGACCGACGGGCCGGCCGACGTACGCGAGCGCCTACCGGCGCGGATGCGCGAACTGTATCCCGAGACCGCCGGCGCCACCGTCGTCGGTGAGCGGGTGCTGTGCCGTCAGGATTGCCCACGTTTCGCGCCCGGCGACTTTGCGCGCCGCCCGACCGTCGCGACACCGCAGGCCGGTTTGGTGTTGGCCGGCGACGGTATCCGCGTCGACCTTCCCGTCGCGCTGATGGAGCGCGCGGCCACCACCGGATGGACGGCGGCCAATCTGCTGCTGAAGCGCTTCGGCCTCACTGGACACGATCTGCACACCGTGCCGACCCAGGGTCGCTTCGCACCCCTGCGGCGACTGGCCGAAAGGCAGCACACATGAGCATGCTCGCGGACCTGAAAGCCCGGTTGGCGAAAACCACACCGTTCGAGGTACTTCCACGCACCCCGTGGTCCGGACAGCGGCCCACCTACCGCGACGCCGAACCGGCGGTCATCTCGTCCGCGCTGCGGCGCTCCCAACGCAGGCCCAGCGGCAACTGGTACGCGTTCGCGGCCAGCGACAGCATCGACAAACGGCCGATCGGTGCCACCGTCGGTGGTATCGAACTGGTCGCGTGGCGCGCCCGAGACGGTGCGCTCGCGGTCGGACCCGCGGCCTGCCCACACCTCGGCGCGGACCTCTCGACGGGCACCAACGACTGCGGAACGTTGATCTGCCCGTGGCACGGTTTGCGCTTCGACGGCGCCAGGACATGGAGTTGGCGGGCCTATCCGGCGCATGACGACGGGGTGCTCGCCTGGGTTCGGCTCGACACGCTCGGCGGTGAAACACCGACGGCGACACCGCTGTTGCCGAAGCGACCGCCGGGACCACAGCTGTCCGCGGTGACCCGGCTGGTCGGCGCCTGCGAACCCCGCGACGTGATCGCCAACCGGCTCGACCCGTGGCACGGGGCGTGGTTTCACCCGTATTCCTTCACGCGACTCGAGGTGCTTTCGTCGCCGGCCGCCGACGACGAACTGCCGGAGGAGACGGACCGCTTCCTGGTTGCCGTCACATTTCGGATCGGCCGGCTGGGGGTCCCGGTGATCGCGGAGTTCAGCACTCCGGAGCCGCGCACCATCGTCATGCGCATCATCGACGGCGAAGGGACGGGCAGCGTGGTGGAGACCCACGCCACCCCACTTGGAACCGATGCTGACGGCTCGCCCCGCACCGCCGTGATCGAAGCGGTCATCGCGCACTCCGACCGTCCCGGCTTCATCCATGCGTTGCGCGGCGCACCGTTGATCACCCCGTTCATGCGACGCGCGGCCACGCGGTTGTGGCGCGACGACCTCGACTACGCCGAGCGGCTCTATCGTCTCCGTCGACCCACTTGAGTCGGTTTTGCATCGATTTCATTGGGTATCCGTGCCTGATGAGCACAAACATCGGCAAGGGCGACAAGGTTCAGTGGAAGAGCCATGGCAACACCGTGACCGGGACGGTCGAGGAGAAGATCAGCGCCGACACCGAGGCCGCGGGCCGCACCGTGCGCGCCGACTCCGACAATCCGCAGTACCGGGTACGCAGCGACAAAAGTGGCCGCGACGCGGTGCACAAGCCGGAATCGCTGAAGAAGAAGTAGCGCCGTGGCCGGCACCTCAGGCGATCGCGCCACGACCTATGAAGAGTTCTCAGATGCCGTCAACATGACGACATCTGAGCTCGAGAAGTGGCTCGACACAGCCGAATCCAAGGAAGTGGGGCAGAAATCCGGCGGTGGCGAGTCGACCGGACACGCCAGCGGCCGGCGCATCGTCGACCTGTTGCGCAAGAAGAAGTCAGAACTCGACGACGATGACTACGCCCACATGCGCAAGGTCGTCGGCTATGCGCACCGCCACCTCGCCCAGCGACCGGATGGCGATGTCACCGACTCGGCGTGGCGCTACTCGCTGATGAACTGGGGCCACGATCCGTGCAAGTAGCGCTCGTCAAGTAGCGGTATCTGCTCCATGGCCCAGGGACTGATCGACCACGGCAGCGCGACGGCCGAGCGAAGCTGCTTCCAGGAGACCCACATCCATTCCATGACCTCGTCCGGATCGGGTCGAAGCCGGTCGTCGCAGCGGGCGAAGAACACCGGGCAGATCTCGTTTTCGACGGTGCCGTCGGCGGCCACCGCGCGATACCGGAAGTCGGGCAGCACGCAGACCAGCGATTCGATCGACACGCCCAATTCCTGTGCGGCACGGCGGCGCACCGCGTTCTCGACCTGCTCCCCCGGCGCCGGATGCCCACAAAACGAGTTCGACCACACCCCCGGCCACGTCACCTTTCCCAGGGCCCGACGGGTCAACAGCACATGACCGTCCGCGTCGAACAGATAACAGGAAAACCCGAGGTGCAGGGGTGTCGCGGCGTGGTGGACGGTCGTCTTGGCGGCGCTGCCGATGTGGCGTCCGTCCTCGTCGAGCAGCACAACGGACTCATCCGTCGTGGCGGTGGTCGATGCTGACACCTCGAATACATACCCAGAATCGGGCTAACCGACGCGAAGTCGATGCGCACGCGTCACGAGCCCGGTACGCAGCACTTCACGGCCTCGCGCAGGCTGTGCACGCGCACGCCCGGCTTCACCGCCGACATGGCCTCCCACCCCGGGCCGCCGAGCAGTACCTCGGCATCGGCGGCCGCCGCCCGAACCATTTCGCCGTCAGCGGTATCGGCGGTCTGCGACCACAACATCACCGTGACGGGCGGCCGCACCCGCGCGATCGCGTCGGTCAGCGCCGAGAGTGGAACGTCCGCGCCCAGGGTCAGCGCACCGTGTCCACGTTCCCCGAGCGTGGCGCGCAGCGCCTCGAGCGGCAGTGCGTGCGTCTCCCGCGAAGTGCATGCCAAGACCACGGACGACGTGTCGAGCGGCGCGAGCGGCTCCCGCTGCAGCGCCCGCGACACCGCCCAAGACAGCGCGTGCTCGACGTCGATACAACCGCCGCTCGCATCCTGTCTGGAAACGATGGCCGCGAACGCCGGCCGCACGATCAGGTCCCACGTATCGAGTACGCCGAAGTGATGCAGGTGCGACTCCAGCAGCCGGCCCAGCGCAACGAGGTCGAGTTCGAACGCTGCCGCCAACAACGAGTCGACGTCGCCGCGCGGTGGCAGAACGGATTCCATCGCCAGCCGCGCCGCGCTGCGCGCGCTCGTGCCCTGGTCGATCAGCTCGTGCATGTGCCGCACGACCACGACGTCGTTCTCGCTGTAGAGCCGATGCCGGCCGGGCCGGTGGCGCGACGGCCCCACGCCGTAGCGCTGACTCCAGCTGCGCAGCGTCGCCGTTGGGACACCGACACGTTCGGCTACCACACGGACGGTGTACCTGGGTTTGTCAGCGTCGTCCATCGGGCTTTCCACTGCGGTTTCGACCTCGTCACAGTAAACCCGTCGGCGAACTCAACGCACAACCGATGCAGCGATTCGTCTTTTGGATATTGCGGCGCCGCGAAGGGGGTAAATGTAGCTCCATGACCGATCAGGGCAAGGATCACCACCGCCGTCCCGAGGGACTCGACGACGCGACGGTCGAGGCCGTCGGCGCCGTATCGGAGGCGCTGGAGTGGGTGGAACGCGCGCGCGGCGAGCTGTATTCGTTCCATCAGCTGATGGGCCGGGCGGATGTTCTGCTCGGCGAGGCCTGCGACAAACTGCGCGATGCCGGTCATGCCGCGGTCGCCGACCGACTCCAGGATGAACTCGTCGGTCGCAATGTCCTCCACGGTCGCTGGACTTTTCAGATCGTCGAGGAGTTCGACGACTGCTACTGGTCGGTGTTCCGCGACCACGAACGCATGGTCCGCGACGAGCTACAGCAGGGCCGCAGACACGTATACGAGTCCGAAATGAAGGAGCGGCGCCGGACCCACGGCAAGCCGGGTCACGAACGCCGCCCCAACGAGTGATTTCGGTGTAGTCAGTTGCGTCCAGCGCAACCAACTACACCGAAATCGCAACTAGGCCGTCTCGGTGATGGGCCGGTCGACCCAGCTCATCAGGTCGCGCAGCTTCTTGCCGGTGACCTCGATCGGATGCTCGGCGTTCTTCTTGCGCAGCCCTTCGAGTTCCTTGTTGCCGCCCTCGACGTTGGCGACCAGCTTCTTGACGAAGGTGCCGTCCTGAATCTCTTTGAGGATGTCGCGCATCCGGTCCTTGGTGTCCGCGTCGATGACCCGCGGCCCCGACAGGTAGCCGCCGAACTCAGCGGTGTCGGACACCGAGTAGTTCATCCGGGCGATGCCGCCCTCGTACATCAGGTCGACGATGAGCTTGAGCTCGTGCAGCACCTCGAAATACGCCAGCTCGGGTGCGTATCCGGCCTCGACCATCACGTCGAAACCTGCCTTGACGAGTTCCTCTGTGCCACCGCACAACACGGCCTGTTCACCGAACAGATCGGTCTCGGTCTCGTCCTTGAACGTGGTCTTGATGACGCCGGCGCGGGTGCCGCCGATGCCCTTGGCGTACGACAGCGCCAGCGCCTGGCCCTCGCCCTTGGGGTCCTGGTCGATCGCGATCAGGCACGGCACGCCCTTGCCGTCGACGAACTGGCGCCGCACCAAGTGGCCGGGCCCCTTCGGGGCGACCATGCCGATGGTGACGTTCGCCGGCGGCTTGATCAGGTCGAAGTGGATGTTGAGGCCGTGGCCGAAGAACAGCGCGTTGCCATCCTCGAGGTTGGGCTCGATGTCGCGGGAGAAGATCTCGGCCTGAGCGGTGTCGGGCGCCAGCAGCATGATCACGTCGGCCCACTTGGCCACCTCGGCAGGCGTGTCGACCTCGAGACCCTGCTCGCTGACCTTCTCGCGCGACTTCGATCCCTCTTTGAGGCCGACCTTCACCTGCACGCCGGAGTCTCGCAAGCTCAGCGAGTGCGCATGACCCTGGCTGCCGTAGCCGATGACGCCGACTTTGCGGCCCTGAATGATCGACAGGTCCGCGTCGTCGTCATAAAACATCTCTACTGCCACTGAATTTCCTTATCTCTCACCTGATGGGGCTTACTTGGTGGTGCCGATCCCGCGGGGGCCGCGGGACAGCGACACCACGCCGGACTGCACGATCTCGCGAATTCCGTAGGGCTCCAACACCCGTAGCAGCGCCTCGAGCTTCTCGGGTGTGCCGGTCGCCTCGATCGTCAACGACTCCGTCGACACGTCGACGACCTTGGCCCGGAACAGGTTCACCGCCTCGATGACCTGACCGCGGGTCGACGCGTCGGTGCGCACCTTGATCAGTGCAAGCTCACGGGAAACCGAGTTCTCTTCTTCCTGCTCAACGATTTTGATCACGTTCACCAGCTTGTTGAGCTGCTTGGTGATCTGCTCGAGAGGTGCTTCCTCCACGCTGACGACGATCGTCATCCGCGACATGTTCTTCTGCTCGGTCGCTCCGACCGCCAGGGACTGAATGTTGAAGCCGCGCCGCGAGAACAGCGACGCGACCCTGGCCAGCACGCCGGGTTTGTCCTCGACGAGCACCGACAACGTATGCGTGGTGGTGCTCATGCGTGTCCTTCTTCCGGATCGTCGAACAGCGGGCGGATACCGCGAGCGGCCTGGATCTCGTCGTTGCTGGTGCCCGCCGCGACCATCGGCCACACCTGGGCGTCCGCGCCGACGATGAAGTCGATCACCACCGGGCGGTCGTTGATCTCACGCGCCTGCCTGATCACGTCCTCGACGTCTTCGGCTCGCTCACAACGCAATCCGACGCAGCCCAGCGCCTCGGCCAGCTTGACGAAGTCGGGGATGCGATGGCTGTGGGTGGCCAGATCCGTTTGGCTGTACCGCTCTTCGTAGAACAGCGTCTGCCACTGCCTCACCATGCCGAGGTTGCCGTTGTTGATGAGGGCCACCTTGATCGGCGCGCCCTCGACGGCACAGGTGGCCAACTCCTGGTTGGTCATCTGGAAACAACCGTCGCCGTCGATGGCCCACACCTCGGCCTCGGGGCGGCCGAACTTGGCCCCCATCGCCGCGGGCACGGCGAAGCCCATGGTGCCCAGGCCGCCGGAATTCAGCCACGTCTTCGGGTTCTCGTAGGAGATGAACTGCGCGGCCCACATCTGGTGCTGGCCGACGCCTGCCACGTACACCGCCTCCGGCCCGGCCATCTTGCCCAGCGTCTCGATCACGTACTCCGGCGACAGGCTGCCGTCGCTCTGCGGCCCGTAGCTCAACGGGTAGGTCGCCTGCACGCCGCGCAGGTACTCGAGCCAGTTCTCGATCAGGATCGCGCCGATGGTGCCGTCCCGGCGCAGGGCCGCGATCAAGTCGACGATCACCGCCTTGACGTCGCCCACGATCGGGACGTCGGCGTGGCGGTTCTTGCCGATCTCGGCCGGGTCGATGTCGGCGTGGATCACCTTGGCCTCGGGCGCAAAGGAATCCAGCCGGCCGGTCACCCGGTCGTCGAAGCGGGTGCCCAGCGCGATCAACAGGTCGCTGCGCTGCAGCGCGGCCACCGCGGACACCGTGCCGTGCATCCCCGGCATGCCCATGTTCTGCGGATGGCTGTCGGGGAACGCTCCGCGCGCCATCAGCGTGGTGACGACGGGGATGCCGGTCAGCTCGGCCAGTTCCAGCAGCTCGGCGCTGGCCTCGCCGCGGATCACGCCGCCGCCGACGTAGAGCACCGGCTTGCGGGCCGCCGCGATCAGCTTGGCGGCCTCGCGGATCTGCCGGCTGTGCGGTTTGGTGTTGGGTTTGTAGCCGGGCAGGTCGATGCGCGGCGGCCAGCTGAACGTGCACTGGCCCTGCAGAACGTCCTTGGGGATGTCGACCAGCACCGGACCGGGGCGGCCCGACGACGCTATGTGGAACGCCTCGGCTATCGCCTGCGGGATCTCATCGCCGCTGCGCACCAGGAAGTTGTGCTTGGTGATCGGCATCGTGATGCCGGAGATGTCGGCCTCCTGGAACGCGTCGGTGCCGATCAGGCCGCGTCCGACCTGGCCGGTGATCGCCACCACCGGGATCGAGTCCATGTGCGCATCGGCCAGCGGCGTGACGAGGTTCGTGGCGCCGGGACCGGAGGTGGCCATCATCACGCCGACCTTGCCGGTCGCGTGCGCGTAGCCGCTGGCCGCGTGTCCCGCGCCCTGCTCGTGGCGGACCAGCACGTGGCGCAGCTTCTGCGAGTCGAACAGCGGGTCGTAAACGGGAAGCACAGCGCCGCCGGGGATTCCGAAGATCGTGTCGACGTCGAGTTCCTCGAGCGACCGGATCACCGCCTGCGCACCGGTCATCTGTTGCGGCGCAAGCCGTTTGGCTGATGCGGGCGCCGGCTTGGCCGCCGGTTTCGCGGCATGTCCGTCATCGGGCACGGTGGCCGCCACTTGCTCCAGCGGTCGGGTGGTTGGTGCGCTCACGGTGTTCGCTCTCCTAAATCCTGTTCCGGATCCGTATCTAGGGTCTCAAATCAGTGGTCGGGCAAGAAAAAACCCCCGTCAGCTGGGCTGCTGTACGAGGGTCGCGCGTCGGTGCCGGTGGTTATGCCCGAGTAAGGGCGAGCGCGGCATCAACGCGCTTCCCAATTACTACGAGCAACCCCACGGCCTGCATAACCGTCGACCGTAGCCTCCGCACTGGTCACAGGTCAAATTGCGGAACCGCGGCGGTCGATTTCCCGGCCCCGGCAGCAGCGGTGCGAAGATGACCAGGTGAGTCCCGACGCCGAACCCGCCCCCGTCGTCATCCGTATCTCGCCCATGGCGCATTTCGCGGTGGGATTCCTGGCGCTGAGCCTGCTTTCGCTGGTTCTGGCCGGGCTGACGTGGGTGGCCGTTCTGCTGATCGTTCCGATCGGATTGTCGGTCTATGTTGCGCGCTACCGGACTGTTGCCGACCGCGACACGGTCACCGCGCGATCCCTACTGGGCAGCGAGACGGTGCAATGGGACGACGTCGACGGTCTGAGATTCGGTAAGGGATCGTCGGCCTACGCCCATCTCAAGGACGGTAGGGACCTGCGTCTGCCGGCGGTGACGTTTGCGACGCTGCCACTGCTGACCGAGGCCAGCGGCGGCCGCGTTCCGAACCCGTATTCGCAGGGTTAGGCGAGCGGGTTGCCGCCGTTGAACAGCACCCAGATCGCCACACCCGCACCCGCGCCGAGCACGAGTGCACCGAACGACCCGATGAACGGCCGGCGCGCCCAGCCGCGGCCGGCGTCGAACCCGTACCGGCCGGGGCCGGTCAACACGAGAGCGGCCACCGCGCACGCCAGGAACACCTTGTACTCATGCCCGTCGGTGAGGAAATCCGACAGCCGCGCCGCTTCGTGGGCCTCCATCGCATCGGCCAGCACGCCGGTCACCAGATATGCCAGCGCGCCGGCGGCCGCCACCGGCGTGAACAGGCCCAGGATCAGCAACACCCCGGCGGCGATCTGACCGCCGGTGGCGACGTAGGTCAGGATGTCGGCGTAGCGGAAGCCCATGTCGGACAGTTCCGCCTCCCACCCGTTGAGTCCGGGCCCGCCCCACAGGCCGAAGGCCTTCTGCAGGCCGTGGCCGATGAACAGCGCGCCGATCGCAAGGCGCAATAGGAGAATGCCGAGGTCGAGGGTGCCGCGGCGGTGCTTTTCCCGGCCCAGCGGCTCGGCTTCGATCTCGGCCGGTTCAGCCGCGAAGCCGCTCATGGCATGCCGCCCGCCGGGCTGCACGTACGGCAGCGGCTCGGGTTCGTTGAGTAGCCCGAACCCCGGCGTGCCCGAAGCGGTGCCGTTGGCGTCGTAGTGCGGGATCGCGGTGGTTTCGAAATCGCCTGCGTAGTCGGTGGACGGCAGATCGTCTTCGGGATCGACCAGGCTCGCCGACACGGGCCGCCCAGCCGCGTCGTCGGGCCGCTGCCAGGCGAGTGGGTCATTGGAATGACTGGTCACATTGCCAGCGTAAGTGCTAGTCACCCGCTAGTCGGGTATTGGCGCGGTGCTTTCCCGACCTTAATTTGCGAGCTCCCCGCGGTGACGTCAGGCGGGTGTGCGTGGCGCGTCCCGCCGAATGATCCGTAACCTGGCTCGCATGAAACTGCGCCGGCCGATGAGGGGCGTGCTCGCCGTGTTGTGCGCGGCGTCGCTCGTCGGTTCGGGCTGTGCGCGGTTCGACGACGCGCAATCGCAACCGTTCACCACGGAGCCGAAGCTCGAGCCGGGTCCGACATCGACGCCGCCGCCCCCGCCTCCGTTGCCTCCGACGCCGTTCCCGAAGGAGTGCCCGGCGCCCGGCGTCATGCAGGGCTGCCTGGAGAGCACGAGCGGGCTGATCATGCTGCCCGACAGCCAGTCGGCTCTGGTCGCCGAGCGCACGACCGGTGTGGTCAAGGAGATTTCGGTCCGGGCCGAACCCAAGGTCAAGACCACGATGCCGGTCGACGGCTCGGGTGACGGCGGGCTGATGGACATCGTGCTCTCGCCGACCTATCAACAGGACCGGCTGATGTACGCCTATGTCAGCACGCCGACGGACAACCGCGTGATCCGCATCGCCGACGGCGACATCCCCAAGCCGATCCTGACCGGCATCCCGAAGGGCGCCACCGGTAACACGGGCGCATTGATCTTCACCAGCCCCACGACGCTGCTGGTGCAGACCGGCGACGCGGGCAATCCCGCCGACGCGGCGAATCCGGATTCGTTGGCGGGCAAGGTGTTGCGCATCGAACAGCCCACCACGGTGGACCAGGCCCCGACGACGACGGCGCTGTCGGGCTTGGGCGCCGCCGGCGGCATGTGCATCGACCACTCGGACGGGTCGCTGTACGTCACCGACCGCGCGCCGTCCGGTGACCGGTTGCAGCGCATCACCAAGGACTCCAAGACGTCGACCGTGTGGACCTGGCCCGACCGTCCTGGCGTGGCGGGCTGCGCAGCGCTCGACGGCACGGTGTTGGTCAACCTCGTCAACACCAAGCAGACGGTCGCCGTGCGGCTCGCTCCCGATACCGGCGCGGTCACCGGCGACCCGGAGGTCGTGCGGCAGGATCAGCACGGCCACGCGTGGGCGCTGGCGATGTCACCCGACGGCAACGTCTGGGGCGCGACGGTCAACAAGACGGCAGGCGACGCCCAAAGACTCGACGACGTCGTCTTCCCGTTGTTCCCGCAGGGTGGCGGGTTCCCGCGGCAGAACGCCGACAACACCTGATCGCCCCGCGGGTCATGCGTTTGTTCCACCGTCGACGGTGAGCACCGCGCCGGTGATGTTGGACGCGCCCGGGCCCGCCAAGAATGCGACGGCATCGGCGACATCACGGGCGGCGGCATACCGGCCGAGCGCGCTCATCGCTCGTTGTTCGTCGGCTCCGGCAGCGTCGGCGGGGTTCATGTCGGTGTCCGTCGAGCCGGGTTGCACGAGGTTGACGGTGATGTTCCGACCGCCGACATCGCGCGCCAGCCCCTTGGTGAACCCGACGAGTGCGGCCTTGCTCATCGAATACAGCGTGACGCCCGGAAATGGGACGCGTTCGGCCAGATTGCTGCCGATGCTGATGATCCGGCCGCCGTCGGGCATGTGCCTAAGCGCGGCCTGGCTGGCCAGGTAAACCGCGCGGGCGTGGATGGCGAGCGTGCGGTCGATCTCGTCGACCGAGACGTCGTCGATCGGGCCGTACGGGAAGACGCCCGCGTTGTTGACGAGGATGTCGAGCCGGCCCAACTCGGCATTCGTCTGTTCGACTGCGGCCACCACGTCGACGGAGGCGCTGTCCGCCTTGATGGCCAGGCCGCGGCGGGCCTGCGCAGTGACCCCGTCGATCACTTCGTCGGCGCGCTCCTTGGATTGGGCGTAGGTGATGGCGACGTCCGCGCCGAGTTCGGCGAGCCGAGCCGCGATGGCGGCACCGATACCCCTGCTGCCTCCGGTTACCAGGGCGGTCTTTCCCGACAGGTCCGACATGGCGTTCTCCCTTTTTGTGTCGTTCGATACATAACTATCTGACATGCTTATGCTTGTCAACGATTACTTTGTCGTTCGATACAAAAGGAGGGTGCGGATGGCGTCACGCGGCAGACCGCGCACCTTCGACCGAACGCGCGCCTTGGAACGGGCCATGGAGGTGTTCTGGCAACACGGCTATGACGGTGCGTCGATGACCGACCTGACCACGTCGATGGGAATCAACTCACCGAGCTTGTACGCGGCGTTCGGCTCCAAGGAGGAGTTGTTCCGCGAGGCCGTCGCCCACTACGACCAGACCTTGGGCGCCGCGGCGGCCGCCGAATTGCGGGATCGGCCAACGGCGCGCGAGGCCATCGCGGCGGTGCTGAGACACCACGCCGACGTGTTCTGCAATCCCGACAAACCTCGCGGTTGCATGATCGTGCTCGCGGCCACCACATGCACCGAGCGCACCCGGTCAGTGCATGAACACCTCGCGCAGTGGCGGATCGCCACCGAGGACGCCTTCCGTGCGCGCGTCGAACGCGGCATCGCAGACGGTGACGTACCCCCCGGCGCCGACGCCGCGACGATTGCCGCGTTCTACAACACCGTGAACCACGGGATGGCGATTCAGGCCCGCGATCGCGCGGACAGAACCAAGCTGTCGGCGATCGCCGAAGCCGCAATCGCGGCCTGGGACAGTCTCGTTCGCGCTTAGTAGGCGTGAAATTGCGTTCACGGCTGTGGTTCGGCGTGAGCGAACAGCCCTCAGCGCGATTTCGCGATCAGGAGCAAGCCGCCAAGACCAGTTCACGCACCCGGGCCGCGTCGGCCTGCCCCTTGGTCGCCTTCATCACGGCGCCGACGATCGCGCCTGCGGCCTGCACCTTGCCGCCGCGGATCTTCTCGACGATGCCGGGGTTGGCCGCCAGCGCCTCGTCGACGGCGGACTGCAGTGCCGAGTCGTCACGCACGACCTCCAGGCCGCGGTGCTTCATCACCTGTTCGGGTTCACCTTCACCGGCGAGCACACCCTCGACGACCTGACGGGCCAGCTTGTTCGACAACTTGCCGTCGTCGACGAGTTTGACCACCGCGGCCACCTGCGCGGGCGTGATGGGCAGCGCGTCCAGTTCGACGCCTGACTCGTTGGCCTTCTGCACCAGGAAATTTCCCCACCATGCCCGGGCGGCGTCACTGGACGCCCCCTGTGCGACGGTCTCGGCGATCAGATCCAAGGCTCCGATGTTGACGAGGTCGCGCATGACCTCGTCGGAAATGCCCCAGTCGTCCTGAATCCGCTTGCGCAGCAACCACGGAAGTTCGGGGATCGTGCCACGCAGTCGCTCCACCCACTCGGCGTCGGGAGCCACCGGCTCGAGATCGGGTTCGGGGAAGTACCGGTAGTCCTCGGCGGTTTCCTTGCTCCGGCCCGGCGAGGTGTAGCCGTCCTCGTGGAAGTGTCTGGTCTCCTGTGTGACGTGACCGCCCGAATCGAGAACCGCTGCCTGGCGGCGCATCTCGTAACGGACGGCGACCTCGACGCTCTTGAGCGAGTTGACGTTCTTGGTTTCGGTGCGGGTCCCGAACTGCTCCTGCCCGATCGGCTTGAGCGAGACGTTGGAATCGCAGCGCATCGACCCCTGGTCCATCCGTACGTCGGATACGCCCAAGCCCCGCAAGAGATCCCGCAGCGCGGTCAGATACGCACGGGCGATCTCGGGAGCACGCGCACCGGTTCCCTCGATCGGCTTGGTGACGATCTCGATCAGCGGCACCCCGGACCGGTTGTAGTCGATCAGCGAGGTCGTCGCACCCTCGATGCGGCCGGTGTCGCTGCCGAGATGGGTCAGTTTGCCGGTGTCCTCTTCCATGTGGGCCCGCTCGATCTCGACCCGCCAGGTGGACCCGTCATCGAGCGGCACATCGAGGAAACCGTTGATCGCGATCGGCTCGTCATACTGCGAGATCTGGTAGTTCTTCGGCATGTCCGGATAGAAGTAGTTCTTCCGGGCGAACCGGCACCACGGCACGATCTCACAATTCAGCGCGAGCCCGATCCGGATCGCCGACTCGACGGCTTTCTCGTTGAGCACCGGCAGCGACCCCGGCAGCCCAAGACAGACCGGGCACACCTGCGTGTTGGGTTCGGCTCCGAACTTGTTGGCGCAGGTGCAGAACATCTTGGTCGCGGTGGACAGTTCGACGTGCACTTCCAAGCCCAGCACCGGCTCGTATCGCGCGACCACGTCGTCGTAGTCGATGAGTTCGGCGGTGGCGACAGTCATGACCCCGATCCTAGTGCGTCCTCTTTTTCCGCCGGACAGACGCAAACTGTCCGAAAAAGCCGCGAAAAGGGACCACTTCGCGGCTGCTCGCGGGAAGAACTCAGCCGAAGAACTCTGCGGCGTCGTCGTAGCGGCTCTGCGGCACCAGCTTCAACTGGCGGGTCGCATCGGCCAGCGAGACGCGCCCGATCTCCTGCCCGCGCAGCGACACCATCATCCCGTACTCGCCGGCATGTGCGGCATCGGCGGCGTTGACCCCGAAGCGGGTGGCCAGTACGCGGTCGAACGGCGTCGGAGTGCCGCCGCGTTGCACGTGGCCGAGCACCGTCACCCGCACCTCTTTGTTGATCCGCTTCTCCACCTCGAGCGCGAGTTGCTGCGCGACGCCGGTGAAGCGTTCGTGGCCGAACTCGTCGATGCCGCCTTCGCGCAACTGCATCGACCCCTCGGCGGGCTTGGCGCCTTCGGCCACCACGCAGATGAAGTGCGAATCGCCGCGCACGAAGCGCCCTTTGATCAGCCGGCACACCTCTTCGACGTCGAACGGCTGCTCGGGGATCAGCGTCATGTGGGCGCCGGAGGCCAGCCCGGCGTTCAGCGCTATCCATCCGGCGTGGCGGCCCATCACCTCGACGAGCATCACCCGCTGGTGCGATTCCGCGGTGCTGTGCAGCCGGTCGATGGCTTCGCTCGCCACGCCGAGCGCGGTGTCGTGACCGAACGTCAGATCCGTGCAATCGATGTCGTTGTCGATCGTCTTGGGGACTCCGACCACCGGGACGTTCTCCTCCGACAGCCAGCGCGCCGCGGTGAGCGTGCCCTCGCCGCCGATGGGGATCAGCACGTCGATGCCGTTGTCGTCGAGCGTCTGCTTGATCTGGTCCAGCCCGGCACGCAGCTTCTCCGGGTGTACCCGCGCGGTGCCCAGCATGGTGCCGCCCTTGGCCAGCAGCCGATCGTTTCGGTCGTCGTTGGCGAGTTGGATGCGCCGGTTCTCCAGCAGACCGCGCCAGCCGTCCTGGAAGCCGACGACCGACGACCCGTACCGCACATCGCACGTGCGCACCACCGCCCGAATGACAGCGTTCAGCCCCGGACAGTCACCGCCGCCGGTCAGCACTCCGATACGCATGCCTCCATCCTCCCCGAGCGCACGGTTCTTTGTGTCCTCAGTCGAGGTTTGCGTACAACAACCGTGCGCTCGCGTGTTTTACAGGGCCGTTGGCAGCGGTCCCCGGGCAGCTTCGTAGGCCGCGCCGACGCGGTACAGCCGGTCGTCGGCCAGCGCGGGCGCCATGATCTGCAGCCCGACCGGCAGGTTGTCGTCGGGCGACAGGCCCGCGGGCACCGACATTCCGCAGTGGCCCGCCAGGTTCAGCGGCAGGGTGCACAGGTCGAACAGGTACATCGCCAGCGGATCGTCGACCTTCTCCCCCAACCGGAACGCGGTGGTCGGCGTCGCCGGCGAGACCAACACGTCGACCTTCTGATACGCCTCGTCGAGATCACGCGCGATCAGCGTGCGTACCTTCTGCGCCTGGTTGTAGTACGCGTCGTAATAGCCCGCAGACAGCGCGTAGGTACCAATCATGATGCGGCGCTTGACTTCCGGACCGAAACCGGCGGCCCGGGTCAACGCCATGACTTCCTCGGCGCTGTGCGTGCCGTCATCGCCGACACGCAGCCCGAAGCGCATCGCGTCGAACCGCGCGAGGTTGCTCGACACCTCGGACGGCAGGATCAGGTAGTAGGCCGACAGCGAGTAGTCGAAGTGGGGGCAGTCCACCTCGCTGACCTCGGCGCCCAGCGCGGTCAGCTGTTCGACGGCGGCGTGGAACGACTGCAGCACGCCGGGCTGGTAGCCGTTGCCGTGCAACTGCTTGACCACGCCGACCCGCACGCCGGCCAGGTCGCCGGCCGCGCCTGCCCTGGCCGCACCGACGACGTCGGGCACCGCGGCGTCGACCGAGGTCGAGTCCTTCGCGTCGTGACCGGCGATCGCCTGATGCAGCAGGGCGGTGTCGACGACGGTGCGCGCGCAGGGCCCGCCCTGATCCAGTGACGACGCGCAGGCCACCAGCCCGTAGCGCGACACCGTGCCGTAGGTCGGTTTCACCCCGACCGTCGCGGTCAACGCGGCCGGCTGGCGAATCGAGCCGCCGGTGTCGGTGCCGATGGCCAACGGCGCCTGGAATGCCGCCAGCGCCGCCGCACTGCCACCCCCGGAGCCGCCGGGGACGCGGTCGACGTCCCACGGGTTGCGGGTCGGCCCGTATGCGGAGTTCTCGGTGGACGAACCCATCGCGAACTCGTCCATGTTGGTCTTACCGAGAATCGGCAGGCCCGCCGCACGCAACCGCATGGTGACGGTGGCGTCGTACGGAGCCATCCATCCCTCGAGAATCCTCGAGCCGCAGGTCGTCGGCATGTCGGTTGTGGTGAAAACGTCCTTCAGCGCCACCGGCACCCCGGCCAGTGGCGAGGGCAGGTCCTCCCCTGCCGCCACCGCGGCGTCCACTCGCGCCGCCGCGGCCAGCGCGCGGTCCTCCGCGACGTGCAGGAATGCGTGGTAGCGGTCGTCGCTCGCCGCGATCTGGTCCAGGCATGCCTTCGTGACCTCGGTCGAGGACACCTCCTTGGTCGCGATCTTGCGCCCGAGCGTCGCGGCGTCCAACCGGGTCAGGTCGCTCACTGGGCCTCTCCCAGGATGCGCGGGACTGCGAACCGGCCCTCGGCCGCCTTGGGCGCCTGGTCCAGCGCCTCATCCTGCGTCAGGCTCGGCTCGACGGCGTCGGGACGGAACACGTTGACGTCGGTGAGCGGATTGCCGGTCGGCTTGACGCCCGCGACATCGACGGACTGGATCTGGCTGACGTGGGCGAGGATGGCGTCCAGCTGCCTGGCATAGCTGTCCAATTCGTCTTCGGTCAGGGCGAGGCGGGCGAGACGGGCCAGGTGGGCCACCTCGTCTCGGGAGATCTGCGACACGACACGCAAGCCTAGTCACCGCGTTGTGCAACAGTGTTGCGCGTGCCTTCGTACCTGCTACGGGTCCAGCTGGAGGACCGACCAGGCAGCCTCGGTTCGCTGGCCGTGGCACTCGGGTCGGTGGGCGCCGACATCCTCTCGCTCGACGTGGTGGAGCGGTCGGCCGGCTATGCCGTCGACGATCTCGTGGTCGAGCTGCCCGCCGGCGCGATGCCCGACATGCTGATCACCGCCGCCGAACAGATCAAGGGCGTCTACGTCGACTCCGTGCGCCCACACACGGGGCTGCTCGAGGCGCACCGCGAACTCGAGCTGATCGACCACATCGCCGCCGCAGAGCGCGGGGACAAGCTGCAGGTCCTCGCCGACGAGGCACCCCGGGTGCTCCGCGTGGGCTGGACCACCGTGGTCCGGCTTTCCGAGTCGGGTCCGAAGCGCATCGTCGGCAGCCCCGGCGCACCCGAGACGCAGGCGGCCCAGACGCCGTGGCTGCCACTTGACCGGGCCCGAGCCCTGGACGGCGAGGCCGACTGGGTGCCCGAGCTGTGGCGCGACATGGCGACCACGCTGGCCGCGGCCCCGCTCGGCGATCCGCGCACCGCAGTGGTGCTGGGCCGCCCCGGTGGTCCCCTGTTTCGGCCCTCGGAGGTCGCCAGGCTCGGCTATCTGGCGGGCATCGTCGCCACGATTCTGCGCTGACTTGCGCGTACGACGCGGCTGTTACGGTGGCAACGATCCCATCAACCGCACCGCTCAACGCCGATCGGAAGGTTTCGCGTGGACACGCTGCTGATCGTGCTCGCCGTCGTACTGCTCCTCGGGGCGGTCGTTGTGTTGGTGGTGGCGCTTCGACGGCCGAAGAAGCCGAAAACATCGACCCCGCGTGAAGATCCGCTCAAGTTCGCCGCCACAATGCCGCAGTTCGGCCCCCGCCAACTCGGGCCCGGCGCGATCGTCGCCCACGGCGGAATCGACTACGTCGTCCGCGGCACCGCCACGTTGCGGCAAGGCCCATTCGTGTGGTGGGAGCATCTGCTCGAAGGTGGTTCCGAACCGGTGTGGTTCAGCGTCGAAGAGGACGAGGGCCGGCTCGAACTGGTGATGTGGACGCGACGCAAGGACGCGTCGCTGCAACCCGGTGGGGACCTGGTCCTCGACGGAGTCAGCTACCGCGAGGTCGAGCGCGGCAGCGCATCGTTCACCACCGAGGGCACCACCGGGCTGCCCGCGGGCGGCGAGATGGAGTTCGTCGACTACGCCGACGCCGACGAGACCTCCTTCCTCGGCTTCGAGCGGTGGGCTCCGGACATGCCGTGGGAGGTCTCGGTCGGGAAACCGGTGCTGCCCGGCGAACTCACGGTGTATCCCGCTCCTCCGCCCACCGAGTAGGACACCGGGTGCCCTTTCACCGACTGGTAGTGAACCCGGCCGACGTGTCGGGAACGACGCTGCGGCTGGCGTTGAATTCTCCTGCACCGCGGCCGCTGGCGACATTGCCGCTGGCCGGTCCCGAGGGCAGCACATTGGTGCTCGGCGTGCTCGGCGCATCGCATCTGGTCACCGTCGAGAATCCGAAACACACGTTCTCCGAGGAGGTTTCGTGCACAGCACGCACTGATGCCACCCTGCCCGGGTGCGCCGTCGCGCCCGGTTACCGCATCGAGTCCCGCACCGAAGCGCAGGACGCTGCCGGTTTTCGCAGGCTCGCGGAGAAGCTGCGGATCAGGTGTGAACGGATGGACGGATGGCTCGGCGGTGTGTTTCCCGGTGACGATGCCGCACTGACCGCGCTGGCCGCTGAGCCCGATGGCGCCGGATGGCGTTGGCGGACATGGCATCTGTATCCCGACGGAGCCGCGGGTGGCACAGTCGTCTACACCAGTAGCCGGTGGCGGCCGTGAGCCGCACCGCGTTGTTCTGGCTGGCCGGCGGGCTCGCCGTGGCGGGCATCGCATGCCTGCTTCTCGGTATCTCGTTGCAGAACCGCGACATTCGTACATACGTCGCCGAGAACTACGCCGCTTACTCGCATGGCGCGGAGGCCAGCAGCTACGAGTGCACCGGCTCGCCCGGCGAAGTGGCCGACCGGCTTGCCGATTACCGGCGTCCCGAGGCCCGGGCCACCGACCGCGGTATCGAGTATCTGCGCTACGACGACGACATCGTGATCGTCGGGCCCGACGGTAACCGCCCGTGCACCATCCGGGTCGAAGACGTTCGCGGCAGCAGATACAGCGGAGGCGGGTTCATCTTCCTCGGACCCGGGTTCTATCCCGGGTCACCCGCCGGCGGCGCGGGCGGCAGCCCGGGCGGACCGGATGGGACGAAATGACCCGCGCATCGAGGCCAACCGGTAAGGAGAACCCATGAATCTGGCGGTCGAATTCGGCACCATCAGCGGCGGAAGCCTCGCTCAGAATGTGGTCGCCGCGATCCTGTACTTCATCGTCGGCGTCGCCGTTCTCGCGGCCGGTTTCGCCATGGCCGACCTGCTGACACCGGGAAACCTGCGCCGGTTGGTGTTCGTCGAGCGGCGGCCCAACGCGGTTGCGGTCGCATCGGGAATGTATGCCGCCCTCGCCATCGTGGTGATCTCGGCGATCGTGGCCAGTGCCAACGAACTCGGCCAGGGACTCGTCGACGCGGCGGTGTACGGCCTCGTCGGCGTGGCGCTGCAAGGCCTGGCGCTGGTCGTGCTGGAGGCGGTCGTGCCCGGCCGCTTCCGCGATCTGATCGCCGAGGAGCGGTTGCATCCCGGCGCCGTCGCCACCGCCGTGATGCTGATCGCCGTGGGAGGGGTGAACGCCGCCGCGCTGTCATGACGGTGACCGATCACGACGCTCCCTCACCGGCACCGCGGCTGGCAGGTTCGGCGACGCGCTGGCGCGCGGTGTTGCTGGCGGCAGTGGCGGCGTGCGCGGCGTGCGGCATCGTCTACGAACTGGCGCTGCTGACGCTGTCGACCAGCTTGCACGGCGGCGGCGTCGTGGCGATGTCGCTGATCGTCGCCGGCTACGTCGCCGCGCTGGGCGTGGGCGCTCTGCTGGTGAAGCCGCTGCTGCACCGCGCCGCGGTCACCTTCATCGCCGTCGAGACGGCGCTGGCGATCGTCGGCGGATTGTCGGCAGCCGCACTGTATGTCGCGTTCGCGTTCGTGGGCGGCTCGCTGTGGGTGCTCGCGATCGGCACCGCGCTGATCGGCTGCCTCGTCGGCGCCGAGGTGCCGTTGCTGATGACGCTGCTGCAGCGTGGAAGGACCGCGGGCGCCACCGACACCGGCCGGGTGCTGGCCAACCTGAACGCCGCGGACTATTTGGGTGCGCTGATCGGCGGGCTGCTGTGGCCGTTCCTCCTGCTGCCGTACCTGGGCATGATCCGCGGTGCCGCCGTCACGGGGATCGTCAACCTCTCCGCGGCGGCCGTGGTGGCGCTGCTCCTGTTGCGGCACATCGTCAACGCGCGTGAACTGGCCGCGTCCCTGATGGTGCTGGCGACCGCGCTGGCCGTGCTCGTCACGCTGCTGGTGCGCGCCGACGGCATTGAGGCCTCGACCCGTCAACGGCTCTACGCCGACCCGATCATCGCCCATGAGCATTCGGCGTACCAGGAGATCGTGGTCACCCGCCGCGGCGACGACATGCGCCTGTATCTCGATGGCGGGCTGCAGTTCTCGACACGCGACGAGTACCGCTACACCGAAAGCCTGGTCTACCCGGCACTCGCAGACGACGCCCGGTCGGTGTTGGTCCTCGGTGGCGGCGACGGACTGGTGGCCCGGGAAGTGTTGCGCGACAAGGACATCGACACGATCGTGCAGGTGGAGTTGGATCCGGCGGTCATCGAGATGGGGCGCACCACGTTGCGTGAGGCGAACGGCGGCGCGCTGGACGATCCGCGGGTTCGGGTGGTGATCGCCGACGCGATGACGTGGCTGCGGGACGCACCGCGCGACGTCGCGCCGGGCGGATTCGACGCGGTGATCGCCGATCTGCCCGACCCAGACACCCCGGTGTTGGGACGACTGTACTCAGTGGAGTTCTACGCGCTGATCGGCCGCGCGCTGGCCCCTGGCGGTCTGTTGTCCGTGCAGGCGGGCAGCCCGTTCTCCACCCCCACCGCCTACTGGCGCACCGTGTCGACGATCCGGGCCGCCGGGTACGCGGCGACGCCGTATCACGTGCACGTGCCGACGTTCGGCGACTGGGGCTTCGTGCTGGCCCGCCGCGGGCCGACCGCGCCGACGCCGAAAGTCCCGGCCGACGCCCCGCCGCTGCGCTTCCTCGACCAGCGTGCGCTCGACGCCGCCACGGTGTTCGGCGGCGACATGCGGCCCCAGTCGTTGGAGCCGTCGACGCTGGACCACCCGCGCATCGTCGACGATGTGCGGCGCGGTTATCGCTGACCTTCAGCCTCCGGCGGGAACCGGGTAGCGGTCATTGACGTCGGCGTTGCTGTCCTTGCGCGCGCAGTGCGCACAGCAGAAGATCGCTTCCTCGGTCTCGATGCCGTGGCCGAGGATGCGGCACCCACAATGGGCGCATTCGGGTGCCACCTGCACGGCGGCGCACTCGATGCTGTCGAACGTCGCGTTGCGGCCGTCGGGCCATGTCACGGTGAACGCCTTGTCGTAGTCGTTGCCGCAGGTATCGCAGATCGCCATCACAACTCCTTGTCGCCTCGAACCTGTCGGGTGCCCGGTGGACGGGGCAGACAAACGCCGCAGCGCTCGAGATCCGCCGGAGCGGAGCGCGGCCTCAGATCCCGTCGGGCCCGTTCTCCAACAGCCGCGTGAACCCGTCTTCGTCGAGGATCGGCACGCCCAGCTCGACGGCCTTGTCGTATTTCGAGCCCGGGGAATCGCCCGCGACCACATAGGCGGTCTTCTTCGACACCGAGCCGGCCGCCTTGCCGCCGCGCGCGACGATCGCCTCTTTCGCGTCGTCGCGGGAGAACCCGGTCAACGACCCGGTGACGACGATCGACAGTCCCTCGAGGGTGCGCTCGACGCTCGGGTCGCGTTCGTCGGCCATCCGCACCCCGGCGGCGCGCCACTTGTCCACGATCGCGCGGTGCCAGTCGACGGTGAACCATTCGGTCACGGCGGCCGCGATCGTCGGGCCCACGCCCTCGACCACCGACAGCTCGGCCTCTGAGGCCGTCATGATGGCGTCCAGGCTGCCGTACTCGGTGGCCAGGGCGCGCGCGGCCGTCGGGCCGACGTGCCGGATCGACAGCGCGACGAGTACCCGCCACAGCGGTTTGGCCTTGGCCTCGTGCAGGTTCACCAGCAACCGCTTGCCGTTGGCCGACAGGTTGCCGTCCTTGGTCCGGAACAACTCGGTGCGCAACAGGTCCGCACTGCCGAGCGTGAACAGGTCGCCCTCATCGGCGATGACGCCGGCCTGAAGCAGAGCGGTCGCGGCCTCATAGCCCAACCCCTCGATGTCGAACGCGCCGCGGCCCGCGACGTGAAAAACCCGTTCGCGCAACTGCGCTGGACACGACCGGGTGTTCGGGCAGCGGATGTCGGCGTCACCCTCTTTGGCCGGCGCCAGCTTGGTGTGGCACTCCGGACAGTGCGTGGGCATCACGAACTCGCGTTCGGAGCCGTCGCGCAGATCGACGACGGGCCCGAGCACTTCGGGTATCACATCACCGGCCTTGCGGATCATCACCGTGTCGCCGATGAGCACGCCTTTGCGCTTGACTTCGGACGCGTTGTGCAACGTGGCCTGGCTGACCGTCGAGCCGGCCACCTTGACCGGCTCCATCCACGCGAAGGGGGTCACCCGGCCGGTGCGCCCGACGTTGACCTTGATGTCGAGCAGCTTGGTCTGCGCCTCCTCGGGCGGGTACTTGTAGGCGATCGCCCAACGCGGCGCCCGTGACGTCGATCCGAGGCGGCGTTGCAGTGCGACGTCATCGACTTTGACCACCACACCGTCGATTTCGTGCTCCACGTCGTGGCGATGCTCACCCCAGTAGGCGATGCGCTCGGTGACCGCCTCCATCCCCGTGACCTGAGCGGTGTGCTCGGAGACCGGCAGCCCCCACGCCTTGAGCGCCCGGTAGGCGTCGTGCAGGGTCTTCGGCCGAAAACCTTCGGCGCGACCCATTCCGTGGCAGATCATCCGCAGCTTGCGCCGCGCCGTGACGGCGGGGTTCTTCTGCCGAAGCGAGCCGGCGGCGCTGTTGCGCGGATTGGCGAACGGCGGCTTGCCCTCGGCGACCAGACCGGCGTTGAGTTCCTCGAAGTCGGCAACCCGGAAGAACACCTCGCCCCGCACCTCGAGAACCTTCGGGACAGGGAATTCTTTTGTGCCGGTGAGTCTTCCGGGGACATCGGCGATGGTGCGCGCGTTCAGCGTGACGTCCTCACCGGTGCGGCCGTCTCCTCTGGTGGCGGCGCGTTCCAAGCGCCCGTCGCGGTACACCAGCGACAGCGCCACACCGTCGATCTTGAGCTCGCACAGGAAGTTCGCATCTTCACCGATCTCGCTCTTGATTCGGCCCGCCCACGCGGCCAGTTCCTCCGGCGTGAACGCGTTGTCGAGGCTCAACATCCGCTCGAGGTGCTCGGCCGCGGTGAAGTCGGTGGCGAAGCCGGCACCGCCGACCAACTGCGTCGGCGAGTCCGGGGTACGCAGCTCCGGGTGGTCGTCCTCGAGGGCCTGCAGTTCGCGCAGCAGCTTGTCGAACTCGGCGTCGGTGATGATCGGCGAGTCACGCACGTAGTAGCGGAACTGGTGCTCGCGCACCTCGTCGGCGAGTTCCTGCCAGCGGCGACGCACGTCCGCGTCGGGTCCGTCGCCGGCCTGTGCGGCCAGCGTCGTCTCGGGATCGGGCGTTGCCTCGGGACTCACTCTCGCAGGCTAACGGAGCGGCCCGACAGGCCCGCACCGTTACCCTGGCCCCATGCCGCACCCGATCATGTTCCGCGACGACGACCCGGCACTGGCGCGGGTGCGGGCGGTCGCGCTGGCGTTCCCCGAGGCCTACGAGAAGGTGTCGCACGGCAGGCCCGCATTCTTCGCCGCGAAGATGTTCGTCATGTACGGCGGCAGCGTTCGACCCCGGACCGGGGGTGAATACGTGCAGTACCCGCAGTCCATCATCGTCAAGGTCGACGAGAGCGACCAGCAGGCGCTGAGGCAGGACGGCCGGTTCTTCTACCCCGCTTATCTGGGCCCGTCGGGTTGGCTGGGCTTGGACCTGACGGGCGCGAAGAAGGCGGACTGGGATGAGGTACGTGAGCTGATCGACGCCTCATACCGGTTGACCGCTCCGAAGAAACTCATCAGACAGCTCGACGAAGTTTGACCCGGTAGCCGGCAGGCCATTATTCGATCGGAGGCACAATGAGTTTCGCGAGCCCGTTCCCCGAAGTCGACATTCCGTCCACCAGCGTCTACGACTACCTGTTCGGTGATATCGCCGAAGCCGACCTGGATCGCGTCGCGCTCGTCGACGCGAAGTCCGGGCGACAGACCACTTACCGCGAGATGGTCGCGCGCGTAGACGCGTTCGCGGGCGCGCTCGCCGGCCGCGGCATCGGCGTCGGCGACGTCGTCGGGTTGCTCTCGCCGAACAGCTCGGGCTTCGCGGTGGCGTTCCACGGCATCCTGCGCGCCGGTGCGACGGCCACGACGGTCAACGCGTTGTTCACGGCCAAGGACATCGCCAAGCAGCTGACCGACTCGAACGCGAAAATGCTGGTGACGGTGTCGCCGCTGCTGGCGCAGGCCAAGGAAGCGGCCGTGGCCGCCGGAATTGCAGACGACGGCCTCGTCGTGCTCGACGGCGCCGGCCGACAAGCCGACGGGCATCCCAACGCCGCCGACCTGATGGGGCCCGGGCAGCCGCCGCCGCGGGTCAGCTTCGCGCCGTCGTCACACTTGGCGGTGCTGCCGTACAGCTCGGGAACGACCGGAAACCCCAAGGGCGTCATGCTCACTCACCGCAACCTGGTGGCCAATGTCGCCCAGATCCGGCCGCTGCACGGGATGGTCGCCGACGACACGGTGCTGGCCGTGCTGCCGTTCTTCCACATCTACGGGATGACGGTCCTGCTCAACGCCGCACTGCATGCGCGTGCCCGGTTGGTCATCATGGGTAGCTTCGACCTCGCCGACTTCCTGGCCAACATCCAGGATCACCGGTGCACGATCGCGTTCATCGCACCGCCGGTCGCCGTGGCGCTGGCCAAGCATCCGCTGATCGACGAGTACGACCTGTCGTCTCTGAACGTCGTGATGTCGGGAGCGGCCCCACTGGACGCCGACCTCGGCCACGCCGTCGCAAAACGCCTCGATTGCCGCGTCGTGCAGGGCTACGGCATGAGCGAACTCAGCCCGGTCAGCCACATCACGCCGTTCGACGGCGGCCGGCAGGAGATGAAGATGGTCGCGCCGCTCAGTTCGGTCGGCTGGACGGTGTCCAACGCGGTGTCGAAGATCGTCGACCCCGAAACCGGTGACGAAATCGACCCGCCCGCAGACGGTCTCAGCGAAACCGGCGAATTGTGGTTCAAGGGTCCCAATGTGATGGCCGGCTATCTCGGCAACGAGAAGGCCACCCGGGAGACGATCGACGATGCGGGCTGGTTGCACACCGGCGACCTCGCCCAGGTCGACGCGAACGGCTGCGTCTACATCGTCGACCGGCTCAAGGAGTTGATCAAGTACAAGGGCTATCAAGTGCCTCCCGCCGAACTGGAGGCCGTCCTGCTGAGTCATCCCGACATCGCCGACGCCGCGGTGGTCGGGGTCAACGACGCCGAGGGCGAAGAGATCCCGAAGGCGTTCGTGGTCAAGCGATCCGGCGCCGAGTTGACCGAAGAGCAGGTGATCGAGTTCGTCGCCGGCCAGGTGGCGCCCTACAAGAAGGTCCGCGAGGTCGCGTTCATCGATGCGGTACCGAAGTCGGCGTCCGGCAAGATCCTTCGCAAGGACCTGCGTGCTTGATCAGGGCCGGCGTATCCGTTCGGCGGCCTGCGCCGCACGCGCCTGCCGGTAGCCCAGCACGGCGCCTGCCGCCGGGATGAGCAGCAACCCGGCGATCCCCCACAGCGGGTCGGTCGATCCGGCGCCGGGCGCGACGACGAACTGCCGTGCGCTCGCCGGTGGGGTGGCCACCCGGTGCACCCAGGCCGGAGCAGGCGGCGGAGGTGGTGGCGGCGGCGGTACCGGCGGTGGCGGCGGCGCCGGCTCGGCGGGTGCCGGTGCGGGAGCCTGCCGACGCGGTTCAGGTGCGCCGCTCCGGATCCCCGGTGAACGTCCGTTGCCGAATGTCACCTCAGGGGGGTCGAATGCCGACCCTCGCGGGCCGGGCGCATCGGATCCGGGCGAACTCCCGCCGCCCGCGCTGCCCGCCGGGATTTCGCTGGCTGCAGTCGACTCGCTGATGACCGGCCCGCCGCTGACGCCCACGCGGTCGGCCGATCCACCGCTGACGCCCACGCGGTCAGCCGATCCACCGCTGACGGCCGAGCGTCGCGCCGCATTCGAGTCGTCGGCGACCGCCGACCGGTTACTCGAAGACAACTGCGGAAGGTCGTCGCGGCCGGACCCCACGCGCGATGAAGGACCGCCGCCGGTCTTCTCGGTGCCTCCGCCACGGTTGCCGGTGCCGTTGCGGGCGCCGCTGCCGTGGTCACGTCGGCCGGCGCCGTGGCCGTCATCGTCCGACCCGCGACCGTGATCGCCGGCACGATGGTCTGAGCTGCTTCCCCGGTCGGAGCCGTGCGAATCGCCGGGATGCGCCGATGCGACGGCAGCGCCGGACCCGCCCAGCAGGAGAACGACGGACACCGCGCCGACACCTGCTGCGAGGCGCGGATTCACTCGGGCACCATTCCTCTCGGGCAAACAAGGTCGACGACGCGTGCGAAGCATTCTTGCACGCGGGCCAACTTCACATCCCGCGTCTGGACGGAACGCGCGCAAATCGTCCAGCGAACCGCAGCTTCAGTCCTCGACGTAATTGCGCAGCCGGTCGATCGCGCGGTCCCAGCGCTGCGACAACTTCGCGAGGTACTCGCTCGCGTCGGCCAACGGGGCGGGTTGCATCCGCCAGATACGCTCGCGGCCACTGCGTTCACTGCTCACCAGGCCCACCGATTCCAGTAGCAGCAGGTGTTTGGTCGTCGCCTGCCGGCTCACCGGCACCACCGCGGTGACCTCGGTTGTCGAACACGGCCCGCCCTCGCACAGTTGGGTGACTATGCGCAGGCGGTTGGGGTCTCCGAGTGCGTTGAAGACGGGGGCTTCTACCGGTGCGGCGCTCACACCGTCTCGCTGATGGCGAGGTACTTGCGCACGAGTTCGACCTGCGCGGCCCAACCCTCGCTGTTGCCCTCGAACGCCGATGCGCGGCGCTCGACGGGTAGTGCGTCGAACCCGGATTCGACGATGCGCAGCAGCACTCCGTCAGCGGTCTCCTCGAGCGTGAACTCCACCAGCGTGGTCGGTTCGTCGGTGACGTCGACGCCTTCCTCGACGCCGTAGGGATGCCAGCGGAACGCCAACCGCCGTTGCGGCTCGACCGCCTCGATGTGCCATGCGTCGGCCGTGCCGGCATACGGTTCCTGGGCCTTGGCGACGTCGGCGTCGACCGCCGTCGGGGTCATGACGCCGGTCACCGATTTGCCCGCCACGAACGGTCCGTCGAAGCGCACCCCGAACCATTGCCCGAACTCGTCGGCGTCGCTGATCGCCCGCCAGACGCGCGCGAGCGGTGCCTTCAACAGAACTTCCTTCTCGATACGATCCGTACTCATATGCAACCTCCTGGTTGCGTCTCACGCTATCGCTTGCTGCGGCTTAATGCAACCATTTGGTTGCACCTTCTTCCCGGCCGGCGAGGTCTCAACCGAATTCTGCCGGAGGGCAGCGGTTTCCGACGAAGCTCAGCCCTCGTGCAGATCTCGAGACCGGCGTCAGATCGCGTCGGGATCCTCGGCGAAGGCGTCCGCCGTTTTCTGCGCCAATCCGATCGCGGCGCGTGCCCACTCGGCGGTCGCCCCGGCCAGGCCGCACGTCGGCGTGATGCCCATGCGCTCGCTCAGCACGGAACGGGTGAAGCCCAGCCGATCGGTCACCGAGACCGCGGCGCGGGCGATCTCTTCGACCGACGGTCGGCCGTCCGGAGCCGTCGAGGGCACCACGCCGAACAACACAGTGCGCCCCGTGTCGACGAATTCACCGATACCGTCGAGGTCGCCGGCGACAACAGTGGTCGTGTCAACGGAGACAGCATCGATACCGCTGCGCTGCAATGCTTTCCATGGCACACCCGATGCGCAGCTGTGCAACATCACGGGAGCGCCCACCGCGGCGACGCACTCGTCGAGCAAGTCGACGGCCAGCGGCTCGTCGACCGGATGCACCGGCGTCAAGCTGGTCACCCCGGTCAACCGGCCCTCCAGCGCGGCGGGTAACAGTGGCTCGTCGAATTGCACCACGACGGCCGCGTCCAACCTGCGCGCGACCTGTGCCCGGTGCGCTGCCACGCCTTCGGCCAGCGAGGCGGTCAGGTCGCGCACTGCGCCGGGATCGGTGAGCGCGCGGTGGCCGTTGGCAAGCTCCAATTGCGCCGCGAGTGTGACCGGACCCGGCGCCTGCACCTTGACGGTGCGGCCTCCGCCACGCGAACCCGCCTTCTCCCAGGCCTCCTCGAGCGCGTCGAGGTCCTCATCGAGCAGGCTCAGCGCCCGCCTTGCCATGGCCGTGCGGCCCGACGCGATCCGATAGCCGCGAGGGACGGTGTCCATGCCGATGTCGACAAGGAACGCCGCGGCCCGCCCGATCGTGTCGGCGCCCACGCCGCGGCCCGGCAATTCGGGCAGATGCGGCAAGGTATGCAGTTCGCCGATCACGACCTCGGCGGCCTCGCGTGGCGACGTCCCCGGCCATGACCCGATGCCGGTGGCTGCGGCGAAGACATTCACTCGTTTGACAGTATTCGATGGGGCTAATCTCGGTCCGGAAGGGTTGGGAGGACGCACCATGCCCGCAGTGCTGAGGTCGATCGTGCTGTGGTGCGCGACGGCGGCGCTCACGGCAGCGTGCACGCAGAGCATCAGTGGTCACGCGATACGTGCGGTCCCCGGCATCGACGACGACTCGCTGTCACCGGTCGACGTCGAAACGATCATGCTCGACCAGTCACAGATGCGCGCAATCACCGGTGCCGGCGAGGATCTCACGATCATCCCGACGATGGACGGCAAGATTCCGGTCGACATCGAGCCGCTGGCCGAGACCACTCCCCCGCAGTGCCAATGGATCTTCGCCGAAACCCAGACGTTCGGGCCCGACGTCGAGGAGTTCCGCAAGACCACCTTTCAGCACCCGCGCGGTGGCGGGCTGATCTCCGAGGGCGCAGCCGCCTACCGCGACACCATGACAGCGCGCCGGGCCTTCGATGATCTTGCTGCTCTCGTGGAGGGTTGCAGCGCAACGCCTTTGGGTTCGATGTTCGTCGGCGATTGGACGATCGGCACTGACATCCTGCAGACTCGCCCATCAGGCGCCTGCGGTCGCGACTACCGGGTGAAGTCGGTCGTGCTGGTGGAGGTGACCGCATGCCGGTTCCCCGACTCCGTGCCCGAGATCGTCATGACGAACATCCTCGCCAATGTGCCCGAATAGCGCGGCTACCGGGTGATCGTCGCGCTGCCCAGCACCTCGTCGCCGGCGGGGTCGGGGCGGTACAGCACCATGGTCTGGCCGGGTGCCACACCGCGCAGCGGGGCACGCAGGTCGACGGTCAGCAATCCGTCGCGAAGCTCGGCCACCCCGTCGCCGATGCCGCCGTGCGCACGGACCTGCACCTGGCATTCCACCGGACCGGTGGGCGCCACACCGGAAGTGAAGATCGGCCGCTCACCGGTCAACGTCCACACGTCCAGATCGGCGGCGTCACCCACGCGCACCGTCGCGCTGTCCGGATCGATCTCGGTCACATAGCGCGGCCGCCCGTCCGGACCGGGCCCCGCGATGCCCAGCCCTTTGCGTTGACCGACCGTGAAGCCGTGCACACCGTCGTGTTCGGCCAGCACCGTGCCCGCGGCGTCGACTACCGATCCCCGCCGGACCCCGATCCGGGTGCCGAGGAACGTGCGCGTGTCGCCGGAGGGGATGAAGCAGATGTCGTGACTGTCCGGCTTGTCGGCGACCGCAAGACCGCGGCGCGCGGCTTCCTCGCGGATCTGCGGCTTGGGGGTGTCCCCGACCGGGAACACGGCGTGACGCAACTGTTCTGCGCTCAGGACGGCCAGCACGTAGGACTGGTCCTTGTCGGCATCGACCGCACGCCGCAACCGTCCCTCGGACAGCCGCGCATAATGACCGGTCGCCACGGCGTCGAAACCCAGCGCCAGCGCGCGGGCAGCCAACGCGGAGAACTTGATCCGCTCGTTGCACCGGACACACGGGTTCGGGGTCTGTCCGCGCGCATACGAGGAGACGAAGTCGTCGATGACGTCCTCTTTGAAGCGGTCGGCGAAATCCCAGACGTAGAACGGGATGCCGAGGACATCGGCAACTCTGCGCGCGTCGCCGGCGTCTTCTTTCGAGCAACAACCGCGAGACCCGGTGCGCAGTGTGCCCGGCGCGGCCGACAACGCGAGATGCACACCGACCACGTCGTGGCCGGCATCGACCATCCGGGCCGCGGCGACCGACGAGTCGACACCACCGCTCATGGCCACGAGTACCTTCATCAGTCGACCACCCCCGAGCTGGCCAGGGCGGCCTGCCGGGCCCGGTCCACCGCGGCGGGTAGCACCGCGAGTGCGGCGTCCACGTCGTCCTCGGTGCTGGTGTGTCCCAACGAAAGTCGTAGCGAGCCGCGCGCACTCACCGGGTCGGCGCCCATCGCGATCAGTACATGTGACGGCTGCGCGACACCGGCGGTGCACGCCGACCCCGTCGAGCACTCGATGCCCTTGGCGTCCAACAGCATCAGCAGCGAGTCACCTTCACACCCGCGGAACGTGAAGTGCGAATTGCCCGGCAGCCGTGCGGCTCCCGTCGCCCCGTTGACGTCGACGTCGTCGATGGTCGCCAGCACACCGTCGACCAGACGGTCGCGCAGCGCCGAAACCCGCGCGCTGTTGGTCTCCAGCCCTTCGACCGCGATCTTCGCCGCCGCGGCCATCGCGACGGCGCCGGCTACATACGGTGTGCCGGAACGAACGTCGCGCTCCTGTCCTCCGCCGTGCAGCAGTGGGACGCAGGCGGTGTCGCGGCGCAGCAGCAACGCGCCGATCCCGGTCGGACCACCGAACTTGTGCGCGGCGATGCTCATCGCCGACAGTCCGCTCGCCGTGAAGTCGACCGGAATGTGGCCGACCGCCTGGACCGCGTCGCTGTGCATCGGCACATCGAATTCCGCTGCGACGGCGGCCAGTTCGGTGATCGGCATGATCGTGCCGACCTCGTTGTTGGCCCACATCACCGACACCACTGCCACGTCGTCGTGATCCTGCAACGCCTGCCGCAGCGCCGCCGCCGTCACCGAGCCGTCCGTTTCGACGGGCAACCAGGTCACCTCGGCGTCTTCGTGCTCTACCAGCCATTCGACGGAGTCGAGCACGGCGTGGTGTTCGACCGGCGTGGTCACGATGCGCCTGCGGCGCGGGTCGGCATCCCGGCGCGCCCAGTAGATGCCCTTGACCGCGAGGTTGTCGCTCTCGGTGCCGCCCGCGGTGAAGATCACCTCCGACGGGCGCGCGCCGAGCAGCTGGGCCAGCGTCTCGCGCGACTCCTCCATCCGCCGGCGCGCCGCGCGGCCGGTGCCGTGCAGCGATGATGCGTTGCCGACCGTGGCCATCGCAGCCGTCATCGCCTCGATGGCAGCGGGGTGCATCGGCGTGGTGGCGGCGTGATCGAGGTAGACCGGCTTGTCCGAGGTCATAACCAGTCAAGAATAGCCGCCGACGCGGTCGGCCCCCGATTCGCTCAGGCCGCGAGCGCGTGACCGGCCGAGCGTGGCGTGGTGTCGCCGCGCACCGCGCGCTCACAGCGGGCTGCCAGGTCACGACGGTCGGCACCGGGCAGCTGCAGGGACTCGACCTGCACCCGCACCACGGTGCGCTTCGCGGTGATCAGGCGGCGGATCGACGCCAGCAGTGTGTCGTCGCCCACATACGCCGCGACCGTGGACGCCCTGCCGTCGCGGTGGTGATAGCTCAGCCGCAACGGTTGGACCGGCCGGCCCGCGTCGACGGCGGCCTGGAACATCGCGGGCCGGAACCGGCCGTAGCCCAGGCCGCAGTAGGTGGTGCCCTCGGGAAACGCCACGACGGTCTGGCCCGCAAGCAGACCGCTCGCGATGGTGTCCACCACATCGGGGAGCCGCCGCAGATTGCCCCGCTCGATCGGTATCACCTTCAACAGTCGGGCCAGCAGCCCGAGAGCAGGCCAGTTGATGAGTTCCGATTTCGCGACGAACCGGCCCGGCAGTACCGAGCCGATCACGAAGATGTCGACCCAGGACACGTGTCCGCTCACCACCAGAACGCCGCTGAGGTTGCGAATGGGCCCGCCCGACACCGTGGTTCGCACGCCGAGGCCACGCAACAGCAACCGGCAGTAGCCGCGCTGCAGGCCGGAACGGCCCGGCACGGGCACTGCCAGCAGCGGCGCCAACGTCAGCAGCGTGACCGCGAAGACGAGACGCAGCGCAGCACGGCAGGCGACGACCACCCGCCGACCGGCCTGGCCGGCCCCGGCGCTGACGCAGCTCGCGTCGCACGCCGCCCGCGGCACCCAGCAGTTGGCGGTGCTCACGACGCGATCCCGTCGGCCGCGGCGGTGGCCGCGCCGACGGTCCTCAGCCGGCGCAGATACCTGATGTCGGCGCGACGTTTGTCGAGTAGCGCCGGGAAGTCGCCGACCCCGAAGTCCGGATCGTGCGCCGGTTCACCGCAGATCTGCGCGCCGAGCCGCAGATATCCCCGCATCAATGCCGGCACGGCCACTCGGGCGGGTGGGTCGATGTCGTCGAGCGGTCTGCCGTCCACGGTCACCGGCCGGTACGGACGCACTGTGTACTGCGCCGGGGCGGCATGCCGGCGACGGACGAAGTCCCGCACACCGCGGATCTGTGCTCCGGGCACCTGGCCGTCGGGGCCCCGGACCGGTACCGACACGCATCCGGTCACGTAGTCGTACCCGCAGCGGTCGAGGTACGCCAGGATCCCGGCCCACATCAGCAGCACCACCGCGCCGTTTCGGTGATCCGCCCGCACCACCGCCCGGCCCATCTCGACCAGGCCGGGACGCAACGGATCGAGCCCGCGGACGTCGAATTCGGTCGCGCTGTACAACCCGCCGGCGGCGGCCGCGCCCGCCGGCGGCAGCATCCGGTAGCAGCCGACCAGTTCGCCGGAGCCGTCCTCGCGCACCAGCAGGTGGTCGCAGTGCTCGTCGAACCGGTCGGCGTCCAAGCCGTCGGCGGCACCGCGCAACGCGAATCCGGGTTCGGAGGTGAACACCTCGTGGCGCAGACGCTGCGCGGCCTCGATGAGTGTGGCGTCCGTCGACAGCAGCAGGGTGTAGCGGGGCACGGGCGTCGAAGAAGCCGCCCGCCCGGGGTCGATTTCGTCCGGGGCGATGAGTACAGAAGCACTGCTCATGGCTGCACGGTCGCGCAGCCGGGTCTCCGAACGGCGTCGGCAGCGTGACGTGTCCGTGAGCGCTAAGTGACGAATTGGTCGCGCAGAGCGCGCCTGCAATCAGCGACTCGGGGAAAGCCAGTCAGCAAACCGCGTGCTCGACAGCACCCCGTCCTCGCCGGTGACGAGGCTCGAGTCGTCGACGCGGGCGCCGAAGTAGGTGGCCTGTGCGTCGACGACCACCGGCGTATCAGCGCCCTGCGCGGCCAGCACAGCATGCGCGAGGTCGGCGAAGCTCATCTTGTCGGGGCCGCCGACGTTGAGGACACCGTTGACCGGTCGGCCTTCGGCCGCACGCGCGACTTCGGTGGAGACATCGGCCGCCGCGATCGGCTGAATGCGTCCGTCCGGTGCCCTCACCTTCCCGTCGACGATCAGCGATCCGACGATCGCCTCGGCGAATTCGTGGAACTGCGTCGCGCGAACGATCGTGTACGGCAGCCCCGACCCGGTCACGATCTTCTCCTGGGCGACCTTGGCGCGCATGTAGCCGCTGTCGGGCAGCATGTCGCATCCCACGATCGACAGGGCCACATAGTGGCCGACGCCGTGGTCGCGGGCCGCCGCCACCAGGTTCGTCGACGATGCGGTGAAGAAATCCATCACCGGGCCGTCGTCGAAGGACGGTGAATTCACCACGTCGACAAGGACATCGGCGGCCGACAGCGCTTCGCCGAGACCCTCGCCGGTGACCACGTTGGCGCCCGTGGACAGCGATGCCGCGGTCACCTGATGACCGTTCGCTCGCAGCAGGTCGACTACTTTCGCACCGATCTGTCCGGTGGCCCCGATAACCGTGATCTTCATGTCGGAGATCTTCCGCCTTGTGAGCCGTCCAGATACGCCAAACCCCGGTGCGCGATGCACCGGGGTTTGCGTAGCGCGTATCGCCCTCGATCAGCCCTTGCGGGCCTTGACCGCCTCGGTCAGCTGCGGTGTGACCTTGAACAGGTCTCCGACGATGCCGAGGTCGGCGATCTCGAAGATCGGCGCCTCTTCGTCCTTGTTCACCGCGATGATCGTCTTGGACGTCTGCATGCCGGCGCGGTGCTGGATCGCACCGGAGATGCCCAGCGCGATGTACAGCTGCGGCGACACCGTCTTACCGGTCTGGCCCACCTGGAACTGGCCCGGGTAGTAGCCCGAGTCGACGGCCGCACGTGAGGCGCCGACGGCGCCACCGAGCGAGTCCGCCAGTTCCTCCACGACGCTGAAGTTCTCGGCGCTGCCGACGCCGCGGCCGCCCGAGACGACCACGGTGGCCTCGGTCAGCTCCGGACGGTCACCCGCGACGGCGGGCTCGCGTTTGGTGATCTTCGTCGCGTTCTCCGCCTGCGCGGGGACCTCGACGTCGACGACCTCGCCTGCGGCGTCGGCGGGCTCGGCGTCGACGGACCCGGCCCGCAGCGTGATCACCGGGACCTCACCGGTGGACTCGGCCTCGACGGTGAACGCACCACCGAAGATCGAGTGGATGCCCTTGCCGCCGTCGGTGATGTCGACGACGTCGGTCAGCACACCCGCGCCGATGCGGGCCGCCAGGCGCCCGGCGATCTCCTTGCCGTCGGCGCTGGAAGACAGCAGCACGCCCGCGGGCGAGGCGGACTCGACCAACGAAGCCAAGACGTCGACCTGCGGTGTGATCAGGTAGTTGTCCGCGTCGTCGGACTCGGCGACGTAGATCTTGGCCGCGCCGGCGGCCTTCAGGCCGTCGACGAGCGGTTGTGCGGTGCCCGGCGCGCCGACGACGACGGCCGAGGGCTCGCCGAGCTTGCGAGCCGCGGTGATCAACTCCGAGGTGACCTTCTTCAGCGCACCTTCGGCGTGCTCAACGAGCACGAGTACTTCAGCCATGAGTTTTCTCTCGTCTCTTGTGTTCGGAAGTCAGAAGGAATGATCTGCTAGATGATTTTTTGAGCGACCAGGTACTCGGCGATCTTCGTTCCGCCGTCGCCTTCGTCGGTCACCTTCTCACCCGCGGTCTTGGGCGGCTTCGGCGTCGACGAGAGCACCTTCGATCCGGCGTTGGCCAGACCGACCTCGTCGGGCTCGACACCGATCTCGGCGAGCGTGAGCTTGGTGACTTCCTTCTTCTTGGCGGCCATGATGCCCTTGAAGGACGGGAAGCGGGGCTCGTTGATCTTCTCGTTCACGCTCACCACGGCGGGCAGCGGCGCCTCGACGGTGAACACGCCGTCGTCGGTCTCGCGCTCGCCGGTCACCTTGCCGTCCTCGACGGTGACCTTGCGCAGGTGCGTCAACTGCGGCAGGCCGAGGTACTCGGCGATGATCGCGGGAACCGCGCCGCCGGTACCGTCGGTGGCCTCGTTGCCGGCGATGACCAGTTCGGTGCCCTCGATGGTGCCCAGCGCGCGGGCCAGGGCCCAACCGGTCTGCACCATGTCCGAGCCGTGCATGCCATCATCGACAAGATGCACGGCCTTGTCCGCACCCATCGACAGCGCCTTGCGGATGGCCTCGGTGGCGCGCTCGGGGCCGGCCGTGAGCACCGTCACGGTGCTTTCGCCGCCTTCCCGTTCCTTGATGAGCAGCGCTTCCTCGACCGCGCGCTCGTTGATCTCGTCGAGCACCGCGTCGGCGGCCTCCCGATCGAGGGTGAAGTCGCCGTCGGTCAGCTTGCGCTCCGACCAGGTGTCAGGGACCTGTTTGATCAGGACCACGATGTTCGTCATGAGTCTGGTTCGTCCTCCTCGAAGGGACCGATGGTCGGCCCGCCATACCACGCTTTGAGCAACCACCACCATGTTACTCGTCGGTAACTTGCGGTGGTTCGCAGGAACACCATAGCGGGTCGAAGTTCGTGTTCTAGCAGCACGTAGGCGGTGAACCGTTCGTCTGTGGGCCGATTCACGTTAGCCTGCCTTGCAATGAGCGCATTTGTTACCGACGGTCCGGACCTCCCCCTGACCGGGGAACGCACGGTTCCGGGACTGGCGGAGGAGAACTACTGGTTCCGCCGCCACGAGGTCGTCTATGAGCGGCTGGCCGACCGCTGCGCGCAACGCGACGTGCTCGAGGCAGGCTGCGGCGAGGGCTACGGTGCGGACCTGATTGCCGAGGTGGCCCGACGCGTGATCGGTCTCGATTACGACGAGTCGGCGGTCGCCCACGTCCGCGCACGGTATCCGCGGGTGGACATGCGTCACGGCAACCTCGCCGAACTGCCGCTCGCCGACGGTTCGGTGGACGTGGTCGTCAACTTCCAGGTCATCGAACACCTCTGGGATCAGGCGCAATTCGTCGGCGAATGCCTGCGTGTGCTGCGTCCCGGCGGCACCCTGATGATGTCGACGCCGAACCGAATCACCTTCTCCCCCGGTCGCGATACGCCGATCAACCCGTTTCACACCCGTGAGCTCAACGCCGCCGAGTTGACCGAACTACTGACCACGGCCGGGTTTTCGGTGGAGGCGATGCTCGGGGTCTTTCACGGCCCGCGGCTCGTCGAGCTCGACGCCCGGCACGGCGGATCGCTCATCGACGCCCAGATCGCCCGCGCGCTGGCCGATGCGCCGTGGCCCGACGGCCTGCTCGCCGACGTGGCGTCGGTGCGCAGCGACGACTTCGATCTGATGGACGCCCGCGACCGCAACATTGATGACAGCCTGGACCTGGTGGCGATCGCGGTGTCGCCGTGACTTCTGCGGAACCCGTACCGGGGCTGTTCACCTTCGTCCTGCACACGCATCTCCCGTGGCTCGCCCATCACGGCCGCTGGCCCGTCGGCGAGGAATGGCTCTACCAGTCGTGGTCGGCGGCCTACCTGCCGCTCATGCGGGTGCTGCGCACGCTGGCGGCAGAAGGCCGGCGGCACCAGCTGACGTTGGGCATGACGCCCGTGGTGACCGCGCAACTCGACGACCCGTACTGCCTCACGGGTATGCATCACTGGCTGGCGAACTGGCAGCTGCGGGCGCTCGAGGCGACCACGCTCGGTGATCCCTTGCGGCAGTTGGGCCTTCGTGAGCACGCCGAAGCCGAACAGGCAATCGACGACTTCGCGACGCTGTGGTCCCACGGGGGCAGCCCGTTGCTGCGCGAGCTGATCGACGCCGACACCATCGAGCTGCTCGGCGGACCGCTGTCGCATCCGTTCCAGCCGCTGCTCAACCCGCGGCTGAGGGAGTTCGCCCTGCGCGAGGGACTCGCCGATGCCCGACTGCGGTTCGCCCACACCCCCGTCGGCATCTGGGCCCCGGAATGCGCTTACGCGCCGGGGATGGAGAGTGACTACGCCGCAGCGGGAATCGGCCACTTCATGGTCGACGGGCCGTCGCTGCACGGTGACACGGCACTGGGCCGCCCGGTCGCTGCCTCCGACGTCGTCGCGTTCGGCCGGGATCTCCAGGTCAGCTACCGGGTGTGGTCGCCGAAGTCGGGTTATCCGGGGCACGCCGCCTACCGCGACTTCCACACCTACGACCACACCACCGGGCTCAAGCCGGCCAGGGTGACGGGCCGCAATGTGCCGTCGGAGGCGAAGGCGTCGTACGACCCCGAGCGTGCCGACCGCGCAATCGACTCCCACGTCGCCGATTTCGTCGAGGTGGTCCGGCAGCGCCTGCGCGACGAGAGCGAACGCATCGGACGCCCCGCGCACGTCATTGCCGCGTTCGACACCGAATTGTTCGGCCACTGGTGGTACGAGGGCCCCGTATGGCTCGAGCGGGTGCTGCGCGCACTGCCCGACGCCGGTGTGCGCGTCGGCACGCTGGCCGACGCGAAGAGCGACGGTTTCATCGGCTCGCCTGTCGAATTACCGCCCAGCTCTTGGGGTTCCGGTAAGGACTGGCAGGTGTGGGCCGGCGAGCAGGTCGCCGACCTGGTGCAGTTGAACACCGAGGTCGTCGACACCGCGCTGACCACCGTCGACAAGGCGCTCGAACAAAACGCGTCCCTCGGCGCGCCCACCCCTCGGGATTTCGTCGCCGACCAGATCCTCCGCGAGACCCTGCTCACCGTTTCCAGCGACTGGCCGTTCATGGTCAGCAAGGATTCCGCGGCCGACTATGCGCGTTATCGCGCGCATCTGCACGCCCATGCCACCCGCGAGATCGTCGACGCCCTGGCGTCCGGCCGTGACGAGCAGGCCCAGCGCCTCGCCGCGGGCTGGAACCGCGCCGACGGCCTGTTCGGCGCACTGGATGCCAGGCGGTTACCACGATGACCGACGCGCCTTCTCCCGCGAGCGACCGTGTTTGCACACCGACACGCCGCTCCGCGTGTACATTCACCGGTCACTCGCGCAGGAGTCAGCGACCGTGAAAATCCTCATGGTGTCGTGGGAATACCCGCCGGTGGTGATCGGCGGCCTCGGACGCCACGTCCATCACCTAGCGACTGCACTGGCCGAGGCCGGCCACGAGGTCGTCGTGCTCAGCCGCCGACCGTCGAACACCGATCCGAGCACCCATCCGTCGACCGATGACATGGCCGAGGGGGTGCGCGTCATCGCGGCGGCGCAGGACCCGCACGAATTCGACTTCGGCAGCGACATGATGGCCTGGACCTTGGCAATGGGGCACGCGATGGTCCGCGCGGGCCTGGGCATCCGGGATCGACGTGGCCGGTCGTGGTGCCCAGATGTGGTACATGCACATGACTGGCTGGTCGCCCATCCGTCGATCGCACTCGCCGAATACTTCGATGTACCACTGGTTTCGACCATTCACGCCACCGAGGCGGGCCGGCATTCGGGATGGGTGTCGGGCCGCATCAGCCGGCAGGTGCACGCCGTGGAGTCCTGGATGGTGCACGAATCCGACTCACTCATCACGTGTTCGAGGTCGATGAGCGACGAGATCGCCGAACTGTTCGGCCCCGGCTTGGCCGAGACACGTGTCATTCGCAACGGAATAGACGTCGCGCGTTGGCCTTTCGCGGAACGCAAGCCCCGCGTCGGACCCGCACGGCTGCTGTACCTGGGCCGCCTCGAGTACGAGAAGGGCATTCACGACGCGATCGCGGCGCTGCCGCGCATCCGGCGGACCCATCCCGGGACGACGCTGACCATCGCCGGCGAAGGAACCCAACAGGACTGGCTCGTCGAACAAGCGCGAAAACACAAGGTGCTCAAGGCGACGTCGTTCGCCGGCCATCTCGATCACGACGCCCTGGTTCGGATGCTGCACACCGCCGACGCCGCGGTTCTGCCCAGCCACTACGAGCCGTTCGGCATCGTGGCGCTGGAGGCGGCGGCGACCGGGATTCCGTTGGTCACATCGAATGTCGGGGGTTTAGGGGAAGCGGTCATCAACGGGCAGACCGGCGTCTCGTATCCGCCGCGGGACGTCGCGGCGCTCGCCGCGGCGGTGCGCTCGGTGCTCGATGATCCGCACGCCGCCCAGCAGCGCGCGATCGCCGCCCGCGAACGGCTCACCTCCGAATTCGAATGGCACGAAATCGCCGACGAAACCGCTCAGGTGTACCTGGCCGCCAAGAGGCGGGAACGCGAACCGCACCGGCGCCGCGCGATCGTCGAGCACGCCCTGCCGGGTCGGTAGCTCAGAGCGCCGCGGTCACTAATTCCGTTCGAGCATCGGGATATTCATAGACGTGCCGACTGGCGGGGATCACGGTTTGATCCCCGCCAGTTGGGCTGTGTGGTTGTGGGTCAGAACAGGCCGGCGTCGACGGTGGTGTCGACATCGACGTCGGTGTTGACCTGACCGGAGTTGTCGACCGAGTTGTCCTGCCCGGAGTTGTCGACGGAGTTGTCCACCGAGTTGTCCACCGAGTTGTCCTCCACACTGGAGCCTCCGGAGATGCCGCCGGACACCCCGCCGTCGATGTCTCCGACGGTGGTCTGGTTGCCATCGACATTGGTGGT
>NZ_LQIN01000019.1 GCF_001500065.1 Mycobacterium sp. IS-3022
ATCTCCACTAAGCCCGGAGGTCCTCCCTTCTCACAGCCAAACCGTCAACAACGTCCCTGCCGAGTACAGCTAGTCGCCCGAGCTCTCGGACGGCTCCGAAGTCGCGTCGGCCGGGAGCAGCGATTCCAGTGCGGGGCCGGTGATCCGGCGGAACGCCCGGCGCGGCCGGTTGGCGTCCAGAATGGCCACCTCCAGCGTCGACGGCCCCAGCGTGCGCTGTTCCGAGCCGCCGTTGCCGTCGGCCTTCAGTGCGTCGACCGCGATCTTCACGGCGTCCTGCAGCCCGGCGTTCTCGGTGTAGGACTCCTTGAGCGCCGCGGTGATCGGATCAGTCGTACCGCCCATCACCACGAAATGCGGTTCGTCAGCGATCGACCCGTCGTAGGTGATGCGGTACATCTCGGGCGGTTTCGTTTCGCCGTAATGGGCGACCTCCGCGACGCACAACTCGACCTCGTAGGGCTTGGCCTGCTCGGTGAAGATGCTGCCGAGCGCCTGCGCATACCTGTTCGCGAGCTGGCGGCCGGTGACGTCCCGACGAGAATAGGCATAGCCCTGGGTGTCGGCGAGCTGAATGCCGCCGCGCCGCAAGCTGTCGAACTCGTTGAACCGCCCGACGGCCGCGAAACCGACCCTGTCGTAGAGCTCACTGACCTTCTGCAATGAGCGAGACGGGTTCTCGGCGACGAACAGCACGCCGTCGGCGTACGCCAGCGCCACCACGCTGCGTCCCCTGGCGATGCCTTTGCGCGCGAGCTCGGAACGCTCGCGCATCGCCTGCTCGGGCGAGATGAAGTAGGGAAAGCTCACGAATCTCCCCGCGCGTCGGTCGAACGGTGGACGGCGTCGGGGCCGAAGGTGTCAGAGCGCGAACGGTTTTCGATCACCTGCCGGGCGAACTCCGCGATGCGCTCTTCGGACACCTCCTCGGCGCCGTCGGCACCGATGATCACCGCGGTGGGATAGATGCCGCGCACCAGGTCGGGCCCGCCGGTCGCCGAATCGTCGTCGGCGGCGTCGTACAGCGCCTCGATGGCCACCCGCAGCGCCGAATCCCCATCGGTCACCTGCGAATACAACTTCTTCATCGACGACTTCGCGAAGATCGAGCCCGACCCCACCGACTGGTAACCTTCTTCCTCGATGTTCCAGCCGCCGGCCGCGTCGAAGGACACGATCCGCCCGGCCGCCTCGGGGTTGGCGTCGTCGAGGTCGTAGCCCGCGAGCAACGGCAGCGCGACGAACCCCTGCAGGGCCGCGCCGAGGTTGCCGCGCACCATGGTGGCGAGCCGATTGACCTTGCCGGAGAAGGTCAGCGCGACGCCTTCGAGCTTTTCGTAGTGCTCGAGTTCGACGGCGTAGAGCCGGGCGAACTCGACCGCGATCGCCGCGGTCCCGGCGATGCCGGTCGCGGTGTAGTCGTCGGTGATGTAGACCTTCTGCACATCTCGGCTGGCGATCATGTTGCCCTGGGTGGCGCGACGGTCACCGGCCATCACCACGCCGCCGGGGTACTTCAGCGCGACGATCGTGGTGCCGTGCGGCAGCGCATCCGTGGCGACGGCGTGCTCGTTGACGGGCAGGAGTTCGGGCGCCTGTCGGCGCAGCAGTTCAGAAAAGGACGACAAGTCCACGGGTACGGAGAAAGCTCCTGGTAGAGGTGTGGGAAAGGCCAGCTGATCGCGGTGCGGCCAGGTCACTGTCCACCTTTCTGGACGTACGCGCGGACGAAGTCCTCGGCGTTCTCCTCGAGAACGTCGTCGATCTCGTCCAGCAGGTCGTCGGTTTCCTCAGCCAGCTTCTCGCGACGCTCCTGCCCGGCGGCCGTGCTGCCGGTGGGGTCGTCGTCATCGCCGCCGCCACCGCCACGCTTGGTCTGCTCCTGAGCCATCGCTGCCTCCTGCGTATGTCATCGGCGGCTCACTGCTGCCCGCCGTCACTCCACATTACCGGTCGCCGCGCGGAATTCCTGCGATAGCGCCCTCCCGGGGCGGTGGGTGGGAACGATTCGAGCGGTGGGTGGGAACGATTCGGGCCGTGGGTGAGAGCAATCTACGTGGTGAGCTGTTCCACCAGCTCGACGGCGCTGTCCACCGAGTCCAGCAGCGCCCCGACGTGGGCCTTGCTGCCGCGCAGCGGCTCCAGCGTCGGAATCCGGACGAGCGAATCGCCACCCAGATCGAAGATCACCGAGTCCCAGCTGGCGGCGGCGATATCGGCCCCGAACCGGCGCAGGCACTCGCCGCGGAAATAGGCGCGGGTGTCGGTCGGCGGGTTGTCGACCGCGTCGAGCACCTGCTGCTCGGTGATCAGCCGCTTCATCGATCCGCGCGCCACCAGCCGGTTGTACAGGCCCTTGTCCAGCCGAACGTCGGAGTACTGCAGATCGACCAGATGCAGCCGCGGCGCGGACCAACCCAGGTTCTCCCGGTGTCGGAAGCCTTCGAGCAGCCGCAGTTTGGCGGGCCAGTCCAGCAGCTCCGCACATTCCATCGGGTCGCGCTCCAGCAGGTCGAGCACATTCGCCCAGGTCTCGACGATGTCGTTGGCGCGGGGGTCCGGGTCGCGGCTGTCCACGAGCTTGGCCACCCGGTCGAGGTACATGCGTTGCAGCGCAAGGGCGGTCACTTCGCGGCCGTCGGCCAGTGCGACGGTGGCGCGCAGCGACGGATCGCGGCTGATCACATGGACGGCGTGCACGGGCCGGGCCAGCGCGAGATCGCTGAGCTCCATGCCCTCCTCGATCAGATCCAGCACCAGCGCCGTCGCGCCGAGCTTGAGGTACGTCGAGGTCTCGGACAAGTTTGCATCGCCGATGATCACGTGCAGCCTGCGGTACTTGTCGGCGTCGGCGTGCGGCTCGTCGCGGGTGTTGATGATGCCGCGCTTGAGCGTCGTCTCCAGGCCGACCTCGACCTCGATGTAGTCCGCGCGCTGCGACAGCTGGAACCCCGGCTCATCGCCCGAGGGACCGATGCCCACCCGGCCCGAGCCGGTGATCACCTGACGCGACACCAGGAACGGGGTCAGGCCCGCGATCACCGCGGAGAACGGGGTCTGCCGGCTCATCAGATAGTTTTCGTGCGACCCGTACGAAGCGCCCTTGCCGTCCACGTTGTTCTTGTAGAGCTGCAGCTTCACGGCGCCGGGCACGCTTGCGACGTGCCGGGCGGCGGCCTCCATCACCCGTTCACCGGCCTTGTCCCAGATCACGGCGTCGAGCGGATCGGTGCACTCCGGTGCCGAATACTCCGGATGGGCGTGGTCGACGTACAGCCGCGCGCCGTTGGTGAGGATCATGTTCGCCGCGCCGACCTCGTCGGCATCGACCACCGGCGGCGGGCCGGCCGACCGGCTGAGATCGAATCCGCGGGCGTCGCGCAGCGGTGATTCCACCTCATAGTCCCAGCGCGTGCGCTTGGCGCGTTGAATCCCGGCGGCGGCGGCGTACGCCAGCACCGCCTGGGTGGACGTGAGAATCGGATTCGCGGTCGGGTCGGACGGCGACGAGATGCCGTACTCGACTTCCGTTCCGATAATCCGTTGCATGTCGCCAAGCGTAGGTGACGGCGCGAAGTAGCCTGCGACCGTGCCTTCCGATGGGGCGGATCCTTCGATGATCGACGCGGCGCAACGGCGCGCGGCCGACCGCTGGTTCCTCGCGCACGGGCTGCCGGCGGTGCTGCGGCCGGGCCGCCTGGTGCGCCGGCTGTGGTCCCGGTCGGCGCCGGCCCTGGCAGGATTCGCCGTTCTGATGGCGACCTCCGTGGTGGTCGTGGCGGTGACCGGCAAACATGCCGTGGACATCGACGGTCGGCCGACGCGTACCGAGTGGTTCGTGCTGGCGCTGCTGGTGCTGGTGCTCCCGGTCGCGGCGGCCGTCGGCTGGTGGGTGTCACGGATCGTGGCGCAGAGCGGTCGCTTGCTCGCCGCGGCGGGCGCCGTCGCCGTTTCGGTCGTCGGCGCCGTCTTCGGCGGCCCGAGTTCGTACCTGTCGAACAATCTGGTCCTGGTGGCGGTTTCCGTCGCAGTCATGTTGGCGCTCACCGCATCCGGTGTCGGCTCGATTCTGGGTTGGGCCGCTCATGTGACGCTGAGCCATCTCGCTGCGGCGGGCTCGCTGCTGCTGCGTGCGCTGCCCGTGTTGCTGCTGACCATCCTGGTCTTCTTCAACTCGCCGGTGTGGCTGATGGCGGCGACGGTCTCGCGCACCCGGCTGTGGTTGGCACTGTGGTTCCTGGGCGCTGTCGCGGTGGCATTCGTCGTGTCGGTGACAGTCGACCGGATGCGGCCGATGATCAACGCGGCCGAACCGGACACGCGACACGTCGCGAAGCTGGACGGCACCCCGTTCGCGGCGATGCCGGATCCCGCGGAGGTCAAGCCGCTGGGCCGCGCCGAGCGGCTGAACGTGTACTTCGTGCTGGCGGTGTCACAACTGGCGCAGATCCTCGTGGTGGCGGTGGTCACGGCGCTGTTGTTCTTCGTACTGGGCTTGATTCTGCTTTCCCCCGAACTGCTTGCGGCGTGGACACGCAACGGGTCCAGCGATGGCCGGTTCCTCGGCATGACGATCCCGGTGCCCGAGGCGCTGATCCAGGTCACGCTGTTTCTCGGCGCGTTGACGTTCATGTACGTCAGCGCGCGGGCGGTCGGCGACGACGCTTACCGCGACCGCTTCGTCACCCCGCTGATCGACGGGTTACGGCTCACGCTGACAGCCCGCAACCGGTACCGGGCGGCCGTGCCGGCGCGATGACCGCACTGACCGTGTGTGCGTCGACTTCTAAACGGAGCCCTACGCCTGCAGTGAGTAACTGTTGGCCAGATCGTCCTGCGTCACACAGGCGTCCTCGGTGGTGGTGTCCACAACCAGCGGCGATGTGAGCGTGCGCGGTTGGTAGGACCATCCCGTGGGCAACGAAAGCCGCTCGGCCAGGCCTGCGAGGTCGGTCAAGGACAGCGACGGGTCCACGGTTTGGCTGTAGGTCTGCATGACCCACCGCCTGCCGTCGGCGTCGACGAGTTCGTAGATCTCACGTCCGGCGTCGAAGGTGAAGACCGCCTTGCGATCCACCCGGTTCAGTTGGTACGGCGCCGGGTTCATCGCGGCGAGCTTGACGGTGGCTTGCCGCAGCATCTCGATTCCGCCGAAGGCCTTGCGCTCCAACGTGTCTCGACCACGCTTGCCGATACTGCTCATCAACCAGTACCGCGGGCCGTTCAGCAGTGCGGCGACCGCACCGTTTTCCGCGGCGATGGCTTGCGCGTCGAGTGCATTCCACAGGTCCGCCGGGCAGTCGTTGAGCGGGAACGTGTTGTACACCGTGGCCTCGGGTCCGGACGGCGTGGAAGCGACGAGCAGCACCTCGCCGTAGCGCTTGCCGAATACGCCGTCGGTCACCGACAAGTCCCCCGACATGTGGAGACCTACAGGTACTGGCCCAGGTTGCTCTCGGTGTCGATGGCGCGACTGGCCGACGAACTCTTGCCGGTGACCAGCGTGCGGATGTAGACGATCCGCTCGCCCTTCTTGCCCGAGATCCGTGCCCAGTCATCGGGATTGGTGGTGTTGGGCAAGTCCTCGTTCTCGGCGAACTCGTCGACGATCGAGTCCAGCAGATGCTGGATCCGCAGCCCTCGCTTGCCGGTCTCCAGCACCGACTTGATCGCGTACTTCTTGGCGCGGTCGACGACGTTCTGAATCATCGCGCCGGAGTTGAAGTCCTTGAAGTACATGACCTCTTTGTCGCCGTTGGCGTAGGTCACCTCGAGGAAGCGGTTGTCGTCGATCTCGGCGTACATCCGGTCGACGACCTTCTCGATCATCGCCTTGATGGTCAGCGACCGGTCGCCGCCGAATTCCGCCAGATCGTCTTCGTTGACCGGCAGCTCCTCGGTGAGGTACTTGCTGAAGATGTCCTGCGCCGCTTCGGCATCCGGCCGTTCGATCTTGATCTTCACGTCGAGTCGGCCGGGCCGCAGGATCGCCGGATCGATCATGTCCTCGCGGTTGGACGCGCCGATCACGATGACGTTCTCCAGGCCCTCCACACCGTCGATCTCCGAAAGCAGCTGCGGCACAACCGTCGTCTCCACATCCGACGAGACGCCGGTGCCGCGGGTACGGAAGATCGAGTCCATCTCGTCGAAGAACACGATCACCGGCGTGCCTTCGGACGCCTTTTCCCGGGCGCGCTGGAAGATCAACCGAATATGACGCTCGGTTTCGCCGACGAACTTGTTCAGCAGTTCCGGACCCTTGATGTTGAGGAAGTAGGACTTCGCCTCGCGGGCGTCGTCGCCCCGGACCTCGGCCATCTTCTTGGCCAGCGAGTTGGCCACCGCCTTGGCGATCAGCGTCTTGCCGCAGCCGGGCGGACCGTAGAGCAGCACACCCTTGGGTGGACGCAGCGAGTACTCCCGGTACAACTCCTTGTGCAGGAACGGCAGTTCGACCGCGTCGCGGATCTGCTCGATCTGCCGGCCCAGCCCGCCGATGTCGTTGTAGCTGACGTCGGGCACCTCTTCGAGCACCAGATCCTCGACCTCGGCCTTGGGAATGCGCTCGAACGCATAACCGGCCTTGGTGTCGACCAGCAGCGAGTCGCCCGGCCGCAGCTTGCGGGGCCGGCTGTCGTCGAGGTCGTCGTCGTAGCCCTCGGGCAGGTGCTCGGCCGCGACCAGCGGCTCGGCCAGCCAGACGATGCGCTCCTCGTCGGCATGGCCGACCACCAGTGCGCGGTGCCCGTCGGACAGGATCTCGCGCAGCGTGCTGATTTCGCCCACCGCTTCGAAGTTGCCGGCCTCGACGACCGTGAGCGCCTCGTTGAGGCGGACGGTCTGGCCCTGTTTGAGCGCCTTGGCGTCGATGTTCGGTGAGCACGTCAGCCGCATCTTGCGCCCGGAGGTGAACACGTCGACGGTGTCGTCGTCCTGAACGCCCAGCAGCACCCCGTAACCGCTCGGCGGCTGTCCCAGTCGATCGACCTCTTCGCGCAACGCGAGCAGCTGCTGACGGGCCTCCTTGAGGGTCTCCATGAGTTTGGCGTTGCGGGCGGCGAGTGAGTCGATCCGTGCCTCGAGCTGGTGGACATCTCGGGCGCTGCGCAAACCGCTCTGCGGGCCGACCGCGTTCTCCAACTGCTCGCGCAGAATTGCGGCCTCGCGGCGGAGCTCCTCGAGCTCGGCCGCGTCCTCGCTGGACATGCCTGATTCGTGGGTGTCGAAGCCTTCTGGATAGGCTTCAGAACGCTCTGATTCACTCATGTTGCGCCCCTCCCCGCACCGAGAGTTGGTGCAGTAACAACATCAACGCTACCGGCGATTCAGCCATTGTGTGCGGTGTAGCAATTCGACACTCCAGCACCACTTGTTAACCTCTCTGCTGAGTTGGGCCCATCGAAAGGAAAATCGTGACCCTGAAATCCCTCGTTACCGGCGTCGCAGCGGTCGCTGTCGTCGGCGGTGCCGCGGCAGGTGTGACATCCATTGCATCCTCCAATGTCGCCTCCGCACCGGCCGTCACCCCGGTCGTGTGGGACATTCCGATGCCGCAGACGCCGGCCCCCGAACTCGAAGGGCCGCTGCTGCAGACCCTGCAGGCGCTCGGCTCGGGCGGCACCTCCGCCGGTAAGGCGCCGTACGTTCAGGGTGGGATCGGGCGGATCGAGGGCCGACTCGCCGACAGCAAGCTTCGCGAAGCGGCCGCCGAGGGCAAATTCCCGTTGACCTTCTCGGTGGCGAACATCGACCAGAACGGGGCCGTGGTGTCGGCCGACGTGACCGCGACCGCTGCCACCGGCGGCACGGCCAGCCAGAACATCCAGTTCGTTCCCGGACCGAGCCCCACCGGCTGGCAGATGTCCAAGCAGTCGCTCATGGCGCTGCTGTCGTCCGTCGGCTAGGAGCCCGGTGCACCGCACCACCCGTGCCGCAGTCCTGAGCGCCGTCGCGATCGCGACGGCGCTCGGGCTATGCGCGTGTGGTGCCGACGAGCCACCTACCGAGCCGGCACCGGTCGGGCCGCCGACCACCGAGGCGTCGCCGGCGGCGACCGCGCAACCGCCGTCGACGATCGCGCCGCTGCCGCCTCCGAACGCGCTCACCGACGTCCTCGCGCGGCTCGCCGACGCCAACATCCCCGGTCCCGACAAGCTCGACCTCGTCGAGAACGCCACACCCGCCGACGCCGCGGCGATGGACAAGTTCGCCACCGCCCTGCGCGATGGTGGCTACGCTCCGGCCACCTTCGAGGCGAAGGACCTCTCATGGGCCGACGGCGCGGACGTCGTGCTGGCGACCATCACCGTCAAGGCCACCGATCCGCAGGCGGGCGACTTCACGTTCCCGATGGAGTTCCGCTTCGCCGACAACCACTGGCAGCTGACGCGCGCAACTGCCGACGCGCTGCTGCACCTCGGCGAGAATCCCGCGCCCACGCCGACCCCCTGACCCGTCGATGTGGATCGGCTGGATCGAATTCGACCTCCTGCTGGGCGACGTGCGGTCGCTGAAACAGAAGCGCTCTGCGATCCGTCCGGTGATCGCCGAACTGCACCGCCGGTTCGCCGTCTCGGCAGCCGAGACCGGCGCTCAGGATCTGCATCGCCGCGCGAATGTCGGCGTCGCCCTGGTGGCCGCCGACCGCGGACATGTCGTCGAGGTCCTCGACGCCGCCGAGCGGTTGGTGGCGGCGCGGCCGGAGATGGAACTGCTTTCTGCACGGCGCGGTCTGCGCCGCAGCACCGACTGAACGGACCGAGCGCCGAAACCGACGCTTTGGTCGTTTCCGCGCGCGGATTTCGACCATTGCGTCGGTCTGGGCGATCGCTACTAGATTCCGATCTGACGCTTGCGTCGCGCCGGCATCGGCGCCACTGCGCCCGGCGCCAACTTGCGCGCGCTGATGAGAAACGCGGTGTGCCCTCGCATCGTGTGCTGTGGGCGCACCGCCAGGCCGACGACATGCCAGGCGCGCTGCATGCTCTCCCAGGCCCGCGGCTCGGTCCAGCACTGCTGTTCACGCAGCGCCTCCACCGCTCGCGACAGCTGGGTGACGGTGGCGACGTAGATCATCAGCACGCCTCCGGCGACGAGCACGTCGGCCACGGTGCCGAGCACCTCCCATGGCGCCAGCATGTCGAGCACCACGCGGTCGACTTCCGGACCCGAGTATTCGGTGAGATCGGCCACGACCAGCTCCCAATTGGCCGGGCGCGCACCGAAGAACGTCACGACATTGCGTTCGGCGTGTTCGGCGTGGTCCGCGCGGACCTCATACGACACCACCCGTCCGTCGGGGCCGACGGCGCGCAGCAGCGAGCACGTCAGCGCACCGGATCCGGCACCCGCCTCCAGCACGCGAGCGCCCGGAAAGATGTCGCCCTCATGCACGATCTGCGCCGCGTCCTTCGGGTAGACGACCTGCGCACCGCGGGGCATCGACATCACGTAGTCGACGAGCAGCGGCCGCAACACCAGGAACTGGTCACCGCTGGTGGACTTGACCACGCTGCCCTCGGGCAGCCCGATCACGGTGTCGAGCGCGATGATGCCGCGATGGGTGTGGAACTCCCCGCCCGGGGTCAGCACCATGGTGTAGTGGCGGCCCTTGGCGTCGGTCAGTTGCACCCGATCGCCGACGGCGAACGGACCGGTTCTAGGCACAGCCCATCAGCCTGCCAGTTGACCCGCCGCCGCTGGTGCGCGGGGTTGTCGGGGTTCGGTCCTAGGCTGCCCCTATGACCGACGAGCGAGAAGCCGAAGGCGGATCGCGCATGACCGAGCGTGGTGAGCCGACGCGGCGGCGTCCGGCGCTGTCACCCTCGCGGGCCGCCGACTTCAAGCAGTGTCCGCTGCTCTACCGCTTTCGCGCCATCGACCGGCTGCCGGAGCCGGTGTCGATCGCCCAGGTTCGCGGTTCGGTCGTGCACGCCGCGCTGGAGAAGCTTTATGCGTTGCCCGCCGCGGAACGCGGTCCTGCAACTGCGCTGACGCTTGTCGACCCGGCCTGGGACACGGTGGTCGCCGAGCAACCAGCCGTCGCCGACGAGTTCGCGCCCGAGGTGCGGGCGGCGCTGCTGGCCGAGGCGCGGGCCCTGTTGGCCGGCTACTACCGGTTGGAGGACCCCACCCGCTTCGACCCGCAGGGCTGCGAACAGCGTGTCGAGGTCGAGCTCGAGGACGGGACGCTGCTGCGCGGGTTCGTCGACCGCATCGACGTTGCGCCGACCGGTGAACTGAGGGTGGTCGACTACAAGACCGGCAAGGCGCCGCCGGAGGCTCGGGCGCTGGCCGAGTTCAAGGCCATGTTTCAGATGAAGTTCTACGCCGTGGCGCTGTTTCGCTCGCGCGGCGTGCTGCCGGCGCGGCTGAGGCTGCTGTACCTGGCCGACGGCCAGATCCTCGACTACACCCCGGACCTCGAGGAACTGATGAGATTCGAGAAGACCCTGACCGCGATCTGGCAAGCCATCCAGAATGCCGGCGCCACAGGTGATTTCCGACCGCATCCGTCGGCGCTGTGCGACTGGTGTGCACACCATGCCCACTGCCCGGTGTTCGGCGGCACACCGCCGCCGTATCCCGGTTGGCCCGAGGCGCCCGACGAAGGATCGGATTGCGCCGAGGAGCCGGTGTTGAGCGCTACGACGAAGCCCGCGGCGTGATCGACTGCCACTACCGGCGCGTCGGCGCCGAGGGCGAGTACGACGTCTTCGAGTCCACCGACGGCACCCGCAGTAACTGGGATCCAGAGATTCAGCACGGCTCACCGCCGCTTGCATTGATGACGAAGCGGATCGAGGAGTTGGCCGGCGATTCCGGTCTGCGCATCGGCCGGTTGACTCTCGACATCCTGGGCGCAATTCCGGTCGCCCGGGTGCGGGTGCGGGCCTGGGTCGACCGCCCTGGCGCACGGATCTCGCTGATGGTGGCGGAGATGTCAGCGGACAGGGCGGGCGGCGGACAACGGGCGGTCGGCCGCGTCACCGCCTGGCTGTTGAAAACGACCGACACCGCCGACGCGGTGACCGACCGCTATCCCCCGCTGATCGAGGGTGATTCTGTGCCGGTGCCGCACGACTGGGTGGGCGCGAGGGGATATCTCGAGACGGTGAGCTGGCGGCGTCAACCCGACACCGGCGAAACCGGAAATGTGGTCTGGATGAGTCCCCTTGTCCCACTGGTCGATTCGGAGCCGACGACGGACCTCCAGCGCCTGGCGATGGTGGTCGACAGCGCCAACGGTGCGGGCGCGGCGCTGGATCCGCGGCGGTTCGTCTTCATGAACACCGACACCGCCGTCCATCTGCACCGCCTGCCGCACGGCAACGACTTCGCGGTGCGAGCGCGTGGCTCCATCGGACCCGACGGCATCGGCGTGACGACCGCGGACCTGTTCGACCGGCAGGGGTTCATCGGCACCTCGGCGCAGACCTTGCTGGTGCAGCGCCGCTCGTGAATGCCACTTTGGCCGAGAATGTTTGGAGTAAGTCGGGTAGTTCTACCTACCCGACTTGACGCCGGCGGTTGCAGGCTGGCGACATGGACACACTCAACAACCCGCGCAACACCGCCGCTTACTTTCTCCAGGCCGCCATCGCCTTCGGCGTGAGCCTGCTCGGGATGCTCGGCGGAATCCTCTTCCTGCCGCTCGACTCGTGGCAGCGGCTGTTTCTCGGGATGACCGCCCTCTTCCTGGTCACCAGTTCGTTCACGCTGGCCAAGGTGATCCGCGACCAGCAGGAAGCCGCCACCATCAGGGTCCGACTCGACGAGGCCCGCATCGAGAAGCTGATCGCGGAGCACAATCCGTTCACAACGGCCACCTGAACGCATATATGTACTTGCATCTATATAGATGTAGTGCAATACTATCGGCATGGACGTCTTCGAAGCGGTCGCCGAACCCAGCCGCAGGGCGCTGCTCGACGAACTGATCGACGGCGAACGCACGGCGGGTGAACTCGTCGCGACTTTGCCCGAGTTGACCCAGCCGACGGTGTCACGGCACCTGCGGGTGCTGCGCGAGGTCGGACTCGTCGAGGTCCGGCCGGACGCGCAACGTCGCATCTATGCGTTGCGCGCCGACGGGCTCGTCGCCATCGACGCTTGGATCAACCGGTACCGCCGCTACTGGACCGATCACCTCAACGCTCTCGAGCGACACCTGGAACGCACGCACAAGGAGTCACAGTGACCGAACTCGACGGCCGGCTGACGGTCGACGGCGACCGCGCCGTGTTGAATTTCGAACGCCACCTGCCCTTTCCGATCGAAGCGGTGTGGTCGGCCATCACCGATCCAGCACAACGGGCGCAGTGGTTCGGCGAGACGACGCTCGATGCCCGGGACGGCGGTTCGATCGAGATGGTCGCGACCGATCCGCCGCTGCCCCCCGAACGTAAGCGGATGACCGGGCGCATTCTGGTCTGGGATCCACCGTGCGTGTTCGAACACGAGTGGAAGCAGCCCATCGTCGAGGACGGCGTGGTGCGTTACGAGTTGACGCCCGACGGAGAGGGCACGCTGCTGCGATTCAGCCACCGCGGCCTCAGCGTCCGCAACGCGTCGGGCTTCTACGGTGGCAGCCATGCCTACCTCGACCGCCTGGCCGCCTATCTGGCGGGCACCGAGTTACCGGACTGGGAAACCCGTCGGCTTGAAGTGAACAAACTCGCGCAGCAGGGAGCGAACTGAGATGTCCCACAACGGATCCGATGTTGCCGCGCCTGCTATTGCGATCGCCTATCACTCCGGCTTCGGTCACACCGCCACGCTCGCCGACGCGGTGGCCGCTGGTGCGCGCGAAGCCGGCGCCGCGGTCACGATGCTGCCCGTGGACCAGATGACCGACGCGGATTGGGACGTTCTCGACGGGGCGGACGGCATCATCTTCGGCAGCGCCACATACATGGGTAATCTGTCGGCCGGCTTCCAGGCGTTCGCCGAGAAGACCGGGCGGCGGTGCGCCAATGGCGACTGGCGCGACAAGGTCGCGGCGGGGTTCACCAACTCCGGCGCCAAAAGCGGCGACAAGCTCAACACGCTGGTGTCGATGGCGGTCTTCGCGGCCCAGCACCATATGCATTGGGTCAGTTTGGGTTTGGGGCCAGGATGGAACAGTTCCGGCAGTAGTGACAGCGATCTCAACCGCCTGGGCTTCTGGCTCGGCGCCGGTGCGCAGACCGACGTCGACGCCAACCCCGACCAGGTGCATCCGTCCGATGTGCAGACCTGCCGGTACCTCGGCTGGCGGGTGGCGATCGTGACCCGCCAACTCAAGGTCGGCCGGTCCGTCACTCCAGCGGCTTCGTCTCCTGCAGGTTCGTCGGCGGCTCACTGATGCTGACCGCCGCGTACGTCGTCGTCACGGTGGTCACCGCCAGCGTCAACCTCGCGGCGGCCGTCGCGGACTTCGCCCGTGCCCAATTCGTGCTCGACAACGCTGCCGCAGTGCACCTCTCGGACCGCTCCATCGCACCGCTGGGTGTGCTCAAAGCCGCCGGAGCGGCCGGCCTGATCGTCGGGTTGCTCGGTGTCCCGGTGATCGGGCTCGCGGCGGCGGTCGGCCTCGTACTGTTCTTCATCGGCGCAGTCGCTTTCCACGTCCACTATCGGGTGCTCGGCAACATCGCCTACCCGGCGGCCTTTCTCGCGTTGGCGGTGGCGACACTCGCGCTTGACTTGGCGCGGCTCTAATCGAGCGGCGCCATCTCCTGCAGCATCGTAGGGACCAGTTCGCTGACCGTCGGGTGGATGTGCATCGTGCGCGAGATCGCGGTGTAGGGCTTCTTGGCGGTCATGATGTCGAGGATGGCGTGAACCACCTCGTCGCCGCCCACTCCGAGGATCGCCGCGCCCAGGATCTGCTCGGTCTCCGCGTCCACGACCACCTTCATGAAGCCGTGCGTCTCCCCCTTCTCCACCGCGCGCCCCACCCTTGTCATGGGGCGCTTGCCGATCAATGCCTTTCGGCCCGACTTGCGCACTTCGGCCACCGACATCCCGGCCCGACCCAACGGCGGGTCGATGTAGAGCGCATAGGTGGTGATCCGGTCGCTGACGCGGCGTGGATCGTCGTCGAGGAGGTTGGCCGCGACGATCTCGAAATCGTTGTACGACGTGTGCGTGAACGCGCCCTTGCCGTTGCAGTCGCCCATCGCCCAGATGTGCTCGACGTTGGTGCATAACTGGTCGTCGACGACGATATGGCCGCGGGCGTCGGTTTCGACGCCGGCCTTGTCGAGTCCGAGGTCGTCGGTGTTGGGCGTGCGCCCGACCGCGATGAGCGCATGGCTCCCCGCAATCGGTGCCGCACCATCGGCGGGGACCACCTCGAAGCCGTTGGCGGTCTTGTTGAATCGGATTCCGTCGGCGTCGACTACGACATCGATGCCTTCGCTTTCCAGGATGTCCTTGATCGCGGCGGAGACGTCCTCGTCCTCACGCGACGTCAACCTGGGACCCTTCTCGAGCACGGTGACACGGGCCCCGAAGCGGCGGTACATCTGCGCGAACTCGAGCGCGATGTAGCTGCCACCGACGATGACGAGATGTTCGGGGACCGTGTCGAGTTCGAGCATGCCGACGTTGGTCAGGTAGTCGATGTCGGAGAGGCCGGGCAGGTCGGGTACCACGGCGCGGCCGCCGACGTTGAGAAAGATCCGGTCGGCGCGCAGTACGTGGTCGTCGACGCGAATCGTGTGCGGGTCCTCGAAACGTGCGTGGCCGCGGATGAACGTGCAGCCGTCCATGCCGTTGAGCCAGGATTCGACACCGTCTCGGTCGCCGAGCACGATTTTGTCTTTGCGCGCCTTGACTTTTGCCATGTCGATGCTGACTTCGCCTGTACCGACACCGTATTCGGCACCGCGGCGCGCCAGATGGGCGGCGTGTGCGCTGGCGACGAGCGTCTTGGTCGGTATGCAGCCGTAATTCACGCAGGTGCCGCCGACGAGTTTGCGCTCGATCACGGCGACCTTCTGCCCCGCCTCGGTGAGCCGGCCGGCCAGTGGTGGCCCGGCCTGACCGGCGCCGACGATGATCGCGTCGAATCGCTGTGTCACAGTGCCGTTCACACCAGGCCGGCCAGGAACGCGATCAGGAATCCCCCGCCGACCGCGACGATGTCCTCGATGATCGCGCCCGGACGGTCCTGCCCCTGGCGGGCGTCGGCGAAGCGTTGGCGTGCCGCCGCCCCGGCCAGCGTGCCGAGCACCGCACCGATCATGCCCGCGCCCATCGCGCTGAACGTGTGGAAGTGCGCGCTGCCGATGACTGCACCGGCGAATGCGCCCATGATGAGCCGGGTGATGAACTGCGGCGCGGTCCTGCGGCTCGGCAATGTGGGTAGCTGGTCGGTGACGAGTTCGATGAGGAGGAAGATCGTCAGCACCGTGACGGTGATCGGGTGAGCCATCCACTCCGACCATTTGCCGTCGACGTCGATCCAGCCGAGAGCGGCCCCCCAGGCGACCACCGCGGGAGCCGTCAGCGCGCGCAGACCGGCGATCACACCGATCAACAGGGCGAGCAACAGAACGAACGCTAGCGTCATGCCGGGACGCTAACACGCCTGCGCGGCCACTTCCGGTTGAATCAGAAGCGGCAGAACCGGATGTCGGATGCCAGGATCGCCTTCGCACCGATGGCGGCGAGTTCGTCCATGATCGCGTTGACATCGCGCCGGGGCACCAACGCGCGCACCGCGACCCACGCGGGGTCGGCGAGCGGAGCGATCGTGGGCGACTCCAGTCCGGGGGTGACCGCGGTCGCGTCGTCGAGCACGCTGCGCGGGCAGTCGTAGTCGAGCATCAGATACTGCTGGCCGAACACCACACCTTGTACGCGGGCTACCAACTGGCCACCGGTAGGGCTGTCCGGGGCGCCTTCACGCTCGATGAGCACCGCCTCCGAGTCGCACAGGGAATCACCGAACGCCACCAGATCGTGCAGACCGAGCGTGCGGCCGGAGCCGACCACGTCGGCGATCGCATCGGCGACACCGAGTTGCACAGATATTTCCACCGCGCCGTCGAGCCGGATCACCGTCGCGTCGATGCCATGCGCCGCAAGGTCTTTCCGGACGAGATTCGGAAACGCGGTCGCGATTCGTTTGCCCGCGAGGTCCTCGACGCGCCACTGACGCCCGGCCGGCGCCGCGTACCGGAACGTCGACGATCCGAAGCCCAGCGCGAGCCGCTCCCGCACGGGCGCATCCGATTCAGCGGCCAGGTCGCGCCCGGTGATGCCGAAATCGAGCTGCCCCGAGCCGACATAGATCGCAATGTCCTTCGGGCGCAGGAAGAAAAATTCGACGTTGTTGGCGGGGTCGACAACCGTCAGGTCCTTCGGATCGGTGCGGCGTCGGTAACCCGCTTCGGACAGGATCTCGCTCGCCGGTTCAGACAGCGTGCCCTTGTTCGGGACGGCGACGCGAAGCACGCGATTCACAGCTTCTCGTAAACGTCGTCGAGCGTGAGGCCGCGCGCGATCATCAGCACCTGAGTCCAGTACAGGAGCTGGCTGATCTCTTCGGCCAGGGCCTCGTCGCTCTCGTGTTCGGCGGCCAGCCACACCTCGCCGGCCTCCTCGAGGATCTTCTTGCCGAGCCCGTGCACACCGCCGTCCAGCGCGGCGACGGTGCCGCTGCCGGCGGGGCGGGTCCGGGCGCGTTCGCCGAGCTCGGCGAACAGGGCGTCGAAGGTCTTCACGGCACGCGATTGTGTCACGCTTGCACCCGCGGGGTCACGCCGGTTTGCCGAGTTCGGTTCGCACAACGCGCTAGCGTCGGCGCAGCGCTCAGACCGGCTCCTGCTGATGCGGAACCTCGCTGCCCATGTCCTCGAGGTGCTTGCCCTTGGTCTCGGAGACGAACCGCCACACGAACAGCAGCGACAGCGCCGCGCAGACGGCGTAGAAGCCGTAGGCGATGCCGAGCGAAAAATCACCAAGTGCGGGGAATGACGCGGTGATCGCGCAGTTGGCCACCCACTGCGCGGCGGCGGCGAGGCCGAGCGCGGCTCCGCGGATGCGGTTGGGGAACATCTCGCCGAGCAACACCCAGACCACCGGGCCCCACGACATGCCGAAGGACACCACGAACAGGTTGGCGGCGACCAGCGCGATGGGCCCGGCCGCCCCAGTGAGGTGCGGCTGGCCGTCGATCACCGGTGCGGTGCCGAAAACGATCGCCATGGTGCCCAGCGTCACGGCCATGCCGGTCGAGCCGAACAGCAGCAACGGCTTGCGGCCGACCTTGTCGATCAGCGCGATCGCGATCAGCGTGGTGACGATGTTCGTCACCGACGTGATCACGGTGATGATGAACGCCTGGCCTTCACCGAAACCGACGGCCTCCCACAACACGTTCGAGTAGTAGAAGATCACGTTGATGCCGACGAACTGCTGGAACACCGACAGCAGCACACCGACCCACACGATGCCGTAGAGCCCGCCGGTGGGCTTGCGCAGATCGCGCCACGACGGCGGCTTCTCCGACTTCAGCGATTCCTTGATGCGGGTGATCGTCAGCTCGAGGTTCTTCTCCCCCAGCAACTTGTTCAGCACCCGCCGCGCCTCCGGAATCCGGTATGTCGCAACGAGATAGCGAGGAGACTCCGGGATCGTGAACGCCAGGCCGCCGTAGAGCACCGCGGGCACCGCCATCACGAGGAACATCCAACGCCAAGCCTCCATGCTCAGCCACAGTTCTTCCCGCGACCCGCCCGCGAGATGTGCCAGCAGCGCGTCGATTGCCAGCGATACGAAGATGCCGGAGACGATGGCCAGTTGTTGCAGCGAGCCCAGCCGGCCGCGGATCCGCGGCGGCGAGGTCTCCGCGATATACGCCGGAGCGATGACGGATGCCACGCCGACGCCGAGGCCACCGACGATGCGGAACATCCCGAACATCCAGACGTTGACCGCCAGGCCGGTGCCGAAGGCGCTGATGAGGAACAGCAGCGCGGCGATCTTCATCACCGACAGCCGGCCGATCTTGTCCGCCAGCCGACCGGCGACCACCGCGCCGAGGGCCGCACCGATCAGCGCGGCCGCGACGGCGACGCCCGTCACCGTCTTGCTGATCTGGAAGTGGTCCTCGACCGCCGATACCGCCCCGTTGATGACGGCGCTGTCATAGCCGAAAAGCAGACCGCCCAGGGCCGCTACGGAGGCGATCCGGACGACGCGGCCGCTGTGTTCGGATTCCTCGTAATCCAAACCTGACGAGGGCTCACCGACGGGACCGTGGGCCATGCGACACCCTTCCACAGGTTTGGGTGATGGACGTCACATTCAATCACAGACCGGGTTCACGCGCTGCGGTCTTCCCTGCGCGTGGTCAGCTCGCAATGAACGGTGTGCAGATCGGCCGCCCGCAGTCCCGCAAGCGAGGAAACGTGGCGTCGCCGCGGGCCGCCGGGGACCGCTACGTCGTTGGGCACCACCAGTACCGGGCATCCGGCGCTCTCGGCGGCCGCCGTGCCGGTGACCGAATCCTCGATCGCCAGGCACGCAGCCGGCCGCAGGCCCAGCAACTCCGCTGCTCTCAGATACACGTCGGGAGCGGGTTTGCCACGGGTCACCTCGTCACCGCATACGGTCACCGAAAAGAAGTGTCGCCCAATGCTGTTCAAAGCGCGGTCGGTCAACGCGCGCTGGGTGTTGGTAACCAGCGCCATCGGAGTTCCTTCGGCGGCAAGGGCTTCCAACAACTCGGGGGCACCGTCGCACCACGGCAGCCCGCCGTCGAACAACCCCGCGGTGTAGTCGTGCAGCCAGCGGTTCGCCTCTGCCATGGCCGCGGGATCCGGATCGAGACCGAGGTCGGCATACACGGTCGCGATGGTGTTCTCGGCCGAGCTGCCCACCAGCGATGCGCGCACCTCGGAGGTGAGCCGACCGCCGTGGTGGTCATACAACGCCGCCAGCGAGATGTCCCAGAGCTTTTCGGAGTCGACGAGCGTGCCGTCCATGTCGAACAGGACCGCACGCATGACCCCGATTCTGTCAGAGGGGGCACGTACGGTGAAAATCATGACGATTCTTGTGACCGGAGCGACTGGAAACATCGGCCGCCTCGTTGTGGACGAACTAATTCGTTTGGGCGGCAGTGACATTCCGGACATCCGCGCGCTGACCAAGAACCCCGCAAAGGGGAACCTGCCGGACGAGGTGGATGCGATCACGGGTTATCTCGGCGACCCGGACACGCTGCCCGCCGCGCTGGAGGGGGTGGAGCGGATGTATCTGGCACCGTTGCCGTCGACGTTGGACGTCACCCTCGACCTGGCCAAGAAGGCCGGTGTGCAGTACGTCGTCGCGCTGTCCGGCGGCGCGCACTGGCAGGAGCACACGGACACCATCGCCGCATCCGGTCTGGTGAGCACGCAGCTGGGGCCGGGCGAGTTCCTGGAGAACTTCGCCATGTGGTCCGAGCCGATCAAAGCCACCCGCACCGTGCGAGAGCCGTACCCGGAAGTGCTCGAGGCGCCGATTTCGATGTACGACATCGCAAGAGTGGCGGCCACGCTGCTGGTCAAACCGGAGCAGGTGCACTTCGGTCAGACGTACGAGCTAACCGGTCCAGAAGCGCTGACCCGCGCACAGATCGCCGAACAGATAGGGGTGGGCATCGGCGCCGAGGTGAGGTACGAGAAGTGCAGCTTGGACGAGGCGCGTGAGCAACTGCGGCCGTTAATGGGCGATGAGGTCGACTGGTATCTCGAACTGATGAAGGACGCCGAGCCGCAGCGGGCCAACCAGCTGGTAGGCGAACTCACCGGGACGCCCGCGGAGTCGGTCGCCCGGTGGGCAGCCCGCAACGCCGAGTTGTTCCGCTCCTGAACCGACGTGAGGCTCAGTCCTCCGGGTTGTAGCTGAGGTTCGAGCTCAGCCAACGCTCGGCTTCCTTGAGTGTCCAGCCCTTGCGCTTCGCGTAGTCGGCGACCTGATCCTGGGCCACCCGGCCGACCACGAAGTATTGCGACTGCGGGTGGGAGTAATACCAGCCGCTGACCGCAGCGCCGGGCCACATCGCCATCGACTCGGTCAGTTCGATGCCGGTCCGCTGATGGACGTCCATCAACTCCCAGAGCGTCGCCTTCTCGGTGTGTTCCGGGCAGGCCGGATAGCCGGGGGCCGGGCGGATTCCCACGTACTTCTCGGCGATGAGTGCGTCGTTGTCGAGCTGCTCTTCCGGCTGGTATCCCCAGAACTCCGTGCGGACCCTTTGGTGCATCCGTTCGGCGAACGCCTCCGCCAACCGGTCGGCGATCGACTCCAGCAGAATCGCGCTGTAGTCGTCGAGGGCCGCCTTGAACTCCATGATCTTGTCCTGGCTGCCGAGCCCGGCCGTGACGGCGAAGGCGCCGACGTAGTCGGCCAGCCCGGTGTCCTTAGGCGCAATGTAGTCGCCCAGCGACCGGTTCGGGATGCCGTCGCGATGCTCGCCCTGCTGGCGCAGGTTGTGCAGCGTGGTGAGCACCTCGGTACGGGTGTCGTCGGTGTACACCTCGACGTCATCGCCGACGGCGTTCGCCGGGAAGAACCCGATCACGCCGTTGGCGGTCAGCCACTTCTCCTTGATCAGGGTGTCGAGCATCTCCTGGGCGTCGTCGTACAACTTCCGGGCGGTCTCGCCGGTGGCCGGGTTGTTGAGGATGTCGGGGAAGCGGCCCTTCATCTCCCAGGCGTTGAAGAACGGCTGCCAGTCGATGTACTCGCGCAGTTCGGCGAGGTCGTAGTCGAGGAACTCCCGTATCCCGAGACCCTGGGCCGGTACCGGCGGCGTGTAGCCGTCCCACTCGATCGGCGTCCGGTTCGCGCGGGCTTTCTCCAACGTCAGCATCGGCCGCTCGTTCTTCTGGGCGTGCCGTTCGCGAAGGGCTGCGTAGTCCTTCTCGGTGGCCTCCAACAACGCCGGGCGCTGCTTGTCGTCCAGCAGCGCAGCAGCGACCGGCACCGAACGGGACGCGTCCTTGACCCAGACCACCGGACCGCTACGACGCGGCGATATTTTCACCGCCGTGTGCGCGCGCGATGTGGTCGCGCCGCCGATCAGCAGCGGGATCTGAAGCCCTTCGCGTTCCATCTCGACCGCGAAGTTGGACATCTCGTCCAGGGACGGGGTGATCAGGCCGGACAGCCCGATGATGTCGGCGTTGTGCTCCTTCGCCGCGTCCAGAATCTTCTGCGCGGGCACCATCACGCCGAGGTCGATCACGGAGTAGTTGTTGCACTGCAGCACGACCCCGACGATGTTCTTGCCGATGTCGTGAACGTCGCCCTTCACCGTCGCCATCACGATGGTGCCGTTCGACCTCTCTCCATCGTCCAAATCATCCCGGCTGCCTTTCTCCGCCTCGATGTACGGAAGCAGGTACGCCACAGCCTTTTTCATCACCCGCGCCGACTTCACGACCTGAGGCAGGAACATCTTGCCCGAGCCGAACAGGTCTCCGACGACGTTCATGCCGTCCATCAGCGGCCCCTCGATCACCTCGATCGGGCGACCACCCGCCGCGGCGATTTCGGCCCGCAGCTCCTCGGTGTCGGCGTCGACGTGGGCGTCGATGCCCTTGACCAACGCGTGGGTGATCCGCTCGCGGACGGGCAGGCTGCGCCATTCGGCTGCCTTCGGATCCTCTGACTTGTCCGTGTTGTTGAACCGTTCGGCGATCTCCAGCAGCCGTTCGGCGGCATCCTCGCGACGGTTCAGCACGACGTCCTCGATGCGGTCGCGCAGCTCGGGGTCGATCGAGTCGTAGGGCACCAACGCACCGGCGTTGACGATGCCCATGTCCAACCCGGCCTTGATGGCGTGGAACAGGAACACCGCGTGGATCGCCTCGCGGACGGGGTTGTTGCCCCGGAACGAGAACGACACGTTCGAGATGCCGCCGGAGATGTGCACCCCGGGCAGGTTCTCTTTGATCCAGGCGCAGGCCTCGATGAAGTCGATGCCGTACGTCGCGTGCTCCTCGATACCGGTGGCCAGCGCGAAGCAGTTCGGGTCGAAGATGATGTCCTCGGCCGGGAAGCCGACCTCTTCGGTCAGGATCCGGTAGGCGCGCCCGCAGATCTCCTTGCGGCGCTCCAGGTTGTCGGCCTGCCCCTGCTCGTCGAAGGCCATCACGACGACGGCGGCGCCGAACTTGCGGCACAGCCGTGCCTCGCGAATGAACTTCTCCTCGCCCTCCTTCATGGAGATCGAGTTGACGATCGGCTTGCCTTGCACGTTCTTCAGGCCCGCCTCGATGACCTCCCACTTGGAGGAGTCGATCATCACCGGGACGCGGCTGATGTCGGGTTCGGAGGCGATCAGCTTGGTGAACCGGTCCATCGCGGCGACGCCGTCGATCATGCCCTCGTCCATGTTGATGTCGATGACCTGCGCACCGACCTCGACCTGCTGCAGGGCCACCGACAGCGCGGTGTCGTAGTCCTCGGCCTTGATCAGGTTGCGGAACCGGGCGGAGCCGGTGATGTTGGTGCGCTCACCGATGTTCACGAACAGGGAGTTGTCGTCGATGTTGAGCGGTTCCAGGCCCGACAGCCGGGTGGCCACGGGGATCTCCGGCACCTGGCGCGGCGGCTTGCCCTCGACGGCCTTGGCGATCTCGGCGATGTGCGCCGGCGTCGTCCCGCAGCACCCACCGACCAGGTTGACGAAGCCCGCCTCGGCGAAGTCGGCGACGTATCCGGCCTGACGCTCGGGGGTTTCGTCGTATTCGGCAAAGGCGTTGGGCAGGCCGGCGTTCGGGTAGCAGGAGACGAACGTGTCGGCGATGCGTGACATCTCGGCGATGTAGGGCCTCATCTCCGGTGCGCCCAGGGCGCAGTTGAGGCCGACCGCGAGCGGCTTGGCGTGCCTGATCGAGTTCCAGAACGCCTCGGTGACCTGTCCGGACAGCGTGCGCCCGGAGGCATCGGTGATGGTGCCCGAGATGATCACGGGCCAGCGGCGCCCGCGGTCCTCGAACAGCGTCTCGAGTGCGAACACAGCGGCCTTGGCGTTCAGCGTGTCGAAGATCGTTTCGACGAGAATGATGTCGGCGCCGCCGTCGACCAGGCCGTTGGCGGCTTCGAGGTAGGCGGCGACCAGCTGGTCATAGGTGACGTTGCGGGCTCCCGGGTCGTTGACGTCCGGTGAGATCGACGCGGTCCGCGTCGTCGGCCCCAGCGCCCCGGCGACGTAGCGGGGCCTGTCGGGTGTGCTGACCTCGTCGCAGGCTGTACGCGCCAAGGCCGCGCCGGCGTAGTTCAGCTCGTAGCCGAGTTCTTCCATGCCGTAGTCGGAGAGCGAGACCGCGTTCGCGTTGAACGTGTTGGTCTCGATGATGTCGGCGCCGGCGTCGAGGTACTCGCGGTGGATCGCCTCGATGATCTGCGGCTGCGTCAGGTTGAGCAGGTCGTTGTTGCCCTGAACATCGCTCGGCCAGTCCTTGAACCGCTCGCCGCGGTAGCCGGCCTCGTCGGGCCGATCGCGCTGGATCGCCGTGCCCATCGCGCCGTCGATCACCACGATCCGCTGACGCAGCGCAGCCGTCAGTTCATCTGTGCAGTCAGGGCGGATGTTGGGCTCAAAGGCGTTCACGCGCGCTCCTTCCGTAATGGAAGGCGTCCTTGAATCTGCCGAGCGTGGCGGATACCGGCGGAAACCCGGAACCGTTGCAACGCCTCTCGACCAGAAAAGTCTACGTCGTCACCCGATCGACGTCTGGACGCCCGCCTCGTCGCGGCGATCGAAACCGACCCGCCCGGCAATCGCGGCTCCGTTGAGCGGCAGCTCACGGACCCTGTCGGCAATGTCGTCGTCACCAAGGCTAACCAGATTGCAGCCGTACGTATTTCGTCTCGATGAGATCGGCGGCCTGTACCTGTGCCTTCAGCGCGCGGTCGCCGACCATCCCCCTGGTCGACAGGGCCCCGAGCAAATCGGTGTCGCCCGCGCGATCATCAGCATCAGCCACGTATTCAGGGTAGTCGCCGGATCAAATCACCCCGTGTGGCGATGGCGCTCGAACCCGCCGCACAGGGCTTACGCTGGCGTTGTGACCTTGTCGGATGCGAGCGGCATGCCAGATGGTCTTCGCGCAAGCGGCTCATCTGAAAACCGCCCGGGCCTGCCCGAACTGAACGACGCGATCGTCGTCGCAGCCTTCGAAGGCTGGAACGACGCCGGTGATGCGGCCAGCGACGCTCTGGAGCACCTGGACGCCATCTGGGAGGCCGACACGATCGTCGAGATCGACGACGAGGCGTACTACGACTACCAGGTGAACCGGCCGGTGATCCGGCTGGTCGACGGGGTGACCCGCGAACTGGTGTGGCCGTCGATGCGGATTTCGCACTGCCGCCCGCCCGGTTCCGACCGCGACATCGTGTTGATGCACGGCGTCGAGCCCAACATGCGCTGGCGCACCTTCTGCGCCGAGCTGTTGGCGATCGCCGACAAGCTCAACGTCGCGACCGTGGTGATCCTCGGCGCCCTGCTGGCCGACACGCCGCACACCCGCCCGGTGCCCGTGTCTGGGGCGGCCTACTCGTCGGACACCGCCAAGGTGTTCGGCCTGGAGGAGACGCGGTACGAAGGTCCGACCGGTATCGCCGGGGTGTTCCAGGATGCCTGCGTGCAGGCGGGTATCCCCGCCGTGACGTTCTGGGCCGCGGTGCCGCATTACGTCTCCCAGCCACCGAATCCCAAGGCGACGGTGGCGCTGCTGCGCCGTGTCGAGGATGTGCTCGACATCGAGGTGCCGCTGGCCGATCTGCCGTCGGCGGCCGAGGAGTGGGAGCAGGCGGTGTCGGAGATGACCGCCGAGGACGACGAGATCGCCGAGTACGTGCATTCACTGGAGGAACGTGGCGACGCCGAGGTCGACATGCACGAGGCGCTCGGCAAGATCGACGGCGACGCGCTGGCCGCGGAGTTCGAGCGCTACCTGCGTCGTCGAGGTCCCGGCTTCCGAGGTTAACCCCGCTTTTCCAGCGCTTCGGTGCGTGCGCTCATCGAGCGGCCGAGCGCGGCCACTTCGGCATCCATTCGCGGGATCAGTTCCGGAACCGATCTCAGCGTCGTCGACTCGCCGACCCGAGTCGACAGCACCGGCTTGAGCCACCGGAGCAGTCCGACCCACCCGGGACAGTTGATCTGGCGCTTGCGGCCTTCGATCCCCTTGAGGAAAGCCTCGCCGCACTTCTCCACCGAGCTGGTGGTCTTGAGCGGACCCGGCATTTTCTTGATCATCTCCCGCAGCGACGCCAGGTCGGCCTTGCTCTCACGTACCAGCGGGGTGTCGATCCACATCATGTGCGCCGAGCCGACTTCCACGCCGAGGTGCGCGACCTCCAGCCGCAACGCGTTGGCGAAGTGCTCGACGCCTGCCTTCGACAGGTTGTACGACGTGGCACCGGGCAGCGGCGCATACGCCGCGGCCGACGACACGACCAGCACGTAGCCGCGCCGCTCGACGATCGACGGCAGCGCGGCCTTCACGGTGTAAAACACCCCGAGCGCATTAACATCGAGGCACGTCTTGAACGCCGCCGGATCCATGTTGAGCACTGAGCCGTAGACGGCGATGCCCGCATTCGCCATCACGATGTCGATGCCGCCGAACCGCTCCACGCCCTCGGCGACGGCGGATTCCATCGCGGCCAGATCGCGCACGTCGGCGACGACGGTCAGCACGCCCTTGTTGCCGAGCTTGGCGGCGACCTGCGCCAGCCTGTCACCGTCGAGGTCGGTCAGCACGAGCTTGGCGCCCTTGTCGTGCAGGCGGCGCGCCACCTCTTCGCCGATCCCGTTGGCGCCACCGGTGATCAGCGCGACTTTCCCGTTCACAGAACCCATGGCCGTCAACGTACCCGGGTCGGCGCCGCGGCGGGCGGGGTCTCGCGGTTCTACAGCCGGATACCCAGCAGCGCGTCGACGGCGGTGGCCACCGTGCGGCCCGCATGGGGATCGTGGCCGCCGTAAGTCAGCGCGTCGGTGCTCCAACCATCCAGAGCCGCAAGCGCTTTCGGGGTGTCGAGGTCGTCGGCGAGATAACGGCGCACCCGGCTCACGACGTCGGTCGCGTCCGGCGCGGCGGGCAGCGCCACCGCGGTGCGCCAGCGGTCCAGCCGCTCGACGGCCTCGGCGAGCACCGCGTCGCTCCAGTATCTGTCGGAGCGGTAGTGACCGGCGAACAGCCCCAACCGGATCGCCGAAGGGTCGACGCCGTCGGCGCGCAGCCGCGACACCAGCACCAGGTTCCCCCGGCTCTTGCTCATCTTGTGGCCGTTCCAGCCGATCATTCCGGCATGCACGTAGTGACGCGCGAATCTCCGCTCGCCGGTGAGGGATTCGGCGTGAGCGGCCGAGAACTCGTGGTGCGGGAAGACCAGGTCGCTGCCGCCGCCCTGGATGTCGAGGCCGGTGCCGATCCGGCTCAGCGCGATCGCTGCGCACTCCACGTGCCAACCGGGGCGGCCAGGCCCGAAGGGCGATGGCCAACTCGGCTCCCCCGGCCGTTGCGCCCGCCACAGCAGCGCGTCGAGTTCGTCGCCCTTTCCGGGACGGTCGGGGTCGCCCCCGCGTTCGGCGAACAGCCGCCGCATGGTGTCGCGGTCGTAGCCGGACTCGTAACCGAACTGGGCGGTGGCGTCGGCGCGGAAGTAGACGTCGGGGTACTCGGCATCCTCGACGACGTAGGCCGCACCCGAGGCCAGCAGCTTCTCGACGACCTCGATGACCTCGGCGATGGCATCGGTGGCCGCGACGTAGTCGTGCGGGGGCAGCACCCGCAGCGCGGCCATGTCCTCGCGGAACAGGTCGGTCTCCCGGTCGGCGAGCTCACGCCAATCGACCCCGTCGCGCTGCGCGCGCTCGAACAGCGGATCGTCGACGTCGGTGATGTTCTGCACGTAGTGCACCCGGTGGCCGGCGTCGAGCCACATGCGGTGCACGAGGTCGAACGCAAGATAGGTGGCGGCGTGGCCGAGGTGGGTGGCGTCGTACGGCGTGATACCGCACACGTACATGGTGGCCGTGTCGCCGGCGCTGACGGGGCGCACCTGCCGGTCGGCGCTGTCATAAAGGCGTAGCTGCGGACCGCGACCCGGCAACGCCGGGACGACGGGTGCCGGCCACGAGTTCATAGCCTCGACTCTAAGCATCGCCGTGATCGACAAGGGCGGCGCCTGTTTCATTCCCGGTTCAATCCCTCCAGCGGCTCCGATACGCCGAGAGGATGCCCTCGAGCAGCGGTTCGCTCAGTTCCGGCCGACACATCAGCAGGTCGGGCAGGTAGGGGTCGCGGCGGTTGTAGATCAGCTCGGAGCCGTCCAGCCGCGACGCATGCAGGCCGGCCGCCTGCACCACCCCGGCCGGGGCCGCCGAATCCCACTCCCACTGGCCGCCGGCGTGCAGGTAGGCATCGACGTCGCCGCGCACCACGGCCATCGCCTTGGCTCCCGCGGAGCCGATCCGCACCAGCTGGATGTCCATCCGTTCACGCAACCACCACAGCACCGGTGGCGGCCGGTTGGCGCTCGCCGTGATCAGGATCGGGCCCTCGTCGCGTGGTGGCGGCGGTTTCACGGTGTCGGTCCGGTAGACCTCGTTGCGCGCAGGCAGCGCGACGGCCGCGTCGGTGATGCGGCCGTTGGGGCTGCCGTCGCGTTGCCAGAGCGCGATGTGCACCGCCCAGTCCGTGCGGCCCGGCAGGGAGAATTCCCAGGTGCCGTCGACGGGGTCGACGATCCAGACCCGGTCGGCGTGCACCCGCGACACGTCGTCGACGGCCTCCTCGGAGAGCACCGCATCGTCGGGCCGCCGCTCGCGCAGCCGCTGCAGGATCAGCTTGTTGGCCCGCATGTCGCCGGCGTCGCCGAGGTCGTACGGGTCGTAGAAACCCAGTTCTTCGCGCACCTGCAGCAGCAGTTCGCCTGCCTCAAAGGCCACCTCGGCGGCCAGCGCCGCATCGGTCTGGGTCATCGATCAGAACGCCGGCCACGGGATGGGGCGGTGCCGGTCGGGTGTCGGCATCACCGGATCGTCAAGTAGCGCAATGGTTCTCGCGAGCAGTGCGGCGACCTCGCGTTCAGTGATGTGAACGCACAGCTGGTCGGCGAGCCCGTCGCGCAGTTGATCGCGCAGCGCGGCCACCGACTCCAGCGTCTGGTCGTCAACGGGTTTACCGGCCCAGCCCCACAACACGGTGCGCAGTTTGTCCTCGACGTGCAGCGTGACCCCGTGGTCAACGCCGTACACGCGCCCGTCCACCCCGCACAGGATGTGGCCGCCCTTGCGGTCGGCGTTGTTGACCAGCACGTCGAACACCGCCATCCGGCGCAACCGGTCGTCGTCGGCGTGGACCAGCACGACCTCGTCGCCTGCGTAGTCGTAGGCCTGCAGGATGGGCAGGAACCCCGGCGGGATCCGGCCGGCGGGCAGCAGATCGATCAGGTCGGGCCCCGACGGCTTTTCGGCTTCGATCTCGTCGCCGGGCTGGTCCACCCACAACTGCACCATGCCATCGCCGGCGGGACCGGGCCGAATGATTGTGTGGGGCACAAGGTTCCAACCGAGCGCCGCCGACACCAGAAATGCGCCGCGTTCCCGGCCGGCCAGCGTGCCGTCGGGGAAATCCCACAGCGGCGCCTCGCCGGCGATCGGCTTGTAGACGCAATGTACTTGTTGCTCACCGAGGTTCGCTTCGCACAGAAACGTCGCGTTGCTTGCCGAGCGGATGCGTCCGATGACGGTGAGCTCGCCGCGCTGCAGGACGTCTTCGCGAGCGGCGTCGGCCGCGGGGTCAGATGTCGACGTCATCGTCGGACTCGGCGAAGGCGCCGCGCCGGTAGCCGTTGGTGCGCACGCAGATGTGACCGTCGGGGTCCAGCGGCTCGTCACACAACGGGCAGGGCGGTCGGCCTGCCGAGATGACCCGGTTGGAGCGCGTCGCGAACTCGCGTGCGGATTCGGGCGTGAGAAAGACGCGCACCGCGTCGGGCCCTTCCTCCGCGTCGTCGAGCACCACCGATGCGTCGAACTCGGTTTCCGACACCGCGAGCAACTCGACGACGACGGTCTGCGCCTCGGAGTCCCAGCCCAGTCCCATCGTCCCCACCCGGAACTCCGCGTCGACCGGGGTGATCAACGGGCTCAGGTCCTCGATCTCACCGGTGTCCGGCGGGATCGGGGTGCCGAACCGGCGGTTGATCTCGAGCAGCAGCGCGGCAATCCGCTCGGCGAGCACGGCAACCTGCTGCTTCTCCAGCACCACCGACACCACTCGCTTGTCGTGAACGGCCTGCAGGTAGAAGGTGCGGTTGCCGGGCTGGCCAACTGTCCCGGCCACGAAGCGGTCGGGTGTGCGGAAGACGTGAATTGCGCGGGCCATGGCACTTTCCAAAATACCGGTTAGGGCTTGTCAGCCGTAATCGCGACTAGCCGGTCGACCCACCCACCACGGCATCCTCCGGCGGCACCTCCCCCTCTCCGGAGTCGGCCCGGCCGTCGGACTCGGCCGGTTTGGGACGCAGCCCGGCCGTCAGTTGGTCACCGGTGTGGTTGACGTGGATCACGAACGGTCGCACCGCCGTGTACCGGATCACGCTCATCGACCCCGGGTCGGCGGTGATTCGCTGGAAGCTGTCGAGATGGGTGCCGAGCGCATCGGCGACGACCGCTTTGATCACATCGCCGTGGGTGCAGGCCAGCCACAGCACGTCGCCCTCGTGTTCCTCCGCCAGCCGACGGTCGTGCTCGCGAACCGCGGCGACTGCGCGGGCCTGCACGTGCGCAAGGCCCTCGCCGTCCGGAAAGACGGCAGCGCTCGGCTGATGTTGAACCACCGTCCACAACGGCTCCTTGACCAGATCGGCGATCTTGCGGCCGGTCCAGGCCCCGTAGTCGACCTCGGCGATGCGGTCGTCGACGATCGGTGTCAGGCCCAGCGCGGCGGCCAGCGGTTCCACGGTTCGTTCGCACCGCAGCAGCGGCGAGCGCACGATCGCCCGGATCGGCAGCGATCCGACCCTGGCCACCACCGCCTGCGCCTGTTCACGCCCCTTGTCGTCGAGGTCGACGCCCTCGGAGCGGCCCGCCAGCGTGTGCGCGGTGTTCGAGGTCGAGCGGCCGTGCCGCAACAGGATCACCGTCATGTCGCGGCCACCACTCCGGTGCCCAACAGGGCCAGCACAACCGCGCCCAGCGCCACGCGGTAACCGACGAACCAGTACATGCTGTGCCGGACCAGGAACCGCAGGAACCACGCCACCGCCGCGAATCCGACGACGAACGCGATCACAGTCGCCACCAGCAACTGCGGCCCGCTGGCGCTCATCCCCTCACCGACGGGATGGAAGGCGTCGGGCAAGGAGAACAGCCCCGAGGCGAACACCGCCGGGATCGCGAGCAGGAAGCCGAAACGGGCGGCGAGTTCGCGGTTGAGGCCCAGGAAAAGGCCCGCGCTGATCGTCGCGCCCGAGCGGGACACCCCGGGCAGCAGCGCGAGGCACTGCGCGAGGCCGACGATGATGCCGTCCTTCCATGTCAGCTGCTCGACGTTGCGGGTCTGCCTGCCGAAGTACTCGGCGGCGGCGATGACGGCCGAGAACACGATCAACGCGATCGCGATCGCCCAGAGATTGCGTGCGCCCGTGCGAATTTCGTCTTTGAACAACAGCCCGAACACCCCGATCGGGATGGTGCCGATGATCACGTACCAACCGAGCCGGTAGTCCGCGGTGCGCTGGGTGGCCACGAAGAGTCCGTGGACCCAGGCCTTGATGATGCGGCCGATGTCTCTGGCGAAGTACAGCAGCACCGCGAACTCGGTGCCGAGCTGGGTCACCGCGGTGAACGACGCGCCCGCGTCGTCGGCGAAGAACACGCGCGAGGCGATCGCGAGATGCGCCGAGGACGAGACGGGCAGGAATTCGGTCAGGCCCTGCAGTACCGCGAGAACGACCACCTGCACCCACGACATCGCCGGCACGTCCGTCACGACGACGACCGTACCGTGGGCGGCTGTTAGCGACCGGCCCGCGCCACCGGCTGGGCCTCGGCCACCGCATCCCGCACCGCGGCACCCACGCTGCGCTGGTCGGTGAGGTCGATGTCGGTCAGCTTGCGGGTCGACGTCGCCACCACGTCCTCTGCGCCTGGGACCGGCCCGGCCAGCCGGGGACGATAGACCTCCACGACGAGAGTCTGGCGCTCGACGTGGAACGAGAAGCTGCGGCCGTCGCCGAGCTGGCCAAATCCGCTGGCGTGTACACCAGTGGTGATGTCCTCGATAGCAAACTCTTGGGCGCCCATTTCACGGTCTGCGGCGAGCGTCATGATCGCACCATACCTCCGACCCGCCCGCCGCTTGGGAGGGCACGGCGAGCGGCTGGAAACTCCTGGCAAGCCGGCTGCCTAGACTGGCCATTCAGTCGATATCCCGTACCCACGACCGAGAGCTACCCCTTGCCGCCGTTCATAAACGCCTCGAATCAGCTGGTTCGCGGGATCGTGGTGTCGCTGGCAATTGTCGTGGTCATCGGCGTGGTCGGTGGCTGTTCGTCCGAGACCGCGGAGGTGGCACCGCCGACCATCGCGCCCGCGTCGGCCGCTGAGTCGCCACCGGTCACCGGCCGACCGGACGGCGTGGTGCGGCCGCTGGCGGGCCGCGCGCAGGCGGCGATCGTCGACACGGCGAGCGGCTCGTTGGCGGTGCTGGCTTCGGGCCCGGCCGGCCAGTCGCAGGTCACCGTGTTCTCGAGGGCGGGCGACGTCGTCGCGACGGTGCCGCTGCCCGCCGGCGCGACCGCGTTGACCGGCGACGGCGAGGGGCACGCCTACGCCGCGACCCGCGGCGGCTATCACCGGATCGATCTCTCGACGGGTACGGCCACCAGGTTCGACGTCGGAGGAGAGACCGACACCGAGTTCACCGCGATCGCCCGACGCGCGGACAGGCGGCTGGTTCTCGGTAGCTCGGACGGTGCGGTGTACACGCTGGGCTCGGACGGGTCGGTGGCAGCACAGCTGAAGATCTTCGCTCGCGTCGATGACCTTGTCACGCAAGGTAATACGGCCGTCGTACTGGATCGCGGGCAGACTTCGGTGACGGCGTTGTCCGAAAGCGGCACCGAGCAGGAGCAGGCACTGCGGGCCGGTGAGGGCGCGACGACAATGGTCGCCGACCCCGCCGGGCGCGTGCTGGTCGCCGACACGCGCGGCGACGGACTGCTGGCCTTCGGCACGAACCCGCTGATCCTTCGGCAGCGCTATCCGGTGCCCGAGGCCCCATACGGCCTGGCCGGGTCCTCGACGCTGGCCTGGGTGTCGCAGACGGCGGCGAATACGGTCGTTGGCTACGATCTGGCCACCGGGATCCCCGTCGAGAAGGTGCGATATCGAACCGTGCAGCAACCGAACTCCCTGGCTTATGACGAATCCTCTGGCACGCTGTACGTCGTGTCCGGAGTGGGAGCGGGTGTGCAGGTGATCACCGACGCCGCGGGTGGGCGCCCGTGAGTGCCATTCACCGCGGCCGCCTGCCTGCAGGCTGGGATCAGGACCTCTCCGACGATTACGAATGGATTCCGCTGCGGCTGCCGCCCGATGTGACCCGCGTCAGCGCGTCGACCCGATTGTCCATCGAGGCCGAATACCGGGGGTGGGAACTCACCCGCGTCCGGCTGTACACCGACGGCTCGCGGCGGGTGTTACTTCGGCGCAGGAAGACCGCGGCCGACCGGGTAGGCGTTCCCGAGCAGCCCGCGCTGTGACTCGATGATGTACGGCGCGCTGCGGCGGGCGTTGTTTCTGGTTGCGCCCGAACGGATTCACACCTGGGTGTTCGCCCTCTTGCGCGCCGCCACCTACCTGCCGTGGCCGCGACGCGCGTTGAAACGCTGGTTGGGACCGCGGGATCCGGTGCTGGCTTCCACCGTGTTCGGGGTCAGGTTTCCCGGGCCGCTCGGCCTGGCCGCCGGGTTCGACAAGAACGGCAGCGGCCTCGACACGTGGGGGGCGCTCGGCTTCGGATATGCCGAGATCGGAACCGTGACTGCGCAGGCGCAGCCCGGCAATGCCAAACCGCGGATGTTCCGGCTGCCGCAGGACCGCGCGCTGCTGAACCGGATGGGTTTCAACAACCACGGCGCCGGCGAACTTGCCGTGCGGTTGGCTCGGCATGTTTCCGACGTACCGATCGGCGTGAACATCGGCAAGACCAAGGTCACCCCGCCGGAGCAGGCCGTGCAGGACTACGCCACGTCCGCTCGGCTGCTCGGCCCGCTCGCGTCGTTCATGGTGGTCAACGTCAGCTCGCCGAACACCCCCGGATTGCGCGATCTGCAGGCCGTGGAGTCGTTGCGGCCGATCCTGACGGCCGTGCTGGCGGAGACGTCGACACCGGTCCTGGTGAAGATCGCGCCGGATCTGTCCGACCAGGATGTCGACGAGATCGCCGATCTGGCAATCGAACTCGGCCTGGCCGGCATCGTCGCCACCAACACCACGGTGTCGCGCGACGGGCTGGCCACTCCCGGCGTCGACGAACTCGGTCCCGGCGGCATCTCCGGACCTCCGGTCGCGCAACGCTCGACGGAGGTGCTGCGCAGGCTCTACGGGCGCGTCGGTGACCGCCTGGTGCTGATCAGCGTCGGCGGCATCGAAACCGCCGACGACGCCTGGGACCGCATCACCTCCGGCGCCTCGCTGCTGCAGGGCTACACGGGCTTCGTATACGGCGGCGGGCTGTGGGCCAAGCGCATTCACGACGGCATCGCCCGCCGCCTACACGAGGGCGGCTTCGGGTCACTGGCCGATGCGGTGGGGTCTGCGGTCTAACCGGCGCGCTTGCGCTTGCGGATGAACTCACCCGCTTCGGCTTCGCGCTGACGCTTCTCAGCGCGCCGCTCCTTCAGCGACCGTTCGGCCTTCTTCAGGTTCTTGCCCGGTTTCTTGTCAGCCATTGTCGCTCCTTAAGCAGAAGTGGCAATCACTCAACCGCGACCATACGTCAGTTCCCGGGAAAAGCCAGTCATGCAGGTAATCGAAGCGCGCAGAGCGGATTTCGCTACTTCTGCGCTACTTCTGTTCGTAAGTGCCGTGGATCAGCGCCCGCGCGATCGCGTGTTGGAAAAGGTTGAAACCGAGATACGCCGGCGTCGCATCCTCGGGCAGATCGAGCTTTTCGACGTCGACGGCATGTACGGCGACAAAGTAGCGGTGCGCACCATGCCCCGGCGGCGGGGCGGCGCCGATGAAGCGCTTGAGCCCGGCGTCGTTGCGCAGCGTGAGCGCGTCGCCGGGCAACCCGCTGCCGTCGCCGACGCCCGCGGGCAGTTCGGTCACGGTGGCGGGCAGGTTCGCCACCGCCCAGTGCCAGAAGCCGGAGGCGGTCGGGGCGTCGGGGTCGTACACGGTGACGGCGAAGCTGCGGGTCTGCTCGGGGAAGCCTGACCACGTCAGGTGCGGCGAGACGTCGCTGCCGCCGGCGCCCATGATGCCGCTGACCTGGTCGTTGCCCCACGCCTGGCCGTCGGTGAACGTGTCCGACGACACCGTGAACGAGGGCAGCTTCGGGAGGAAGTCATACGGGTTGTAGTCAAATGCCATGACTCGTCCTTTCTGGGTCAGCAGTGCAACAGGAAGTGTTCGAGGACCTGGGTACCGAACTTCAACGCGTCAACGGGTACCCGTTCGTCGACGCCGTGGAACAACGCGGTGAAGTCCAAGTCCGGCGGCAGTTGCAGCGGCGCGAACCCAAAGCAACGGATTCCCAACTGCGCGAACGCTTTTGCGTCCGTGCCACCGGAGAGCATGTACGGCACGATGCGGGCCTCGGGATCCACCGACAGGATCGCGCCGTTCATCGCGTCGACCAGGTCGCCGTCGAAAGTGGTCTCATAGGACGGCAGCTCGGTGATCCATTCGCGGGTGACGTGGGGCCCGATCAGCTCGTCGACCTCCCGCTCGAAGGCGGCCTGGCGGCCCGGCAGGATGCGGCAGTCCACCACCGCTTCCGCGGACGCCGGGATGACGTTGGCTTTGTATCCGGCCTTGAGCATCGTCGGGTTGGCGGTGTCGCGCAATGTGGCGCCTACGACGCGGGCGATCGGGCCCAGCTTGGCGATCGCGCCGGGCAGATCCGGGGAGTCGATGTCGAACGAGTACCCGGTCTCCTCGGTGACGGCCTGCAGGAACTGGCCGACGGCGTCGGTCATCACCAGGGGGAACTCGTGGCGGCCCAGCTTGGCGACGGCCTCCGCGACCGCGGTGACGGAGTTGCTGTCGTGGATCATCGAGCCGTGCCCCGCGTGGCTGCGCGCGGTCAATTTCATCCACATCATCGACTTCTCGGCCGTCTCGACCAGGTAGAGGCGCCGCTCACCGCCGTCTTTGCGCGGCACGGTCAACGAGAAGCCGCCGACCTCGCCGACCGCCTCGGTGACGCCTTCGAAGAGATCGGGCCGGTTGTTGACCAGCCAGTGCGAACCGAACTTGCCCCCGGCCTCCTCGTCGGACAAAAAGGCGAAGATCAGGTCGCGTGGCGGGGTGATTCCGGAGCGCTTGAAGTGCCGTGCGATCGCGATCAGCATGCCGCACATGTCCTTCATGTCGACGGCGCCGCGGCCCCATACGTAACCGTCGGTGACCGCGCCGGAGAACGGGTGCACACTCCAGTCGGACGCCTCGGCGGGCACCACGTCGAGGTGCCCGTGCAGCAACAACGCGCCGCGCGAACGGTCGGCGCCCTCCAGCCGGGCGAACAGGTTGCCGCGGCCCGGAGCTCCCGCCTCGACGTACTCGGTCGTGTACCCGACTTCCTCAAGTTGCTCGGCGACCCAGCGCGCGCATTCTGCCTCGCCCTTCGTGGTGGCGGGGTCGCCGGTGTTGGACGTGTCGAACCGGATCAACGTGCTGACGAGGTCGACGACCTCAGCCTCGGCATTGACAGGACCAGTCACAGTGCTAATGGGTAGTGCTCCTCTCGTCCGCCACCATTCGTACCATTGACGTGCCTGCTGGGTTTGGGTCCGGCCTCGGTGATCCGATAGCCTTAGCTGCCCACAACAGGTCCGAGTGGCGGAATGGCAGACGCGCTAGCTTGAGGTGCTAGTGCCCTATTAACGGGCGTGGGGGTTCAAGTCCCCCCTCGGACACCGCTGTGATCTCGAGTTCGGCGCGAGGGCTTCCGTCCTCCGCGCCGGCGCCGTCTTACTATGGCCGACCCGGAGCCATCCCGCCCGGCCCCAGATGCCAAGCGGATTATGAACCGTCCAATCTAGAGATTGTTGACGACTTCCCCAGTCATTTCGGCGGCTCGCCGACGTTATTGCACTTCCTTTTAGACCACTGGTCTAAACTGTAGACCAGTGGTCTAAAGGTGGGCGGATAACCGCCCGCCGCCGTGTCAATCAGGAGGCGTACCCATGCATACACCCGCCAACACGATCGATCGCTCCCAGCGGACCCGCTCATTCGCACGCGTGCTCGGACCGTTCATCGCCGTGGTAACCGCGATCGTCGCGATCAGGGCAGGAAGTATCGGGAATCAGCTGTCCAGTTTCTCGGCGGACCCCATGTGGCCGTGGACGCTGGGCGCGCTCTTGTTTGGCGGTGGCCTCTTCATCATTGCGTTCCACCAGTATTGGCGCGGGCTCGCCGCAGTGATAATCTCGCTGTTCGGCTGGTTCCTATTGATACGGGGACTCATCCTTCTCGCGGTCCCACAGCTAATCGTCGACGGAGCCGAAACCGCCACCGAAACGAACTCTGCCATCGGCGTTGTCCGGATCGGTTTCGGGCTGCTCGCACTGTGTGGTCTTTATCTCGCATACGTGGGATGGCTGAAGAAGTCCGACTGATTCAATAAATCCATGCCGCGAGTGGTGAAGCAGAAGGATGTCCGGCGGGCCGAGGTGCTCGATCAGGCACTCGCGCTCTTTCTCGAACGCGGTTATGAGAATGTCAGTCTCAACGATCTTCTGGCAGCATCGGGTACGTCGAAAGGTGCCTTCTACCACTACTTCCCGTCCAAGGAGGCACTGGTTACCGCGCTAGCTCAACGCAGCGCCGCACAAGCCTTCGAAACGTTGCGACCGGTATTTACGAAGACCGGAACGAATGCACTGGAACGTCTCAATGCCGGCCTTGCCGCTAGTTATCAGGTCAAGATGGCCATGGGGGCCCCGGAACAGATCGCGGCGATGAAATCACTGCTGGACCCGCAGAACCAAGCCTTGTTCGGGAGAATCATCACCATCTGGGAGGACATGTTCCGGCCCGTTCTCACCGAAGTGATCACTCAGGGCGTAGATGAGGGTGTTTTCGACACCTTTGACCCCGAGGGAGTAGGTGACATCATTCAGGGTTTCGCGGCCAGTATGCAATCGATGTTGGTTCGGGTGCTTAATGCGCCCGACGCGAAAGCGCGACGTAAGTCCATCGATGACTCCGCGAAACGCCTTAAGCTCTACGGCATCGCGACGGACCGGATCCTCGGATTGCCCGACGGGTCAACCGTAGTGCTCGATCGCAGTCAGATAGAGGCGATGGTCGCACACCTCAAGCCACGACGTCCCGGTTAGGTCGGCCAGCGAAAGCCTCGCTGTCGCTTCACGACCGGGGAACAAAGCGGATAAAGGGAATCTGCTCTCCCACCGCCCGGAAATCCGCCTCCGACCCGTCGACGGAGAAGCCGAGAACGCGGGGCAGCATGAATTGGGCTGCAATGCGATGGCGGACAGCGTAATTCGTGAATATGTCGGCGCCGTCCTCGATAGTCAACGGAACTGCGGTCGCCCGGATCTTGCGGTTGCGGACCTGAATGACAACTTCAGGTGTACGTAATACGTTGCGGTACCACGCCGCATCGCTTCCCCAACCTGAGGCGACAACATAGCTGTCGTCTGTCCGGTCGTGCTCGATGATCTCGAGTACGGCACGTCGCGGCCGTCCGGAGACGCGCCCAGTATGGGTGAGTAACAGCAGACGCCCACCGAAGATCCATCCCAGGCCAAATCGGTAAAAGCAAATTGGGAGTCGAAACAGTTTGCGACTCAATCCGTGTGGCAACGATGGCTTCCTGAGCACTCTCATGCCGGCTATAGACCTCCTTCACCGAGACCGGAATCAGGACGTCGCCGATAGTAGCACTATGCAAGAATTGCATAGTGCACGAATCTGGCTGCCTTGGGACGGCTCGATGACCGCCCGTGACGAACAAGAACTCAACGACTCGGTGGATGAAATCACCGATGCCCTGCTCACGGCTTCGCGGTTGCTGTTGGGCATCTCAGCGCGCTCCATCGCCGACGTTGACGAGTCGATCACGATCACCCAGTTCCGGACGCTGGTGCTGCTGTCCTCGCGCGGGCCGATGAACCTCGCGACACTTGCAGGTCACCTCGATGTTCAACCATCGAGCACCGGGCGGATGGTGGATCGGCTGGTCGCCACGGGCTTGATCGACCGCCGACCTCACCCCGCCTCACGACGGGAGATCGTGGTCTCCCTGACGAATCGAGGGCGGAACCTCGTCCGCCGCGTCACCATCCGCAGGCGCGGACACATTGCCCGAATCGTGCAGGACATGCCCGTGGCGCAGCGGCGTGGCCTCGTACGCGCATTGGCGGCTTTCGCCGCGTCGGGGGGCGGGGAACCGGCCGCTGTCGATGCCCTCGACAGCCCGCCGCTGAGCGATCAGTACACGTCGCGGACGTAGCGCTTCTCGGCGACCAGTTCGCGCTTGTAGTCATGGGCCTGCTCGTGCGACATCCCGCCGTGTCTCTCGATGATCTTGGTCAGTGCCGCGTCGACGTCGCGGGCCATGCGGGTGGCGTCGCCGCAGACGTAGAAATGCGCCCCGTCGTCGAGCCAGCGCCAGATCTCGGCGCCGCGGTCGAGCATTCTGTGCTGGACGTACACCCGCGACTTCTGGTCACGCGAGAACGCGAGATCCAGCCGGTCCAGGAGGCCGTCGCGGGCCATGTCCTCGAAATCGTCGCGGTAGTAGTAATTCTGGCTGCGATGCTGCTCACCGAAGAACAACCAGTTGGGGCCGCGGTGGCCGAGGGCGCGTCGTTCCTGCAGGAACCCGCGGAACGGCGCCACCCCCGTGCCCGGGCCGACCATGATCATCGGGACCGCGCCGTCCTGCGGCGGGCGGAAGTGCGGTGAGCGTTGCAGAAATACCGGTGCCGACGAGGCGCGGTCGGCGAGGAACGTCGAGCAGACCCCACCGCGCCGGCCACCGTGGACACTGCGGTAGCGGACCACCGACACCGTCAACTGCACTTCGTGCGGGCTGACCAGCGGGCTAGATGAGATCGAATAGCTGCGCGGGGTCAGCCGGACCAACACCTCGCGCCATTCGTCCGGGTCGGCGTGCACGACGAACTCCTGGACGAGGTCGAGCCCGTTGCGGCCCCGCAGCCACTTGTCCAGCTTGGCTCTGGGCGCCAGCAACGATTTGGCGTCGCGGCTGTGTTCGGCGATGAAGCGCAGCAGGTCCGGTGTGACGCGGCAGAAGTCGTAGTGCGACAGCAACGCATCGCGCAACGACTGCTCGGTGCCGTCCACCTCGACCGTGTGCTGGCCCGGCATCCCGGTGGCCGCCAGCCACGCGTCGACCACCAGGGGGTCGTTGGTGGGGCATACTCCCAGCGAATCGCCCGCGGCATAGCTGATCTCGTGCTGGGAGATGTCGAAACCCAACTGCCGCACTTCTTTGCGCGATGCCGATCCGGTCAGGACCGCGTTCCTCGACAGCGGGGCGACGATGGGCTGCGTGCGGGTGAAGGGCTGCGCGACAGTGGCGGGCCGCGCGAGGGTCGAGACACTTCCGGCGCTCGGTGAGGGTGTGATTCCGGGATTGAGCAATGCGGTCAGGTCGTCGGCCCATCGCTGCATGGGCTCGTCGTCGTAGGCTTCACACTCCGCGCGATCGAGCAGTCGGGTGGCGCCGAGGTCGGCCAGCTTGGCGTCGAGCGCCTTGGCGTGCCCGCAGAAGTTGTCGTACGACCGGTCCCCGATGCCGAGCACCGCGTACCGCACACCCGTCAGCGCGGGTGCCTCCGTCCTCTCCAGGCGGTGCCAGAAGCCGGCGCCGTTGTCGGGCGGCTCACCGTCACCGAAGGTGCTGGTGACGACCACCACGTCGCGGGCCGCGGCCAGGTCGGCGGGCGCCATGTCGTCCATGTTCACCAGCTGCGCCCCGTCGAGCCGGTCGGCCAGGCGCGCAGCGAAGTCCTGCGCGGTTCCGGTCTGAGAAGCCCACAGCACGAGCGGCCCGTCGCCCGCGTGCGGCCGCCCCGGATCCTCGGACGGCCGGCGTGACTGCTTGGCGAGCAGACCATTGATCCACTGCCGCGCCTCGGTACTCAGCGGCGCTGAATCGGGCAGCGTAGGCACATCGGACTGTGCCTCGGTCAGACCACTGAAAAAGCCGGCGACATAGAGCGATTCGTGTTCGGTGAGCGTCGGCGACGCAACCGGCCGCAGGCTGACCGCGCAGGCCTTGAACTCCGGCTGCAGCGAGTCGGGGTCGACGGCGTCGTTGGTCAACGCGTTGACGGTGAGATCCACGCCGTGCTCGTCGTTCCAGTGGAACGGCGCGAAACAACTCCCCGGTCGCACCCGGTCCGTGACGACTGCGGGCAGCACTGCGCGGCCGCGCCGCGACGTGAGCTCGACGCGCTGACCGTCGTCGATGCCGAGCGTCAGCGCATCGTCGGGATGGATCTCGACGAACGGCCCGCCGTCGAGCTTGTTGAGGGTATCGACCAAACCCGTCTTGGTCATGGTGTGCCATTGATGTTGCAGCCGACCGGTGTTGAGCACCAACGGATAGTCGTCGTCGGGCAGTTCCCGCGGGTCCATGTGCGGACGGGCGTGGAACACGGCGCGGCGCGACGGCGTCGGGAACGCGAGGCGCGGAGCGTGTCCATGCTCGTCGACGAAGTACTCCTGGCTGACGCCGTCGTTGAGGTAGCGCACGGGGTGCCGGTCCGCCGTGTCGTCCGGCGGGCAGGGCCACTGCACCGACGTCTGCCGTAGCCGGGCATAGCTGACGCCGCGCAGGTCGTAGCCGGTTTTCGGATTCCAGAACCGCCGGATCTCGTCGAAGATCTGCTCGCTGGAGGTGTAGGCGAAGTGCTCGCCAAACCCCATGTGCGCGGCCACCTGACAGATCAACTGCCAATCCGGGCGGGCCTGTCCGACCGCTGGAATCGACTGTTGCAGCAACGTCAGGTTGCGTTCGGAGTTGACCATCACCGCGTCGGACTCCGCCCACAGCGCCGCGGGCAGCACAATGTCGGCGTAGGTGTTGGTCGCCGTGGTGCGGTAGGCGTCCTGGGTGACGACCAGATCGGCCGCCTCCAGTCCGGCGATGACGGTCGACCGGTTGGCCACCGTGGCAACGGGATTGGTGCAGATGATCCAGCATGCCTTGACTTCGCCGTCGGCGAGCTGACGGAACATGTCGATGGTGCCGGGGCCGACGTCGGAACGGATGGTGCCGGACGGCAGGTTCCACTGATCCTCGACGAACGCGCGGTCCTCTGCCGAGGTCACCGAGCGCTGGCCGGGCAATCCCGGTCCCATGTAGCCCATTTCGCGTCCGCCCATCGCGTTGGGCTGCCCGGTCAGCGACATCGGTCCACTGCCAGGCCGGCAGATCGCGCCGGTGGCCAGGTGCAGGTTGCAGATCGCGTTGGTGTTCCACGTGCCGTGGGTGCTCTGGTTGAGTCCCATGGTCCAGCAACTCAGCCACTCCCCCGCATCGGCGATCATGCGTGCGGCGGTCCGCATGTCGGCCTCCGCGAGACCGGTGATGGCAGCGACCCGTTCGGGGGTGTAATCGGCGAGAAAGGCCGGCATCGCGTCCCAGCCGTCGGTGTGCTCGGCGATGAAATCCCGGTCGATGTCACCGTTGTCGACCAGCAGATGCAGCAGGCCGTTGAGCAGTGCCAGGTCAGTGCCGGGTTTGATCTGGAGAAACAGGTCGGCGCGTTCGGCTGTGGTGGTCCGGCGCGGGTCGACGACGATCAGCTTGGCTCCGGCCTTGAGCCGGTCGGCCATCCGCAGGTAAAGGATGGGGTGGCAGTCGGCCATGTTGGAGCCGATGACGAAAAACAAGTCGGTGCAGTCGAAGTCGCTGTACGACCCCGGCGGGCCGTCAGCCCCCAGCGACTGCTTGAACCCGGTGCCGGCGCTCGCCATGCACAGCCGCGAGTTCGACTCGATATGGACGGTGCGTAGGTAGCCCTTGGCCAGTTTGGTCGCCAAATACTGGGCCTCGATGGACATCTGGCCCGAGACGTACAGCGCGACGGCGTCCGGCCCGTGCTCGTCGACGATGGCTCTCAACCGCCGACCCGCCTCTGCGACCGCGTCGTCGACGGGCGTGGGAACCAGTTCCTCATCCCGGGCCGGCCGTAGGAACGCCGATGTCAGCCTGCCGTCGTCGGCGCGCATCATCTCGGCGTGGGTGGCGCCCTTGGTGCACAATCTGCCGAAGTTGGCCGGGTGCAACTTGTCTCCGGCCACTCGCGCGATGACCGGTCTGCCGGTCTCGCGGTCGGTCGTGGTGTGCACCTCGATACCGCAGCCAACGCCGCAGTAGGAGCACGCCGTGCGGGTCACCATGGGCGTCAGGCCGGCACCGGCGATGCCGCGCTGTCGAACTGCTCGCCGGCGCGGGCCCGCGGGGTTTGCATGCGTAGGAACACGAACCACGTGACGATCGCGCAGATCACGTAGAAGGCGAGGAACACCCAGAAGGCGTTGGTCGCGGACTTGGCGTCGCTGACGTAGGACGCGCGCAGCACGACGTTGATGAACACGCCGCCGAGGGCGCCGATGGCCCCGGCGAAACCGATCAGCGCGCCGGACATGCTGCGGGACCAGGCGGCCTTTTCGTCGCGGCTCCAGTCGTCGCGGCCTTGCGCCTTGGCCTCGAAGATCGACGGGATCATCTTGTAGGTCGAGCCGTTGCCGAGTCCGGAGAGGATGAACAGCAGGATGAATCCGACGACGTAGGCGATCATCTGACCGCTTGACGGAGCTCCAGTGGCGCCGTCATCCAGGGTCCCCGCTGTCACCAGGACGCCGGCGGCGAAAATCATTGCCACGAACGTGTAGAGCGTGATCTTGCCGCCGCCGATCCGATCGGCCAGCTTGCCGCCGAACGGCCTGCAGATCGAGCCGAGCAGGGGGCCGATGAACGCGATCTGCGCGGCATGCAGCGACGCCTGAGCCGGGGTGTCGCCGCCGGCGAGGAAGTTGATCTGCAGTACCTGACCGAATGCGAACGAGAACCCGATGAACGAGCCGAATGTGCCGATGTAGAGGAAGCTCATCACCCAGGAGTGCTTGAACCGCAACGCCTCTGCCATTGCGCTGATGTTGGACCGCTGGTTCCCGAGGTTGTCCATGAACAGCGCGGCGCCGAGTGCGGCCAGGCCGATCAGCACGAGGTAGATGGCGCAGACGACTTCGGCGGCGGTGTTGCTGACGGTGGCGATCACCAGCAGGCCGACGAGCTGCATGACCGGGACGCCGATGTTTCCGCCGCCTGCGTTGAGGCCGAGCGCCCAGCCCTTGAGGCGCTGAGGGTAGAACGCGTTGATGTTGGTCATCGACGAGGCGAAGTTGCCGCCGCCGAAACCGGCGAAGGCCGCGACGATCATGAACGTGGTGTACGAGGTGTCGGGACGCTTCATCGCCCACAACGTCAGCAGCGCAGGAATGAGCAGCAGCAGGGCGCTGACGATGGTCCAATTGCGGCCGCCGAACTTGGCCGGGGCGATGGTGTAGGGAATGCGCATGACGGCGCCGACCAGGGTGGGCAGCGCGACCAGATAGAACTTGCCCGCCGCGTCGATACCGTAGACGTCCTGCGGCATGAACAGCACCATCACCGACCAGATCGACCACACCGAGAAGCCGACGTGCTCGGCGAAGATCGACCAGATCAGGTTGCGGTTGGCGATCTGCTTGCCACCGGATTCCCATGCCTCGACGTCTTCGGCGTCCCAGTTCTCGATCGTGCGGCTGCGGCGCAGAGTCTTCACGGGAACTACATTCGCGTGAACCCATTCCGCATCGGTTGCACATCCGTGTCGGAAACGTCAACACCCGCTCACATGGGCTTCGCGCGGCCGTCCGGTCGCCGGAAACGCGGTCGAAACAAATGTGGCGTGGGTTACGCCAGTTCAGAAGACTGTTTCACCGCCCGGACCGGCTTGCGGCATTCCAGCAGCACCTGCTGTGACACGCCGCCCAGGAGCAACTTCACCACGGATTTCGGTGCCGCACGCCCAGCAGTCCGGCGTCGTCGCGGATCATCGCGGCCAGCAGCTCCTCGGCGGCGTCGACACCTTCGGGCTGCCGAAGTTCGAACTCGACGCCCGCACCCTTCCAGATGCTTCTCGACGTCATGCACCTCGTCCTGCTGGGCGAAGCGCGGATCGACGTAGGCCTCGCCGGAGGCCGAGTTGATCACGGGACTGACGGTGAAAAAGGCCACGCATGCGTGATGTGCTGATCATCGATGACGACTTCATGGCCGCCGGGAACGGAGGAGCTCACGTCGGCGAAAAGCCCGCGGCCGCAACTGTTCCTGCTTGACGTGTACCTATCGGATATGCCCGGGCTCGAGGTGTTGCAGCGGCTGCACAGCGACGGTGACCGGGTCGGGGCCATCATGATCACGGCGGCACGGGAACTGGATACGGTGAAGGGCGCCTTGGGCGGCGGTGGGCGGCGGTGCAGCCGACTACCTGATCAAACTATTCGAGTTCAGCCGACTGATGGCGAATTGAATTCCTACGCCGGCGCGCCGATGCGTTGAAGAAGGCCGGCGAGGTCGACCAGCCGCTGATCGGGTGCTGAGACCGGGCGGCTCGGGCTGGACGCGGTCCATACCGCCGGCGAGGTGTCGGCCGCCGAGTGTGCGGATCTGGTCGGCATCTCACGGATCAGTGCGGGCGCTATCTCGAGCCCACTCGAGTACCGCGCGCTGGAGCTGCGGTTGCAGTACGGCGTCGGTCGACCTGAGCGCCGGTACTTCCTACGCGGCGTGTAAGTCGGTCAGTGCGATGGCGATTTGAGATTCGACTTCGCTGATCTCCGCCACCGGTGGTCCGGGTGGTGGCGGTGCAATTGAGTGGTGATGTGCACCGGTGGGTGTCACGAACTCGGCGTGGTGCACGCCGTCGACCTCGCTGGGGCTGACCTGCCAGCCGGGTGCTTCCTTCTCGTAGTTGCAGCGTTCGCACAAGCCCACCCCGTTGACCCGATGGGTAGGGCCGCCCCGGCTTCGGGGCACGGCATGGTCGGTATGGCGGATCGGGGCGTCACAGTACGGAGTGCGACAGCGTTGGTCGCGCAGCGCGATGAAGCGCGCCAAGCCCCTCGGGAAGCACCGCGAACGCGACTCCATCGCGACCAACGCGCCGCTGGCCGGGCGCCGATACAACCGCCGCAGCATGACTGCTGACCGCTTGTCCAACCCGGCGGCGGTGACCATTCTGCGGGCCACGTCGGCCGGGATCGGGCCGTAGCCGTCGAGGAGTGCGGGGCTGTCATCGTCGCCGAGCAGCGTTTGATCCGACATAACGAGATTGACCACGACGGGTTCGGCGACCTCGGCGGGTCGGCCGGTGATCCGCTCGTAGGCAGTGTCGGCCATGACCTGCCCGCGCGAGCGATCATCGAACGTCGTGTCGGCCTGGCGTTTGAGCGCCGCGTAAACCGCAACGCCCTGTCGCACCGGCAGCAGGACAGTCACATAAGTCATGGTGTCGGGGGCGGGCCGGATGGTGACAGTGCGGTCTGCCTCAGCCTTGGCCGCCCGATCGACGACCGCCTGAACGTCCAGCCGAGCGGCGATCTCCTTGGCCTGCGCAACGATCCGCGCGTCGCCCTTTCCCGCCAAAGCGTCGACATCGGCGCACATCTCGGCGTCCAGGGTGCGGCGGTCCTCGATGTCGAGGCAGGCCGACTCACGCACGATCAGCGTGGCCCGCCACTCCGAGAGCGCCCCGCACTGCAACGCCGCCAACGTATGGGGCATCTCATGCACCAGCGCCTTGGCCAACCCCAGATGCCGACCCCCACGTGTCGGCGAATCATGCCGGGCCAGGGCGATCTCGCCGGCCAGGCCGCGCCCCCGTTTGGCGGCCGGCACGCCGGCGGCGGATTCGGCGGCGCGGCGCTTGGCGTCCAACAACGCCGCCGCCCGGGCTTGGCCGGCCGCCGCAGCCGACTTCACCCGCTCAAGCCACGAGATCCGCTCGACCAACGCCGCCTCGTCGGCGGTCGGGTCGACTGCCACAAGCTCCGCTGTATCGAACATATGTGCGAGTATGCCACGGCCCGGTGACAAATCCGGTCTGTCCTGGTAGATCACATGACGTCCGGTCAGCCTTGGGCGCACGCGCGTACATCTACGACCCAACGCTCACACCCGGCGCCTGAGCCGGTCGCGGTATGACCGCCCGTCCGGGTCGTACATGAACCGGTACGCAGGCTCTGCCCACAGCCGCGTCAGCAGCCCGAGCCGTTCGGCTTTGTTCGGACGCAGCCGGCCCCGCGGTCTCGGGCCCCTGCGGCCGGACGCGTGCCACGCTTCCAACGCCTCAGCGGCGGCGACGATCTCGCCTACCGCGCTGACGGGATCGACCAGTCCCCCGTCCTCGCTGCCGTCCTCGGCTCGGTCCAAGTGTTCGCGCAACAATCGCAACCTGAAGTCACGGGCGAAGACACCGTCCTCGTCCAGCACCGCGCAGGACAGTTCGCTGTCGTGCGTCCAGGACCGCCGGTTGAAGTTGTCGCTGCCCGAACAGGCCCACACGTCGTCGATCACGCACACCTTCGCATGCACGTAAACCGGTGTGCCTTCGTGGTTCTCGACATCGAAGACGTGCAGCCGATCGGGGCTTGCCTGACGGCAGGTCTCGATCGCCTGCCAGCGGCCCACCTGGTTGGGCGGCAACGCCAGCCGACCGTCCACGTCGGGGTAGCGCGGTACGACCGCGACCAGGTGCAGGTCGGGGTTCTCGCGCAGGGCGCGCGCGAACAGCTCGGCCACCCGCTTCGACCACAGGTACTGGTCCTCCAGGTAGATCAGCCGGCGGGCGCGCGGCACCGCCTTGCTGTAGGCGCGGGCGATGCTGCGCTCGCCGTGTGGGGCGAATTCGTACGCGAAATGAGCGTCCGGGTAGGTGCGCAGCACCTGGACAACGTGAGTTCCACACGGCGGCGGATCCGGCGGCTGTTCGGGCAGCGTGTCGGCGGTCATGTCGGCCCCGCCGAACTTGTCCCGAAGCCATGCCAGCGGGTTCAGCATGTCGAGCGACGCGGGGTCATTCCACCGCTCACGAAACGTCATGTCGAGTGCGCCGACGACAGGTCCCTGCAGCCGCAGCTGGACGTCATGCCACGGCGGGCGCTCACCGTACCGACTCGACATCTGCACCGCCTGTGGATCCCCGCGGTGCGACGAGTCGTCTCGACGCGAATGGCACAGGTCGATGCCGCCCGCAAACACCACGTCGCGCTGCGGCGCACCGGGATGCCGGATCACGACCAGCTTCTGGTGATGCGAACCGCCGATTCGTACCCGCTGGTCCAGCAGCACCTCACCGCCCGCCTCCTCGATGTGCTCTCCGAGGTGACGGTTCTCCTCCTCGCTGTAGGCCAGCTTGTCCAGATGCGACCGCCACACCAGACCCTTGACGATCACACCGCGTTCGGCTGCACGGCAGAACAATTCGCGCACCGTCGGGCCGTCGTCACGCATCTTCTCGTCCGGATCCCCACGCCAGTCGGTGAAGAACACGTAGTCGCCTGCCTGCAGCGCCTCCACCTCGGTGGCGAGGTGCTCGAAATAGGTGGCGCCGTGCACGAGCGGTTCGACGCGGTTGCCCGAGCACCACGCCGGCAGGTCGGAGGCGGTGTTGCCGCGTTCCTCCGCGGTGAGGAACCACTCGTGAACGTTCACGGCCACCGCCGCCTCAACAGTCGATCGCGATAGGACCGGCCGTCCGGGTCGAAGATCATCCGATACGCCGGTTCGGCCCACAGCCGCGTCAACGGGTCGACTCGTTCACTCTCGTGCGGGCGCAATCGCCCCGGCGGCCGCGGCCCTCGGCAGCCCGACTGGTGCCACGCCTCCAAAGCGTCTGCGGCAGCAACGATTTCGCGTACTGCCTCATCGGGTTCGGCCAATCCCTCGTCCTCGCTGCCGTCGTCGGCGCGGTCGAGGTGTTCGCGCATCAGCTGCAGCCGTAGGCCACGTGCGAAGGCACCGTCGGCGTCGAGCACCGCGCACGACAGCTCACTGTCGTGCGTCCAGGACCGCCGGTTGAAGTTGTCGCTACCGATGCAGGCCCAGGTGTCGTCGATGACGCAAACCTTGGAATGCACGTAAACCGGTGTGCCCTCGTGGTTCTCGACGTCGAACACGTGCACTCGCTCGGGGGCGGCACGGCGGCATGCGTCGAGCGCCAGCTGGCGCCCGACCAGCGTCGGGGGCCGGCCCAGACCGCCTTCGAGGTCGAAATAGCGCGGCACGACCGCCACCAGATGGAGATTCTCGTTCGCACTCAACGCGTCGACCAGTAGGCGCGCAACCTCCTCTGACCACAGGTACTGGTCTTCGAGATAGATCAGGCGCCGGGCGCGCCGGACCGCCTTGGTGTAGCCGCGGGCGATGCTGCGCTCCCCCTCTTTGGCGAATTCGTACTGGATCAACGCATCGCCGTAGGTTCGCAGCACCTGTACCGCGTGCGATCCGCACCGCGGCGGGTCGGGCGGCTGCTCGGGCAGCGGATGCCGCGCGGCCTCGGAGCCCAGAAACCTGTCGCGTAGCCAGGCCAGCGGATTGAACAGGTCGAGCGGCGCCCTGGCCGTCCAGCGCTCGCGGAACGTGGTGTCCAGCGCGCCGATGACGGGACCGCGCACCTGCAGCTGCACGTCATGCCACGGTGGGCGCTCACCGTACCGGCTCGACATCTGTACCGCCTGCGGGTCACCTCGGTGCGACGCGTCGTCCCGTCGGGAGTGGCACAGATCGATCCCGCCGATGAACGCGACGTCGCGGTGCGGTTCGTCGGGATGGCGGAGCAGAACCAGTCGCTGATGATGCGACCCGCCGACCAGCACCCGTTGGTCGAGCAGCACTTCGCCGCCGGCACGCTCGATCGTCTCGGCGAGATGGCGGTTCTGTTCCTCGTTGAACTGCAAGCGGTTCGGATACGACCGCCACATCAGCCCTTTCACCAGCACGCCGCGTTCGGCCGCCGCGCGGAACAGTTCCGCGACGGTCGGCCCGTCCTCGCGCAGTCGCTCATCGGCGTCGCCTCGCCAGTCGGCGAAGAACAGGTGATCGCCGGCGCCGAGCGCCTCCACCTCGGTGACGAGCCGATCGAAGTACGTCGCGCCGTGAATGAGCGCTTCGGCCTGGTTGCCCTCGCTCCATGCCGGCAGCGCCCAACTCGGGTTCCCGCGCTCACCTGACGTGAGGAACCACTCGGCCAGCACAGACACCCCGTGGAGTGCCCACTCGCGCGTCAATTTATCCGTCAGCCCTGCCCGAGCTCATGAGCGAGCGCGGCGTCGAGGGACGGATGACGGAATCGGTGGCCCAACGTCTGCAGTTTGGCCGGCACCACCCGTTGGTCGGCCTCGGCGAGCTCACGGGCCCCCTGCTCCCCCAGCAACAACCGCGGGCCCAGTGAGGGCACCGGCACGATCGCCGGTCGCCGCAACACCCGCGCCAGCGTCCTGGTGTAGTCGGCGTTGCGCACCGGGTGGGGCGCAACCGCGTTGACCGGACCGGTCAGCCGGGCGTCGTAGAGCGCGCGGTGGTAGACGTCCAGCAGGTCGTCGAGCGCGATCCACGCCAACCACTGACTGCCGCTGCCCAGCCGGCCGCCCAGGCCGGCGGCAAACAACGGCCGCAGCAGCCGCAGCGTGCCTCCGCGCGCGGATTGCACGACTCCCGTCCGCACGGTGACGACCCGCAGTCCCGCATCGGCGGCGGGTGTGGTCGCCGCCTCCCAGTCCGCCACCACATCGGCGAGGAAGCCGTCGCCGCGCACACTTTCCTCAGCCAACACCGCATCGCCACGGTCGAAGCCGTAGATGCCGACCGCCGAAGCGCTGACGAACACCGCGGGTCCGTCGGAGGCGTCCGCCGCGGCCTCGGCCAGCCGGCGGGTCGGTTCGATACGGCTGGCACGCACGGCGTCCTTGTGCGCGTCGGTGAAACGCCCGGCGATCGACGATCCGGCCAGATGCACGACCGCGTCCACGCCGCTCAGCAGATCACGACGCGGCCGATCGGGATTCCACTGCCGCTCGTCGGCGCCGTGCGCCGCCCGTCGCACCAGCCGGATCACCCGGTGGCCGCCGGTGCTCAGAAACGCCGACAATGCCGACCCGACAAGTCCGGACGCCCCGCTGACCGCGACGGTGAGCGGCCGCAGGCCGGCGGCGGCGCCGCTACGGTGCGCGGCGAGGTCGTCGGCCAGTTGACGATGGCGGTAGACGAACATGGGCCGCAGCGCCGCCGCGGGCACCGGGGTGGCGACGTGGTCGTAGACCGTCGTGCCTCCGGGCGCCGGGGCGAACTCATGAGTGTGCGTCCACCGGCCGACCAGGCGCGGCGGCCACGAGGCCGGTCCCTGCGAGGACAGCACATCGACGAAGCGGCGCGGCGGGTCGTAGCGGGCCGGATCGTGTTGTGCGATCCAGCGCAGACCGCCGGGCAGCCCCAGCACCGCCTGCCCGTCGGCCAGTGAGCCCGCCTCGGCCACCACCTTCATCGGCTGCCACGGCGGAACCAACCGCCTCATCGCACCGGGCCGCGCGTGCCACGCGAACACCTCGTCCAGTGGATGTTCGACGACGCTGCCGTACTCGATGCCCATGACTGATATTCGCTCCCGTCGCGCCGGTGGATTGCGCCCGGGTGGGGTACCCACGGACATAGGCTGACAAAGTCCCGACATCGAAACGAACTGTGATGAGCGGATGGAGCGGGCTCGCCCGCCGAAGTGCCAGACGTGTGTATCAGAACCGCCGAGACGCCGGCGAAGTCTTGGCGAACGAGTTGACGTCCTACCGCGATCAGGATCTGGTGGTGCTGGGGCTGGCGCGCGGCGGCGTGCCGGTCGGTTGGCAGGTTGCGCACGCGCTACACGCCCCGCTCGACGTGTTCCTCGTCCGCAAGCTGGGGGTGCCGCAGTGGGAGGAGCTCGCCATGGGCGCGCTGGCCAGCGGCGGCGGCGTCGTCATCAACGACAATCTGGTGCGCAACCTCGGGATCGGCGACGAGGCGCTGCAGGCCGCGATCGCGCGCGAAACCGAGGAACTGAACCGCCGCGAGCGGGCCTACCGCGGCGACCGCCCACCCCTCGAGCTCACCGGCAAGACGGTGATCCTGGTCGACGACGGGATCGCCACCGGCGCCAGCATGCTCGCCGCGGTGCGTGCCGTGCGCGCCCAGGACCCGGCTCGGATCGTCGTCGCGGTTCCGGTCGGACCGCCGTCGGCGTGCCGGGAGCTGGGAAAGGAAGCAGACGAGGTGGTGTGCGCGACGATGCCGGCGGGATTCGAAGCGGTCGGCCAGGTGTTCGCCGACTTCCACCAGGTCACCGATGATGAGGTCCGCGAATTACTCGCGGCGCCAACGACTTAGACGACTCAGCGACTCGACTGGCTTAGCGGCGGTCTTCGCCGGAATCGGCCTGTTCGACGACCGTGGTCTCGGTCTCCGCCTCGTGTTCGTCCGCGTGTTCGGGTTCGTCCTCAGCGGGGGTGTCGTCCGGATAGTCCTCGTAGTACTCGGGCTCCGCGTCGGCCTGCTCCCCGTCGGCGCCGGCCGCTCGGCCGCGGGAGCGTTCCCTGACCGCGTCGACGATGAGGAGCAGGACACCGATGACGCTGGCGGCGATACAGACCCAGGCGATCAGCTCATTGCTTGTGACGACCGCCGTCACGAGCGCGGCGAGGCCGATGACAGCGAGGACGAGCGCAACGATCAGCATCGATCAACCCTAGGTCTTCAGTGCGTTCAGTTGTTTCCCCGGTTGAACTGATTGAACCCACCGCCGTCGTTACCGGCGCTGGAGTCCACTGGAGCGGCAGAGCCGCGCTGTCCCAGCTCCTCGAGTTGAGACTCCAGATACGTCTTGAGCCGGGTGCGGTATTCGCGTTCGAACGTGCGCAACTGTTCGAGGCGGCCCTCCAGCACCGTGCGCTGCTGGTTGATGGTGCCCATGATCTCGGAGTGCTTGCGCTCCGCGTCGGCCTGCAGGGCGTCGGCCTTCTCTTGCGCCTGGCGCAGCTGGGCCTCGGATCGGGTCTGGGCGTCGGCCAGCATCGCATCGGCGCGCTGACGCGCCTCGGCGACGGTGGTCTCGGCCGTCTGCCGCGCCTCGCTGACCATCGCATCGGCCTGCGCGCGCGCATCGGCGAGCAGTTTGTCCGACTCCGCCTTGGCGGTGCTGGTCAACCGGTCCGCGGTGTCCTGGGCGAGGCTCAACACCTTGGCCGCCTTCAGCGCCTGGTCCTCGCCGACCTGCGCGGAGGGCGCCTCGTAGGCCGGCTCCGCAGCAGCCGGCCCCGATCGATGCGCTGCGTGGCCGGCGCTCAGGCGGCCGCGCCGAACGCCAGTTGCATGCCGATGAAGGCGCCCTGCAGCCACACCATGATCGACACGACG
>NZ_LQIN01000020.1 GCF_001500065.1 Mycobacterium sp. IS-3022
CCGACGTCGTCACCATTCTGCAAGCGCTGCTGGACCACCACCCCATGCTGCGGCTTCATGCGCAGCGCGACGACGCAGGATGGTCACTACATGTGCCCGAACCCGCCTCCCTCGACGCGAGCGCATGCCTGCACACGGCCGACGTATTGAGTGATGAGACGCTGAGCACCGCTCGCGCACAATTGGTTCCGGCCGCCGGGCGGATGCTCGCCGCGTTGTGGGTGCCCACCACCGGGCAGCTCGCGTTGATCGTCCACCACCTCGCGGTCGACGGGGTGTCGTGGCCGATCCTGGTCGAAGACCTCAACATCGCCTGGGCCCAATACCACTGCGGCCAACCCATAGCATTGCCGCCGACCGGTACCTCGTTCCGGCGGTGGGCCGACCTACTGGCCGAGCATGCCCGCACCGATGCGGTCCTCGCGCACGCCGACGCGTGGCGGAAGATCACCGCGACCGCGCCCGCACTGCCCGCGCCCCGACCCGGCGTCGACACGTATGCCAGCGCGGGGCATCTGTCGGTGTCGCTGGATGTCCACAGCACCCGCGCGTTGCTCGGTGACGTGCCAGCCGCGTTCCACGCCGGTGTTCCCGACATCTTGCTGATCGCCTACGCGCTGGCCTGCAGCGAATTCGTGGGCACCGCCGCGCCGGTCGGCATCGACGTCGAGGGCCACGGCCGCCACGAACACCTCGCCCCCGATCTCGACCTGTCGCGCACGGTGGGCTGGTTCACCACCAAACACCCCCTCGTGCTGAGCGCGGCGAACCTGAACTGGCAGCGCGTGATCGGCGGCGATCACGCGCTGGGCCCGGTCATCAAGGATCTCAAGGAACAACTGCGTGCCCAGCCCGATCCGCTGACCTACGGGCTGCTGCGCTACCTGAACCCCGACGTCGACCTGTCCGGGCCCGAACCGTCGCTCGGTTTCAACTACCTCGGACGGCTCGGCGCGGGCGCCGCCCAGCTGTCCGAGGACATGTGGCGGGTCAGCCGTGACGGGTTGGCGCTCGCAGATGCCGCCACTGCCGTACCCATGCCGCTGGCACACGCCATCGAACTCAACGCCGCGGCCGTCGACACCGATGGCGGCCCTGTGCTGCAGGCGAATTGGACGTTCGCCCTCTCGGTTCTCCCTGCCGCGCAAGCCGGCCGATTCAGCCACTTGTTCTTACAGGCGCTGCGGGGCATCTGCGCCCACGTCGCGGGCGGCGGCGGCGGGCTGACCCCCTCCGACATCGCGCCCGCCCGGCTCGCCCAGCACCAACTCGACCAACTGCAGGCCCACGACCGCATCGCCGACGTCCTGCCCCTGACCCCGCTGCAGCAAGGACTGCTCTTCCACGCCGAATCCGCTGCAACCGCAGACGATGACGCATACGCCATGCAACTCGACATCACGATCGCCGGCCCGCTCGAACCTGACCGCCTGCGCGACGCCATCCAGACCGTGGCCGTGCGACACCCGAACCTCGCCGCCCGATTCTGCACGCAGTTCGACGAGCCCGTGCAGATCATCCCGGCCGAACCCGTTGCGGCGTGGCGGTACGTCGATCTCACCCGCAACGGCCGAAACCCCGACGAGCACGTCCAGCGGTTGTGCGCCGACGAACGCGCCGCAGTTTGCGACCTCACCCGACCGCCGCCCTTCCGGGCGGTACTGGTCCGCACCGCGCCGGACCGACACCGTCTTGTGCTGACCAATCACCACATCGTGCTCGACGGTTGGTCGTTACCCATTGTGATGCAGGAGATCTTCGCCGGCTACTACGGCCAGCGGTTGCCCGCGGCGACGCCGTATCGAAGCTTCGTCGCCTGGCTGGCCGAGCAGGATATCGACGCCGCCCGCGCCGCCTGGTGCGAGGCGCTGGCCGGGTTCGACACCCCGACCCTGGTAGGCGCGCCGGGCCGGCTGGAACAGGGGCGGCGAGGCACTGCATCAGTTTCTCTGCCGGAGCGGACCACTCACGCCCTCAACGACTTGGCGCGCTCGCAGCACACCACAATGAACATCGTTCTGCAGGCCGCGTGGGCGCAGATGCTGATGTCGCTGACCGGACACCACGATGTCGTGTTTGGCGCCGCGGTGTCCGGCCGCCCGACTGATGTCGCCGGCGCGGAAACGATGGTCGGCCTGCTCATCAACACCGTGCCGGTGCGTGCGACCATCACTGCGGAAACCACTGCGGCCGCCCTGCTCGGTCAACTGCAACGCGCACACATCAGCACACTCGAGCATCAGCACCTGGCGCTCAACGAGATTCACAAAGCCACCGGCCAAGACCAGCTGTTCGACACCATCTTCGTGTACGAGAACTACCCGGTCGACGCCAGTGCGTTGGCGGACGTGCGCGAGTTGACGGTCACAGAGATCGTCGGCCGTGAGTCCACGCACTATCCGCTGATGCTGCAGGCGCGGTCGGGTGACGAATTGTGGCTGCGTGTCGAATTCGACGCAAGCTTGTTCGACGGGTCCGAAGTCGACACGCTCATCCACAGGTTGCAGCGGGTGCTCGATGCGATGACCGTCGAACCCACCCGGCCACTGTCGTCCATGGATCTGCTCGATGGAACCGAACACGACCTCCTTGACCGGTTCGGTAACCGCGCGGTGTTGCACCAGCCTGCGACGCAGACCTCCATACCGGCGCTGTGGGCAGCCCAAGTGACGCGCACACCCCACGCGGTCGCGCTGGGCAGCGGTGAGCATTCGTGGACCTATCGCGAGCTCGACGAAGCGTCGAACCGGCTGGCGCACAAGCTGATTGACCACGATGCCGGGCCGGGTCAGTGCGTGGCGCTGCTGCTGGAGAGGTCAGCCGAGGCGATCGTGGCGATCCTGGCGGTGCTCAAGAGTCGCGCGTCGTACCTGCCGATCGACCCGGCGCTTCCGTCGACCCGAATCGCGTTCATGACCGAAGACGCGGCACCGATCGCCGCGATCACGACCGCCGAGTTGGGCGACCGGTTGGACGGCCAGGTGCCGGTCATCGACGTGCACGACCCGGCGATCGACACCCGGCCCTGCGACCCGGTGCCGCCGCCCGCACCGGACGACATCGCCTACATCATCTATACCTCCGGCACCACCGGAACGCCCAAAGGCGTTGCGATAACTCACGCCAACGTCGCCCAGCATCTCGATTCGCTCGGCATGGGCCTGCCGCTGACACCCGTGTGGACGCAATGGCATTCGCTGGCCTTCGACGTCTCGGTGTGGGAGATCTGGGGCGCGCTGCTACGTGGTGGACGGCTCGTCGTGGTCCCCGAAAACGTCGCAGCTTCACCGGATGAACTGCACACCCTGCTGGTCGCCGAAGACGTCAGCGTGCTGAGCCAAACCCCCTCGGCGGCCGCGATGCTGTCACCCGAGAACCTGGACTCGACCGCGTTGGTGGTTGCCGGAGAGGCATGCCCGACGGAACTCGTCGATCGCTGGGCACCCCACAAGGTGCTCATCAACGCCTACGGGCCCACCGAAACCACGGTGTACGCGACCATCAGCGCTCCGTCGACCCCGGGGCCCGGCCCGGTGCCGATCGGTGCGCCGGTGGCCGGTGCGGCACTTTTCGTGCTCGACGGATGGCTGCGGCCGGTTCCCGTCGGCGCAGTCGGCGAACTCTACGTGGCCGGCCGCGGTGTGGGGGTTGGTTATTGGCACCGACCCGCGTTGACGGCGGCCCGATTCGTCGGATGCCCGTTCGGCGGGCCGGGGAGCCGGATGTATCGCACCGGCGACCTGGTGCGCTGGAGCGACGACGGGCAGCTGCAGTACCTCGGACGCGCGGACGAGCAGGTGAAGATCCGCGGCTACCGCATCGAACTCGGCGAAGTGCGCACAGCGCTGGCCGAATTGGACGGCGTCGAGCAGGCCGCCGTGGTCGCGCGCGAGGACCGCTCCGGTGGCCCACGCCTGATCGGCTATTTCACCGGCACAGCAGATCCCGCCGGCATCCGCGCCCAACTGGCCGAGAAGCTGCCCGCCTACATGGTGCCGGCGGCAGTGGTGAAGCTCGACGCGCTACCGCTGACGGTCAACGGCAAACTCGACGCGCGCGCCCTGCCGACACCGGAATATCAAGGCGCCGAAGCGTACCGCGCACCAGGCAACGCGGTGGAACAGATACTGGTCGACATCTACGCCGAAGTGCTGGGTGTCGACCGGGTCGGCGTCGACGACTCCTTCTTCGACCTCGGCGGGGATTCACTGTCGGCGATGCGGGTGACGGCCGCCGTCAACACGGCACTGGACGCCGGTCTTTCGGTGCGCGCCGTGTTCGACACCCCGACCGTCGCACAGCTTGGGCCGCGGATCAGCGGGGCGGCGGGCCGGCGCACACCGTTGGTCCCCGTCGAGCGCCCCGCAGTCATACCGCTGTCGTTCGGTCAGAGCCGGCTGTGGGTGCTCGACCAATTACACGGCCCTTCACCGGTTTACAACATGGCGGTGGTACTGCAATTGCGCGGGCGTCTCGACACCGACGCGCTGGGTGCGGCACTCTCCGACGTCGTCGGCCGCCATGAGACCTTGCGCACACTGTTCGTGGCCACCGATGGGGTGCCCCAGCAGCTGGTGATCCCAGCCGAGGGGGTCGACTTCGGTTGGGATGTCGTCGATGCCGACGGATGGCCGGCGGCCAGGCTGGAGCTGGCCGTGGAACGGACGGTGCGCCACTCGTTTGACCTGACGAGCGAGGTTCCGTTGCGGGCAGCGCTGTTCCGCATCGCCGACGACGAACACGTGCTCGCCGCCGCGGTGCACCACATCGCGGCCGACGCGGCGTCGGTGCAGCCGCTGGTATGGGATCTGGGCATGGCATACACCAGCCGGTCTGCGGGGCGGGCACCCAGCTGGACCGAATTACCGGTCCAATACGCGGATTACACGGTTTGGCAGCGCGCGCGGTTCGGCGATCTCGGCGACGACGACAGCCCCATCGCCGCGCAACTGGACTACTGGCAGGAAGCCCTGGCGGAGATGCCCGAACGCCTGGCCCTTCCCACCGATCGACCCTATCCGCCGGTGGCCGATCAACGCGGGGCCAGTGTCGCGGTGAACTGGCCCGCCGAACTGCAGCACCGGCTGCGCGAGGTGGCACGCGCGCACAACGCGACCAGTTTCATGGTGATCCAATCCGCGCTTGCGGTGCTGCTGGCCAAGATCAGCGCCACCAACGATGTCGCCGTGGGCTTCCCGATCGCCGGACGCGCCGACCGGGCCCTGGACGACCTGGTCGGGTTCTTCGTCAACACGTTGGTGCTGCGGGTCGACGTCGACGGTGATCCGACCCTCTCCGAGGTGCTGGCTCAGGTACGGCGACGCAGCCTGGCCGCCTACGAGAACCAGGACGTGCCCTTCGAAGTGCTGGTCGACCGGCTCAACCCCACGCGGAGCCTGACCCACCACCCGCTGGTGCAGGTCATGCTGGCCTGGCAGAACATCCTCGGCGAGAACAGCGATTCGGCCGTGCACGCCCTGGGCGATCTACACATCACCCAGAAGCCGGTGGACATCCACACCGCGCGGATGGATCTGGTGTTCCACTTGACCGAGAACTGGACCGACGGCGGAGAGCCCGCCGGGATCCGGGGAGCGGTCGAGTTCCGCATCGACGTCTTCGACCCGGACACCATCGAAACGCTGATCCAGCGGCTGGAGCGCGTGTTGGTGGCGATGACAACGAGCCCGCAGCAACGGATGTCGTCGATCGCACTGCTCAGTCCGGGTGAGCAGGCCCTGCTCGATGCGGTCGGTAACCGAACGGCGCTGACGCGGACCGCCCGCCCCGAAGTGTCGATCCCGACGCTGTTCGATGCGCAGGCCGCGCGCACCCCCAGCGCCGCGGCGATCACCTGCGCCGGTCGTACGATGACATACCGGCAGCTCGACGAGGCGTCGAATCGCCTGGCGCAGCTCCTGATTGGGTTGGGTTCACGACCCGGCAAGTGCGTGGCCCTGCTGTTGGAGCGCTCAGCCGAGGCCGTCGTGGCGATCGTCGCCGTGCTGAAGACCGGAGCGGCCTACCTGCCGATCGACCCCGCCCATCCCAACGCGCGGATCGAGTTCATGCTCGCCGACGCCGCACCGGTCGCTGCGATCAGCCGTGTCGGGCTCGCAGAACGGTTGGACGGCTGCGACGTCGCGGTCGTCGATATCGCCGATCCTCGCATTTGCACCCAATCAAGCGCCGCACCGCCGGCGCCGACTGGCGACGACGTGGCTTACATCATCTACACCTCGGGTACGACCGGCGCGCCCAAAGGCGTGGCCGTCACCCACCGCACGGTGACACAGTTGCTGCAGGCATCCGATGACGGTCTGCCACGCGCAGGGGTGTGGACGCAGTGGCATTCGTTGGCGTTCGACGTGTCGGTCTGGGAGATCTTCGGTGCCCTCCTGCGCGGTGGACGTCTGGTCGTGGTCCCCGAGGACGTGGCGTCGTCACCGACCGACTTTTACGCCCTGCTGGTCGACGAACACGTCACCCTGTTGAACCAAACCCCCTCGGCCGCCGGGCTGCTTTCCCCCGAAGGTCTGGACGCGGTCGCGTTGGTGGTGGCGGGCGAAGCATGCCCGGCCGACCTGGTCGACCGGTGGGCAGGCGGCCGCACGATGGTCAACGGCTACGGCCCCACCGAAACCTGGTACACGTCGTTCAGCGCGCCGCTGACCCCCGGAACGGGTGAGGTCCCCATCGGCACACCGGTGTCGGGGGCGGCGTTCTTCGTGCTCGACGAATGGTTGCGGCCCGTCCTGCCCGGCGTGGTCGGTGAGTTGTACGTGGCCGGCGACGGGCTGGCGTGCGGATACGTGAACCGCAGCGGGTTGACCGCGTCGCGGTTCGTCGCCTGTCCGTTCGTGAACACGGGAGCGCCGGGGCAAAGAATGTATCGCACAGGCGATCTCGTTCGGTGGGGCGCAGACGGTCAGCTGCGCTATCTCGGCCGCGCCGACGAACAGGTCAAGATCCGCGGGTACCGCATCGAACTCGGCGAGATCAGCTCGGCGTTGACCGAGCTCGCCGGTGTGAAACAGGCGGCCGTCATCGCCCGCGAAGACCGCCCGAATGACATCCGCTTGGTCGGCTACCTCACCGAATCCAGCGTCGGCGCAGTCGATCCCGAACAGATCCGCGCCGCACTGGGCGAGCGACTACCCGCCTACATGGTGCCTACCGCCGTCATGGTCGTGGACGTGTTGCCGCTGACCGTCAACGGGAAACTCGACGCCCGTGCGCTGCCGGCGCCCGAATACCGAAGCGAAAACACCTACCGCGCCCCGCAATCCGACACCGAGAAGACCATCGCCGACATCTACGCCCAGACGCTCGGCATCGAGCGGGTTGGTGTCGACGATTCGTTCTTCGACCTCGGCGGTGACTCGCTTGCCGCGATCCGGGTCGTCGCCGCCATCAACACCAAGCTGGACGCCCACCTTGCGGTGCGTACGATGTTCAGCGCGCCGTCCGTGAAAAGCCTGAGCCGGCAACTGGGTACACCGGACAGTGCCATCGAGGTGGTGCCCGTCGAGATCCTCAAAGAGGGTGCCGGTGTCCCGCTGTGCTGCGTCCACGACGGTTTCGGGCTCAGTTGGACTTATCGAACCCTCGCCGACCACCTGGACCGCCCGATCATCGGGATCAACCAGATCGCCGCCGACGGCGAAGCGGAACCGAGATCGATCCGCGACATGGCAGCACGTTATGCCGACAGGATCCAAGCCGTGCATCCCGCCGGTCGCTACAACCTGCTCGGCTGGTCCCTCGGGGGCGTGGTGGCGCACGCATTGGCCGTCGAGCTGCGCCGCCGTGGATGCGTCGTCAAGAACGTGATCCTGCTGGACGATGCCTTCAGCGCGAATCGGGTCATCGCAAAGGCGCAAGCGTCCGAGAAGAGCTCGGTGCTGTCGGAGATTCTGCGGCTCAACGGTATTGAGGTGTCCACGCCGATGACGTCTGCGGAGGCGGCACAGTTGATTCGCCGACACCTCGACGGGCCGGCGGTCACGCTTCCGTCGGAGCAGCTGCTGGAGTTCATGGTTCACCGGGTCGCCGAGAACCAGTTGCGCCTACAGGACCACGTGCCGGAGCTGTTCGACGGCGACATCGTCGTTTTCACCGCATCCCGCGATGCCGACGGCGACCCGGTGCGAACTTGGCGCCCCTATGTGTCCGGCGACATCACCACATATCCGGTCGACTGCGCGCACCATGAGATGCTGACCGCCGAAATACTCACCACATATGGTGCACAACTACAGGATTGGTTGAAGGCGCGCGATGAGTAGCGAAACCCTCGACATCGTCGGCATGCCCCGCGGCGGCCCGAATGCCTCCTGGTTGGACCGGCGACTGTGGACGGACCGGCTCGAGTACCTCGACCGCGATGATGCCGATGATCTGAAACGCAAGGTCGCGCAGGCACTCGACCGCGGCGGGCGGCGACGGCGGCTGGGCGTCTACGGCAAATGCGCCCGGGTGGTGCTCGACGAGGTGGCCGACGTTGCGACGCCGAAGATCCTGGAACTCGGGGCCGGCCTCGGCGGCCTGTCGGAGAAGCTGCTGGAGAGCCACCCCGCCGCCGAGGTGACGGTCACCGACATCGATGCCGCGTTCGTGGCGGCCATCTCCGCCGGTGATCTCGGCGGTCATCCGCGCGCCACGGTACGCGAAATGGACGCCACCGCAATCGATGTCCCCGATGGGTCGTACGACCTCGCCGTGTTCGCGTTGTCGTTGCACCACTTGCCACCCGAACAGGCCGCCCGAGTGTTCGCCGAGGGGACGCGTGCGGCGAAGAAGCTGATGATCATCGACCTGCGCCGACCGCCCGCGCCGGTACACGCCATGGTGCTGGCCGTGGCGCTGCCATTCACACGGGTCGTCCCGCTGGTACACGACGGGGTGATCAGCTCGATGCGCGCCTACAGCCCGTCGGCGCTGCGTGTTCTCGCCCAGCATGCCGATCCGGAGATGACCGTCGAATTCCGCACGCGCCGGTTCGGCCCGACGGTCGTGGTCGCGAGCCGCCCTGTCGGTTGACTGCCGGCCGACTCCCTGGGCTCGAATTCGCGGGTAAGGCTGTTGCGTGCCGCGATTCACGACCCTCAGTGCAATCTCGACGTTAGGACGCCAGGACGCCCTAAGGCCAGGACGCCAGGACACCAGGACGCCGGCCCGCCAGGACGTCAGGCCGATACGAACCGCACCGCGACGTAGCGCTCTCGGCGCACCAGCTCGACGAACTCCTCCGCGGTCGGAATCCGATTGTCGCGGAACTTCAACCCCATCATGGTTTGCGCCCGCTTCGCGCCGTAGGCCTGCGCGCACCGGTGCGAGAGGTCGGCGACGGCGCCAGGATCCGTGATCAGCTCACCGCGCATAGTCGTCATCCGGCCATCGACCAGCACATCGGCGGTCGCCCCGTCGCGGAAGTTGTTCTTCCACGGCGCGCTGGTCAATGCGTAGAGGCCGCCGTCGATCCGGTGCGCGCTCACCGGAAACGAGTACCTTCGACCCGACTTCCGCCCCGTGACGTTGATGACCATCATCTGCTTGCGCAACGACCCCGCCAGCGGAGTGCGCAACAACCGGCCGATCACCGGATTGACGGCGCGCAGCACCGCGGCCGGCGGATGCGAGATCGTCACCGCCTGCGTTTGTTCTGTCATGCGCTAACGCTATGCCGAGCCGCGCGCGGCCACCGCCGGAACGGCGCTACAACGAGCCGAGGTCGTCGGGTACGTCGACCGCGTACGCACGCAGCGCCTCCAGCGAGACCACCTCGAGCGTGCGCTCGTGCGTCGAGGCCAGCACCACCGGCGCGGCGAAGCCGTCCTGATGGGCCTTCAACCAGTTCACCGCGGTGACGCACCAGCGGTCGCCCGGTTGCAGACCGGGAAAGCGGTACTCCGGACGCGGTGTGGACAGATCGTTGCCGATCGAGCGTTGATGGCGCAGGAACTCCGCGGTCACCACGGCGCAGATCGTGTGGCTGCCGAGGTCCTCCGGGCCGGTCGAGCAGCAGCCGTCACGGTAGAAACCGGTCAGCGGGTCGGTGCCGCACGGCTGCAGCGGCTCGCCGAGCACATTGAGTTCAACCACAAGTCGTCCAAGTTCCGCGGGGGTCCTAAGGTATTCAGTGATACCTGAAACATATTCAGCTGGCGTGTGAACGGACAGAGGAGCATCCGGCATGGCCGCGCTCAAGACTGGCGACGTTTTCCCCGACGTGGTGGTGACCGCTGTCGTCTCGACCACCTCGCTGGCGGCCGACGCCGAGGACACCTGGCAGCAGCTCCAGCAGGGTCGAAGCGGCATCCGGCCCCTCGACAAGTGGTTCGTCGACGAGTTCGACTCGCCCGTGCGCATCGGCGGGCCCATCCTGGAGGACCTCGACGAACAGCTCGGGCGGGTGGAGCGGCGCCGGACGTCGTATATGCAGAAGATGTCCACCATCCTCAGCCGCAGACTCTGGGCGGCCGCGGGCGAGCCCGAGGTCGACACCCGCCGGTTGGCGGTGTCGGTCGGGCTCGCGCTGGGCAGTACCGAGGAGATCCCCCTCCAGCACGACCTCTGGCGGCAGAAGGGGCTGCGCGCGGTCTCCCCGCTGACCGTGCAGATGTACATGCCGAACGGCGCGGCCGCCGCGGTCGGGCTGGACCGGCAAGCGAAGGCCGGCATCATCTCACCGGTGATGGCCGACTCCTCGGGCGCCGCGGCCATCGCCCAGGCGTGGCGGCACCTGATCCTCGGTGAGGCCGACGTGGTGATCTGCGGCGGAGTCGAAACCCACATCGAGGCCGTGCCGGTCGCGGCGTTCTGCATGCAAGAGCTGCTGTCGACCAACAACGACGACCCGGCCGGCGCCTGCCGTCCGTTCGACCGGAACCGCGACGGCATGGTGTTCGGTGAAGGCGGCGCGTTGATGCTCATCGAAACCGAGGAGCACGCCAAAGCGCGGGGTGCGAAACCCCTGGCCCGGCTGATGGGCGCGGGCCTCACCTCCGACGGCTACGACGACGTCAAGCCCGATCCCGACGGCCTGCGCGCCGGCGACGCGATCACCCGGGCGATCGAGTTGGCCGGGCTGACACCGACGGATATCGACCACATCAACGCGCACGCCACCGGAACCGTCTTCGGCGACCTGGCCGAGGCCCGAGCGATCCGCAACGCGTTCGGCGACCACTCGCCGGCGGTGTACGCACCGAAGGCGGCGTTGGGGCATTCGCTGGGCGCTGCCGGCGCGATCGAGGCCGTGCTGACGGTCCAGGCGCTGCGCGACGGGGTCATTCCGCCCACGCTCAACCTCAAGGATCTCGACCCCGAGATCGACCTCGACGTCGTCGCCGAGAGCCCCCGCCGCGGCGACTACCGCTACGCGATCACCAACTCGTTCGGCCTCGGCGGCCACAACGTGGCGCTGGCCTTCGGCGCCTACTGAGCCTTGGTCAGGGTGAACTGCCCGACGTAGCTGACGTTGCGCTGGAAGAAGTCCGAGCAGCCGACGAGGTACTTCATGTACCGGTCGTAGACCTCCTGCGACGTCACCGCGATCGCCTGGTCCTTGGCGGCCTCCAGTTTCTGGGCCCAGGTGTCGAGCGTGCGGACGTAGTGCGGGGTCATCGTGTCGAGTTCCTCGACGGTGAAACCCGCGTTGCCCGCGTACTCGTAGACGTCCTCGTCGCACGGCACCGCGCCGCCGGGGAAGATCTCCTTGGCGATGAACCGCATGAACTTCAAGTCCGACATCACGATCGGGATCCCCATCTCGGGCCAGCGCTTGAGCGGGTGTCCCATGATCGTCTGCAGCACCATCCGGCCGTCGGCGGGCATCAGCCGGTAGCACGTGTCGAAGAACGCCTTGTACTTCGATTTGGGCCACGCCTCGAACGCCTCGATGGACACGATGCGGTCGACCGGCTCGTCGAATTCCTCCCAGCCTTTGAGCAGCACCCGCCGCGAGCGGTCCGTCTCGACCGCGTCGAGGATCTGCTGGCCGAGCGCGCATTGATTGCGGCTGAGCGTCAGCCCGACGACGTTGACGTCGTAGGTTTCGATCGCGCGCTTCATCACCGAGCCCCAGCCGCAGCCGACGTCGAGCAGCGTCATCCCGGGCTGGAGGTCGAGCTTGCCAAGCGCGCGATCGATCTTGGCGACCTGCGCCTCTTCGAGCGTCATGTCGTCGCGCTCGAAGAACGCACAGCTGTAGGTCCGTGTCGGATCCTGGAAGAGACCGAAGAAATCGTTCGAGATGTCGTAGTGCGCTTGAACGTCCTCGTACGCCACCTTCATCGTCGTCCCCGAACTATCCGACATCTTCGATTGGCCTCCTATGCGGGTGTTACGTGACCCCGACGACCGCGTAACGACCAACTTATATATCGCACTTTTCGTAAACGGGCTAAGCAGCCGCCTTCTCACACGTGAACTGAGCGACGTCGGTGTAGCCCTCCCGGAAAAGGTCTGCGCAACCGGTCAGGTATTTGCGGAAGCGCTCGTAGATCTGCTCCGAGGTGATCGCGATCGCTTCGTCCTTTTTGGCCTCGAGGTTCGCTGCCCAGGTATCCAGCGTCTTGACGTAGTGCGGCTGCAGGTGCTGTTCGCGGGTGACGGTGTAGCCGGCCTTGTTTGCGTGCTCCCGCACCATCGACGCCAGTGGCAAACGTCCGCCCGGATAGATCTCGTCCATGATGAACTTGATGAATCTCACGCGGGACATGGTCAGCGGCAGGCCCTTGGCCTTGATCTCCTCATCCTCGGGAATGATGATCGTGTGTAGCATCATCACGCCGTCGTCGGGCAGCCAACTGAACGTCTTCTTGAAGTAGTCGTCGTACTTGTTGAAGCCGAAGTGCTCGAACGCGCCGATCGACACGATCCGGTCGACCTTGCCCTCGAACTCCTCCCACGGCTGCAGCCGGACTTCCATCTTCCGGTCGCTCTTGAGCTTGGGGAACCAGTAGTCCTCGATGTGCTGCTTCTGGTTCTCCGAGAGTGTCAGGCCGATGACGTTGACGTCGTACTTCTCCACCGCACGCGCGATCGTCGAGCCCCAGCCGCAGCCGATGTCGAGCAGCGTCATGCCCGGCTGCAGGCCGAGCTTGCCGAGGGACAGGTCGACTTTGGCCCGCTGGGCCTGCTCGAGCGTGTAATCGTCGCGCTCGAAGTAGGCGCAGCTGTAGGTCTGGGTGGGGTCCTGCCACAGCTTGAAGAAGTCGTTGGAGATGTCGTAGTGGAACTGGACTTCGTCCTTGTCCGACCCGCGGGTCTCCGACGCGGATTTCGACAGCCACTTCGACTGTGCCTGTGGTGTCGAGCTGTGCTTTGTTCCTGATGTTCCTGTCACGGTCCGCCCTTAATGCAATCGAGGGAACGACTGTTCACTATCGCGCAGGCTGTTCGACACGATGTGTCGACATTACCTCCAGTGGCCGGTCCGTCGGCAGCGGAGGACCTGCGACACCAACCTAAATTTTCCCGTTTCTGGTCATCCAGCGCATCACCTGCCAGCCGGCGAACACCGGCAGCCAGATCGTCAGCACCCGGTAGAGCAGGACCGACGGCACGGCCACCGCGGCGGGCATGCCGAATGCGGCCAATCCGCCGATCAGCGCCGCCTCGACCGCACCGATACCACCGGGCGTGGGCGCCGCCGAGGCCAGCGTGCCGCCGATCATGGTCACGACGGTGACGGTGACGAACGAGGTGTCGCCGCCGAACGCCTCGATCGCCGCCCACAGCGCGAACGCGTTGCCGAGGGTGGTCGCGGCGCACCCCGCCATGATCACCGCCAGCCGCCGGGGCTCGCGGGCCAGCGCGACGAGGTGGCCGATCATCTCCTGCAGTCGCGGCCGCACCGCCGTCGCCAGCCAGCGCCGCAGCTTCGGCACCAACAGGAACGTGCCGATCAGCCCGAGCAGCACACCGCCGATCAGGTACAGCAGCGTGGCGTTCGGGACGAAGCGCGACAGGTCGGCCGATACGCCCGCGGCGGTGGAGAAGAAGACGAGCAGCCCGAGGTGGGTGATCACCTGGACCGACTGCTGCAGCGCGACGGCGGTGGTGGCGCGCATCGGGCTGACGCCGCCCTTCTGCAGATACCGGGCCGACAGCGCCAGCCCCCCGACCCCCGCGGGCGTCGTCGTGGCCGCGAACTTGTTCGCCACCTGCATGACGACCAGACCCCGCAGGTTCACCAGTCCGTCCGCACACGCCCAAAGTGCCGCTGCCGCACCGAGATACGTCAGGCTCGACGCGGTCAGGCCCAGCAGCGCCCACCACCAGTTCGCGGTGCGGAGTTCGGTGATGAACGTCGGCACCGAGCTGAGGAACGGATAGGCGACGTAGACCAGCGCGGCCAGCAGCACCAACTGGATCACCTGGCTGCGGGTGAACCGCGTGACGGTCTCGGTGCGGATCTCGTCGACGCGGGTCTGGCGCTTCACCTCGTCACGCGCGGCGGAGATCACGCCCTTGGCGTCTTCGACGGAATGGCGGATGCCCGGCGGCATCGCGGCCGAGGTCAACCGCCGCGACGCGGTCAGCACGGTGTCCTTGCCGAACGCGTCGATCGCGGCGCGCACCGCCGAATTCGCGTCGTACAGGTACGTCGTCGTCACCAGCAACTGGGCGATGTCGGTGCGCAACTGGGCGTCGGTGGCGCCGTACTCGGCGTAGTCGAACCCGCCGAACAACACGGTGTCGTCGTCGACGGTGATCTCGCTGCTGCGCAGGTCGCCATGCGAGATCTGGCAGTCGTGCAGTTCGCGTAGCGATTCCCACACGCGCCCGACGGGTATCGACTCGACGCACTCGTTGATCGGTATCCCGCGCGGCGGGGTGTGCGCATACAGCGTCCAGCCCCGGTCGAGGGCGGCGACGGCGATCGCCGAGGTGTTCGCGATCCTGAGCTCGCCGATCGCGATGGCCATCAGCGCGCGGTGTTCGACGAGGCGGCGCATCGAGGCGTGCAGCGGCGCGGTCTCGCGGTCGCGCAACCGCACCTTGCGCCACAGCTGCAGCAGCACACCGCCGCCACGCTGGTGCGGGCCGTACAGCTCCATCACCGCCGTCGACTGCTGCTCCTCGCAGGTCGCGTTGAGCAGCAGCGGGCCGGCGCCGGCGGGCCGCACCACCTGGATGCTGGACACGACGCACCCGCGGCGGGCCATCGCCCGCACGGCGCCGTCGAGCGGCACCTCGAGCCCGGGCGTGCCGACGACGAGCACGACCAGCGCCCCGATCAACCAGCCGACGGCCAGCCCGAGCAGCGAGCGGGCCGGCACCACGGCGCTGATCATCAGATGGATCGGCACGAACGCCAGCAGCAGCGCCCACCACCAGCGCCGCCAGCGGGTCGGCAGCCACGGCCCCGACACCGTGAGCACCGCGGCGAGCATCGCGATCCAGCGGGGGTCGTCGACGAACTGCGAGGAGAACGTGTCGAGTCGGCCGGACAGATCGAAGTGCCACCGCGGCGCCGTGAGTCCGAAGCCGCTGATCGACAACGCCAACCCGGCGATGGCGGCGGCCGCGGCGTACGCGCCGAGCAGTTTCCACTGCCGCGACAGGATCAGGCCGACGAGGATCACGAACGGCAGCGCGACGATCGCGACGCCGTAGACGAGGTAGACCAGGTCCGCCTGGGTGGGGGTCAGCACGGCGACGATCTCGGAGATCGAGCGTTCCAGCGCGACCCACTCGTTGCGGGTGATCAGCGAGCTGGTGACGACGACCGCGAGGAACAACGCGGCCAGCACGACGCGGACGATGTCGTTGGTCCGCCTGGTCAATGGCTGCAGCAGGCTGCCCGAGACGGTGATGTCCCGCCCGTCAACGCGCATGAGTCAACGATCTTCTCCGGTTGGGGGCCACGTCGGTAGCGACCCGCCGACAACTTAGCCCGTGTCCAGTGCCGAGGAGCCATTCCGTCGAGCGCGTTGCCGACGTACTCTATTAGGCATGAGTCCAACAAAGGAGTCGGCGCTACCGCCGGGGCCTCGGATCCCGTCGTTCGTGATGCTGTTGCTGATGATGCGGTGGTGGACGCCGATCGTGTCGATCTGCCAGCGCCGCTACGGCAAGGTCTTCACGCTGGCCAACTCCATGGTCGGCCCGATGGTCTACCTCGGCGACCCGGCCGACATCAAGACCGTGTTCGCCGGTGACGCGCGGATCTACCATGCGGGCGAGGCGAATTCGATGCTCTCCGGGTTGCTCGGGGACAGTTCGGTGTTGGTGATCGACGAGGACGTGCACCGCGAGCGCCGCCGGTTGATGATGGCGCCGTTCCACCGCGACGCCGTCGCGCGGCAGGCGGACGTGATGGCCGAGATCGCCGCGGAGAACATCGCCGGCTGGCCGGTGGGTAAGCCGTTCGCGGCCGCGCCGAAGATGTCGGAGATCACGTTGGAGGTGATCCTGCGGACCGTGATCGGCGCCAGCGACCCGGCGCGGTTGGCGGCGCTGCGCGAGGTGATGCCGCGGCTGTTGAGCGTGGGGCCGTGGGCGTCGCTGGCGATCGCCAAGCCGAAGCTGCTCAATCACCGGCTGTGGAAGCGGTTGCGCCACAACATGGTCGAAGCCGACCGGCTGTTGTATGCGGAGATCGCCGACCGCCGCGCCGACCCGCACCTCGCCGACCGCACCGACGCGCTGGCGATGCTGGTGCGGTCCGGTGTCGACGAGGCGGCCGGCATGAGCGACCGGGAACTGCGTGATCAGCTGATGACGTTGTTGGTGGCCGGCCACGACACGACCGCGACCGGGCTGTCGTGGGCGCTGGAGCGGTTGACCCGCCACCCGGATGTGCTCGCAAAGGCGGTGCGCGCGGCGGAATCCGGCGACGACGAGTACCTCGACGCGATCGCGAAGGAGACGTTGCGGATCCGTCCGGTGGTGCCCGACGTGGGCCGGACCCTGACCGAGCCGGTCGACATCGGCGGCTACCGGCTACCCGCAGGCGTGATGGTGGTGCCGAGCATCTCGCTGGTGCACGACAACGCCGACATCTACCCCGAACCCGACCGCTTCGATCCGGACCGGATGATCGGCGTGACGCTGAGCCCGACCACGTGGCTGCCGTTCGGTGGCGGCAATCGGCGTTGTCTAGGTGCGGGATTCGCGATGGTGGAGATGCGGGTGGTGCTGCGCGAAGTGCTGCGGCGGGTCGAGTTGGCGACGACCACCGCGGCGGGCGAGCGGCAGAAGCTCAAGCACGTGATCATGACGCCGCACCGCGGCGCGCGAATCACCGTGGCGGCAAGGAAGATTGCCGGATCGACGACGGCGGGTCAAAGTGCATCCAGACCCGCCACCGCCGACACGTCACCGGTTACTTAAGCCGCTCAAGGGATGTCGGTGGCGGGCACGCCGCCGCAACCGACGCCAGGAATGCAGCCTGCGGCGCCCTGTGGACCGGCCGCGCCGGAGGGGCCGCCGGGGATCGCGCCCGCCGCGCCCTCGGGTCCGGCCACGCCGCCCGGTCCGCCGGGAATGGTGCCCGCGGCGCCTTGCGGTCCGGCTGCACCCGCGGGACCGCCGGGGATCGCACCCGCAGCGCCCTCGGGACCGGCCACGCCGCCCGGTCCACCCGGAACGGCGCCGGCCACAGCGGGCGCGCCGGGCGGAGGCGGAGGCGGCGGGACCCAGGCGCCGGGCATCGGAGCCGGCGCTGGTGCGGGAGCCGGCGCCGGTGCGGGAGCCGGCGCCGGTGCGGGGGCCGCGCAGCTCGTGCCGTCAGGGTCGACACAGCCCGACAAGCCACCGGTCGGCAGGAACGACGGCGAAGCGAAGCCCACGGGCGCGGCAGCGATCGCGGCGGCGGCCGCGCCGGCCACGAACAGCGGTGAAAACCTCGTCACGTTGATCAACATGCCGGTGCTTTTACCACCAGCGTCAAAACTCAAACATCGCCTTTTTTCGCGAGCGCGCGCAGCAGCAGCAGCGCGTCCACCCGCCGGGCCGAGCCGTCGATCAGCGGCAGCGTCGTTTGCTCGGCGTCGCTGGCAAACGTGAGGTAGCTTCAATCGACACACGATGCGGGGCTGGCCGCTGTCGAGGGGCTGATAGAGACGGTGGATGCGACGCCATTCGGGCACTACCAGCTGCAGCGGCTGATCGGCCGCGGAGGCATGGGCGAGGTCTACCGCGCCTACGACACCAGAACCGATCGCATCGTCGCGCTGAAGGTGTTGCCGCCCGGTATGGCCGCCGACGAGACCTTCCAACAGCGCTTCCGACGCGAATCGCAGGCCGCCGCCGGGCTCAACGACCCACATGTGGTGCCGATCCACGGTTTCGGCGAGATCGACGGCCGCCTCTACCTCGACATGCGGCTCATCGAGGGCAGCAACCTCGGCGCGGTCCTCACCGACACCGGTGAGGCGATCGACACGGCGCTGGCGGTCAAGGTCGTCGAGCAGGTCGCCACGGCGCTGGACGCCGCGCACTCGGCCGGCCTGATCCACCGCGACATCAAGCCGTCGAACATCCTCGTCACCGAACGCGAATTCGTCTACCTCATCGACTTCGGGTTGGCGCGCACCGCAGGTGAGAAGGGCCTGACGACCGCCGGCAGCACCCTGGGCACGATGGCCTACATGGCCCCCGAGCGCTTCGAGGGCAAGCCGGTCGATGCGACCGCCGACATCTATGCGTTGGCATGCGTGCTCTACGAATGCCTCACCGGCGTGCGGCCCTATCCCGCCGAGAGCCTCGAGCAGCAGATCGCCGGCCACATGACCAAGGAGGTGCCGAAACCGTCGGCGGTGGACCCGCGGTTGGCGGCCTTCGACGAGGTGATCGCCAAGGGCATGGCCAAGAAACCGGCCAAGCGCTACCAGAAGGCGGGCGACCTGGCCGAGGCCGCGCGCCGGGCGCTCAACGCCCCGGTGCGCACCGCGGGCAGCGGCCGACACCAGGCCCGACGGGCGCCGGCGCGCAAGCCCCGGGTGTCGCGGCGGGCGCTGACGGTGGCCGGGTCGGTGGTGCTGGTCGCGGCGCTGGGCACCTTCGGCGTGCTGCAGTGGCGCGGCGGCGCCGACCGCAGCGACACGAAACCGGCCGGCGTCGAGGCCACGACGGCGACGCCGACCGCCGCGGCCGGTGCCGTAGAAGCGATCGCGTCGACCGTGCCGGAGGAGATCCGATCGACGGGCCGGCTCGTCATCGGCGTCAACACTCCTTATGCGCCAAACGAATTCAAGGACGCCACCGGGCAGATCGTCGGCTTCGACGTCGACCTGATGAACGCGGTCGCGCGGACGTTGGGCCTGGTGCCCGAATACCGCGAAACCGCGTTCGAGGCGATACTGCCGTCCGTTCGCGCCGGCGACTTCAACGTCGGCATGTCGTCGTTCACCGACACCAAGGAGCGCGAGGAGTCGGTCGACTTCGTCACCTACTTCCGGGCGGGCACGCTCTGGGCGCAGCGCGTCGGGTCCGGGCTCACGCCGGCCGATGCGTGCGGGCTGCGGATCGGCGTCTCGTACGCGTCGCTGCAGGAGACCGAGGAGATCCCGGCCAAGAGCGCAGACTGCGTCGCGGCCGGGTCGGCGCCGATCGACAAGGTCGTCTACGTCACCCAGGACGACCTCAACGCGGCGCTGATCAACGGCGAGGTCGACGCCATGGCCGCGGACTCCCCGGTGACCGGGTTCGCGATCAAGACCTCGGGCGGAGCGTTGGAGGCCGCCGGTGACGTGTTCAACTCCGCGCCCTACGGCTGGCCGGTGGCCAAGGGCTCGGGGCTGGCCGAGTCGCTGCGCCAGGCGCTGGTCCACCTGATCTCCACCGGCGAGTACCGCACGATCGCGCTCATGTGGGGTGTCGAGAAGGGGATGATCTCCACGCCGCAGATCAACGGCGCCACCCGCTGAACATCGGCGTCCGCACCGCCGGGTGTAGCCTGGGGGCAGACCTTCTCCGGTTAGCAGCCATCGAAAGATCTTTTCGAAAGCCGATGAGCCTGCGCTTTGACACCGCGCGCCACGTTCGACATCGTCCGCAGCGGAACGTAACGAAGGACTTGCTTCATGCAGTCGTACGACCTGTTCTCCCATCCCCAGAAACCCGAATTCGTCTCCAGCCAGGACGACTCCGCCGAACCCGTGACCAACCCCGAGTTCTCGGATCGCCCCGACCGGGATTCGTCTGTGACCACACCGCCCGCGTGAGGTTCGGCTGGTTGTAAAGCCAGTCAGCGCACCACGATCGAGTGCTGTCCACGCGGCACCAGTTCACCGATGACGGGTGCGCCCGGGATCTCACCGGCGATCAGCAGACCGCCCGACGTCTGCGCATCCGCCAGCAGCAGCGCCTCGTCGTCGTCGACCGCGGAGAGGTCGACGTGCGGGGCGACCCAGTCGAGGTTGCGCCGGGTGCCGCCGCTGACATATCCGGCCGCCAACGCATCCCGCGCGCCGTCGAGGTAGGGCACCGCCGTGCTGTCGATCACCGCGGTGACGCCGCTGGCGCGGGCCAGCTTGTACAGATGGCCCAGCAACCCGAAACCCGTTACGTCGGTGGCGCATTCGATACCCGCGGCGACGCCGGCCTGTGCGGCGTCGGCGTTCAGCGTCGTCATCACCTCGACGGCCTCGGGAAACGTCTCGCCGGTGTTCTTGTGCCGGCTGTTGAGCACCCCGACGCCCAGCGGCTTCGTCAACGACAGCGGCAGCCCGGCCTTACCGGCGTCGTTGCGCAGCAACCGATTCGGATCCGCGATACCGGTGACGGCCAAACCGTACTTCGGCTCCGGATCGTCCACGCTGTGCCCGCCGGCCAGATGGCAGCCTGCGGCCATGCACATGTCCATGCCGCCGCGTAACACCTCTGCGGCCAACTCGAACGGCAGCACATCGCGCGGCCAGCCCAGCAGGTTCACCGCGACGACCGGTCGCCCACCCATCGCGTACACATCCGACAGTGCGTTGGCCGCCGCGATCCGCCCCCAGTCATAGGCGTCGTCGACCACCGGGGTGAAGAAGTCCGTCGTCGCGATCAGCGCGACCCCGTCGTCGATGCGCACCGCCGCCGCGTCGTCGCCGTCGTCGAGTCCGACGAGCAGTTCGCCGACCGGATTCCGCGGCGCGGCGTGGGTCAACCCGCGCACGACGTCCTCGAGTTCGCCGGGCGGGATCTTGCATGCGCAGCCGCCGCCGTGCGCGTACTGGGTCAGCCGGTAGGTCGTCTGCTCGGTCACAGCCTCCATGCTGCCTGGCATGATCGGGCCGTGGGTCAGGGAGGCGTATCCGGTCTGGTGACCGGCGCGGTCTTCAAAATCGCTGAGCGGCAGATCCTGTCGCTGGCGGGTTCGATTCCCGTCCGCCTCCGCCACGGAACGCACACGCTCAGCCCGGGTCATTCCTGATTACGGTCCCACACCACCAGGCCGTCGTCGCGCACCCGCGCGCCCTCCGACGGCGTATGCGGCAGCACCCGGCCGTCGTGCATGAGGTGCCCGACCGGCACGGAATGCCTCAGCATCGCCACGTCGGCGACGATTCGCCGGTGACATCGCCACCACACCGACTCGCTGCACATCATCGCGGTGTGCTGGCGTCTCGACTGCTCGACGAGGTCGCCCAGCGCATCGGCGAATTCGTCGGTGCGGGTGTAGGCGGCGTACGCGGCGAACTGCTTAACCCGCCACCACGGGTCCTCGGCCTCGGCGCCGGCGGGCAGGCTCCGGCGCCCGCCCAACCGCTGGTCCCAGCGGTAGTCCAGCCCTGCCTCCCGCGTCCACGCGGCGATCGCGGTCGTCTCCACGTCGGGGTTGTGCCTGCTGTTCGGGTAGCGGCGGATGTCGACTAGCGCCTCGACGCCCGCCTCCTTCAGCAACCGCGTGAGCGCTGATCCGTCCAGCGCACCGTGTCCCACCGACGTCAACATGTGATCGGTGTACCCGATCGCGGCCATGGGCCATGATGGCCTCATGCGAGCTCGGTGCGCATGCGTATGTGGGTGCGATTTCGGTGTAGACAGTTGCGGTCAGCGCAACCAACTACACCGAAATCACCGGGTGACCCGATGACCGATCCCCGCCGGCGCGTGCCGCGCACCGACGTCCTGCTCGCAGATCCGCGCCTCGCCGAGGCGTCGCGGGTGCTCGGCCGTGCACTGGTCAAAACCGTTGTCGCGCAATCCCAACAGCGTGCGCGATCCGGCGAGATCGAGCCGGAGCGGGTCGCCGACGACGCGGTCGCGGCGCTGCCGACGAGTGCGGCCACCCTGCGCCCGGTGATCAACGCGACCGGCGTCGTCGTGCACACCAACCTCGGACGGGCGCCGCTGTCGCAGGCCGCGGTCGACGCGATCGTCACCGCGAGCGGCGCCACCGACGTCGAGTTCGACCTCCAGACCGGTCGCCGGGCCCGACGCGGCCGCGGCGCGCTCACCGCGCTGGCCCGGGCGGTCCCCGCCGCGCAGGGCGTGCATGTGGTCAACAACAACGCCGCCGCGCTGCTGCTCGCCGCGATGACGCTGGCGCCGGGCAAGGAGATCGTCGTCAGCCGCGGCGAGCTCATCGAGATCGGCGACGGCTTCCGGCTGCCCGAGCTGCTGGAGTCGACCGGATCGCGCATCCGCGAGGTCGGCACCACGAACCGCACCCACCTGCGTGATTACGCCGACGCGCTCGGGGCCGACACCGGGTTCATCCTCAAGGTGCACCCGTCGAATTACTCGGTCACCGGGTTCACCTCGTCGGTCAGCGTCGCGGAGTTGGCCGACCTCGACACGCCGCTGGTCGCCGACATCGGGTCGGGCCTGCTCAGCCCGCATCCGCTGCTGCCCGACGAGCCCGACGCGACCACGATGCTGCGCGACGGCGCCGACCTCGTCACCGCAAGCGGCGACAAGCTGCTCGGCGGCCCGCAGGCGGGTCTGCTGTTCGGCGACGCCGAGCTCATCGAACGGCTGCGACGACACCCGGCGGCTCGGGCGCTTCGCGTCGACAAGCTGACCCTCGCCGCGTTGGAGGCCACGCTGGCGGGCCCGCCGACACCGGTCGCGCAGGCGCTGGACGCCGACGTGACCGACCTGCTGGTGCGGGCGCAGATCCTCGCCGCGCAACTGCCCGGCGCGGAGGCGGTCGAGTGCATCGCCGCTGTCGGCGGTGGCGGCGCTCCCGGCGTCGCGCTGCCGAGCGCCGCGGTCAGCGTGCCCGAGTCCTACGCTGCGCCGCTGCGCGCCGGAACGCCCGCGGTGGTCGGCCGGCTCGAAGCCGGACGCTGCCTGCTGGACCTGCGCACCGTTGCACCCGATGACGACGGCCTGCTCGCCGAGGCGGTCCTGGCGTGTACGTCATAGCCACCGCGGGCCATGTCGATCACGGCAAGTCCACGCTCGTCGAACGGCTCACGGGCAGGTGGCCGGACCGGCTGGCCGAGGAGCAGCGCCGCGGGCTGACCATCGACCTCGGGTTCGCCTGGACGACGCTCGACGGGCGGGAAATCGCATTCGTCGACGTGCCCGGCCACGAGCGGTTCGTCGCGAACATGCTCGCCGGTGTCGGGCCGGTGCCGGCAATCGTGTTCGTCGTCGCCGCGACCGAGGGGTGGATGCCGCAGTCCGACGAGCATCTCGACGCGCTGCGAGCGCTCGGGGTCCGGCACCTGCTCGTGGTGATCAGCAAGGCCGACCTCGCCGACCCGGCCCGGGCGATCGCGCAGGTGCGCGAGCGTCTGCCCGACGCGCCGATCGTTCTCGGCACTGATCTGAATGCTGTTCGCACACAGATTGTTTCGCTTGTCGACGGGCTGCCTCATCCTGACCGCGACGCCGACGTGCGGCTCTGGGTGGACCGCTCGTTCACCGTCCGGGGCGCGGGCACGGTGGTGACCGGGACGTTGGCGGCAGGCACGTTGCGCGTCGGCGACGAACTCGAGCACGCCGGACGACGGGTCACGGTGCGCGGCCTGCAGTCGCTTGGCCGGGACCGCTCGGGGGTCGGCGCCGTCGCACGCGTCGCGGTGAACCTGCGCGGCGTCGACCGCCGGCACATCGGCCGCGGCGACACCGTCCGGACCCCGGGCGCGTGGCTCGACACCGCCGAGATCGACGTGCTGCTGCGAGTACCCGGCGAGCTGCACCGGCAGCTGGTGCTGCACATCGGGTCGGCGGCGGTGCCGGTTCGCGTGCGGCCGCTCGGCGCGGCGGGCGCCCGGCTGCGGTTGGCGCGACCGCTGCCGTTGCGGGTCGGCGACATCGGGCTGCTGCGCGATCCCGGCGAGCACCGCATCGCCGCGGGTGTCGAGGTGCTCGACGTGCGGCCGCCCGCGCTGCGGCGTCGCGGCGCGGCACGTGAACGAGGCGAGGAGCTGGCGACCGGACGCGTGCGCCGGCCGCCGTGTGCCCGCGTTGACGAGTTGCGCGCCATGGGTTTTCACACCGACGGCACGCGGGTGGGCGACTGGGTCGTCGATGACGGCTGGTGGGCGCAGCGGCGGCACCAGATGATGACCGCCGTCGCAGGGTGGGCCGCCGAACACGACGTCGCGGCGGGCATGCCGCTGGAGACGCTGCGGCAGCAGGCGGGTCTGCCGGCGGCCGAACTGCTGCCCGCTTTGCTGCAGGGCACGGAATTGCAGGCCGTCGATGGGGTGGTGCGCCAGCCCGGTGCGGGGCTGCCTGCGCGCGTCGACAAGGCGGTGCGGACGGTGGAGGAGTGGCTGGCTGAGGAGCCGTTTCGCGCGCCGGAGGCCGACGAGCTGGCCGGCCTCGAGCTGGGACAGCGCGAACTCGCGGCGGCGATCCGCGCGAAGCGGTTGACCAGGATCGCCGACGGCGTGGTGCTCGGCCCGGACGTATTCGACCGCGCCGCAGCGATTCTCAAGGCATTGCCGCAGCCGTTCACCGTCGCCGACGCCAAGCGCGCGATGAACACCACCCGCCGGGTCGCGGTGCCGCTGCTGGAACGGCTTGACAAACTCAAGGTCACTCGCCGCAGCGAAGACGGGACACGCTATACCTAGAGCTGCTAGGCTAGCGGCGCTATGTATATCGACAAGGATCTGGTGGCGGCCTCGGCGACGCCCCTTGTGCTGGGCATCCTCGCCGATGGCGAGTCCTACGGATACGCCATCTTGAAACGGGTGCAGGAGCTGTCCGGCGGACGGATCCAATGGACGGACGGGATGCTGTATCCGCTGCTGCATCGGCTCGAGCGGCTGGGATACGTGACGGCGACGTGGGGCGTCTCCGACAGCGGCCGCCGGCGCAAGCACTACGCGATCACCGATGCCGGTCGAAAGATGCTCGCCGAGCGGCGAACTCAGTGGGAGACCGTGGCGGGCATGCTCGACCAGGTATGGCGCAGCGTCCCACTACCTCCTACAACGGCGCAAGGATGGGCGTGATGGACGCCGACGCCGCATTGGAATCACAGATCGGTCAGTGGCGCGGTTACGTCGAGCGGCATCGGGCGATCTCGGCCGCAGACGCCGACGAGATGGAAGACCACCTGCGCAACCAGATCGCCGATCTGTCCTCCGCCGGCCTGATGAGCGACGAGGCGTTCCTGGTCGCGGTGAAGCGCATGGGCAACGTGCACAGCATCTCCCGCGAATTCGCGCAGGAGCATTCCGACCGGCTGTGGAAGCAATTGGTCTTGACGGCCGAACCGGGGACCGATGGCCGACAGCGGCGAAGCGAGCTGTTCGTCGTCCTTGCGCTCGCGCTCGGCGGGGCAGCGGCACTCAAGGTGGGGTCCACCGTGCTCGCCGAGGAGGTATTCGCCCGCAACGCCGGACTTTTCGTGCTTCCGTTCCTGATCGGCTATTTCGTCTGGAAGCGCCGGGTGAGCTCGCGCGTGATCGCGGCGCTGACGCTGCCGTTCGTCGTCGCGGCCGTCGTGCTCAACGTGTACCCGTTCGATCCGGATGGCGCGACTGCGGTGATCGCCACGATCCACGCGCCGATCGCGTTGTGGTTCACCGTCGGCTTCGCCTACGTCGGCGGGAAGTGGCGATCCGACCGGCGGCGAATGGATTTCATCCGGTTCACCGGCGAGTGGGTGGTGTACCTGACCCTGCTCGCCCTCGGCACCGGCGTGTTGATGGCGCTGACGGTCGGCGCGTTCGAGGCGCTCGGCACCGACGTCGAATGGGCCATCGAGGACTGGATCGTGCCGATCGGGGTGGCGGGCGGGATCCTCGTCGCCGCATGGCTCGTCGAGGCCAAGCAGAACGTGGTGGAGAACATCGCGCCCGTGCTCACCCGGGTGTTCACCCCGCTGACCACGATAATGCTGCTCGTGCTGCTCGCGTCGTTCATCGTGGAGGGCAGCCTGGTCGACGTCGACCGGAACCTGTTGATCCTGATGGACCTCATCCTGGTTCTCGTTCTCGGTCTGCTGTTGTATGCGATCTCCGCCCGAGACCCGTTGGCGCCTGCGGACCAGTTCGACCGACTGCAATTCGTGCTCGTGATCAGCGCCCTGGCGGTCGACGTGCTGATGTTGGTCGCGATGCTCACGCGCATAGCGGAATTCGGCTTCACGCCGAACAAGGTGACCGCGCTCGGCTTGAACCTGGTGCTGCTGGTGAACCTGTCGTGGTCGGCATACCTGCTCGTCGGTTTCCTACGTGGCCGGCGCGATTTCGCGACCATGGAGCGCTGGCAGACCCGGTACCTACCGACGTTCGGAATCTGGGCGGCGCTGGTCGTTCTCGTCATTCCGCCGGTGTTCGGATTCGCGTAGCCACTTCAGGTGCACATGTTTGGCCGTCCACCACGCGGGTAGCCGCCTCAGTCGAGGAGGGTGACCATGGCTGATACCGGCAACATCGTCGACGACATCATCACCGACCATCGCGAGTTCGAAAGCGTCTTCACCGAGATCGAAACCGGCGGCGACCCGCACAGCCAACCCGATCTCGTCGAGCACGTGATCGCCGGAATCGTCCGGCACGCCGTCGCCGAGGAGCAGTACCTCTACCCGGCCGCCAGGAACGTGCTTCCCGACGGCGACGAGCTCGCCGATCACGAGCTCAAAGAGCACGCCGAGGCCGAGGAGATCATGAAGTCCATCGAGAAGGCCGGCCGCGACGACCCCGAGTACGACGACCTGGTCCGCAAACTCATCGGCGAGATCCGCCACCACATCGAGGACGAGGAGAACGACATGCTCGCCGAGCTCCGCGATTCCTGCGCGCCCGAACAATTGCACGAGTTGAGCGAGAAGTTCCAGCGCGCCAAGGCAATGGCGCCGACACGGCCGCACCCGCTGGCGCCCGATCATCCGCCGGCCAACAAGATCCTCGCACCGGGGGCCGGTCTGGTCGACCGGGTGCGCGACGCCCTCAGCGGGCGCAACACCTGACGCCTACCGCTGCGCCCGGATCACCTGCACCAGGCTGAACTGCCACCGCTCGACCAGCCGGAAACCCATGTCGTGGGTGACGGCGAACGCGCGTGTGCCGCCGAACAGCGGGCCGGGCGGAATCGCCACTCCCTCTTCGCGTTCCGGTGCGCCCGGGTCCGCTTGCGTGATGATCCAGACGGTGGGGCAATGCTCGAGCGGGCCCACCGACGCCTCGGGGATGAGGTTCGTGTCGAACACTTCGTGGGTGTCGACGGCCCGCTGCCACAGGCTGACGTCGACCACCCCGCGGAAGGCGTCGGGGCGCGCGGCCATCAGCGGTCGCATCGGCGCGGGATGAAACGTCACGGTGTCGTTGACCAGAAGACAGTCCCCCGCGGCGGCCTTCGCCGAGACCAGGTCGGCCACCTGGCTGTAGTCCATGTGGTACTTCGCATACGGACCGCGTTGCACCGCAACGAAAGTGGGCGCCGCGACCGCTGCGAACACGACAACGACCACCGCCGCCGCCCATGCCGAGCGCGCCAACGCGGTGATGCAGACGCCGAGCAGCAGCGCCATCGCGGGCGCGGTGAAGCACAGATAGCGCGGGGTGTAGAGCGGTTCGGCCACCGCCGAGTACGCCACGATCAGCGCCGTCGGTATCACCAGCCACGCCACCGCCAGCACGATCGCTTCCCGTTCGCCGACGCTGGGCCGCCGCGCGAACGCCCACACCGCGACCGCCACCAGCACCACCACCGCGGACAGCGCCGCGAAATACGGGTTGCGGTCGAAATACTGTTGTACGAAAACGTCTTCGAAGGTCCGCAGACCGATCGGCGTGATCCAGCTGATCTGGTTGGCCTGTCCGGCGACCACCGCGACGAACGGCGCCATCACGGCGAGTGTGACCACCGACGTGATGGCGAACGGCAGCAGCACCGTCCGCGTGCGCCGGAACGCCACCACGAACACGGCGTGGACGAAGAACAGCAGCGCCAGGTAGACGTCGAGCAGGATCGACACCGCCAGCAGCGCACCGTAACCGGCCCACAACCAACGTGATTCGCGCTGCGCCGCCCAGACCAACAGCACCGCGAGCCACACCGCGAGCATCATCGACAGCGCGTACGGACGCGCCTCGATACCCGCCCACGTCGCCCGGGGCAGGATCGCGCAGACGACACCGGCGGTCAGCCCGACCGTGCGCGACGACAGCTGCCTGCCCAGCACCACCACGCCCGCCGCTGCGGCGCCGACCGCCAGGCCGCTCGGCACCCGCGACCAGAACTCGGTCGGCGGGAAGACGGCGAACCAGCCGTGCATCAGCAGGTAGTAGAGGCCGTGAACGGCGTCCACGTCGGCCAGCATCTGCCACAGCTGATGCAGCGAGCGGCTGTAGGACGCCGAGATCGTGGCGGCCTCGTCGTACCAGAACGATGGACGGGCGGCGCCCGCGAGGCTCACCGCGGCGCCGAGGATGGCGACGAGCAGCGGTTCCAGCCGCGTCAGCCGACCGCCCGCGGAGACGTCTACCAGACGCGGATCCAGTCGACGAGCATCACCGACGGGTAGGGGGCCCGGGTCGGATCGCCGCCACCGGAGCCACCGACCGCGAGGTTGAAGATCGCCTGCAGCCAGTAACCGGGGATGCTGAACGGCCACCGCAGGTCGCCGGGCCGACCATGCACCGGAATCGGCTTGGCCGGAACCGTGAAGTACGGCTCGGCGCCGTCGACGTAGTCGCGCCAGAAGCGGAACCCGTCCTCGGTCCACTCGGTGCGCCAGTTGTGCCACGCGGGATCCACCAGCTGGGGGATCGACATGCCCTCCCACGTCTTGCCGTTGGAGGCGGCGTGCACGGTGGTGCCCGGCGGCCAGGCCCCGTTGCCGTAGTACTCGACGATGTCGATCTCGCCGTCGGGGAGGGGGTCCTGGTTGAGCAGCCAGTAGGCGGGCCACAGGCCGGGGTGCATGCAGTCGAGCTTGATGCGCGCTTCCCAGGTGGTGCCGATCTGCCCCCGGAAGTGGCTGAGCACCTTGCCGCTGAAGTACTGGTCGCCCTCGTGGGTCGCGCACAGCACGAGGTTGGAGTTGCCGTCGATGAACACGTTGCGGCGGTCGTCGCGGTAATGCCCCACGATCGGCGGCGTCACCGGGTCGTCCCAGTTCTGCACGATCCACTTCGCCGGATCGGGTGCCGACCCGGCCGGGCCGTCGAATTCGTCCTGGAACAGGTAGGTACCCGTCGCCGCATCAGGTGGCGGCTGCGCCGGCGGCGACGGCCGTAGCGGCGAGGCATTGGCCAACGGGGCGGGCATGGCCGCCGCGCCGAGCGCGGCGACTCCGGTCATCATCATCAGGGTGCGACGGTCGATTTCGGCCACAGCAGCACCATAGAGGGTCGAGCGGATGATCACCGTGGTTTGTCCCTGCGTTGCCCGCATTAGTTCCCGTAACAGCGCTAATGTCGAACGCAACCGGGCGAAGGTCGGGTAAGGGAGGCGCCGTGGACATCAGGGGGCTGTTCCAGTCGTGGCCGGTCTACCGCCAGCTCACCGGGCGGGACCGGTTGGGCCGGGGCCAGGCCGCGCAGTCCGAGCGCTCGGCCACGCTGACGCCGAGGACCACCGAAGCCGACCGGATCGCGCACTCCGTCTGCCCGTACTGCGCGGTCGGATGCGCACAGAAGGTCTACGTCAAGGACGAGAAGGTCATTCAGATCGAGGGCGATCCGGACAGCCCGATTTCCCGAGGCCGCCTGTGCCCCAAGGGTTCTGCGAGCAAACAGCTCGTCACCGGACCTCAGCGATTGACCAAGGTGCGCTACCGCCCGCCGTACGCCACCGAATGGCAGGACCTCGACCTCGACACGGCGATGGACATGGTCGCCGACCGGGTGCTCGACGCGCGCCAGAAGGGTTGGCAGCAGTTCGACGCCGACCGCAACACGCTGCGCCGAACCATGGGTATCGCCAGCCTCGGCGGTGCCACCCTCGACAACGAAGAGAACTACCTGATCAAGAAGCTTTTCACGGCGTTGGGGGCGCTGCAGATCGAGAACCAAGCCCGCATTTGACACAGCGCCACGGTTCCCGGTCTGGGAGCCTCCTTCGGTCGCGGCGGGGCGACGGACTACCAGCAAGACCTCGCCAACGCGGACTTCATCGTGATCATGGGCTCGAACATGGCCGAAGCCCATCCGGTCGGCTTCCAATGGGTGGTCGAGGCCAAGGCGCGTGGCGCCAAGGTCGTGCACATCGATCCGCGGTTCACCCGCACCAGCGCACTGGCCGACCGGCATCTCACATTGCGCGCGGGCAGCGACATCGCATTCCTCGGCGGGGTGATCAACTACATCCTGAGTAACGACCTCGACTTCCGCGAGTACGTCACCGCGTACACCAACGCGTCGTTCATCGTCGACGAACGCTTCCGCGACGCCGAGGACCTCGACGGGTTGTTCTCCGGCTACGACGACGAAACCGCGTCCTACGACCCGTCGACGTGGCAGTACGAACGCACCGATCCCGAGTACGGCGGCGCCGGCGCCAAGGAGCACGCCGCGCCCGATCAGCACGGCTCCGGCGGCGCGCCGATCGAGGGTGGGGCGCAACACGTTCCGTCGGACCCGACGCTGCAGCATCCGCGCTGCGTCTACCAGATCCTCAAGCGGCACTACGCCCGCTACACGCCGGAGACGGTGGAACGGGTGTGCGGCATACCGGCCGCCGACTTCGTCGACATCGCGCGGACGTGGGCCGCCAACTCCGGGCGCGAGCGCACGTCTGCCCTGGTGTACAGCGTCGGTTGGACGCAGCACACCATGGGCGCGCAGTTCATCCGCGCCGGGGCGATCGTCCAGTTGCTGTTGGGCAACATCGGCCGTCCCGGTGGCGGGGTGTTCGCGCTGCGCGGGCACGCGAGCATCCAGGGCTCGACCGACGTGCCGACGTTGTTCAACCTGCTGCCCGGTTATCTGGCGATGCCACACGCCGGCCAGGAAACGCTGTCGGAGTACCTCGACGACATCATCGGACGCAATCAGAAAGGCTTCTGGCGCAACGCCGATACGTACATGGTGTCGCTGCTCAAGGAGTACTGGGGCGAGCACGCCACCGCCGACAACGACTACTGCTTCGACTATCTGCCGCGCATCAACGGCGACCACGGCACCTACCGCACCGTGATGGACATGGTCGACGGCAACGTGTTCGGCTACTTCCTGCTCGGTCAGAATCCAGCGGTGGGCTCAGCGCACGGACGGTTGCAGCGCCTCGGCATGGCCAACCTCGACTGGCTGGTGGTGCGCGATCTCGTCGAGATCGAGAGCGCGACGTTCTGGAAGAACAGCCCCGAGATCGAAACGGGGGAGATCGATCCGGAGACGTGTCGCACCGAGGTGTTCCTGTTCCCGGCCGCGTCGCATGTGGAGAAGGCCGGCACGTTCACGCAGACGCAGCGCAAACTGCAGTGGCGGGAGAAGGCCGTCGAACCGCCCGGTGACGCCCGCTCCGAGTTGTGGTTCTTCTACCACCTGGGCCGTATCCTGCGCGAAAAGCTGGCCGGCTCAACGGATGAGCGCGACCGCCCGCTGCTCGACCTCTCATGGGACTACCAGCTGGAGGGCGACGAGCCGTCCGCCAAGGACGTGCTGCGCCGGATCAACGGCGTCGACCTGACGACGGGTCGTGCGGTGAACAGCTATCTGGAACTGAAGGCCGACGGCACCACGATCTGCGGGTGCTGGATCTACAGCGGCGTCTACGCCGACGAGGTCAACCAAGCGGCCCGTCGCGCGCCACACGACGACGCCCAGTGGGGGTGGGTGTGGCCGCTGAACCGGCGCGTGCTCTACAACCGCGCGTCGGCAGATCCGCAGGGTCGGCCGTGGAGTGAGCGCAAGAAGCTGGTGTGGTGGGACGCAGAGGCCGGCGAGTGGACGGGCTATGACGTCCCCGACTTCGAGAAGACCAAACCGCCGGACTACGAACCGCCCTCCGACGCAGTCGGTGTCGAGGCGCTGCGCGGCGACGACGCGTTCGTGATGCAGGCCGACGGCAAGGGCTGGCTGTTCGCCCCGAACGGGGTGCTCGACGGGCCGCTGCCGACGCACTACGAGCCGCACGAGTCGCCGGTCCCCAACGCGCTCTACAAGCAGCAGGGCAACCCGGCGCGCAAGGTGTACGGGCGCGCGGACAACCCGTCGAATCCGTCGCCGCCGGAGCTGCACGGCGAGGTGTTCCCGTTCGTCTTCACCGCGGCCCGGCTGACCGAGCACCACACCGCGGGCGGAATGAGCCGTCAATTGCCCTATCTCAGTGAGCTTCAGCCGGGCTTGTTCGTCGAGGTGTCACCGGAGCTGGCGGCCGAACGTGGTCTGACGCATATGGCGTGGGCGCACGTGGTGACCAGCCGGTCGGCGGTCGATGCTCGGGTGTTCGTGACCGACCGGATGCGGCCGCTGCGCATCGAGGACCGGATCGTGCACCAGGTCTGGATGCCCTACCACTGGGGCAGTGTCGGGTTGATCGACGGCGACGTGGTCAACGACCTGGTGGGCGTGGTCGCCGATCCGAACGTGTTCATCCAGGAGAGCAAGGTCGCGACATGCGACATCCAGCCGGGTCGACGGCCGCGCGGGCCGGCGCTGCTGGAATACATCGCGATGTACCGCGAGCGGGCGCGCATCACCCCCGAGACCGGCACCAACCTGGACACCACCGAGGCTTCGACAGACCACACCGAGGAGAAGCCATGAGCGGCAACAGCTTCTACGGCCCACTCGCCGACGTGGCGGGCGACGCCGGCTACGTCGAGCATCCACCGCGGATGGGCTTTTTCACCGACACCTCGGTGTGCATCGGTTGCAAGGCTTGCGAGGTCGCTTGCAAGGAGTGGAACGGTGTGCCCGACGACGGGTTCAACCTGCTGGGCATGTCGTTCGACAACACCGGCGAATTGGGCGCGAACTCGTGGCGCCACGTCGCGTTCGTCGAGCAGCCCGCCCCGGTGGACCTCGGGATGCCGGGCTTCGAACGGCCCGGCGACGTTTCGGGAGCCGAAACCCGAACGGACTTCCGGTGGCTGATGAGCAGCGACGTGTGCAAACACTGCACACACGCCGGGTGCCTCGACGTCTGCCCGACGGGCGCGCTGTTCCGCACCGAATTCGCGACCGTCGTTGTGCAGCAGGACATTTGCAACGGCTGCGGATACTGCGTGTCGGCCTGCCCGTACGGGGTGATCGAGCGGCGCGAAGGCGACGGCCGGGCGTTCAAGTGCACGCTGTGCTACGACCGGCTGCTCGACGGCTTGGAGCCGGCGTGTGCGAAGGCGTGCCCGACCGACTCGATCCAGTTCGGTGTGCTCGACGAGTTGCGGGAACGGGCCGCGATGCGCGTCAACGAATTACACGACCGCGGCGAGACATCGGCGCGGCTGTACGGCGAGGACCCGAACGACGGCGTCGGCGGCGACGGCGCGTTCTTCCTGCTGCTCGACGAACCCGAGGTGTACGGGCTGCCGCCGGACCCGGTGGTGCCGACGCGCGATGCCGGTGCGATGTGGCGCTACGCGGGAATAGCGGCGTCGGCGTTGGTCGGACTCGCGGTGTCGTCGTTCCTCGGAAAGAGAAGCTGATGCCGCGCGAACAGCTGGCGGTGCCGAAGGCCGAGTTCCAGTCGTACTACGGCAAGCAGATCCTCAAGACGCCGGTGTGGAACTGGATGATCGCGGCATATCTGTTCTGCGGCGGGTTGTCGGCGGGCGCGGCGATGCTGGCGGCGGGTGCGGACCTGACGGGACGGCCCGGGCTGCGCAAAGTATCCCGAATCGGTTCGCTGGCAAGCATTTTGGCGAGCTTGTATTTTCTGATCGCCGACCTCGGGCGACCGGAGCGGTTCCACCACATGCTGCGGGTGGCGAAGCCGAGTTCGCCGATGAGCGTGGGCACCTGGATCTTGTCGGCGTACGGACCGGGCGCGGGCCTGGCGGCGGTGGCGGAGTTGATGCCGGATCGGCTGCGGCGGACGTGGCCGGGGCGGCTGGTGGACCGGGCGGCTCGACCGGCCGGACTGTGGGCGGCGGGTACGGCGCCGGGGGTGGCGTCGTACACGGCGGTTCTGTTGTCGCAGACGGCGGTTCCGGCCTGGCGGGAGGCGCACCCGTATCTGCCGTTCGTGTTCACGGGTTCGGCGGCGGCGAGCGGAGCCGGACTCGGAATGCTGTTGGCGCCCGTCGACGAGTCAGGTCCGGCGCGGCGGATGGCGGTGCTGGGCGCGGGTATGGAGGTGGCGGCGTCGCGGGTGATGGAGCAGCGGCTGGGCCTGTCCGGCGAGGCGTACACGACGGGCAGGGCGCACCGGCTGCGTCAGCTGTCGGAGGTGCTGACGGTCGGCGGAGCCGTCGGCGCGGTAGTCGGGCGGAACCGAGCGACGGTCGCGGCGTCGGGGGTTGCGCTGCTCGTGGGGAGTGCGCTGCAGAGGTTCGGCGTCTTCGAGGCGGGCGTGGCGTCGACGCGCGACCCGAAGTTCGTCGTGGTTCCGCAGCGGGAGCGGTTGGATGCTGTTGAACGCCTACGCGCGAGATTGCACTGACGGTTGTACTAGAGCAGCACGACCCTCAGTGCAATCTCGATCGTAGGACCGGAAAGCAAAGTGGCCCGAAAGCGCGCGGAATCGGGCACTTCCCGACCTGTCGCGGATATGGTGGCCCGGGCACACGGCTCGTTTGGAGGTTGACGATGGCCACGACAACCGAAGCGCCAGCGCCGCGGTCGAGCCCCGCCGAGACCCGACGGGCGATCTGGAATACGATCCGCGGCTCGTCGGGCAACCTCGTCGAGTGGTACGACGTGTACGTCTACACGGTGTTCGCGCCGTACTTCGAGAGCCAGTTCTTCGACGAATCGGAGAAGAACTCGACGGTCTACGTGTATGCGATCTTCGCGATCACGTTCGTGATGCGACCGGTCGGGTCCTGGTTCTTCGGCCGATTCGCCGACCGACGGGGCCGCCGTGCCGCACTCACGGTGAGCGTGTCGCTGATGGCGGGCTGCTCGATGGTCGTGGCGCTGGTGCCCTCACAAGCCAGCATCGGCGCGGCCGCGGCGGTCATCCTGATCCTCGCGCGGTTGGTACAGGGTTTTGCGACCGGAGGCGAGTACGGGACGTCGGCGACGTACATGTCGGAGGCGGCGACGCGGGAGCGGCGTGGCTTCTTCTCGTCGTTCCAGTACGTGACGCTCGTCGGCGGACATGTCCTGGCTCAACTCACGCTGTTGATCGTCGACGCGTTCCTCGTCGACGAACAGATGCGCGAATTCGGTTGGCGGATCGGCTTCGCCGTCGGCGGCGTCGCTGCGGTGGTGGTGTTCTGGTTGCGCCGGACCATGGACGAGTCGCTCAGCGAGGACGTCATCGAAGCGGCCAAGACAGGGGAGGACAAGGGCGCCGGTTCGATACGCGAGCTGTTCACCCGCTACCCGAAGCCGCTGCTGATGTGCTTCTTGATCACACTGGGCGGCACCATCGCGTTCTACACCTACAGCGTCAACGCGCCGGCGATCGTGAAGACGGCGTACAAGGGTGAGGGCATGACGGGCACCTGGATCAACCTGATCGGGTTGATCTTCCTGATGTTGCTGCAGCCGGTCGGCGGGCTGATCAGCGACAAGGTCGGACGCAAACCGCTGCTGCTGTGGTTCGGTTTCGGCGGGGTGGTCTACACCTATGTGCTGATCACGTATCTGCCCGAAACACGCTCTCCGCTAACGTCTTTCGTTCTGGTGGCGGTGGGGTACATGATACTCACGGGCTACACCTCGATCAACGCGCTGGTCAAGTCGGAGTTGTTCCCGGCGCGGGTGCGGGCGCTCGGCGTGGGCGTCGGCTACGCGCTGGCGAACTCGATGTTCGGCGGCACCGCTCCGATGATCTATCAGGCGCTCAAGGAACGCGATCAGGTGCCGTTGTTCATCGGCTACGTCACCGTCTGCATCGCGGTGTCCCTAGTCGTATACCTGTTCTTCCTGAAGAACAAGTCGGAGACCTTCCTCGACCGCGAGCGCGGCTCAGCGTTCGCCAAGTGAACTAGTCCTCCAGCGCGCGGCCGACGATCAGCGGGTCCGGCTCCCCGACCACCTCGTCGTCCTTGTCGTCGTAGTCGAACCGCGACAGCAGGTACCGCATCGCGTTGATCCGGCCGCGCTTCTTGTCGTTGCTCTTCACCACGATCCACGGCGCATAGTCGGTGTCGGTGGCGACGAACATCTCCTCTTTGGCCCTGGTGTAGTCCTCCCACCGGTTGACCGCTTCCATGTCCACCGACGAGAACTTCCACTGCCGCAACGGATCAACGAGCCGGATCGCGAACCGCGTCCGCTGTTCGGCCGGCGACACCGAGAACCAGAACTTGGTCAGGTGCAGCCCCGAATTGACCAGCATCTCCTCGAACGCCGGCGCCTGGCGCATGAACTCGGCGTGCTGTTCGGGCGTACAGAAGCCCATCACCCGTTCGACGCCCGCGCGGTTGTACCAGGACCGGTCGAACAACACCATCTCCCCGGCGGTCGGCAGATGCCTGACGTATCGCTGGAAGTACCACTGCGACTTCTCTTCCTCGGTCGGCTTCTCCAACGCCACCACCCGTGCGCCGCGCGGGTTGAGGTGCTCCATGAACCGCTGGATGGAACCACCCTTGCCCGCCGCGTCGCGGCCTTCGAACAGGATCACGTGCCGGGCGCCGGTGCGTTTACTCCACTTCTGCAGCTTGAGCAGTTCGATCTGCAGCCGCCGTTTCACCCGCTCGTAGTCGTCGCGCGACATCCGCTCGTCGTACGGATAGCGCTCACGCCACGTCTGGATCGGCTTGCCGTCGCGGTCGAGCAGGACCGGGTCGTCTTCGTCCTCGTCGTTGACGGTGTATCCATGGTCGTCGGTCGACAGGGCGTCGAGGTCAATCTCAGCATCTGCGGTCGTCATCCCAGCTCCTTGCACGGTCTCTATCCCCGCTCGGCGCGGGTGACAAACCTGCCCGGCAGTACTGTCGCCTTGTGCAGCTCATCCGCGGCGCGCCGCTCACGTTCGCGTGGTTGGTCGTCCTGCTCGTCACCAGCCGTGTGCAGCGCTCGGCCGGCCATCGAGCGTCGCGGCGGATCCAACGCAGAAACTCCACCAACCTGCGTCGGCTGCGCACCGAACCGTCGCGCGTGCTCACCACCAGTCTGTTCTGGCTCGACGACCATCGGTGGTGGCCGTACCTACCGGTGTTCGTCGGAGTGGTCGCACCCGCAGAACGCCGATTGCGTTGGTGGCGTTGGCTACTCGTGGGGATAACCGCACATGTCGCCGGCACCTACCTCGGCCAGAGCTACCTGCGGCTACTGATACGGAAGGGTCGCGCGCCGCAGCGGTTGGAGAACGCCCGCGATGTCGGGGTGAGCTACTTCGTCCTCGGCGTGACCGCCGCGCTGTCGGGCTACCTCCGAAGGCCGTGGCGACCGCGCGCCCAGGCCGCGGCGTTGCTGGCACTGGCAGGTAACGCCGCCGCACGGCCGACCTTCACCGAAATCGGGCACCTGACCGCGTTCGTCGCCGGGCTGGCAGCCGTCCCGCTGGCACCGGACCGCGACTCCAAGCCGTATCCGCGGTTACCCGACGTTTCATAACCGCCGCCCGGGGAAACTTGTCGCCATGCAATGGGAATGCGCCGTCGTCGGGGCCGGAGCCGCCGGGCTGAGCGCCGCACTCGTCCTGGGCCGGGCGCGACGGCGCACGGTCGTGATCGACGCCGACGAGAAGAGCAACCGCGCATCCAGCGTCATCGGCGGCCTTCTGGGCTATGACCAGCGGCCGCCCGCCGAGCTCTACGCCGCCGGGCGCCGTGAACTGGCGTCGTACCCCAGCGTCGAGTACCGGCACGGCACGGTGCGCAGCGGCCGCCCTGTCGACAGCGGGTTCGTCCTCGAACCGGACGACGGCGACCCCATCCTCACCAAGCGCGTCCTGCTCGCCACCGGCATGCAGTACTGCCCGCCGGACCTGCCCGGGCTCGCCGAACTGTGGGGCACCTCGGTGTTCCAGTGTCCGTTCTGCCACGGCTGGGAGATGCGCGACAAGCGGCTCGCCACCATGGCCGCCGGCGAGGAGGCCATGCACTCGGCGCTGATGCTGCGCGGCTGGAGCGACGACGTCGTGCTGCTGACCGACGGCCGCACCGACCTCTCACCCGCCGACATCAACGTGCTGCAATCGGCCAACGTCGTCATCGACGACCGTCGCGTCGTCGAATTGCACAGTGACAACGGCCAACTCACGGCGATCGGGTTCGCCGACGGTGACCGCCTGGCCCGCGACGGCCTGCTGGTCGAGGCGCCGCTGCGCCAACGCTCGGCGCTGGCCCAGCAATTGGGCGCCGAATGCAGACCCGGCCCGCTGGCCGCCGACACCATCAACATCGACGCGATCCACCGCACGGTGACCGGCGGCGTGTTCGCCGCCGGCGACGTCTGCAGCGAACAGCCCTATGTGGCGGGCGCGATCGCCGCGGGGTCGAAGGCGGCGATGATCATCGTGCAGAGCCTGCTTGCCGACGAGGTCGGCCTGCCCTACCCGCCGATCTAGGTCAACACCGCGTCGCACATCACCGGCAGGTCCCGCACCCGAATGCCGGTGGCGTGGTACACCGCGTTGACGACGGCGGCGGCCGAGCCCACGATGCCGATCTCCCCGGCGCCGCGCGAACCCATCGGGTTCGAGTGCTCGTCGATGTCGTCGAGCCACATCGCCTCGACGGTGGGGACATCGGCGTGCGAGCTGATGTGGTACGTCGCCAGATCCCGGGTGACGACGTGGCCGAAGCGTGGGTCGCGCACGCCCTCCTCGTGCAGGGCCATCGACAGCCCCATCGTCATGCCGCCGATCAGCTGCGAGCGCAACGTCACCGGATTGATCACCCGCCCGACCGAGAACACACCGAGCATCCGCGACACCCTGATCTCGCCGGTGTGTCGACTGACCCGCGCCTCGACGAAATGCGCACCGAACGAATACATTCCGAAGTTCTGCGCCTCCTCGTTCTCCGGTGCCTCGGCGCTGGTCGCGACGCCGACCTCCGGAACATCCCCGTGGTCGTGCCGGAACTGTTGTGCCGCAGCGACGATCGCTCGACCCCACGAGCTGATGCCCGACGAGCCGCCCTCCACCGACGCGGTGGGCAGGTCGGTGTCGCCGATCTGCAGCTCTATCGCGTCCAGCTCACATCCGAGCGCGTCGGCTGCGATCTGCGAAAGCGCCGTCCAGGTGCCGGTGCCGATGTCGACTGCTCCGATCCCGACGGCGTAGCGGCCCGGTGCGATGCATTCGATGCGGGCGCCGTTGCCCGGCATGATCATCGCCGGGTACACCGACGACGCGACGCCGGTGCCGACCAACCATTCACCCTCGCAACGGGTTCCGGGTTCAGGGTCACGCGGCGCCCAGCCGAACCGCCCCGCACCCGTCCGCAGGCATTCGACAAGGCGGCGGTCCGACCACGGGTTACCGGTCTCGGGGTCGACGGCGGGTTCGTTGCGGATGCGCAACTCGATCGGATCGACGCCGCAGGCGACGGCGAGTTCGTCCATCGCGACCTCGAGCGCGAACATGCCCGGGCACTCGCCCGGGGCGCGCATCCAGAACGGCACGGGCACGTCGAGTGCCGCCAACCGATGCGACGTCGTGCGATTCGGGCCGGCGTACATCATGCGCGACGGGACCGCGGCCTGCTCGGCGAACTCCTTGACGGTCGCGGTCTGGCTCACGACCTCGTGGCTGATCGCCGTCAGCGTCCCATCACGTTCGGCGCCGAGGCGCAGGTGCTGGATCGTCGGCGTGCGGTACCCGGCGACGTCGAACATCTGCTGCCGGGTGACGGCGAGCTTCACCGGACGACCCGCCACTCGCTGCGCGGCCATCACCGCAAGGGTGTTGTGCGAGTGCGGCGCACCCTTGGAGCCGAACCCGCCGCCGACGTTCTTCGCGATCACCCGCAGCTGTTCGGGTTGCAGCCCGAACGTCGTCGCCATCTCCTTGCGGACGGCGTGCACACCCTGCGTCGAATCCCACAGCGTCAGGGTGTCGTTGTCCCACAGGGCGATACAGGCGTGCGGTTCCATCGGATTGTTGTGCTCGTGCGGGGTGCTGTAGGTCTGATCGATGACGACGGGCGCGGCCCGTAGCGCGGCTTCGACGTCGCCATCGGAGGTGTCGGTCGGATAGCCCGCGTTGACCTGTTCGGGTGCGTACAGCTTCGGGTGGTCGGCGCTCAACTCGACGTCGTGCGACGCCTCGTCGTACTCGACCCGCACGAGCGCCGCTGCGTGCCGGGCGGTTTCGGCGCTCTCGGCGATCACGCCGCCGATCAACTGGCCGCGGTAGTGCACGTCGGGATTCTGCAGGACGGTGAGGTCGCCGTTGGAGGTTTCGGCCAGGCGCGGCGCGTCGAATACGGTGAGCACGGCCAGGACGCCGTCGAGCGTCTCGGCGGCGGAGGTGTCCATCGTCGCGATCCGGCCGTTGGCGATGGTGGCCTGAATCGCGTGCAGATACACAGCGTTCTCGACGGCGTACTCGTAGGCATAGTCCGCGGTGCCGGTGACCTTGGCGGGCCCGTCGAGTCGGGTGACGGCGGTGCCGATGGCGCGGGGTTCGAGGGTGGTCATCGCTGCTCCGTCAGCTCGGTCAGGGTGGCGATGATGGCGCGGCGGGTGAGTTCGACCTTGAACTGGTTGCCGGGCAATGGTTGTGCGCGTTCGAGTTCGGCGTCGGCGGCCGCGCGGAAGGTGTCCGCTATGGCTGGTGCGCCCGTGAGCACTTGCTCGGCACGGGATGCTCGCCATGGTTTGTGGGCGACTCCGCCGAGTGCGACGCGGGCGCTGGTGACCGTGCCGTCGTCGACGACGAGTTCGGCGGCCACCGACGTCAACGCGAATGCGTACGACGCGCGGTCGCGCACCTTGCGGTACGTCGAGCGGGCGCCCTTCGGCGGTGCGGGGATCTCGACCGCCGTGATGAGCGCGCCTTGCGGCAGCACGGTGTCGCGGTCGGGGCGATCGCCGGGCAACCGGTGAAACTCGGTGAGCGGCAGGCGATGTTCGCCGTCGGCGTCGTGGTAGACCACGACGGTGTCGAGCGCTGCCATCGCGACCGCCATGTCCGACGGGTGCACGGCGACACAGTGTTCCGAGGCGCCGAGGATGGCGTGGTAGCGGACGTAACCGCCGATCGCCGAGCAGCCCTCGCCGGGGGTGCGCTTGTTGCACGGGGTGGTGACGTCCTGGAAGTAGACACACCGGGTGCGCTGCAACAGGTTTCCCGCGGTGGTCGCGAGGTTGCGCAGCTGACCGGAGGCCGCCGACAGCAGCGCGCGGGCGAGCACGGGGTAGTGGCTGCGGACCACTGGGTGGGCGGCGAGGTCGCTGTTGCGGACGTCGGCGCCCACGCGCAGCGACCCGTCGGGCAACTGGTCGACTTCGGTGAGGGGTAGGTGGCCCACGTCGACGATGAGCGACGGTTCGACGATGCCGAGCTTCATGTGATCGACGAGGTTGGTGCCGCCGGCGAGGAACACGGCGTCGGGACGCTCGGCGACGGCGGTGACCGCGTCGGAGATGCTGGTGGCGCGGTGGTAGTCGAACGGAATCATCGGGCCGCCTCACTGATCGCCGCGACGATGTTGGGGTAGGCGGCGCAGCGGCAGAGGTTGCCGCTCATGCGCTCGCGGATCTCGGCGTCGGAGAGTTCGGGCGACTGCTCGAGGTCCTCGGTGACGTGGCTGGGCGCGCCGGACTTGACTTCGTCGAGCATGCCGACGGCCGAGCAGATCTGGCCGGGCGTGCAGTAGCCGCATTGGAAGCCGTCGTGGTCGAGGAAGGCCTGGGCGACGGGGTGCAGCGCGTCGGCATCGCCGAGCCCGGCTGCGGTGACGATCTCGGCGCCGTCATAGGCGACGGCGAACGCCAGGCAGGTGGTGGCTCGTCGGCCGTCGAGCAGAACCGTGCACGACCCGCACTGGCCGTGGTCACAGCCCTTCTTGGCGGCGGTGACGCCGAGGTGTTCGCGGAGCAGGTCGAGCAACGTCGTGCGGTTGTCGACGGTCAGCGAACGCCGGGTGCCGTCGACCGACACGGTGATATCGGTGAAGTGGGCTGACTCCATCAATGGCAGGTACCCGCGCCCGACGTCGCAAAACGACCACTCCATTGACTGATGATTCAGTCAATGGAAGGATGGCGTCATGGGCCTGACAGTGGGGCGGCAATCGTGACCCGACTTTCCCGTCGCGAACAGGCGGATGCCCGGAAGGCGCAGCTGGTCGAGGTCACCCTCGGCCTGTTCGTGGAACGCGGGATCGAGCGGGTGACGGTCGGCGAGGTCGCCGCCCGTGCGGGGGTCGCGCCCGGGCTGGTCTATCACTACTTCGGCAGCAAGGACGGACTGATCCGCGCGGCGATCGAGGCCGCGAGCCCACGCGACGCGCTGGCTGGCGTCATGGGCGACCTTTCGGGCCGACCGGCGGACGAGGGGCTGCGGGCGTTCTGCCTGCGGCTGGCCACCTTGCTCGAAGAGCGCGGCGATGTCGTGCGGACGCTGTTTCGGGAGATGCTCGCACCCGAGTCGGCGATTCCCGCCGGCGTCGCCGAGATGCAGGAACACGTGCTCGGGGATCTCGCCCGCTATGTCGATGAGCGGATCGCGGCAGGCGAACTCCGCGAGCACGATCCGCGTGTGACGTTGCGCTTGCTCATCAGCGCGATCCTCGTGCTCGGGGTCACCCGTCAGCCGGTCAAGCCGTGGATCGACGGCTTCGTGAACACCATCCTCGACGGAATCCGGACGGAATCGTGATGAAATTACGAAACAGCTGGCTGTGGCTGCTGAAGAACACCCTCAACCGATTGACCGCCAAGCTGGCCCGGTCCGGGCACGGACCGTTCTGCCTCGTCCGGCACGTCGGCCGGAAATCGGGGCGCGTCTACGAGACGCCGATCATCGTGGCGGCGGTGCCGGGCGGCTTCGTCGCCGAGCTCACCTACGGCGAGAACGTGAACTGGTACCGCAACATCGTCGCCGCCGGCGGCTGCGAACTCGTGGTCGGCGGCACCACCCACGCCGTTACCGGGATCGAACGCTATCCCGCCGAAGCCGGACGCCGCGCCTTCGGTTTCCCGGCAGAACTGGTCCTAAGGCTTTTGCGCCGCGACGAATTCCGACTGCTCCGCACTTCCGACTGATCGGCAGCCGAACATGGTGAAGAACAACTGGCCCATCATCGCGAGCGTGATCGTCGTCGCCGCGCTCTACCTGCTGGCGGAGTTCCTCTTCGCGCCGAAGGTCATGGCGTCTGCAGCGGTGCTGCTGGTCGGCGGGCTGGTGTTGTGGCGGTTCGCCCCTGCGACAGCAGAACTCGATCCCACCACGATCGTCGTTCCGTATCTGCTGACGGTCATCGCGTTCATTGCTCATGTCTACGAGGAATACCGTGCGTTCGTCCTCGGCTTCCCGAGCGTCCTCGACCCGGTGGTCGATCTCGACCTCAACACACTGCTGTCCCACGCCGCGTTCGTCTCTCCCATCGTGTGGCTCGCGGCCGCCGTGATGATGCTCAAGCGGTGGAGCGTCGGCTACTACCTCGCGTGCGTGTTCCTGTTCGGCATGATGTTCATGGAACCCGCCCACTTCATCGCGCCGTTCCTCGCCGACGGGACGTGGCACTACGTCGGTGGCGCCTGGACCGCCCTGATCCCCGCCGTTCTCGGTTGGTACACGTACCTTCGGCTGCGACGCGCGACCAAAGCGACCAAAGCCGAGAACAGGACTCACGCCTGATGGACGGCTTCATGGCGTTGCTCGCCGGTACCGTTTTCCTTCGCGGTTCGGGCGCGGGGATGATCACCGGCATCCTGTTGCTGACCACGCCGGCGCGGTCGCGGCTGGGCTGGCGGTCCTACCCGGGTGCGCTCCGCGCGATGTACGGGGCGTGGGGCGTCAAGGTGTACGGCGTCATCACCGGGCTCGGCCTGGTCCTCACCATCGTCGCGTTGGTCTGGGCGATCCTGCGCGGCGAGAACCCAGCCTTGGTGGGCCTGGTCGCGGCGTCGCTGGCGGCCACCATCGGCGGATTCGTCGGAACGGCCGGCGCCTACCCCGCGATGAAGAAGCCCTTCGCCACGCCCGACGAGGACCAGCGTCTCGTCCTGACGTTGTTGTCCCGCTTCGGAAAGTGGGGGACCGTCAGCGCTAGCTGTCACGTCGCGGCATTCGCATTGATCACCGCGGCGATGGCAACGGCCTGAGCCCACAATGGACGGCATGCCGCAGACGTGGAAGCTGGATCAATCCGACGGCCGCCTCGAAGTCCGCACCGGCGTCGAGGGCCGCGCCGCGAAGATGGGCCACCGCCTCACGATTGCGATGAACAGCTGGCATGCGACGGTCGCATGGGCGGACGGCGAACCGACCGAGGTGACGCTGACGGTCGACGTCGATTCGCTGGAGGTGCTCAGCGGCGAGGGCGGCGTGACGCCGTTGACGGGTCCGGAGAAGGCGCTCGCGCGGACGAATGCGTTGAAAGTGCTGGATGCGAAGCGGTTTCCACGGATCACGTTCGAAACGAGTGGCATCGACAAGACCGGCGACGGATACCGTCTCACCGGGACACTGCAGATTCACGGGCGGGATCGGAACCAGGTCGTCGACGTGGTGGTGAATGAGCTCGATGATGTGTGGCGTATCTCATGTGAGGCCGACGTGCGGCATTCGGACTTCGGTCTCAAGCCGTATTCGATGCTGATGGGCTCGATGAAGGTCGCCGATGTGGTGACGGTGTCGTTCAGCGCGAAACGAAACAGGCGGTAACCTGGTCGAGGAAATCGCCTGTGCTGCTGCGACATCGGAGTCGACGTATACCTGCTGCGGGGAGCGGGTTATGTAACAGCGCGTTGCGGGAACACCATTGACTGCTGCGCTGGCGTCGAGAAGAGGAAGGATTGCATGTGAGCTCCCCGAAGGGCGGCTCCCGACTGGGTACGCGATTCGGGCCGTATGAGCTGAAGTCCCTGATCGGCGTCGGCGGCATGGGCGAGGTCTACCGCGCCTACGACACCGCAAAGGAACGGACGGTGGCGATCAAGCTGCTACGTCCGGATATGGCCGCCGACCCCAACTTTCAGGAACGTTTTCGACGCGAGTCGCGCGTGGCCGCGCGGCTGCAGGAACCGCACGTCATCCCCGTGCACGACTTCGGCGACATCGACGGGACGCTCTACATCGACATGCGCCTGGTCGAGGGGGCGAGCCTCAAGGAGCTGCTGCGCACCGACGGCGCATTGCCCGCCACCCGGGTCGTGTCGATCATCGCCCAGGTGGCGGCCGCGCTGGACGACGCGCACGCCAACGGTCTCGTGCACCGCGACATCAAGCCGGAGAACGTGCTGCTCACCGCCGACGACTTCGCGTACCTCGTCGACTTCGGCATCGCCCACGGCGGCGGGGAAGCGGCGGTGACGAAGACCGGGCTGGTGATCGGCTCGTGCGCCTACATGGCGCCGGAACGTATCAGCGGCGAGCGCGGCGGCCCTGCCTCCGACATTTACTCGCTGACCTGCCTGCTCTACGAATGCCTGACCGGTCGCGCACCGTACGACTCCGGTGACCTGCGCGAGATCATGGGCGCTCACTTGTTCTCCCCCGCGCCGCGGCCGAGCATCATGCGCAGAGGTATCAGCCGGGAGTTCGACGACGTCATCGCGCGCGGCATGGCGAAGAAGCCCGCGGACCGGTTCACGACGGCCGGCGAGCTGGCCAAGGCCGCCGCTGCGGCAGCGAATGCACCGGTCGCGGCGCCGCCTCCACCCCCGCCGCCGGCGCCGTCGACGCGACAGTTCTCGGCCGTCGACCCGAATCCGGCGCGCACGGGCTATCAGCCGGCGTACAGGCCGTTGCCGCCACCCGCGCCGAGCCGCAAGCCGCGGTTCGGCCCTGCGCAGGTCGGGTTGGTGGTGACGACGATCGTGCTGTTCACCGCGGCGGTGGTGCTCGCGCTCGTGCTGGCGTTCGGCGACAACGGGAGCGGACCGGCGCCGCGGACGTCGCTGGCGCTGCCGCCTACGACGACGACCGAAGCCACCGAGCCGTCGGCCGAAACCACCGCGCCGTCGACCACCACGACGACGACGGCGCCGTCGACCACACCGACCACCAGCGGCCCGCCGATCGCCGGGGTCTCCGGCACGGATTCGCAAGGCTTCATCGGGCACACCGCGCGCTGCGATGCGGGCAGCACGCCGGCGGCGGCGATCAGGACCGCGCAGTCGCTGGCGGTGATCTGTGAGACCGCGCCGGGCGACTACTACTACCTGGGTGAGCGCCTGCGCGACGGCGCCAACGTGCGACTCGACAACGCACAACCGTCGGGCGCCGGGTTCGTCGCCACCAATCCGGCCGACGGCGCGCGGTACGACGTGCAACCCGGCATGCTCACGATCTCGAGCAACGGGACGGTGGACTCGGCGGAGCCGGCGTTGGAGTACGGCTCGGCGGACCGCTGATAGGCGATTTCGGCGCACTCCCTATCGCACAAGCGACCATTTACGCACCGAACCGCCGCTGGTCGGCTACCGTTCGGCGAGAGACACGTCTCGGATCGGGGACCACCATGGACAACCGCAGATATGCCCGCGCCAGCCAAGAGGCCCGCGCGCAGGAGATTCAACTCGACGCCCGCCGACTACGGGAATTCGACACGTTCGCCAAGTTCTCCGACAGCGACCTCAGGCGCCTGGTCGAAGCCGCACACCGCACGTCGACGTCGGGGCCCTGGCCGCTGATCCGCGAGCAGACCCCGTCGGACGCCTGCTACATCCTGCTCAGCGGGGAGGTCGGGGTCTACGTCGGCCACGACCGGATCGCCGAAGTCGGTCCCGGCGAGGTGATCGGCGAATCGGTGCTGCGGCGCGGCGCACTGCGCAACGCGACCGTGACGACGACCGGGCGCGCCGAGGTGCTGCACATCGACCGTGACGACCTGGAGCGCCTGATCGCCGAGATACCCGCGCTGCGCGCGGCGATGGACGCCACGGTCGCCCGCCACGCCCCGAAAGCCGCCGAACCAGGCTGACCCGTACCGCCCCGCTCCAGGTTTTACGCGAGTGTCAACTCGGGTACGAGGGTGGAATGGAGCGGCTCAGCGCATTCGACGCCAGTCTGCTGTACAGCGAATCGCCCAGCGTGCCGCTGAATGTGTGTTCGATCGCCTGCCTTTCCACTGACTCAAACTTTTTGACAGGCCCGCGTTATCCACAACGCGGCGTTGTTGAGGAGGTTGAGTGAGGCATGGT
>NZ_LQIN01000021.1 GCF_001500065.1 Mycobacterium sp. IS-3022
TTGACGACCGCACCCCACGGCAGGCCTACCTCCACGCCATTACCCACGAAAACCTGCCAATTTCTTGACTCAAGACACCTTGACACGTCGACGATCCCCGGCGGCTACCGCTTCGAACGAGTCCGCGACCACCTGGCGACGCGGCTGCGGGCGTTGCCGGAGTTCCGGGCAAAGCTCGCCAACAGCCAGCTGAATCTGGACCATCCGGTGTGGGTGGAGGACGACGACGTGGATCTGTCCTATCACCTGCACCGCATCGCGCTGCCGGCTCCGGGCGGGCACACCGAACTGACCGAGGTGTGCGGGCGCATCGCGTCGACTCCGTTGGACCGCAGCAAGCCGTTGTGGGAGATGTGGGTCATCGAGGGCATCGCCGAAACCGACCCGCATGAGACCGGCGACGTCGCGCTGATGACGAAGGTGCACCACGCCGCGGTGGATGGCGTCTCGGCGGCCAACCTGATCAGCAAGTTGTGCGACGTCGAACCCGACGCCCCGCCACCGGATTCCGTGCCCGGTCCCGGCGGAGCGACGCGGTTGGAGATCGCCGCCGACGGTTTGATGCGGTCGCTCACGCGGCCGTTACAACTGGCGAGAGCGGTGCCCGCCACGATGTCGACGATCGCCAGCACGATCGCCCGCGCCCGCAGCGGCACGGCGATGGCCGCGCCGTTCAAAGCTCCTGCGACGGTGTTCAACGCCGAGATCACCGCCGACCGCACCATCGCGCTGGCGCAACTCGAGATGGCCGACGTCAAACGTGTGAAGAATGCGTTCGGCGTCAAGGTCAACGACGTGGTGATGGCGTTGTGCGCCGGCGCGCTGCGCGGATACCTGCTCGACCGCAAAGAGCTGCCCGACAAGCCGCTGGTGGCGGTGGTTCCGGCGTCGGTGCACGACAAGTCCGACCGGCCGGGCCGCAACCAGCTCTCGGGCATGTTCTGCAACCTGCAGTCGCACGTCGCCGATCCCGCCGAGCGGTTGCGAGCCATCGCCGAATCCAGTTGGCGGGCAAAGGAACACAGTTCGGCCATCGCCCCGACACTGTTGGCCGACGTGACCCAGGCGCTGCCTCCACCGTTGTTCGGGATGGCAATGGGGGTGATGTCGCACACCCCGCTGAAGCGCACGCCCATCCACAACGTGGTGATCTCGAACGTGGCGGGACCGGACACCACGCTGTATGCGATGGGCGCCGAGATGAAGTCGCTGTATCCGCTGGGACCGATCTTTCACGGTTCGGGACTGAACATCACGGTGATGTCGTTGAGCGGCAAGCTGAACGTCGGCATCATCTCGTGCCGAAAACTGGTGAACGACTTACCGAATCTGGCCGATCGCTTCGAAATCGAATTGGCCGAACTGCTGGACTGTTGCTGATCATCTGGCGGGCTTGATCAAGAAGAGCGCCAGGATGATCGCCGCGATCGGCCCGACGGCCATGACCAAGCTCAGCGTGTGGATCGCGTCGACCGCGTTGTGCGGCGCCTGATCCACCACCAGCCGCGCCTGCTCGGGGTCGACCAGTTGCGCGCCGTGACCGCCGTGCACGGTCAGCATCGCCTCGCGGGTCTCGGCTCGCGTGATCCCCGCCTGGTGCAGGTCGTGGACGCTGTTGGTGAGGAACAGGTTGATCCCGACGAGCGCGAAAAGCGCTGGGCCGAGCGAATACCCGCCCTCGTTGACCGCGCTCTTGACTGCCGAGACCGCTCCGCCCAGATCGGGTGGCGCGCTGCCCATCATGATCATGGCTTGCGGGGTGGTGACCAGTGCACCGCCGACCACGATGAGCGCGGCGGCGGCGAACACCGTCGTCCGCGACGTGTCCAGGTCGAACAACCGCATGGTCAGCAGCCCGCCGAGCATGACCGTGAGCCCGCTGACCATCACGGCGCGGGGCCCGAACCGGTTCGCGGCCGGGCCGGCGGAGGTGGCGGCCACGGCGGCCATCGCGGTGGCGGGGATCAGCAGCAGCCCGAACAGCTCGTGCGATTCCTTGCGGATCGTGACGAGGTAGAACGACATCAGCACCATCGAACCGCCGAGCACGATGTTGAACATCACCCCCGCCGTCACGGCGGCGTTGAACCGGCCGGAACGAAAGACCCGCATGTCCAAAGCGGGCTCGCGCGTGCGCAACTCCTGCGCGACGAAGGCGCAACCGGCCAGCAGTCCGACCGCGACAGCGGACAGACCGACGGCGTTGATGCCGGTCTCGATCCGCGACATGCCGAAGATCAACCCCATCAGCGCAATGGCGAACAACGCCATCCCGAGCACGTCGAGGCGGTGGGTGCCGCGTACGGTCTCGGGCACGTACCGCCAGGTGATGACCAGCCCCAGCACCGCGATCATCGGCACGACGAAAAAGCATGCGCGCCAACCGATGGCGTGGCCAAGCATGCCGCTGATGGCGGGCATCGGGGTGGCGACGGCGTACCCCACGCCGAAGTAGGCGGCGATCGCCGCGGCCCGCCGACCTGGCGGGAACACCGCGTTGGTGATCGCCAGCGACAGCCCGATCAGGAATGCCAGCATCACGCCGGCCCCGGCGCGGGCGACGATCAGCACCGCCGGCGCGGGCGCAGCGGCGGCGAGCACGCTGAACACGGTGGCACCGGACAACCCGAGCAGGTACATCCGCCGCATGCCGTAGAGATCGCCGAGCGCGCCTGCGCTCAGCACCGCGGCGGCCATGGTCAGGGTCGCGAGGCTGGCGACGAACGTCGCGGTGGTTCCGGTGATTCCCAGCCCGGTCGACACCAGTTGCAGGTTGGCCGACAGGGCGGTCGGGTCGCCGATCGAGATCGCATAGCCGAGCCCCATCGCGATCACGGTCATGACAGCGGCCAGTCCGGAGACCTGACGCTGTTCGGCGTCGACGCGAGGACCGTCCGGCACGCGCCGGATGCTACCGCCGCAACAGCGCCGCCATCACCTCTTTGGAGGGCACTGCCGCGGTGGTGAGCGCGATGGTGTGCCGCCCGGCCGGCACCTGCACGAGCGGACCCGTCGGCTCGCCGTCCAACAGCACCGCCACATCCGGGGGCAGTGCGGCGAGTTCGACCCGTGCGGGAGCGTCGGTCGAGACGTCGATGGTCGACGTGTCCAGCGAGGCGAGCCCGGCCCTCGCGACGTCCACGGTGAGTCCCGCGACACCGGTGAGCTTCAACGTCAGGAATGGCAGCGGCCCGACGGCAGCGCCTGTACGCCACAGCAATTCGGTGTACAGGCCGGGGGACAGGTCGAGGTCGGGTTCGACGCCGCGGCGACGCCGGATCGTGCGCGTCGGGTCCGGGCGTGAATACGACCGCGCGTCGACGGACGCGACCGCACCGCGCCTCTCCGCCAGGTCCGGGTCGGCCGCCAGGTTCGACAACCACCAAACCCGGTGCGGCCCAAGGCCGAGATCGGGCCGCACCAGCTCCGGATACCACGTGTACGTGATGTGCCCGGGGTCGCTCTGGCGCAGGCCGGTGCCCATGTGCGAGATCGGGTCGTCGAACTCGTCCTCGAGCACCCAGGTGACGTGGTCCTCGAACGGGTAGGCGGTGAACCGGTAGCGGTAGCCCAGCCGGTCGAGTTCGAGCACCTGCGACAGCACCGACGTGATCGGCACGAGCTGGTCGAGCACACCGTGGGCGATGAGGAACGGAAGCCACCGCGCGTTGGGCAGCAGTTCCCAGGTGTCGCCCTCGCGGGCGCAGTGCGAGTTCAGGTCGAGGTCACCGGGGACGTCGACGTTGGGCAGCAGTCGCACACCGCAGACCGGCGGGCCGGCGAGCACGACGGCCTGGGCGAACACCTCCGGATACGTCAGGCCCAGCTTGTACGCGCCGTAGCCGCCCATCGAGTAGCCGGAGACCACCGTGCGGTTCGGGTCGGTGCCGAGCTGTTCGGCCACCCGCGCCCACACCTCCCACACGTCGAGTTCGGCTTCGTCGAAGTACCAGCCCGACGGTCCGCGCGCCAGCGGCGTCACCACCACGGAGTCGCGGTCCTCGCAGACCTGGTGCAGCAGGCGGGGTTCGATCGCGGCGAATTGGTTCTGGCCCAACGCAAGTGAGTGCAGGAGCAGCGTCAACGGCAGCGTGCGGCCGGGCGCATACGTCGACGGCAGGCACACCGAATAGGGCTGCACACGGCCGAGGAACTGCGGGTCGGTGTCGAGGATGTTCGTGTCGGCGACGCCCTGGCCGAGCTCGATCGACGAGACGTACCAGCGGGTGGACGTGCCGCGCACGATCGGCTCGTCGGTGGTGCGGCGCTCGGCGAGCTGGTCCCACGCGACCGGTAGTGAGAACCCGGTGATGTCGCCGTCGGTGAGCGCGGCGGCCTGGGCCTGATCGGACCAGAAGTTCAGGTGCGCCTTCTCCTGCTGATGGGTGCGGAAAGCCACGTTGTAGACGTTCGGCTGGCCGGGCCGCGCGCCGCGGGTGACGGGAACGTCGGCGAACCCGTCGCCGGTGTCGTTCGCCAACCCGGCGGCCAACCGGACGGTCCAGGTGCCTGTCGGTTCGACGAGCGCACGGGGCACGTGGGCGAGGAAGGACCGCGACTGCATGTCGACCTGGTGGGCCACGGGTGTCGACGTCTGCGTGGTGAGGTCGATCAATCTGGCTTCTTGGCCGGAGATGAGCAGCGCCGTGTCGATGCCGGCGGAGGTGACGCCGGCGTTGGCGGGCCACTCGTTGGTGGGTGCCGCGGCGCGGTCGGTGTCGAAAGTGAAGAGCGCGACGGGGATTGACGGGTCGAGCAGGGTGTTCCAGTCGACGCGCCACCAGGTGTGGGTGTCGGTGAGCCCGATCGCGACGCGGAAGATGTCGGCGCCGTTGCGGGCGGCGGGCCCGTCGGGATAGACGTAGGTGCCGCGCGCCGGGACCAGCCCACCGGTCGGGATGGCGACGGGCAGGCCGGTCGCGCCGTGGTCGTCGTAGAGGAAGTCGGTCCAGAACAGGGCGCCGCCGGCGTAGCGGCCGGTGCCGCAGGTGCGCGGGAAGTCCTCGCCGAACGGCCATCCTTGTGGCGCCGAAAGTTTCGGCTCGGGGCGCAGCGCGGCCTGCGGTACGCCCTCGGGCATCCCGTTGATGACTTGGAGGTCTTCGGGTGTCGCCGGCGCAGCCGGGGTGACGGCCTTCAGCACGGAGTCTGCTGCGCGCAGCCCCAGGCGGACGGGCAGCAGCGCCAGGTCGATGAGGGACATGGCCTCAACGTAGTGCCGCTTGCGGATGCTGGGTCAGCAGGGCGCTTTGATCTCGAACGGCATCGGGCGCCTCTGGCTCGGATTGGCTCGGTCGGAGCCGACGACGGTGCCGGTGATGGTGTAGACGTTGCCGTCGATGGAGGCTTCGGCCTTACCGGTGTCACCGCCGGCGACGCCGTGGATGTCGTTGATGTTCGCGATGTTGACGGTCCGGACGATTGGCTCGGCGCCGCCGAGGTGTAGGAAGACCTCGGCGCGCCCGGGCTCGGCGTCGGCGTCGATCATGAGGTCCCAGGCGTGCTGGGTGCACTCGACGGACTCGGTGTCCTGTGAGGTGCCGTCGATGGAGATCCGGCCGGACTGTGCGGGTACTTCGGTCGGTGCCGGCCCGGTCAGGCCGCATCCGGATACGACGGCCGTCGCCGTCAGTGCGGCTGCCACGCCGATGAATCGGATCTGCACCGCACACCTCCCCGTGATTCGCCCGAGAACGCGCTGATGATCAACAGGCCGATCTCGGTGACATAGCTGGCCACGGCGGGAGCTTAACGCCGTGACGGCGGGTTTCGCGGCCGGATAGGCATCGCTTTTCCCGCCGGGGTAGACAGATTCTCGATACTGTCGCCCTCGTGGACTTCGAGCTGGACGACGAGCAGCGCGCGTGGGTCGCCGAAGTGCGGCAGTTCCTCGCCGAGCACGTCACACCTCCGCTGAAGGCCGAGATCCTCGAGCACGGCCTGGAGTACCAGGGCGGCGAGGTCACGGCGTTTCGCCGCAAGATCGGCGAAAGGGGCTGGTTCGGGCTGAACTGGCCGACGGACTACGGCGGACTCGGCCTGACTGCCACTCACCAGCACCTGCTGATGAGCGAGTTCGAGTACGCCGGTGCGCCAGGGCCCGACCTGACGGTGACATCGGTGGCGCCGATGATCATGCGGCACGGCACCGAGCAGAACAAGAAGGAGTTCCTGCCGGGCATTGCCCGCGGTGAGATCGTCTGCGCGCTGGGCTACTCCGAACCCAACGCGGGAACCGACCTGGCGAGCCTCCGCACGCGCGCGGTCCGCGACGGCGACGAGTGGGTGATCAACGGCTCGAAGATCTGGAATAGCGGCGCACAGCGGTCCACCCACGAATGGCTCTGTGTGCGAACCGATCCCGACGCTCCGAGACACCGGGGTATCTCGGTGATCATGGTGCCGGTCGACAGCCCCGGTGTCGAGATCCACCCGCTGTACGCGTGGTCGGGCTACCGCACCAACGAAACCTTCTTCCGCGACGTCCGGGTGCCGGTGACGAACCTGATCGGTGAGGAGAACGCGGGATGGACCTACATCACCGGCGCGCTCGACCACGAGCGCGGTGCGCTGACCACGCCGGGTGATCTGCGCCGCGCGGTCGACGATCTCGTCGCAGTGGCCGCCAGCCCGATGCGTGACGGATCAGTGCCCGCCGCCGACCCGGCGTTCCGCCGACGTCTGGCTGCGGTCGAAGCCGACGTGGAGGTCGCCACGCTGATGGGCTACGAGGCCGCCTCCCTGCTGGACAGCGGCAGCATTCCCACCGTGGAGGTCAGCGTGTCGAAAGTGTTCACCAGCGAGTTGCGCCAGCGGATCGCCGATCTCGCGCTCGACCTCCTCGGACCGGACGGGCTGATGGCCTACCGCAGCGCGGGAGCACCGCTCGGCGGGTTCTTCGAACGGCTGTACCGGGTGTCGCCGCTGATGCGGTTCGGCGGCGGCACCAACGAGGTCCTACGAGACGTGATCGCGCAACGCGGCCACAAGATGCCGTCGTACGGGCGGTGACGACATGCGGGTGATTCCGTCGCAGGACGAGCGGGACCTGGCCGCCATGTGCCGTTCGGTGCTGGCCGCCGAGCTCGAGCCGGCAGCGCAGTGGAAGGCGCTCGCCGATGCCGGCGTGCTTTCCTTGGCGGTCGACGGCGGCCTCACTGCGGCCGGCGTCTTCTGCGTCGAGGCGGGAAGAGCGCTGTGCCGCAGAGTCGTTCAGAGCACGGTGTATGCCGCGTTGGCCGTCGACTGGCTCGGCGTGCAGTCGGAGTGGCTGCCGCGGTTGACGTCGGGCGACTCACGCGGCACGTGCGCGCTGTTCAATCCGCGCGACGCGTCGGACCTGGAACCGCCGCTGCGGGCCCGCCGTTCCGGTGACGGGTGGCGGGTGAGCGGTGTCGTGGACTTCGTCGTCGACAGTGATGCCGCCGACGTGATCGTCGTGCACACCGACGCGGGTGTGGTCGCCGTCGACACCGCGGCATCCGGCATCGCCGTCGAACCCACGCCCATGATGGGCGGATTCCCGTCGTTCACGGTCCGGTTCGATGACGTCGCCGTCGTTGAACCCGTGCCCGTCGACGACCAGGCTCTGCGGCGGCTGACGAATGCCGTTGTGACGCTGGACTGTCTGGACCTGGTCGGTGCGGGGGAGGCGGTGATCGACCGCACGGTCGCGTACACCACCATGCGCGAGCAGTTCGGCCGACCCATCGCATCGTTTCAGGCGGCGCAGCATCTGGTCGCCGACATGCACATCGCGTTGGCCGCGGCCCGGCTGGCCGCGCAGTCGGCGGTGTTCTGGATCGGGCGAGGCCACACCGCGACTCGGCAGACGGCAGTCGCGCGGATGCGGGCCGCGGAGATCAAGAAGATCACTTTGGATGCGCACCAGCTGCACGGCGGTATGGGTTACGTCGTCGACACCGGTCTGCATCTTTACTCCGAACGCGCACGGGTGTTGTCCACGCTCGGCGGGGGAGCCGATATCGCCGCGAAATGGCTCGAGGGTGAGATGAAATGGGACGACAAGCGATGAGCCTGATCGACGAGGAGTCGGCCGCCAAGATCGGCACCGTCGTCGCGGTGGCCACCGGCGAGGTGTACAGGCGCGACTGGCAGCGCTGGGCCGCCGCGATCGGCGATCACAATCCACTGTGGTTCGACGCCGACTACGCGCGTGCGCACGGTTACCGCGACATCATCTGCCCGCCGCTCTACTTGCAGTACGCCATCCTCGGAGTCGTCAGGCTCGACGAGCTGCGGCCGGACGGGTCCTCCGGCGCAGTGACGGGCAGCATGGCGTTTCCCCGCGCGCCCCGGCGGATGGCCGGCGGCGAGAGCACGACGTTTCACCTGCCCGCCTACCACGGCGACGAGATCGAGATGGTCCGCACCGTCGACTCGATCGTCGAAAAGCAGGGCAGGTCCGGCGAATTCGTGCTTGTGACCTGGCGTGCCGAGTACCGCAACCAGCACCGCGAGCTCCTCGCCGAAGCCACCACGTCGATGATCGCCCGGCCCGCATGAGCCCCGCCTACGACGACGTCGACACCGGTGACGGGATCCCGCCGCTGGTCGTCACCGTCGACGAGACGCAGATGTTCTTCTTCAGCGCCGCCACCTACAACGGACACCGCATCCACTACGACACGCAGTGGGCACGGGACACCGAGGGCTACGACGACGTGCTCGTGCAGGGCCCGCTGCAGGCCGCGCTGCTGTCGCGTGCGCTGACCGACTGGATCGGCGGCGACGGGCGGCTGGTGGCGTTCTCGGTCCAGAACCGCGCGATCGCCTATCCGGGACAGGAGTTGACATTCGGCGGCGTGGTCACTGGGAAGCGGGACGGTGGACTGGTCGATCTGGAAATATTCTGCAAGCGCGGCGACGACATGCTCATGCCGGGCACCGCGACTGTCGCACTGCCGCAACGGGGTAACGCATGACGGGCTTGCGTGGCGAGGCCGCCATCGTCGGCATCGCGGAACTGCCCGCCGAGAAGCGGCAGATCGGACCACCGATGTTCACCCTCGACCAGTACGCGCTGCTGGCCAAGATGGTGATCGACGACGCCGGCGTGAATCCCGCTGTGGTGAACGGGTTGTCCTGTCACGGACTCGCCGAGTCGGACATGTTCGCCCCGGCCACGCTGTCGGAGTATCTCGGCATGCCGCTGGACTTCGGTGACCGCGTCGACCTCGGCGGCGCGACCGCGGCGGGCATGGTGTGGCGGGCCGCCGCGGCGGTCGAGCTCGGACAGTGCGAGGCGGTGCTCGCCGTCGTGCCGGGATCGACCGAGATCCCGCGGTCGGAGACCCGGCCGGGCCGCACCCTCGGCTGGTACGGCGCGTCGAGCAACAACTACGGCTCGCCGCAGGCGGAGTTCGAGATCCCGTACGGCAACGTCGGCCAGAACGGTCCGTATGCGCAGATCGCGCAGCGCTACGGCTTCGAGTACGGTTACGACGCCGCGGCGTTGGCGCGGATCGCGGTGCAGCAGCGCGAGAACGCGTGCGCGCATCCGGGTGCGGTGTTCCACGGCAAGTCGATCACCGTCGACGACGTGCTGAACAGCCCGGTGATCGCCGACCCGATCCACATGCTCGAGACCGTGATGCGGGTACAGGGCGGCGCCGGCGTGCTGATCGCCAACGCCGACGTCGCTCGCCAATCGCGGCATCGGCCGGTGTGGCTCAAGGGTTTCGGCGAGCACATCCGGTTCAAGACGCCCACCTATGCCGACGATCTGATGCGCACACCCGTCGCTCGGGCGGCCGACCGGGCGTTCACGATGGCGGCCCTGCAGCGCACCGACATCGACATGGCGTCGGTCTACGACTGTTACACGATCACCGTGTTGATGACGTTGGAGGACGCCGGTTTCTGCGGCAAGGGCGAGGGCATGAAGTGGCTCACCGAACACGATCTGACGTTCCGCGGCGACTTTCCGCTCAACACCGCGGGCGGCCAGCTGTCGTACGGGCAGGCGGGGATGGCGGGCGGCATGCACCACATCGTCGACGGCGCCCGCCAGATCATGGGCCGCTCCGGTGACGCGCAGGTCCGCGACTGCAACACCGCGTTCGTCACCGGCACCGGCGGCATCATGAGCGAGCAGGTCGCGCTGATCCTCGGAGGCGACTGACATGACCGCGCCGCTGCCGGAGCCGACGCCGGTGTCGCAACCGTTCTGGGATGCGTTGCGCGAGCATCGCATTGTGGTCCAGTACTCGCCGTCTGCGGACCGCTACGTCTTCTACCCCCGAACGCTGGCGCCCGGCTCGCTGGCCGACGATCTCGAGTGGCGCGAAATCGACGGTTGGGGAACGCTGTACACCTACACCGTGGCCCGGCGGCCGACCGGTCCGCCGTGGGCGGACAAGCTGCCGCAACTGCTCGCGGTGGTCGAGTGGGACGAGGGCCCGCGGGTGAGCACCGAACTGGTCGACGTCGCACCCGAGGACATCCACATCGGGATGCGAGTGCGCCCCGTATTCGTCGATGTCGTCGACGCGGGCGTCGCGCTGCTGAAGTACCGGCCCGCCGATGATTGAGACCGTGCAGCAGCTGCTGCGGTCCCGGATGGACGACGAAACCCCCGCCGTGGCGTACGGCGAGCGGACGTGGACGTGGCGCGAACACCTGGCCGAGGCGGCGGCGGAGGCATCGGCGCTCATCGCGCTCGCCGACACGTCACGGCCAGTGCATGTCGGTGCGCTGCTGGGCAACACACCAGCGATGCTGCGGTCGATGGCCGCCGCGGCGCTCGGCGGATACGTGCTGTGCGGCATCAACACCACCCGACGCGGCGACGGGCTGGCGAGTGACATTCGGCGCGCGGACTGCCAGCTGGTCCTCGCCAACGCCGAGCACATGCCGCTACTCGACGGCCTGGATTTGGGTGGTGCGACGGTGATCGACGTCGACGGACCCTCCTATCGCGACGAGGTCTTCGACGCGAAAACCCTTGTCCCGCACCGTGAGGTCACCGGCGCCGACCCCGTCCTGATGTTGTTCACCTCGGGCACCAGTGGTGACCCGAAGGCCGTGCGATTCGCGCACGCGATGGCGGTGTTGTGCGGGGCGAGCCTGGTGGACCGGTTCACGCTCACCGCCGAGGATGTGTGCTACCTGTCGATGCCGCTGTTCCACTCCAACGGGGTGGCGGCCGGCTGGGCGGTGGCGATTGCGTGCGGGGCGACGATGGTCCCGGCGAAGTTCTCGCCGACACGCTTTCTGAGCGACATTCGGCGGTACGGCGCCACGTACATGAACTACGTCGGCAAGCCACTGGCGTTGGTACTGGGCACGCCGGAGCGACCCGACGATGCGGACAATCCGCTGCGGGCGGCGTTCGGCAACGAGGCGACCGAACGTGACATCGACGAGTTCGCGCGCCGGTTCGACTGCCGCGTCGTCGACAGCTTCGGATCGAGCGAGTTCGCGGTCGTCGTCATGCGCGAAGACGGCTGCCCGCCGGGATCGATCGGCAGGGGCTATCCGGGCGTGACCGTCTATCACGCCGACACCGTGACCGAATGTGCGACAGCTGCTTTCGACGAGCACGGCGCGCTGGTCAACTTCGACGACGCCGTCGGTGAGCTGGTCAACACCTACGGTGTCGGCGGGTTCACCGGGTACTACAACGACTCGGCCGCAACCGAGGAGCGGATGCGCCACGGCATGTACTGGTCCGGGGACCTGGCGTACAAGGACGCCGACGGTTGGATCTACCTGGCGGGCCGCACGGCGGACTGGATGCGGGTCGACGGGGAGAATCTTGCGGCGGGTCCGATCGAACGAATCCTGCACCGGTTGCCGGAGATCAACCTCGTCGCGGTGTACGCGGTGCCCGACGAACACGTCGGCGACCAGGTGATGGCGGCCGTCGTACTCAACGGCCCGCTGACACCGGAGCGGTTCACCGAATTCCTCGCGGCGCAGCCAGACCTGTCGCCGAAGGCCTGGCCGCGGTATGTGCGTATCAACGACGCCCTTCCGCAGACCGCGACCAACAAGATCCTCAAGCGGGCGCTGATCCAGGAGGGTGTGACTGCGGGCGGCGGTGTGCTCTGGGAGCGTGAAGCGCGTGGGCGCCGCTACCTGAGGGCGCCCTCGATTCAGTCGTAGATGACCGCCAGGCCGCGGCGCTGCAGGTCGGCCAGGCCGTCGCGCATGGCCTGAAGCTGTTGCGGTGAATGGCCGACCCAGTCGGTGATCTCGCCGACGATCTTCACGGGTTCTCGGGTGCGGTAGGAGCGCGTCGGGTTCCCAGGGAGCTTCTTGTCGGTGACGTTCGGGTCGTCCTCGACCGGACCCTGGGGTTCGACGATGTAGATGCGGCCGCGGCCCTCGCCGGCCGCCAATTCGGCTCCCCACACCGCGGCGTCGAGTGTCTGGGTCACGTAGACGTGGTTCATGATGCGGCCTTCCTCAAAGTTCGACGGGCGCCTTGGCGTCAGCAGATCACCGACCGACAGGTCGGCTTTGGTGCCGTGCAGGTACGCACCGGATTCGTGGACTTCGAATGGTTTCGGCGACGTCGGCACGACAACCCTCCGTTCGTTGTGGTTCATGGCCGGAAGATTGTGCAGCACGAACGGGGACTTGCGGCAAGCCCCACCCCCCGTCGTACAGTGAGAGTGGGAAGACGTTCGCTAGTGCGCGTGGTAGTCGACCGGCCAGTGCTTGATTCCGTTGATCATGCTCGACCGCAACCGTTCCGGTTCCCCGACGGGTTGCAGATCCGGTAGGTGGTCGGCGATCGCGTTGAACATCAGGTCGATCGTCATCCTTGCGAGGTTCGCGCCGACGCAGTAGTGCGCACCCGTTCCGCCGAAGCCCAAGTGCGGGTTGGGGCTTCGCAAGATGTTGAACCTGAACGGGTCATCGAAGACGTCCTCGTCGAAGTTGGCCGAACGGTAGAAGAGCACCAGCCGTTGCCCCTTCTTGATCGGCACGCCCGACAGTTCGGTGTCGGCGATTGCGGTGCGCTGGAACGCGGTGATCGGTGAAGCCCAGCGGATGATCTCATCGGCGGCGGTCTTCGGCCGCTCCCGCTTGAACAGCTCCCACTGGTCGGGGAAGTCGGTGAAGGCCATCATGCCCTGGGTGATCGAGTTGCGGCTGGTCTCGTTGCCCGCGATCGCCAGCGTGACGACGAACATGCCGAACTCTGCGTCGTTGAGTTGACCGTCGGCGTCGGCGTCGATCAGCGTTGTGACAATGTCGTCACTCGGCTCCTCGGCCTTGCGCTGTGCGAGTTGCATGGCGTACCACATCAATTCGGCGGCCGAACCGAGCGCGTCGTATTCGGCGAACTCGGGGTCGTCGTCGCCGATCATGCGGTTGGACCAGTCGAAGATCTTCTCGCGGTCCTCGAGCGGCACGCCGAGTAGCCCGGCGATCGCTTGGAGCGGCAGCTCGCGCGCGACCTGCAGGACGAAGTCACCGGAGCCCTCTTCGGCGGCCTTGGCGGCGATGCGCTGGGCGCGCTCGTCGAGTTCGGCGCGGAGCTGTTCGACGGCGCGGGGCGTGAACCCGCGGGAGACGATCTTGCGCAGCCGGGTGTGCTCGGGGTCGTCCATCATGATCATCGACGCCCGGCCGGCTTCGATCTGACCGCCGCCGCCGGTGACCTTGTAGCGGGGCACGACGGATTTAGCGGCTGAGGAGAAGACGTCCGTGCGCAGCGACACCTCGCGCACGTCGCGGTGTTTGGTCACCACCCAGTAGCCGCCGTCGCCGAAGCCGCCGATGTCTTCGGGCTGTTCGTTCCACCAGATCGGCGCGGTGCGGCGCAGTTCGGCGAACTCCTCTACCGGCAGTCGGTGGGCGTAGATGTCGGGGTCGGTGAAGTCGAAGCCCTTGGGCAGATTCGGGGACGCCATGGCATTCGTCGACATGAATCCAGGATGCGACAGCCGGCGCGCGGATATCGGCGATTTCCCGAACACGGGCCGACTGGCGCGGGTGTCTATTCGACCCGCTCGAAGTGTTGATAGTCCTTCGGAGTTCGCCAGTCACCGCCCCAGTCCCAGCCGCGGCTGGTGAAGATCCGCACCGCCGGATCGCCGTCGTGTAGCAGTCCGGGGTCGACGCGATGGCGGTCGAGGTAGGGCCTGGCATTGGCGGGTTGGAAGTCGCCCGAGCTGTCGACGTACGGATTGAGAAGCGGATTGATGTCGATGGCCCGGCCGTAGGCGTGTAGCGACCAGTTGCCGGTTCCCGGGATGTCGCGGCAGTTGAACGCCGAGGTGTTGTTGTCGCGCATGGACAGTTCGTCGTCGGCGCGCGGGTACTTGTCGGGTGTGCGCATCTTCTCGATGGGATAGCGGATCTGGCGCAGCTGTTCGAAGATCTCGATGACCTGCGGCACCAGGTCTTCGTGCACGATCAGCTCGCCGCGATGGGTGTGGCCGTCCATTCCGAGGTGGTCGACCTCGACTCGCCGCAATTGCGCCGGCTCGAGAGGGCAACCGGGACGCCAACTTTCACCGAGTTCGGCAGCTGTGACGGGCAGCACTCGGGCCGGCGCTGGTGACGGGGTGGTCGGGGGCGGAGCGGCGGCCCGTGGAGTGGTCGTGCTCGGCGGTGCGGTGGGTGTCGGCGGTGACGGCTCGGGGGTGCACTGCACGAGTAGCAAGCCGGCGGCCGTGGTCGCCGCGAGCCTGACGACGGCTGCCCGACGACCGCTGAGTCCGACCACTGCCGGATCGTACTGCGTTTCGCGGCGGCCCACTTCGGGCATTGCGCTCAGGGCAGATAGAAGCCGCGGATCCGATAGAAGCGCCCGCGGCCCAGCAGCGCGTTGGCGGCCTGCAGGCCGGACATCACCGCGGCTTCGATGCATCCGGCGTTCATGCCGCAATCGGTCCAGTCCCCGGCGAGCACCAGGTTGTCGTAGCCGCCTTCGTCGGGCCGCAGCCGGTACTTGTCCGAGCCGGGTACCGACTGGACATACCGGTCGGACGGATCGATGTTGACGCTGACGTGCTGGGTAGCCAGCGCGTCGCGACCACGCAGGCCGTCGGCCCCGCAGAGCAGGTGCCACGAGAAGCCGTCGGCGGTTATCGCACCGGGTAGGTACAGGCCGACGTGCTGGTCGAGATACCGGACGGCGGCGGTGTGCACGGCGTCGTGGCTGCGGCGGACATAGACGTCGTAGGGCTCGCCAGGAGGCCACGGCGCGTCGAAGGCGCCACAGAAGTACGCGACGGTGCCGGGCCGATCGTCGGCCGGCCAGTCCTCGGCCCACAGCGTCTGCGGCATCGACGCCCACGTGTCGAACGGCGGAACGTAGGCGCTGGTGGTCACTCCGGGCCGCGGCCACCCCAGTGCCGGTTCGTCCGGGCGCAACCAGATCTGGAACGCCTGTGTGGCGACGGTACGCACGTGGTCGGTCATCGCCCGCCACTCAAGCTGATCGTCGATGAGCTCTGCGGCGACGACGTCCACCATCCCAAGCGACACTGCGAGCACGACGTGATCGAAGTCGGCTCCCCGCTGTAAAATTCGCGTCTCGACGTCACGGCGGTCGCCGAAATGCGATTCGAGCGCGTGCATTTCGGGTCCGCTGTGAACCTGATCGGCGAGCGGTTCGCTGGGGAAGACGGGCAGCCCGCCCATCCGGATCAACGGCTGGTACTCGTCGATGCCCTCGGCGAGCGCGAGTTGGCGGCCCAGGCGAATGGTTTCGATGCGTCGGCGCTCGACGTCCAGATGCAGGCTGTCGACGCGGTGAAAGAACTCGAATCGGACACCCCGTCGCCGCAGCACCTGATAGATGGGCGCGATCACGATCTCGCCCATCCCCGCGGTCATCTTCCAGAAGATCGCGCCCTTGTACTCGAAAAGCACCAGCCCGGTGAGGAATACCGCGAGCCCCGCCGCGAACGCGGGCCGACGCGGATCGCCGTCGGCGTATCCGAAGACCAGATCGTAGAGGCCGCGGATCAACGGGAACTCCAGGACGTCGGGATGCGCGCCGTGGCGCAGGATCCACTGGCCGAAGTCCTCGTCGTTGATGGCGCGGAAGCCGCGGGGGTCGGTCACCAGGTTGTCGGCGACCAGTCCGCGGATGACCGCCGTCACGAGCGAGACCAACAGCCACGACCGTCTGTGGTCGGGCCGATGCTCGCAATCGAGGGAGCGGCCGGTGGCGGCGACGGCGGCGTCGAGCAGCGGCCCCGACGAGTGCGGTTCCGCCGCGGCGGCCAGCGTCGCCAGCGCCGCCCGCTGCACCGCTTCGACCGCCGTTTCGGTCGCTGGTGGGTTCTGCGAGGTCGACAGGATGAGGCCGACCGGCTCGGCGTCGCGCAGTGAACGGGTGAAGTCGACGAGCAGCTGGGCGGCTCGGCGCAGGAAGCCGACGGCGGTGATCTCGCGGCCCGCCGAATGTGGGTCACCCGGCAGCTCGTCGTTGCGGGTGAACGTGCCCAGCCAGGTCAGCCACTCGTCGCCCCACCGGTCCGCCAGGCCGAGATTGTCGGCGGGTATCAACGCCTGCTCCCACGTCTGAATCGGGGCGGCGGGATCCGTTGCGGCGCGGTCGAGTTCGGTGTAGCACTCGCGCAGTAGGCCGAAGGCGTTCTCGTAGGAGCCCAACCAGATGTGCAGGCCGTGCTCCTCGATACGCCCGTGGAGACCGCGGCTCGAGGCGGCCTTACCGCCGAGTCGCCAGCCACGTTGGTAGACGGTGATGGAGTCGAAGCGGTCGCGCCAGCCCGGCTCGCTGAGCCGCCAGGCGGCGCTGAGGCCGGCCATGCCGCCGCCGAGGATGGCGACCTTGCCGCTGGGGCGCGTCACGCCAGCAGCGCTTGTGCCCGGGCCAGCTCGGGCCACGTGCTGTCCGGCGGGAATCGTCCGACGGCTTCGGCCAGGACGCCGCGCGCCGAATCGCCGCGCAGCTGCAATATGTCGGCGGCGGAGCGCAATTCGAATATCGCCGCGCCTTGTGTGCGCGCCAACGCGAGGGCATCCTGCAGGCAGCGGTCCCGGCTGTCGGTGTCGGCTTCGGTGTGTGCCCGCAACCGGCACAGCTCGGCGTCGTAGAAATGCACATCGGTCTCTGCAGCCAACTGCAGCGCGGCGTTGAGCCGCGCGCGGGCTTCGTCGGTCCTGCCCGCCGCGAACAGGAGCCTCGCGACGATGCTGTCGTAGAAGGTGAGGAACATCCGCACTTCGGCTGCGCGCCAGGCTTCGACGAGCATGGTCATGGTGCCGATGTGGGTCTCGAGCGCCGCGGCCTCGACATGTTCGGACGTCAGCGCCCGCAACCCGTCCACGGTGCATTGCTGCGTCGCGGCGATCAGTGCCCACGCGTCGAATCCGTACCGCTGGGCGTCGGCGGCCAACGTGGCGACGATCGCTGCGGCGCGATCGAGTTCGCCGGCTTCGATGTGCATCCAGGCTTCGTAGCTTCGCGCGTATGCGGCGCTGTAGGGGCCTTGCGGGAATCCGAGGTGCTCGACGCGGCGGGTGGTTCGGTCGAACTCCGCCTGCGCACCGGCGAAGTCGCCCATCACCAGGCGGGCAGCGGCCAGGTGGGTGTAGATCGATGCCAGCGGCTCGTTGGGGATGAACCAGTGTGCCTCGTCTTCGCCGGCGCCGACGTCGGTGCGGACAGCGACCGACTCTAAACCGTCTCGCGCAGCATGGAATTGGCCGCGGTACCACGCCAGCATCGCGAAGCCCGCGTCGTTGTTCACCAGGAACCAGGCGACGTTCCCGCTCTGTCCGGCGCGGACGGCGGTGAGCACCTGCTCGGCACGTCGCAGGTCGGCGCGGGTGGCGTAGAAGCCGTACAGGGCCGTCATCGTGGTCAGGAATTCCTCGGTGAGCTCGGTTCCCACCACCTGAAGGCAGCGTTCGAAGTCGATGGCGGCCTGAGCGCTGGAGGTGCCCTCGACCGCCGAGGCCAAAAAGCCGCGGCGGAGCCGGATCTCCACCTCCCGCCGGTCGCGGTGGCTGCCGGGCGTCATGCGCTCGACCCGTGCGATCGCCTCGTTGAGGAAGCCGAGAGATTCACCGAGCGCGCCGCGGCGTCGGGCGTCGGAGGCGGCCTGTTGGTACGCCGTCGCCGCATCGTCGAACCGCTGTGCCTCGTCGTAATGCCGTGCGACAAGGCGCCAATCGGGCTTTCCGTCGGCGGAACCGGCGTCGAGGGCGGTTGCGATCCGGCCGTGCAGCGTTCGCCGGACGCTGGGTGGGGACAGCTCGTAGGCGACTTCGCGCAGGAGTTCGTGGCGGAACCGGAAAGTCTCTGCGCCGACCCGCTCGACGACCAGGGCGTCCTCGAGGGCGCCGACGACGTCGTCGACGTCCGCTTCGGGCAGGTCTGTCGCCGACAGCAGCAGTTGCCGGTCGAACTCGCGCCCGATGGTCGCGGCGGCCGCCACGACCGGCACGGTGTTGTGTGTCGCACGCAGCCGGGACAGCAGCGACTCGTAGAGAGCATCGGGGACATGTCCGTTGTGCTCGGCCGGTACCGGGAGGTGGCCGAGACCGGTGACGATTTCCTCTACGTAAAGCGGCACACCGTCGCACCGCTCGCGCACGGATCGCCGGACTTCGCCGGGCACGTCGGGTGCGAGGGCGACGATCAGCGCGTCGGTGTCGTCGTCGCTGAGGGGTTTGACGTCGAACAACTTGACGTTGCCGGCGCTGGGCAGCTTGACGGTGTCGCGCGCGGTGATCACGACGAGTACTCGCCCGAGTCGTGCGCTGAGGATGTCGTCGACCACTTCCACGGTTGACGGGTCGAACCAGTGCAGGTCCTCGACCACCAGCACGCCCGGACCGTCACCGAGGCACGCGATGAGGTAGTCGTCGACGGCTTCGGCGATGTCCTCATACAGCTTGCTGCCTTCTGCCTTCGCCGCTTGGTAACCGGCCTCGGCGGGGATGCCCAGCACCGGCGCCAGCAGGGGCAGCGTCGTCGCCGGATCACGTCCGAGGCCGGTGATCTCCTCTTCGAGGAGTCGCAGCCGTTCGCCCTGCTCGGTGAGTCGGTCTATGCCACAACGCCTCTCGAGTAGCTCGCGCACGGGATGAAGACCCGCGGCGGTGTGGAACGGCGAGCCGAACACGGCGAGCACCGTGGCGCCCGCCTGCTCGGCGAGGCTGACGGCCGCCTGGGCGAGACGGCTCTTGCCGATACCGGCCTCACCGACAAAAGCGACACCGGCCGTATCGAGGGTGCCCGCCTGCGCGCGGGCCCAGCACTCGTCGAGGTATGCCAGCTCTTCGCTGCGGCCGACCAACGGGCCCAACGGCGCTCGGCTGGACTTCGCGCGTTCGACGAGTACCTGGTGGTGGATGAGCGGCTCCTCCACACCCTTCACGGGAAGCGCCGGTCGCGGCGCGAGATCGAAGGTGTCGCGGATCAACGGCTCGACCGCGTCGCTGACCACGACGGTGCCCGGCGGCGCGATGCTGGACACCCTGGCGGTCAGGTTCGCGGCGAACCCGTAGACGTCGTCCTGGCCGGTGTCGAGGTACACCAGGCCGCGGTGCACGCCGACGCGGACACTGACCTCGACGCCGAAGCGCTCGCGTGCCTGTGCGCTGAGCCGGGCGACGTCGCGGGTGATGTCCAGCCCGGCCTGCACCGCCCGGCGGACGTCGTTCTCGTGGGCGTGTGGATAGCCGAAGACGACCAGCAGGCCGTCGCCCTTCGTCGACCCGATATGGCCCTCGTAGCGGTCGACGATCCGCTGTACCTGGTCGCGGTACTTGCCGACGATGATGCGGTACGCCTCGGGCTCGACGACGGTCGAGAGCACCGTCGAGTCGACGAGGTCGCAGAACAGCAGCGTGAGCCGGCGCAGCTCACCGCCCGTCGTGGGTGCCGCCAGGAGGTCTTCGGCGTCCGGGTTTCGGTGGTCGACGGCCAGCACTCGCTCGGCCAACGACGTCGCGGTCGCACGGTCGCCGCGGTTGATGGCTTGCACTGCGCGGTCGAGTAACTCGTCGACCGCTTGCCGGTGATCGCGATCGGTCACAGCTTGATGAACACCGGCACGATCGTGTCCGCCTTGCCGTCCGGATGGCGCACCGCAACATCGGCGAAATAGACCGCGCCGGGCAGTCCGGTGGCGTCGACTTCGATCTCGAAGGTCACTTCCGTGGGTCCCAGTGTGCCCAGCGGCTTCTGTTGGGGATCCCGCCCGGCGGTGGGCAGCAACGTGATTCGGTCATGCGGAACGAACAGGTAGCCGTTCGACAGCGGTGTCGCCAACGTGAGCTGACGCTGCACTTCGATCCGCACAGTAGGAAACTTCTCAGACCGCACAGTTTTCTTGGCCGGCGCGCGTGCGGCATTCGCCGAACCTGCGGACCCGGTTCCGGATCCAGACCCGCAGCCGCAGTTGCCGACCGGTGCGCAGATCTTCTGTGAGGTGCAGCAGTTCAGGGCGGCGGCGCTGAACGCGAGGCTGCTCTTGACCGCGACGTCGACGAGTTGTTGCACGGTGGCGGTGCAGTCGTGTGGTTGCGGATGGGGCTCGCCGACGTCGATGCGGTCGACAGGTCGACAGGCGGTGTGGCTGCAGTTCATCAGTGCCCCTTGGGTTGTGGGCCGGCACCGAGCATGAGGCCGAAAATCCGCCATGGGTCGGTCGCCAGCCGGGCCGACACCTTGGCACCGAAATCCACCATCTCGGTCGGCTCGAAACCGCACTTCGCCCAGTGGTTCACCAGGCCGGCGTACTCGGTCGACACCTCCGTCACGCAGCTGGCCCACAGGTCGACCGCCTCGGCGACGGCAGGAGAGATGGGCTGCTGGCATCCGCACGGGGCGCCGGCCGCCGGCAACGACGCGCAGACCGTCGGATCGAACGGCTTGGCCGGCTTACCGGTCGAGACGGACACTTTCCAACCGACGAGGCCCGACGGCGGGTTCAGGGCGCAACCGACCAGCATGCTCTCCCCGATGGCGGCGTATCCGCCGATGACGGCGAACATGATGGTGGCGATCGCCGGCACGCCGGCGAACTTGACCTCCTTCAGCGTCATGATGCGGACGCCGCGCTTTTCCTTCTGGAAGTCGATGTAGCCGCGGTCGAGGATGGTGAACCCGTCGTCTGCGGTGTTCGCGCGGTCGTCGTCGATGTCGTAGTTGACGAACGCGCCGTCGGCTCGTTCGCCCTTCCAGTACTTGATCGCGGTCCTGAGCCGGTAGCCGGGAACCACGCCGCACAGGGTGCTGATGCTCTCCAGTACGCGACTCCACCCGTAGCTGTCCGGCGTCTTCGGGATGGGCTTCATGTCGCAGAAGAACGGGCTGCAGCGGGGCCAGTTCGCGGGATCGGCCACGCGTTTGACTTTGCTGACGATCAACCCGTCCCGGAAATATTCGGCCTTGAGGACGGCGTACTCGCCGCATGCGTCGCGCCGGATGTCGAACTCGAACGACACGTGGCGCACATACAACAGGACCGCTTGGCTGACCAGGTTCTGGTTTGCCGCGGTTTCGATGACCGCTTTGAAGTCCGCGCGGCCTTCGAAGGCGCCGCCGAACAGTTCCAGCAGCGCTTGCCCGCCGGTCTCCGAAACGGGACCGGTCGCGCCGGGAACGGCCACCGCAAGTGCATCGGCAAACAGCTGGCGCTCCTCCTCGGCCCGAGAAGTCAACTGCCAGTGAGCACCGACGACGTAGAGGAACCGCGCCATCTCGACCGGTCCGATGTCGACCTCTTCCTGAACCGCGGCGGTGGTGCGCATCTCGGCGAACTCGCGCAATGCCGCTGTGCGAGACGGGAATTCGGTCTGCTCGGGATCCACCGAGAGCTGGCGGACGAATCGGCGGAGGTCGTCGAACCAGCCCTGACGCCCCGGGCCGGTGGTTCCCGGCAGGAACGCTTCCACTCGTGCGGTGACGTTGGGATCGTCCACCGCGACCACCGCGTCGTCGAGCGCGCCGTAGAGCGCGAGCAAAGAATGAAGGGTGGCCATTTGCGCCTCCTCCCCCCGCGGGTGCGCATAGCATACCGTGGCACCGCCCTTCCGAGCAGGGCAATTGTCGGGAAGGTAAAACGCCTTATGACCCGCGAGTTTGGCGACGACGGACCGCTCGCCGACCTGCCGTGGGCGTCGGTTTTCGACCCCGCCGCCAACGCCCGCGCCCTCAGCGCCATCCAGGCCGAGGGGTTTCGCGCCGCCAGCCAGATTGTCGATCGGTTCGTGCGCCTTGGTCGGCCCGATGGCGACTCCGCGACGACCGCGGATGCGGCCCCCGGTTCACCGGACCTCGAGAAGCTCAGCCGCGCATGGTGGTCGGTGGCCGGCCAGTTGCTGCTCGGCAATGGCAGCGCGCGCGAGGTGGAACTCGACTTGTCCAGTCCGGGCGGGCAGCAGGGCGTCGTGCTGGCGTCGCCGATCCCGGGGCGGGCGGAGACGGTGGTGTGGTTGCACAATCGCACCGGCAAGGACTACGGCCGAATCCGGTTGCGGTGCAGTGACCTCCTGGCGCGTGACGGTTCGGTGATCGAGTCGCGCGAGGTGGCGCTGGACCCGCACGAGGTGGAGATGCCACCGAGGTGCAGTCGCGGCATCGCCGTGGCGCTCGAGGTGTCCGGGGCCGCACAGCCCGGTATGTACCGGGGGACCCTGCTCGTCGACGCCGACGACAACCTGTGGCTGCCGGTGGCGCTGACTCTGCGGGCGCCGGAGTCATGACGAGCACGGCGGACCGGGCCGACCTGGTGTCGTCGGTCGACGAGAGGCTGCGCGAGGTGGCGCGCCTGGTGCGGCGCTCGATGCTGGACGCGTTGCCGGATGGGGAGCCGGGCCGTTGGCTCTATGCGCCCATGCGCGAGTATCCGTCGCGGCCCGGCAAGGCGTTGCGTCCGGCGCTGTGTCTGGCCGCCAGCCGGGTGTTCGGCGCCTCGTCCGACGACGCGCTCGGTGTCGCCGTCGCGATCGAATTGCTGCACAACGCGTTTCTGGTGCACGACGACATCGCCGACGGCAGCGAGATGCGTCGCGGAAGGCCGACCCTGGCGGCCACCTATGGGATGGCGGCGGCGCTCAACGCCGGCGACGGGTTGGCCGTCGTGGCGGGGCAGGTGCTGCGGCGGGCGACCCGTCGGCTCGATCGCGACCTCGCCGACCTGGTGTGGGCGGAGTTCGACACGATGGCGATGCGCACGCTGGAGGGCCAGGCGCTCGAGGTGGGTTGGCAGGCCGATCACGTCGAGGATCTGGGGCCTGCCGACTATCTCGAGCTGATCATGCACAAGACGTGTTGGTACACCACGATTCACCCGTTGCGGGTCGGCGCGATCGTCGGCTCCCGAGGCACCGCGGACCTCGCCCCGCTGGTGCGGTTCGGGTTCCACTTCGGCGCCGCGTTTCAGATCCGCGACGATCTGCTGAACCTCATCGGCGACGAACGGCTGTACGGCAAGGAGATTCTCGGCGATCTGTACGAGGGCAAACGGACGCTGACACTGATGCATTTGCTGTCGGTGGTGCGAGGGGAGGATCGCGAGTTCGTCCGGAACTATCTGAGGCTGCAGCGTTCTGAGCGGTCCCGTGATCTCGTGCTGAGGATCCGGGCGTTGATGGACGAGTACGGCAGCATCGACTTCACCGGAGAGTACGCCGAAGGCATCCTGCTGGTCGCCGAGGAGTATTTCGAGCAGGCGTTCGCCGGTGCCCGCCCCGGTCCGGATCTGGACTTCCTGCGCGCGTTGGTGCCCTACGTGTGGGCGAGGTGGCGCTAGCGCAGGCCGGCTTCGATGTCGGCGACCGCCGCGGATGCCGCTGGCCCGCAGATGGTGTGCAGGTCGACGGGTCCGGCGGAACGGAGCTGTTCTATGCGGTTCTCGAGGTCGCCCGAGGCGACGTGGGCGTAGAGGTTGGCGCCCGGGCATGAGGTGTCGGGGCTGGCGTCGCGGTGGCCGGCCAATGTGTCGGTCGGGATGCCGAATCGTTGTGCGGCCCAGGCGAATGCGAGCGCAGCGCCGTCGAGCTGTTCTTCGGTGATCGGTTCTTCGTCGAAGTTTCCCTCGCAGACGACGAGGAAGTGGCCGGTCGGGTCGTAATTTGTCGCGGTGTCGCCGACGAGTTCGGGCTTTCGCAGCTCGTAGATGTTGCCGTTGCGGTCGACGCTGAGGTGGTAGGCGATGTCGATCCAGCCGTGGGTGTCCTGGTGGTAGTGCTGGTGTTGGCGCAGGCGAGCCGGCGCGTTGGCGTTGTCCCCGAGCGTCACCGCCGTGTGGTGGATCGTCATGCGGACGGGGGTGTGGGGCGTGCCGCCCGGACGCGGCGGATTGGCGCCCCACGCGTCGCGGCACAGCACCGCGTGGGACGGGGTCGCGGACGCGGTGGGTTCCGTCGAGCAGGCGGTGGCGGCCGCCGCCAAGCCGGCCAGCTGCAGGAGACTGCGCCGGCTGAGCGCGAGGCGGCTGTCCATGTGGTCACCATACGGACCAGCGGGGCGGGGCGTCGGCCGTCGAGGGATTCATCGGCAGCGGCTTTTCGCATATTCTTCGTGCCTGAGCGGCAGAGCGACGGCCGCCGGCGATGGAGAGGTTCGAGTGCGAATCAGGTTGATGGCCGCGATCGCTGGTGTCGCGCTGTGCCTGACGAGCTGCGCTCAGACCACTCTCGACGGCCGCGCGACGTCGATGCTGTTCAACCCCGAGCGCGTCGGCGGCTTGCCGGTCGGCGACGGTCCCAGTGGTCCGCGGCCGAACGCGCCGAAACCTGTCGGCACTGTCGAGAACACCGACGGCGGCGCCATGGACCAACTGGCGTTATTGGCGGTCAACGACATTCAGGAATTCTGGGAGAAGAACTTCGACAAGTATTTGTCCGGCGACTTCACGCCGATCGACAGCTTTGTGTCGTACGACTCGACCGATCCTGACAGCCCGGTCGTATGCCAGTCGGAGACTTACGATTTGGCGGGCGCGTTCTATTGCATCGGCGACAAGTTGATCGCCTGGGATCGCGGGCAGGCGCTGCCGGTGGCGGCCGAGTTCTTCGGCGACATGGGTGTCGTCGGGGTGATCGCCCACGAGTACGGACATGCGCTGCAACGGATGGCTGGGCTGATCGCCGAGGGCGCACCGGTTCTGGTCGCCGAGCAGCAGGCGGACTGCTTCGCCGGTGTGTATCTGCGGTCGGTCGCTGCCGGGCAGTCGCCGCGGTTCACGTTGAGCACGGGCGAGGGATTGAACCGGGTGCTCGCCGGCGTCATCTACTTGCGCGACCCGCTGACCCCCGCTGGGGCGGGGGATCCGCACGGCTCCGCGCTCGACCGGATCAGCGCGTTCCAGATGGGGTTCAGCGGCGGGGCCGACCAGTGCGCCGCGATCGACGTCGACGAGATCGTGAGGCGACAGGGCGACCTGCCGCAGTACATGGTCTTCGACAAATACGGCGAACCGGTGCTCGACAGCACGATCGACGAGACCACGATCGAGACGTTGATGGACGTGCTGACCGGAATCTTCCAGCCTGCGGATGCGCCGGCACTGTCCACCGATCCGGCCGGGTGCGGGGTCGCGGCGGATCCGACGTCATATTGCGCTGACGACAACACAATTCACGTCGACATGCCTGCGCTCGAGGCGGCCGGAGAACCGAAAAACGAAGAAGAGGACCGGGTTCTGGTGCAGGGCGACAACACCGCGATCTCGATGGTGACGTCGCGGTACGCGCTGGCCGTGCAGCAAGAGCGAGGCGTCGCACTCGACACCCCGGTCGCCGCGTTGCGGACGGCGTGTTTGACGGGCGTGGCGCAGGGCCGGATGACGGAGGAAAGCGGGTCGGAGTTGGTCTTGACGGCGGGTGACACCGACGAGGCGGTCGCGGGCTTGCTGACCAACGGCGTCGTCGCGAGCGATGTCAACGGGCGACCCGCGCCGGCAGGGTTCACGCGCATCCTGGCGTATCGGCTCGGCCTGTCCAGTGAGGTCGACGAGTGCTTCGAGCGGTTCGAGTAGCCATGTTCCCAGCGAGTGAACAGTGACCGGCCCGCCGCGGCAGGGCCCGGGGGAGCCGTGGTGGGCGCGCCCCGGCGGTGCGCCGCCGCCGAGACGGCCGCAGCGCTACCCGCCGCCGCGACCGGCAGGTCCGCCGCCGCAGCCGCGGCGACAAGCGCCACCAAGGCAGTACACGCCGCCGCTGGCTCCGCCAGCGCAGCACGCCCCGCAGATGCCGCCGCCGAGACCTGCGCCAGCAGCTCCCCGCGGTTCGGGGCAGGGAATGGTGGTGTTGGGCGGACTCGCCGCCGTCGCCGTCATAGCAGTGGTTGTGATGGTCGCGCTGTGGGCGTTCGGCGGTTTCGACGGCAAGGTGCTCGACGTACGTCAGGCCGAGGCCGGTGTGGCGCAGATACTGAGCGACCCGATCTACGGCTACGGCGCAAACGATGTCACGGCCGTCGAGTGCAACGGCGGTGAGAACCCGAAAGTCGAAGTGGGCAAGGGATTTAACTGCCAGGTCAGCCTCAACGGCGTGCAACGGCAGGTTGCGGTCGTCTTCCGTGACGACGCGGGCACGTATGAGGTCGACGGGCCGCGATAGCTCTCTGAATCCCTGGCGGGTCGCCTATAGCGCGGAGTAGGGGCGTCTGTGAGAGGATTCAGGCAATCGCATCGGCGTGACGGTGCAATTCGCGGGGGGATCCGCCTGGCTCACACCGATGGAATTGTGTCGGTCGGCGCCCCGTCACGCCCGAAGAAGTCTGGGGATGTTTGGAGTTTCCATGTCCGCTCACAGAATCACTGAAAACGACGCTGCCATCTCGCCGATCGCGGCCGCATTCGTCTGGCTGGGCGGTGCGGAGCGGCGTGAGCTTGCCCGCCGCGACGAGCGGTCCACTCTCGTCATTGCGGGAGCCGTGGTGCTGCTCGTCGCGCTGTTGGCATGGTCGGTCGCGGCTTTCGCCGTAGCCGGATCGACATCCTGGCCGATCGTGGCCGTCATCGCGGCGACGCTCGTGGTCGGATTGCTGGTGGGCGCGGTGAGCCGCGCGATCGCATCGGGCGCGGTACGTGGCCGGCGAGATCTGGCGGGGCGGGCCGCCGTCGCGGTTGCCGTCGGCATCGTGGTCGGCGAACTCGCCGCCATGGCGGTGTTCTCTGGGTCGATCGACCGGGTGCTCGACGAGGAGACCGCCCGCAGTGCGGAGTCCTCACCGGCGGTGGCGCAGGCGGCAGCCGATTTGGACCGCAGCCGCGCGGCTCGAGGTGCGCTCGACGACGCCGTGGAGCAGGCGCTGCAGCGCCGCCAGGAGGCGCTGGTGGTGGCGCGCTGCGAATTCAACCCGCGGCCCGACTGCCCGCAGACGTCCATCACCGGGGTGCCGGGTTCGGGTCCCGGAACCCAGACCGCGGACGACTTCCTTGCCGATGCGCAGCGTCAGCTGGACGACGCCTTGGCCGAGCAGGAGTTGCAGGCGCCTGCGGTGGACGCTCAGATCGCCGCCGATGAGCAGGCGCTGACGCAGGCCCGCGAGGCGGCCGCGTTGAAGGCGGATCGAGGGCTGGGCGCTCGTTGGGTCGCGATGAATGATCACACGTCGGCCGATATGGGCGCGCTGGCGTTGCGGTTGCTCGTCATTGGGTTCTTCGTGCTGCTGTGCTTGCTGCCGCTGATCCTGCGTCTGTGGCCGGGCGAGACGTCGCAAGACCGCGGGATAGCCGCCGACGTCGAGCGGGACCGCGCCGAGCTGGATGCCGACACCGCGATCGCGGTGAAGCGGGCAGAGGTGCGTGCGGCGATCGACAACATGTGGGCCGAACAGCAACTCACCAGTGCCCGGCTAGCGATCGAGGCGCAGAACGAGATCGACCGCGAGCAGCAACGCCGCCGAGTCATCGAAGCGATCGAGGCTCCGGCGCCGGCCCGGGTGGAGCGCCTGTCCGACCCTGCGGTGGACGATGTGTACTTGCCGATCGCGGCCGAAGCAGAAGCGGCGAGCCTCCAGCTGCCCGTGGCACCCGGGGTGCCGGCCGACGACGACGTGGCTCTCGATGAAGCTCCGAATCTGCCGGCGCGCGAGGAGCGCCACGATGTGGCGCCGTCCGGGGAGACCGGCCGTCCGCTGATCCCGGCGATTCCAGACGTCACGAAGGCTGCTGCACGGTGGCTCCGCCCGTTGGTGCCGCCGATCATCGCCAGCGCGATCGACACCACCACGCGACCGCTTCGGGGTGCGCGGCAGGTCGTCGAGGAGACCGAGGAGATTCACTTCTCGCTTCGGCGTAGCCGCAAGGTGACGCTCCACTCTGAGGAAGGTGACGACGTGTCGGGGTCGTCCACCGAGGCTGAGGGATGGTCCCCGGCGGAAGACGACGATTGTGACTACCGCGGTCACGGCCGGCTCGATGACCGTGTGCGGCATCGATCGTTGGCCGAGAGTGAAGGTCAGGGTGAACTGAACCGGGGTGGCACGTATGAACTGAGTGGATCCCGCGGACCACGGCAACTTCCGCCAGGGCGATAGGCGGGACGGAAGGGAAGTGCTGCGATCTCCCCTTCCAAGAACGTCTCAGCGATGTGGCCGTTGCGAGGCTCACGCGTCGACTTGACGGACGTCACATAGTTAGCTGCGCTTTGACGTATGCCACAGTTGGCTGGCGGTGGACCGCAGGCTGACGCCCGCAGCCCAGCGACTTCGACCCGTGTGAACTGGGGTTTCATACTCTAGGGCGGGCTGCGCTGAGAGCGTCACCGCCGCGTCAGCAAGCTGACACCGATTTTGCTACGCGGTCGGGCGTGTCGGTAGGGTCCGCCTCCGATGGGAAGACACGGATTAGCCGAAACACGGCGACGGTCGCCGTTGGCCCTAGTCGCGGGGGTCGTATCTGCTGCGGCGTTGTTTGTTGTCGGCGCAGATAGTTATCCGCAGGTCGCTGGTGAGGTCCCGTGCTGCAGTGACGTCGCGGCGTCGAAGCCGGCCGGCCCGCCGCCGGTAGCGACGCCGCCGATCGAGCTGAAAGCGGTTCCTGCGGCGCAGCCGCGGACGTTGCCCCATGGCGTTGCCAAAGAGACGGGGCTGCAGGTCAAAACGATCTTGGCGGCCCGGGCGGTGAGCGCGAGGTTTCCCGAGATCCTTGATATCGGCGGGGTCCGCTCGGATCCTTTGAAATGGCATCCGCATGGGATGGCGATCGACGTGATGATCCCAAACGCTCGGTCGGCGGCCGGAAAAGCGCTCGGCGATAGCGTTCTCGCGTACGTCCTACAGAACGCGGAGCGGTTCGATCTGAACCACGTCATCTGGCGGCAGACCATTTACAAGCCGAACGGCTCGAAACGAACGATGGCGGACCGCGGCGGGGACACCGCCAACCACTACGACCATGTCCACATCGCTACGGATGGCGGCGGTTTCCCAGACGAGGGCCAGGTCTACCTTCGCTGATTCGCGGTCAGACGCCGACGGGGTCCTTGGCCGCCGTGTGGCGCATTCCGCGTATGGTTGTGGCTTCCCGGCACAAAGTGGAGCGGAGGGGCTCGTGCTGTCGACCCGAGCGCGGAGATCGGCGAGCCACGCGGCATACTCTGGCTCTTAGGTTCGTCCAATCTGCTTGCCCTTGTCCGTGACGCGGAACCACAGAATCGATGGCTAGCGGAGGCGGTCATCGAACAGGTCGATGTACTCGGCGGCCAAGCGCGCGATGGCTTCGTCGAGCCGGATGTCCCAATCTTTGAATCGAGCACCCTGTTCGATCGGTACTACGAGCGCGATGAGACCTTCCTCGGACATAGTTCGTTCCAACGCAAGCGCCTTGCGCTGGACCTCCACCAACGACACTGAGTTTGAGGCCGCCTAGTCGTTCCCCCCTGTTTGAGCGTGAAGCAGTCACTTTCACCGTCAAGCAAGATCTTCTCGCGGGTCGTCAGCACCATCTGCGCCCTTACCCTGTTGTCTTGGACAAGGTTATCCCCACGCGATGACGTAGCTAACACAACTCGAACAGGCTGACTGGTCGGCGCGGCAGAGGCGAAATGTGGTGTGGCTGACCGACGGACGTCGCTGCGGCGTGGGCGGGCGGTGCGGCGTTTGACGCGTTGGACGCAGCGCCGCTAGATGTATTCGACTGCGTCGATGTGGTGGGCGACGAGTTCGAGGGTCGGCGACGACCAGGGCAGGGCGGGTCGAGAGCGGGCAGGACGTCGGCAACGACGGCGACGTCGGCTTAACTTTCGGCGGGCTGGTGGGGATCGTTGATCACGCGCAGGAAGGTGCGGTGGGAGTCACAGCCTCGGAGTCTCGGGCTGCCTGGTAGTCGGCGTAGATCTGGCGCCGGCGGTCGCGGTAGTCGGCGTTGGAATCGATGGGCTCGTCGAGGGCGGCGGTGGCCTGCCCGATCATGGTGCCGTGCTGGCCGATGTCGCTGATGAGGCCTTCCCTCTGCAGGGCGATGCCGTGGGCTCCGGCGTAGCAGTCGGTGACGTCTGTTCGACGTCGGCCGGCGTCCAGTATGGTCGAGTTCCTTGTAGAGGGCGGCGATTTCGGCTTCGATGTGCTTGCCTATGCGGAGGGGTCGTTGTCGGCCTTGAGGGCCACTTGCTTGAGCCGGGCGGCGATGCCGGTGACGGAACCGCCGGAGGCGATGGTGTCCTGCCGATGCATGCCGCGGAGGAAGTTGAGCGCCTGGGGGTTCTAGATGAAGTAGCAGACGTTGTGGTCGTGGTGTTCGTCGACGATGCGGTGGAGCCGGCCTTGAGGGGCCCAGGACTTTGATGAGCGCGAGGCTTGACTGGGCGTCGTCGAGGTCGTCGACGTCGCGTTCGAATCGGACGACGAGTTCGGTCCCCTGCCGGCCCTGCCGTGCAGGTGCCGCTCCATCGGCGTGGCGTAGAGGCTCAGGTTGGTCGGTTCGAGCAGCCGAATCGCGGAGGAGCCCTAAAGGTCGCGGTTGCGCTCGAACAGCTGTCCTGCGAGAATCCCGCCTTGTCGTCCACGTCGTTGCTCTATCCAGTGCGTTCGTCCGGGGCGCCAACATAGGGCACGGCGGCGACATCATTGGGGCCTGGAGTCACGTGTCGGGCAGAGTTTCTGTGATGGATTCGTAGATGCCAGCGCATGTCTGCCATTCAAGGAGGCAGTCGGCGGGTGCGGCGTCATGCCGGTCTTCCGCGAGCATGTACGCCCACGATGATCATCGTCCGGTAACGCGGATGACCTTCGAGATGGTGGCAGTCATCGCACCAAGGCGTCGGAATCAGGCTTCTACGCTCCGCTGAAAGACTATTGATGCCTATCCGAGTGTGATCAGGTTCTATGTATTGAGCGCTAGATTCCTCCGAGGTGACTTGCATGTTTATGGGGCGAGACATCGCGTCGCGAGACCTCGTATGGCCGTGGCGGGGCAGATCCTCCCGCGTCTCGGCAGACAATGGGTACGTTCAGGTGCTGCCTTGTGCCTGTCTCTCGGACGTTGTCGGACCCCGGTGCCAGGATCACGTTGGGTCGAATTAATAGGAGTCAGAATGGACGACTCACGCTGCCGGGGTGCACGGGGGAACGCTTGCAAGGGCTGTAACCTCAGCTGCAGTCACTGCCCACAACCTTGGGCGCTGCGGGCAGGTCTGTTGCGACTTGGAGTGTTGGATTGAGGGCGAACCGTGCAACTCTAACTAGCGTCGCACCTCTCTATGCGCAGCCGATGCGATCGACGCGAACAGGCCCTCTATTTAACACATTCTCGTATCCAACCAAGATCGATCCCGAAGCCATAGCGGTGTTCATCGCGGTTCATACGGAACCAGGCGCGAAGATTCTTGATCCGTTTGGAGGATCGGGCACCACGGGTATCGCAGCACGCTTGTGCGAGAACCCGACTCAGAGAATGCGGAAGATCGCTCAGCAGATGGGCGTCAAGCCCAATTGGGGGCCTCGAGACGCCGTCATATACGAGCTGAGCCCTATGGGTGCGCTCGTTGGCCGAGTACTCGCGAGTCCGCCGTGCCCAACGTTGTTTCGGGACAGAGCACTTCAGCTCTTGAAGCAGGCGGAGATGGATGTGCAATGGATGTATGAAGCCGAGGACCCTTCTGGCGCGACGGGTGATATTCGGCACGTCATCTGGACTGAACTTCTGCGCACGCCGTGCTGCGGAACCGAAATCACATACTGGTCCGCCGCTGTCCGGCGTAACCCCCTGAGGTTGGAATCTGAGTTCGAATGCCCGACATGCAAATCGATGGCCAGTGTCAACAAATGCGACCGGGCACGCAATGATGTGGGCACTCGCGTCCGCCGGCCGGTGTGGATATGGGGAAGAACCGGAAAGCGAAGTTGGGATCGCGCCGTGTCTGAGGTCGATATCGCTCTTCTGAATCGGATCGGGGAGATGGCGATTGATCAGGCGGTGCCTGATGTCAAGATCGTGTGGGGCGATCTTTATCGGTCCGGCTATCACGTGGGTATCGACAAGTTCGTGGACTTGTACACCCCGCGAAATCTCAGGGTGTTCGCACACTTGTGGGGACTGGTAGCCGATGAGCCGGGAGATCTTGGCGCGGCCTTGCGTACGTGGCTGCTGAGCTACAACGCAAGCCATTCGACCTTGATGACACGTGTCGTGGTGAAGAAACAACAGACAGATTTTGTCATCACAGGTGCACAGTCGGGCGTCATGTACATCAGTGGACTTCCGGTGGAGAAAAATATCCTGGCTGGTCTTCGGAGAAAGATGAAGACGTTCGTCGACGCGTTCTCGATTACCTATGGTGGCAAGTCGGTCATTGACGTCGTCAATGGGTCGAGCACTAATCTCGCTCTCGCCAATGACACGGTCGACTATGTGTTCACCGATCCGCCATTTGGTGACTTCATACCTTACGCAGAAATCAACCAAGTCAATGAGGTGTGGCTAGGCGAGGTTACTAACCGCACAAACGAAGTCATTGTTAGCAGGGCTCAGGGCAAGGGAATTGGTGAATACCATCGGCTCATGGGTGACGTGTTTTCTGAAGTTGCGCGGGTACTGAAGCCAGCGGGCGCCGTGACGGTCGTCTTCCACGCATCAAAGCCTGAAATTTGGCGCGCACTGGGTGAGGCGCTAGATGCCAACGATTTATGGGTCGAGCGCACAAACATCTGGGATAAGACCCAGGTGAGTTTCAAACAAGTTGTGCACCAGGGAAGCACGCGCCATGACGCGCTGTTCCTCTTGCGGCCACGGGACGCCGACTCCGCCGAGACGCCAAAGGTTCCGATCGGGCCGATCACACCCGAATCTATCGCAATTGGAGCGAAAGGGCTGCCTGATGCGCAATCGCCGCGGCGGCTGTACACGAGGTATGTCATGGCGTGCATAGCTAGCGGCCATCCAGTCGAACATTCTGCTCCGCAATTCTATGCGGCGCTGCGTGGCGCATCGGAGGTAGGCATACCGTGAGGGTGCAACGCGTCGGAACCGAAACAAGCGGTGTCGCTCCGAAATTGGCTGCCGGTGATGAGCGAAAGCGGTTGGGGCAGTTCTTTACCGGCTCTCATGTTGCGAGACTATTGGCGGCTCTTGCAGACGCTAACACCGCACGTCGGATAATCGACCCAATGGCAGGCTCAGGTGACATGCTCGCCGCGTGCCTGGAAGTCGGCGCAACACCGGAATTGATCGTTGGCATTGACGTCGACCCGAGACCTCTAGCTCTTGCACAAGCACGCCTCGGGACTGGAAGGACGCCATTTCTCGACATTCCTCGCAGCGCGTTTGTCCCCGAAGTATGGCAACAGGCCGGTGAGGTTTGGGATCTCGTCATCACGAACCCCCCGTATGTTCGCTACCAACGCGCCTCTTCTTCGTTTGGTGAGTTGCCCAGCGCTGAGATGATCAGAAGCGGCCTTGTTGAATGTCTAGACCGATCCTCGCACCTAGGCGAGGGCGAAAGGCAAACGTTTCTCGCAGCTGCGCGGTCTTATTCGGGCCTGTCCGATCTTGCCGTGCCGTGCTGGATCCTCTGCATGTCGCTAGTTGGGTTGGGTGGCCGTGTTGCGATGGTCGTGCCCAACACATGGTTGTCTCGCCGATACGCCGAACCGGTGAGGCACTTGTTGCGCCGGTATTTCGACGTCGAGTTTGTGGTGGAGGATAGTGACGCCTCGTGGTTCGATGACGCCCTCGTGCGCACAACCCTCATCGTCACTACGCGCGTCCCAGACAAGGGTCCGCATCCGCTCGATGCCGCGTACTGGCATATCCGACTGAACCAGTCGGCCGGGGACACCCGAAGCCTCGTCGGCCGCGCGGTGGGCCACGGAGAAAGCAGCAGCCACCAGGCCGAGCAGGCATTCGTGCGTGGGCTTCGCGAGCGTCGGCTGTCAAGCGGCGACGGCATCCAAATCCGCCGAACAGTAACTAGCCAATGCCTCCCGGCGCCAGTTGCAAAAGAGCTGGATCGCAACAACTCTCATTTACCAAATCCGCTCGATGAGATGTGTTCGTCGGGGGGCACAACCACCCTTGCCGACATGGGCTGGGCGGCTGGTCAGGGGTTACGGAGTGGTGCGAATGAGTTCTTCTATGTCAAGCGCTTAGGCCGGGGTTATCAGTCACCCCTGCTGCCGGGGCAGACGCTTGATCTTCCCCAGGATGCTCTGCAACCAGCAGTGTTCCGACAATCTGAACTCGGCGGGAAAATTGTCGCCACGTATCAAGAGGCGATAGCTTGCGTCGTCACGCTCTCCCGCTACGTACATCCAGATGATGCTTTGCCCGGTGATCCACGCACAGTTCTGACTGGCGATCTGCTGCGTCTGGTTAATGCCGCCGCGGCTAAGACATACGTCCGATCCGGGACGCGCCAGCCGTTGCCGTCACTGAGTGCGGTAGCTCCCAACGTGCGCAACAGAGGCCCGCATGGCAGGCCGACTTTTTGGTATCAACTGCCCCCTTTTACTAATCGGCACATGCCGGCATTGTTCGTGGCGCGTGTCAACGGTCAAGGTGTCCGTCCAGCCGTGAACCTGGGTCGCCAGCTCGTTGTCGATGCGAATTTCACGGGGCTGTGGCCGGCTACCGCGCACGCTCTGCCAGTTGAGGCGGTGCTGGCATTGCTGGCCTCATCATGGGCGGCCATGTGGTTCGAAGCTGCCTGCACGGTCATGGGCGGAGGAGCATTAAAAATCGAAGCCACCGACTTGCGGAGGATCCCGTTTCCGATCATTACGTCCGACGTGAGCACACAGCTTGCTGAAGTTGGTTCGGCGCTCATCGCGCAATCGTCGGTGATATCCGCCGACACGGAAGCGATTGCTCGCATTCTCGGGTACGCCGACCACGAAATCGCGCTTCGGGCGAGTGTTGATGAGCGGCGTGCGATGCGGAGGGCATGATGCCTGCGGACGAAACAACGACAATTGATCTCGCCGCGGCGATAAAGGGTGTCGACCACTTGCACCTGGTCCGCAACGCAGGATCGAACGAGACAGTGGTTCGTAACGCGATTACCGAGATGCTGTCGGACACGTATCCATACGCAACACGCCCATGGTGGGTCAGGCAACAGATCCTAGGCGCGGAACGTCTCACCCGGTGGGTCGAGAATGGCGAGCCCAGATGGGGCTCCACGGACACCATCATCGGTGTAACTGCCGTCGAATACGAGTCTGACCTCAGAGCCAACGCGAAATTCCTTCTAGGCAGATCCCAAGTTGCCCAGTACTGCGCCGGATTGCTCAATGATGGGGTCCCGGTAGACGACGTCGTCGGCGTTCTGTCGGACGGTGTCGATTGGTATGCATTCCGGATCAAGAATGTCGCCGCGCGCAGTCTTGGCGACTATGCCGTTGAAGACTTCGAGCTTGAAGAGGTCGCACACGTCACCACGACGATGAGTGATCCAGGATCGGTTCAACAGCTGATCGACTTCTTCGACGCGTACCTCGCGCGCGCTGAGAAGACACCTCTGACGGGCGCGGCGTTGGCAATGCATCTCGGTCTCCAGTCCGGAGTGGGAGCGCAGTACCTTACCGCTTGTGGCGCAGCAATCGACAAGGCGCGTGCCATTAGTCCCGGCCAGGCAGCACTTGTTGACGGGGTATGGCAAGACTTCGAACGGTACTTGTCGGGCGGGAATCCGACGGTCGCGCAGCAGAGAGATGCGTATGTCCGAGAGTTCTATCTGTCGCTCATTGCTCGCCTAATTTGTGCAAATGTGGTTTCGGGCACAGCCCTTCGCAGCAGCGATGTAGAACTCCAGGAGATCCTGTGCGGCACCTTCTTCGACAATAAGGGGCTTGTGCGCTTAGTCGAGCACGACTTCTTCGGTTGGTTGAATCGCTTTGAGGTTGTCGGCGCGGTCCTCGATATCGCTAGAGAAATACAAGCGGATCTCCGCGCTTATAATTTTGCGACGATACTTGATACAGACGTCTTCGGAACATTGATGTCCCAGCTTGCTGATTCAACGCAGCGCCTCCTGCTCGGCCAGGAATGGACACCGACATGGCTCGCGGTTGCAATGGCCCGTGAGGCTCTGGCGATGCTGCCGGCTGATGAGTGGCCGCGGTTCACCGATGTGTGCGCGGGATCAGGGTCGATGATCGCAGCGGTTTGTCGTGAGCTACACGGTCGACTCGAGGGAGCGGGGATCGAACGAAAGAGTGCAGAATCCCTTCGCCTGCTCACCCAGGCCGTAACCGGGTTCGACGTGGACCCGCTCGCGACCCTGTTAGCAAAGGTGAATTGGGTTGTCGTGAACCGGGATTGGTTACCCATGAACGGCAGTACTCAAGTTTCGATACCAATCTACAACGCTGACTCGTTGTTTGCACTGGCGCCGATTTGGGGCGAGCGTGATGAGACGGACGACCATGACACACTTCATCTAGACGATCGAGACGTGTCCTTACCGCGTTATCTAGTGGACCCCATCAATCAGACGCTGTTCGACGCGGTGCTGGATCGCTGCACGCACCTTGCTCTGGTGCATGTGGCGCCCAGCGGCTCGGAAACGGTGGATCAGCGGACACTCGAGCAGCTCGTCTCAGATGCCATCATCGATGTTTCGGCAGATCTTGACGTCAGTCAGACCGAACAGCTGATGGCGTTCGCGCGTTCGTTAACCGATGCATTGGTGGACCTCGAACGCGCCGGTCGTGACGGCATATGGTCCTTCATACTACGCAACAGCTACCGGCCAAGCCTCGTCAAAGGTCAATTCAACGGGCTCATCACGAATCCGCCGTGGCTGGCGATGAGCCGACTCGCTGGGAACCCATTCGCCAGTGTGCTCGCACAATTAGCAGACCGGTTCGATCTACGGCCACCGGGTGCTGCCTTCCCGCACTTGGAAATGGCAACGGTCTTCCTCGCTTACGCGGTAGCGCATTACCTCACAGATCCGGCGGTGGTTGCTTGCGTCCTACCCCTATCGGTGACCACCGGTACCCAGCATGAGCCGCTTCGCCGCCAGCTTTCGGGCCGGACTCGGACGCCGATACAAATGCAGCCGTCGAAGCTATGGCTCGTCAGCAAGGAGACCTTCGCGAACCTCTCAGCCGTGCTAATAGGTGTGCGAGGAGCCCCGCCGGTGATAAACGAAATTCCGGCGGCCCACATTGGCGTCGGCGGTGAAGCCCCGGCAGCGTTGTACGTCGTCGAGTTCGCTGGACGCTTCCTTTGGTCGAGTCAGGAGCCGGGTGCGGGCATCCCCGGCGGATACCCCGACGGACTTGCTTCGCAAGGAGCAGATCTCATGCCGAGGAGGCTCGTGGCAGTAACTGTGGAGTCTGAGCAGCCCGGAACTGTTACGGTGCGCTCACCAAAGCTTGGTGAACCAGACTGGTATTTGGTATCGGCGGCGAAAAAGCATGAGGATTTCGAGATTCCGGCCACGACAATACCGGCGCGATTCCGACACAAGATGTGGTTGTCTAACCATCTGGTTGCATTTCGCTTGAGTGAGCCGGCCGACATCGTGATACCCGTCCTCAGGTCGGCGGGATCCTTGCAGTTGGCTAGCGAAGCGACGATTAGCGCCTCACCGACGGCAAGACGGCATTTCGACAAGATCCTGGCAGAGAGTGACTTCGATTCGCTCACTGACTTCTGGCGTCGTGGTCTGAATATGCGTAACAAGCTGATCAACCAGGACCTCATCGCTGCGAACGCGACTGGCTATCTGGTCGTCTACGGCGCAGGAGGGGAGATCCCGTCTGCGGCCTATGTATCACTGGCCGAATATTCTGGCGAGCTACCGCTGATCGACCAGACGCTCTACTGGATTTTGGTCGTCTCCGAAGATGAGGCCGTATATATGTGCGGCCTCATCAACAACCCTTCACTGGCGGAGTACATCCGCCCATACGTACCGCAAGGTGCGTTCGGTGGCCGCCACTTGCACACGCTCCCTCCAAAAGCCATACCAATCTTTGATGCAACGAATAGCGACCACGTGGCGGTCGTCGCAGAGACGCGTGCGCTGATTGGTGAGCTTGAACGTGAAGTGTTCCCCAGTGTTACTACCGATGGGACTCTTGCCCAAAGGCGGACTGCGACGCGTCGCCTAATCGCATCACTGCCCAGTTACGGCGCGTATGATACGGCATGCGCAAACTTATATGGTTGCGGGCAGTTTGGGCCTGCTGACTGAGCAACAATGGTGCCAGCCGTACTCCGCCTGTATGCAGTTAGCTGTCCTTGCCGTTTCGAACCTCGGTAATCTGCGGCTTCAGCGGTCGTCTCATCGGCGCTGCTCGAACGTATTGGCAAAGTTGCGCAAGAGTGCGACGACGTAGGACGCCGCCTACGTTGCGCTCGCCGAAGCTCTCGACGTCGGTTTGTGACGGCCGATGCACGCTTCGCGCTCATTCCCGGCATCCGATGCGAGATCGAGGTCATTATGGGCCCGGCCCCGCATGATGACGCTGCTCCCGAAGCTTTCGCGCGGCACGACGCGGGTAAGCGCACCGACCGCCCGTGCGATGATGGCACGCGCATCCCTGAAAGCAGGAGCTTCAGATGGGGTTGAGCGAATCGACAACCAACTGAACAGCGTCATGGCCGATGGGTCTCTGCACGGCATCGCCGCCACAGTCGTCAGCCGCGACGGCGTCCCGCCCGAGGGCGCCGCCGGAGAGGCCGGGCCCGACACCATGTTCCGCGACGCATCGATGAGTAAGGCCGTCGCGGCCACTGAGAGCTGCAACTCTTCGAGAAGCGCGCAAGCCGGTACTGCGCGCCCAGGATGCAGGCAACCGTCCTCCAGCTGATGACCCACACCGCTGACTGCGGCTATAAGTCCTCAACGAGAAGCTCTCAAATACCGCATCGAGTACGGATTTCCCTACGTGCTTCAGGGGATCAAGCAGAGCATCACCGTTGCGGGACAAGGTGGTTCGATGCGAGCAGCGGCGCTCGAACAGCCTTGACCGTCAGCCGACGTTCACGATGATCGCGCTCGTCGGAAGTCCCAGGTGTGCTCGTGAGCTCGTTGAAATCCCCACCTGTGAGCGGTGGTCAGTGTAGTGGTTGGCGGGAGCCCGTGGCGTCCCGGCGCAGCGTTTCAGCGGCGCCTTGGTGGTCGCGCAGTCGGTAGGACTCGCCGTCGAAGTTGATGACCACTGAGCGGTGCAAGAGTCGGTCGAGTATGGCGGCTGCGACGTTGGTGTCGCCGAGGATGTCTCCCCAGGCGCCCACGCCGCGGTTGGTAGTGATGACGATGCCGGGCTTCAAATAGCGTTGGGAGACAACCTGAACAACGCTGAGGCGGCCTCGGCGAGCAGCAGCAGGTAGCCGGGTTCATCGATCACAGCTGCGTGGTTCATCGCGCTCGATGGTGTCCGAGACCGCCCTCGGCGATTCGATCGCGGTGGGCGGACTCCATACCGGTCTGCACCTTGAAAACGAAAAGATGGAGCCGCACCTGATTTCCACCGGTTCGCGCTGCGTCAGCGGCCGAGGCCGTCCTTCGGGTTGCTCCGCCGCTGCAAGTGATCGCAGGCGCGCTCTGGAAGAGTGCGTTGTTCCTCGGCCGCTATGACCATGAAGCCGCCGCATGACCATGTGCTACACAAGTGCTACGCTCGTAGCATGTCTACGGTGGCGTCCCGCGAATTGCGAAACGACACAGCGGGCGTGCTTCGTCGAGTTCAAGCGGGCGAGGAGGTGACGATCACGGTGAATGGGCGAGCCGTGGCGGTGATCGCCGCCGTCGAGCCGAGGCGTCGGCGGCGGGTGTCGAAGGCAGAATTCGTCAAGCGGCTCGAGACCAGCCAGGCGGATTCGGGCTTGCGTGACGACCTCGCGGCGCTCGTCGGCGAATCGACTGACGAACTCGACGAATTGTGACGGCCGATCGGCCCGCGCTCGGCATCCTCGATACATCCGTCTTCATCGCCAACGAGAGTGGCCGCCAACTGGAGACGTCGCTGCTCCCAGACGAACTCGCCACGACCGTGGTGACCCTCGCTGAACTGAACGCTGGTGTGCTCGCGGCGCGGACTTCCGAGATCCGGGCGCGTCGCCTCCGCACGTTGGATGCCGTCGCTGATATGACCGCGCTCCCGGTCGACGAAGAGGCCGCTCAACTCTGGGCGCTGCTACGCGTACACCTGGCCGAGGCGGGGCGACGGGTCCGAGTCAATGACCTATGGATCGCGGCCATTGCAGCCGCCAAGCACCTGCCGGTCGTGACGCAGGATGAAGACTTCGATGCCCTCGAGGGTGTCGCGGGCCTCGCGATAGTCCGCGTTTAGCCCTCAGCCTCGCGCGCAGGACTAGAACAACGACATCTGTCGCGTGGTCCCGTCCCCGAACTTCTGCGGCACCGGCCGCTGCCGCACGACCACCGGCCACCAGAACCACCGCCCGAGCAGCGCCGCGATCGACGGCGTCATGAACGACCGCACGATCAACGTGTCGAACAGCAAGCCCAACGCGATCGTCGTGCCGACCTGGCCGAGCACCCGCAGATCGGCGAAGATGAATGACGCCATCGTGAAGGCGAACACCAGGCCCGCCGCCGTCACCACCGAGCCACTGCCCGCCATCGACCGGATGATGCCCGTGTTGATGCCGGCGTGGATCTCCTCCTTGAACCGGGAGACCAGTAGCAGGTTGTAGTCCGACCCCACCGCTAGCAGCAGTGTCACCGCGATCAGCAACACCACCCAGTACAACTCGATGCCTAAGATGTGTTGCCACAACAAGACCGACAAGCCGAATGACGCGCCCAACGACAACGCCACGGTGCCCACGATCACGAGCGCGGCAACGAGGCTTCTCGTGATGAACATCATGATCAGCAGAATGAGCGCCATCGCTGCGATCCCCGCGATGATCAGGTCGTATTTCGCCATGTCGGCAATGTCCTTGAAGGTGGACGCCGTTCCGCCGATGTAGATCTTCGACCCCGCCAACGGCGTTCCCTTGACCGCCTCCATCGCCGAATGCCTGATCGCATCGATATGCGAAATCCCTTCGGGCGTCGCCGGATCGACGTCATGCGTGACGATCATCCGCGCCGCCTTGCCGTCCGGCGACATGAACAACTTCATCCCACGGACGAACTCCGGGTTGCTGAACGCCTCCGGCGGTAGGTAGAACGTATCGTCGGTGTCCGACGCGTCGTACGCCGCACCCAGCTGAGTCGAATTCTCGAGCGCCGCCGCGGTCTGATCGTAAAGACCCGACGTGGTGGAGTGATTGGTCATCGTCAGATCGCGGTTGGTCTCCTGCGATTCGATCTGCGGCGGGATCAGCGCAAGCAGCTTCGGCTGCAGCTCATCGAGTTTGGCGATACTGCCCGACACGTTCGCCAACTGATCGGTCAGCTCGTTGATGCCGTCGAGCGCGTCGAACAGCGAGCGCATCGCCCAGCAGATCGGGATGTCGAAACAGTGTGGCTCCCAATAGAAATAGTTACGCAGCGGCCGGAAGAAGTCGTCGAAGGTGGCGATCTTGTCGCGCAGATCCTGCGCCGTGGCGACCGTCTGCGCAAACGCCTCGCTCTGCTCGTGCGTGATCGCGCTGGACTGCTGCTGCAGCGCGTGCTGCTGGCGCAGGATGTTGATCGAGTCGTTGATGACCGCCACCTGCCGGATCATGTCGTCGGCACGGGCCTGCTGGAACGGCAGGTTGTTGATCTGCGCCGCGCTCTGCGCGCTGATCTGGAACGGGATCGACGTGTGGTCCAGCGGCGTGCCCAAGGGCCGCGTGATCGACTGCACCTGCGCGACGCCATCAGTATGAAATACCGCCTTGGCAACCCGTTCCAACAGAATCATGTCGGTGGGATTGCGCAGATCGTGGTCGCTTTCGATCATCAGCAGTTCGGGATTCAATCGCGCCCTTGTGAAGTGGCGCTCCGCGGCGTCGTAACCCATATTGGACGGGGCACTGGCAGGCATATACCGGCTGTCGTCGTAACTCACCTTGTAGCCCATCAGCGACAGAAGTCCTACAAATGCGATCACCAGTGTGGCGACCAGGATCGGGGCGGGCCACCGGACAATCGCCGTGCCGATCCGCCGCCATCCCCGCTTGGCGGTTTTGCGTTTGGGCTCCAGCAGACCGAACCGGCTGCCCACCACCAGTACCGCGGGTGCCAGCGTCAACGACGCGGCCAGCGCGACGAGAACACCGATCGCGGACGGGATTCCGAGGCTCTGGAAGTATGGCAGCCGGGTGAAGTGAAGGCAGGCCACGGCGCCGGCGATGGTCAAACCCGACCCGAGGATCACGTGCGCCGTTCCCCGGTACATGTCATAGAAGGCGGCCTCGCGGTCCATGCCTTCGTTGCGTCGCTCGTGGTAGCGGCCGAGCAGGAATATGACGTAATCGGTGCCGGCAGCGATGACCAACAGTGTCAAGATGTTGGTCGAATACGTCGACAGGCCAATGACTCCGGAGTTCGCAAGGAACGAAACGATGCCCCGTGCCGCGGCCATCTCGATCAGCACAGTGATGAGCGCGATGATCATCGTGACCGGTGACCGGTAGACGATCAGCAGCATCACCGCGATCACCACGACGGTCAACACGGTGACCAACACGGTGCCTTCGCTACCAACCTCGAACTGATCGGCGACCTGGGCTGCCGCGCCGGTGACGTAGGCCTGGATGCCCGGTGGTGCAGGAGTTTTGGCGATGATGTCACGCAGCGCGTCGACGGATTCCAACGACAGCGCCTCGCCCTGGTTGCCCATGAGAAATACCTGGACGTAGGCGGCCTTGCCGTCAGCGCTCTGCGATCCGGCGGCGGTGAGCGGATCACCCCAGAAGTCCTGCACGTGCTGGACGTGCCTGGTGTCCTCGTTGAACCGTTTGACCAGTTCGTCGTAATAGGCGTGGGCCTCGGCGCCGAGAGGCTGGTCACCCTCGAGCACCACCATCGCCGCGCTGTCGGTGTCGAACTCGTGAAACACCTCACCGATGCGCTGAAACGCTTGCAGCGACGGCGAATCGGGGGAGCTCAGCGCCACATTGTGTTCTTCGCCGACCTCTTCGAGCGGCGGCACGAACACGTTCGTCAGAGCGGCGACGGCCAGCCAGAACAACACGATCGGCACGCATAGCCGGCGGATCCACGTGGCGACCCGATCGGTCGTCGTCGGGCGCTCGGCGACATGCTGGCTCATCCGGACTTGTCCAAGCAGTAGGTGTATGCGTTCAACGCGTTGACCGTTCTCTCGTCCTTGACGACGTCGTCGATCCTGATCCGGCAGCCGATGGAGTCGCTGTCGCCCTGTGCGGAGACATTGACGAAGACGGCCGGTTGAGTGGTGGTCGCGTCGTAGACCCAGGGAAGAGCCGCGTCGTCGACCCGTTGTGGTTGGGCGTCGATGTCGGTGTACGTGATGGTCGCGACCGTGCCTGGGGGACCGAACACCTCCATGACGACGTGCTTCGGGTTGAATGGGACGATCTCGTTCGCGGCGTTGTCGGGCGTCGACGTGACGTCCTGCGAGCCGAAGATGCCGTTCAGCCGGTAGACCGCGAATCCCGCCACCGCGACGACCATTACCGCCACCAGAAGCATCCAATGCCGCATCAATCGGTTTCCGATCGAAACCCGCTGCATCCGCGGCCCTTTCGACGAGCGGTCACACGTTGACGGACGGCCTGACACCCTTTCAGCGGGTATCAACGAACTTGACGGTACGGTACGGGACCGTTTCCTGACAAGCCGTACGTGGTTGCGCTCACTGGATAGACAGGTCAGTCGTTGTGGCGGGTGAGGCTGGGGATGAGCACGTTGTCGACGAAGTCCTGGACCGTGCGGCGCGTTGGCGCCCGGCCAGTGAGGACGGAGCGGTAGATGAGATAGCCGGGCAACACGTCCCAGAGGTCCTCGGTAATGGCCGAGGCCTCGATCTCGCCGCGATCGACGGCACGGGCGAGGACGCGAGACATCAGCGCTTTGCGCTGGCTGAGGAACTGCTCGTGAAGCATGGCGGCGAGCGTGTCGCTGCGCGAGATCTCCATGAGCACCGCGCGGATGGTGCTGGCATGGGTGCTGACGTGAGCGCTGATCTGCTGGCCGAGGCGCAGTAGGTCGCCGCGCAGCGTGCCGGTGTCAGGGTCGACCGCGACATGTCGGGTGCCCTCGACGAATGCAGCCAGCACGAGTTCGGCCTTCGTCGGCCACCGACGGTAGAGGGTGGCCTTGCTGGCGCGTGCGGCCGTGGCCACCGCGTCGAGGCTCAACCGGTCGTAACCGCGTTCCTGCAGGAGTTCCAGCGTCACGCCGAGCAGTTCAGCTTCCCGCGGCGACCACGGGGACTCCGCGCCGCCATCGGAACTCCGAATCACATGACCCTCCATCAACTTCCCACCCGGCTTCAGTCACCCTCGCGAAGCGCGTTACACAGAGTGTCACAGTCCCGTAGTGGCTATCGGCCATATCGGAGAGCTCACTCGTAGCCACTCGAATCCTGTTGCCGTCGCGGGCTGGCAGCGCGGATGCGCAGTAGGGCACTGGCCATTACGGTCCAGCCAGCGACTAGTTGTACTCGGCAGGGACGTTGTTGACGGTTTGGCTGTGAGAAGGGAGGACCTCCGGGCTTAGTGGAGATGTCTACGTC
>NZ_LQIN01000022.1 GCF_001500065.1 Mycobacterium sp. IS-3022
ACCCCGCCCATCCCGACGCGCATCGCGCCGCCCGCCATGGCACCGACCGGTATGGGCGGACTCGGCGGAATCGACGGCGGGATGGGCGGGATGGGCCATATCGGTGGTATCGGGGGCATGGGTGGTATCGGCGGTATGGGCGGCATGGGCCACATCGGCGGTATGGGCGGCATGGGCCACGTCGGCGGCATGGGAGGGATGCCCGGACACGTCTGATTCGACCCCAACGCGCCCCGTGGCAGCGTCATCTGGAACTCACTGGAGAAGGCTGCCTGAGCTTTTCGTCAAGGAGAGGAACGGCATGACCATCACGCGCGAGCTGTCTGCAGTGTTCATCGTCGCGGCCGTGGCGATCGGATCAGCCGGCGCTGCCTGGGCCGGCGGGCCTCCGCAGGGTTCAGCGGCCGGACTGAGCGGTACCTACAACTATCGATCCGATACCGGCAAGGTCAACACATGGGTGATCACGCCGTGTGGTCCGGGGTGCGCCGACGTAGCCGTCACACCTGTCACCGACCCGAGGGTCACGCCGTATGGCGGACGCGCAATGCTGAACAACGGGCGCTGGGACATGACCGTCCAGTACGCCCAGGCGGTTCGGTGCAAGCCGCCCGGTGACCACGTGACTGTTCCTGGCACAGTTGCCTTTTCGATCGACGCGGCAACGTTGAGCGGCACCGCCGTGAACACCCAGGCCGCCGCGGAGTGTGGAGATCCGGCCGGGGCCACCTACCAAAGCGGCTTCACCTTGGAGAAGGTCGCGTAGGCATGACAAAGCAGCGCTGCCTCGAAGGCAGCGCCGCTCTGTCGGAACACCTGACGTCCGCACCTATTCGGCCCGAACGCTCAGCTGAGCCGGTCGGCCTCCGCGCGGGCCTGCGCCGCGATCTTCTCGGCGAGCTCGGCCTTCCATCGGATCTCCTTTTTGATCCACGGGTTGTCCTGCGGGAACTCGCTCGTCTCCGAGACTCGCCGCACCTCGACCTTGACGCCCTTGCCCAGCGGAATCTTCTGCGCCCACTGCTTGGCCTCTTCCTTCGACGACACGTCGAGGATCCAGAACCCGTTGAACAGCTCCTTGGCCTCGGTGTACGGCCCGTCGGTGACGACCGGCGGGTCGGAGTCGAAGTCGACGACGAACCCCTCCTCGGGTCCCGTCAGACCCTCGCCGGCCAACATCACGCCGGCCTTGATGAGCTCCTCGTTGAAGCGACCCATCTCCTCGATGATCTGGTCGAAGTCGATCTCCATCTCGGCCATCGCGGCTTCGGCCTCGGGGGTGGACCGCATGATCAGCATGTAACGCGCCATCGTTCTCGTCTCCTTCTCCGGTGGGGTGACGGGCTCGTTCATCGTGCCCTCACAACTACGTCGAACGGGACCCCTGCGCAATCGACACGGCGCCCAGAATTTTTCCGCAGAATTTTCCCCCCACTGAGAGGATGACCCAATGGCGAGCGCTGACCTGGTCATTCGCGGAACCGTGCTCACCGTCGACGACCGACAGCCGACCGCCGAGGCGCTCGCGGTCACCGACGGCCGCATCGTGGCGGTCGGAGACCGCGGCGATATCGACACGTGGATCGGTCCCGACACTCGCACGCTCGACATCGGAGACGGCTGCGTGATGCCGGGTCTGGTGGAGGCGCACGGGCATCCGCTGATGGAGGCGATCGTGCTCTCCGAGCGGATGGTCGACATCCGGCCGGTCACGCTGCGCGACGCGGCGGCCGTCGTCGACGCCATTCGGCGCGAGGTCGCCAGCCGGGGGAGCGACGGTGCGTTTCTCAACGGCTGGGATCCGTTGCTGCAGCCGGGCCTGCCGGAGCCGACGCTGGCTTGGCTCGACGAGCAGGCGCCCGAGACGCCACTGGTGATCGTGCACAACTCCGGGCACAAGGCGTTCTTCAACAGCGCCGCTGCGCGCAAGCTCGGGCTCACCCGCGACACCCCCGACCCGAAGGGCGCGCGCTACGGCCGCGACGCCAACGGCGATCTCGACGGCACCGCCGAGGAGACCGGCGCCGTCTTCGGCCTGCTGGCCGGCGTCATCAACCCCAGCGACTATCCGGCGATGCTGCACGCTGAACTGCGCCGGCTCAACCGGGCCGGGCTGACGACATGTTCGGAGATGGCGTTCGACCCGGTGTTCCGGCCGGTGATCGAGCAGTTGCGCGGCGACCTGACCGTGCGACTTCGGGTCTACGAGATCTCCAACGCACAGATGGAAACCGACATGTCGCCGGGCAACGGCGACGACCTGTTCCGGCAGACCGGCATCAAGATCTGGGTCGACGGGTCACCGTGGATCGGCAACATCGACCTGTCGTTCCCGTATCTCGACACCGACGCCGTCCGCACGATCGGCGTCGCGCCGGGGTCGTGCGGGCACGCCAACTACACCCGCGAGCAGCTGACCGAGATCGTGCACGCCTACTTCCCGAAGGGCTGGCCGATGGCCTGCCACGTGCAGGGCGACGCCGGGGTCGACACCATCCTCGACGTGTACGAGGACGCGCTGCGGCGCTGGCCGCGCGCGGACCACCGGCTGCGGCTCGAGCACGTCGGCGCGATCCGCGACGAGCAGCTTCAGCGCGCCCACGACCTCGGCGTGACGTGCTCCATCTTCGTCGACCAGATCCACTACTGGGGCGACATCATCGTCGACGGCCTGTTCGGCGCCGAGCACGGAACCCGTTGGATGCCTTGCGGATCCGCGGTTGCGACCGGGATGCGCATCTCGTTGCACAACGATCCGCCGGTCACCCCGGAAGAGCCGTTGCGCAACATCAGCGTCGCGGCCACCCGCATCGCGCCCAGCGGCCGGGTGATCGGGCCCGAGCAGCGGATCTCCGTCGAACAGGCCATTCGCGCGCAGACGCTCGACGCTGCGTATCAACTGTTTTCCGACGACGTGATCGGCTCGCTGGAGGTCGGCAAGTACGCCGACCTGGTGGTGCTGTCGGCCGATCCGCGTGCGGTGCCGCCGGAACAGATCGCCGATCTCGAGGTGCGGGCGACCTTCCTGGCGGGCAAGCAGGTCCACGGCGAATGACCCGGTCGGCCGCCGGCACCGACGGCGACCTGCCCGTGGTGTCGGGGCTCGCGGCGACCATGACGGTCTCGGCGATGGGCCTGGGCTACAGCATCACCGCCGCCGACCCGACGATCCTGTCCGCCAACATCTCCGAGGTTCGGGTGGGCCTGCAGCTGTCGCCGAGTACGGCGAGCTTCGTGGCCAGCCTGGCCACCCTCACATTGGCCGCCGCCGTGCTGGGTGCGGGTGCTCTCGGCGACCGCTACGGCATGCGTCGCATGTTCACGCTCGGATTGCTCGGCACGATTGTGTTCGGTGCGCTCGCCGCCGCGGCGCCCAACAGCGCGGTGCTGATCGCCGCCCGAGCCGGCAGCGGCGTGGCGTTCGCCTTCCTGCTGGGCTTGTCGCTGGCCATCATCAACGCGGTCTTCCCGCCGGAGCGCCGCGCGGCCGCGATCGCGTTGTACCTGGGCGCGGGCTTCGCGCTTACGACGCCGATGCCTGCGGTGGGCAGCCTGCTGGCTGAGCATATCGGTTGGCGCACAGGATTTCTGGTGGCGCCGGTCGCGGCGTTCGTCGCACTGGCCATTCATCTGCGTTTCGTGCCCGAAACGCCCCGCGCGCAACGCCGGCTCGATGTCGCCGGCCTGCTCCTGGTCGCCACCTCGTTGCTCGCACTGGTGTACGGCATTTCGCGATTGCAGGGCGGGCTGCACAGCGATGCGCTCGTTTCCATGCTGGTGGGTGTCGTCGCCGGCGCGGCGTTCGTGATGCGTGAGAACCGAACCCCCGACCCGGCGCTGGACTTGCGGATATTCCGCTCCGGCCGGTTCAACGCCGCGGTCATTGCGGGAACGACGTTCAACTTCTTGACCGGCGGGTCGACGATCCTGTTCGCCTTCTATCTGGTCACCGTGCGCGGCGAGTCGCCGGCGTTGCTGGGCATGCTCTTGGTGCCGGCGACGGTGCTACAGGCACTGGCGGCGACCGGTTCAGGGCGAGCCGCCGAAAAGTTCGGCGACCGTGCGGTTCTCGTGAGCGGCCTGCTGCTGCTTCTGGCGGCCCTTCTGATGCTGACCGTCGTCGACGAGCACACATCGCTGATCGTGTTCTTCTTCGCGGTGGCGCTGAACGCGATCGGTGGCGCGGTGGTGCAGACCCCGCAGTCGACGATCATGATGTCGGCGGCCCCGCCTGACCTCGGAGGCTCGGTGTCGGCGGTGAAATCAGCGGTCGGGCAGGCCGGATACTCGTTGGGGCCAGCGTTGTTCGCGCTGATCGGCACCACGCTGTTCGCGCACGACGCCATGCGCAGGCTCGCCGGATCCGGCCTCACCGTCGATGAGGCGCGCGAGGCGCTGCGCGTCGCGCACGGCACCTCCGTCGCGTCGACCGGCGGTGCCAATATCGTTGACCCGCAAAGGGCTCGGCAAGTCGTCGAGGGCGCGACCGCGAGCATGCTCGACGCCATCCACACCCTCGGCCTCATGATGTCCGCGGTGCCGATCGCCGCCATCGTCCTGGCCCTGGTGCTGCTTCGACCTAGTCGCACAACCGAGGAGGAGCTCCGATGACCCACGTTCGCACCCCACGCCACGTCGCGCCCAATCCATACGCCACGCTGCGAACCCCGCGGTTCTGGCTCTCGCCGATCATCGTTGCGCTGACGGTGTTCTCGGCGCTGGCCGCCCTGTACCTCGCCGGCATCCTCAACCCGACGACGAATCTGCGGCACTTCCCGGTCGCGATCGTCAACGCCGATGCCGGACCCGCCGGAAAGCAGATCGTCGACGGCCTCACCTCCGGGCTCGACTCCGAACAGTTCGACGTGCGCGTGCTCACGGCAGACGAGGCCGAACGGCAGTTGGGCACCGCGGAAATCTACGGGGCGGTCCAGATACCGCAGGACTTCTCGGCCAGGCTCGAGCAGTTCGGACAGGGCGCGCTGCGGCCCGGGCAGCTGAGCAGGCCGGTCGTCACGATCTCGCTCAACCCCCGCGCCTCCACACTCGGCGCGAGCATCGCGGGGGAGGCGTTGGGCAAGGCCGTCCGCGCCATCGACACCAGGGTGGGCGAGCAGCTGTCGGCACGGGTGACGCGCGAGGCCGCCGGGCCGCTGCCCGCAGCGGCGTCGCTGCTACTGGCAAACCCGATCGACGTTCAGGTCAGCGACGCGAACCCGCTGCCGAACGGCACCGGCAACGGGCTGTCCGCCTTCTACTACGCGCTCCTGCTGCTACTTGCCGGATTCACCGGCAGCATCATCGTCAGCTCGCTGGTCGATTCGATGCTCGGCTTCGTGCCCGCCGAGCTCGGCCCGGTGTACCGGCTCGCGGAGCAGGTCAAGATCTCCCGGTTTCGGACGCTGCTGGTGAAGTGGTTGTTCATGGTCATCCTCGCCGTGCTCACCTCGGCGATCTACATCGCGATCGGGGCCGCGCTGGGCATGCCGGTGCCCAACGTGTGGACATTGTGGGCGTACGGCGCCTTCACGATCACCGCGGTAGGGATCACCGCGACCTCGCTGATCGCCGCGCTGGGCTCGATGGGTCTGCTGGTGAACCTGTTCATCTTCGTGATGCTCGGCCTACCGTCGAACGGCGCGACCATCCCTCTCGAGGCGGCACCCTCGTTCTTCGGTTGGCTCGCGAGGTTCGAGCCCATGCACCAGGTGTTCCTCGGCGCCCGTGCCCTGCTGTACTTCGACGGGCGCGCGGACGCCGGTCTCACCCACGCCCTTGTCATGTCGACGATCGGGCTGGCGATCGGCCTCGTCGTCGGCGCCGTCGTCACCCGTTTCTACGACCGCCGCGGCCTGCGCCGCGAACACGTCCCCGCCGATGCGCAGGCGCCGATCTCGGCCAATCCCGACTGACCCCGGGCCTCGTCATGGCAGGCTCGATACATGTCTGAGCTGCCTGTGCCGCGCTTCCTCGACGAACGGCTCGCACACTGGGCCGAAACCAAACCCGACGCCGAGGCGATGACGTTTCTCGACCGCACGTGGACATGGGCCGAATGGAACGACCGGGTGCGCCGGCTCGCCGGCGCGCTGAAGGAGCGGGGCGTCGGCCGCGGCGACGTGGTGGCGTTCCTGGACAAGAACCATCCGGCGTGTGTCGAGCTGACGCTGGCGGCCGCGTCGCTGGGAGCCGCCAACGCGATCATCAACTTCCGGCTGGCCGCCGACGAACTCGACTACGTGATCAACGACTCCGGTGCCAAGCTGCTGATCGTCGGGACCGAATTCAAGCCGTCGATCGAGAAGATCCGCGACAAGTTGGCGAACGTAGAGCAGGTCGTCGAGGTCACGCCCGAAGGTGGTGACGGTGACGAGTACGAGGCGATGCTCTCCGCGGCGAAACCGGTCGGTCGCGGCGATGAGGTGCAGCCCGACGACGTCGTCATCGTCATGTACTCGTCGGGGACGACCGGACGTCCCAAGGGTGTGCAGCTGACGCACGCCAACCTCATCGCGCACACCGTCAACGCCCACAACGGGTGGGGTTTCGACGAGGGCGACAAGAGCATGGTGTCGATGCCGCTGTTCCACGTCGGCGGGTCCTCCTATGTGCAGTTCGGGATTCACGACGGCGTGCCGACGGTGATGACCCGCGAGGTCGACGGCATGTCGCTGGCGGGCGCGATTCTCAAGGGCGCGAACCGCACATTCCTGGTGCCGGCGGTGCTGGCGAAGGTGCTCGAATCGGGCGAGGACGCGGTGAAGCTGTTCGGGTCGTTGAAGACCTACGTCTATGGCGCGTCGCCGATGCCGCTGCCGCTGCTGCGGGCGGCGTTGGAAGCTTGGCCCAACACCGATTTCATCCAGGTGTACGGGCTGACCGAGGTGTGCGGCGTGATCAGCCAGTTGCTGCCCGAGGACCACCGCTCGGGGATCGAGGAGCGGATGGTCAGCGCGGGACGGGTGATACCCGGCGCGGAGGTGCGCGTGGTGGACCCGGAAACGCTGGAAGACGTGGCGACGGGTGAGCAGGGTGAATTGTGGTTCCGCACACCGCAACTGATGAAGGGCTACCACAACAAGCCCGATGCGACGGCGGAGGCGATCACCAGCGACGGCTGGTTCCGCACCGGCGACATCGGTCGGATCGACGAGGACGGCTACATCTTCGTCGAGGACCGGCTCAAGGACATGATCATCTCCGGCGGGGAGAACATCTACTCGATCGAGGTCGAACGCGTTGTCGCCGAGCATCCGGCGGTGGCCGACGTCGCGGTCATCGGCGTGCCCGACGAGAAGTGGGGCGAAGTGGTCAAAGCCGTTGTCTCGCTCGAGGGTGAGGCCACGCCCGAGGAGATCATCGCCTGGTGCCGCGAGCGGCTGGCGGCCTACAAGTGCCCGAAGACCGTCGACATCACCGACGAGCTACCGCGCAATCCGACCGGCAAGGTCCTCAAGAAAGAGCTGCGCAAGCCGTACTGGGAGGGTCGCGACCGCGCGACGGTGTAATTCAACGCCCGATTGTGAATCCGCCGACGCTGGAGCGGCTCAAAGCGTCGCCAGTTGCACAATCGGCGCCTAACGGTTCAACCACCAGATGTGCGTCGAGAGCGCCGTGGCGAATGCGCACCACAGCGGGTACAGCGCAAGCGGGGCTGCGCGGCCCCCTTGCACAACCATCGCTCGACGCGTGAGGTCGGCGCTGCTCAAGGTCAACGCACCGGCCGCGACAGCGGACGTCGCCAACCGGTGCTGGTTGAAGAACAGCCAGGACCAGCTCCCGTTGAGCACCAGGTTCGCGGCCAGCGCCGCGAGGTAGCGGCGTCGTTGTTCGGACTGCTCACGGCGGTCCAACTCGTCGAGTGTCGAGGCCGACACCACCGCGATGTCGGCGTACAGCACCGGCCAGACAATCGGAAACGCTTGGCGCGGTGGCTGATACGGCGGCTTGCGCAGCGCCGCGTACCACGCGGATTGCGCCGACCGGCTCGCCAGCCCACCGATGACCGCCGTCGCCGTGACGGCCAGACCGGACGGGATCAAGGTACGGATTCGCACGTCGCTCCTCGCATTCATTTAAGTTGCTTAAGCATGCCCGGGACCGCGCGGGTTCAAACATCGGCCTCGACGCGGCACTATGGTGGGCGTGCCAGATCTCGACGACATCCTCGACCGCCTGCACGTCGTGGCGCTTCCGATGCGAGTTCGCTTCCGCGGCATCACCGTTCGCGAGGTCGCGCTGATCGACGGCCCGGCAGGCTGGGGCGAGTTCGGCGCGTTCCTCGAGTACGAGCCGCCCGAGGCCGCGCACTGGTTGGCCTCGGCCCTCGAAGCCGCCTACGAACCAGCGCCCGCAGCGCACCGAAGCCGCATCCCGATCAACGCGACGGTTCCGGCTGTCGACGCCGCTGACGTGCCCGAGGTGCTGGCCCGATTCCCCGGGGCGCGCACCGCGAAGGTGAAGGTCGCCGAGCCCGGCCAGTCATTGGCCGACGACGTCGCGCGGGTCAACGCCGTGCGCGCGCTGGTTCCCACGGTCCGGGTCGACGCCAACGCCCGGTGGGAGGTCGCCGAGGCCGTCGAAGCGGCCGCCGCGCTGACCGCCGATGGCCCGCTGGAGTATCTCGAACAGCCCTGCGCGACGGTCGCCGAACTCGCCGAATTGCGAACGAGGGTCGACGTGCCGATCGCCGCCGACGAGAGCATCCGCAAGGCCGACGACCCGCTGTACGTCGTGCGGGCCAAGGCGGCCGATGTCGCGGTGCTCAAAGTCGCCCCGCTCGGCGGAGTGCGCAGGCTGCTCGACATCGCGACGCAGATCGACATCCCGATCGTGGTGTCCAGCGCGCTGGACTCCGCGGTCGGCATCGGCCGCGGGTTGCTTGCCGCCGCCGCACTGCCGGACCTGCGACACGCCTGCGGACTGGGGACCGGCGGGTTGCTGGTCGAGGACGTCGCCGAGCCCGTCACTCCGGACGGCGGCTACCTGCCCGTCGCACCGGTAGTGCCCGATCCGGCCCGGCTGCAGGCGCTGGCCGCCCCGCCCGAGCGCCGGCAGTGGTGGATCGACCGGGTGCGCGCCTGCCATCCGTTGACACGTTGACACAAATCGCTACTCTGTGTGTCAACCGCACCGTGGAGGCGCCATGTCCGAAACCGTCGAAGCATCGCCGATCCATCGAGGCGAGGTCCGCCCCAAGGTGATGGCCGAATTCCGTAAGCACTCCGGCAGCACGCTCGGCGGGTTCTTCGGGGCGGCGGCCTACGACGAGGTGGCCCTGGTGCCGGTCGCCGCGGCGGTCGACAAGACAGGGCGCTTCGAAGCCAACTTCGCTGACCGTGGTGTCCGCAGCGGCTTTTCGGCCTTTCTTGCGATCTGGGGCGACCCCGCCGACCGGGTCGCCGAATCGGACCGGCTCAAACAGCTGCATCGCGACGTCCGCGGACGCGGTAGTGGTGCCTTCTCCGGCGTGCGCTACAGCGCGCTGGATCCGAAGCTGTGGAATTGGATCGCGGTGAGCGGCATGTTCGTGGTGCTCAACTCGTTCACCCCGTGCACCGGGATCACGCTGTCGGACGCCGAGAAGGACGCCGCCTACCAGCAGCTGCTCGACGCGTTTCGGTCGTTGGAGCTGCCCGGCAAGAACGCGAAGCTGCCCGCGACGTACGCCGACGCCGTCCGGTACTACGACGCCATGGTGGAAACCGAGCTCGCCTCAAACCCGTTCCTGCGCCGCGTCACCGACAACCTGACACGGCTTCCGCTGCCGACCTTGCTGCTGCCGCCACCGCTGCGACTTGCCTTGACGCCGCCGTGGCTGCTGCTGCGGCCGATCGCCGGCCGCGTGGTCAAGGTGTGTTCGTTCGGCATCCTTCATCCGGGCATCCGCGAGCTCACCGGATTCCAATGGACGGCGCGGCACGACCGAGAGTTCGAGCTCTACACCCGGGTGCTGCAGCTGGCCTGGCGGGTGCTGCCCGACAAGCTGTTGTTGATCCCGTTGGCGCGCAACCGGTTGGAGTACGAGAAATTGGTTCGGCTGCACCGCTCGGTCGCCCTCGATTCGTTCGCGCCCCCGCCCGGCTGCCCGGTTTAGTCTGCAACGATGCGACGGCTCCGCAACAACGACAGCCGCACCGAGCAGGAGGCGGCGATCCTCAAGGCCGCCGCCGAAGAGGTCGCGCTGGTCGGTGTGGGCCGGGCCAGCATGGACGTCATCGCGCGGCAGGCCGGCGTCAGCCGCAGCACGCTCTACCGCCGGTTCCCCAGCCGCGACGCGCTGATCACCGAACTCGGCAGGCAGACATTCGATTTCGCGATGGCGCGGCTGCAGACCGTCGGCATCGACTCGGGTGCCAAGGAAGCCGCGGTCGCGGCGTTCTGCGAAGGCCTGCGGCTGCTCACCGGCGAACCGATCATGCGCCGGTTCCTGCAGCTCGACGGCGACCTGACCGCGATGTCGGGGATGTTCGACGAGGCCGAGGAGTTCCTCGAGAGCGCGTCGGCGGCCATGGCCAAGGCGCTGCGTGCCGCCGGTGCGAGGATGCCCGACGATGACCTGCTGGCCGTCAGCGAACTGCACATCCGGCTCGCGGGCTCGCTCGCGCAAGTGCGCACGCCGGTACTCGACGTCACCGACGACGACGCCGTGCGCGCCTACGCCCAAAAGCACCTGGCGCCGCTGGTGTGGTGAGCGGCTCAGAGACGGGCGGCGAGCTCGGTGCCCTCGCGGATGGCGCGCTTGGCGTCCAGTTCGGCGGCCACCGCGGCACCTCCGATGACGTGCGGGGTGATCCCGAGAGCCTCGAGGGCGTCGACGAGGTCGCGAACCGCTTCTTGGCCGGCGCACACGACGACGTTGTCGACGTCGAGCACTCGGGCGCCGGAGTGCTGCGGGCCGAAGCTGACATGCAGTCCCTCGTCGTCGATGCGCTCGTAGTTGACTGCGGAGAGTTGCTGGACGCCTTTGGCTTTCAGTGACGCGCGGTGCACCCAGCCGGTCGTCCGGCCCAGGCGTCTGCCCTGCGGGCCGTTCGTCCGCTGCAACAGGTACACCTCGCGGGCGGGGGGCAGCGGTGCCGGGTCGGTCAGCGCCCCGCGTGCCTCCTGCGGTCCCCGTCCGGGCTCCAGCAGCCCCCACTCGGCCCTCCACTTCTTGAGGTCGAGCGTCGGCGACTCGTCGGTGACCAGGAATTCGCACACGTCGAACCCGATGCCTCCCGCCCCGATCACCGCCACGCGGGTGCCGACGGGCGCACCGAGCAGGACCTCCGGATAGGACAGCACCTTGGGGTGGTCGATGCCCGTGATGTTCGGCATCCGTGGCGCCACGCCGGTGGCGAGCGCGGCGACGTCGAAGTCGGTCAGTGCATCGGCCGTTGCCCGGGTACCCAGTCGCACGTCGACACCGTGCCTGTCGAGCATCCGCGTGTAGTAGCGGATGGTCTCGGCGAACTCCTCCTTGCCGGGAACCCTTCGCGCCAGGTCGAATTGACCCCCGATCGCAGTGCCGGCCTCGAAAAGGGTGACGGCGTGTCCACGTCCGGCGGCGGTGACCGCCGCGGACAGTCCCGCGGGTCCGGCGCCGACGACCGCCACGCGTCTACGCCGTCGCGCCGGATGCAACACCAACGTGGTCTCGCGGCCCGCGCGCGGATTGAGCAGACACGACACGGTTCGGTGGGCGAACGCATGGTCCAGACAGGCCTGATTGCACGCGATGCACGTATTGATCTCGTCGGCGGCATCCGAGGCGGCCTTGCGTACCCACTCGGGGTCGCTCAGCAGCGGACGCGCCATCGAGATCAATTGGACACGGCCCTCGGTGAGGATCTGCTCGGCCGACTGCGGCATGTTGATGCGGTTCGACGCCACGACCGGGATCGACACATGCGCGGCTACCGCGTTGCTGTAGTCGACGAACGCCGCGTTGGGTACCGACGTGACGATGGTCGGCACGCGCGCCTCGTGCCATCCGATGCCGGTGTTGATGATCGTCGCGCCCGCCGCCTCGACTTCGGTTGCCAGCGCGACGATTTCGTCCCAGCTCTGACCGTCCGGCACGAAGTCGGCCATCGACATGCGGTAGCAGACGATGAAGTCACGGCCCACCGCCTCGCGGATACGGCGGACGATCTCGACCGGCATGCTGCGCCGCTTTTCGGGCGTCCCGCCCCACGCGTCGGTGCGCCGGTTGGTCCGCGGCGCCAGGAACTGGTTGAGCAGATAGCCTTCGCTGCCCATGATCTCGACGCCGTCGTAGCCGGCGTCGCGGGCCAGGACCGCGCAGCGCACGAAGTCGTCGATGGTTCCCTCGACGTCGCGCAGGGCGCGGGGCCGGAACGGGTTGATCGGCGCCTTGATCGAGGACGCCGACACCGACAGCGGGTGGTAGGCGTAGCGGCCGGCATGAAGGATCTGCAGCAGGATCTTGCCGTCCTCGGCGTGTACCGCCGACGTGACGCGCCGGTGCCGTCTGGCGTCGGTCGACGACGTCATCGCCGCGGCGAACGGCAGCAACCACCCGGTCCGGTTCGGTGCGTACCCGCCGGTGATGATGAGACCCACGCCACCACGGGCCCGCTCGGCGAAGTAGGCCGCGAGGCGGTCGATGTCACGTGCTCGATCTTCCAGACCGGTGTGCATCGACCCCATCACCACGCGATTGCGCAGCGTCGTGAAGCCGAGGTCCAGCGGTGAGAGCAGTCGCGGATACGGGTTCGTCATCGATTGCCTTCGGCGTCAGCGAAAGGGCGGTGTCGGCTCAGTTCATGGACCCCAGGATCGGTTCTGACTCGATGAGTCCCTCGTCGCTGGGCTCGATGCCCTGGCCGAAGACTCGCGCCGCCTGGCGGGCGCGGAGCTCCCGATGAGCGCGCGCGGGTGGCTCGAAGCCGTAGCGGCGCTGAGCCTCGGCTGGCGACATGATCTCCGGATTGACCGGTGGCACACCGAGTTTGATCGGAGCCACGACGGGATGGGTCATCGGCGAGAGGATCTTGAGCACCGCCAGCTCGGCGCGGGGGCTGAGGGAAATCAGCCGAAACGCGGTCCACAGGATCGGCCGGACGGCGACGTCGACGATGCGGGGCTGGTCGCACCCGCTTGCTTGGCGCATCCAGCGAGGCATGGTGGCGATGGTGCCGGCCCGCAGAATCCTGGCGGCCAGCCAGGAAACCGGTCGGGCGGCCCGCGGCATCTCGGGCATCATCACCTCGGCGTCGAGGAGGTGACGCATCGCCTGCACGGCGATGTCACTGGCCGCCAACTGCGGCCGCATCCGGTCGAAGTAGTCCCGGATGCCGTTGCGGGTGCTGGGCACGTCGTCGGGCGAGCAGGTCTGCAGCTGGGCCGCCACGGCGCAGTCCTGCCAGTACCGGGCCTCCTCTTCGGCTGTCAGCGGACCGGGCCCGTACTTCTCGTAGGCGTAGAGGATCGAATGCCATGCGGTCAGGTGGATCCACAGTTGGGAGTCGGGGTCGTTGGCGTCGTAGCGGCCGCCGCCGTAGGGTTCGGTGCCGATCGCCTTGGAGTGGATCTTCACCAGAACGTCGGAAGCCGTGGTGGTTTCGCGGGACCCGCCGAACGCCACCAGGGCGAAGTAGTGCAGGGTGCGGTCGTAGCGGGTACGGGGCCGCTTGTAGATGTCGTGGGTGGTGTCCACCGCCGCGATCAGATTCGGGTCGAGTTCCTCGATGACGACCGCGCGTTGGAAGCCGACCGTCAACGACGTCGGGTAGCCCCACACCTTCCAGGTCACCGAGTCGGGACCGAAGAATCCATAGTCACCGTGCGGGGTAACGCTCGAGCGGTCCTTCGTGGCGACGGCTCGCGCCCCCGTCAGCACACGCGTGAGCGCGCGACCCGTGCGGTTGTCCGAAGTCGTTGTCGCCATGCATTTTTCCCTTCATGATGTGAGTGGCGGCAGGCCAGCCGCCCGAATGGTTTCGGCGCTCAGGCCACGCTGAAGGCGTGGCTCATCATCCGTCCGTACAGTGCGCCGAGATCGTCGGCGGTCCATCGGTTTTCGCCCTCGAGCAGCGACCGCACGGCCGCCTCGCACGACGACATCAGCAACTCGACCAGGATCGGCAGCTTGGCTTCGGCGTCGGACATCGACCACCATTTGGTCAGCACCGGGCGAAGCCATGCCGCGGTGGCTTCGCCGAGTTGCGCCCGTACGCGCACGAACCGGCTGGCCACCGCCGGGTCCGGGGTGGCGAAGAAGACGAATCGCCAAGACTGCGGACGAGCCACCACGACCCGCAGCAGCGCCTGATAGCCGGCGACGAACGCCGCCTCCGGGTTGTCGCCGCGGGCGGAGTGCAACGACTCGACCAGCGCATCGCGCAACGTGGCCGTCTCACGCTCCAACAGCGCGGTGATGATCTGGACGCGATCGGAAAAGCAGGCATAGACCACCGGGCGCGTGACGTTGAGACGCTCGGCGATCGAGCCGATGGTCACCTGGCTCACTCCCTGTTCGACCGTGATGGCCAAGGCGGCGTCGAGCACCTGCGGCCGACGTCGCTCCGGGCCGAGATGAGCCGCGCGGCTGCGCCTTTTAGGCCGACTGACTATCGCCACGGGGCGAACCTACCACCAATCATTCACCTGTGAAGCATTTTCCTCTGCCAGTGTAGGAATTTACTTCATCGGTGTAGCTTTCAGCTGGCACTTCAAGATCGTGTCCTAATCTGTGGGATACATGGCGTGGACGCCACGTCCTCGCTGGTCGACACTGAACCCGTGCGAACGGTGCTGATCCTCGGCTATCCGGGCGTCCAGGCCCTCGACCTGGTCGGCCCGTTCGAGGTGTTCACCGGCGCCTCCATGTACCTGCAGGGCCAGGGGCGCGAGGGCTACACCGTCAGCGTCGTCAGCCAGAACGGCGAATCGGTGAGCACCGGCACGGGTCTGACGTTCGCCGCGGAACCGCTACCCGATCCCGGCCGCCCGGTCGACACCGTGATTCTGCCGGGTGGCTACGGCGTCGACGAGGCCCGCCGCGACCCCGATGTCATCGATTGGATCCAGACCGTCGCGAAGGGTGCGCGTCGCGTCGTCAGCGTCTGCACGGGTGCGTTCCTCGCCGCGCAGGCCGGCCTGCTCGATGGGTGTGTGGCGACCACGCACTGGGCGTTCACCGACCGAATGGCGCGCGAATTTCCCGATGTATCGGTCGATCCCGAGCCGATCTTCGTCCGCAGCAGCGACCGCGTGTGGTCGGCCGCCGGCGTCACAGCGGGAATCGACCTGACCCTGTCGCTCGTCGAGGACGATCACGGGACTGAGGCCGCCCAGACGGTCGCGCGCTGGCTGGTGATGTACCTGCGCAGGCCGGGCGGGCAGACCCAGTTCGCGGCGCCCGTGTGGATGCCGCGCGCCAAGCGGGCGCCAATCCGGGCGGTGCAGGAAGCCATCGAATGCAAACCCGCTGCGACGCACAGCATTCCGGAACTGGCCCGTCGCGCCGCGATGAGCCCGCGCCACTTCACCCGTGTCTTCACCGACGAAGTCGGCGAAGCCCCCGGCGCCTACGTCGAACGGATTCGCACGGAGGCCGCACGCCGCCAACTCGAGGAGACCGACGACACCGTCACCGTCATCGCCGCCAGGTGCGGCTTCGGCAGCGCGGAGACCTTGCGCCGCAATTTCGTTCGCCGACTGGGCATCTCGCCCGACCAGTACCGCAAAACGTTCGCCTGAGGAGACACCATGCAGATTGCCATCGTCCTGTATCCCGGCTTCACCGCCCTGGACTTCATCGGCCCCTACGAGTCGCTGCGTTTTCTACCCGACACCGAGGTGCGGTTCCTGTGGCACGAACCCGGCCCCATCGCCGCCGACTCCGGTGTGCTGCTGATCGGTGCGACGCACACCTTCGACGAGACGCCGTCGCCCGACATCATCCTGATCCCCGGCGGATTCAGCACCATGGAGCACGCCCGCGACGAGAAGTTGCTGGCGTGGGTACGGCAAGCCCACCAGAGTGCGACGTGGACCGCATCGGTGTGCTCCGGGGCGTTGATCCTCGCGGCAGCCGGCCTGCTCGAGGGAAAACGGGCCACGTCCCATTGGGCGGCGCTGCCCTTCCTGAAGACCTTCGGCGCGACGCCCGTCGGCGATCAACGCATCGTCCACGAGAGCGACCACATCGTCACCGCGGCGGGCGTGTCCGCCGGCCTGGACCTCGGGTTGTGGCTGGCCGGCCAGATCGGCGGCGAGGCCAAGGCCAAGACCATCCAGCTGTCCATGGAGTACGACCCGCAGCCACCGTTCGACTCGGGACACATGTCCAAGGCGTCGGCGGCGACGAAGGCCGCCGCGGCCGCCCTGATGAGCCGCGATCTGATCAAGCCCGCCCAGCTCAAAGCCGCGTCGCAGCTGGTGTGGGACGCCGCGATCAAGCGCATCCGCAACCGCTCCGGCAAGGCGGTTTCGGTGCGCTGACAAGTCGCGCAGCGATGCGCGCCGATATCCCAGCTGCACTACCGTCGCGGGCATGGGGATTCCCGAGGTCGAGCCGACCGAGCCGTCGCCGTTGTTCCGCGCGGGCGCCAAGCTCATGGGCACTGGCGCGGCACGTCGATTCCTGCGGCGTTATGGCTGGCGCATCGACCGGGCGCTCATCAAGGCGACCAACGGCCATGTGTCGATGTCGCTGGTGATGCCAGAGGTCTTGCTCACGCACACCGGCGCGAAGACCGGCAAGAAGCGCAGCACCCCGCTGACCTACTTCACCGACGGCGGCCGGGTGATCGTCATCGCCTCCAACTACGGCGGCGACCGCCATCCCGCCTGGTTTCACAACGTCAAGGCGCATCCGCGCGTGACGCTGTCGACCCGCGGCTACACCGGCACCTTCGTCGGTGAGGAGATCACCGGCGCGGAACGCGACCGGCTGTTCGAATTGGCCAAGCGGTTCGTCCCGAACTACGCCGACTACGAGAAGATGGCGGGCCCGCGACGGATCCCGGTCGTCGCGTTCACCGAGCTCGCCTGAGGCGATCAGGGGCCTCCGTCCGCGCCCGTTCGGAAAGTTTGAGGTGCGCGGCAGTGAAGGCGCGTGCGCCTTGAATCAATGCGGCGCAATCGGTCTCGCTGACATAACGGGTCACCTCGCCGAACGCCTGCACACGAAGGGCGATGAGCTCGTCGAGCACGGCGCGGCCGCCGTCGGTCAACTCCAACAGCGTCGCGCGCCGGTTGGTCGGTGCGACCCGACGAGTGATGTAGCCAGCGTCGGCGAGTCGGTCGCTGAGCCGGCTCGCGGTGGACGGCAGCATGCCGAGTTCGTCGCCCAACTCGGTGACCCGACTCGGACCGAGCCGGTCCAACGCCTGCAGCGCGCGCAGCGGCGCGAGACCGATGCGTTTCTCTATGTGGTCGAGCGCCAACACATTCAGATCGAGCAGTCCGCGGGTCGCTCGCTCGAGTTCGGTCAGGAAGTCGTCGGGCTGCCGGCTCGGATCAGTTGGTGCTCCGGGGGCCGTGCTCATAGCTCGTACTCGGGCAGCTCGATGTCGTCACGAATTGCGCGCTGCACGACGAGATCTCCGAGGGGCCGAACGTTCACCGCCCGCATCGCCATGTTGCGCAGCCACACGCCGAGACCGGTTCGGGCGACGAAGAACGAGATGAATTTCGTTGCTCCGGCTTGCTTCTGGCCGATGAAGCGACGCAGCCGTGCCTCATATTCGGCGAACCCCCTGCCGATGTTCTCCGGGTTCCGCGCCAGCTCGCCGGCCAACACATACGCCTCGACCATCGCCAGGCCGGTACCTTCACCGGCCAGCAGCGACACGCACGCTGCGGCGTCACCGATGAGGGCGACGCGCCCCGCCGACCACCGGTCCATCCGGATTTGGCTGACGACGTCGAAATATATGTCGTCGACGCCGTCGAGGGCGTCGAGAATCTGAGAGCATTCCCAGCCGCCCCCGGCGAACTCCGCTCGCAGCAGCTTCTTGCTCGACTCCGCGTCGGGCGCAATCTGGGGATCCGACGAACGGAAGATGAACAGCACCAATGTGCGATCTCCATCGAGGGCGAATCTCCCGATCTGGCGGCCCGGCATGTTGTGGGTCACGTACACGAGCTCATCGCGCGGCCGATAGCCGTCGAGCACGCAGGCGGCCACTTGGCAGCCGAGATAGCGCACATAGGCAGACTCCGGCCCGAACACCAGGTTCCGGACATTGGAGTGCAATCCGTCCGCACCGATGACCATGTCGAACGCACGCGCGCCTTCGCGCTCGAATTCCACCATCACACCGGTGGTGCGATCGTCGATGTCGCAGATGCTCTCGGAGAAGAGCATCTCGACGTGGTCCTCGACGCTGCGGTAGATCGCTGCTGCCAGGTCGCCGCGGGGCAGGCTGGTGTACCGGCCGAAGGTCGCCCGCCGGATCGGATCGACGTCGAAGCTCGCCGCGACGCGTCCATCCGCGCGGACTGCGCGAAGTTCGTCAACCTGGTAGCCGGCATCGAGGATGTCCTCTTCGAGGCCCATCTTTTGCGCGATGCGATAGCCGAGGCCCCAGAAATCGATCACATAGCCGCCGGTGCGAAAGCTCGACGCCTTCTCGATCAAGGTCACCTCGTGCCCGGCGCGAAGCATCCAGTGGGCGAAGGCCGGGCCGGCGACCCCCGCGCCGCTGATCGCGACTTTCACCGACAACCTCCTTTGCACCGTCATCGCGTGCCGAAGCTGCGGCGACGGGCTTATAGCCTAGGAAGTTCGTGCGGATTGCACAATGTGCGGTTAGCAAGTATGGCCACCATGGGCCGCCGCGGGTGCTGAGCCGTGCAGTACCGTCGTCGAGGTGAATTTGGCCTACGACGACCGCGGCAGCGGTCCACCAGTCCTGTTCATCGCCGGCCACGGCGGCGCAGGCCGAACGTGGCACTTGCACCAGGTGCCCGAGTTCTTGCGCGCCGGCTATCGCTGCATCACCTTCGACAACCGCGGGGTGGGCGCCACCGAGAACGCCAACGGCTTCACCACGGAGACGATGGTGGCCGACACGGCGGCGCTGATCGAGAAGCTCGACGCGGCGCCGGTGCGCATCGTGTCCGTGTCGATGGGCTCGTTCATCGCCCAGGAGCTCATGGTGGCGCGCCCCGAACTCGTCGACCGCGCGGTGCTGATGGCCACCCGCGGCCGCGAGGACCGCACTCGCGAGTTCTTCCGCACCGCCGAGCGGGAACTCGTTGAGTCCGGTCTGACGCTGCCGCCGAAGTACGACGCGAAAACCCGGTTGCTGGAGAGCTTTTCGCCGGCCACGCTCAACGATGACGCCAAGGTCCGCGACTGGATCGACATGTTCATCATGTGGCCCGCCAAGTCGACGCCCGGCGGGCGCACACAGCTCGGCATCAGCCCCCAGGGCAATCATCTGCCGTCTTACCGAAGTATTACGGCGCCGACGCTCGTCATCGGCTTCTCCGACGACCTGGTGCTGCCGCCGCACCTGAGCCGCGAGGTCGCCGACGCCATTCCGAACGGCCGTTTCCTGGAGATTGCGGACACCGGCCACCTCGGCTTTCTCGAACGACCCGACGCGGTCAACAAAGCGGCGCTGGATTTCCTCGCCGATAGGCTGTAGTGGTGAACCCCTCGACCGCGCAGGCCCGCGTGGTCGTCGACGAACTGATTCGCGGCGGCGTACGCGACGTCGTGTTGTGCCCCGGTTCGCGCAACGCGCCACTCGCGTTCGCGCTGCAGGACGCCGACCGCGTCGGGCGGATCCGGCTGCACGTGCGAATCGACGAGCGCACCGCGGGTTTCCTGGCCATCGGGTTGGCGGTCGCCGAACGCGCGCCCGTCTGTATCGCGATGACGTCGGGCACCGCGGTCGCGAACCTGGGGCCGGCGGTGGTCGAGGCGAACTATGCGCGGGTGCCGCTGGTCGTGCTCAGCGCCAACCGGCCGTACGAGTTGCTGGGCACCGGCGCGAACCAAACCTTCGAGCAGCTGGGTTACTTCGGCACGCAGGTGCGGGCGTCGATCAGCCTGGGGCTGGCAGAGGAAGCCCCTGAACGCCTCGACGAGCTGAACGCCCAATGGCGCTCGGCGGTGTGCCGGATACTGGTGGCCGCCAAGGGTTCTCGCACGGCGAACGCCGGTCCGGTGCAGTTCGACATCCCGCTGCGGGAACCGCTTGTGCCCGACGCCAGCGAGGCCAGGGAGTCGGGCGGCTATGTGCCGGAGGGCCGGCCGGGCGGCAAGCCGTGGACGTACACCCCGCCGGTGACGTTCGACCAGCCGCTCGACATCGACCTGACCCCGGACACCGTCGTGATCGCCGGACACGGCGCGGGTGAGCATCCGAACCTGGCGGCGCTGCCGACCGTCGCCGAACCCACGGCGCCGCCCGCCGACAACCCGCTGCACCCCTTCGCGCTGCGGCTGGTGCGTCCGAAGCAGGTCATCATGCTCGGCCGCCCGACGCTGCACCGACCGGTGTCGGCGCTGCTGGCCGATCCGTCGGTGCCGGTATACGCGCTCACGACCGGTCCCCGGTGGCCCGACGTGTCGGGGAACTCGCAAGCCACCGGGACCCGCGCCGTCACCGCGGGCGCGCCGGACCCGGCCTGGTTGGACCGCTGCGCCGAAGTGCACCGGCACGCAATGGCGGCGGTCCGTACGCAACTGAAGGCACATCCGCTCAAGACCGGCCTGCATGTGGCCGCGGCGGTGGCCGACGCCGTCCGGCCCGGCGATCAGCTGGTGTTGGGGGCGTCGAACCCGGTGCGCGACGCCGCGCTGGTCGGCTTGGACACCCACGGCGTCAAGGTGCGCTCGAACCGCGGCGTCGCGGGTATCGACGGCACGGTGTCGACGGCGATCGGGGCGGCCCTCGCGCACGAGCGGGCGGGTGAGGGCAGCGGGCCGAGGCGCACGATCGCGCTGCTCGGGGATCTGACGTTCGTGCACGACAGCTCGGGCCTGTTGATCGGGCCGACCGAGCCGACGCCGCGCAACCTGACCATCGTGGTGTCCAACGACAACGGCGGCGGGATCTTCGAACTGCTCGAGCAGGGCGATCCGAGGTTCTCCGACGTCTCGTCGCGGATCTTCGGCACCCCGCACGACGTCGACGTCGGCGCGCTGTGCCGGGCGTATCACGTCGAGAGCCGCCAGCTCGAGGTCGACGACCTGGCCGCTGCGCTCGGCGAACCCTACGACGGCATGCGGGTGCTGGAGGTGAAGGCCGATCGGTCGTCGCTGCGCGCGCTGCACGCGTCGATCAAGGCAGCCCTGTGAGCGGAGCGAACGAGACTGCTTCTGTGAGCGGAGCGAACGAGACTGCTTCTGCGAGCGGAGCGAACGAGACTGCTTCTGTGAGCGGAGCGAAACAGACCGCTTCTGTGAGCAGGACGGTAGACATGGGCCGCTTGACGAAACCGATCCGGTGGGTGCGCCGCTTCCTTCCCCGGCTCACGGCCGACCCGACCGAGACGCGGCGGCAGCGGGTGTTCCGTCGGGTCCGCATCGGGATCGTCATCCTCGGGTGTCTGGTGACGTTGCAGTCGGTGCTGATGGTGCTGGGGGCGTGGCGAAACGACCGGCAGATCGAACGCCATCTCGGGGTGGCCGAGGCGACCGTGCTCAGCGCCGGACCGCGCCGGTCGACGATCGAGTTCGTCACTCCCGACCGTGTGACGTACCGCCCGGAGCTGGGTGTGCTGTACCCGTCGGAACTCGAGACCGGGATGAACATCTACGTCGAATACGACGTCAACAACCCGGATCTCGTTCGTGTGCAGCATCGCAACGCCGCGTTGGCGATCATCCCGGCGAGTTCGATCGCGGTGGTCGGCTGGTTGATCGCCGGCGTCGCGCTGGCCGGCGTGACGCTCGTCGAGCGCCGAATGTCCGCGCGCAGCCCCTGAACTTTTTCGCGAACAGCCGCAAAGTGCCCGAAAACCGCCGCGGAAAAGGACACTTTCCGTTCCCCTACCTTCGGTGTGGGCCCAGCCGGCCGGGAAATTCAGGACTGGATGAGCTTGTCGAGCCAGTCGTTGTCGTAGATGTCGATCTTTTCATCGGCCGCGGGGTCGTAGACCGTCGGTGTGCCGGTCGCGAGCGGGTCGACCTCGAACAGGTAGCCGAAGTTGCTCTCGTCCATCTCGACGATGTTCACCGCCGAGCCGCCACCGGCGACCCGCTGGACGACCTCGTCGGGCATACCCGCCGACCGGGCCATGTCGGCCATCTCGTCGTCGCTGGGGCCTCGCCCGCCGGGATCCTGGTTGGCCCACAGCTCTTCGACGAAGCGTTGGAACTGCGTGCCCGTCGCGCCGCCTTCGGTGGCGAGGAACAGCGCATTGCTCACCCGCGCCGAATGACCGTCGGTCACCTCGTCGAGGAAGATCAGCGGCCGGTAGGTGACCTCGAGCTGGCCGACACCGATGTAGTAGGCCAGCTGATCGCCGAAATCGGCTTGCAGGTCAGCGCAATGGGTGCATTGGGGCTCGGTGAAGATCTCGATCCGCACCGGGGCGTCGGCGAACCCGGCGACGATGCCGTACCCGTCTTCGCTGACCGTCAGCGGGGGCTGGTCGGGATGGCGCTGCGCGGTGCCGGCGACCTGTTTGGTGCAACCCACCGCGGCGAGTAACGCGGACAGCGCCAGAACCGCCGCGATTCGGGATATCCGCATGTCAACCGCCCCTTCCCTGGTGCGCAGGATACTCGACGGCAACGCTACGCAGCGCTCGTTGAGCGCACGAGTTCTTCGCATGCCATCTTCCTGACGGCAACCTTCGCGACACGCTTCGCTGAGAGTATTCGGGCGTGCGCGTTGCAATCGTCGCAGAGTCCTTCCTCCCGAATGTCAACGGCGTCACCAACTCGGTGCTGCGGGTGATCGAGCATCTCCGCCGCACCGGACACGAAGCACTCGTCATCGCTCCCGACACGCCCCGCGGAGAACCGCCCGCCGACCGGGTGCACGACGGCGTCCGCGTACATCGGGTGCCGTCGCGGATGTTCCCCAAGATCACGTCATTGCCCCTCGGCGTGCCGCGGCCCCGGATGCTCGGCGTGCTAAGGGGATTCGACCCCGATGTGGTACATCTGGCGTCGCCGGCGTTGCTCGGCTACGGCGGTTTGCACGCCGCGCGTCACCTCGGTGTCCCAACCGTCGCCGTATTTCAGACCGACGTCGCGGGTTTCGCCGAGAGTTATGGCGTCGGCTTCAGCGCGCGCGCCGCATGGGCATGGACCCGCCATCTGCACAGCCGCGCCGACCGCACCCTGGCGCCGTCGACCGCCGCGATGGAAAACCTGATGGCCCACCGCGTTCCGCGAGTTCACAAGTGGGCTCGCGGTGTCGACATCACCGGCTTCGCGCCCTCGGCCCGCGACGACGGCCTACGGCGGCAATGGTCACCCGCCGGCAAGCCGGTCGTCGGCTTCGTCGGCAGGCTGGCTCCGGAGAAGCATGTCGAGCGGCTGGCGGGTCTGGCGAGGCGCGACGACCTGCAACTGGTGATCGTCGGCGACGGCGTCGACGCGACCAAGCTCCAAAGTCTCATGCCGACAGCCGTTTTCACCGGTGCGTTGTACGGCCGGGAACTGGCCAGGGCGTACGCCAGCATGGACGTGTTCGTGCATCCGGGCGAGCACGAGACGTTCTGTCAGGCCGTGCAGGAGGCGATGGCTTCGGGCCTGCCGGTGATCGCGCCGAACGCCGGCGGCCCCCGCGACCTCGTCGCCCCCTACCGCACCGGCCTGCTGCTGGCGGTCGACGAGTTCGAGGCGCGACTGTCGCAGTCCGTCGATCATCTGATCTCTGAGCGGCAACGGTATTCGCCGGCCGCGCGCCGCAGCGTGCTCAACCGGACGTGGCCGACAATCTGCGACGAACTGCTCGGCCACTACGAGGACGTGATCGGCCGGCGCAGGCACCTCGCCGCCTGACCCCCTTCCGCGAGCGACCGTGTCTGTCCACCGACACGCCGCACATTGGCGTGCAAACGCGGTCGCTCGCGGAGAGGGAACGGGCACGGCTACGGTGAAACTCATGAGCCGCGCAACCTTGGCGAAGGACCCACACGATGTGGCATCGATGTTCGACGCGGTGGCCCGGCGCTACGACCTGACCAATACCGTGATGTCGCTGGGCCAGGATCGGTTCTGGCGGCGGGCGACGCGCGAGGCGCTGCGTATCGGGCCGGGGGACAAGGTGCTCGACCTCGCGGCGGGGACCGCGGTGTCGACGGTCGAATTGGCCGCCTCGGGCGCGTGGTGCGTGGCGGCGGACTTCTCCGTCGGCATGCTGTCCGCAGGGAGCGCCCGCGACGTGCCGAAGGTGGCAGGCGACGCGACGCGACTGCCGTTCGCGGACGGCGTTTTCGACGCGGTGACGATCAGTTTCGGGCTGCGCAACGTCGTCGACCACACCGCGGGTCTTCGCGAGATGGCGCGTGTCACCCGCCCCGGCGGCCGGCTGGTGGTGTGCGAGTTCTCCACGCCGACGAACCGCGTGTTCGCGACGGCGTACAAGGAGTACCTCATGCAGGCGCTGCCGCGGATCGCCCGGGCGGTGTCGTCGAATCCGGAGGCCTACGTCTACCTCGCCGAGTCGATTCGTGCCTGGCCCGACCAGGCGCAGCTGGCGCGTCAGATCTCCGGTGCCGGCTGGTCGGGGGTGCGCTGGCGCAACCTGACCGGCGGCATCGTCGCGTTGCACGCGGCCACCAAGCCGCTGAACTGACGACTCAACCGACAACTTCGTCCCGCTGAAACCGGTGTCACCCGGCGTGTCGTACGACGCAGTCGTGAGAATCGCCGTTAACTTATTGCTTCGACGGGGTCCGCGAACAAGGCGGTGGCGGGATGTCGGGTGGCGGCGAATCGCGACGGTTGTCGCGCCGGACGTTCGTGATGGGCACGGCCACCGCGGCGGCCCTGATGGCGATACCGCCGACCGCCCGCGCGGCGCCCGGCAAGTCGGTCGCGGTCTTCGGCGCCGGGATCGCGGGACTGACTGCCGCACACGAACTCGTCGAGCGCGGCTACAGCGTCACGGTGTATGAGCGCAAGGCGCTCGGCGGTAAGGCCAGGTCCATTCCGGTGCCGAACTCCGGCTCGACACCGCTGCCCGCCGAGCACGGTTTCCGGTTCTTCCCCGGCTTCTATCGCAACGTCACCGACACGATGCGTCGGGTTCCGTTTCCTGGCAACGCCAATGGCGCCTGGGACAACCTGACCCGGGCGACGTCGTATCTGCATTCCGGGCTCGGGCGTCACGATCTGACGATCCCGCTGCCGTTCCCATTGCCCATGATCCCGAATCCGATCACGCCGAAGGCGTTCATCGACTCGGTGGCCACCGTCTTCGAAACGCTGTTCCGGTTGCCGCCATGGGAAGCCATCTACGCCGCACAGAAACTCGCCGTCTACGTCACCAGCAGCACCGAACGCAAACTCGGCCAGTGGGAGCACATGACGTGGGAGGACTACATCGGCGCGAACAAGAAGTCCGCCGAATACAACCGCTATCTCGCCGACGGCATCATTCGCAACCTCGCGGCATCGAAATCCAAAGACGCCAGCGCACATTCGATCGGTTTGGTCGGTGAGGCATCGGTCTGGTCGATCCTGCTGTTCGGAAACGACTCCGACAACAAGGGATTCGACCGGGTGCTCAACGGCCCGACGAGCTCGCAGTGGCTCGACCCCTGGGTGGAGTACCTACGCGAGCAGGGCGTGACGTTCCGCATCGGCCAGGCACTCGCGCGGCTCACCGCCGACGGCAAGCACATTCAGGCGGCGACCGTGGTCAGCGACAGCGGGGTACCGCAACAGGTCACCGCCGACTGGTACGTCTCGGCAATCCCATGCGAGAAACTGGCCGCGGTGCTGACGCCGGACCTACTCGAGGCCGACCCGCAACTGGCCAACATCGCGCTGCTGCGCACCGAGTGGATGAACGGGCTGATGTTCTACCTCAAGGAGCGCGTCGACGTGACGAAGGGACATGTGAACTACGTCGACTCCGGTTGGGCGATCACGTCGATCAGCGAAGAGCAGTTCTGGAAGAAGAGCCTGACGACGTACGGCGACGGCACGGTCAAAGAGTGCCTGTCGGCGATCATTTCGGACTGGAGCACACCGGGCAACTTCAACCGCAGAAGCGCCCGCGACTGCACCCCGCGAGAGATCGCCAAGGAGGCCTGGGCACAGATCACGGCCCATCTCAACGACACCGACAAGGTCGTCGACGACGACATGGTGCACTCCTGGTTCCTGGACCCCGCGATCATCGACCCGGGTACGCCCGATGTGCGCAACGACGAACCGCTGTTCATCCAGGATCCCGGGTCATGGAACCGTCGTCCGACCGCGGTCACCGGCATCGACAATCTCTTTCTCGCCGGCGAGTGGATCAAGACCGACCAGAACGTCACCACCATGGAAGGTGCCAACGAGGGCGGCCGCTATGCCGCCAACGGCGTGCTGCAGGCCTCGGGCTACAACGGCGACATGGTGAAGATCGTCGAGTTGTTCCAGGCGCCGTGGTGGATGCCGTTCAAGAACGCCGATCGCGCCCGCTATCGCGCCGGCCTGCCGCATCTGCTCGACATCGTCGACACGCGCTGGCCCGGTCGATGAGGGACCGACCTGCTAGCCGAAGTCGGCGGGCTGTTGCGGATTGCCTGGGTCGCTTTTGACGATCGGCAGGGTGGGATCGAACCTCGAGTTGGAGGACGCACCGCGTGGTGCATCACGCCATGGCGTACACACGCCGACAAAAGGCACGTCCGCACACGGGCCCTGCGGCGTGGCAGGTGCGGTGGCCGCGAAGCCCAAAGCCGTTGCCGCAAGGGCTATCGCGGAAAGTATGGATCGAACTGTCAGACCGAGCATCGTGGTTCCTTCCGCCGATGCCTAGTTGAACGCCTCTGTGTGCCAGGGTAATCCCGAGAATTGACGGTGAACAGCTCCGCTAGCTTGCCTTACATTTAGTCGAGCTCTACAAGTTTCGGCTCACGCGGGTGTGCCAGATCCGTTCCGTCTGCGGGCCGACGTCGGGACTGTGGGTCTGCTGGAAGTTGCGTCCGCTTCGGCCGAACGTCGCGAGAACGGCTGTGGGAACGTCGGATTCGAGAACCGGTTCGGTAAGCCAGCGGCACGGCCGCACGTGTACCAGGTCGACGGCGACGGCATCCGCGTCGTCGTCGCGACGATACGGGCCGTCGATGCGGCCCAACCAGAACAGCCCATCCGCGTCGCGGGTCCAGACGAACGACCGTCGACGATGTCGGCGAACCGGGCGATTCGACGAGCCAACCGGTCACCGAACCCCGCGTCGCCGAACCCGACGAGACACTTTGCGAGGGCGCGGTCGATCGCCGGTTGCGGATCGATGTCGTCGCGGCGGGACCGCATCGGAGCCCGGTACACCTGAGCCACCCGCGATATTCTGCCGTGCGATGGAGACGTTCAAGCGTTACCTGATATTTCAGGCGATGATGTTCGTCTTCGGCATCGTCGGGCCGATCTTTCTGATCATGTACTTCACCTCCCAGCCGGACCACACCATGAAGTGGGCGTATTGGATCGGTTTGTTCATCACGGCCGCCGACGTGCTCATCGCGTTGGGCCTCACCGCCTCCACCGCGCCGAACAAAGCGCCCGCTGACGTCCGTCTCTCGCTCAAGGTCGCTGAGTGGATGCAGCGCAGGCGCGATGACGGCTAGCTGAACGGCGCGCGGTCGTCGATGCGCTGCGACAGCAGGCCGGCGCCGCGCCAGACCCGGGCGGTCCAGTCCTCGTCCTCGTCGGTGACGAAATTGCCCATCACCCGGACCGCGATGGTCATCAGCGCCGCCGACCGCATGGCGAGAGGTCCCGTCGACGGCAGGAACCGCGGGAACGTCAACAGCAGGGCCAGCCTGCGGGCCACGGAGAACCCGCGTGCGTAGTGGGCCGAGAGCACCGCCGGCCACGCCGCGGTCAGATCGCCGGTGCCCAGCAATTCGGCCGCCAGCCGGCCGGTCTCGAGCCCGTAGTCGATGCCTTCGCCGTTCAACGGGTTGACGCATGCGGCGGCGTCGCCGATCAGCATCCAGTTCGGCCCGGCGACGCCCGACACCGCTCCGCCCATCGGCAGCAGCGCCGACAGTCCGGCGCGGGGTTCACCGTCGAAGCCCCACTCTTCGCGGCGCAGCTTCGTGTAGTACGACATCAGCGGCCGCAGCGCCGCGTCGGCCGGGCGCTTCGCGGTGGCGAGCGCCCCGACGCCGATGTTCACCTCGCCGTTGCCGAGCGGGAAGATCCAGCCGTACCCGGGCAGCACCTTGCCCTCCGGCGAGCGCAGTTCCAGGTGTGACGTGATCCACGGCTCGCTTGCCCGCGGCGTGGCGATGTACCCGCGGACCGCCACGCCGTAGACCGTCTCCTGATGCCACTTGCGGCCCAACACACGCCCCAGCGTCGAACGTGCGCCGTCGGCGACGATCAGCTCACCACACCCGATCTCGGCGCCCGAGTCGAGCACCACCGCCTCCGCGCGGCCCGACGAATCATGGCGCACATCAACGGCTTTCACGCCGAGCATCATTTTCGCACCGTCGTCGGACGCCACCATGCGGATCCGGTCGTCGAGTTCGGTCCGCGGCACGGCGCTCGACGTCGTCGGGAACGACGGACCCGGCCACTCGACTTCGACGTCGGCGCCGAACCCCGACATCCGCAAGCCGCGGTGCTGTACCCGCCCGGCCAGCCACGAACCCAGGCCCAGCCGCTGCATCTCCAGCACCGCGCGCGGGGTGAGCCCGTCGCCGCAGGCCTTGTCGCGCGGAAACTGCGCCGAGTCGATGACGACCACATCGCGGCCGGCGCGACATGCCCATGCCGCGGCAGCAGAACCGGCAGGGCCGGCCCCCACGACAACCACGTCCGCTCGCGTATCCATGGTTCCCAGTATGTTGGCAGGGTGAGGACACCAGCGACCGTGGTGGCGGGGGTTGACTTCGGGGATCCCGCCTTTGCGCAGGATGTCCGGGACGGCGTGGCCCGCATCGAGGACCTGATGGCCACTGAGCTGGGCAAAGCCGACGAGCTGATGGCAGACGCGGTCCAGCACCTGTTCCAGGCGGGTGGCAAGCGGTTCCGTCCGCTGTTCACCGTGCTGTCGGCCCAGCTGGGCCCTGAGCCCGACGCGTGGCAGGTCACGGTCGCCGGCGCGGTCATCGAGCTGGTGCACCTGGCGACCCTGTACCACGACGACGTGATGGACGAGGCGGAGGTCCGCCGCGGCGCCGACAGCGCCAACGCCCGCTGGGGCAACAACATCGCGATCCTGGCGGGCGACTATCTGTTCGCCACGGCGTCGCGCCTCGTCAGCCGGCTCGGGCCCGAGGCGGTGCGCATCATCGCCGACACCTTCGCCCAGTTGGTGACCGGCCAGATGCGCGAGACCCGCGGCGCCGCCGAGCACGTCGACTCCGTCGAGCACTACCTCAAGGTCGTCTACGAGAAGACCGCATGCCTGATTGCGGCGTCCGGCCGGTTCGGCGCGACGTTCTCCGGCGCCGACGAGGAGCAGATCGAGCGGTTGAGCCGCCTCGGCGGCATCGTCGGCACCGCGTTCCAGATCTCCGACGACATCATCGACATCGACAGCGATCCGGACGAATCCGGCAAGGTTCCCGGCACGGATCTGCGCGAGGGCGTGCACACCCTTCCCGTGCTCTACGCGTTGCGCGAGGCGGGTCCCGACGGCGACCGGTTGCGAGAGCTGCTGGCCGGGCCGGTGCAGAACGACGCCGACGTCGCCGAGGCGCTGCAGCTGCTGCGCGGCTCGCCCGGGATGCTGAAGGCCAAGCGGACCGTCGCGCAGTATGCCGTGCAGGCCCGCGAGGAGCTCGCCAACCTGCCCGAGGGACCGGGCCGGCACGCCCTGGCGATGCTGGTCGATTACACGGTTAACCGGCACGGCTGACCGGGCGGAACTTGCGGAGCCCGGCTAAGCGTTGACTCAGCGGAGTTCTTGGTCTGAAGGAGGAAGCGATGACCTGGCATCCGCACGCGAACACCGCCAAGACGTTCGCTCTGCTGGTGGGGTTCTCGGCGCTGATCGTGTTCATCGCGGCGCTGTTCCGCAACACGGCGCTCATCGGCCTGGCGGTGCTGTTCGCCGTCGGCATGAACGCCTACATGTACTTCAACAGCGACAAGCTCTCGCTGCGCGCGATGCACGCCCAGCCGGTCACCGAGATGCAGGCGCCGGTGATGTACCGCATCGTCCGCGAGTTGGCGACCACCGCGCGCCAGCCGATGCCGCGGCTCTACATCAGTGACACCGCCGCACCGAACGCGTTCGCGACGGGCCGCAATCCGCGCAACGCCGCGGTGTGCTGCACGACGGGCATCCTGCAGATCCTCAACGAACGTGAACTGCGTGCGGTGCTCGGCCACGAACTGTCGCACGTCTACAACCGCGACATCCTGATCTCGAGTGTGGCCGGTGCGATGGCCGCCGTCATCACCGCGCTGGCCAACATCGCGTACTTCGCGACCCTGTTCGGCGGCAACCGCGAAGGCAGCGCGAATCCGTTTGCGATTCTGTTGGTTTCGCTGTTGGGTCCGATCGCGGCGATGGTGATCCGGCTGGCGGTGTCGCGCTCGCGCGAGTATCAGGCCGACCAGTCGGGTGCGGAGTTGACGGGCGATCCGTTGGCGTTGGCCAGCGCGCTGCGCAAGATCAGCGTCGGCGTCGAGCAGGCGCCGCTGCCGCCGGACCCCAAGCTGGCCGATCAGGCGCATCTGATGATCGCCAACCCGTTCCGCGCGGGCGAGCGCATCGGCAAGCTGTTCTCCACGCACCCGCCGATCGCCGACCGGATCGCGCGGCTGGAGGCGATGGCGGGCCGAGGACCGGGCCACTACTGACACGCGAATTCGGTGTCGCCGGTTGCGCTCAGCGCAGCTTTGAGCACCGAAATCGCACGATCGGAGTAGAACGGAAAGCGGACCGGTCAAGGACGCGTTGCGTCGAACGCACAGAAGGGTGGTGGCCGGCGATGCCAGGGTGCCGGCTGAGCCGGCTGGAAGAACGAGTCACCCGCATCTGCGCGCGTGGCCAAGACCCGATCGAACTGCTCGCTGCGGTTGCCGCGGAGGTACGAAACGACATCGCTTATGAGGCAGCGGGATGGTTGCTCACCGACCCCGATACGCTGCTGCTCACCGGCGTGTACGCCGAAAACGTCTCGCGTGCACAGCATCTCGCGTTGATCGAATGTGAGCTCACGACAGATGACGTCAACAAGTTCGTCGACCTGGCCCACCGCGACGTTCCGGCGGCATCTCTGAGCGCAGTCACCGGCGGAGACCTCAGTCGCAGCGCCCGCTGGTCGAAGGTGTACCGGCCCAACGGATACGGCGACGAGATGCGAGGCGTGTTCAGCTCCGGTGCGGCGACTTGGGGGCATTTCTGCCTGACCCGCCGCGCCACCGATCCGTTCTTCACCGACGACGAGGTCGCGGCCATGGCCAGGCTCTGCCCGCACGTGGGCAACGCGATTCGCGCGTGCTTACAGCTGGCGAGCCAGCCCGGCCCGACCAGCCCCGGCCCGGCTGCATTGCTGATACTCGCCGATGACGGCACCGTCGAGTCGATGACTCCTCAGGTCACCGAGTGGCTCGGCCCCGTCGACGACGAACGCCTGGAGACCGCGATCGTGCTGCACGAGGTGGCACACCAAGCCCGCGCCCTCGCCGAGCACGGTGTCGGCGAGCCCGCGATGGCGCGCACCAGGAGCCGCAACGGCGACTGGCTGGTAGTGCGAGGAATCCGTCTCGATCGTGATGGACCCGGAACGGGCCGCACTGCAGTGGTTTTGGAGCAGGCCCGTCGTTCAGACATCGCGCCTGTCCTCGTTCACCTGCACCAACTGACCCGTCGCGAAAAGGAGATCACGCAGCTGTTGTTGACCGGCATGTCCACCAGGGACATCGCCGCTCGGCTGTGGATCACCTCCGAGACGTTGCGAGGCCACATCAAGGCGATCTTCGCCAAGCTCGGCGTGAACAGCCGCCCGGAGCTGGCCGCGTTACTGTCGCAGGACCTCGTCGTCCGGCATTAGCGGCTTCGAAGCCGACAACTGCGCCGCGATGTCGTCGGCCACCCGGCGGGCCAGCCCGCCGACGAACTTCGTCAGGCCGGGCCGGTACACGTAGCCGACGAAGCGCAATCCCGGCAAGGTCTCGCCGCCGCACCCGTCGCGTGGCATGCCGTGCTGGTCGAGGACGTCGAGATGACCGACCATGGCGTCCAGCCCGGTCCGGTATCCGGTGGCCGCGATGATGCTGTCAACCTGCACCGTGGTGCCGTCGACGAGCACCGCCCCGCGCTCTTCCAACCGGTCGACGGCCGGCACCACACGCAGCGAGCGGTCCCGGATCGCGTCGATCACTTCGCGGTCGACGATCGCCGTGCCGGCGCCGCGGCGCTTGAGCCCAGCGATCGGCCCCTCCCGAGGCGCGGCGAGGCCGAAGCCGCTCAGATCGCCGATAACCCGGCGTTGCATGGCTTGCAGCATCTTGTCGACGAGCCCGGTGGGCAGCCGCAGAAACAGCGGCAGCGGCAGGTCGGCGGGCAAGCCACCGACCTCGCGCAGCAGGATGTTCGGTGGGGTGCGGACGGCCAGCGTCACCTCCGGACAACCGGAGCGGCTCAGCTCGTAGGCGATCTCGAGCCCGGTGGAGCCGGCGCCGGCGACGAGCACACGTTGCCCCGCGAACGCCGTGGCGTTGCGATACTGCGCGGCGTGCACCACGCGACCGGCGAAGGCGTGGCCCTCGGCCCAGTCGGGAAGTAAGGGCCGGTTGAAGATGCCGGTCGCCACCACGACCTGGCGGACCCGCTGAGCGCCTCGGGTGGTGACGACGTCCCAGCCACCGCCGGGAGCCGGGTCGAGCCGGCGCACGTCGACGCCCAACCGGACGGGAACGCGCCTGCGCGCGGCATACGTCTGCAGGTAGTCGACGTACTGGTCGCGGGTCGGGAACTGCCCGAAATGACGCGGAAAAGGCGCACCGGGCAGGGCCGAGTTGCGGCGGCAGGTGTTGAACCGCAGGGCGTCGTACCGATGTGCCCAGGCGGCGCCGATCTGCGTGCCGCGTTCGACGACGGTCGCGTCCACCCCGCGCGCCAGCAGTTCGGCGGCGCATGCCAACCCGGCCGGACCGCTGCCGACTACCAGCACGCTGTTGTCGGTTGCCATGACCCCTCCCCGCGTGAGCCCTCGCCAGGAGTCCAGCGTCGGCCCGAGTCGCGGCGGCCGCCACCCCGCAGATGGGGGGTTTTCGCTCGTATCCGATCGAGGTGGGTAACGATGCGGTGTTCGGCGCCGATGTGATCCGTATGCTGCGAGTCCCGGCCGCACCCCTTAGGGTGTGGACCGTGCTGAACAGGGTGTTGATCGGTGTCGTGGGGTCCGCGGCGGCGGCCCTGATCGGTGTGGCGGGTATCGCCGCGGCGCAGCCGCCGGAACCGGCGCCGGCCCCACCGAACGTCAACTCGCTGGCGCCGGTGAAGCTGTCCGAGTACGCGGTGATGGACGGCCACTGGTACGCGTTTCGGACGCCGGACGGGCTGACGTGCGTGCTGCAACGCAACGGCGGCTACGGCTGCAGCGGTGCGATCCCGGCCGCACCGAACGGCGCGAACTTCGTCAGCGGCGGCCCGGGCGTGCCGCAATTCTCCGCGACGACGGCCGACGTGTTCGCGAGTGTCGGTGAGGTCAAGTCGCTTCCGGCCGGCTCGCGGATCAGCTATCAGACCGTCAGCTGCGGCAGCGAAGGCGGGGTGACAACGTGTTCGGACAGCCGCAACCAGTCCGGTTTCGTGTTGACGCCTGCTGGCAGCCACATCATCAACGGCGGCAAGGATCCGCTACTGGATCGGCCCGAGGGCACGAACCCGTTCTTCAACTAGGGCGTTAGAACCCGGCGCCGTGCACCTCGTGGCCGGGTTTCTCGACCATCAGGCCGCGGTAGGCGTCCTCGACGCTGGCGCCGTGGTTGACCACCGCGTCGACCTCGCGCGCGATCGGCATCGAGATCCCGTACTGGTCAGCGAATTCCATGATCACACTGGCGGCCTTGACTCCCTCGGCGACTTGGTTCATCGATGCGATGATCTCGTCGATGGGTTTGCCGGCCCCCAACTGCTCGCCGACGTGGCGGTTGCGGCTGCGCTGGCTGGTGCACGTGACGATCAGATCGCCCATCCCCGCCAGGCCGGCGAACGTGTCGCGATGCCCGCCCGTCGCCTCGCCGAGCTTGGACATCTCGCGGACCGCGCGGGCCATCACCATCGCCCGGGTGTTCTCCCCGATGCCGAGGGAGTAGCCCATGCCGACCGCGATCGCGTAGACGTTCTTCAATGCCCCCGCCATTTCGACGCCGACCACGTCGTCGGTGGTGTAGGTGCGAAACCGCTTGGTGCGGAACAGGTTTGCCAAGTTCGCGGCGAGTTGCGGGTCGGGCATGGCGAGCACCGCGGCGGCGGCGTACCCCTCGGCCACCTCGCGTGCGATGTTCGGCCCGGCCAGGATCCCGGCCGGATGTCCGGGCAACACCTCGGCGACGATCTGGCTCATCCGGTGGTTGGTGCCCTGCTCCAGACCCTTTACCAGCGACACCACCGGCACCCATGGCCGCAACTCCTTGGCCAGTTCGGTGAGCACGCCGCGGAAGCCGTGCGACGGCACGCCCATGACGATGACGTCGGCGGCCGTCGCCGCCTCGGTGAAGTCGGTCGTCGCCTTCAGGCTCTGCGGGAGCTCGACCTCGTTGCCGAGGTACTTCGTGTTGCGGTGGTTGTCGTTGATGTCCTCGGCGGTCTCCGCGGAACGCACCCACTGCAGCGTCGGCCCGCGGCGTGCGCAGATGGACGCCACGGTGGTGCCCCAGGAGCCTCCACCGAGGACGACGACTTTGGGATCACGTTTCGCAGGTGCCATGCCGATCAGGGTATGACCGTCGTCCGGCGGCGAGGGCGTAATTGCGAACGCGAGGGCGTCTAGCGGTAGTTGACGAACTGCAGCGCAACGTCGAGGTCCGCGCCCTTGAGCAGCCCGATGACGGCCTGCAAATCGTCGCGCTTCTTCGAGCTGACCCGAATCTCGTCGCCCTGGATCTGCGCCTTGACGCCCTTGGGGCCTTCGTCGCGGATCAGCTTGGTGATCTTCTTGGCCTGCTCGCTGGTGATGCCCTGCTTGATCTGGCCGCTCACCTTGTAGGTCTTGCCCGACGCCTGCGGATCGCCGGCATCGAACGCCTTCATCGAGATGTCGCGGCGGACGAGCTTTTCTTTGAACACGTCGACGGCTGCCTTGGCGCGCTCTTCGGTCGAGCTGGTGATGACGACCGTCTCCTCGCCCTGCCACTCGATGGACGTGTCGGTGCCGCGGAAGTCGTAGCGGGTGGCCAGCTCCTTGGCGGCCTGGTTCAGCGCGTTGTCCACCTCCTGGCGGTCGACCTTGCTCACGACGTCGAACGATGAATCCGCCATTGGATCCGTTCCTCCTTGCTTGGTCTGCTGATGCTTTGGTGCCGTTTTCGTCTTGGGCCCATCCTCGTTGTACCCTGCTAGTCGCACCAAACCGGGTCATCCGGCGGTGCAGCACCCAGGCAGGTTGCCCGAGCGGCCAATGGGAGCGGACTGTAAATCCGTCGGCTTACGCCTACGCAGGTTCGAATCCTGCACCTGCCACCATGTGATGTGTCAAGACATCGGAATAGCTCTGAACCTGCGTTTGGGGTTCAGGGCTTTTTTCTTTGGTCGGCCGCAGGGCACGTTTCGGGGTTGGTAGTCCCTGGTCGGGTCGATGGTTAGCTCGCGGATCAG
>NZ_LQIN01000023.1 GCF_001500065.1 Mycobacterium sp. IS-3022
GCGGTGATGACCAGGCGAGCCTTCGACATCCACTGACCGTCACCACCGTCACGCTATTCCGATGTCTTGACACACCCCATTCCTATGTCCTGACGCACAACACCATCGGGGGTACATTTTGTGGGAATTCGGTGCCCTGGTGATTCGGTGAGCGACTGTTGGAGCACCGAAATCACGCATTACTTCTAGAGTCGGCGCGTCAACGCGTCCGCAGCCGCGAGCAGGTCGGCGGCCCATCGCGCACCCGGCCTGCGACCCATCCGGTCGATGGGGCCGGATACCGATACCGCGGCGACCACCGTGCCGCGACCGTCGCGCACCGGCGCCGAGATGCTCGCCACACCGGGTTCGCGTTCGGCGGCGCTCTGGGCCCAGCCGCGCTTGCGCACCTCCGCGAGCGTGCGATCGGTGAACTTCGCCGTCGGTAGCACGGCCTGCTGAGTGGCCTCGTCGGCGTACGCCAGCAGCACCTTTGCGCCCGAGCCCGCGGTCATCGGCAGCCGGCTGCCGACCGGCACGGTATCGCGCAGCCCGGCAGGCGGTTCCAGCGCGGCCACACAGATTCGTGAGGTCCCTTCCGGGCGGTAGAGCTGGACGCTCTCGCCGGTGATCTCGCGCAGCCGGGGCAGCACCACTGCGCCCGCGGCCACGAGCGGATCGTTGACCTGCCCGGCCAATTCGGTCACGGCCGGTCCGAGCCGCCATCGCCCATCGCCGTTGCGTGTGAGCAGGCGGTGAGTCTCCAGTCCCGCGGCCAGCCGGTGCGCCGTGGCGCGCGGCAGTCCGGTGCGTTCACACAGTTCTGCCAGCCCGCACGGGGACTCGGCCACCGCATGCAGTACGCCGACGGCTTTGTCCAACACGCCGATGCCGCTATCCTGTCTCATAAGGAGATACTAACGTCCCAGATTGTGAGATAGCCACGATGTCCACCGGTGTGTCCAACGCTCCTCGTGTGCCCGTCGACAAGCCCCGGACCATGGCCGAAAAGGTGTGGGCCGACCATGTCGTCGTCGAAGGGGCCGGTGATGGTGCAGCGCGGGAACCTGACCTGATCTACATCGACCTGCATCTCGTGCACGAGGTGACCAGCCCGCAGGCGTTCGACGGGCTGCGGTTGGCCGGGCGTCCGGTGCGCAGGCCGGATCTGACGATCGCCACCGAAGACCACAACGTGCCGACGGTCGACATCGACAAGCCGATCGCCGACCCGGTGTCGCGGACACAAGTGGAGACGCTGCGGCGCAACTGCGAAGAGTTCGGTATCCGGCTGCACCCCATGGGCGACGCCGAACAGGGCATCGTGCACATCATCGGACCGCAGCTCGGTCTCACGCAGCCCGGCATGACGGTCGTCTGCGGGGACAGCCACACCTCCACCCACGGCGCGTTCGGCGCGCTGGCGATGGGCATCGGCACTTCTGAGGTCGAGCATGTGCTCGCCACACAGACGCTGCCGTTGCGTCCGTTCCGAACCATGGCGGTCAACGTCGACGGCGAATTACCCGACGGGGTCAGCGCGAAGGACATCATCCTCGCGGTGATCGCCAAGATCGGCACCGGCGGCGGCCAGGGGCATGTCATCGAATACCGCGGCAGCGCCATCGAATCGCTGTCGATGGAAGGTCGCATGACGATCTGCAACATGAGCATCGAGGCCGGTGCGCGGGCCGGAATGGTGGCGCCCGACGACACCACTTTCGAATTCCTGCGCGGACGCCCGCACGCGCCGCAAGGTGCGCAGTGGGACGAGGCGGTCGCCGCATGGCGCGGGCTGCGCACCGACGACGGCGCGGAATTCGACACCGAGGTCTACATCGACGCCTCGACATTGAGTCCCTTCGTCACCTGGGGAACCAACCCCGGGCAAGGGGTGCCGTTGTCCGCTTCGGTGCCCGACCCCGAACTGATGCTCGACGACGGCGAACGCCAAGCGGCCGAAAAGGCGTTGACCTACATGGACCTTCGGCCCGGAACGGCGATGCGTGACATCGCCGTCGACACCGTGTTCGTCGGCTCGTGCACCAACGGCCGGATCGAAGACCTGCGGGTCGTCGCCGACGTGCTGCGTGGGCGCAAGGTTGCCGACGGCGTGCGCATGCTGGTCGTGCCGGGATCCATGCGCGTGCGCGCGCAGGCCGAATCCGAAGGCCTCGGCGAGGTCTTCGACGCGGCCGGCGCGGAGTGGCGCCAGGCGGGCTGCTCGATGTGCTTGGGCATGAACCCCGATCAGTTGTCGCCGGGCCAACGCTGCGCGTCGACCTCCAACCGAAATTTCGAGGGCAGGCAAGGTAAGGGCGGCCGTACGCATCTGGTGTCGCCCGCGGTCGCAGCCGCCACCGCGGTCCGCGGAACGCTGTCCTCGCCCGCAGACCTGACCGATTAGAAGGAGAAGCGATGGAGGCTTTCCACACCCACACCGGGATAGGCGTCCCACTGCGTCGGTCGAATGTCGACACCGACCAGATCATCCCGGCGGTCTATCTGAAACGAGTCACGCGAACGGGTTTCGAGGACGGCTTGTTCGCCGCCTGGCGTAACGACCCGTCCTTCGTTTTGAACCTGCCGCCGTTCGACAAGGGATCGGTGTTGGTCGCCGGCCCCGATTTCGGCACCGGTTCGTCGCGCGAGCATGCCGTGTGGGCACTCATGGATTACGGGTTCCGGGTCGTCATCTCGTCACGCTTCGCCGACATTTTTCGGGGCAATGCAGGCAAGGCCGGGCTGCTGGCGGCAGAAATCTCGCAAGATGATGTCGAAATTTTATGGAAGCTCATCGAGCAGCAGCCTGGCCTGGAAATCACTGTGAATCTTCAAGATCGGAACATCACCGCTGGAACGGTCATGGTGCCGTTCAGAATTGACGACTACACGGCCTGGCGACTTCTCGAGGGACTCGACGATATAGGGCTTACGCTGCGGAAATGCGAAGAGATCGAGGCGTACGAAGCAGCCAGGCCGGGCTGGAAGCCGCGCACTCTGCCCGGCTGAAAACGCCATCGGCAAATCGAAATCTCCGCCCCTGAACCCGGTTCTTCGGGGGCCTCTCAGGAGGCCAAGGGGGGCAAGAAAGTTCGCTAGCTTCGCCTGAAACTGCGCGTGGCTCTTGGAAATCAATGGGGAATGGGTTTACCGTGTCCTCTAGTCGGTCCAAAGAGGGCCACTGGTTTCCGGAGGTTATGCATGAACAAAGCAGAGCTCATCGACGTACTCACGGAGAAAATGGGCTCGGATCGTCGGTCGGCAACCGCCGCGGTGGAGAACGTCGTTGACACCATCGTGCGTGCGGTTCACAAGGGTGACAGTGTCACCATTACCGGCTTCGGCGTTTTCGAACAGCGCCGCCGCGCAGCACGCGTCGCGCGTAACCCGCGCACCGGCGAGACCGTGAGGGTCAAGCCCACCTCCGTGCCGGCATTCCGACCCGGCGCACAGTTCAAAGCCGTTGTCTCTGGGGCGCAGCGCCTCCCGGCGGAAGGACCAGCAGTGAAGAGAGGCGTTACGGCGGGAAGCGCCCGCAAGGCCGCGAAGAAGGCTCCGGCCAAGAAGAGCGCGGCGAAGAAGGCACCGGCCAAGAAGGCGGCGACCAAACGGACAGCGGCCAAGAAGACCGCGGCCAAGAAGTCGCCCGCCAAGAAGGCCGCGACCAAACGGACGACGGCCAAGAAGACCGCGGCCAAGAAGTCGCCCGCCAAGAAGTCCACCGCGAAGAAGGCACCGGCCAAGAAGGCCGCGACCAAGCGGACGGCTGCCAAGAAGACCGCGAAGAAGGCGCCGGCCCGCAAGGCGCCGGCGAAGCGCGGCCGCAAGTAGTTCCACACCGGAGGCGCCGTGGGTCATCGCGACCCACGGCGCCTTTGGGCGCGTTTTGGCTTAAAACATCTTCGGCTCAATCATTTCGGGCGTGTTGCGGCCCGAAGTTGGATTCATCGCCCCGGGTGGTCTCACTTTCGCGCCAACGGGCTGCCGATGTGGTCCGCCGCCACCAACCGTCCGTCGTACAGCGACATCACCCATGTGCTGCCTTTGCGGTTGCGGGACTTGTCGGGCCGTACACCGTCACGCTCGCACCACCACTCGACCAGATCGGGGATCACCTTGCCCTGAGTGCAGATCACCGGTGTGCCCGCGGTGTCGGCGATCTCGAGGAAACGATGCCGGGCCGCCTTGCGGTTCTCGGCGTAGGCTTCCTCGGTCAGCAGTTCATCGCTGTGGATCGTGGCGCCGAGTTCGTCGGCCAACGGTTCCAGCGTCGACACGCAGCGCACCCTGTCGGCTGCGTACAGATGGTCAGCGCCGAATGCGAGCAGCACTCCCACCAGCGACTCCGCCTGCGCGCGGCCGTTCTTGTCCAACGGCCGTTTGCGGTCGTCACCTTTGAAGCGTGACTTGCTGCCGGCCGTCGCGTGGCGCACGATGAGCACCGTCTTGGTGTCGACGGGGTGTTTCATGAAGCGGCGCAAGACCTTTCGGTCGTGTGGATAGTCCAGTTGCTTGATCGCCGCGGGAACGGGCAGCCACTTGAGCTCGTCGACTTCGTCGTTCGGGCGGAAATCGCCGTGGACCTGGCGCGCCGCCCAGTAGCGCACCTTCTTCTTGCCCTGCTCGACGGAATAGCTCACCGATGCCAGCCGGCGACCGAGTTGTGCGGTGTATCCGGTCTCCTCGCACACCTCGCGAATCGCGGTGACGGGTTCGGTCTCGCCGGGATCGACTTTGCCTTTCGGCAGCGACCAGTCGTCGTAGCGGGGGCGGTGGATGAGGGCGATCTCCGGCGCATCGGGATTTCCGTTGGGCCGCCACAACACGGCCCCGGCGGCGAGGATGGTCTTCGCCGCAGCGTCGCTCTCGGATGTGTCCTTCGGCACCTCAGCTCCTGCAGATCATTCCGGATGTCACCGGTCCGCCGCGACGGACGCCGGGTGAATCGTGGCGGTCACGGTTGCCGGTGGCGGTGCATCAACGACACCTGATGGTCGCGAACGGTCTGGCCCTCCTGCGGTGACGCCGTCCACTTACCGTCCATGCCCAGCTCCCAACACCGGGTCGCCGGGTCCATCGCCGACTCGAAGACGTCGTGCAGTTGTGTTTTCAGCCTCGGATCCTTCACTTCGGCCATCACCTCGACCCGCCGGTCGAGATTACGATGCATCATGTCCGCGCTGCCGATCCAGAACTCGTCGATGGCGCGGAAGTGAATGATTCGTGAGTGTTCGAGGAACCGGCCGAGAATCGAGCGGACCACGATGTTGTCGGAGTATCCCTCCGCCTGGGGGCGCAGCGCGCAGATGCCCCGCACCACCACCTCTACGCGCACACCGGCCTGCGAGGCTCGGTACAGCGCATCGATGACCTGCTCATCCACCAATGCGTTGGCCTTCAGCCTGATCCGACCCTCGGCGCCGTCGCGGGTGGCGGCGATCTCTCGTTCGATACGTTCGATGATGCCCCTGCGGACACCCTGTGGTGCCACCAACAGGTTGCGGTAGGAATCCTTGCGCGAGTAGCCCGTCAACGAGTTGAACAGGTCGGTGAGGTCCGCACCGATGTCGGGCGCGGCCGTCAACAGGCCGATGTCTTCGTACAACCGTGCGGTTTTCGGGTTGTAGTTGCCGGTACCGATATGGCAGTAGCGGCGGATCAACGAGCCCTCCCGACGGACCACCAGACACGTCTTGCAGTGGGTCTTGAGGCCGATGAGCCCGTACACCACGTGCACACCCGCGCGCTCCAGCGCACGGGCCCACTTGATGTTGGCCTGCTCGTCGAAGCGGGCCTTGATCTCGACGAGCGCGACCACCTGCTTACCCGCGGCGGCAGCGTCGATGAGCGCGTTGACGATTGGCGAGTCACCCGATGTGCGGTAGAGCGTCTGTTTGATCGCCAGCACGTTGGGATCGGCGGCGGCCTGCTCGATGAACCGTTGCACCGTGGTGGAGAACGAGTCGTACGGGTGGTGAACGAGCACATCCCCGTCGCGCAACGTGGAGAAGATGCTCTTCGGCGTCTCGCGTTCGCCGAACGCCGGCGGGGTGGCGGGCACGAACGGTCGGTCCTTGAGCGCCGGTCGATCGAGATCGTAGATCTGCCACAGCGAGGACAGGTCGAGGAGGCCGGGAACCTCGATGACGTCGCCCGGCGCGACATCGAGCTCGCGCAGCAGCAACTCGAGCATGCTCTCGGTCATGTCATCGGAGACTTCCAACCGGACGGGAGAACCGAACCGGCGGCGAGCCAATTCGCGTTCGAGCGCCTGCAGCAGGTCTTCGTCGCGGTCCTCTTCCACCTCGAAATCCGCATTGCGCGTGATGCGGAACGCATGGTGCTCGACGATCTCCAGGCCGGGGAAGAGAACGGGCAGGAACGCCGCGATGAATTCCTCCATCGGCAGGAACCGCACGATCTGCGAATCACCTTCGCGGGGCGAGAGTTCGACGAAGCGGTCGACGTTGTCGGGCACCTTGATCCGGGCGAAGTGCTGACCGCCGTCGTCGGGATGCTTGACGGTGATCGCCAGGTTCAGGCTCAGCCCGCTGACGAACGGAAACGGGTGCGCCGGATCCACCGCGAGCGGAGTCAGCACGGGAAACACCTGCTCGTGGAAGTAGGTGGACAGCCGCGCGCGTTCGGGTTCGTCGAGTTCGGCCCACGTGACGATCACGATGCCCTCGTCGGCCAGCGCAGGCCGTACCGAGTCGAGGAACACATGAGCGTGCCGGTCGGCGAGGTGCTGGGTGCGTTCGTTGATGCGACGTAATTGCTCACGTGGCGAGAGCCCGTCGGCGGAGCGTACCGACAGCCCCATCTCGTCGCGCCGCTTCAACCCCGCGACCCGGACCATATAGAACTCGTCGAGATTGGACGCGAAGATCGCAAGGAACTTGGCCCGCTCCAGCAGCGGCAGCGACGGGTCGGCGGCGAGCGCCAACACCCGGGCGTTGAAATCCAGCCAACTCAGTTCACGGTTGAGATAGCGGTCTTCGGGAAGCTCGTTCTCGATCGCGGGCGAGGTGGCCGCGGGCGGTGCCTCGGGCGCCGAATCACCTGAGTCCGGCATGACGGGCCGTACGGTCGCGGCCATCGACTCGTTGTCGCTACCACGAACCTGGGTCTCGGCTTCCGTCATGCCTCAGATGATTCCCTATACATCGGTGATCGTGCCACCGCCGGCGCATCCGCTCACCCCGGCGCACCGATGGCCGCCGCCGTCGCCGCACCGACTCCGAGACGGCGCGCGACCAGCAGGTCGTCGGGTGTGTCGATGTCACAGCGCAGTCCCGGCCACGCGCCGGTCAACTCGATGGCGCCGGAACGGCGATGGCGCCGAGTGGAGTCTGCGCCGAACTGTGGGTTCAGGGCGACGCCGAACGAGAACAGGGCCGATGTGCCGGTGCCGTGCCGGTCGCCGACGAAGCTGCGCCGGTGTTCACGGGCGGCCGCCACGGCCGCGGCCAACTCGTGTGGCTGCAGCGCAGGCAAATCGCCCTGCAGCACAACGACATTGGGGGTTTCGCGACGCACCTCGGCTTCGGCGGCGGAGATCGCGTTGTTGAGCGGGTCGGGATGGCCCTCGGGCGTCGGGTCGATGAGCACCCTGGCCCCGAGCCGGCCGGCGGCCTCGGCAGCGGTGTGGTCGGGCGTGACAACGGTGATGGCATGCAACGCCGGGACCGCCGAGGCGGCCGTGATCGTGTCGATCAGCATCGCCAGCACCACCTTCTCCCGACTGGGTGCTGGAAAGACCGGGGCCAGCCGGGTCTTGGCGGCGGCGAGTCGTTTCACCGCGATCACCAACCCGATGTCGCCTTCCGGTGACCCGCTCATGTGCGTCATCCTGCCAGCACGCCGACCCGGGTTAGGCTTAGGCGTGGTCGAGGCAGCGGTGTTGGGCGCCGGTGCGTGGGGGAGCGCACTGGCCAAGGTCCTTGCCGATGCGGGCAGCGAGGTGAGGCTCTGGGCCCGCCGGCCCGAGTTGGCCGACGAGATCAACGACACCCATCGCAACTCGTCGTATCTCGGGGATGCGGACTTGCCGAAGACCATCAAAGCCACCAGCGATGCGGCCGAAGCGCTGGACGGAGCCTGCACGGTGCTGCTCGCGGTGCCCGCCCAGACATTGCGGGGCAATCTCGAGCGCTGGGCGGGTCTGATCGGCGATGACGTCACCATGGTCAGTGTCGCCAAGGGCATCGAACTCGACACCCTGATGAGGATGAGCCAGGTGATCGTCCAGGTCACCGGCGCCGACCCGGCGCGGGTCGCCGTGGTGACCGGCCCCAATCTCGCGAGCGAGATCGTCGAGGAACAACCGGCGGCCACCGTTGTCGCCTGCAGCGACTCCGGGCGGGCGGTCGCCCTGCAGAGGGCGCTCTCGACGGCGTACTTCCGGCCCTACACCAACGCCGACGTCATCGGCGCCGAGGTGGGCGGCGCATGCAAGAACGTCATCGCGCTGGCGAGCGGCATGGCGGCGGGCGTGGGGCTGGGGGAGAACACCGCGGCCGCCATCATCACACGCGGGTTGGCCGAAATCATGCGGCTCGGAATTGCATTGGGCGCCAAGCCCGCCACACTCGCCGGGCTGGCCGGGGTCGGCGATTTGATCGCCACGTGTACCTCAGCGCATTCCCGCAACCGCAGCTTCGGTGAGCGGCTCGGCCGAGGCGGGACGATGGAGTCGGCGATGCTCGCGACCGGCGGTCATGTCGCCGAAGGTGTCGCATCGTGTGAGTCCGTGCTCGCCTTGGCCAACAGCTATGACGTCGAGATGCCGCTCACCGACGCTGTTTTCCGGGTGTGCCACAAGGGGTTGTCGGTCGATGAGGCCGTCGCGCTGTTGCTCGGACGCACCACCAAACCGGAGTAGTCGGTGGACGGTCAGTACGGCGAATCCACTCGCAGCGTCAAAGCAGTTGCCTCAGAAGCGATTCCAGGACAACCCGTGGGACCGTCGCCGGTTCCGGCGTCCGCCTTCCACCTGTCGTCCGAGCAGGACGACCCGCTGGACACCTACGGTCGCAGTTCGAATCCGACATGGCGCCAGCTGGAATCGGCGCTGGCCCAACTCGAGGGCGCCGCGGCGGCGTTGGCGTTCGGATCGGGGATGGCTGCCATCTCGTCGGTCTTGCGGGTACTGGCCAAGCCGGGCAGCAGGCTCGTCGTACCCGCGGACGGTTATCACCAGGTGCGACGGTACGCTTCGGAATACCTTGCCGCGCAGGGTGTGACCATCATTACAGCGGCCACCCGCGACATGGGTTCCGCCTCGGCGGAGGCAGACGTGGTGCTGGCCGAGAGCCCGGCCAATCCGGGGTTGGACGTGGTGGATCTGCACCAGTTGGCGATGCAGTGCCGTCGCCGGGGCGCCATCCTCATCGTCGACAACACCACCGCCACTCCGCTGGGCCAGCAGCCGCTTTCGCTGGGCGCCGATGTCGTCGTGGCCAGCGCGACCAAGGCGCTGCCGGGCCACAGCGACCTGCTGGCCGGTTATGTCGCGAGCAGCCACTCCGAGCTGATGACCGCGGTGGCGAATGAACGGCTGCTGTCGGGCGCCATCCTCGGGGCGTTCGAGGCGTGGTTGCTGTTGCGCAGCCTCGGCACCGCGGGGCTTCGATTCGAACGCCAGTGCCACAACGCGGCCGCCCTCGCCGTGACGCTGCACGCGCACCCCGCCGTACGGGCGGTGCGCTATCCCGGCCTGCCCGACGACCCGTCGCATCGCATCGCGTGTGCGCAGATGAAGAGGTTCGGCGGTCTGGTCGCCGTCGAGCTGGCCGACGCGGAGGCCGTGCACGCCCTCGTCGAGCGCAGCGCGCTGCTGATCGCGTCGACGAGTTTCGGCGGTATCCACACATCGGTGGACCGCCGCGCGCGCTGGGGCGACCAGGTCAACGACGGTTTCGCCCGTATCTCGCTCGGAATCGAGGACACCGACGACCTGATCGCCGACATCGAGCAGGCACTGGGCTGAAAAGGCGACCCGCCCGAAACCGGGACGACTCGCGGCCGGGCCGGACGGTAGCGTCTCTAGGTTGTGACTGCCCGCCATGACTCCGGCTCGGGGCGCGTCCGGGTCGCCGTCGTCTACGGCGGACGCAGCTCCGAACACGCGATCTCCTGCGTCTCCGCAGGCAGCATCCTGCGCAACCTCGATCCGGAGCGGTTCGACGTCGTCGCGGTCGGCATCACTCCCGAGGGTGCTTGGATACTGACCAACGCCCAGCCCGACACCCTCGCGATCGACAATGGCCGGCTGCCGCAGGTGACCGCCGCGTCGGGCACCGAGCTGGCGCTGGCCGCCGACCCGCGGCGGCGTGGCCAGTTACTCTCGCTCGGTCAGGGCCCGGGTGAGCTGCTCGCCGCGGTCGACGTGGTGTTCCCCGTGCTGCACGGCCCGTACGGCGAGGACGGCACCATCCAGGGGTTGCTCGAGCTCGCCGGCGTGCCGTATGTCGGGGCCGGGGTGCTGGCCAGCGCTGCGGCCATGGACAAGGAGTTCACCAAGAAGCTGCTGGCCGCCGCCGGGTTGCCGATCGGAGACCAGGAGGTGCTGCGGCCCGGCCGGGACACGCTGAGCGTGGAGGCACGCGAGCGCCTCGGCCTGCCCGTTTTTGTCAAGCCCGCGCGCGGCGGATCGTCGATCGGGGTCAGTCGGGTCACGGCATGGGATCAGCTGCCGCTGGCCGTCGAGGCGGCCCGCCGCCACGACCCGAAGGTGATCGTCGAAGCCGCGGTGCCGGGCCGTGAACTGGAATGCGGAGTGCTCGAGTTTCCCGACGGCCGCGTGGAGGCGAGCACGGTCGGCGAGGTCCGCGTCGCCGGCGTGCGCGGGCGCGAGGACGGCTTCTACGACTTCGCGACGAAGTACCTCGAAGACGCCGCCGAACTCGACGTGCCCGCCAAGGTCGATGACGACGTCGCCGACGCGGTGCGCCGGCTGGCGATTCAAGCTTTCGATGCGATCGACTGCCAGGGTCTGGCCCGCGTCGACTTCTTCCTCACCGAGGACGGGCCGGTGATCAACGAAGTGAACACCATGCCGGGGTTCACCACGATCTCGATGTATCCGCGGATGTGGGCGGCCAGCGGCGTGGACTATCCGACCCTGTTGGCCACCATGGTGGACACCGCGCTCAAGCGAGGTACCGGCCTGCGCTGAATCAACGCACCGGGGCCGGATCAACCGGCTTGGCGGGCAACGTCTTTTCGATGACGGCGGAAAGCTGCTGGATCGCCGTCGGGCCCGCGCCCTGCGGAAGGGTCAACGCCACGTACACGCCGCGGTCGACGGCGTACCACGTGCTGCGTTGCTGCTCGGCGCTCAGATCTTCGGCGCCCGCTTCACCGACCCGGAACCACTGCACGTCGTCCACGCCCTGCAGTGGCGCCCCCACAACGAATTCGGCGGGTCGGTCCAGTCCGCAACGCAGGATGATCGGCTCACCTCCGCCGTCGGAGCGCCACGCCGCCGCGCCGGGTGGTGCGGGGTCGGCCAGTGCCGCGCGGGAGGCGTCGCCGAGTTTGTCCGGCAATGCGGCGCTCAGTTCGGAGCATTCGGCGCTCGAGGCCTGTGGTGCGGGCACCGCCGCCACCGGAACGGGTTGCTGCTGCACCGGATCCTGCCGCAGCACCGCGACCACCAGGACCGCCACAACAGCCGCGACCGCCACCACGGTCGCCGCGATCAGCAGCGCCCGCGGCGGGCCGTCACCGCTTTCGGATTGCACGGCTCAACTCTAAAGACGCATAGACTCCAGGCCACGGTGCGGCCGCGACGGGAGATGAACATGGCGACCGACGATGCGGCTGAAACCCTGGCGCAGGTGGGTGAGTTCGCGGTGATCCAGCGGCTGGTCGCGGGTCGCCGGCAGCCGGGCGCCGTCGCGTTGGGACCCGGTGACGACGCGGCGGTGTTGTTCGCGCGCGACGGGAGGACGGTGGTGTCCACCGACATGCTGGTAGCCGGCCGCCACTTTCGGCTGGATTGGTCGACGCCGCACGATGTCGGACGCAAGTCGATCGCGCAGAACGCCGCCGACATCGAGGCGATGGGGGCGCGTGCGAGCGCGTTCGTCGTCGCGTTCGGCGCGCCTCCGGACACGCCGGCGGCGCAGGCGCTGCAGCTGGCCGACGGCATGTGGCAGGAGGCCGAGTCGATCGGCGCGGGTATCGCTGGCGGAGACCTGGTCAGCGCGCCGCAATGGGTGATCTCGGTGACGGTGCTCGGCGACCTGGACGGCCGAGAGCCGGTGCGTCGCAGCGGGGCGAAGCCAGGCGACACCGTGGCGCTGGTCGGCGACGTCGGTCGTTCGGTCGCGGGATTCAATCTGTGGCGCAACGGTATTGAGCGGTTCGAGGATCTGCGTCGGCGTCACGTCGCCCCTGAGCCGCCGTACGGACAGGGCCGCGTCGCCGCCGACGGGGGCGCCACCGCGATGACCGACGTGTCCGACGGGTTGTTGGCCGATCTCGGCCACATCGCCGAGGCGTCCGGCGTCGGGATGGACCTGTCGACGGCCGCGTTGTCCGCTGACCTGGCTGCGCTCGCCGATGCCGCCGATGAGCTCGACGCCGATCCGTGGGCCTGGGTGTTGGGCGGTGGCGAGGACCATGCGTTGGTTGCGACGTTCAGCGGTCCGCCACCCGATGGCTGGCGGGTGATCGGGCAGGTGCTCGACGGCCCGCATCGGGTCCTCGTCGACGGCGCGGTGTGGAAGGGCAATCCGGGCTGGCAGTCGTTCCACTAGCTAGGGTGCCAATCGTGACGCTGATCCAGGGACTCACGTGACCGCGCGGCCGCTGCACGAGCTCGTCGACGACGGCTGGGCCAAGGCCCTGGCGCCGGTGGCCGACCAGGTCGCGCAGATCGGGGAATTCCTGCGCGCCGAACTCGCCGCGGGCCACGCGTATCTGCCGGCTGGTCGAAACGTGTTGCGCGCGTTCACGTTCCCGATGGACGACGTGCGGGTGTTGATCGTCGGCCAGGACCCTTACCCGACGCCCGGTCACGCCGTCGGCCTCAGCTTCTCGGTGGCGCCCGACGTGCGACCGCTGCCGCGCAGTCTGGAGAACATCTTCCGGGAGTACACCAGTGACCTGGAATACCCGGCGCCGACCACCGGTGACCTGACACCGTGGGCCGAGCGCGGGGTGATGCTGTTGAACAGGGTGCTCACGGTCCGACCGGGCAGTCCGGCGTCGCACCGGGGTAAGGGCTGGGAAGCCGTCACCGAGTGCGCCATCCGCGCGCTGGTCGCACGCAAGCAGCCGTTGGTCGCGGTGCTGTGGGGCCGTGATGCCTCGACGTTGAAACCGATGCTCGACGGCGCCGACTGCGTCGCGATCGAGTCGCCGCACCCGTCGCCGCTGTCGGCGACGCGCGGCTTCTTCGGCTCGCGGCCGTTCAGCCGGGCCAACGAACTGCTCGAGAAGTTGGGCGCCGACCCGGTCGACTGGCGCCTTCCCTAACGCTGATCTGGGCACCGAGCGGCGCCCGATGAGTGACGGCTATCCGACGCCCGGGATCGGCGGCGGTGACGGAATCGGCGGGGGAGAGGGGATCGCGGGCGGCGACGGGATGTCGGGCACGGGGATCTCGATTGTGCCGTCACCTTCGGTGGTGGTGGCCGGCGGCGGCGGGTATGGGGTGGTGGTCTCGGGCGGCACGACGGTTTCCGTCTCGACAGTCACAGTTGTGGTCGGCGAAGTCGTCGTGGTGGTCGTCGTGGTGGTGGTCTCCTCGCCGGAGGTGTCATCACCACCGCAGGCGGCCAACAGCGAGGCCACCGCCAAGCCGGGCGCCAGAGCGGTCAGAGTGGATCTTGCAGCTGCGCGTGAGGTCATGGACCAGGTCTAACCAGACCCTGTGGAGGCTAAACCGGGCTGCGGGTCAGCCGCGCGCGACCTTTCCGGCCTTGATGCACGACGTGCACACGTTCATCCGCTGCTTGTTGCCGCCGGGGCGGGTCACGGCGCGCACGGTCTGGATGTTGGGATTCCACCGACGGCTGGTCCGGCGATGGGAGTGCGAGACCGACTTGCCGAAGCCGGGGCCCTTCCCGCAGATATCGCACACGGCAGCCATATGCTCCAACTCCTGTCGATCAGTACGTGGGGGTCCGGGCCGCTGCGCCGCGACCGGCGCGGCTGACCCGACAACCTGACCAGGATACCGGCCGCCGCAGTGATCGCCAAAACGCTGTCCCCATCCCGCGCGCGGGCGCTCAGAAGCCCGTCCACCGGCGCGAACGTCATCACGGCATCGTGGGCGGCACTGTCGGGTCCAGTGGTTAGGCTGACCCGCACGGCGTGGGCGTGGAGGACGCCACATTCTGTTGGAGGTTAAGCATGTCGGCTCGACTGCTCGATGCCTCCACCCTGCGGGAATGGGCGCACACCGCGGTCGGTGACCTGATCACCCACGCCGAGGAGATCAACCGGCTCAACGTGTTCCCCGTGGCGGACGCCGACACCGGTACGAACATGCTGTTCACCATGCGTTCGGCGTGGGCGCAGGCCGACGCGCTGACCGGCGCCGAAGACGTCCCCGAGGTGGCCGCGGCGCTGGCTCGCGGGGCCCTGAACGGGGCGCGCGGCAATTCCGGCGTGATCCTGTCCCAGATCCTGCGCGCGTTGGCCGAGCTCACCGCCGAAGCGCCGACCGTCGACGGAACGCTGTTCGCCGCGGTGCTGCGCCACGCCGTGGACCTGGTGGTCGAGTCCATGGGCCGCGCCGTACCGGGCACCATCGTGACCGTGCTTCAGGACGCGGCCGACGGCGCCGGGCACGCCGTGGCCGACGGCGTTCCACTCGCCGATGTGGTGTTCACCGCGGCCGACGCGGCGGCGCGGTCGCTGGACAAGACCACCGGCCAGCTCGACGTGCTGGCCCGGGCCGGCGTGGTGGACGCCGGCGGTCGTGGGCTGCTGGTCCTGCTCGACGCGATGAGCAAGACGCTGACGGGGCACGCGCCGCACAGAGCGGAGTACGTGCCGGCGCCGCCGCGCACCGATGCGGCCACGGCCCACGTCGTCGCTGCCCCGCAGTTCGAGGTGATGTACCTACTCAGTGGGTGTGACGCGGCCGGGGTGGAGCGACTGCGCGGCGAACTGGACGCGCTGGGCGACTCGGTGGCGATCGCCGCTTCGTCGGGCGGCGCGGGGCAGTACTCGGTACACGTGCATGCCGACGACGCCGGCGCGGCGGTCGAGGCGGCCTTCGCGGTGGGCACTCCCAGCCGCATCCAGGTCACTGCGCTCACTGGCACCGCGGCGGCGCGTCCGACGGCCGGGTGGTCTCGCGGTCGGGTCGTGCTGGCGGTCGTCGACGGGGCCGGTGCCGAGCAGTTGTTCGCGGCCGAGGGCGCACAGGTGCTGCGGATCGAGCGCGATACGCCGGTCAGCGCCAAGCAACTGCTGCACGCACTGGTCAACGCCGACGCCGGACAGGCGATGATCCTGCCGAACGGATATGTCGCCGCCGAGGAACTCGTCGCCGGGTGCACGGCCGCGATGGGGTGGGGCATCGACGTGGTGCCGGTGCCCGCCGCTTCGATGGTGCAAGGGCTGGCGGCGCTGGCGGTTCACGACGCCGAGCGCCAGGCCGTCGACGACGGATACACGATGGCCAGGGCGGCCGCCGGGGCCCGGCACGGGTCGGTGCGGGTGGCCACGGAGGAAGCGCTCACCTGGGCCGGCATGTGCAAACCCGGCGACGGCCTCGGTATCTCGGGCGATGAGGTGCTGATCGTCGGTGATGACCTGGCCGCGGCCGGTGCGGGCCTGATCGACCTGCTGCTCGCCGCCGGCGGGGAACTGGTCACGGTGCTCACCGGAGCCGGAGTGGACGACAGTGTCGCTGCGGCGCTGCAGGACCACGTCCACCAGCGGCACCTCGGCGCGGAGCTGGTCACGTATCACACCGGCCACCGCGGCGACGCGCTGCTGATCGGGGTGGAGTAGCCGTGGCCACGCTGACCGACCGCCTCGACTACGTGCTCGGCAGGAAGGCGGCCGATCCGCTCGAGGAGCACTTCGGCATCCGCACGGTGAACGATCTGCTGCGCCACTACCCCCGCAAGTACAGCGACGAGATGACGACCGTCAACGACGACGAGAATCTCGAGGAAGGCGTTCACGTCACCTTCGTCGACGTCATCACGAAAGCCGAACTGAAGCGGACGAATCGAGAGCCTCGGCGTGAGTACCTCGTGGTCACCCTCGGCCGCCGCAAGCCGAAGGTGACCGCGACGTTCTTCAACGTCAAGTACCTCAAGAAGCAGTTGGTCGCGGGAGCGAAGGTGATGCTGTCCGGGGAGGTCGGCTACTTCAAGGGCACCATGCAGCTGACCCATCCGGCCTTCCTCGTCCTGCACGACAGTGGCGCCATGAAGGGGTCGAAGTCACTCAAGGCCATCGCCGAGGCATCCGGCGCGACCGGCGACGAATTGCTGGCGGCCTTCGAACGGGACTTCTTTCCGATCTACCCGGCCTGCAAAAAGGTGCAGACCTGGGAGATCTACGCCTGCGTACGTCAGGTGCTCGACGTGTTGGACCCGATTCCCGAACCGCTGCCGGAATCTTTTCTGCGACAACACGATCTGATCACAGAAGACCGGGCGCTCCGAGCGATCCACACTGCCGAGAGATCCGCCGAGCGCGATGCTGCGGTCGCGCGCCTGACCTACGACGAAGCCATCGGTCTGCAATGGGCCCTGGCCGATCGACGCCACGGCGAACTCAGTGAATCCGGTCCGGTCGCGGTCCGCCGCGACGGCGGACTCGTCGACGCCCTGCACAACCGGTTGCCGTTCGAATTGACCGATGGCCAAAGGGAAGTGCTCGACGTCATCTCGTCGGAGTTGGCGTCCACCCGGCCGATGAACCGAATGCTGCAGGGCGAGGTAGGTTCGGGTAAGACGATCGTCGCCGTGCTCGCGATGTTGCAGATGGTCGATGCCGGCTATCAATGCGCGCTGCTGGCGCCGACGGAAGTCCTTGCGGCCCAACATGCGCGGTCGATCCGCGACGTGCTTGGCCCGCTGGGGATGGGCGGGCAACTCGGCGGCGTGGACGGTGCCACTCGCGTTGTGCTGCTCACGGGATCGATGACGGCCCAACAGAAACGTGCGGTGCGCGACGAGGTCGCAGGCGGCGATGCGGGCATCGTGATCGGAACCCATGCGCTGTTGCAGGATGCGGTCGAGTTCCACCGCCTCGGCATGGTGGTCGTCGACGAGCAGCACCGGTTCGGTGTCGAGCAGCGAGACCGGTTGCGCGCCAAGGCTCCCGAAGGTGCGACACCGCATCTGCTGGTGATGACCGCCACGCCGATACCGCGCACCGTAGCGCTCACCTACTACGGCGATCTGGAGACCTCGACGCTGCGTGAGCTGCCGAGAGGGCGCCAGCCGATCACGACGAACACCGTCTTCGCCACCCAGAGGCCCGCATGGCTCGACCGTGCGTGGACCCGCATCGCCGAGGAGGTCAACTCCGGGCGCCAGGCGTACGTGGTCGCGTCGCGCATCGACGAGAACGACAAGGCCAAAGACGAGGACGACGAGGAGCAGCGGGGCCGCCCGCCGCCGATCACGGTCGTCGAACTCTTCGACCGGCTGAGCAGCAGCGGCCCCCTGTCCGGTCTTCGGCTCGGGCTCATGCACGGCAGGCTGCCCTCCGACGAGAAGGACGCGGTGATGGCGGCGTTCCGCTCGGGTGAGATTGACGTGCTGGTGTGCACCACAGTCATCGAGGTCGGCGTCGATGTGCCCAATGCGACCGTGATGGTCGTGATGGACGCCGACCGCTTCGGCATCAGCCAGCTGCACCAGCTGCGCGGACGGATCGGTCGCGGACAGCATTCCAGCCTGTGCCTACTCGTCACGAAGCTGCCGGAAGGTTCGAAGGCCGGTGCCCGGTTGAACGCCGTCGCATCGACGTTGGACGGCTTCAAGCTCGCCGACCTGGACCTCTACGAGCGCCAGGAAGGAGATGTGTTGGGACTCAACCAGTCCGGGCGGGCGATCACGCTGCGGTTCCTGTCGCTGCTCGAGCACCTCGACATCATCCTGGCGGCCCGGGACTTCTGCGCGGCGCTCTATGAGCAGGATCCCGCCAACCCGGGCATGGCTTCACTGGCCGCACCGTTCGTCGACACCGACCGCGTCGAGTTCTTGGACAAGTCTTGAACCGCAAGAAGCTACTGTGGTTGACCGCGATCGTTGCGCTCGCTGTGGTCGTTGCCGCGCAGGCCGTGATGTCGGCGGCGGACCGGACGCATTTCATCGCGCGTGCCGACATTCCGACCGTCGCGCCCGGCGCCGACGTTCTCGCGGGTGTGCCCGTCATACCGATGCGCATCCGCGGATACGACTACCACAGAGCCGCTTTCGGGGACAGCTGGACCGACGACAACTCCGCTCCCGGCGGGTACAACGGCTGCGACACCCGCAACGACATTCTCAACCGCGACCTGGACGACAAGACGTTCGTGCCGATCAAACGGTGCCCCGACGCGGTGGCCACCGGCACGCTGCACGACCCGTACACCAACGCCGTTGTCGCCTTCACTCGCGGTGAGAAGACGGGCGCCGCAGTGCAGATCGATCACATCGTTCCGCTCGCGCTTGCCTGGGATCTCGGTGCGCGGCACTGGCCCGACGATCTGCGTATCCGGTTTGCGAACGATCCCGCCAACCTGCTGGCGGTGGCCGGAGCGGCCAACCAGGACAAAGGCGATTCCGAACCGGCCGACTGGATGCCGCCCAACGCGGCGTTCCACTGTCAGTACGCGATGCAGTTCATCGAAGTGCTGCGCGGGTATGGGCTGCCGGTCGACATGCCGTCGGCCACGGTGCTGCGCCAGGCCGCGGCAACCTGCCCCACCGGCTGACTCTTTCCCGCGAACAGACGCAAAGCCGCTTTTCGAGGCCTTTTCAGGACACTTTGCGTCTGCTCGCGCAGGTTCTCGCGCAGGTTCTCGCGGTGGTTTTCGCGCAGGAAAAACTAGGTGCCGGTGTAGGTTTCCGGGTCCGGACGGAATCGGGTGCCCTCATCGAGGCCATTGAGCGCGGCCATCTGATCCTCGTCGAGTTCGAAGTCGAACACCTCGAGATTCGAGGCGATCCGCTCCGGTGACGACGAGCGGGCGATGACCACGTTGCCCAGTTGCAGGCTCCACCGGATCAGCACCTGCGCCGGGGTCTTGCCGTGCGACTGCGCGACCGAGGTGACGGCCTCGTGGTCGAGCAACCGGCCGACGCCCAACGGCCCGTAGGCCTCGGTGACGATCCCGTAGCCCGCGTTGACCTCGCGCAGCTCCGCCTGGTTCAGCAGCGGGTGAAGTTCGATCTGGTTGATCGCCGGGGTGAAGAACGACAAATCGATGATGTTCGACAGATGTTCGGCGTGGAAGTTGCAGACGCCGATCGACTTCGTGTCGCCGACCTCCTTGCGCTTCATCAGCCCGCCCCAGCTGTCGACGTACTTACCGTGCTCGCCGGCCGGCCAGTGGATCAGGTAGAGATCGACGTAGTCGAGCCCCAGCCGGCCGAGGCTCGCCTTGAGCGCATCCTGGGACGACTGAAAACCGAGGTCCGGGGTGGCCAGCTTGGTGGTGACGAAGACCTCTTCGCGCGGCACACCGGACGCCTTGATTGCCCGCCCGACCGCTTCCTCGTTGCCGTACGCGGCCGCCGTGTCGATCAGCCGGTAGCCCGCCGCCAACGCCGCCAGCACCGCCTTCTCGGTCTCGGTGTCCGACAGTTCGCCGACGCCAAGGCCGAGCACCGGCATCGTGTTGTCGTCGTTGAGGGTGACGGTCGGAATCGCGCCGGCGTTGCCCTGCGGTTGGGTCATCTCACCTATCCTGTGAACTCGAATGTTCGCGGATCGGGACCCAACCGAGTGCCGTCGCCGAGCGCGGAGATGGACGCCATGTCCTGCTCGCTCAGCTCGAAATCGAACACGTCGAAGTTGCTCACGATTCTCTCGGGGGTCACCGACTTCGGGATGACTATATTGCCGAGCTGCATATGCCACCTAATCAACACCTGTGCCGGCGTCTTACCATGCGCCCCGGCGACCGAGCCGACGGCGTCGTTCGACAGCAGTGACCCCTGTCCGAGCGGACTCCACGCTTCGGTGGCGATGCCCAGCTGCGCGTGCACCTCCCGAAGCTCCTCCTGCTGGAGCAGCGGGTGAAGTTCGATCTGGTTGACGGCGGGGACGATCCCGGTCGCGTCGACCAGCGCCCGCAGGTGCTCGGGCTCGAAGTTGCTCACCCCGATCGACCGGATGCGGCCCTGCTCACGCAGGTGTGCGAAGGCCTTGAAGGTTTCGACGAACGCGCCGTTGGCCGGCATCGGCCAGTGGATGAGGTAGAGGTCGAGGTAGTCGAGCTGCAAACGCTCCATGCTCTTGTCGAACGCGGTCAGCGTGCTGTCGTAGCCGTGGTCGGCGTTCCACAGTTTCGTGGTGATGAAAACGTCCTCGCGAGGCAGCCCCGATTTCTTGACGGCCTGGCCGACCTCGCGTTCGTTGCCGTACGCGGCGGCGGTGTCGATGTGCCGGTAGCCGGCGTCGAGGGCGGTTGCGGCTGCCCGTTCGGTGTCCTGCGCCGGGGTCTGCCAAACGCCGAGTCCGACCTGAGGTATCGAATTACCGTCATTCAACGTGATCGATGGAGAAGCCATGACTGAAAGTCTGCCAGCCGTAGGTTCCCGGAGCCCGAGCCGCCGGGAGGCCGTCGTCAACGCCGCGGCCGGTGTCACCATGCGCGCACTTCCGCACATCCCGCACGCGGTCAAACGCATACTGCTCGGCGGCCGCACGGTCACCATCGACGGCAACACGCTCGACACCACACTTGCGCTGATGCTCGCCGGGCAGAAGCTCGCCGGCCTCGACGGACTGGTCAACGCCGACGAGGTCGGTGCGGCCCGGGACCAACTGGAGGTGCTGGCCGCCAGCTTCAAGCAGAGCATCCCCGTCGCCGCGGTGAGCAACATCTCGATCCCAGGACCTGCCGGACCCGTCCGGGCGCGTCACTACCGACCGATCGAGGGCCACGGTCCTCTGCTGGTCTTCTTCCATGGCGGCGGCCAGGTCATCGGAAGCATCGACACCCACGACGACCTGTGCCGCGAGATCTGCCGACGCGGCGGTATGCATGTGCTCTCGGTCGACTATCGCCTGGCGCCCGAGCATCCGGCGCCCGCGGGCACCGACGACGCGTACGCCGCGTTCCGGTGGGCGCACGACCACGCCGCCGAACTGGGTGTCGACCCGGACCGCATCGCCGTCGGTGGCGACAGCGCGGGCGGAAACCAGGCGGCGCTCGTCGCGCACCGCGCCCGCGCCGGCGGCCCGCTGCCGGCCGTGCAGTTGCTCCTGTACCCGGTCACCGACTACAGCGCCGAGACGCGGTCGCAGACGCTGTTCGCGAACGGCTACTTCCTGACCAGGGACGACCTCGGATGGTTCCGAGACAGGTACCTCAGCGGGGGAATCGCCGCCGACGACCCGCGGGTGTCGCCACTGCTGGCCGACGACTTGTCCGGGCTGCCGCCTGCGCTGGTGGTCACCGCCGGGTTCGACCCGCTGCGCGACGAGGGCAGGCAGTACGCGGAAGCGATGCGGGCCGCGGGCGTACCGGTCGACCACCGCGAGTTCGGTTCGTTGGTCCACGGATTCGCCAACTTCTTCCCGTTCGGCGGCGACAGCACCACCGCCGTCGCCGAAGTGATCTCCGCGCTGCGGGCTCATCTGGCCCGCGACTGACAGGCCGTCGGAGCAGCGCCGGTACTCTTACCCCCGTGGCCTCGAAACCGAAGAAGACCCCGCGCTACGACCTGAAGGCAGCCGATCGCAAGCGCAATCTGGCGGTGCAGATCGGCCTGACCGCCGTCGTCGTGGTCTTCGCCGTCGCGCTGGTGGTGTACATCGTGATGACCAAGGGCGACAAACCCGGCGAAGGTGAAGTCAGGGCGGTCCACGTGGCGTCGAGCAACGTGATCACCAAGGAGGGCACCTCCGAGCCCAAAGCCGTGCTGTCGCTCTACGAGGACTTCCTGTGCCCCGCGTGCGGCAACTTCGAAAAGCAGTTCGGGCCCACGATCAACAAGCTCATCGACAGCGGTGCCGTCGCCGCCGACTACTACATGGTCTCCATCCTCGACCGTGCGGGGCAGGGCTACTCGACACGCGCGGCCAACGCGGCGTACTGCGTGGCCGACGCGGACAAGGAAGCCTTCCGGCGTTTCCATGCCGCGCTGTTCGCCCAGCAGCCGCCCGAGGGCGTCGGCCCGTTCCCCGACAACGCCCGGCTCATCGAAATCGCCCGGCAAGCGGGTGTGACCGGCGAGGTTCCCGAGTGCATCAACAGCGGCCGCTACGAGAAGATGGTCAAGGGCCTTGCCAAAGCCGCCGGCGTCAACTCGACGCCGACGATCCGCATCAACGGCGAGGACTACTCGCCGTCCACCCCTGACGCGTTGATCGCCGAGATCGAGAAGATCGTCGGCGAGGTGCCCGCGCTGGACGCCGGGGCCCCGCCGCCGAACCCCGATCCGACACCGCAGCCCGCGCCGTGACGGTCGCCGCGCCCGGCGCCGTCTCGCCGACCGAGCCCGCGGCTGAGGAGCCGACGGGCCTGCCGGTGGGGCGCCCGAGCGCGGTCTGGATCCTGATCGCGGGTGTGCTGGGGCTCGTCGCGGCGGTCCTGTTGACCGTCGAGAAGATCGAGCTACTGATCGACCCGGAGTACGTTCCCTCCTGCAGTTTCAACCCGGTGCTGTCCTGCGGTTCGGTGATGATCACGCCGCAGGCCTCGGTGTTCGGCTTCCCCAACTCGCTGATCGGCATCGTCTCGTTCACGATCGTCGTGGTGACCGGCGTGCTGGCGCTGGCGCGCGTCGAGCTGCCGCGCTGGTATTGGGCCGGCCTGGCCACCGGCACGCTGCTGGGCGCCGCGTTCGTGCACTGGCTGATCTTCCAAAGTCTGTACCGCATCGGCGCGTTGTGCCCGTACTGCATGGTGGTGTGGGCGGTGACGATCCCGCTGCTGGTCGTGGTCGCCGCCATCGCTCTGCAGCCTCAGCGGGGCAACGCGGTCGCGCGTGGATTGCACACCTGGCGGTGGTCGCTGGTGGCGTTGTGGTTCACCGGCCTGCTGCTGTTGATCCTCGTGCGCTTCTGGAGCTACTGGTCCACGCTGGTCTAGGGTCAGCGGGCGATACAGTACGTGCGTGAGCGCCCGTGATTTCTAAAGTCCTGGTCGCCAATCGCGGAGAGATCGCGATCCGGGCCTTCCGTGCCGCCTATGAGATGGGGATCGACACGGTTGCGGTGTACGCACACGAGGACCGCAACTCCCTGCACCGGCTGAAGGCCGACGAGTCCTATCAGATCGGCGAAACCGGACATCCGGTTCGGGCCTACCTGTCGGTCGACGAGATCATCCGGGTGGCCAAGCATGCCGGCGCCGACGCCGTGTATCCGGGCTACGGCTTCCTGTCGGAGAACCCCGAGCTCGCCGCCGCGTGCGTCGACAGCGGGATCACGTTCATCGGGCCCAGCGCGAAAGTGCTCGAGTTGACCGGCAACAAATCGCGCGCGATCGACGCGGCCCGCGCCGCCGGCCTGCCGGTGCTGAACTCGTCGGCGCCGTCGGCCTCGGCCGATGAGCTGATGGCCGCCGCGTCGAGCCTCGAGTTCCCGTTGTTCGTCAAGGCCGTTTCCGGCGGTGGCGGCCGCGGGATGCGACGCGTCGCCGACCTCGACGCGTTGCCGGATGCGATCGATGCCGCGTCGCGTGAGGCCGAGTCGGCATTCGGCGACCCGACGCTGTATCTCGAGCAGGCGGTGCTCAACCCCCGCCACATCGAGGTGCAGATCCTGGCCGACACCCACGGCAACGTGATGCACCTCTTCGAACGCGACTGCAGCGTGCAGCGCCGGCACCAGAAGGTCATCGAGATGGCGCCGGCACCGAACCTGTCCGACGAACTGCGGCAACGGATTTGCGCCGACGCGGTCACCTTCGCCCGTCAGATCGACTACACGTTCGCGGGCACCGTCGAATTCCTTCTCGACGAGCGCGGTCACTACGTGTTCATCGAGTGCAATCCCCGCATCCAGGTCGAGCACACCGTCACCGAGGAGATCACCGACGTCGACCTGGTGTCGTCGCAGTTGCGCATCGCCGACGGCGAGACGCTCGAGGATCTGGGGCTGGGTCAGGACATGATGACGGCGCCGCGGGGTTTCGCCCTGCAGTGCCGCATCACCACCGAGGATCCGGCCAACGGCTTTCGCCCCGACACCGGCCGCATCACCGGCTATCGCACGCCGGGCGGCGCGGGCATCCGGCTCGACGGCGGCACCCACCTCGGCGCGGAAATCAGTGCCCACTTCGACTCGATGCTGGTCAAACTGACGTGCCGGGGCCGCGACTTCGGTGCCGCGGTGGCGCGCTCGCGCCGCGCGCTGGCCGAGTTCCGCATCCGCGGCGTGTCGACGAACATCCCGTTCCTACAGGCGGTGGTGAACGACGCCGACTTCCGCGCCGGCCGCATCAGCACGTCGTTCATCGACGAACGCCCGTATCTGCTGACCGCGCGGACCCCGGCCGACCGCGGCACCAAGATCCTCAACTACCTGGCCGATGTCACGGTGAACCAGCCGCACGGCCCGCGCACCGCGTCGGTGTATCCGCAGGACAAGCTTCCCGAGATCGACCTCGACGCCCCCGCGCCGGCCGGCAGCAAGCAACTGCTGACCGAACTCGGGCCCTACGGGTTCGCCCGATGGCTGCGCGACTCCAAGCCGTTGGCTGTCACCGACACGACATTCCGCGACGCGCACCAGTCGCTGCTGGCCACCCGCCTGCGCACCACCGGTCTGCTGATGGTGGCGCCCTACATCGCGCGGATGACGCCGCAGCTGCTGTCGCTGGAATGCTGGGGCGGCGCGACTTACGATGTGGCGCTTCGCTTTCTGAAGGAAGACCCGTGGGAACGGCTGGCCGCGCTGCGCGAGGCGGTGCCCAACATCTGCTTGCAGATGCTGTTGCGGGGCCGCAACACCGTCGGCTACACCCCGTATCCGGAGACGGTCACCGACGCGTTCGTCGCCGAGGCGACCGCGACCGGCATCGACATCTACCGGATCTTCGACGCGCTCAACAACGTCGAGTCCATGCGGCCTGCCATCGACGCGGTCCGCGAGACCGGCACGGCGGTGGCCGAAGTCGCGATGAGCTACACCGGCGACCTGTCCGACCCCGGCGAGAATCTTTACACGCTGGACTACTACCTCAAGCTGGCCGAACAGATCGTCGAGGCCGGGGCCCACGTGCTGGCGATCAAGGACATGGCCGGGCTGCTGCGACCGCAGGCGGCCCATACGCTGATCAGCGCGCTGCGCAGCCGATTCGACCTGCCGGTGCACGTGCACACCCATGACACCCCGGGCGGTCAGCTGGCCACATATCTGGCCGCCTGGCAGGCGGGCGCCAGCGCGGTCGACGGGGCGGCGGCGCCGCTGGCGGGCACCACAAGTCAGCCCGCGCTCAGCTCGATCGTCGCCGCGGCCGCGCACACCGAGTACGACACCGGGTTGTCGCTGCAAGCGGTGTGCGACTTGGAGCCGTACTGGGAGGCGTTGCGAAAGGTCTACGCGCCCTTCGATGTTGTGGCCGCCGGCCCTCCGGCCCCGACAGGGCGGGTTTATCACCACGAGATCCCCGGCGGACAGCTGTCGAACCTTCGCCAGCAGGCCATCGCGCTCGGGTTCGGTGACCGTTTCGAGGAGATCGAGGCCAACTACGCGGCGGCCGACCGGGTGCTGGGCCGACTGGTGAAGGTGACCCCGTCGTCGAAGGTGGTGGGCGACCTCGCGCTGGCCCTCGTCGGTGCGGGCATCAGCGCCGACGAATTCGCTTCGGACCCTTCGCGATTCGACATTCCCGAGTCGGTGATCGGATTTCTGCGCGGCGAGCTCGGCGAGCCGGCCGGCGGGTGGCCGGAACCGCTGCGGAGCAAGGCGCTGGCCGGGCGGGCGCCTGCGAAACCGCAGCAGGAACTCAGCGAGGAAGACGAAGCGGTGCTCGCCCAGGCCGGCCCCAAACGCCAGGCCGCGCTGAACCGGTTGTTGTTCCCCGGCCCGACAAAGGAACTCGACGCCCACCGCGAGCAGTACGGCGACACCTCGAGCCTGTCGGCCAACCAGTTCTTCTACGGGCTGCGCCACGGCGACGAGCACCGGGTCCAGCTGGAACGTGGTGTCGAACTGCTGATCGGGCTCGAAGCGATCTCCGACCCCGACGAGCGCGGTATGCGCACCGTGATGTGCATCCTCAACGGGCAGCTGCGGCCGGTGGTGGTGCGTGATCGCAGCGTGGCCAGCGACATCCCGACCGCCGAAAAGGCCGACCGCGCCAACCCCGACCACGTCGCCGCGCCGTTCGCGGGTGTGGTGACCGTAAACGTCGCCGTGGACGACGAGGTGGAGGCGGGCCAGACGGTCGCCACCATCGAGGCGATGAAGATGGAGGCCGCGATCACCGCTCCCAAGGCCGGCAAGGTCAGCAGGGTGGCGGTGTCGGAGACGGCTCAAGTCGAAGGCGGCGATCTTCTGGTGGTGGTCAGCTGACCCGCATCGTCGCCGGCGCCTTCGGCGGTCGACGAATCACCGTGCCGCAGAGCCGTTCTGGGCGTGGTACCCGGCCCACCACCGATCGGGTCCGCGAATCGTTGTTCAACGTGCTCGCCGCGCGCATCGACCTCACCGGGGCGGCGGTACTCGATCTGTACGCCGGCTCCGGCGCCCTCGGCCTCGAGGCGTTGTCGAGGGGAGCGGTGTCGGCGGTCTTCGTGGAATCCGACGCCCGGGCCGCCCGCGTCATCGCCGACAACATCGCCACCTTGGGGGTGTCGCAGGCGACGGTGCGACGCGGCACCGTTGCCTCGGTGCTCTCGGCCGGTGCGTCATCGCCCGTGGACGTGGTCTTCGCCGACCCGCCCTACGACGTCGACGCGGCCGAGGTCGCCGAGGTGCTCGCGGCGTTGGTCGACGGCGGATGGACCACCGACGGCACCGTCGTCGTCGTCGAGCGCGGGGCGAGCGGACCACCGCTGACCTGGCCGCCGGGGTGGCACGTGTGGCCGTCGCGCAGCTATGGGGACACCCGCCTGGAGCTGGCGGAGCGCTCCTAACGGCCCTGATACCGTCATCGCTCATGAGCGGCGCGGTATGCCCAGGCTCCTTCGACCCGGTGACCCTGGGTCACATCGACATCTTCGAGCGCGCGGCCGCACAGTTCGACGAATTGCTGATCGCCGTGCTGGTCAACCCGAACAAGAAGGGCATGTTCACGCTCGACGAGCGCATCGCGATGATCGAGGAGTCCACCGAGCATCTGTCGAACCTGCGCGTCGAGTCCGGCCAGGGGCTCGTCGTCGACTTCGCCAGGCAGCGCGGCCTGACCGCGATCGTCAAGGGCCTTCGCACCGGCACCGACTTCGAATACGAACTGCAGATGGCGCAGATGAACAAACACATCGCCGGCGTCGACACATTCTTCGTCGCCACCACGCCGCGGTATTCGTTCGTGTCCTCGTCGTTGGCCAAGGAGGTCGCGACGCTGGGCGGCGATGTCTCCGACCTTCTGCCGGCGCCGGTCAACAAGCGGCTGCAGGCCAAGCTTCGCCAGGGTTAATTTCCGTCTGCGCCGGGTAGGCGTGGGGTGGCGCACAGCCCATCCGCGCCCACACCAATAGCGAAAACGCAGGAGGTTTCTGCCATGGTCGAAACGTTCGTCCAGAACACCGACGACGTCGTGAAGTTCCTGACCGATCAGCACAACCTGATCAAGGACATGTTCGACGAGGTGCTCGGCGCCTCGGATACCAAAGCCCGCGAGAAGGCGTTCACCGATCTTCGTCAACTACTCGCCGTGCACGAGACCGCCGAGGAGATGGTGGTGCATCCGCGGGCCCGCAAAGAGGTCGCCGACGGCGAGTCGATCGTCGACGCGCGGCTCAAAGAGGAACACGAGGCCAAGGAGTTCCTGTCGCGGCTCGAGAAGATGGATCTCGGATCGAAGGAGTTCATCGACGAATTGACGAAGTTCCGCGACGACGTGGTCGAGCATGCCGAGCACGAGGAGCACGAGGAGTTCAACAAGCTGCAGCGCAAGCTCGACGGCGACGACCTCAAACGGATGGCGGGCGCAGTGCGGGCCGCCGAGGCGATCGCTCCGACCCATCCGCACGCCGGCGTGGAGTCTGCCAAGGCCAACTTCGCGGTTGGACCGTTCGCCTCGATGCTCGACCGCGCCCGAGACCTGATCGGTGCAGCGCTGAAGTAGTCGCCGCGCCCCCGGCCTTCCCCGATCATCGCGGCAACCGTGCGCTTGACATAATGCGCACGAGCAGTTCAGCAGGCAGTTGCGGCCTGGGGTAGCGGTGCGACCCGGCCAACCGGCGGTGTTTGTCGAGGATGAACGAGGTCCGAAGCGACACACCGACGCGGAAGCCGAGTCACACGGGCAACACCAGGCACACTGGTAACTGTCAACTACGCCTGGAGGGTGTTGCCGTGTACCGAGTTTTCGAGGCGCTCGATGAACTGAGCGCGATTGTGGAAGAAGCGCGCGGCGTGCCGATGACGGCAGGCTGCGTGGTGCCCCGCGGTGATGTCCTCGAGTTGATCGACGACATCAAGGACGCGATTCCCGGCGAGCTCGACGACGCCCAGGATGTCCTCGATGCGCGCGACGGGATGCTTCGCGAGGCCAAGGACCATTCCGACTCGATGGTCTCGACGGCCACGGCGGAGGCGGACTCGGTGCTCAACCACGCCCGCGCGGAGGCCGACCGGCTGCTGGCGGATGCGAAAGCCCAGGCCGACCGCATGGTGGCCGAGGCCCGTCAGCACAGCGAGCGGATGGTCGGGGAGGCCCGTGAGGAGGCCAACCGCATCGCGGCCACCGCCAAACGCGAGTACGAGGCCAGCGCCGGACGCGCCAAGACCGAAGCCGACCGGCTCATCGAGAGCGGCAACCTCGCCTACGAGAAGGCCGTGCAAGAGGGCATCAAGGAGCAACAGCGGCTGGTGTCGCAGACCGAGATCGTGCAGACCGCGACGGCCGAGGCGACCCGGCTCATCGACTCGGCACACGCCGAGGCGGACCGGTTGCGCGGAGAATGCGACATCTACGTCGACAGCAAGCTCGCGGAGTTCGAGGACTTCCTCAACGGCACACTGCGCTCGGTCGGGCGCGGGCGGCACCAGCTTCGCACCGCGGCGGGCACGCACGACTACGCAGCGCGCTGAGCGCCCGAGGGCCGCCAAAAATCCTCGCCGTAAACTCGACTGTCATGGCGACGCATGCCAAAGCGGCGGCGCATCGCGCGTCACAATCGCCGCTCGTGATCAACATCTCCCGGCTCGGCCGGCGGCCCGGGGCCATGATGGCTGTCTCCGAGACGGTGCCCGCCCCGGCGCGGATCGGGCTCGACCTGATCGGAATCGAGGAAGGCGCCCCGCTGGCGCTCGATCTACGGGTCGAGTCGGTGTCGGAGGGAGTGCTCGTCACCGGCACGGTTTCCGCGCCGACGGCGGGCGAGTGTGCACGGTGCCTGACGCCGGTCACCGATGAGGTCGAGATCGATCTGACCGAGCTGTTCGCCTACCCCGACAGCGCCACCGACGAGACCACCGAAGCCGACGAGGTCGGTCGCGTGGTCGACGACACCGTCAACCTGGAGCAGCCGATCATCGACGCCGTCGGTTTGGCGCTGCCGTTCGCCCCGCTGTGCGGTCCCGACTGCGCCGGGCTGTGCCCGGACTGCGGTGTGGCGTTGGCCGAAGCCGAACCCGGGCACCACCACGAGCGAATCGATCCGCGCTGGGCCAAGCTGGCCGGCATGTTCGACGAGGACACGCGTGACTGACCGCGCGGCACTGCTGGCGGCGCTGGGCGTCGACCTGCCCGACGAACTGCTCACCATCGCGCTCACCCACCGCAGCTACTCCTATGAAAACGGCGGTCTGCCGACCAACGAGCGACTGGAATTTCTCGGTGACGCGGTGCTCGGGCTGACCATCACCGAGGAGCTCTACCACCGGCACCCCGACCGGTCGGAGGGCGATCTGGCCAAGCTGCGCGCCAGCATCGTCAACACCCAGGCACTCGCCGACGTGGGTCGTCACCTGACCGACGACGGGCTCGGCGCGTACCTGTTGCTGGGCAAAGGCGAGGAAAACTCCGGCGGCGCCGACAAGGCCAGCATCCTGGCCGACGGCGTCGAATCCCTGCTCGGCGCAATCTTTCTCGAGCACGGCATCACCGTCGCCCGGCAGGTCATCCTGCGCTTGTTCGGCAAGTTGTTGGACACGGCGCCGACCCTTGGCGCCGGGCTGGACTGGAAGAGCAGCCTGCAGGAGCTGACCGCCTCGCGCGGGCTGGGCGCACCGAGTTACGTCGTCAGCTCCACCGGGCCGGACCACGACAAGGAATTCACCGCGACGGTGGTCGTCACCGACACCGAATACGGCACCGGGGTCGGGCGCACGAAGAAGGAGGCCGAACTCAAGGCGGCCGCGGCGGCCTGGAACGCGCTGACCGCAGCCGAGGTAGATGCCTGAGCTTCCCGAGGTCGAGGTGGTCCGGCGCGGACTGGCCGCGCACGTCGTCGACAAGACGATCACCGCGGTGCGCGTGCACCATCCGCGCGCGGTACGCAGACACGAGGCCGGCCCCGCCGATCTGACTGCGCGGCTGCTGAATTCGCGCATCGTCGGCACGGGCCGGCGGGGAAAGTATCTGTGGCTGATTCTGGATGACGGTTCGGCGCTGGTGGTGCACCTGGGGATGAGCGGGCAGATGCTGCTGGGTGAGGTGCCGCGGGAAGACCACCTGCGCATCGCCGCGCTGCTCGACGACGGCACCGCGTTGAGCTTCGTCGACCAGCGCACCTTCGGCGGCTGGATGCTCGCCGAACTGGTCACCGTCGACGGCAGCGAGGTGCCGGTGCCCGTCGCTCATCTGGCCCGCGACCCGCTGGATCCGCTGTTCAACCGCGATGGTGTGGTCACGGTGTTGCGGCACAAGCGCTCTGAGATCAAGCGGCAGCTGCTGGATCAGACCGTGGTGTCGGGCATCGGCAACATCTACGCCGACGAGGCGCTGTGGCGCGCCAGGGTCAACGGCGCCCGGTTGGCGTCGTCGCTGACCCGGCCCAAGCTCGCGGAGGTGCTCGACGCGGCCGCCGAGGTGATGCGGGAGGCGCTGGCGCAGGGCGGCACGTCGTTCGATGCGCTGTATGTCAACGTCAACGGCGAATCCGGCTACTTTGACCGGTCGCTGGATGCCTACGGCCGCGAAGGCGAGCCGTGCCGGCGCTGCGGTGCGGTGATGCGGCGGGAGAAGTTCATGAACCGCTCGTCGTTCTACTGCCCACGGTGCCAACCCCGGCCGCGGGCGAGGCGGGCTTAAGCTGCGCGAAAGACCGTGTTTGTACGCGACACGCCGCAGGAAGTTGGCATTTTGCGGTCGCTCGCGCCGAGCGAAGAAGAGGAGCGATGACTGAACTGTGGGTCGAGCGGACAGGCGAGCGCCGCTACACCGGGCGTAGCTCGCGCGGCGCGGAGGTGCTCGTCGGCAGCGAGGACGTCGAGGGCGTCTTCACGCCGGGCGAACTGATGAAGATCGCGCTGGCGGCGTGCAGCGGTATGGCAAGTGACGCGCCGCTACGCCGCAGGCTCGGCGACGACTACCGCACGACGATCCGCGTCTCCGGGCCTGCCGACCGCGAGCAGGAGCGGTACCCGCTGCTCGAAGAGCACATGGAACTCGACCTGTCCGGGTTGTCCGAGGCCGAGGTCGCGCGGGTACTCACGGTGGTCGAGCGGGCGGTCGACCAGGTCTGCACCGTCGGCCGCACGCTCAAGTCCGGGACCAAAGTGACCTTTGAGGTGCATGATGCAGGAGTTAGCTGAGGTACGGCTGACGGCGTGGGTGCACGGCCATGTTCAAGGCGTCGGCTTCCGGTGGTGGACGCGGTCGCGCGCGCTGGAACTCGGACTGACCGGTTTCGCGGCCAACAAGCCCGACGGCCGGGTGCAAGTGGTCGCCGAGGGGCCACGCGAAGCGTGCCAGCGACTACTTGACCTGCTGCGAAGCGGTGAGGCGCCGGGTCGAGTCGACAACGTCGTCGCCGACTTCACAGAACCTCGCGACTCGCTACAAGGGTTCACCGAGCGCTAGCCCGCGCGGCGGTAGTGTGGCACGTCGTGCACCTCAAGAGTCTGACCCTGAAGGGCTTCAAGTCGTTTGCTTCGCCGACGACTCTGCGCTTCGAGCCAGGCATCACGTGCGTCGTCGGGCCCAATGGTTCGGGCAAGTCGAACGTGGTCGACGCGCTGAGTTGGGTGATGGGCGAACAGGGCGCCAAGACGCTGCGCGGCGGCAAGATGGAAGACGTCATCTTCGCCGGAACGTCGTCACGGCCGCCGCTGGGCCGCGCCGAGGTCACGGTCACGATCGACAACTCCGACAACTCGCTGCCGATCGAGTACTCCGAGGTGTCGATCACCCGGCGGATGTTTCGCGACGGCGGCAGTGAGTACGAGATCAACGGCAGCAGTTGCCGGTTGATGGACGTCCAGGAACTGCTGTCCGACTCCGGTATCGGCCGCGAGATGCATGTCATCGTCGGGCAGGGCAAGCTCTCGGAGATCCTGGAATCGCGTCCCGAGGACCGGCGGGCGTTCATCGAGGAGGCGGCCGGCGTCCTCAAGCACCGCAAGCGCAAGGAGAAGGCGGTCCGCAAGCTCGATGCGATGTCGGCCAACCTGAACCGGCTGACCGACCTGACCACCGAGCTGCGCCGTCAACTCAAGCCGCTCGGGCGGCAGGCCGAGATGGCCCGGCGCGCCCAGACGATTCAGGCTGACCTGCGTGACGCTCGACTGCGGCTGGCCGCCGACGACCTCGTCACGCGCCGTGCCGAATTCGAGAACACCAACCGGGCCGAGACCACGCTGCGCCGCGAGCACGACGAGATCGCGACGCTGTTGGAGGCCAAGACCGCGGAGCTGGCCGCCCATGAAGCGGCGGTCGCCGGCCTCAGCGAACGCGCAGACGCCGCACAGCAGAGCTGGTTCTCGCTGTCGGCGCTCGCCGAGCGTGTCAGTGCGACAGTGCGCATCGCCAGCGAGCGAGCACAGCACCTCGAAATCGAGCCGGAGGCGTCGACCGGCCCCGATCCCGATGCCCTGGAAGCCCAGGCGGACGAAATCGCCGCGCAGGAACGGCAACTGCTTGACGAGCTGACCGAATCGCGCGCGAAGCTGGAGGGCGCCCGTGCCGAGCTGGCCGAGCGTGAGCGCGTCGCCGCCGAGGCCGAACGTGCGCACCTTGCCGCCGCCCGCGCCGAAGCCGACCGCCGCGAGGGCCTGGCCCGGCTGGCTGGTCAGGTGGACACCATGCGCACCCGCGTGGAGTCCATCGACGAAACCGTCGCGCGCCTCACCGGCAGCATCGACGAGGCCGCCGCCCGGGCACAGCAGGCCCAGGCCGAGTTCGAGACCGTGCAAAGCCGCGTCGGCGAACTCGACGCTGGGGAAGTCGGCCTGGACGAACACCACGACCGCACGGTGACCGCGCTGCGGCTGGCCGACGAACGCGTCGCCGAACTTCAGGCCGCAGAGCGCGGCGCAGAGCGTCAGGTCGCCTCGCTTCGCGCTCGCATCGAAGCCCTTTCGGTCGGTCTGGATCGCAAGGACGGGGCGGCCTGGCTGCAGCAAAACCGCGGTGGCGCAGGGCTTCTGGGTTCGATCGCCAACCTGGTGAAGGTGCGCAACGGCTACGAGGTGGCCGTTGCGACGGTGCTCGGGGCCGCTGCGGACGCGGTCGCCGCCGAAAGTCCAGGGGCCGCCCGCGCTGCGGTCGCGGCGCTCAAGGAATCCGACGGTGGGCGAGCAGCGATCGTGCTCGGTGATTGGCCGGATCACTCAGCGCCGCAAGCTGAATCGTTGCCCGCAGGCGCCGTGTGGGCGGTGGAGCTGGTCGAAGCGCCACCGCGACTGCGGGGCGCGGTCCGGGCGATGCTCGCAGACGTCGTGGTCGTGTCGGATCTGGCCGCCGCGCTGGACCTGGTCGCCTCGCGGCCGAAGCTGCGGGCCGTCACCACCGATGGCGACCTGGTGGGGGCGGGCTGGGTCAGCGGCGGGTCGGACCGCAAACCCAGCACGCTCGAGATCGCCTCGGAGGTCGAGAAAGCCCGCACCGAGCTGGCCGAAGCCGAGAGGCAGGTCGGCGAGTTGATGGCGGCCCTTTCCGGCGCGCTGACCGAACAGGCGAGCCGTCAGGACGCCGCGGAGCAGGCGCTCGCCGCGCTCAACGAATCCGACGCCGCCATCTCGGCGATCTACGAGCAGCTGGGTCGACTCGGCCAGGAGGCCCGCGCCGCCGACGACGAATGGCAACGGCTGATCCAGCAGCGAGACGAGTTGGAGGCCAACCGATCCCGCACCGTCGAGGAGCTCGCCGGGCTCGAGCAGCGTCTGCACAACGCCCAGCAGGAGCCGACGTTCGAAGCCGAGCCCATCAACCGGCAGGAGACGATGGCTGCCGCCGAGACGGCCCGCGGCGCCGAGGTGGAGGCCCGGTTGGCGCTGCGAACCGCCGAGGAGCGCGCGAATGCCGTTCGCGGAAGGGCGGATTCGCTGCGCCGGGCGGCGGCCGCCGAGCGTGAGGCGAGGCTGCGCGCCCTTCGTGCCCGCGAATCGCGTCAGCACGCCGCGGGGGTGGCCGCCGCGGTTGCGGACTCGGGTCGCCTTGTCGCACAGCGGTTGAGCGCCGTGGTGGCGGTGGCGTCCCGCGCTCGTGACGAGGTTGCCGCCGAACGCCAGCACCGCACCGCCGCGCTGGCCAAGACGCGCGACGAGGTCAACGAGCTCACCATCAAGGTCAACGGTCTGACCGAGGCGCTGCACAAGGACGAAGTCGCCAAAGCGCAAGCGGCAATGCGTATCGAGCAGCTCGAGGAACAGATCCTCGAACAGTTCGGCATGGCGACCGATGATCTGGTCGCCGAGTACGGCCCGGACGTGCCGCTGCCGCCGACGGAACTGGAGATGGCCGAATTCGAGCAGGCGCGTGAGCGCGGCGAGCAGGTCACCGCGCCCGCCCCGATGCCGTTCGACCGCGCGACGCAGGAACGACGCGCCAAGAAGGCCGAACGCGAGCTCAACGAGCTGGGCCGGGTCAACCCCCTCGCGCTCGAGGAGTTCGCCGCGCTCGAGGAGCGCTACAACTTCCTGTCCACCCAACTCGAGGACGTCAAGGGCGCGCGCAAGGATCTGCTCGACGTCATCGATGACGTCGACGCACGAATCCTGCAGGTGTTCACCGAGGCGTACGCCGACGTCGAACGCGAGTTCCGTGGGGTGTTCTCCGCGCTGTTCCCAGGCGGCGAGGGCCGGCTGTTGCTGACCGACCCCAACGACATGCTCACCACCGGGATCGAGGTCGAGGCGCGGCCGCCGGGCAAGAAGATCAAGCGCCTGTCGCTGCTGTCCGGCGGGGAGAAGTCGTTGACCGCAGTCGCGATGCTCGTCGCGATCTTCCGCGCCAGGCCGTCGCCGTTCTACGTGATGGATGAGGTCGAGGCGGCGCTCGACGACGTGAACCTGCGCCGGCTGATCAGCCTGTTCGAGCAACTGCGTGAGCGCTCCCAGCTGATCGTCATCACGCATCAGAAGCCGACGATGGAAGTCGCCGACGCCTTGTACGGGGTGACCATGCGCGACGACGGCATCACCGCGGTGATCAGCCAGCGAATGCGCGGTCAGGAATTGGTCGCGGCCACCAACTAGCCGACTTGTGCACATCGAGGAGCGCTGAGCGCTGAGCGCTCCGAAACGTGCACAAATCGCATGCACCCGGGGCGTCGACGCCGAGTCACCTTGAGACAATGGCGCGGTGACAGAAGCTGCCTGGATTGGTTTGTGGATCGCGATTGCGGTCATCGCCGTACTGCTGATCGCCGCGCTGGTCGTTGGTCTGGTGCGATACCGCCGCCGCCGGATCAGCTTTTCGAAGGCCGACACGGCCCCCGAAATCGACCGCTCCGGGGGCTATACGGCGTCCTCGGGCATCACGTTCACCCAGTCGGCACCGGCCCGGCCGGCCGAGCGGATCGACACCAGCGGCCTGCCCGCGGTCGGCGATGACGCCACGATTCCGCGGGATTCGCCGAAGCGCCCGATCGCCGAAGTCCAGCTGCCCGAGGCGCCGGTCGAAAAGCCTCTGGAGAAGCCCGCTGCGACTCCGACAGCGCCCGCCCCCGACAGCGCACCGCCCGCTCGGGCCCTCGACGAGATAGCACCGACGGAAGGCCGGCTGGAGCGCCTGCGTGGCCGCCTGGCCAAGTCGCACAACGCGCTCGGCCGCAGCATGCTGGGCCTGCTCGGCGGCGGTGACCTCGACGAGGCGTCCTGGGAAGAGGTCGAGGACACGTTGCTGATCGCCGATCTCGGACCGGTCGTGACGGAATCGGTGGTGTCGTCGCTGCGCGCCCGAATGGCCAGCAGCAACGTGCGCAGCGAAGCAGACGCCCGCGCCGTGCTGCGTGAGGTCCTGATCGCCGAACTGCGGCCCGACCTGGACCGGTCGATCAAGGCGCTGCCGCATGCGGACAAGCCGTCGGTGTTGCTGGTCGTCGGGGTCAACGGCACCGGCAAGACCACCACCGTCGGCAAGCTGGCCCGCGTTCTGGTCGCCGACGGGCGCCGCGTGGTGCTCGGCGCGGCCGACACCTTCCGGGCGGCCGCGGCCGATCAGTTGCAGTCCTGGGCGTCGCGGGTGGGCGCACATGTGGTGCGTGGCGCGGAGGGCGCCGATCCCGCATCGGTGGCCTTCGACGCGGTCGACAAAGGCATCGAGGACGGCGCCGACGTCATCGTCATCGACACCGCCGGGCGGCTGCACACCAAGACCGGTCTGATGGACGAACTGGGCAAGGTCAAGCGGGTGGTCAGCCGCCGCGCCGAGGTCGACGAGGTACTGCTGGTGCTCGACGCCACGATCGGCCAGAACGGGCTGCCGCAGGCCAGGGTGTTCGCTGAAGTCGTCGACATCACCGGTGTCGTGCTGACGAAACTCGACGGCACGGCCAAGGGCGGAATCGTCTTCCGGGTGCAGCAGGAACTCGGGGTGCCGGTGAAACTCGTTGGGCTCGGGGAGGGGGCCGACGATCTCGCGCCATTCGAGCCGGCGGCCTTCGTCGACGCGCTCCTCGGGTAGGCGTTCGCACTCGCCAAGGACCTCGGCAGACACCGTTTTTGCTGGCGGCCGCTCGCAGAAACACGAGCGTAACGCTTCTCGCGTGCGCGTTCACTTACTGGAAACCGAACAGAATCACCGGTGAAACGCGGGCCGAAGAGTCTCTTCGGGAGGCCGATCCGATCGGCGCACTTCCCGAGGAGGTTCACACAAAGTGGTTTCAGCCTTACCCCTGGCTCTTCCCGATGATGCGTTCGCGCCGTTCGGCCCGGAAGGGTTGAGCGCGGGCGACACCGCGTGGGTACTGATGGCCGCGGCGCTCGTCCTGTTCATGACGCCCGGTCTGGCGTTCTTCTACGGTGGGCTCTCCCGGCAGAAGTCGGTGCTGAACATGATGATGATGTCGTTCGGCACCCTCGGCGTCGTCAGCGTCATCTACGTGTTGTGGGGGTACTCGATGTCGTTCGCATCGGGGCACACCGGTACCGGCGACATCCTCGGCGTATTCGACAATCCGTTCGCGCTCTTCGGGTTGAGTCCACTTCTGGAAACCAAGGAGATCGGCGAGAACACGCTCTACGTACTCGGCGGGTTCGGCACGGTCCCCGCTATCGTCTGGGCCGGCTTCCAACTCACCTTCGCGGTCATCACGGTCGCACTGATCAGCGGTGCGGTGGCCGAGCGGATGAAGTTCGGGACCTGGCTGGTGTTCGGCGGAATCTGGGTCACCCTGGTGTATTTCCCACTCGCCCATATGGTTTGGGGCGGTGGGCTGATGTCGTCGTCCGGGAACGGCATCGCGGCCAAACTGTTCGGGGTGAACGAAGAAGGATTGGCGAACGTCGCTCCGATCGACTTCGCCGGCGGCACCGTCGTCCACATCAACGCCGGCATGGCCGCACTGGTGCTCGCGCTGCTACTGGGCAAGCGGACCGGGTTCGGCAGGATGGCCTATCGGCCGCACAACATTCCGTTCGTGATGCTCGGCGCTGCCATCCTGTGGTTCGGCTGGTTCGGCTTCAACGTGGGTTCCGAAGGCGCGGCCGACATGATCGCGGGCCAGGTCTGGGTCAACACCACTGTCGCAACCGCTGCGGCGATGCTCGGCTGGTTGCTCGTGGAGCGGATCCGGGACGGTCACGCTACCAGTGTCGGCGCGGCGTCGGGCATTGTCGCCGGCCTCGTGGCGATCACCCCGGCCTGCGGTGCGCTGTCGCCGATCGGGTCGCTGATCCTGGGCGTCATCGCCGGTGTGTTGTCCGCTCTTGCAGTCGGCCTGAAGTACAAGTTCGGCTACGACGATTCGCTCGACGTCGTCGGTGTGCACCTGGTGGCGGGCCTGTGGGGCACGGTCGGCATCGGCTTCTTGGCGATGGACACCGGCCTGTTCTACGGCGGTGGCATCCGCCAGCTCGTCGTGCAGGTGGTGATCGCCTTGGTGGCCGTCATCTTCACTGGCATCATGACGGCGATCATTGCCTTTATCGTTAAGCCGTTGGGCTGGCGCGTTACCGCGGAAGACGAGGACACCGGCATCGATGAGACCGAACATGCCGAAACCGCTTACGAGCTCGTCTGATCGGCAACAATTTCCTCGGAAGGGATCGACTACATGAAGCTGATTACTGCGATTGTCAAGCCGTTCACGCTCGAAGACGTCAAGACCGGGCTCGAGCAGACGGGGATCCTCGGGATGACCGTCAGCGAGGTACAGGGATACGGCCGGCAGAAGGGGCACACCGAGGTCTACCGCGGCGCCGAGTACTCCGTGGATTTCGTGCCCAAGGTGCGCGTCGAGGTGGTCGTCGAAGACTCCGCTGTCGACAAGGTGGTCGATGTCATCGTCCAGGCCGCACGGACGGGGAAGATCGGCGACGGCAAGGTGTGGGTGAGTCCCGTCGACACCGTCGTGCGGGTGCGAACCGGCGAACGGGGAGCCGACGCCCTTTGAGCCGCTTGAAGAACTGAGAGTTCGTCTCCCGACCGATGACACCATGAGCAGTTCTCGACAGGGCGGGAGAAAACGAGATGACTGAGCAGAAACCCGATCCCCGATGGGTGGCGCCGGCGGCGGGCTCGTCTCGGCCAGCGACCGACCTCGCCGCCGCGAGCAAGCAGTTGCTGGCAGGCACTGCCCGCCAATTGGATTCGGCAGCCCTGCGGCAGGCACTGCAGGATCTGTACGAGTTCTGGCTCACCACGAAGGCCGCCGAGGTCGGCATCACACCCACCAGCGGCTTCGCCATCGTCGCGACCGGTGGTCTGGGCCGGGGCGAATTCGTGCCGTACTCCGACCTCGACCTGACGCTGTTGCACGACAACATGCCGCCCGGCTTGGTCGGTCAGGTAGCAGAGCTGTTGTGGTACCCGTTGTGGGACGCCAACATTCGTCTCGATCACAGTGTGAGGACGGTACCCGAGGCATTGAAGGTGGGCAGCGAGGACATTTCGGCGGGCCTGGCAATGCTGGAAGCGCGGCACATCGCTGGGGATGCGGACCTGTCGGCATTGCTGATCGCGGGCGCCCGTCGGCAGTGGCGCACCGGAATCGCGTCGCGCTTCGACGATCTCGTCGAACACACCCGAGCGCGCTGGCAACGCAGCGGTGAGATCGCGCATCGTGCCGAGCCGGATCTCAAGTGTGGCCGTGGCGGTCTGCGCGACGTGCAATTGCTCAATGCGCTGGCGATCGCGCAGCTGACCGACGTGTACCCCAACCGGACCTCCGCCTCGCCGCTCGGAACGCTGGGGGAGGCCCATCTGGCGTTGCTCAACGTGCGGACCGAACTGCACAGGGTCGCCGGGCGCGGCCGCGACCTGCTGCTGGCCCAGCATGCCGACGAGATCGGCGCCGCGCTACACATCGGGGACCGCTTCGATCTGGCCCGCACGCTCTCCGATGCCGCGCGCACCATCAGCTTCTACGTCGACGCCGGTGTCCGCACCGCGGCGAACGCGCTGCCCCGCCGCGGTTTCGCGTCGCTTCGCCGCCCCACCCGCCGGCCGCTCGACGAGGGCGTCATCGAGTTCGGCGGCGAGGTGATCCTCGCGCGCGACGCCCGTCCCGAACGCGATCCAGGCCTGATCCTGCGGGTGGCCGCCGCCTCGGCGACGACGGGGCTGCCGATGGCCGCGTCCACGCTGGCCCGGCTTGCGGAGGCCGCGCCCGAGCTCCGCACGCCCTGGCCGCGGCAGGCTCTGAAGGACCTGCTGGTGATGCTCGCTGCGGGGCCGTCGGCGGTCGCCACGATCGAGGCGCTGGACCGCACCGGTCTGTGGGGCAGGCTGTTCCCGGAGTGGGGAGCGGTCCGCGACCTTCCGCCGCGTGACGTCGTGCACATCTGGACCGTCGACCGACACCTCGTCGAAACAGTTTCGCGGGCAAGCGCTTTCACCACGCGTGTGTCCCGCCCCGACCTGTTGATGCTGGGCGCGCTGTGCCACGACATCGGTAAGGGACGCGGCGGTGATCACAGCATCATCGGCGCCGAATTGGCGACCCAGATCGGCACTCGACTGGGCCTGTGGCCCTCGGACGTCGAGGTGTTGTCGAAGGTCGTGCGTCACCATCTGCTGTTGCCGCACACCGCGACACGGCGCGACCTGCAAGACCCCAACACGATCGAATCGGTGGTCGCTGATCTCGACGGCGACGCGGTGCTGCTGGAGTTGCTGCACGTGCTCGCCGAAGCGGATTCGCTGGCGACGGGCCCTGGCGTCTGGGGCGACTGGAAGGCGTCGCTGATCGGCGACCTGGTGCACCGGTGCAAGACGGTGATGGCCGGCGAGCCACTGCCCGAACCGGATCCCATTGACCCGCGGTATCTTTCACTGGCGGCCGAGGTCGGTGTGCACGTCGAGCTCACGCCGGCGGACAGCCCGCACATCTACAACGTCACGATCATCGCGCCGGACAGACGGGGGCTGCTGTCGAAAGCCGCAGGGGTGCTGGCGCTGAATTCGCTGCGGGTGCACTCGGCGTCGGTGAACGGCCACCAGGGCTCGGCGATCAACACGTTCGTCGTCTCACCGCATTTCGGATCACCACCCGCCGGCGAGCTTTTGCGTCAGCAGTTCATCCTCGCCCTCGACGGCGAACTCGACGTGCTCGAGTCACTCGACCGCCGCGATCGCGACGCCGCGCAGCACGGCACCACCCGTGCGGGTGAGGTATTGGCCGCCGTGCCGATCAACCATGTGACCGCACCGCCGCGCGTCCTGTGGTCGGAGGGCGCTAGCCCGGGCGAGCTGATCGTGCAGATCCGCAGCGCGGATCGCACCGGTCTGCTGGCGAGGCTCACCGCGGTGTTCGAGCGCGATGGCGTCGACATCGCCTGGGCGAAGGTGACTACGCTGGGCTCCTCGGTGGTGGATGTCTTCGGCATCGTGGTCCCCGGCGACGCCGGCGCCGTACGTGATGAGCTCGAGCGCGACCTGTACGCGGTGCTACCCGCGCCGCCGCCCGCCAAGGCGGTCTCCGAGGCCAGTTAGGCTAGGCCGCAGGAGGCTTAAGTGTTTGAATCCCTGTCCGACCGGTTGACCGGCGCCCTGCAGGGCCTGCGTGGCAAGGGGCGGCTGACCGACGCCGATATCGACGCGACCACCCGTGAGATCCGGTTGGCGTTGCTGGAAGCCGACGTGTCGCTGCCCGTCGTGCGCGCTTTCGTCAACCGCATCAAGGAGCGCGCCCGCGGCGCCGAGGTGTCCGGCGCCCTCAACCCGGCCCAGCAGGTCGTCAAGATCGTCAACGAGGAACTGATCGGCATCCTCGGCGGGGAGACCCGCACGCTGGCGTACGCCAAGACTCCGCCGACCGTGATCATGCTGGCCGGTCTGCAAGGCTCCGGTAAGACGACCTTGGCCGGAAAGCTCGCGAAATGGCTTCGCGGGCAAGGGCATACGCCGCTTCTTGTGGCATGCGACCTGCAGCGGCCGGGGGCCGTGAGTCAGCTGCAGATCGTCGGCGAGCGCGCCGGCGTCGCGGTCTTCGCGCCACACCCGGGCGTATCGGCCGACGGCGGCGCAGACGCGGCGCCCGGTGATCCGGTCACGGTCGCCGCCGCCGGTCTCGCCGAGGCCCGGGCCAAGCATTTCGACGTGGTCATCGTCGACACCGCGGGCCGCCTCGGTATCGACGAGGAGCTGATGGGTCAGGCCGCCGCGATCAAGCAGGCCGTCGACCCCGACGAAGTGATCTTCGTGCTGGACGCGATGATCGGCCAGGACGCCGTCACGACCGCCGAGGCCTTCCGCGAGGGCGTCGGCTTCACCGGCGTCGTGCTGACCAAGCTCGACGGCGACGCCCGCGGCGGGGCGGCGCTGTCGGTCCGCGAGATCACGGGTGTACCGATCCTGTTCGCCTCAAGCGGAGAGAAGCTCGAGGACTTCGACGTCTTCCACCCCGATCGGATGGCCAGTCGAATCCTCGGCATGGGCGACGTGCTGTCGTTGATCGAGCAGGCCGAGCAGGTCTTCGACGCCCAGCAAGCCGAGGAGGCGGCCGCCAAGATCGGCAGCGGCGAACTGACGCTGGAGGACTTCCTCGAGCAGATGCTGGCGATCCGCAAGATGGGTCCGATCGGCAACCTGCTCGGCATGCTGCCCGGTGCGGGCCAGATGAAGGATGCGCTGGCCGCCGTCGACGACAAGCAACTCGATCGCCTGCAGGCGATCATCCGCGGCATGACACCCGAGGAGCGCGCCGACCCCAAGATCATCAACGGCTCGCGCCGCCTTCGCATCGCCAACGGCTCCGGTGTGTCGGTCGGTGAGGTCAACCAGCTTGTCGAGCGGTTCTTCGAGGCCCGCAAGATGATGTCGCAGATGGCCGGGCAGATGGGAATGCCGTTCGGCCGCAAGCCATCCAACCGCAAGGGCAAGAAGGGTAAGAAGGGGCAGAAGGGCCGGAAGAAGGGGAGCGGGCCGACGCCGCCGAAGGTGCGCAATCCGCTCGGCGCAGGAACGCCAGGGATGCCGGCGGGGTTCCCCGATCTGTCCGACATGCCCAAGGGCCTCGACGAGCTCCCACCGGGACTGGCCGACATCGACCTGTCCAAGCTGAAGTTCCCGGGCCAGAAGTAGGGTGCGCCTCCATGTGCGCGGTCGGGGACTTCCCGACGAGGAGCCCGTGGAGTGGTGGATCGTCGACGGCGTGCTGAGCGCCGAACCAGTGAGCGGGGCTGAGACCGCGTTTGACGGCGGCTGGATACTGCCCGGGCTCGTCGACGCGCACTGCCACGTCGGACTCGGTGCGCACGGCCCACTGGACAACCTCGACGACTGCATCGAGCAGGCCGAGGTCGAACGCGACGCGGGGGCGCTGCTGCTGCGCGACTGCGGGTCGCCCGTCGACACCCGCAGCCTCGCCGACCACGACGATCTGCCCGAGATCATCCGGGCCGGCCGCCACCTGGCCAGGCCGAAGCGCTACCAGCGTGGATTCGCGATCGAACTCGAAGACGAGTCCGCGCTGCCGGCCGCGGTGGCCGAGCAGGCGCGGTTCGGCGACGGTTGGGTCAAGCTCGTCGGCGACTGGATCGACCGGGAAGTCGGCGATCTGGCACCACTGTGGTCCGACGACGTGCTCAAGGCCGCGATCGGCGCCGCCCACGACAACGGCGCCCGCGTGACCGCCCATGTGTTCGGCGAAGACGCGCTGCCGGGGCTGATCAAGGCCGGTATCGATTGCATCGAGCACGGCACCGGCCTGACCGACGACACCATCGACCTGATGGTCGAGCACGGCACCGCGCTGGTGCCGACGCTGATCAACATCGAGAACTTTCCGGGCATCGCCGACGGCGCCGCCAAATACCCGGCGTATGCCCGTCATATGCGCGACCTGTACGAGCGGTGTGCGCCGCGAATCGCCGCCGCCCATGAGGCGGGCGTGCCGCTCTATGCCGGCACCGACGCCGGCAGCATGGTCGCGCACGGTCGGATAGCCGACGAGATCGACGCGCTCAAGGGCATCGGCATGAGCGCCACCGAGGCACTGGGTGCTGCCTGCTGGAGCGCCCGCGAGTGGCTGGGCCGGCCGGGCATGGAGCACGGGGCACCCGCCGATTTGGTGTGCTACGCCGACGATCCGCGGCTCGGCGCCTCCGTCGTCAACCAGCCGGATCTCGTCATCCTGCGGGGCCGCACTTTCCCGTGACGCGCGAGCGACCGCAAAATGCCGCGCAATGGCGGCGTGTCGCCGGCAAACGCGGTCGCTCGCACAAGATTTAGGGCTGGCTGAAGCCCCAGTCGAAGAGGTCGATCGCCTGGCCGTAGAGGTCGCCGTTGCCGTACAGCTGCGCGACCACCAGCCGCCGACCGTTGCGTTGCGCGGCAGCGACGAACGTGTCGCGGGCCAGATTGGTGTAGCCGGTCTTGCCGACGAGCGTGCCCGGATACCGCTTCAGCAACTCGTTCTGGTTCGTGATGGTCTTCGGGCCGTTGTCGGTCGGAAACAGCGACGACGGCTGGCGCACGATCGCGGCGAACGCCGGATACCGCAGCGCCTGGCGGTAGATCATCGCGAGGTCATTGGCGGTGGTGACCGACTCCATCCCCGGACCGTCCAGACCCGACGGGGAGGAGACGCGCGTGCTGCGCGCCCCCAGGGCCGACGCCTTGGCGTTCATCTTCGCGACCGCGATTCGATAGCCGCCGAGACCGTCGGCAAGCACATTGGCGGCGTCGTTGCCCGACACCAGCATCAGCCCGTCGAGCAGTTGACGCACCGTGTAGGCACGCCCCGCTTTCACTCCGGCACAAGAACATTCGACGTCGGCTGCCGCCGGACGGGCCGCGATCACCCCGTTCAGCGGAAGCTGGTCGAGCACCACCATGGCGAGCAGCGCCTTGATGGTGCTCGCGGGCGCGTGCGGCTCGTGCGGGTTGCGGGAAGCAAGGATCCGGCCGGTATCGAGGTCGGCGAGCAACCAGGACTGCGCCGGCCCGTCCGGCAGCGCGACGGCGCCTGACGGTTCGCTTCCGGGCTGCGCGGACGCCGGCGACGCGACGCCGATGGCCAGGCTCATTGCCAAGGTCAGCGCGGTGGCCAGCGCAATGGCCGACGCAGCCAACATGCCTCGCATGGCCGCCGAGCGTATCGCCCGCGTTCCCCGTCCCGGTCTCGGATCGGTTGCGATTCAGCAACTCACGGGCGCGGTCACAGCGTGCCGATGCTGGCTCCTGGATTGAGCGCAAACCCCCAGTCGAACAGGCTCGCGGCCTGATCCCAGTACGTCGGCTGGCCGGGCTTGTCCATGCCGTACATCAACGCGACGACCAGTCGGCGGCCGTTGCGTTCGGCGGCGCCGACGAAGGTCTTCTGGGCGCGATCGGTGAATCCCGTTTTGCCGCCGAGCGTGCCCGGATACCGCTTGAGCAGTTCGTCCTGGTTGACCAGAACCTTGTCGCCGGCCTCTGTCGGGAAGACCGCGGTCGGCTGGGCGGTGATCGAGGCGAACACCGGGTTGGCCATCGCGGCGCGGAAGATGACCGCCAGATCGTGCGGCGACGACCACATGTCGATACCGGGGCCGTCGAGTCCCGACGGTGAGCCCACGTTGGTGCCGTGCGCGCCGAGCAAAGCGGCCTTGGCGTTCATCTTGGTGATGGCGACGTCGTGGCCGCCGAGCATGGTGGCCAACGTGTTCGCCGCGTCGTTGCCCGACACCAGCAGCAGCGCCTCGAGCAGTTGGCGCGCGGTGTAGACCATGCCGGGCGTCACGCCCGCGCAGTTGCATTCGACCTGGGTGTCGGCCTCGTTCGCGACCACGGTGGCGTCGAGGGGCAATTCGTCGAGCACCGTCAGCGCCAGCAGCACCTTGATCGTGCTTGCGGGCGCGTACTGGCCGTACTCGTCGCGCGCGGCCAGCACGGCGCCACTGTCCATGTCGGCGAGCACCCACGCCTGGGCGGGCCCGTCGGGAATCGGCACCGATCCCGACGGTTGAGTGACCCCGATGGGAGCGGCGGTGGCGACGGCGGTCCCCCCGATGGCCAGGCTCAGCAGGGTCATCAAGCAGATCAACAGCTTCCGCATGGGCAGGCAGCCTAGTCGTGTTCAATCGACGCATGTTGAGCCTCGAGGAGATTTCGGATCGCTTGGAAATACAGCAACTGCTGATCGACTACTCCACGGCGATCGATCAGAAGCGATTCGACGACCTCGACCGGGTGTTCACCGCCGACGCCTACATCGACTACCGCGTCACCGGAGGCATCGACGGCCACTACCCGGAGGTGAAGGCTTGGCTCAAGGAGGTGCTGCCGAACTTTCCGGCGTACTACCACATGCTGGGCAACGTCGACGTACGCATCTCCTACGATCCGGCCGGCGACACCGCGTCCTCGCGCGCCGTCTGCTTCAACCCGATGGTGATGGGCGGGGAGGGCCAGATCTACTTCGTCGGGATCTGGTACGTCGACGAGTTCGTGCGCACCGCCGACGGTTGGCGAATGAGCAGACGCGTCGAGGAGAAGTGCTTCGACAAGCTGCTCTGAGCGCCCGGACCGGGAAGGCGGCCGCCATGCCGCCGTCGGAGGCCTTGACGGGTTGATTGCCCCCACCTCTGATGCGTGGAATCAACCCGTTAACGCTGCAACAAGGACGCTCCGGGCCGACAACGCCGGATTTTTGCCGGTAGGACCGGTTCTGGCAGAATGGGCGGCTGTCTACCGCGGGACTCCGGCTCTGCGGCGGTCACACACGCAAGGCAAAACCGGGCCGAGGCAACCCGTCTCGATCGCTGAATTGCAGCGTGGCAATCACAGGAGAAGTAGCACAACCATGGCTGTAAAGATCAAGCTCACCCGGCTTGGCAAGATCCGCAACCCCCAGTACCGCATCGCCGTCGCCGACGCGCGCACCCGCCGTCAGGGCCGGGCGATCGAGGTCATCGGCCGGTATCACCCGAAGGAAGAGCCCAGCCTCATCGAGATCGACTCGGAGCGGGCCCAGTACTGGCTCGGCGTCGGCGCCCAGCCCACCGAACCCGTGCTCGCGCTGCTGAAGATCACCGGTGACTGGCAGAAGTTCAAGGGTCTGCCCGGCGCCGAGGGCACGCTGAAGGTCAAGGAGCCCAAGCCCAGCAAGCTCGACCTGTTCAACGCGGCGTTGGCCGAGGCCGAGGGCGGCCCGAGTACCGAGGCCACCCAGCCCAAGAAGAAGAAGGCGCCCGCCAAGAAGGCTGCCGAAAAGGCCGGCGACGAGGCCGATCAGAAGGCCGTCGAGGCCGAGGCGACGGCCGATCCGTCGGGCGCCAAGGACGAGTCCGAAGCGGCCGCCGAAGGCGCCGACGCCAGCACCCGCGAGAGCTGAGCCCGGCCGTGAGTTCTGTCGTCGTCGACGCCGTCGAACACCTGGTCCGTGGGATCGTCGACAACCCCGACGACGTTCGCGTCGACATGGTGACCAACCGGCGCGGACGCACCGTCGAGGTGCATGTGCATCCCGACGACCTCGGCAAGGTGATCGGGCGAGGTGGACGCACCGCGACCGCGCTTCGCACGCTGGTCGCCGGTATCGGCGGTCGCGGTATCCGCGTCGACGTGGTGGACACCGACCAGTAATCCGACATGGACCTCGTTGTCGGGCGCGTCGTCAAAGCGCACGGCATCACCGGTGAGGTGGTGGTCGACGTCCGCACCGACGATCCCGAAGCGCGCTTCGCTCCCGGCGCGTCACTTCGTGGCCGGCCCACCAAGGGTGGAGCGGAACGCGATTACGTCGTCGAGTCAGCGCGCGCGCACGGCGGTCGACTGCTGGTGCGGTTGAACGGCGTGGCGGACCGGGACGCCGCCGACGCGCTGCGCGGCACGTTGTTCATCGTCGATTCGCGAGAGCTCCCGCCCATCGACGACCCCGACGAGTACTACGACCATCAGCTGGAAGGTTTGCACGTGCGCACGGCGGCCGGCGATGACATCGGTACCGTGGCGGAGGTGTTGCACACCGCAGCGGGTGAACTGCTCGCGGTGCGCAGCGCGGAACGCGAGGTGCTGGTCCCGTTCGTCAGCGCGATCGTGACGTCGGTTTCGCTGACCGAGCAGCTCATCGAGATCGATCCCCCCGAGGGCCTGCTGGAGATCTGACCGTGCGCATAGATGTCGTGACGATATTCCCGGCCTACCTCGACCCGCTACGACAGTCGTTGCCCGGCAAGGCGATCGAATCGGGCATCGTGGAGCTTGCCGTGCATGACCTGCGCCGCTGGACCCATGATGTGCATCATTCGGTCGACGACGCCCCCTACGGCGGCGGGCCGGGAATGGTGATGAAGGCCCCCGTGTGGGGCGATGCGCTCGACGAGATCTGTTCGGACAAAACGCTTCTCGTGGTGCCCACGCCGGCCGGGCGGCTGTTTCGGCAGGCCGACGCACAGGCATGGGCCGGTGAGAAGCATGTCGTGTTCGCGTGCGGCCGGTACGAGGGGATCGATCAACGGGTCGTCGAGGATGCGGCGCGCCGCATGCGCGTCGCGGAGGTGTCGATCGGCGACTACGTGCTACCGGGCGGGGAATCGGCCGCGCTGGTGATGATCGAGGCGATCGTCCGGTTACTGCCCGGTGTGCTCGGCAACCCCGCGTCACACCAAGATGATTCGCACTCGCACGGAGTGCTGGAGGCGCCGAGCTATACCCGGCCGCCGAGCTGGCGCGGCCTCGATGTGCCCGATGTCCTGTTGTCGGGCGACCATGCGAAGGTCGCGGCGTGGCGGCGAGAACAAGGATTGCAGCGCACCCGGCAACGCAGACCGGAGCTACTCGACCGCACCGACTAGATGCGCCCGCCGGGGAAAATGGTCTTGACCGCTTCGGTGATCGTGTTGCGCGCGGTCACGTCGTCGGTGGGCTGCATGGAGGCGATCGCCATCACATACCGACGGTCACCGCCGACCGCTCCGGTGGACCAGTGCACCCAGTTGCCACCGTTCCAGCAGCAGAACCAGCCCTGCTTGACTGCCACCCGGTCGGCGTAGAGGCCTTCGGGGATGCCGAACCGCTGCGGGTAGACGCCACCGGGCACGGTGCCGTCGGGGGCCGTCGGCGTGGACGCCGCCAGGTTCGACAGGATGATGTCGGCTTTGCCTTCAGGCAAGCCGCCGCTACCCGAGAGCAGCTTGTCGTAGTAGCGAACGAGATCACCGGTTGTGCTCAACGTGTTGAACCACCGCCCGTTGTAGGGGGTGCTCGTCGCCTTCAGGCCGTACCGCGCGATGACCCGCGACACGATCACGCTGCCGCCGAAGCGATTCCAGAACACCTCGGCCGCGCTGTCGTCCGAGGAACGCAACATTGCTGCGAACGCCCGCCGGTCGTCGGGGGAGAGTTCGGCCTTCCCCCGCGACACCTGCAGCAGCAGATCGTCGGCGATGAACAGCTTGACCACCGAGGCGATGGGCATCGCCTCGTTGTTCCCATTCGAGATGAGTTGGCCGGTGTTGCGGTCAAGGACCGTGACCGAGATGTCGGCGCCGGCCTCGGCGGCGGCGGCGGTGGCCCGCTGCACCCGGAACTGCAGGCCGGAGAACGATGCGACGGGCTCGTCGGGTGGGGCCTCTGGCAGCGGTGCCCGTGTGCCCTGCGGAACGACGACGGTCGCATACGGCGCGGCTCGTTCGGGCGGATTCCCGTACACCTTGGCCTCACAACCCGCGACGACCGGTACCGCGATGACGATGGTTGCGGCCACCCTCACCAGCCTGGACGGCCGACGTCGCATGGCCCTCCTCACGGTGCGGTGGACGAGGAATCTCAGGGTCATCACCAGCGATCAGCCCCGTGAAGCCAGCCTAACCGGTTCGGATCCGCACCGCCTACGCAGGCAAACGCTCTCTCGTCGGGGCACCGATGCCGCTCGATTTCTCCGGATCGCCCCCATCTGGCACAATTGAGCAGTTGTCTGTGCAGGACCCGGGAACGGCCAAGTTCCGCCCGCTGCGAGATACACCCCGATACGCCAGATCAGATCGGCTCGGCAGTCTTATGTCACGACGTCCATCGTGACGGCAGCGCCCGCAGCCGCCAACCGCAAGGAAGTGTCACCGATGAACACCCTGGACTTCGTCGATCGGACATCGCTGCGCGACGACATCCCGGACTTCGGCCCCGGCGACACGGTCAACGTGCACGTCAAGGTCATCGAGGGCTCCAAGGAGCGCATCCAGGTCTTCAAGGGCGTGGTTCTGCGTCGCCAGGGCGGCGGTGTCCGGGAGACGTTCACGGTACGCAAGGAGAGCTACGGCGTCGGCGTGGAGCGAACCTTCCCGGTGCATTCACCCAACATCGATCACATCGACGTCGTGACCCGCGGCGACGTCCGTCGCGCCAAGCTGTACTACCTGCGCGAGCTGCGCGGCAAGAAGGCGAAGATCAAGGAAAAGCGCTGACTTGCGGGTCGGCCGTCGGCATGAGGGTCTGATCCTTGCAGCGCGAGCCGCGCGGTGCCGAGCACCGCGCTGGCTACCCTGATGCGGTGACCGGTTCCCCGAAGTCCGACGAGTCGTCAGCCGAGCGCCCGCCCGAGGACACCGCTTCAGAACGCGGCGCGCAAAAGCCCGAGAAGAAGAAGGGCGGCGCGCTGCGCGAATTCGCGATCCTCATCACGATCGCGCTGGTCCTCTACTACGTCATGCTGACGTTCGTCGCGCGGCCCTACCTGATTCCGTCCGAGTCGATGGAACCCACCCTGCACGGGTGCGCGGGCTGCACCGGCGACCGGATCATGGTGGACAAGCTGACCTATCGGTTCTCCTCGCCCGAACCCGGCGACGTGGTCGTGTTCAAGGGTCCGCCGAACTGGAACATCAACTACCGGTCGATCCGCTCGGACAACACCGCCGTGCGATGGGTGCAGAACGCGCTGTCGTTCATCGGCTTCGTTCCGCCGGACGAGAACGACCTCGTCAAGCGGGTCATCGCGGTGGGCGGTCAGACCGTGGCATGCCGCGCCGCGACGGGACTGACCGTCGACGGCGAGCGGCTCGACGAGCCGTACCTGGACGCCGAGACGATGCGGGCCGACCCTGCCGTCTACCCGTGTCTGGGCAGCGAGTTCGGGCCCGTGAAGGTGCCCGAGGACCGGCTGTGGGTGATGGGCGACAACCGCACGCACTCAGCCGATTCGCGCGCGCACTGCTCCAACATTCCGGCCGACGTCCAGAAGGGTGTGCTGTGCACGGGCGACCCGATGGCCGGCACCGTCCCGGTGGACAATGTGATCGGGAAAGCACGGTTCATCGCCTGGCCGCCGTCACGGTGGGGCGGCGTGGGCAGCGTGAACCCGCAGACGTGACCGCCAAGACGCAGTAGGACGCATAGGAGAGGGTGTTCTTGCCGGCGACATGGCCACCGCGCACGGTGATCCGCAAATCCTCGGGCCTGCGCACTCTGGAATCGGCGCTGTATCGCAGCGGCCTGGGGCCGGTCGCCGGCGTCGACGAGGTGGGTCGCGGCGCGTGCGCTGGCCCGCTCGTGGTGGCGGCCTGCGTGCTCGGTCCTAACCGGCTCGAAAGCCTGGCGGCCCTCGATGACTCGAAGAAACTCAACGAGAAGGAACGCGAGCGGCTGTTCCCGCTGATCCGCCGGTACGCGCTGGCCTATCACGTGGTGTTCATCCCCGCTGCGGAAGTGGACCGCCGCGGCGTGCACGTGGCCAACATCGAGGGCATGCGCCGTGCGGTGGCGGGTTTGTCGGTGCGGCCCGGTTACGTGCTCTCCGATGGGTTCCGCGTGCCCGGCCTGCCGGCACCCTCGCTACCCGTGGTCGGCGGCGACGCGGCCGCGGCCTGTATAGCGGCGGCCAGTGTGCTGGCCAAGGTGAGCCGCGACCGGTTGATGGTCAAGATGGAGGCCGAGCACCCGGGCTACGGATTCGCCGATCACAAGGGCTACAGCACCCCCGCCCACGGCGCGGCACTCGCGGAGCTGGGGCCATGCGCGCAGCATCGGTACTCGTTCATCAACGTGCGCCGGGTGGCAACGGCCGGTGGCATCAGGGTCGTCACCGAGCTCGTCGAGGACTGCGCACCGGATCAGCGCGGCGAAGTGGGGTAGGGGACAATAGGGCCAGTGAGGGCGCCGTGACCAACATGAAGGACAGCTGAGCTGATGAGTGCCGAAGATCTCGAGAAGTATGAAACCGAGATGGAGCTCTCGCTCTACCGCGAATACAAGGACATCGTCGGTCAGTTCAGTTATGTGGTGGAGACCGAGCGGCGGTTTTATCTCGCCAACAGCGTCGAGGTGGTGCCGCGTAACTCCGAGGGCGAGGTCTACTTCGAGCTGCGGCTGGCCGATGCCTGGGTGTGGGACATGTATCGACCCGCGCGCTTCGTCAAGCAGGTGCGCGTAATCACTTTCAAAGACGTCAATATCGAAGAGGTCGAAAAGCCAGAACTGCGCCTGCCCGAGTAGCGGCGCTTCGACGGTCTCCTTCCGAACGGGCTTTTGACGTGCGCGACAACACTTGTCGCGCTTGGGCCCAACTGACGATCGGCGGCTTTTGATACTGACGGTCTCTATTGTCATAAAAATTGCCATTTACCTCTGCCGCGGTGCGTCCTCGCGGCATGATCATTGGGACGCGCGGGTCGGACGGCTCGAGACTCGCAACTCGCGGTTGTTGTCAATCGAGCCTAATTCTTGTTCCGCTATGCCCTGATACCCGTGGGCGTTGACGCGCCGGGCGATAGCGTTGCACGCGTGAGACAGAAAACATGATGATGTCGCATTTTTCGGTCTTGAGCAGTGTCGAAGTGTATGGCATGCTTGCGCAGCAAACATTCTTCAGCGGTTCGCGGCCACGGAAGGAGTCAGGGCAGTCCAGGCGTTGACCACCTCCACTCGGGAGCGATTGACCCAAACTTATGTTCCGGCGTAAAGTCCTGCACCGTCGTCATACGCACGCTAAAGGGAAAACGGGCTTGTCATATCGCGCAGCGGGGTGCCGTTCTGAGCGCCTCGGGCGCGAACGCGGGGGCGCTCGGTGAGTCAACATCTGCTGCGTCCATTCGTCGGTCTGTTGTCCATCGCTTTGGCCGTGGCGGTGTTCGTGTTGGCGGCAAACCTGTTTCGGGGCGGGTTCTCTGACACCGTGCCGGTCACCGTCCTCTCGCAACGGGCCGGTCTGGTGATGAATCCGGATGCGAAGGTTGAAGTTCGCGGTGTCCAGGTCGGCCGAGTCGCATCGATCGAAGCATTGCCGAGCGGCGAAGCGGCGATTCACCTTGCGATGGATCCCGGGCGGCTCGAAGCGATCCCGGCGAACGCGCTCGTCGACATCGCGGCGCCAACGGTGTTCGGCGCCAAACAAGTCCAATTCGTCTTCCCCGACGATCCGTCACCCCAATCGCTGCGCGCTGGTCAAGTGATCGAGGCCCAGCATGTGATGGTGGAAGTGAACACCGTCTTCGAGCAACTGACCTCGGTGTTGTCCACGATCGAGCCGGCGAAGCTCAACGCCACCCTCGGCGCGATCGCGCAAGCCGTGTCCGGTCGCGGGCAGAAGTTCGGCCAGATGCTCTCCGATCTGGATTCCTACCTCGCGACGCTCGAACCCAGCCTGCCTGCGCTCAATCGCGATCTGGAACTCGCTCCGGACGTGCTGCGTGCATACGCGGACGCCACAGGGGATTTCGTGGTGATCGCTGACAACGCGGCACGTATCAGCGACTCCATCGTCGACAAACAAGACGATCTGGACGCGGCGCTGGTCAGCGTGATCGGCCTTGCCGACGTCGGCAACGAGGTGATCGGTCAGAACCGCCCGTCGCTGACCGAAGTCGTGCGGCTGCTGGTCCCGACCACCGCGTTGACCAACGAGTACAACCAGGCGCTGTGGTGTGTGTTGGCCGGCATGGTCGAGTCGTCCCACTTGCCACCGTTGAAAGCGCCGGGCGTCGAGGTGCTGGCCGGCTTCCTGTGGGCCCAGGAGCGGTACCGCTATCCCTTGGACCTGCCCAAGGCCGGCGCCGAGGGCGGTCCGCAGTGCACCGGACTGCCGAAGCTGCCGTTCGAAACCGCCGCACCGTATGTCGTGGCCGACACCGGAACCAATCCGTGGCGACGCACCTACCCGGGCATCGTCCTCAACGCCGACATCATCAAACAGATCATGTTTCCCGACACCGAAACCGCTGGGCCGCCCCGCAATACAGCACAGATCGGGATGCCCGGATGAGGCGTTCGCTGCGGCCGACCCTGGTCAAGTTCGGGATATTCGCGGTCGTGATGGCGTTGCTGACCGCGTCGCTGTTCTTCATCTTCGGCCAGTACCAAACCGGGAGCACGAAGGACTATTCGGCGGTGTTCGCCGACGCTTCCCGTCTGAAGGCGGGCCAGTCCGTGCGGGTGGCCGGGATGCGGGTGGGCACGGTCAACAGCGTCAAGCTTCGGCCGGACAAGACGGTGCTCGTCAGATTCGACGCCGACCCGAATGTACGCATGACCACGGGCACACGGGCGGCGGTGCGGTACCTGAACCTGGTCGGGGACCGGTACCTGGAACTGATCGAGGGACCGGACGGGACGCCGCTGTCACCCGACTCGGAAATCCCGTTGGAGCGGACCCAGGGCGCGCTCGACCTCGACCTGCTGCTCGGCGGCCTCAAACCCGTTATCCGAGGATTGAATCCGGAAGACGTCAACGCGCTGTCGGCGTCCCTGATCCAGATCTTCCAGGGGCAGGGCGGCACCCTGCAGTCGCTGCTGAACAACACCTCCGGCTTCACCACGGCGCTCGCAGACCACAACCAGACGATCCAGGCGCTCATCGACAATCTGCGCACGCTGCTTGCCACCCTGAATCGCGAAGGCGACAAGTTCTCGGGCACGATCGACCGTCTGGAAAGGCTCGTCACCGAGCTTGCGGCCGAACGTGATCCGATCGGCAACGCGATCGAATCGTTGAACAACGGATCGGCATCAATCGCCGACCTCCTCAGCGATGCGCGCGCACCGCTGGCCGGTACCGTCGACGAACTCGCCCGGCTGGCCACCAACCTCGACTTCCAGAAGGACCGGCTCGACACGAGTCTGCAGAAGGCACCCGAGAACTACCGCAAGCTGATCCGCACGGGGTCGTACGGAAGCTTCTTCAACTACTACATCTGCGAACTCAAGTGGCGGGTGACCGACCTGCAGGGCCGCACTGCCGTCTTCCCATGGCTCAAACAGGAAACCGGGAGGTGTGCCGAGCCCTGATGCTGAAATACCGTGGCAGACAACTCATCCGCGCCGGAATCCTTGGCGTGGTGCTGATCGTCCTCGTCATCGCCGTCGGACTCGCGCCGGAACGGCTGGTGTCATGGGCGACCGCGGTGAGGTATCAGGCGCAGTTCGCCGACGCCGGCGGGCTGGCAGTGGGCAACGACGTGACGATCTCGGGAATCAAGGTGGGCACCGTCTCCAGCGTCGCGCTGGAAGGTCGCAACGCACTGGTGACGATGGTGGTCGACGGCTCGGTGTCGTTGGGATCGGCCACCACTGCACACATCCGCACGGGCACCCTGCTGGGCGAGCGCGTCGTGACCCTGGAGTCCAAGGGCGAGGGCTCGCTGCATCCGATGGACGTGATTCCCGTGTCGCGCACCGCGTCCCCGTACTCGCTGACCGAGGCGGTCAGTGAGCTGACGAGCAATACCGCGGGCACCGACACCGCGTCGTTGAACCAGTCGTTGGACACCTTGTCGGCGACCCTGGACCAGGTGGCGCCGCAACTGGGCCCCGCGTTCGACGGGCTGACCCGGCTATCGAAGGCGATCAACGACCGTGACGAAACGCTGGGGGACTTGCTCGAAAACGGCGCCGATGTCACCGAGATCCTGTCGGACCGCAGCCAGCAGGTGAACACGCTGATCCTCAACGCCAACGACCTGGTGTCGGTGTTGTCGGCACGGCGCTACGCCATCGTCGAACTGCTCGCGCACACATCGGCGCTGTCCCAGCAGCTGTCCGGTCTCATCGCCGACAACGAGAAGGAGCTCGCCCCCACGTTGGAGAAGCTCAACGGCGTGACCGAGGTCCTGGAGAAGAATCGCGACAACATCGCCAAGGCGCTTCCCGGACTGGCGAAGTTCCAGATCACGTTGGGCGAGACGATCGGTAACGGCCCGTACTACCAGGCCTACGTCCCCAACATCTTCTTCGGCCAGATTTTCCAGCCGTTCTTCGATTACGCGTTCGGATTCCGGCGTGGGGTCAACGCCGGTCAGCCACCCGACAACGCCGGCCCGCGCGCCGAGCTTCCGTTTCCTTACAACGGAATTCCGATGCCTCACGAGCAGTGGGGGCCGGGACGATGAACAACATCTGGGTCAAGCGCGCGCTCGCGGCCGCGTTAACCGTGGCCCTCGTCGGTGGGGTCGTGGTCCTGATCCGGCAGACCGTGTTCCGGCCCACGACCATCACCGCTCACTTCACCACCGCCACCGCGATATATCCCGGTGACGAGGTGAGGATCGCGGGTGTCAAGGTGGGTTCGATCGAGTCGATCAAACCGGTCGGCACCGAGGCGGAGATGAGGCTGGCCGTCGACCACGGCGTCAAGGTGCCGGCCGATGCCAAGGCGGTGATCGTCGCCCAGAACCTGGTCTCGGCGCGGTACGTCCAGCTGACGCCTGCCTACGAGTCGGGTCCGGTGATGTCCGACGGGGCCGTTATACCGTTGGAGCGCACGGCCGTTCCGGTCGAGTGGAACGAAGTCAAAGAGCAGCTGATGCGCCTGGCTACCGACCTGGGGCCCGCGGAGGACATGTCGACCGGGTCGGTCGGGCGGTTCATCGACAGCGCGGCCAACGCGCTCGACGGCAACGGCGACAAACTGCGTCAAACGCTCGCGCAGCTGTCCGGCGTCGGTCGCATACTCGCCGACGGGAGCGGCAACATCGTCGACACCATCAACCACCTGCAGGCGTTCGTCACCGCGCTGCGGGACAGCAACGAGCAGATCGTGCAGTTCCAGGACAGGTTTGCGACGTTGACCAGCGTCGTCGACGACAGCCGATCCGATCTCGACGCCGCGTTGAGGAACCTGTCCGACGTCGTCGGCGAGACCACCCGATTCATCCGAGGTACGCGCGACCAGACCACCGAACAGATCCAACGACTGGCCAACGTCACCCAGAACCTCGTCGAAAACCGCATGGCGTTGGAAAACGTCCTGCACATAGCGCCGCACTCGATTGCCAACGCGGTCAACATGTTCGACCCCCGCACCGGGGCTGCCAGCGGCGTGTTCGTGTTGAACAATTTGTCGAATCCGGTGTGGGCCTTCTGCGGCATGATCGGAGCGCTGCAAAACGTCACCTCGCCGACCACCGGGAAACTGTGCGCGCAGTACCTCGGGCCCGGCCTGCGCACGGCAAGCATCAACAACGTGCCGTTCCCGTTCAGCCTGTTTCTGACGTCGAACCCACCGCCGTACATGCTGCGGTATTCGGAACCGGAGTTGATGCCCGGCGCCGGCGGGCCGCCCGACGATCAGCCGGAACCACCGCCCGCGGTGTCGGCCTACACCGGGGTCGGCGACGTACCGCCGCCTCCGGGCTGGGGGGCGCCTCCGCCACCGCCGGCCATCCCGCCCGCACCACTCGCTGTACCCGCATCACCCGGTCCGCCGACCCTACAGGACATGCTGCTGCCCGCGGAGCGGTCCAACCCGCAGGCGCCTCCGGCGCCGTCGAACTCGCCGGCACAGCCGACCGCGGCGCCCCCGGTTCCACACGGCGGAGGACCGTCATGATCGGCCGTCGTACGGTGGCCGCCGGGCTGACCCTGCTGCTGACGCTCACCGGGTGCTCGTTCCAAGGGGTGAACTCGCTGCCGCTGCCGGGGGCGGTGGGCAGAGGGCCGGACGCCGACGTCTACCAAGTCGAACTCGCCAACATCGGTACGCTGGAGTCGAATTCGCCCGTGATGATCGACGACGTCGTGGTCGGCAGCGTGGGCAGGATGACGTTGCACGGCTGGCACATCGACCTCGAGATCTCGGTCAAGCCCGACGTCGCGGTGCCCGCCAATGCCGTCGCGACGGTCGGCCAGACCAGCCTGCTGGGCTCCATGCACGTGGCGCTGGACCCGCCGCCGGGTGAAAAGCCGAGTGGCAGGCTCCGTCCGGGCGCCACCATCGGTCTCGACAAGACGTCGATCTACCCGTCGACGGAACAGACGCTGTCGTCACTGGCGGCGGTGGTCAACGGCGGGGGACTGGGCCAGATCGGCGACATCATCGCCAATTTCAACACCGCGCTGTCGGGACGCCAGGGAACCGTGCGCGACCTGATCGCCCGACTGGACACCTTCGTCGGGACCCTCTACCAACAGCGCGACAACATCATCGCCACCATCGACGAGCTGAACAGATTCTCGCAGCGGTTGGGCGATGAACAGCAGGTGCTCACCCGGGCGCTCGACAAGATCCCGCCCGCGCTCGACGTGCTGATCCGGGAACGACCCAACTTCACCACCGCACTGAATCGGTTGGGGCAGTTCAGCGATACGGTGTCCGGCTTGATCAACGACACGCAGGCCGACCTCGTCACGAATCTGCAGAACTTGGAGCCGACGCTGCGCGCACTCGCCGACGTGGGCGCTGAGATCGACACGGCGCTGGCGTGGCTGCCGACATTCCCGTTGACCCAGAACTTGATCGACCGCGCGGTGCGCGGGGATTACGTGAACCTCTTCGTCACCGTCGACTGGACGAATGCGCGGCTCAAGCGTGGATTGCTCCTTGGCACCGCCCTCGGACAGGACCGTGCATCGTTGATCCCCGCGCCAGGTGACCCCGGATATGACGCGTACTACACCAAATTCCCTCTAGGCGTTGGTACCTCGCCGCCCTTCGGTCCGATCCCCAACGCTGCACCCGCGCCGTGGGAACCGGCGGGTGGTGGCTGATGCTGCCGCGGATGGTGCGCATCCAGCTCGTGATCTTCTCGATCGCGTCGATCATCGGCGTGGTCGCGATGGTGTTCGCCTACATGCAGGTGCCCACCCTGCTGGGCATCGGGAAGATCACCGTCACACTGGAGTTGCCCTCGTCCGGCGGTCTCTACCGATTCGCCAACGTCACCTATCGCGGTGTGCAGGTCGGCAAGGTGACCGAGATGGACGTGTCCCGCAGCCGGGCCACCGCGACGCTGCGGCTCGACACGTCACCCAGGATCCCGGCCGATCTGCAGGCCGAAGTGCGCAGTGTGTCGGCCGTCGGCGAGCAGTACGTCGAACTGCTTCCGCGCACCGACTCTCCACCGTATCTGGAAGACGGATCGGTGATCCCGATGGCCGACACCACGATTCCGCAGCCGGTGAGCCCGATGCTGGAGCAGGTGAACACCTTGATCGCGAGCATTCCCAAGGGCCGCTTGACGGAGTTGATCGACGAATCGTACAGGGCGTTCAGCGGCGCCGGTTTCGACATGGGTTCCCTGGTGGATTCGTCGGCCACGCTCTCGGAGGCCCTCAACAAGGACGCCTCCCGCTCGGCGAGGTTGGCCGAAGACTCGGTGCCCCTGCTGGATTCGCAGGCACGCTCGACCGACGCCCTTCGCCTGTGGGCCTCCAGCCTTGCCGGTATCACCGGGCAGGTGGTGGCCGACGACCCGCAGATCCGCACACTGCTGGAGGAGGGCCCCGCCGCCGCGAACGAGGTCTCGGGACTGCTCGAGCAGATCAAGCCGACCCTGCCGGTGCTGTTGGCCAACATGACCACCTTCGGTCAGGTGGCAGTGACTTATCGGCCCTCGCTCGAACAGGTGCTCGTGCTGTTACCGCCGTTCATGGCAAACGTGCAGTCGTCCGCTCCCCAGAACAACTCCACCGGTATCGCCCTGGGCGACTTCCGTATTCAGATGGCCGACCCCAATCCGTGTACCGTCGGATTCCTGCCGCCCTCGCAGTGGCGTAGCCCCGACGACCAGACCACGGTCGACACGCCGGACGGGCTGTATTGCAAGCTGCCGCAGGACTCGCCGATCGTCGTGCGCGGTGCGCGCAATGCGCCGTGTATGGGGGTTCCCGGTAAGCGGGCACCGACCGTCGAGCAGTGCTACAGCGACAAACCCTATGAGCCACTCGCGATGCGCCAACACACGGTGGGCCCGTATCCCATCGATCCGAACCTCATCGCACAGGGCGTGCTTCCCGACGATCGAGTCAGCGCCGACGAGAACCTCTTCGCCCCGCTCGAGGGCACGCCACTTCCGCCCGGTGCCATCCCGCGAGGTCCGCTGCCGCCGATCCCGCCTCCGCCGCTGGCGCCCGGTGCACAGATGCCGTCGCTGCCGCCGAACGCCATCCCGCCCCTGGTGACGCGGGAGGTGGACCAGCGGGGTGCCAACGCGTCTGCGCCGCAGCCTGGGACTCCACACGGGCCGTCGGCGCAGGGCCCGCAGCCGACCGAGGGGTCGGCGGCTCCGCCAGGGGCGGTGCCTGCGACGCCGAGTTCTGTCACCACCGGTCCGGCGGAGGGTCCGTCCGTCGCCATCGCGCACTACGATCCGCAGACCGGCCGGTACGCGACACCGGACGGAAACGTCGGCCGCCAAATCGATCTGGTGCAGAGCCCGAAGTCATGGCAGGAGCTGATCTACGAGGCGGGGCCGCGATGATTCGGGCGATGGCGATTGCGGCGGCAGTGATCGCGGCGGTTCACTGCGCGCCGCCCGCGCGGGCGCAGAACGAGGTCGCGATCAACGGCGTCTTCACCGCGTTCTCCGACGGCCGGTGGGCGACGACCAACGATTCGCGTCACGACGAGGCTAGCGTCACGCAGACGTGGACCATCACCTCGACGTGTACGACGTATCAGGACTGCACCGGCCGGGTGGTGAGCGATCAGGGCTGGAGCGCCGATCTGGTGTACATGAGCGGCCGGTGGAAGGTCAGCAGGACGGTCCCGGACTGGGAGCCGTGCATCGACGGTACGGCCTACCCAGGCAAGCAGGCGTGGGTGTTCTGGCTCGGCTATCCGCAGGACCCCAACAAGTTCGTCGGGTGGGACAAGACCGAAGGGCCCAGTGGTGCCTGCGGATTCAACAAAGTGCTCGACATCGAGATGCCGTTCACCCTTACCCGCGTGGGCTGAACGCGTGCCGCGGTCATCGATCCTCCTTCAGGAGATGCGATCGAGGGCATCCTCGCCGAGAACCCGAGCATAGAATAGCATTCACTATTATCATCAAAGGAGAACAAAAATTAGGTTATAGTCGGTCGGCGTGAGCCCTCCGAACCTGATTCAGCGCTGATGTTCACCTTGCGGTTCGACATGCGCGCCCCGGTGCGCGGCGCACCCGTGAGCGACCTGTACGCAGCGGCCATCGACATGTGCGCATGGACGGAGACGCGCGGTGCGCTGATCGCGGTGTTGTCCGAGCATCACGGCGCCGACGACGGCCACCTGCCGGTCCCGCTCATCCTCGCGTCCGCGATCGCTGCCCGCACCCGACAGCTCGCGATACTGCTGGCGGCTGTGCCGATCACCTTCTGGGACCCGGTGCGGCTGGCGGAGGAGATCAGCGTCCTGGACATCATCAGCAAGGGGCGTGTGTCGTATGCCTTCGGCATCGGACACCGCGCCGAGGAATACGAGCATTTCGGCGTCGGCATGGCCGGGCGCGGCAAGTTGGCCGATGAGTCGCTGGCGCTTGTTCGCCTGCTGCTCGCCGGTGAGCCGGTCGATCGCGAGGGCAGGCGTATCCAGGTCACACCGGCGCCCGTCACGGTCGGTGGTCCGCTCATGCTCGTCGCCGGCGGCAGCAAAGCCGCAGCGCGGCGTGCGGCGAGGCACGGGCTGGGCTTCATCGCGCAGACCGCGTCGTCGGCACTGAAGGAGTTCTATGAAGCGGAGTGCCGCGCCAACGGGCACGAGCCGGGCGTGACGCAGTTTCCGGAACCCGGTGCGCCCACAACGGTGTTCGTCGCCGACGATGTGGATGCCGCGTGGGCCGAGCTTGGACCACATCTGCTGCACGACGCGGTTACGGCGGCGTCATACCGACACGGCGACGACTCGGTGGCCAGCATCTCGCGAGTCGACACCGTCGCCGCACTGCGGAATCCACAGGGTCCATACCGGATCGTGACCGTGGACGAGGCCGCCGCATATGTCCGGGGCGGCAAGCCGCTGCCGCTTCTGCCGCTTTGCGGCGGTGTCCCACCCGATGTCGCGTGGCCCTATCTGGAACGCGCTGTGATGGCGTCCGAGCGTGCGTGAGCGAGAGGAGGACCTGTGACATCTCCGCTGCGAACCGTGGTCTGGTCGACGGGCGGCGTCGGATCGATCGCCATCGACGCGATCCGCGGCAGACCCGACATGGAACTCGTTGGGGTATGGGTGCATTCGGAGGCGAAAGTCGGCAAAGACGCAGGTGTTCTCGCCGGTATCGACCCGATCGGGGTGACAGCCACCAACGACCGGTCCGCGCTCGTCGCGCTACAACCCGACTGTGTCGTGTACGCCGCGAGCGGCCCCGAACGCGACGCGGGAGCCGTGCCCGATTATCTGGCATTGCTCGAGGCGGGGATCAACGTCGTGTCGACATCGTCGACCACCCTGGTGTACCCGCCGGCGTACTACTCGCCCGAGTGGCGTGCCCAGATGGAAGAGGCGGCCAGGTTGGGTGACGCGTCGTTCTATGCGTCGGGCATCTTTCCTGGGTTCGGCTCGGACGAGCTCGCGCTGTCGCTCGCGACTCAGTCGAAGAAGATCCGCTGCCTCAAGGTCACCGAGGTCGCGCTCAACGATCACTATTCCGTGGCCGACGTGATGATGAACGGCATGGGCTTCGGTCACGCACTCGACTTCGAACCGCTTTTGAAGACACCGGGTTTCATCGAGATGGCATGGCGAGCGCCGATCTTCCTGATGGCCGCTGGACTGGGTGTCGAGGTCGAGGAGGTCCGGGGGACACTGGACCGCCGCCGCACCCATCGTGACATCGAGGTGGCCTTCGGCACGATCAGGGCGGGCACCTGCGGCGCGGTCAGCACGCGGGCGGCCGGAGTGGTCAACGGCCGCGAAGCCATCATCGTCGAGCACATCATCCGGATGGCTCGCGACGTCGCGCCGGACTGGCCCACTTCAGAGTTCGACGCGACATACCGCGTCGACATCGAGGGCGAACCCGACATCCATTGCGCGATGAACTTGGGGGCGCGGCAGGGGCACGCCGCGGGCCACGCGGCGATGACCGCCACCGCGATGCGGGTGGTCAATGCCATTCCCTATGTCGTGGAGGCTCCGTCAGGCCTGCTGAGCTCATTGGACCTGCCGAACACGCTGCCGCGCCACGCATTCGATTGATTCACAAAGGAGTTTTCGAATTGACGACCCGAGGGACGATCCGATGACCGGCGCGCACACCGTCGACCTGTACTACGACCCGTTCGATTTCGCGATCGACGACGATCCGTACCCGATCTGGAAGCGGATGCGGGACGAAGCGCCGCTGTATTACAACGAGAAGTATGACTTCTACGCACTGAGTCGCTATGAGGACGTGGCTCGCGAACTGCACAACTGGGATACGTACCGGTCGGGCAAGGGCACCACGATGGACGTCATCAAGAGCGGTGTCGACGTGCCGCCCGGCGTCATCCTCTTCGAAGACCCGCCGCTTCACGATCTCCATCGGCGGGTGCTGTCCAAGGTCTTCACGCCGCGGCGGATGGAGGCCATCGAGCCGCTGACTCGTCAGTTCTGTGTCCGGGCGCTTGATTCACTGGCGGGCGCCAGGCAGTTCGACGTGATCGGCGATTTCGGGGCCCTGATCCCGATGCGCACGATCGGCTACCTGCTGGGCATACCCGAACACGGACAGCAGCAGATCCGGGACAACACCGACGCCTCGATCGGATTGAAGGACGGCAACTTCCAGGCTGTGTCGGCCGCCACCTTCGAGAATGCGTATCAGCTCTTCGCCGACTACATCGAATGGCGCGCCGAGCATCCGTCGGACGACCTGATGACGCAACTGCTCAACGCGGAGGTCGAGGAGGACGGAGAGCTTCGTCCGCTCACCCGCATCGAAGTCCTGACCTACACCAGCATGATCGCCGGGGCGGGCAACGAAACGACCACACGCCTTATCGGCTTCATCGCTCAGCTCCTCGCCCAGCATCCGGACCAACGGAGAGAACTCGTCGAGGACTTCTCGTTGATCCCACGGGCGATCGAGGAGGTGCTGCGCTACGAGTCGCCCTCCCCGGTGCAGGCACGCTATGTCGCTCAGGACACCGAAGTACACGGACAGACAATCGCCGAAGGTTCGATCATGTTACTGCTCAACGGATCAGCCAACCGCGACGAGCGGCACTACTCCGATGGTGAGAGCTTCGACATTCACCGCACCGGGCCACATCTGTCGTTCGGACAGGGATTGCATTTCTGCCTGGGCTCCTCACTGGCCCGCATGCAGGCCAGGGTCGCACTGGAAGAACTGCTCAGCCGGTGGCCCGAGTGGGAGGTCGACTACGAGAATGCCGCGATGGCGCACACCTCGAGCGTGCGGGGCTGGGGCAAGCTCCCAATTACCGTCGGCTGATCAGTTGTCGCGGTTGGTCACTCCCCGCAACAGCGTGTCGCGGATGTGAATCTGCGATGCACGCGTCCCCAAGTCGTGCAGGATGTTCTCCGGAATCCACCCGACGCCGATCACCGCGCGGGCGAGCATCTCGTTCGACGGGCTGTCGATTTTGATCTCGCCGGAGCGAATGCCTTCGGCCAGAAGTGCTTTCATCTGCTTGACGCGTTTTGTGAAGAGCCAGCCGGGATTGGGCGTATCCGGCGGTGACTGACGCATCCACGCCAACTGGATGCGGAACTCGTCCCCGAAGCGGTCCAGCACGTTGGTGTTGATCCACGACAGCGCATCGATCTTCTCGACGGGAGAGGAACTCGAACCGAGCACGCTCGTCCAGCCCTGGGCGACCCGTTCACCGAACGACCGCATGATCGAGACCAACAACTGGTCTTTCGAACCGATCAGCCGGTAGACCGTCCCGGTGCCCAGACCCGCCGCCGAGGCGATGTCTCTGATCGTGGTCACCTCATAGCCCCTGCGTCCGAACTCCGCCCGGGCCACGGCACGGATGTGCGCACCCTTGTCGTCGGGGTCGTCGATTTCTTCCCAGGACCGCACAACCTCATCGGCCGCGACGAAAGCGGGGGAGGCATCCAACGCCGCGTCTGTGATGGGTGCCGTGGCCAGACCCTCCAGCAGGATCCGACACAGCAGAGTGGCCGCCCTGTCCGCACTTGCCTTGTGCCGGATGACGTCGAGGCCGACCTGCAGCATCGTCTGGACTATGCGGTCGGCGAGCACCGGCAGGTCCACGTCCGCCCGGACATACCCGCTCCATCTCGCAGCGCGCAGGGTCTGCAGCATCGCCTGCAGGATCGCGGTCGGGCGCTGCCGCGCCAGCGCGGTCAGTTCGGGATTGGACGACGGTCCCTCGTAGAACGTCATCTGCAGCGCCGCACGGTGGGTCACCGCGCACTGTGCAATCGCCGAGCCGAGGTCGACGAGGCGGTCGAAGGCGGACAGCGACGTCGGATCGTCCAGGCGGCGCTGCGCCTGTTCGGCGATGCGGTCCAAGTCGGCGTGGTAGCGCCTGAGCAACTCGACGAGGATTGCTTCCTTGGACTCGAAATGGTGGTAGAGACTGCCCGGCAGGATGCCTGCGGCATCGGCGATCTCCTGAAGCGAAGTCCTCAGCCCGGAGGTGGCGATCAGGGACGCCGCGGTGTGCAGGATCTCGGTACGGCGGGTTCCGTCGTCGTACGAGTGGCCGGCGTGAGCGGCGAGGTCGGCCTTCGGCGTCACGCGTGGACGCCCCACAGCACCTCCAAGGAACCGTCTCCCGTCATCGGTTTGGTCGCCCCGACCAGATGTTTGGTAGACGCTACCAGAAGCTCGGTCGACGCCGCGCCGTGCGCACGGTAAAAGCCCCGGTAGACCGGTTGCACCGGGTTGTTGACCGGGGTATCGCAGAGCACCAAGGTTGGGCAGAACAAAGGTTAGGTCATGCCAAGGCGGTGGGTGACTGCGAAGACCTCGTCGTAGATCGATCCGGGAATGATGAACGGCTCCGTTGCGGACACTTGTGCGAAATGCTCGGCGATGTCGTCGACCGTCGGATCGGTGTCCCGCGGTGCCAGCCAACCATCGCTCAACCCGACGAACACGCGGGCGAACCGGCCCGCACATGCGGAGAAATTCTGGTGGCCGAAGTCGCATGCCCGGCTGGCGAGGAACACCACGATGGGGGCCACCAGTTCGGGGCGGATGGCCGCGAAGAAACCGTTGTCCTCGAGGGCTTTCGGATCGCCGAGTGTTTCGGTGATCATCCGCGAGAGGCCGAAGGGCAACACGGTGTTCGCACGGATCCCGTGTGGTTCACCTTCCAGCGCGATCACGTTGGCCAAGCCTACGATCCCGGCCTTGGCCGCCGCGTAGTGCGCTTCCAGATGCTGTCCGAACATGCCCGCCGACGACGCGATGAACACGAACCGGCCGTAGCCCTGCGCCTTCATCATCCGGTAGGCGGGCTGGGCGAGGTAGAAGCCGCCATCGAGATGGACCCGCAGCATGCGCCGCCACTCATCGGGCGTCAGTTCGTCGAACGGAACGGCGTTGAAGATTCCGGCATTGCTGATCACCGCATCGAGCCGGCCGAACGTTTCCACGGCAGTACGCACGATCGCTTCGCCACCTTCGGCGCTGTCCACCGAGTCGTGTGACGCGACGGCCACCCCGCCCCCAGCCGTGATTTCCTCGACGACCTGATCGGCGATCGTGCTGTCCTCGCCGTCACCTGCCATGGTGCCGCCCACATCGTTGACCACGACTGACGCTCCCCGCCTTGCCAACTCGAGCGCGTATACGCGGCCGAGGCCACGGCCTGCGCCGGTCACCACGGCGACCTGGCCATCGAAGTCGATCAATCGGTCCTCCGGTCATTGACTGGCGGTGATGCCGGACTCTACGGTGGAACAGATATTTGGTCAAGAAGGGTGTGGCGTGGAACAGGCAGAGGCAACGGCCGATGGCGGCGGCCCGCATCGGCTCGCGCTGCTGGCGTCCGCACTGGCCGGCCGCACCGTCGCGGTCGCCGATGGTGAACGCGGGGAACGCGCTTGGACCGACGGCGTCACGATCTTCCTCGACGGTGCCGCGACCCCTTCCGAACAACTCCAATCAGTGGCAGTCCAGGCCTGCCTTCTGGCGGGCGGCAGCCTCGATCCGGCTCTGGTGCGCAAGCTTGTTCGGCGGACGGGTCTGGCCCGGAGATACCTAACGATCGAGGGCCAGCGCGCCCTGTCGGCCAACGACGAACTGCTGCCGCGGTCCGTGCGCCGGCTGATCGACTTCGAGACGGCGACACGCTCCGCCTCTCCGGAGGCGTCGCTGGCCCTTGCGGCAGAGGACACTGGAATCGCCGATCCGCCCGCGAGTTTCGGCGCCATCAAGGCACGCAGGCTGTTGGCCACGCCGACGTCTCATACCGAGGCGCACACCGCGCACGTGCCCCGCAAAGAGGCACGCAAGGAGCTCGCCGAACTCGACGAGGCCGCCGAGGACGGCCAGGACGTGATGGATCCGTTCTCCAGTCCGGTCGGGGGAGGCGGAGTCGCGGGAAAGTTGTTGCAGCGCTTGATGAGCCGTGTCCGTCAGCTCAGTGGCGGCGGCCCGCCGGGTGCGGACACACCGACCCACCGATCCGCGAAGGGCATACGTGGCTCGGGTGCGGTGACCTCGGTCGCGGCCGCGTTGTCGGATTCCGTGGACGCCGGGGACAACGGAACCGGCGGGCACAGCTATCCCGAATGGGACGTACACCGTAAGCGCTATCGGCGGGACTGGTGCACCGTGCACGAGATCGAACCACTCGCCGACGGCCTCAGAGCCCTACCGCGCCCCGACGTGCACGCACTGCGGCGGCCGTTGACCCGGTTGGGAATCGGTCTGGACAGACATCACCGTCAGTCGCAGGGCGATGACATCGACGTCGACGCGGCGGTCGAGGCCAGGGTCGAATTGCTGGCCGGCTCGGCCCCTGCCGAGGCCGTCTACGTCGACAGCCTGCGCCGCCGTCGTGATCTCGCCGTACTCGTCCTGCTCGACGTCTCGGGTTCAGCAGGCGAAGTCGGTACGTTCGGCGAGAACATTCACCAGCAACAGCGGGCAGCTGCGGCCGCGCTGACGATCGCGCTGCACGAACTCGGCGACCGCGTTGCGCTCTACGCGTTCCGGTCGCAGGGCCGCGCGTCGGTGAATCTGTTGCCGGTCAAGAGATTTGACGACCCGATGAACGCACAGGTGATGCAGCGACTGCAGGGCTTACAGCCGGGCGCGTACTCCAGGCTGGGCGCGGCGATCCGCCACGGCACCTCGGTGATCGCCGGCAAGGCGGGCACCAAGCGCCGCCTGCTCGTCGTGCTGTCCGACGGACTTGCCTACGACCACGGATACGAACGGGTGTACGGCGCCGCCGACGCGCGTCGCGCGCTTGCCGAAGCGCGGCGGCAGGGCATCGGTTGTCTGTGCCTGACCATCGGCGCGGCCACCGACACGGGCGAGCTTCGCAAGGTCTTCGGCAGCGCAGCACACGCGTCGATTCCCAAACCGAGACAACTCGCGGAGGTGATCGGACCATTGTTCCGCGCAGCGTTGCGCACTGCGGACCTCCGGCGGGCCGCATGACCACGCGCCAGCCTTGAACCAAACTTCTGTTCCGCGCTACATTGCCTGCGAAGCCTCGCGAGGAGGAAACGATGCCGGTGAAACCCCCACCGAGTCCGGCCAGGCCGTACTACGTGCCCGTCGCGAACGAGGAACAGGTCTTCAAGGCCGCGTACCACCAAGGGCTGTCCGTCGTATTGAAGGGGCCCACGGGTTGCGGTAAGACCCGGTTCGTCGAGGCGATGGCCCACGATCTGGATCGGCCTCTCGTCACGGTCGCGTGCCATGACGACCTGACCACCGCCGACCTCGTGGGCCGCTTCCTATTGCGTGGCGGTGAGACCGAATGGGTGGACGGCCCGCTGACGCATGCGGTTCGCGAAGGCGCCATTTGTTACCTCGACGAAGTGGTGGAAGCTCGGCAGGACACCACGGTCGTGCTGCACCCACTGGCCGATCACCGCCGCCAGCTTCCGATCGAGCGGTTGGGCGTCACGTTGGCCGCCGCTCCGGGCTTCTGCCTGGTGGTTTCGTACAACCCCGGATATCAGAGCGTGCTCAAAGACCTCAAGGACTCGACGCGTCAGCGGATGGTCGCCATCGAGTTCGGCTTCCCCGCGCCTGACGTCGAGGAGAAGATCCTCGCCACCGAGGCCGGTATCGACTTCGAACGCGCGGCGGAACTGGTACGACTCGGTCAGGCGATCCGACGGTTGGAAACCGGGGGATTGCGAGAAGTGGCCTCCACGCGCGTGCTGATCGCGGCGGGCCGGCTGATCGCGGCCGGACTGAGTCCTCATGATGCCGCGCGGGCCGCGATAGCGGGCCCGCTGACCGACGACTCAACCGTGGCGCGCGGGCTGGTCGAGATGATCGACGTCTACCTCGGCGAACAGTCCGAATCTCGGTGATTGACGCTGAGGCGCAGTCTCGATAGTGTCTGAACAAATTTTAGGTTCCATTCGGCACCGCGAAGCTGCACGCCAACGGAGGTTGCATGTCGTACGAGAGCAGCGCAGAGCCGATCAAGTTCGGCTACCTGATGGACTTCAAGCTCCCGGATCTGTATCCGCAGGAGATGAAGGAGGATCTGTCGAACCCCTTCGAGTTGATCTTCGCCGATGCCGTCGAAGAGGGCGTGATCGACCGGCCGATCCAGATCATTTACAAAGAAGTGGAAGGACTGCCGAAGGGATCGGTCAAGGCGGTCATCGACGCATACGGCGAGCTGGTCGACGAGGGGTGTCTCGCGGTCTTCGGCCCGCACATCACCGACAACTGTGTTCCGACGCGGGAGGCGATCGAGGACCGGTTCAAGGTGCCTGCGCTCAGCGTGACGGGCAGCGACGCGTGGCTCGGCGAGTGGACCTTCTCGTTCCCGCAGGGGTCGCTGACCGACGAACCGATCTTCTGGGCGGACCTGCTCGCCAAGGGTGGGCACTTCGAAGTCGGTGTCCTCATGGAGCAGTCGCTGGTCGGGGAGACGTATGTCAAGAATTTCCGAAGGGCGTGTCGTCGTAAGGGCATCCGTATCGTCGCCGAAGCGGCGATCGCGCAGACCGCGCAGGATGTGTCCGAGGCGGTGCGAACGCTTCACGAGGCCAAGGCTCAGGCCATCGTGCACGCGGGGTTCGGGTTCGGCATCGTCTTCGTCAATCCCGCACTCGAGGAGCTGGGTTGGGATCCGCCGCGGTTCACGAGCACCGCGTTCCAGAACGCGTGGATCAACCCGATCATGTGGAACGCGTTCATGGGCTGGACCGGTGTCGACCAGTACGACGAGGGAAATCCGGTCGGCCAGCGCTTCCTCGACAAGTACCAACAGAAGTTCGGTCGCCGCCCCGAATATTGCGTGCCGGTGGTGAACTGCGATGTCGCGACCGCGTTGCTTCGCGCCTGCACCGACGCTCATCCGTTGAGTCCGCGCGGAGTGAAAGAAGCGCTGGAGCGGGTGAAGATGATGCCCGCCGCGGCGGGGGCGCCCGGCACCCGGGTGTCGTTCGGCAACTGGACACGACGCGCATGGATGGGCGCCGGCTACCTCGTCGCCCGTCGGCTCGACGCCGACGGCGTCAACTCCCATCTCGTCGATCGATTCGGTGAGGAGTGATCGCCGATGGCAACGCAGGAAACAACGCCGGCGCCGGAAAGGCCTGCGGCTGAGGAGAAACGCGGCTCGTGGCAGGCGGCGGTGTGGATCGCCGTCGCCCTCGTACTGCTTGTTCTGATCGCGGTCAACGCGCGCCAAGGCGCGGTGTCACCCCGCATTCGCAATCCCGCCGTCGAAGGGGCGCCGCGCCCGGTCGAGCCTCTGTTCGGCTATGACAACTGGCTCGACCTGTTCCAGATCTTCACGATCATCTCGATGTCGATCATCATCGTCGTGTACGTGGTGGCCTGGCGCCGCTATGGCGCTCACCCCGTGCTGCTGATGGGCATCGTCACGACGTTGATCGTCTGGCAGGACCCGATCATGAACTGGTCGCCGTTCGCGGTGTACAACCCCGAGTTGTGGCACTGGCCCGAAGACTGGCCGCTGGTGTCGATCTCGCCCACGGTGGAACCGTTCCTGGTGATCGGCTACATCATGTTCTATCTGGGACCGTACTTCCCGGCTATCTGGATTCTGCGCAAATTGCAGGCCAAGCGTGGCCCGGAGGCGTTCGTGTGGCGTCATCCGCTGATCAGCATGGCCTTGCTGATCCTGCCCCTCGGCATCCTCATCGACGCGATGTTGGAGATCACGTTGGTGCGCACGGGCTTCTACATCTACTCGCAGGTTCCCCCGTTCGGTTCGGTGTTTGTCGGTGAGACGTACCAGTTCCCATTCATCTGGGAAACGGTGATGGTGACGTTCGTGATGGTTCCCGCCGGTGTGCTGCTCTACCGCGACGACACCGGGCGCACCGTCGCCGAGAAACTGGCTCAGCGCGCTCGCATCTTCGCCGGCCGCCCGGCGTTGGGCATGTTCGTGGTGATGTTCGTGATCATCAACCTGGCCTACTTCGCGTACGGCACCGGTTTTGCGATTCTCAAGTGGACGCGCGTCTCCACCTCTGTCGCCTGCCCTTGGCCGTACCCAGAGGCCAAAGTCTATGACCCGCAGGGCTTCTACGAGGAGAACGGCCACCCAGGCCCCTATTCGGTCGGTATCTGGTCGACGTGGATGAGCATGCAACCCGACGGCAGGCCCGATGTCGAGTTGGGGTCAAGGAGCGACCGCTGTGCACCGGATACCCCCGATGGCTGAACCGCGCAGCGTCGTCATCACCGGCGCGTCGAGGGGTCTTGGCTTCGCGTCCGCGACGCACCTCCACCGACAGGGGTGGCGCGTCGTCGCCGCAATGCGATCGGCCGACACCGGCATCAAGGCGCTTCGCGAGGCGACCGGCGCGGGCGAGGATGACCCACGCCTGATCTGCGTTCCCGTGGACCTCACCGTCCCGGCATCGATTACCGCGGCCGCGGCGGCCATCCAGGAAGCCGTCGGTGCGCCATACGCTTTGGTGCACAACGCGGGCATTTCCGCGGCGGGCATGGTCGAGGAGACGCCGACCGATCTATGGCAGCGGATGTTCGCCACCAACATCTTCGGGCCCGTGCTGTTGACCAAGGAGCTGCTGCCGTCGATGCGGGCGGCCGGGGCCGGGCGAATCGTGCTGGTGTCCAGTCAGGGCGGCGTGCGCGGAATGCCTGCCACCGCGCCGTATTCCGCGGTCAAGGGCGCCCTCGAGAGGTGGGGCGAGTCGATGGCGGGAGAGGTGGCACCGTTCGGCATCGGCGTGACGATCATCGTCACGGGCACCTACGACACCGAGATCATCACCGACGCGGGCACCACCGACTGTCGTGACCTCGACGGCCCGTACGCCCGCCACCATCAGACCATGGACAAACGGGGACGCGCCGCGATGCGGATGGCCGCCCGGTCTCCGGATAAGTTCGCCGCGGGCTTGGCGAAGGCGCTCGACAGCAGGAAACCGTTCGTCAAGACGGCGGTCGGGCCTGATGCGCGAATGCTGTTGATCGCCAACAGAATACTTCCCTCGGCCGGCTTGCATCAGATGACCCGGCTGATGATGGGCATCCCGCGGTTCGGCGCACTACGGCCAGGAGGCAGCATCGGTGGCTGACACACCAGCAGTCCGTTTCGAAGCGAAGATGATGATCGACGGCAAGCTCGTCGATGGACGCGCGGGCACGTTCACCAACATAAACCCCGCGACCGAGGAAGTGCTCGGCGAGGTCGCCGACGCGTCGAAGGCCGATATGCACCGCGCGATCGACGCGGCCCGACGTGCGTTCGACGAGACGGACTGGGCCACGAATCACGCGTTCCGGCAACGGTGCCTGCTGCAATTGCAGGAGGCGCTGGAAGCCGAGCAGGAGGAGCTTCGCGAGGAACTCATTCTCGAGGTCGGGTGCCCACGAGCCATCACCCACGGTCCTGCGCTGGATGCACCGCTTTCGGATGCGCTGAGATACCCCGCCAGGCTGATCGACGAATACCCCTGGGAGACCTCACTCGGCGACACCGTGGTGTCGGTCACCGGCGTCAACACCACCCGCAAGGTATGGCGCGAGCCCGTCGGTGTGGTCGGGGCGATCGTGCCGTGGAACTTCCCGTTCGAGGTGACCATCCAGAAGATCGGCCAGGCTCTGGGAACAGGGTGCACCGTCGTTCTCAAGCCGGCACCGAACACGCCGTACAACGCCACCCGGCTGGGCAGGTTGATCGCCGAGAGCACCGATATCCCACCAGGTGTCGTCAACGTCGTCACCGCTTCGGATCATTTCGTCGGTGAGGAACTCACCCTGTCACCGAAGGTCGACCTGATCTCGTTCACCGGATCGACGGTGGTCGGGCAGCGGATCATGGAAAAGGGTGCCGCGACGATGAAGCGCCTGTTCCTGGAACTCGGCGGCAAGTCCGCCACCATCGTTCTGGAGGACGCTGATTTCGCGGTCGGCTGCATGATGGGTATCGCCCCGTGTATGCATGCCGGCCAGGGGTGTGCCAACCCGACCCGCTTGCTGCTTCCGCGGACCCGATACGACGAGGGCGTCGAGATCCTCAGGGGCATCTACGAAGGTGTCGCGGCCGGCGATCCACAGGATCCGGCGACCTTGTGCGGCCCCGTCATCTCAGACAAACAACGCAGTCGCATTCGGGGCTACATCCAGAAGGGGATCGACGAAGGGGCGACCCTGCTTGTCGGCGGCGCCGAGTCTCCCGAGGGTATGGAGAAGGGATTCTTCGTCAAACCAACACTTTTCGTCGGTGTGGACAATTCGATGACCATCGCTCAGGAGGAAATCTTCGGGCCCGTGCTGTCGGTGATCCCTTACGACGACGAGGACGATGCGGTACGCATCGCCAACGACAGCCCGTTCGGTCTGGCCGGCAATGTCATGGCGGGCAGTCTGGACCGTGCGCTTTCCGTGGCGAAGCGGCTACGCGCAGGTTTCATCGGTTTGAACGGCACAGCCGGATACGGCGCCGATACCCCGTTCGGCGGGTACAAGGCGAGCGGTGTCGGTCGGCAGAACGGTGTTGCCGGTTTCGACCAGTACACCGAGATCAAGTCCGTCGCTTACCCGGCCTGCTGACGAGCGCTCGCGCGAGGAACAACAGGACCCGAAGGAGGATTTCGTGCACCAGCTATTCGATGATCTCGAGGACTTCGGGGAGTTCGACGACTTCGTGTCCGGCGATGTCCGCGATCCGTATACCGAACTTGCGAGGCTGCGCCGGGAAGAGCCGATCCAGAAGATCGAGATCCCGGGTATTCCCGGGCAAGAGGGCAAGCCCATCGTCATGGTGTACCGCTATGAAGAGGCGCAGCAGATGCTTCGGGACAACGAGACGTTCTCGTCCTCGATCATCATTCAGGCGTTCGGCGACGTTTTCGGCAAGTATGTGATGCTCGGCATGGATGAACCCGTGCACGGCAGGCATCGGGCGCTGGTGGCAAAAGCGTTCTCCCAGAAGGCGTTGGCGCGCTGGGAAGGTGAGCTGGTGACCACGATCGGCAACGCGCTGATCGACCGCTTCGCGGACCGCGGCAGCGCGGATCTGGTCAAGGAATTCACCTTCCCGTATCCGACGCTGATCATCGCCGGGTTGCTCGGTCTTCCCCAGAAGGATTACGCGCAGTTCCAGAAGTGGTCGATCTCGCTGCTGTCGTTCACCGTGAATCCCGAACGTGGCCGCGAAGCCTCGCACGCGCTGGCGGAGTACTTCGCCCCGATTCTCGTCGCGCGCCGCGAGGAACCGCGCGACGACCTGATCAGCGGGCTGGCGGCGGCGGAGATCGACGGGGAGAAGCTCTCGGACGAGGAGATCTTCTCTTTCCTCCGCCTACTGTTGCCCGCCGGTGTCGAGACGACCTACCGGTCGCTGGGCAATCTCCTGTTCGCCCTGCTGTCAAACCCCGAACAGCTCGAGGCGGTCCGCAACGATCGCTCGCTGATTCCGCAGGCGATCGAAGAAGGCGTCCGGTGGGAACCTCCGCTGATCATGATCACCCGCGTGGCAAACCGCGACACTGAACTGGGCGGCGTGCAGATTCCCGAAGGGTCGTCGGTCATGCCGGTGCTCGGCGCGGCGAACCGGCAGGAGGAACGCTTCCCCGACCCCGACCGGTTCGACATCTTCCGCGAGGCCAAGGCCAACATCGGTTGGGGCCACGGCGTTCACGTCTGCCTCGGCATGCATCTGGCCCGGCTCGAGATGCGCGTGGCGCTCAACCTGTTGTTCGACCGCCTGCCGAATCTGCGTTTGGACCCCGACGCCGAAGACCCGTACATCCGCGGTCAGGCGTTCCGCTCGCCGACTTCCGTTCCGGTTGTCTTCGACCCGGCTGGCCGAGCCGGCGATTCGACATCGGTGAGGAGCACTTCGTGACCGACTTCGAGACCGTGGACTTCTTCACCGATGAATCCCTTGTGCCCGACCCGTACCCCTACTTCGACCATCTGCGATCGAAATGTCCGGTGGCCAGGGCCACCCCGTTCAATGTGCTGGCCGTCACCGGTTATGACGAGGCGCTGGCTGTCTACAAAGACCCGGCGTTCTCGTCGTGCGTGTCGGTCGCCGGGCCGTTCTCCGGTATGCCCTTCGGGCCCGGCGAAACCGACGACGTCACGGAGCTGATCGAGAAGCATCGCGACGCCGTGCCGATGGCCGAACACATCACGTCACAGGATCCACCGCTGCACACCCGCACGCGCGGCTTGCTGAACAAGCTGATCACACCTAAGCGCCTCAAGGAGAACGAGGACTTCATGTGGCGCCTGGCCGATCAACAACTCGACAAGTTCATTGAAAAGGGCGGTTGTGAGTTCCTCGGCGATTACGCAAAACCGTTCTCCCTCTTGGTCATCGCCGACCTGCTCGGTGTGCCACAGGAGGATCACGACGAGTTCAAGGCGGTGTTCGCGCTCGAGACCGTCGGTGAGTTGGGCAAGGATGCGCCCACGTCCCACAATCCGCTGCAGTGGCTCAACGACAAGTTCTACACCTATATCGAAGACCGAAGACGCTCACCGCGCGAGGACGTACTGACCGAGCTCGCACAGGCCAAGCACGAAGACGGGTCGACGCCCGACATCGAGGATGTCATGAATCTGTCGACCTTTCTGTTCGCTGCAGGCACCGAGACAACGACGAAGCTGGTCAGCTCGGCAGTCCGATTCATCGGTGACAACGAGGGATTCGAGGTGGAGCTGCGCGACGACCGCAGCAAGATCCCGGCATTCCTGGAAGAGACGCTGCGGATGGAAAGCCCGGTGAAGTCGCACTTCCGGATGGCGCGCACGACGACGAAGGTCGGCGATGTCGAGGTGCCTGCGGGGACGACGGTCATGCTGCTGCCGGGGGCCTGCAACCGCGATGAACGGAAGTTCCCCGACCCCAATACGTTCCGGGCGGACCGCCCGAATGTGCGGGAGCAGATCGCTTTCATCCGGGGGGTGCACAGCTGCCCCGGAGCGCCGCTGGCTCGCGCCGAAGGACGGATCTCGTTGAACAGGATCCTCGACCGGATGAGCGATATCACGATCTCCGCCGAGCACCACGGCCCGGCAGGCAACCGCAGTTACACCTACGAGCCGACGTTCATCATGCGTGGGCTCAGCGAACTGCACATCACCTTCACACCGATCGCCTGACGCGGGCGAAAAGGAGCGCGAAATGGCTGGAAAGCTCGACGGCAAGGTGGCTTTCATCACCGGTGCGGCGCGTGGTCAAGGCCGCGCGCACGCGATCGCGATGGCGAAGGAGGGCGCCGACATCATCGCGGTCGACATCTGCCGCGACATCCCGTCGAATCCGTATCCGCTCGCCACACCCGAGGATCTCGCCGAAACCGAGCGCGCGGTCAAGGAGATCGGACGGCGCATCGTCGCGCGGGTCGCCGACGTCCGTGAGCGCCACGAACTGCGCGATGCCGTCGAGGCGGGCGTCGCCGATCTCGGCAGGATTGACATCGTCGTGGCGAATGCGGGCATTCTGCCGATGGCCATGGGCAATCCCGATCCCATGGGGTTCGTCGACGCGTCCGACGTCGATCTGGTGGGCGTGATGAACACGGTTGCGGTGGCCATCCCGCATCTACCCGACGGTGCATCGATCATCGTGACGGGATCCACGGCGGGAATGATCCGAGGTACCACCACAAGCCCGGACATGGGGCCGGGCGGCGCCGGCTACGGGTGGAGCAAGCGCGTCGTGATCGAGTACGTCGAGGAGATGAGCCTGCACCTGGCGCCGAGGATGATTCGCGTCAACGCGATCCATCCGACGAACTGCAACACACATCTGCTGCAGAACGAAGGCATGTACGGAGTCTTCCGGCCCGACCTCATCGCCGAGGGCAAGAAACCGACACGTGAGGAGGCCGAACCGCTGTTCTCGATCTTCCAGGCGATGCCGATTCCGTACATCGAGCCGGAGGACATGGCGAATCTCGGGGTGTTCCTCGCCAGTGACGACAGCCGTTACATAACCGGCCAGCAGATCCGCGTCGACGCGGGGTCACTCCTGAAGTGGCCCAACGGGCCCGGCGGTTAAGCGGGGCGAAAGCTACGGTCGGTGCAGGAAGCCGTGCAGGATCGCCTGGACGAGTTCGTCGACGATCGCCTCCCGCGCCGGCGGCTTGCTCCCGAAGAACGTCGACCGCAATGCCACCATCCCGACGATCATCGCCACGGTCGAGTGCGCCGGCAGATCCGGTTGACCCGAGTGCAATCCGCGAAGGTGCATACCCTCTGCGCTGATCTGGCCGAGCAAGGCGAGCGCGCGCCTGATGTCGGCGATGCCGGCGCCCTCGATCTCCTCGTCAGTAAGGCCGTCGGATGCGACGAGGGTGAGCAGAAGACCCTTGTGGTCGACGAGAACGTCGTAGAGGCGCCCGACGAACTGCCGCGAAAGTTCCTCTTCGTCGGTCGCCTCGGGATCGACGGCCTGCCACGTCTTGCCGAAGTCGGCGACGAAGTCGGTGAACGGCAGCACGAGCGCTTCGCGGAACAGGCCGGCCTTGGAGCCGAAGTGGCGGAACAGAAGGTACTCGGTCACGCCGGCGGCCTCGGCGATCTCACGGGTCGTCGTGGCCCGGTAGTCCCGGCGAGCGAAAAGTTCGCGGGCGGCGTCGAGCAGGAGCCGGCGCGCCTCGCCGCGGGGCCGGCGTACCGCCGCCGGCGACGCAGCGGACTGGGCCGACTTCTTGGGCGAACCTCGCGGGGGCATCGGTGATCACGATAGCGGTCCTTGACCTCGCCACTGTAATAGTGTGCACTATTACCAGTCGTACGGAAGGAGTGTGGCCGTGGGCCAACTCATCATGCTCGGAACGCTGTTCGGGTTGATCGTCCTGATCTTCGGCTTGGTCTTCTACTTCGATCCCGAAGCTCGCGGCGCCGCGGGTGGCGATCGCGACCGATGAACACCGAGCTGACGCCGCTACTTGCGGCGGCCAACGCATTCGGCTGGCTCAGCGGCATCGGGTTCACCGTCGCCGGAATCTATCTGAGCGTTCGCCGTGGCCGATTGCACCCACTACTGCTGCTGTGCATTTCGGCGATTTCGTTCTCATGGATCGAGGCGCCCTACGACTGGGCGATGTACGCGCAGTTCCCGCCCGCGCTTCCCCGCATGCCGTCCTGGTGGCCGTTGAACATGACCTGGGGCGGGCTGCCGTCGTCGGTCCCACTGGGCTACATCGGCTATTTCTGCATTCCAGCCGTTGTCGGTGCCGCGCTCGGCCGACGGCTGAGCGTCCGATTTCGATGGCGCGCGCCGATCACCCTCCTGATCGTCGGCTTCGCCGTGGGCTTCTGCTGGGCCTTGCTGTTCAATGCCGGCCTCGGTGCCCGGCTCGGCGTCTTCTACTACGCCTACGTGATTCCCGGGCTCGGACTGTTCGAAGGGACTCTGCACCAGTACCCGATCTATGACGCCATCGCGATGGGCATTCAGATGATGGTGTTCACGTACCTGCTCGGCCGCACGGATCCGCAGGGGCGAAATGTGATCGAGATGTTCGCCGACAAGGTGTCGAAGACGCGGGTCCAAGCCGCCGTCGTCTCCATCGCCTCCGTGATCGTCGTCGGAAACCTCCTCTACGGCGCTGTCTTTGCACCACACCTTCTGACCAAACAGCTGGGATATGTGACGTCTGGTCCGGACGTGCAGCTGTTTCCCGGCGTGCCGAACCAACCCAGATAGGCTCGGGCGGCGCATTTTTCGCTCGAAGTCCAACACGTTGCGCGGGCTGGAACCACAGTTCTATCTCATCGTCGCGACGTTGTGCCAGAGATTGCGAAGGCTGTCGGTGCCGCCGAAGAGGGTAGTGAAATGCGTGGAATCAAGGACGACGATGTCGCCGGCGCGGGTGCCCGAGGGCGGCATCCAGATCAGCGCATTGAACTCGGTGTTGCCGCCCGCCGTGAAGGGATGTGGCCGGTTCAGGTCGACCTGCTGGCGGCCCAGCACCCGGAGTCCGTCCCCTTCGGCAGCGGTCAGTTCGTAGTGCGGTAGGTGTGGATGGAAGTTGAAGGTGGTGACGTTGTCGAGCAGCCGGACGGCGTCGAGGTCGCGGAAACCCGTCAACGGCGCGATCTCTCCGGTGCCCTCGACCACCGCGGGACGCAGCCCCCAGGTGTTGTGAACCGGTACGTCGAGGGCCTTCATCAGCGACCGGGTGTACTGGCCGAATCGCTGCTGGCGGGGCACCAGCCGATCGCCGTGATGGGCGTATTCCATCGCTCGCTGGTCGAAGTCGTCGGTGAAGCCGACGTCGTGGTGTGGCGCAAGCAGTAAGCATGTGCCCTCACGCTGCAGCCAACCTTCGATGGCCTGGACCTCCTCCGGGTGGGCGTCCTGCGCGGAAAGAAGGTGATCGAGCCCGAACACCATCAGGGTGTCGGTGTCCGCGAGAATCCGGCCGTCGATCGGCAGTCGGTAGCCGGCCTGGTCGATGCGCTGGAACACCGCGACGGGGTGACCGGTCGCTTCTTCGGCGAGCTCCTGAAAAGCCAACGTGGAGCGGTGGAACAGCTCGAGCGTTCCAGCGATGCCCTGCAGGAAGTGTGCCTTGTCGTATTCGACGCTCTCGTAGTTGGGCCACAGCGCGTTTCGTACTTCGGTCATGGTGGAGAAGCGGTTGTACATCTGCCCCGGGTCCCGCTGCGCTTCCCACGGGTAGCTCCATGTCCAGTAGATGCTGATGCGTCGGCACCCGTCGCGTTCGCGAGGGATGTGCGCTTGGTTGTAGGTGCGTGCCGTGGTGCTCATGATGACTCTCCCAGTCCGGCCAGGTACCTCAGGCCGCCCATGCCGGGTAAGAAGAAGTAGCCGCCACCCCGCAAGGTGGTGAACGCCGGAATCCCTTTGTGCACCTTGCGGATGGGCCGCTTGGGAACCGTGAAGTCGAGCGTGCCGTCCTGGGTCCCGCAGATCGGGTCACGCTCGTTGCCGAGTTCATGGAACGTCTTGTCGTTGATCCAGACGTTCTGTGCGAACTCGAACTGTCGCACCAGGTCCGCACAGATGATGAACGCGGCTATGCCGCGCTCGACGCCGTCGTCAGGCGCACCTTCGGGTAGCGCGGGACCATACGTCGCGCCGCGACGGATCATCCGTCGCCGGTTCATGTAGTGCGCAGTGTCGCGAGGGTTGAGCCGTCTGGCGTGCGAACCCAGTGGGCACGCGTACCCGAACGGGTCCATCTCCTTGTAGTTGAAGTCGTTGTTGCGCATCGGATCGGCGCCCAGTTCGGGGTCGTCCTCATCTGGTGCGAGCACCAGCGGCGCACCACTGCGCCAGCGGCCCATGAACTTGGCGGCGAGCAGTTCCCGGCCGCCCGGGTCGGGGGAGTTCTCCTTGAGGTAGTCCCGGAACAAGGCGACGTGTTCCTCGAGCCGGCGATAGGCCAGGTAGCTACCGTTGCGCGAAAGGGCCTCCGGCGCAGGGAGGTCGACGACCGGCCCGTTCTCATCGGGATATCCGAGGATGAATTCGCCCGGAGCCAAGGGATCTCCGGAGCCCGGCGTTGGGTCTTCGCCCGAGCCCTTGATCACGGGTTGGGACAACCGGTCGCGGAAGCCGAAGTGGTCGTGCGCGTAATTGAATGGCGGGGCTGCGTTCAGATCCAGGTAGGACAGGCTGCGCACACCTTCCGTGCGCGTGAGCAGCGTGTCGTGCTCGTCGATGGAACGCCGACACTGTTCCTCGGTACGGGAGAACAAGATCGCGATCGCGTGAAGGTCCTCGCCGCCGAGCCCACCGAGCCAATGCTCCGGGGCGGCCGCTCCGGTGTCGCCGAGGATATTCGACCGTGCCGCCATGCCCTCTCGGAACGCGTCGGGGAAGGTGGCCAGTGAGTCCTCGGGCACTCCCAGCGCCCGCAAACCCTGCCAGGTGAAGGCCAGCGTCACCCACCGGTCCGAGGAGCCCAGAGTGGCGCGCACGTCGGCGGCGGACTGCACTTTGTCGAGCAGCGCCGTGAGCCAGGCCCGGCCGCCGGACGGCGTGTCGAAGGTGAGAAACTCGTACCGCCCGGTGATGGCTGGTGTCCGGGTCAGCAGGATGTGCTGAATGTCATCGAGTTCGAGCATTGTGCGGGCCCGGAGGCTACTGCATCTGGTCGAGCATGGTCGAGAACGCGGCCTTCAACCGGAGCGCTTTCTTGATCTCGTCCGCGGTGACGTAAGGGTACTCGCCGTATTCGAGGAAGCTCGGAACCTGATGATCGCGAACGAATTTCACGAAGGCGTCGGGGTTTTCCCTCCAGTCCTCCGGGAAACCCTCGAGGTTGGTGAACACCGTCGTGATGCCGGTCTGGCTGAACAGCTGCACTGCATCCTCGGTGTACTTGTCGAAGTCGGTGTCGAAGATTCCCTGGTACTGGAAGTGCAGCCCGGACCCGACGTCGAACAGGAGCCAACGCAGGTAGTGCAGCCGCAGCGGCGCGAGCACGTCGGGGCTGCTCGCGATCGCGTCTTCGATCTGCTTGCCGTAAGCGCGGACGGCCTCTTCGCGGCCCTCCTTGACCTTGGCGATGATCGAGAACCCGTAGCAGGCCGGCGTCCTGGGGTAGACCGGTCCGTAGCGGCCGCGCTCGAGTTGGAAGTATCCCTCTCGGGGTATGGCCATGGCTGCCGGTCGGGTCCAGTTCCCGTTGTTCATTGCCATCGAGTCCCCTTTTGAAACCCGAGCAGGATTTAGCACCGCTCAGGACGGCTGAACCCCTCAGTTTTCTCCCAATCGCGAGAATTCGACGGCCTTTCGCCCGAATCATCCTCGAAATACACCGACCGGCCGTGGCGCAACCTGCAAGATCTCAACGCGCAGTGGTTAGTTGAGCTATCCGCATCGCGAAAACACGCCGCCGCCGAATTTGAAGCGGAACCGCGAATTCGCCACGAATAAACTGGACGGCGAACTACGCTGCGCACATTCCGTAATCCGGCGCGCCACCGGAGAACGCAGGCACGCCACCCGATCACGAGAAGGGAGGCGGCCATGAGACCGACCCACAGCTGCCTGCTGTTGGCGCCTATGGCGGCGTTGGTGCCGATCGGGATCGCAATTGCTCCCGTCGCGTCAGCGGACTGCACGAACGCGGGCGCCGCCACGGTGTGCGCGCAGGGCACTGTGCGCGGCGGAGGCCCCGACGCGCCGCAGGCCGGGCCGGTCTACCCGGGTTACTGCGCTGACCCCTGGTATTGCAACGATGACTGGGGCATCGACATCGTCATCGACCGTCCCGACCGCCCCGACCGTCCCGGCGGCGGCGGTGGGGTCGGACCGCGTTGAGCGTCAAGAATTTTCGTCGATCATCCGAGTGAGGAGTCCCATATGTTGACCCGTAAGGCAATTGGCGCAAGCCTGATCGCCGGCGCGATGTTCTTCGGCACCGCGGCCACCGCCGCCGCCGATCCGCCGAACTGCACGGCCGCCGATCTCGCCGGCGTCATGGCCGGGGTATCGGCGGGGACATCGTCGTATCTGTTCACGCATCCGGACGTCAACGCGTTCTTCACCGGTCTCAAAGGCAAGCCGCGCGAGCAGATGACGGCGGAGATCCAGGCGTACATGGACGCGAACCCGCGAGTCCGCGACGAACTGCGAGTCGTTCGGCAGGCAGCAGCCGATTTCCGCGATCGCTGCAACGTGGCCATGCCCGAGTTGCCGATGCGCTAACGATCGAGCGCCGAACTGACACACTGAGGGTGTGCGCGACACCCCGAAGTGCTGGCTCACCGACATGGACGGTGTGCTCGTCCGTGAGGAGCATGCGCTGCCCGGTGCGGCCGAGTTCCTGCAGCGATTAAGCGACCGTGCTCGGCCCTTTCTGGTACTCACCAACAACTCGATCTTCACACCCCGCGATCTGTCGGCGCGGTTGCGGCGCAGCGGGCTGACCGTGCCCGTGGAGTCGATCTGGACATCGGCGCTGGCGACTTCGGCGTTTCTCAACGATCAACTGCCGGGCGGATCGGCCTACGTCATCGGTGAGGCCGGGCTGACCACGGCCCTGCACGAGGCGGGTTACACGCTGACCGACATCGACCCCGACTTCGTCGTGCTCGGCGAAACGCGCACCTACTCGTTCGAGGCGATCACCAAGGCGGTGCGGTTGATTCTCGCGGGCGCCCGGTTCATAGCGACGAATCCCGATGTGACCGGGCCATCGGCCGAGGGGCCGCTACCGGCCACCGGTTCGGTCGCCGCGATGATCACCAGGGCGACGGGGCGTGAGCCCTACTTCGTCGGCAAGCCGAATCCGATGATGTTCCGCAGCGCGCTCAACCGCATCGAGGCACATTCGGAGAGCACGGTGATGGTGGGCGACCGAATGGACACCGACGTGGTCGCGGGTATCGAGGCCGGCCTGGAGACCATCCTGGTACTGACCGGGTCGACGACCGTCGAGGAGGTGGAACGGTATCCGTTCCGGCCCAGCCGGGTCCTGCCTTCCATCGCCGAAGCCATCGAACTGGTCTGATCGCCGGTCGAGCCGCTGCTTACACTGTGCCCGATGACCCACACACCCGAGGCGATGCGGCCACTGGCCGGCGTGCGCATCGTCGAGATCTCCAGCTTCGTCGCGGTTCCGCTCGCCGGGATGACGCTGGCCCAACTCGGGGCTGAGGTGACACGCGTCGACCCCATCGGCGGCGCCGCCGACTACCGCCGCTGGCCGGTCACCGACGCCGGTGAGAGCATCTACTGGGCAGGGTTGAACAAGGGCAAGCGATCGGTGGCCGCCGACGTCCGCTCCGAAGAGGGCCAGGCCCTGATCCAGCGGCTGATCGCGGGCAGCGGTGTACTGATCACCAATGTGGCTGGGCGCCAGTGGCATTCGTATGACGCGCTGAGCACGCTGCGGCCTGATCTGATACACGTGGAGGTCTCCGGGCGCGCCGACGGGGGCACCGGGGTGGACTATACGGTCAACGCGGGCATCGGTTTTCCGATGGTGACCGGTCCGTCCGAACTCGGTGCGCCCGTCAACCACGTGCTGCCCGCCTGGGATGTCGCGTGCGGAATCTACACGGCGCTGGCCGTCGTGACCGCCCTGCGGCAACGGGATGCCACGGGTCAAGGCCAGCGAATCACTATTCCGCTGGAGAACGTGGCTCTGGCCACGGCGGGCAACCTCGGCTTCCTCACCGAGGTGATGATCAATGGCACCGCGCGTGAGCGCATAGGCAACTCGGTGTACGGCCAGTACGGTCAGGACTTCCTCAGCAGCGACGGCGTCTCGTTCATGATCGTCGCGCTCACCGGCAGGCACTTCCGCGACCTCGCCGAGCTCACCGGGACATCGAAAGCCGTTGCCGCGCTGGCCGAGACACTTGGCGCCGATTTCACCGACGAAGGGCAGCGGTTCGAGCACCGCGAGGCGTTGACCGGGTTGTTCGGCGAGTGGTTCGCCATGCACACCGCCGAGGAGATCACCGCGGCGCTGTCGGCCAGCTCGGTGTTGTGGGAGCGGTACCGCACCTTCGCCGAAGCGGCCACCGAAGAGAAGGTCACTGCCAACCCGTTGTTCACCTTGTTGGATCAACCGCGGATCGGCACCTATCTCGCGCCGGGCCTGCCGATGTCGATCGGCGGACGTTACCCATCCGCGACCGCGTCACCCGCGCTGGGCGACGACACCGCCGGCGTGCTCAACGACTGGCTGGACATGTCCGCCGACGAGGTCGACCGCTTGGTGCGGGCCGGCACCGTGGCGACCGGACGTGCCGAGTGAGCGCCCTGCTCACCCTGCTGAACCTGCGGGTCGGTTCCGAAGCCGACTCCTGGATCGGCCCGGCGAGCGGTCCGCCGGAAAAGCGGGCCTACGGCGGGCAGTTCGTCGCGCAAAGCCTCGCTGCGGCATGCCGCACCGTCGACACGGACCGGTTGCCCACCAACATGCACCTGCAGTTCCTGCGTGGGGGTGAGGCCGGCGACGCCGTCGAGTACCGCGTCGCAAGGGTTTTCGACGGCCGCACCTCGTCGGCCCGCAGAATCGAATCCCATCAGCAGGGCCGGCTGTTGACGACGGCCACCGTGTCGTTCGCGCTGCCCGCCCGCGGACCGGAACACGGTCGCCGGGCCGCGGCGCCGCACGATCCCGATTCGCTGCCCAAGACCGGGCCCGCCGGTCCGGCGCCGTCGATGCCGCTCGAGGAACTCGACATCAGAATCGCCGACGACACGTCGACCGGCGAGTTCGTCCGCCGGTTGTGGTGGCGCGCGACCGTGCCGCTTCCCGACGACCCGTTGACGCACACCCTGGTCGCGGTGTACGTCTGTGACGTCTACATGATCGACCCCGCATTGCAGATCCATGGCCACTCGATGCAGGCGCGGACACACCGTAGCGGCACAACGGATTCCTCGATCTGGTTTCACCGGCCGGTGTTCGCCGATCAGTGGAACCTGCTCGAATCGACCTCGCCCGCGGCGGGGCGAGGACGAGGCGTGGTGACCGCCAGCCTGAGCCGAGCAGACGGCGTCGTCGCCGCCACCCTGGCGCAGGAAGGCCTCATTGCCGAGCGGGAACCATGACCGAACGGGGCGAACCGCTGCGTACCCGGCGTCGCAGCATCGCCAGCAGGTGTGTCAGCAGGATCCCCACGGCGAGTGATGCGGCCATTCCGATCGCGGGGTGGCCCTCGAAGAGTGCGTACACCTGATAGTGCACCAGGTAGGTGTAGAGCGACGCTTCGGCGAGGACGCCGGCCGCGACGGTCAACACGGCTGGACAGCGAATCGTCGGCAGCCAAATCATCAGCGCGAGACCGCCGAACACCAGCAGCGCGCGCGTCGTGCTGTCGAAATAGCCCTGCAGCGCGACCGCCGACACCACCGTCAGCAGCGCACGCGCAGCGGTCGTGGTGGCTTTCGAAGCCGCCCACCCGATCGCGAAGAACCAGAACGCGAGCACGGTGAACCATGCCTCACGGCCCATGTCGAGCCCGAGCACGTCGTAGCGCAACGCCAAGCCGAGGGCCAGGAACACCACCGCGACGGCGAAAGGCCGTTGTCGCTCAACGCGATCCATCGCCGGAATCCAGAACAGCAGCGCCAGCGCGACCAGCGTCCACACCAGCACCTCGACGAACCACAGCCGGCCCGCGGTCATGCTGTCGTGCGGACCCAGGATCTTGTTGGCCAACAGCAGGTTGGTCCAGGCGTAGTCGTCGGTCATCACCAGCGCGAGAACGACCCACAGCATCGACGGCACCGCGATCCAGCCGATGGTGTTGCGCAGATGGCGAACCCGGTCCGTGCGAGGCAACGATGTCAGGCAGAATCGGCCGAAGTTGTATCCCGCGATACCGAGCAGCAGGTGAGCGCCGCCCCACAGCTCGAACAGTCCGGCGTGCGAGCCGACGATCAGCACGATCGCGGCGGCGCGCAACGCAACGCTGGTTTCCAGCGTCGCGGTCCACAACCGACGCCGACCCCTTTGCGGCTTCGCGACAGACTCGAGTTCCCGTATCGGCCGCTGTTGCCACTGCGCGGGCAGCTGACCGAGCGCGCGCTCCAACCGCACCGACATCGCGACGTAGGTCAGCGAGTTGCCACCCAGGTCGACAAAGCTGGCACCCGGGTCGACGTCGGCCGAGTCCAATTGCAGGACGTCGGCGAACAGTTCGCGTAGGTTCGCCGGGGGCCGTACGTCAAGCTCGTGCGCGGTGTCGCGCACCGCGGAATAGTCCGGCTTGCCCGACGGCAGCAGCGGCAGTTCGTCGACGGAGACAGCGCGCACCGCCGAGGCCGGCACACCGGCAGCCTCGGCTGCGATGCGCTGGACGTCATGTCCGGCGACCGCGCCCGTCGCCGCGACGACCAGTCGGTCGTCGCCGTTGGTGCAGAACGCGGTGATTCCGCTGGCGCTCAGCGCGGACTCGACCCGCTGCAGATCGATGCGCAGGCCGTACATCTTGACGAAGCGGCTGGTGCGCCCGACGATCTCGTACAGCCCATCGGGGGTCTGACGGGCCAGGTCGCCGGTGCGCAGGGACTCCACGGTCTTGCCGAGCGCGAGGTCGGCCGGGCCGTGGGCGTAGCCCATCATGACGTTGGGCCCGCGGAACACCAGTTCCCCGACCGCTTCGTCGGACCCATTCTCGAGAGGTTCGACGGTGAACGATCCGCCGGGTATCGGGTTACCGATCGCCGCGGGGTGTGACAGCGCGAGCTCCGGTGGGAGGTAGGCCATCCGCGCGGTGGCTTCGGTCGCCCCGTACATGACGAACAGCTGCCAGCCGCCGTCGCGCGCCCGTTCGGCGAATCGACGGATACGCTCGGGCGGCATCCGCCCGCCGGCCTGCGTGACGTAGCGCAGATCGGGCAGGTCCATTGTCTCGAACGAGATCCGTTCGAGCAGTTCGAATGTGTAGGGCACGCCGGCGAAAGAGGTTCCGCGGTGTCGGCGGAACAACCGCCAGAACCGCTCGTCGGTGACCGAGTGGTCGGTGAGGATGAGGCCGGCGCCAGAAATCAAATGACTGTTGATGACCGACAATCCGTAGCAGTACGACATCGGCAATGTCGTTGCGGCGACGTCTGACTCGCCGATGCCGAGGTAGCCGGAGATGGCGAGCGCATTGGAGATCAGGTTGGTGCGCGAAAGCCTGACCAGCTTGGGCGAGCCGGTGCTGCCCGACGTCGACATCAGCATGGCCAGGTCGTCGTGCAATCGGTGTGTGCCCTCTGCGCGGCGGTGGTGGACGACACCGTTGGTGACGACCGAGTCGAAGGCGTATGTCTGCAGTACGGTTTCGTGGTCGCGTCCGGCGGGCGCGGGCAGCACGACATGGCGATGAGCCAGCGCGCCGAGATACTGCACGAGTGTGAAAGCGTCGTTGCGGGCCTCGAGCAGTATCAACCGTCGGCGGTCGCCGAAATTCGCCGCAGCCGCCTGCACCCGGTCGGCCAGTTCGGCATAGGTCAACGTCTGCGAATCGGTGTAGACAGCGACGGTTTCGCCGTACCTTCGCAAGTGGTCGATGAGAGGTTCGGTCATAGGGCGACTCCGCTACCGATGACCTCGATGTGCACCTTCGCATCGACAGGGGGCGGATCCAGACTGTGCTGACGCACGATGAACGGGTCCGTGTTCCCGGCGGGCGCGACAGTCAGCAGCACGTCGTGGCCGAGGAACTCGACGGCCAGGACGGTACCGACTCCTTGGAGCCGTTCAGTGTCCGAAACCACCGTTGCGACAAGTTGTTCGGGTCGTAACAGCAGGGTCGCCGGACCGGCCGTCCGGGATTCGCTGCCGTGCACGGGAATGCGCCCGAGCGCACAATCGGCGACGCCGTCACTGACGGTGCAGGGCAGTGAGATGCAGTCGCCGAGAAAGGCGGCGGTGAAATGGTCGGTGGGCTCGCGGTACACCTGCCGTGGGGGACCCACCTGGGTGAACCGCCCGTCACGCATCACCGCGACCTGGTCGGCGATGGACAGCGCCTCCTCCTGGTCGTGGGTGACCAGCAGCGTGGTGACGCCGGCGTCGCTGAGCAGGCCCGCGACGGCCTTTCGGGTGGACGCGCGTAAACCGGTGTCGAGCGCGGTGAACGGTTCGTCGAGCAACATCACCAGCGGTTTGCGGGCCAGCGCCCGGGCCAGGGCGACGCGCTGCTGCTGACCCCCCGACAGCTGATCGGGTCGGCGCGCGGCGTAGGAGGGGTCGAGGGAAACCGTTTCGAGCAGTTCGGCTACCCGGTTGCGAACGTCGGGGCGGCGTAGCGAGCCGGTCAGGCCGTATGCGATGTTCTGGCCGACCGTCAGGTGAGGGAACAGCGCGCCGTCCTGGGCGACATAGCCGACCGCACGGCGGTGCGGCGCCACTGCGGCCGCGGGGCCGGCCACCTGCCGCCCGGCGATGGTCACCTTGCCGGCGTCGGGGCTTTCGAAGCCGGCGATCAACCGCAGCAGCGTGGTCTTGCCACAGCCGGAGGCTCCGACGACCGCGGTGACGGTGCCCTCGTGCAGATCCAGGTCGATGTGGTCCAGCACGGTGTGGCCGTGAAACGACTTGGCCAGTCCGCGGGTTTGAAGGATGCTCACAGCGCCGCCGCCTTCGTCGACTGGCGGTACAGCAGCAGCGTGATCGGTATCGCGAGAACCACCAACGCGAGCGCGTACGGCGAGGCCGCGGCGTAGTCCAGTTCACTGGAGAACGACCAGAACAACATCGACAAGGTGCGGGTGCCGGTCGGCGCAAGCAGCAGCGTCGCAGTCAATTCCGTTGCCACGGCGACGAATACCAGCGACGCGCCGGCCGCCGCCGCGGGCGCCGTCAAGCGCAGTGTCACCCGAAAGAACGTCGTGGTCGGTGATCTGCCCAGTGACCGGGACGCCTCCTCGAGGCTCATGGGTACCTGAGCGAGACCGGCACGGACGTTGACCAGCGCGCGGGGCATGAACAGCAGGACATAGGCGAACACGATCAGCGCCACGCTCTGATAGAGCGGACGGGCGAAGTGGATGGTCACGGTCACCAGCGCGAGCGCGGTGACGATGCCCGGCAGAGAACTGGTGACGTAGTTGGCACCCTCGACGGCGCGCGCGAGAAAACCGCTGGAGCGCACCGCCACCCATGCGATTGGGAACGCGAGGATGGTCGTCAGGACCGCGGCAGCGGACGCCAACCCGATGGTCTGCCCGAGTGCGGTCACGATGTCGTCGACGATCCACACCTCGGCACCGCCGAGCCACAACCAGCGCAGGATGGTCCACACTGGAACGCCGATGGCAAGCACAGTCACCGCCAGCAACACTGCGAGCGCTGGAATTCTACTGTGGCGCAGATGGATCGGTGTCGCCGCGCGTGGTGCGCCAGACCCGATCCGGGCGAGACGGGCGCCGCCTCGGGCCGCGGCCTCGGCGGTGAGCAACGCCAGACAGAGCAAGACGAGGACCCCGGCGAGCATGCTGCCTGCCGCGCCGTCGAAGGTGGCCTGGAACTGCTGGAAAATCGCGACCGTGAACGTGTCGAAGCGCACCATCGCGAACGCGCCGAACTCCGCGAGCAGGTGCACACCGACCAGTAGCGCACCACCCAGGATCGCCAACCGTAACTGCGGCAGTACGACTCGCAAGAACACCCCGACCGAGTTGGACCCCAAGGCCCGCGCCGTCTCCTCGAGGGCCGGGTCGAGCCTGCGCAACGTCGCCGCGGCCGGCAGGTACATGAACGGGAAGTAGGACAACGTGGTGACGAGCACTCCGGCCCACAACCCGTGCAGCGACGGTATGACTGAAACCCAGGCGTAGCTGTTGACGAACGCCGGAATGGCAAGCGGTGCAACGAACAACGGTCGCCACAACGCCCTGCCGGGTACATCTGTGCGCTCTACCAGCCAGGCGACCCCGACGCCGATTACCACGCACAGCGGAACGGTGATGCAGACCAGGGCGACCGTGTTGACGAGCAGTTCGCCGACGTGCGGGCGCACGATCAGCTCGTAGGCCCGTGTCCACCCGACCGAAACTGCAGCCCATGCCACGTACCCCAGCGGAATGAAGGTCGCCGCGACCAGAACGGCGACGGTGACCGAAACAAGGGGACCGGGGCGGGCCGCCTTGTCGGACCGCGAGACCGGAGCCGCGGGAGGTGGAACGGGCGGGGCGGCGGCGACCACCTACAGCAAGCCAGCCTTCGTCATCAGGTCGGTCACCTTCTGCGCATCCAGCTTCGACGGATCGACATCGGGTGCCTGCAATGTGTTCAACGGCGGTAGAGCGGGGTTCGCCGGCACGCCGCTGCCCACGGGGTATTCGAACGAGGTGCCCTTTTCGAGCACCTCCTGGCCCGCTTTGCCGGTGACGAACCGGATGAACTGCTGGGCCTGGTCCATCTTGTCGCTCGAGGCCAGTACCCCGCCGCCGGACAGGCTAACGAACGCGCCGGGATCTTCGTTCTTGAAGTAGTGCAGCGCGGTGTTGCCGCTCATCTCTTTGGTTTTGGCCTGATCGCGGAACCAGTAGTAGTGGTAGATCACACCGCCGTCGACCTCGCCGGCGTTGACCGCCTTGAGCGTGGCGATGTTGTCGTTGTACAGCTTGGCGTTGGATTTCATCGACGCCAGCCACTGCGCCGTCGCGGGTTCGCCCTTCAACTGAAGCAGCGCCGAGACGATCGCCTGGAAGTCCGCCTTGGTGGGCGGTGCGCCCCAACGGTCCTTCCATTCGGGCCGCTGCAGGTCCAGCAGCGACTTCGGCAGTTGATCGGGTTGCAACCTGTCGGTGTTGTAGACGAACGCGGTGCTGCGCGCGGCCACCCCGGTCCATTTGCCGGTCGGCGGACGATACTGCGGCGGAACCTGATTGAGGGTCTCGGGCTCGAGGTCGGCGAACAATCCGGCACGCTCGACGGCCGCCATCGCCGGGGAGTTCTCGGTCAAGAACACGTCGGCCGGCGAGGCTTTCCCTTCGACCACAAGCTGATTGCCGAGTTCGGTGTCACCGCCCTGCCGATAGGTGACCTCGATCCCGGTTTCCTCGGTGAACGCGTCGATCCATTCCTTGGTCAACGACTCGTGCTGGGCGTTGTAGACCAGCAGTTCGTCGCTGTCGCCTGAATCCGAGCACGAGGTGGCGGCGGCCGCCACGGCGAGGGCCGACAAGACGGCGGCGATCCGCCTCCACTGTGGTCGCATTCAGGGGATCCTTTCGCGGTTCGCGCAGGTCAGCCCGCACTTGAGGGTTACCTAATGAACATACCGGTTCTGCCGTTCGGCTTGCTTGCTCTGTCGCTTTCGGCTGGCACTCCGCTGGAGTGGAGCGCTGCATCCTGCCCCGCCGGGCGCGCACGAAGTGGTAGGCGCCGAACGCGGCGATGCCGACGGCCGCGAGCACCAGAAGGACCGTGCCGGACGGGGCCTGCCCCAGCGTCTCGACTGCCGCATCGAAACCGCTCGCCTTGGCGGGGTCTGGCGCCCACGATCGCTTCGGCGATCCGCCGGCCAGGCCGGCGTGTACCCCCGATTTGACGCCGGCGATACAACGTAGACGTGATCTGTGGATGAATCGCCGGTTGGGGATGACATCGCGATGACAGCTCGCAACGGCGCCCGATCGCCACCGAGGTGTCGGTCGCCTGCTCGACGGTGATGGCATGACTTCATTGACCCGCGCCGAGATCGGCGCGCTCGGAGAGCAACTCGCGGTCGACCACCTGCGCTCGCTGGGGTTGCGGGTGCTGGGCCGCAACTGGCGGTGCCGGTACGGCGAGCTGGATGTCATCGCCGTCGACGACAGGGCCCACACCGTGGTGTTCGTCGAGGTGAAGACCCGCACCAGCGATCAGTTCGGCGGCATCGCACAAGCCGTTCCCCCGCAGAAAGTGCGCCGGCTGCGCCGGCTCGCCGGACTGTGGCTGGCGGCCCAGGACACCCGATGGTCGCAGGTGCGCATCGACGTCGTCGGGGTGCGGATCGGCCGGCGGCGCACACCGGAGATCACCCATCTCCAGGGGGTGGGGTAGATGGCCTTGGGGCGCGCGTACTCGGTCGCGGTGTCCGCGCTCGACGGTCAGATCGTCGAGATCGAAGCCGACATCGCGTCCGGTTTGCCGGGTGTGCACCTGGTCGGCCTGCCGGACGCGGCCCTTCAGGAGTCGCGCAACCGGGTCCGCGCCGCGATCACCAACTGCGGCAGCGATGACTGGCCGCAGTCTCGGCTGACGCTGGCGCTCTCGCCGGCGACGCTGCCCAAGGTCGGGTCGGTCTACGACCTGGCGCTGGCGTTGTCGGTGTTGTCGGCGCAGGTGAAAGAGCGGTGGACACGGCTCGAGAAGACCGTACTGCTCGGCGAGTTGGCCCTCGACGGACGGGTCCGGCCCGTCAAGGGCATCCTACCGGCGGTGCTGGCCGCCAAGCGGAAGGGCTGGCCCGCGGCCGTCGTCCCCGCCGAGAACCTCGCCGAGGCCAGCCTGGTAGACGACATCGAAGTGTGGGGAGTGCGCACCCTTGATCAGCTGAAGTCGTGGGTCAAAGGCAGGGGGCAACTCGAATCCCGCATCGCATCGCCGCCGTCGCAACCCGAACGCACGGCCGACCTCGCCGATGTGGTCGGACAGACCCAGGCGCGATACGCCGTCGAGGTAGCCGCCGCCGGTGGTCATCACCTCATGTTGACCGGGCCGCCGGGGGTGGGCAAAACAATGCTGGCGCAACGTCTCCCAGGTTTGCTGCCGCCGCTGTCGGAGACTGAGGCGCTGGAAGTCACGGCGATCCACTCGGTGGCCGGCATGCTGTTGGAGAGGACCCCGTTGATAACCCGGCCGCCCTTCGTCGCGCCGCATCACACGTCGAGCGTCGCGGCGATGGTCGGCGGTGGTACGGGGATGGCACGGCCCGGCGCGGTCAGCCGCGCGCACCGCGGGGTGCTGTTCCTCGATGAATGCGCCGAAATCGGCTGCAATGTGCTCGAGGCGCTTCGGACCCCGTTGGAAGACGGCGAGATTCGCCTCGCCCGCCGCGACGGTGTCGCCCGCTACCCGGCGCGGTTCCAACTGGTGCTGGCCGCGAACCCGTGCCCATGCGCGCGTCCCGATCCTCGGGACTGCGTGTGCACCGGCCACGAGAAGCGGCGCTACCTCGGTAAACTCTCCGGCCCGCTGCTCGACCGCGTGGACCTGCACGTTCGAATGAACTCACTGCGGGCGGGAGCGATCGTCGCCAAGGACGGCGAATCCACCGAGGTGGTCCGGGAGCGGGTGGCCACAGCGCGAGAAGCCGCCGCCGAGCGGTGGCGGCCCTACGGCATCGGAACCAACGTCGAAGTCAGCGGTTCGTTGCTGCGCCGCAAGTTCCGGCTGTGCCCGACCGTGATGAAACCGTTCGAGGTCGCGCTCAACCGCGGCACCCTCAGCGTCCGCGGAATGGACCGCACGCTGCGCGTGGCGTGGACGCTCGCCGACCTCGCCGGCCGGACGTCGCCGACGGTGGACGACGTCACGACCGCGTTGAGTTTTCGACCGGCCGGAGGTGCGCGATGACCGATGAACTCGACAAAGCCTGGGCGTACCTCTCGCGAGTGGTCGAACCGCCGTGTCCCGCACTGGCGGCGCTCGTGCAGCGAGTGGGCGCGGTCGAAGCTGCGGAGCGGGTGCGGCGCAGCCGGGCGGGCGACGAGATCAACCGCTACGCCGAGGCTCGTCGTGACATCGACTGCACCGCAGAAGATCTCGCCGTGCTGACGCGACTCGGTGGACGCCTGCTCACCGCCGACGACGACGAGTGGCCGCTGCTGGCCTTCACCGGGTTCGCCGGGGTTGGCGACCGGCGGCCGCAGGCACACCCGCCGATGGCGTTGTGGGCGGTCGGGCCGGCGGCCCTCGACGAGGTCGCCTGGCGGGCGGCGGCGATCGTGGGTACCCGGGCCGCCACCGCCTACGGCGAATTCGTCGCGGCCGACTTCGCCACGGGTCTCGCCGAGCGCGACGTCGCAACGGTGTCCGGTGGCGCATTCGGCATCGACGGCGCGGCGCACCGCTCGGCCCTGGCCGCCGAGGGATTGACGGTTGCGGTGCTCGCCGGGGGTATCGACGTTCCGTACCCCGCGGGGCATGCGGCGCTCCTGCGGCGGATCGCCGAACACGGCTTGCTGCTCAGCGAATATCCGCCCGGCGTACGGCCCGCGCGCCACCGGTTCCTCACCCGCAACCGATTGGTCGCTGCGCTTGCGGGGGCCACAGTCGTCGTGGAGGCCGGGGCCCGCAGCGGTGCGGCGAACACGGCGGCCTGGGCGCGTTCGCTGGGACGTGCGGTATGCGCGGTGCCCGGCCCGGTCACGTCGGCGGCATCGGTCGGATGCCACGTGCTGCTGCGGAACGGAGCAAACATCGTGACGCGCGCAGAAGACGTCGTCGAACTGGTCGGAAGCATCGGTGAACTGGCGCCGGACGAGCAGCGCGCCGTCTCACCGCTGGACGAGCTGACCGAAACCGACAAGCGCGTCTACGACGCGCTGCCGCGTCGTGGGGGTCGGACGGCCGACGAGATCGCGGTCGCCTCCGGGCTGCCGGCTCGGCAGGTGCTGGGTCCGCTGGCGAATCTCGAACTCTCCGGCCTGGTGGTGTGCCGAGATGGGCGGTGGAAGCTGGCGTGACGATGAACTACACAGAGAGCCGAAGTGCACAGCGCGCCGCGCGAGGTAGCGCCCCGGCGTGCGAAACCCGCTCGTATAGTCGATAAGGCCGGCTAATTGATGACCGGTCGAGGTTTGGAGGATCACGTGGCAGGGCGTCCGATACACACCTTCGAGGTGGTGCGCACCGAGCAGTTGACACCGCATCTCATCCGGGTGGTGCTGGGTGGCCGCGGATTCGACACGTTCACCCCGAACGAGTTCACCGACGCCTACGTCAAGATCGTGATCGTGAACCCGGACATCGACGTCGCGAGCCTGCCGCAGCCGCTGACCATGGACAGCTTCTCGTCGCTACCGCCCGAGCAGCGGCCGACGGTGCGCACCTACACCGTGCGTCACGTCGACTCCGAGCGCCGCGAGCTCTCCATCGACTTCGTGGTGCACGGCGAGCACGGCGTCGCGGGACCGTGGGCGGCCTCGGCGGTGCCCGGTCAACCCGCGTACCTGATGGGTCCTAGCGGAGCATATGCACCCGACCCCGCCGCGGACTGGCACCTGCTGGCCGGCGACGAGGCAGCTGTACCGGCCATCAGTGCGGCATTGGAAGCGTTGCCCGACAATGCAATTGGCCGCGTCTTCATCGAAGTCGCAGGACCCGACGACGAGGTCCCGCTGAAGAAACCCGACGGCGTAGAGGTGCGCTGGATCTACCGCGGTGGCCGTGCCGACCTGGTGCCCGAGGATCAGGCCGGTGACCACGCCCCGCTGATCGCCGCGGTCAAGGAGACGCCGTGGCTGCCGGGTCAGGTGCAGGTCTTCATCCACGGTGAGGCGCAGACGGTCATGCACAATTTGCGCCCCTACATCCGCAAGGAGCGGGGTGTGCCGGCCAAGTGGGCGTCGTCCATCTCGGGGTACTGGCGCCGTGGCCGCACGGAGGAGACCTTCCGCCAGTGGAAGGCCGAACTGGCCAAGGCTGAAGAACGGGCCAACGCGTGAGACCCCGCCTGGCACGCTGACCGCATGACGTTCGGTAACTACCAGTTCGAGATCTATCTGCAGGGCCTGTCCGGAATCGTGCCGAAGCTGCCGATGACGTTCGCGGAGTGGGAGGCCAAGGCGGAGTCGGCCATGCCGCCGTCGGTGTATTCCTACGTCGCGGGCGGAGCGGGGGACGAGCGCACACAGCGACTGAACCGCACCGCGTTCGACAACTGGGGCCTGATGCCCCGGATGTTCCGCGCGACCCGCGAACGCGACCTGTCGATCAACCTGTTCGGCATGACGTTGCCGTCGCCGGTGTTCATGGCGCCGGTCGGTGTGATCGGCATCTGCGCCCAGGACGGGCACGGCGACCTCGCCACCGCCCGCGCCGCGGCGCGCACCGGCGTGCCGATGGTCGTGTCGACGCTCACCGAGGACCCGCTTGAAGACGTCGCGGCCGAATTCGGCGACACACCAGGCTTTTTCCAGCTGTACACGCCCACCGACCGCGACTTGGCCGCCAGCCTCGTCCACCGCGCCGAGGCCGCCGGATACAAAGGGATCATCGTCACCCTCGACACCTGGGTGCCGGGCTGGCGACCCCGTGACCTGTCCACGTCGAACTTCCCGCAGCTGCGCGGCCGCTGTCTGGCGAACTACACCAGCGACCCGGTCTTCCGCGCCGGACTGCAGCAGCCGCCCGAGGAGAACCCGCAAGCCACGGTCTTGCATTGGGTCGGGCTCTTCGGAAATCCGCTGACGTGGGACGACCTGCCGTGGCTGCGCTCGCTGACCGACCTGCCGCTCATCGTCAAGGGCATCTGCCATCCCGACGACGCGCGGCGCGCCAAGGACGGCGGCGTCGATGCGATCTACTGCTCCAACCACGGTGGACGGCAGGCCAACGGCGGGTTGGCGGCCATCGACTGCCTGCCGGGCGTGGTGGAGGCGGTCGACGGGCTGCCTGTGCTGTTCGACTCGGGTATCCGCAGCGGCGCCGACATCGTCAAGGCGCTCGCGCTGGGCGCCACCGCAGTCGGGATCGGGCGGCCGTATGCGTACGGGCTGGCACTCGGCGGGGTGGACGGCGTCGTGCATGTGCTGCGCTCCTTGCTCGCCGAGGCGGATCTGACAATGGCCGTCGACGGTTATCCCACGCTGGCCGATCTCACTCCCGACACACTGCGGCGCGTCACCTGAGCGTTGCGGTCGGCTTCTGCGACGGTGAGGAGGTGGATGCCGTCCTCGAGGAGTTCGACGAGTACCTCGCGCTGGAGCGTGGCCGCTCCGAGCACACCCGCCGCGCCTATCTCGGCGACCTCCGGTCGCTGTTCGAGTTCGTGGCCGACCGCGGGGGAGACGCCGGCCCGGCGGGTTTGGATCTGCCGGTGCTGCGGTCCTGGCTGGCCGCGCAGGCGGCCGCGGGCGCGGCGCGCACGACGCTGGCGCGGCGCACGTCGGCGGTGAAGACGTTCACCGCGTGGGCGGTCCGGCGCGGGTTGATGACGAGCGATCCGGCCAACCGGCTGCAGGTACCCAAGGCTCGTCGGACGCTGCCCGCGGTGCTGCGCCAAGATCAGGCCCTCGGCGCGATGGCCGCTGCGAAATCCGGTGCACAGCAGGGTGATCCGTTGGCGATTCGCGATCAGCTGATCGTGGAGCTGTTGTACGCCACCGGAATTCGCGTCAGCGAGCTGTGCGGCTTGGATGTCGACGACATCGACACGTCGCGGCGCCTGCTGCGGGTGCTGGGCAAGGGCGACAAACAGCGCACCGTGCCGTTCGGTGTGCCCGCGCAGGCGGCGCTGACGGCGTGGCTCGACGACGGTAGGCCCCAGCTCGCGACGGCGGATTCGGGACCGGCCCTGCTGTTGGGTGCGCGCGGGCGTCGGCTCGATCCGCGACAGGCGCGCACCGTCGTGCATCAGACCGTCGGCGCGGTCGACGGCGCGCCGGACATCGGGCCGCACGGGCTGCGGCACAGCGCCGCGACCCATCTGCTCGAGGGCGGCGCCGACCTGCGCGTGGTGCAGGAACTGCTCGGCCATTCGACGCTGGCCACCACGCAGCTCTACACGCATGTCACGGTCGCACGGCTGCGGGCCGTGCACGACCAGGCCCACCCGCGGGCGTGATCGAAATCCCTAGTTGCGAAGCAGTTTGATGACTTCGGCGATGTCGGGCAGCGCCGACGGCCGCCCCGGCAGCTCGTCGAACACCGTCCAGTAGCTGACACCGAACCGCTGCTGTCGTTGCACGAGCTGCTCGGCCATCTGCTCGGGTCTGCCGATCAAGACGAACGGCGATTCCAGAAGTTCGCCGGGCGAGGCGCTGCCGATCGCGGCGGCCAGTTCCTCGGCGGCCTGCCGCGGTTTGTCGGTGACGACGACAGCCTGGATCAGCGCGTTGATTTCGACCTCCTCGAATCGTCGGCCCGCGGCCTCGCGGACCACCGCGATGCGGTCCGCGAGTCCCGCCGCGCCGAAGTGGCTCAGCCGGACCTCGGTGGCGTCGCGATTGTGGGAGATCCCGGCGAGCCCGACGATGTCGGCAAGGCGCCCCGCGAGTTGCAGGACCCGAGTTCCGTTGCCGCCAATGAGCATTGGGACGCGTCGCGGCGGACGCGGCAGGAGCTGACCCGCGTTGGCCCGCACACAGTAGTGCCTGCCGTCGAGGTCGACGGGCCCACCATCGAGCAATATGCGAATCAGCCCGGCGGCCTCCTCCAACCGCGACACCCGGGTGGCGCCGTTGTGGAACGGGATGCCCGCGGCGTCGTACTCCGATTTCATGTGCCCGGCGCCGATGCCGAGTTCGAAGCGCCCGTCCGAAACGAGCGCGACACCGGCCGATTCGCGTGCGGTCTCGACGGGATGACGAAAGTCGTTGTTGAGCACCAAGGTTCCGACGTGCAGACGTTCGGTCGCCATCGCCGCGGCTGTCGCGCTGGTGAACGGCGGCGCCAGTGGCCCCAGGTGGTCGGCGAAGGTCAGCACGTCGAACCCGGCGGCGTCGACGGCCCGGGCGAATTCGCGGGCCTGCTCGCCGGCGCGGGGTACGCCGGCGGTCAAGCCGAATCGCGTACGGCGGGATCGGTGGGCTGCGGTGGTCACGGCTTCGACGGTATGCGGCTTCTCACCGGCTGTGAGCGACCGCTGCCGTACAGCATTCGTCGGCTTGTCGCGTACTGGGCCCACACCGCTGGGCCCACGCGCAAGCTGGGGAGTAGGGGAACACGGTCGCTCGCGCGGGATCACCTGTGCGTCGGTTTCAGGCGGATGGGGGTGCTGGCGACGAGGCCCAGCGGGTCGACGTAGTCGGCGTTGGCGGCTCGCCCCCACATCGCGCCCCAGTGCAGACAGGCCTGCGTCGGGCAGCCGGGATGTCCGGCTTGCAGCACGCCGATGACCGCTCCGGGCGCGACGCGCTGCCCCGGCCGAACCGTCGGGCGGACCGGTTCGTAGCTGGTGCGCAGCCCGCCGGGGTGCGCGACCGAGACGACGGGCCTGCCGGCCAGCTGGCCGGCGAACACGACCGTCCCCTCCGCCGCCGCGTACACCGATTGACCTGGCCCCGCCGCCAGGTCGACGCCGCGATGACCGGGTGTCCAGTTCGGTGACGGCGCGTCGAACGTCCGCGTCACCTCCGGACGCGGCCGCAGCGGCCAGTCGAGCCGATCACCGGCGGCCGCCGCGGGGGCCGCCCACACCGGCCCGAGGACCAGCGCGACGAGAAAAATCACCGTGGAGCGCATCTGCCCAGCTCAGCGCATTGAGGGCGCTCGGCGCCAGTCCCGCGCGCCGTTCTGTGGATCGCCAGGTCAGTGTGGAAAAACCACCCCTGCGCACCGTGTAAACTGCTAACCGCAGCTCGCTTGCGCGGGCTGACTTCGCGTGTCTGCACCACGACCCGGTTCTTGCAAGGTCGTATCCCGGATGCCGTCGGTCCCGTCCCCGGACGGGTCTGGCATTCCGAGCGGGCACCAGGGCTTGGCGTCACCCCGACGCCGGCGTCAACCGACAACACAAAGGAACCATGGACTCATGGCTGTTGTGACCATGAAACAGCTGCTCGACAGCGGCACCCACTTCGGGCACCAGACCCGTCGCTGGAATCCCAAGATGAAGCGGTTCATCTTCACCGACCGCAACGGCATCTACATCATCGATCTGCAGCAGACGCTGACCTACATCGACAAGGCGTACGAGTTCGTCAAGGAAACCGTCGCGCACGGCGGCACGATCATGTTCGTCGGCACCAAGAAGCAGGCTCAGGAGTCGATCGCCGAAGAGGCCACCCGTGTCGGCATGCCGTATGTGAACCAGCGCTGGTTGGGCGGCATGCTCACCAACTTCTCGACCGTGCACAAGCGGCTGCAGCGTCTCAAGGAACTCGAGGCGATGGAGCAGACCGGCGGCTTCGAGGGGCGCACCAAGAAGGAAATCCTGATGCTGACCCGCGAGAAGAACAAGCTGGAGCGCTCGCTGGGTGGTATCAGGGACATGGCCAAGGTGCCCTCGGCGGTGTGGGTCGTCGACACCAACAAGGAGCACATCGCCGTCGGCGAGGCCCGCAAGCTCGGTATCCCGGTCATTGCGATCCTCGACACCAACTGCGACCCCGATCTCGTCGACTACCCGATCCCGGGCAACGACGACGCGATTCGCTCGGCCGCACTGCTGACCAAGGTGATCGCCGCCGCGGTCGCCGAGGGTCTGCAGGCCCGCGCAGGCGTGGGCCGTGACGGCGACAAGCCCGATGCCGACGCCGCCGAGCCGCTCGCCGAGTGGGAGCAGGAGCTGCTGGCGACCGCGACGAGCACCGTGACCGCCTCACCCACCGCCGCGGGTGCCGAGCCCGGCACGCCCGAGGCCGAAGTCCAGACCGAACCGAAAACCCCAGACGCTTAGGGAGAGCTGATATGGCCAAATACACCGCCGCCGACGTCAAGCGACTGCGGGAGCTGACCGGCGCCGGCATGCTCGACAGCAAGAACGCGCTCGTCGAGGCCGACGGCGATTTCGACAAGGCCGTCGAGTTGCTGCGCATCAAGGGCGCCAAGGATGTCGGCAAGCGTGCCGAGCGCGCGACCGCCGAGGGTTTGGTCGCCGCGAAGGACGGCGCACTGATCGAGTTGAACTCCGAGACCGACTTCGTCGCCAAGAACGCGGAGTTCCAGTCGGTCGCCGAGCAGATCGTCGCTGCGGCGGCGGCCGCCAAGGCGAACGACGTCGACGCGCTCAAAGCCGCCAAGATCGGCGATACGACGGTCGAGCAGGTCATCGCCGACCTGTCGGCCAAGATCGGCGAGAAGCTCGAGCTGCGCCGCGTCGCCTACTTCGACGGCACTGTCGAGGCCTACTTGCACAAGCGCGCCGCGGACCTGCCGCCGGCCGTGGGGGTGTTGGTGGAGTACGAGGGCGGCAACAAGGATGCTGCCCATGCCGTCGCGCTGCAGATCGCCGCGCTGAAGGCCAAGTACCTCACCCGCGAGGATGTGCCCGAGGACATCGTCGCCAACGAGCGCCGCATCGCCGAGGAGACCGCCCGCAACGAGGGCAAGCCCGAGCAGGCGCTGCAGAAGATCGTCGACGGCCGTGTCACCGGCTTCTACAAGGACGTCGTGCTCCTCGACCAGCCGTCGGTGTCCGACAGCAAGAAGACGGTCAAGGCGCTGCTGGACGAGGCCGGCGTGACCGTGACGCGGTTCGTTCGTTTCGAGGTCGGCCAGGCGTAAGCCTCGCGTGCTTGCGCGAAAGACCCTCAGGACTCTGGGGGTCTTTCCCGTTCTCGGACTACGGGCGAGATTGCATTCACGGCTGCTGCTGCGCCACGACCCTGGATGCAATCTCGCGCGTAGGAAGCAATGCGGGCACTCCGGCTCAGCGAGGTGGTACGACTTGGTACCGTCATCCGCATGAGTCGCATATACGCCTTCGGCGACGACGCCCTGGGCGACTTTGATGCAGTCGGTCTCGTCGAACAGCTGGCCGCCGGTGCGGTTTCGCGCGGCGAACTCGTCGAGGCAGCGATCGCCCGCACCGAGGTCGTCAACCCGACGCTGAACGGCCTGGCGTACCCGGCGTTCGATCGGGCCCGGAGTCGCGCCGTCGCGCCGCGTCCGTACGGCGGCTACTTCGACGGCGTGCCGTCGTACCTGAAGGACAACGTCGCGGTCGAGGGCATGCCGACGATGAACGGCACCGACGCGTGGGCTCCGCGTCCGGAGCGGGCCGACGGTGACTTCGCGCGCTCGTTCCTCGCGACGGGCCTGGCCCCGCTGGGCAAGACGCAGATGTCCGAGTTCGGCTTCAGCGCGTCGGCCGAGCATCCCCGGCTCGGCCCGGTACGCAATCCGTGGAACCCCGAGCACACCGCGGGAGCGTCGTCGTCGGGCTCCGCCGCGTTCGTCGCTGCCGGGGCGGTGCCGATCGCCCATGCCAACGACGGCGGCGGCTCGATCCGGATCCCCGCCTCCTGCAACGGATTGGTGGGTCTCAAACCGTCGCGTGGCCGCTTGCCGCTCGACCGCAAACTGCGACAGATGCCGCTGCGCATCGTCGCCAACGGCGTGGTGACGCGCTCCGTGCGCGACACCGCGGCGTTCTACCGCGAGATGGAGCGGGTCTATCGCAACCCGCGGCTGCCCGCGATCGGCGACGTCACAGGCCCCGAAGCGCAGCGGTTGCGCATCGCGGTGTGCACCCAATCGATCACGCGGGAGGCCAGTCCGGAGGTGCGCGAGCTCACGCTCAAGACGGCCGCGTTGCTGGAGGAGTTGGGCCATCGGGTCACCACGATCGACAATCCCGTGCCGCCACACTTCATGGCCGACTTCCTGCTCTACTGGTCGTTCCTGGCATTCGCGCTCGTGCGCAGTGGACGCCGCACGCTCGGGCCCAGCTTCGACCGCGAACGTCTCGACAACCTGACACTCGGCCTCGACCGCCACGCGTCGCGGAACCTGCACCGGCTGCCGTCGGCGATCGCGCGGCTGTCGCGGATGCGGCGGATCACCGCGCGGGTCACCCAGACCTATGACGTGGTGCTGACTCCGACGCTGGCCGACGTCACGCCGCGGATCGGTCACCTCGATCCCACCCTCGACTACCAGCAGATCATCGACCGGCTGGTCGAGTGGGTGGCGTTCACGCCTCTGCAGAACGCCACCGGCGAGCCCGCCATCTCGCTGCCCCTCGCGGAATCCGCGTCGGGTCTGCCGGTCGGCATGATGTTCGCCGCGCCGTGGGGCCAGGAGGGCCGACTGCTCCAATTGGCGTACGAGCTCGAACACGCCCGCCCCTGGCGACGCATCCAGGACTGAGTTTCGCTAGGAAAGGTCGCGGCAGACCTCGGCCACCGCGCGGGTCAGCGACTCGGCGCCCTCCCGCAGTGCCCGCTCGATCGGCGTGCCTTCGGCGGTGATCGCGACGAGTCGTTCGACGCCATGGTCCAGTAACACCGCGGCGTCCGCTGCGACCCGGCCGGCGAAGATGATCACTCGCGCGCCGGCGCGCACCGCGGCCGCAGCGACGCCGAAGGGTGTCTTACCCATGACGGTCTGCGCGTCGACGCTGCCCTCGCCGGTGAACACCCAGTCAGCGCCCTGCAACGCGCGCTGCAGCCCGACGGTTTCGGCGACCTCTTCGACACCAGATCTGTTTGTCGCGCTGAGGAATTCGACGAGCGCGAAACCCAGGCCGCCCGCGGCGCCAGCTCCCGGCAGCGCCGGCCGCGTGCCACCGAGCGTCGCGGAAGCGACCGCCGCCAGCCGAGACAATCCCGCCTCCAGTCGCGCCACGTCGGCTGGACCGGCTCCTTTCTGCGGCCCGAACACCGCGCTGGCGCCGCTGGGCCCGAGCAGCGGTGCGGTGACGTCGGAGGCCACGCGGATGCGCACATCGCGCACGCGTGGATCGAGACCGGTCAGGTCGATGCGCTCGAGGTGCTCGAGGGCCGCGCCGCCAGGCGCCAGCGGCCGCCCGTCGGTGTCGAGAAACTTTGCGCCCAGGGCGGTGAGCATTCCGGCCCCGCCGTCGTTGGTCGCCGAGCCGCCCAACCCGATCAGGAAATCCTCGGCGCCGCGATCCAAGGCGGACCGGATCAATTCGCCCACACCGAATGTGCTGGCGCGCAGGACGTCTCGCTGGTCCGGTGGAATGCGTTCCAAGCCCGCGGCCGCTGCCACCTCGATCACCGCGAGCTGACGCAGCGGCACATAGCCGTACCTGGCGGTGACCGTGCGCCCCAGCGCGTCGCAGACCCGGACGTCCACATGCCGGCCGTGCAACGCCTCGACGACGGCGTCGACGGTGCCCTCGCCCCCGTCCGCCATCGGTACGCCGACGACTTCGGCGTCCGGCAGCACCGCCCCCACACCGGCCCGCATCGCGGCGACCGCTTCGGATGCGGTCATCGACTCCTTGAACGAGTCCGGCGCCAGGACAATCTTCATCGCGGCGCCGTGCAGGCCAGGGACGGATACGAGCCGCTCATGATCCGTAGTCTGGCAGACCTTCAATCCGTACCGAGCGCCGCGAGTATCTGCTTGAACTCCCGTTTCTGGCGCTGCGTCAGATTCGCCATCAACTTGCACTCGGCCGCACGCACCCCGGAGTCCGTGCGTTTCAACAACTCCCGGCCCTCCCGGGTGAGCTGCGCCGGCAGTGAGCGTCCAGACGACACGCTCGCGGGCCGGCTGACCAGGCCGCGGTCCTGCAGGCCGCGCAGCACCATGTTCATTGCCTGCGGCGAAACGTTGAAATCGCGGGCCAGTTCGGCGTTGGACCGACCGGGGTGCTGCGACAGGATCCGCATGCACAGGTACTGCGGGAACGCCACATCGAGCGGTTCCAGAACCGTCGTGGTGACCTCGGCGCGCAGTGCGTTCGCCACCCGGGAGAGCAGAAAACCGAGCGGCTGTTCCTCAAGCGGCCCATCCATGTCAATCATATTGACATATATCAACCGGATTGATATCAACGAGTCATGACCGAACCCACCAGCGAGATGTTCGACAGCGCCTACAAGGGCGAAGCCCCCGAGATGAGCGGCGCGAAACCGCCGTGGAGCATCGGCGAACCGCAGCCCGAGCTCGCCGCCCTGATCGAACAGGGCAAATTCCACGGTGACGTGCTCGACGCCGGGTGCGGTGAGGCCGCCATCGCCCTGTATCTGGCCGAGCGGGGTTTCACGACGGTCGGTCTCGACCAGTCGCCAACGGCGATCGAGCTGGCCAGAGCCGAGGCCGCGAATCGCGGGCTGACCAGCGCCAGCTTCGAGGTGGCCGATATCAGCGACTTCGGGGGTTACGACGGGCGGTTCGGGACAATCGTCGACTCGACGTTGTTCCACTCGATGCCGGTCGAACTGCGCGAGGGATATCAGCGCTCGATCGTGCGGGCCGCAGCTCCCGGCGCCTCGTACTTCGTGCTGGTTTTCGACAAGGCGGGCATGCCCGAGGGCCCGGCCTTCCCGGTGACCGAGGACGAGCTGCGTGACGTCGTCTCGAAGTACTGGACGATCGACGAGATCAGGCCCGCGCGCATCCACGCCGTGTTCCCGGACGGATTCCAGGAGTTCTTCCCGGTGACCGACGTCCGGGACGAACCGAAAGGACGCAAATCGGTGCCCGCCTGGCTGCTGAGCGCCCACCTGCCGGGCTGACCCGGCGAGTCGCGACCCGGAGGCGGCTGCGCGGCCGGCCATGAGGCAGGATGAGGGGCATCTCAGCGCGGACCCCGAAGGAGTCGGATGCCGGAGCCCCGGGAAAACTCTGTCGCCGGCGCGGCGGCTCCTGATTCCAACGTCGCCGGTGCGGCCGCAACAACCGGTCCCAACGGCGCGATCCGCCCGAAGTACGGCCGCGTCCTGCTCAAGCTCGGCGGCGAGATGTTCGGCGGCGGGGACGTAGGCCTGGATCCGGACGTCGTCCATCAGGTGGCCCGCCAGATCGCCGAAGTGGTCCGCAGCGGTGTGCAGGTCGCCGTCGTCATCGGCGGCGGCAATTTCTTCCGCGGTGCGCAATTGCAGCAGCGGGGCATGGAGCGCGCCCGAAGCGACTACATGGGCATGCTGGGCACCGTCATGAACAGCCTTGCCCTGCAGGATTTCCTGGAGAAAGAAGGTATCGACACGCGGGTGCAGACCGCGATCACGATGGGGCAGGTCGCCGAGCCGTACATCCCGCTACGGGCCGTACGGCACCTGGAGAAGGGCCGCGTGGTGATCTTCGGAGCGGGCATGGGCCTGCCGTACTTCTCGACCGACACCACCGCCGCGCAACGCGCGCTGGAGATCGGCGCCGAAGTGGTGCTGATGGCCAAGGCCGTCGACGGCGTCTTCACCGCCGACCCGCGCCAGCACCCCGATGCCGAACTGCTCACCGCGATCAGTCACCGCGAAATCATCGACCGCGGCCTGAAGGTGGCCGACGCCACCGCGTTCAGCCTGTGCATGGACAACGGCATGCCGATCCTGGTGTTCAACCTGCTCACAGATGGCAATATCGCGCGAGCGGTCGCGGGTGAGAAGATCGGAACACTGGTCACCACCTGACAGCAGTGCACGCGAGAAGCATGACGAAGGCGCGCACGCGGATAAAGGAGAAGCACCGTGATCGACGAAACCCTCTTCGACGCCGAGGAGAAGATGGAGAAGGCGGTGTCGGTGGCGCGTGACGACCTGTCGTCGATCCGCACCGGCCGCGCCAACCCCGGCATGTTCGCGCGCGTCAACGTCGACTATTACGGGTCCGCCACGCCCATCACGCAGCTGTCGAGCATCAACGTGCCCGAGGCGCGGCTGGTGGTGATCAAGCCCTACGAGGCCAACCAGCTGCGCAACATCGAGGACGCGATCCGCAACTCCGACCTGGGCGTCAACCCGACCAACGACGGCAACGTCATCCGCGTCGCCATTCCGCAGCTGACCGAGGAGCGACGCCGCGAGCTGGTCAAGCAGGCCAAGGCGAAAGGCGAGGACGCCAGGGTGTCGGTGCGCAACATCCGTCGCAAGGCGATGGAGGAGTTGCACCGCATCAAAAAGGAGGGCGAGGCGGGCGAGGACGACGTATCTCGCGCGGAGAAGGACCTCGACAAGCTGACCCACACCTACAGCGCGCAGATCGACGAGCTGGTCAAGCACAAAGAAGGCGAGCTGCTGGAGGTCTAGTGACCGAACAGCGCAAGGGTCCCGTGGCAGAGACGCCGGTCGACGAACCGCCCAAGAAGAAGTCGCGGGCGGGCCGTGACCTACCCGCGGCGATCGCAGTGGGTGTCCTGCTGGGCGCCGTGGCCATCGGCACGCTGCTGTTCGCGCCGATCGGGTGGCTGCCTGTGCTGGCGGTCTTCATTCCGGTCGCCACCGCAGAGGTGATCCGCCGGCTACGCGACTCCGGTTACGCACTGCCCGCGGTCCCGCTGCTGGTCGGCGGCCAGGCGATGATCTGGTTGACGTGGCCGTTCGGCCCGGTAGGGCTGCTCGGCGCCTACGGCGGGACGATCGTCGTCTGCATGGTGTGGCGCCTCGTCGGGCAGGGGCTGCGGCGACAGCCGGTCAACTACCTGCGCGACATCTCCGCCTCGGTGCTGCTCGCGACGTGGGTGCCGTTCTTCGCCAGCTTCAGCGCGCTGCTGATCTTCCAGGACCACGGCGGCGGCCGGGTGTTCACGGTGATCGCCACCGTCGTGTTCGCCGACATCGGTGGTTATGTGGCCGGCGTGCTGTTCGGCAAACACCTGATGGCGCCGGCGATCAGCCCGAAGAAGTCCTGGGAGGGGCTGGGCGGCTCGCTGTTGTTCGGCATCACCGCCGCGGTGCTGTCGGTGACGTTCCTGATGGACAAGCCCGCCTGGGTCGGGGTGCCGCTGGGCCTGATGCTGGTGATCACCGGGGTGCTCGGCGACCTGGTCGAGTCGCAGGTCAAACGCGACCTCGGGATCAAGGACATGGGCACGCTGCTGCCGGGGCACGGCGGCATCATGGACCGCATCGACGCGATGCTGCCCTCTGCGGTGGCCGGCTGGATCGTGCTGACGCTGCTGGCGTAACCCGGCCCGGCATACTGGTAGGACCCCATGGCTGACTCTCCTGCGGCGCTGCCGCTCGTGTTCGATCCGCCGCGACGCGCGATGCCGCCGCGGCACTTCGCGGACCTCGACGCCGATGGCCGCGCCGCCGCCGTCGGCGAACTGGGGCTGCCGGCGTTCCGCGGCAAGCAGCTGGCCAACCAGTACTACGGCAGGCTGATCGCCGATCCGCACCAGATGACCGACCTGCCGGCCGCCGTGCGAGATCAGGTCGCAGAGACGCTGTTCCCGACTCTGCTCGACGCGCTGCGTGAGATCGAGACCGATGCGGGCGAGACGCGCAAGATGTTGTGGCGCGCGGTGGACGGCACCACGTTCGAGTCGGTGCTGATGCGTTACCCGCAGCGCAACACCGTCTGCATCTCCTCGCAGGCGGGATGCGGCATGGCCTGCCCGTTCTGCGCGACGGGCCAGGGCGGCCTCAAGCGCAACCTGTCGACCGCCGAAATCCTCGAGCAGGTACGCGCCGCTGCGGTCGAGTTGCGCGACCGCGATGGTGACGGGATCGCTCCCGCTGCCCGCGGCGGGCGGCTGTCCAACATCGTGTTCATGGGCATGGGGGAGCCGCTGGCCAACTACAACCGGGTGCTGGCCGCGGTCCGAAGGATCACAGCACCATCTCCGAACGGCTTCGGCATCTCGGCCCGCTCGGTCACCGTGTCGACGGTCGGGCTGGCACCTGCGATCCGCAAGCTCGCCGACGAACGGCTCGGCGTCACGCTGGCGTTGTCGCTGCACGCCCCCGACGACGAACTTCGCGACACGCTGGTCCCGGTGAACAACCGCTGGAAGGTGTCCGAGGCGCTCGACGCCGCGCGGTACTACGCCGACGTGACGGGCCGGCGAGTATCCATCGAGTATGCGCTGATTCGCGATGTCAACGACCAGCCCTGGCGCGCAGACCTTTTGGGGAAGCGGCTACACGGCGCGCTCGGCCCGCTGGCGCACGTCAACGTCATACCGCTCAATCCGACGCCCGGCAGTGAGTGGGACGCCAGTCCCAAGCCCGCAGAGCGCGAGTTCGTTCGGCGCGTTCGCGAGCGGGGTGTGTCGTGCACGGTGCGCGACACCCGGGGCCGTGAGATCGCCGCCGCCTGCGGGCAATTGGCGGCGCAGAGCTGACCCCCTCGCCTGGTCGCCTCGCCTCGAGACCGACGCTTTGGCGGGTTTTGCTCGCATTTTTCCGCCAAAACGTCGGTCTGGGCGTTACTGAGTGGGCCCGTTGACGAACCAGATGTTCTCCTCGACGAGCCGGCGGCTGCGCCAACCGTCCCGCGTGCGGACGAGGTCATGGTGGTAGTAGCCGCCGCAGCTACTCATCTCCGGCATGCCCGGCAGCTGCATCGGGTTGTAGAACATCGCCCTGACCCGCGCGGTGTCATCGCCGACCTCGGCTTCGATGTTCGTGATGTAGTGCATGCTCCAGGGAATCACGCCGAAATTCGCGGCGAACCAGTCGACGACCTCGTCGCGGCTGCCCACGACGGCGCCAGCTGAGGAGTAGTCGATGTGCGCGTCGTCGGTGAACACCGAGCGGTACAGCTCCCAGTCCTTGGTGTCGACGGCGCGGGCGTAGCGGTACAGCAGCGCGGAGATCTCGGCTTCGTCACTCGGGGCCTGATTCACGGTTCAACCGTGTCCGGCATGCCGATGGTCTTGGCTTCCAGGTACTCCTTGTAACCCTCTTCGCCGTTGCGGTATCCCAGACCGCTCTGCTTGGTGCCGCCGAACGGGCTGTTGATGCCGAAGTGGCTCTTGCCGTTGATCGTGACGTTGCCGGTGCGCATTCGGCAGGCCACCGCGAACGCGCGGTCCACGTCGGCGCTGCTCACTTCGCCGGACAGGCCGTAGATCGTGTTGTTGGCGATCGCGACCGCCTCGTCGTCGGTGTCGTACGGCGTGACGGTCAGCACCGGGCCGAAGATCTCCTCCTGCGCCACTTGCGAATTGGGGTCGACGTCGGCCAGCAGCGTCGGCTGGGTGTAGTAGCCGGTGGGCAGGTTCTCCGGGATGCCTCCGCCGGTGACCAACCGCGCGCCGGAGTCGATGCCGCTCTTGACAAGACCCAAAACCTTCTGGCGCTGAGTCTCGCTGATCTGCGGGCCCTGCATGTTGCCCGGCGTCCACGGGTCGCCGACCGGGAAGCCCTCCATCATCGTCTTGAGAACCTCGATGCCTTCGTCATAGCGGCTGCGCGGCAACAGGATCCGGCTCGGCAGGATGCAGGACTGTCCCGACATCACGCAGGCCATCATCGCCGCCATCGGCAACGCCGAATTGAAGTCGGCGTCGTCGAGCACGATGTGCGCGGACTTGCCGCCCAACTCCAGCAGCGTCTTCTTCACTGTCGGCGCGCCCGCGGCCAGGATCGCCCGCCCGGTCGCCGTCGACCCGGTGAACGTGATCATGTCGACGCGCGGATCGGCCGACAGCGCGGCCCCGACCTCGTTGGCATTGGACACCACGACGTTGAACACGCCGGCGGGGATGTCGGTTTCCTCGGCCACGATGCGTCCGTACTCACTGCCCGACCAGGGGGTCAGCTGTGCGGGCTTGAGCACCACGGTATTGCCGGCCATCAACGCCGGCACCGTCTCGGCGACGTTGAGATAGAACGGCACATTCCACGGGGTGATCGCGCCGACCACACCGACCGGCTCGTAGTGGATCTTGCGCCGAGCCGGGCCCAGCGGGGTGTCGTGCACACCGTTGTCGACCAGATAGTCGAACGCGCGTCCGTGCTCGGCCCAGTGCTTGACCTCTTCGATCGGGCTCTCGATCTGGCTGCCGGTCACCGAGACCGGGCAGCCGACCTCGGTGATCAGGATCCGGCGCAACCGTTCCTTGTTCCGCTCGAGGGCTTCGTGCAGCTGGGTCAGGCAGTGGTAGCGGAACTCCAGATCACGCGACCAGTCGGTCTCGTCGAACGCTCGCCGCGCCGCGCCGACCGCGCGCGCCATGTCCTCGACCGTTCCGTCGGTGGCCCGGCCCGCGACCTCCTCGCTGGCCGGATGGATCACCTCGAACGTCGCTCCGCCGGCGGTGGTCTGCAACTCGCCGTCGATCAACATCCGCTCGTCGCCGGCCAACACACCGCTGTCAGTCTGTACCTGGGTCATGCGGACAGCTTTACAAATTTTTGTGCGAGTGTCAGCCCATCGGCGGAGTCGAGCGATCAGCCCTGCGGCTTGAGCCCGGCGGCGTGCCGCAACTGGGCGAGGAACTGATCATCGTCGTCACTGCGCACGATGTAGTGCGAGATCGCGACGCGAATTGCGGTCGCTGCCTTGACCGCTCCGTTCGGACCGCTCAGCAGTTTCTGCAACCGCGCACGCATCACCGGGATGACCTTCGTCAGTTGGGCGATGACGACCTCGGGTTCGATGTCGACCAACCGCACACCCGAATACGAGTGCTGGTAGTCGACGATGAACCGCAGTGCGGCGTCCAGCTTCTCGGTGCCCCGCAGACCGGCCGTCGCCTTGCTGATGCCGTTGTCGAACAGGTCGCGCTCGTAGACACCGAACGCGTCGAGCAATTCTCCCTTTGACGCAAACCAGCGGTAGAGCGTGGGCCGGGACACCCCCGCCTGCAAGGCGACCTCCGAGAGGCTGAGCTTGGTCTGTCCGCTGCGGGCCAGCACCTCCGCTGTCGCGACGAGGATCCGGTGCCGCGTCGAGGTGTCCTCGATACCGGAGGTGTCGCGCAGCGGTTCGTTCACGTGCCGATCGTAGATCCTTCGTCACATCGACTTCTGGAGTACGGCCACCGTGTCGAGATCTTCCAGCGCCGCCACTGCCCGGCGCAGACCTTCGAGCGCGATGCCCTCGGCCTGCATTCCGCCCATACCGGCGGTGATCAGCGCGGCGACATAGGCGTAGAGCGCGCCCTGCCGGTAGCGATGCCACAGCTCGTCGCGATCCAGCTCGGGACCGCCGGAGGCGGTCAGCGCTCGACGGTAGACGTCAAGCAGGTCGCGTTGGTGCACCTGGCGATCGGCCGACGTCATGCTGGTGACCAGGGTGTAGGCCAGTTCCCGGCCGGGATGGCCGCGCCGCACCGCCTGCCAGTCCAACAACCCGGCCGCGCCGTTTCGGAAGTAGATGTTGCCCGGATGGGCGTCGCCGTGCATGACGGTGTGGGGCGGCTCGTCGATGAGACGTGCCACGGCGCGGTAGTTGTCGTCGATGAAGCGGCCGGCGTCGACCGCGATGTCGGTTCGCTCGGCCATTCGGCGCGCGGACGTCTTCAGCAGCGGTCCGGTGAGAAACGACGCGGTGTCGCCCGACGCGGTGTACAGCCACGCGGGCACGCGTTCCCAGAACGTCGCGTGCAGCCTTGCCAGGAGTTCGACGATTTTCGCCGCCCGGTCGGCACCGATCGGATGAAGGGTGTCGGGGAACTCGCATTCGCCGGCGGTCAGGTCTTCCAGCACGAGCACATAGCGGCCGGTCATCGAGTCGAACGCCGAGCCGTAGCAGATCGGAACTCCGGTCAGTCGCGGGGACAACTCGCGGTAGAAGCGTGTCTCGGTCGCCCCCAGTCGACCCATCTCGCCCATCAGTCGAGTGGCGACCGTCGCGGCCGCCATCTTGACGAACACCGTCGACGGGACGTCGTCACCGACAAGGGCGAGCCGGGCGCGCGACGACGTGCCGGCGTCACCGCCCAACACCGACAGCGACGTGACGCGACGCCCGATGATCCGCGACATGGCGGGCTCGTCGAGTTCGGACACGGATCGCGGAAGTGATCGCCGACGCCCGATGGCGGTGTCGGTGGCGATACGTTGTATCCCGCGGCCAAGATGTGCTGCCAGGCCGACGGCCGGCGGGGCGTGCTTCACCACGCCAGTTTACAAATCGCCGCTTGAATGTAAAGAAAGGTGTCGATGGCGGGTCCACTGGAGGGCGTGCGGGTCGTCGAACTCGGCGTGTGGGTGGCGGGACCCGCCGCCGGGGGAATACTCGCGGACTGGGGTGCCGACGTCGTGAAGATCGAGCCCCCGGCGGGCGATCCCGGCCGGATGTTCGGCCGGATGTTGGGCGTCGACGGCGAGTCGAACCCGCCGTTCGAGATGGACAATCGCGGCACGCGCAGCATCGTCCTCGACCTGACCTCGGCCGCCGGCGCCGCGACCGTACGCCAATTGCTCGCTGGCGCAGACGTTTTCCTCACCAATGTCCGACCTGCGGCGCTCATGCGCATCGGCCTCGACTTCGCGGCGGTGACAGCGGCCAATCCGCGACTGGTCTACGGGTTGATCACCGGTTACGGCGAGAACGGGCCCGATGCCGACCGGGCGGGCTACGACGTCGCGGCGTTCTGGGCGCGGTCGGGGCTGGCGCATCTGCTCACCCGTCCCGGTGATACGCCGCCGTTCCAACGCGGGGGAATGGGCGACCACATGGCCGGCATGACGCTCGCCGCAGCGGTGTGTGCGGCGCTGGTCGCCCGGGCCCGCACCGGCGCCGGGCAGTTGGTCAGCACGTCGCTGTACCGCCAGGGGGCCTACACCGTCAGCTTCGACCTGAACACGTTCCTGCTCACCGGAAACACCATCGCGATCGGTCAGCGCGAAACCATGGGCAACCCGTGCATGAACAACTACGTGGCCGCCGACGGGCGCCGGTTCTGGATCGTGGGTCTGCAGGCCGGCCGCCACTGGCCACCGCTGTGCCGCGCTGTCGGGCGGCCCGAGTGGCTGACCGATCCGCGCTTCGACACCCCGCAGGCGCGCGCCGCCAACGCCGTCGAACTGATCGCCGCACTCGACGAGATATTCGCGACCAGGCGGCTCGACGAATGGGCCGAAACCTTTGCCACCGAACCGGATTTCTTCTGGTCTCCGATCAACACGCTCGAAGACGTGGTCGGCGACGAGCAGTTCCACGCCGCCGGTGGAGTGGTGTACGTGCCTGATGGCGACGGCAGTACACCGATGGTCGCCACCCCCGCCGACTTCCACGGCACCCCCTGGGAGCCGCGGTCGGCCGCACCGCGGCTCGGGGAGCACACCGACGAGATCATGGCCGAACTCGAGGCGCGTGATGCTTGACTCGCGCGGCATGACGGAGTTGGGCGAGGAAGTCGGCGTCGTCGTCACTGCGCACCAGATAGTGCGACACCGCGACGCGCACCGCGGTCGACACGGCTAGTGCGGCGTCGGGTCCGGTCGCGAGCCGTTCCAGGCGCTGCCGCATCAGCGGGATGACGCGGGCGAGCCGCTTGATGACCTGTTCGGGTTCGATGTCGATCATGCGCAAGCCCGGATAGGACTGCTGATACTCGACGATCACCCGCAGCGCTGCATCGAGTCGTTCACCCACCGGCAGGTGCGCGGTCGCCTCGGCCACTGCGCGTTCGTAGTACTGGCGTTCCCACACCACGAACGCATCGAGCAGATCACGTTTGCAGGCGAACCAGCGGTACAGGGTGGGCCGGGAAACCTGCGCCTGCACCGCGACTTCGGACAGGCTGAGCTTCGTCATGCCGTGGCGGCCGAGCACCTCCGCGGTCGCGGCGAGGATGCGTTCCCGCGTCGACGAGTCCGCGTCGGTTACCGGCACGGTCATAGCTTTACAAATTTTTGACGAAGTGTCACGCTGATTCGGTGACACCAGCCCGTGAACACAGTGCCGTCGACATCACGTCGGAAGAGTTCTGGAGCCGGCCGTTCGCCGTTCGCGACGAGACGTTCGCGCGGTTGCGTGCCGCCGACGGGTTGACCTGGCACCCGCCGTTGCCGTCGATGTTTCCGATGGAAGAGCCCGGATTCTGGGCGTTGACGCGGCGCGCCGACATCGTCCACGTCAGCCAGCAACCCGAACTTTTCAGCTCCGCTCAGGGAGTGGCGCTGAACCCGATGCCCGCCGAGATCCAGCGATTCGCCTCGTTCTTCCTGACCATGGATCCGCCGCAGCACACCGTGTACCGGCGACTGATCAGCTCGGCGTTCACCCCGCGCAATATCCGGCTGATCGAAGAGCAGATCCACAAGAACGCGGTCACCATCGTCGAAAACCTCGTCGGTGCAGGCGAAGTCGAGTTCGTGTCGGCGTGTTCGGCGAAGCTGCCGATGCTGACGATCATGGACATGCTCGGTGTGCCCAGCGCCGACCAGCCCGCGGTCGCCTATGCCGCGGAGAAGCTGTTCGGCATGAGCGACGAGGAGTACGCCACCGAGGACGAACGCCTGGCCGACCCCGTCGCGCAGATCGCGCTGCTGTCGAACACCGGCGTGGAACTGGCGAAGTTCCGGCGCACCCACCCCGGCGACGACCTGATGACCAGCATCGTCAACGCCGAGGTCGACGGTCACCGGCTCACCGACGAAGAGATCGGCGCCTTCCTGATCCTGCTCGCCTCGGCGGGTAACGACACCACCAAGCAGGCGACGACGCACGCCATGATGGCGCTCGTCGAACACCCCGAACAGCGCGACTGGCTGATGGCCGACTTCGACGGTCGGATCGGTTCGGCGATCGAGGAATTCATCCGCTGGTCGTCGCCGGTGCTGCAGTTCGCACGCTTTGTCACCGAGGACACCGAGATCAACGGCCATCCGGTCGTGGCCGGCGACAAGGTCGGCCTGTTCTACTGCTCGGCGAACCGCGACGAGGCCGTGTTCGCCGCTCCCGGCGCATTCGACCTCACCCGTTCGCCCAATCCGCACCTGGGGTTCGGCGGCGGCGGTCCGCACTACTGCCTGGGCAGTCAGCTGGCCAAAGCGGAACTGCGAAACCTCTTCCACGAGTTGTTGACTCGGCTGAAAAGCATCGAGTTCGGCGAGCCCGATCTGCTGTACAGCAGCTTCGTGCACGGCGTCAAGCGGCTGCCCGCCGTCGTTCGTTAGGGGAGTGAGCATGCGTGTGGCGGTCGACCTCGACAAGTGCACCGGACACGGAATCTGCGAATCGATCGCCGAGGAGGTGTTCGAGGTCGGCGATGACGGCGTCGTGGTCATCCATGAGCCGGACCGGCCAGAGTCCGACCGCGACCGCATGCAGCAGGCCGTGACGCAGTGCCCCGTCGCGGCATTGCGCCTGGTCGACTGAGCGCGCCTGCCGCGATGCTGGGCAGCTATCGTTTCCGCCATGACGCCGAGAAGACTCGCGGTCTGCCTGCTCGCGATCGCCCTGTCGATCGGCGTGCCTGGCTGCGGCAGGTTCACTGAAACCCTGGACGTCGCCGTCGACGCCGAACCGACCGGTCCCGTCGCGATCGCCTCGGTCGCCGCACCCGACGCCGCGCTGGTCGACAACGCGGTCGTCGCCGAGGCCGCGCGCAGCGTCGTCAGGATCCAGACCATGGCGCCGTCGTGCCAGAAGACGCTGGCGGGCAGCGGAGTCGTCATCGCGCCCAACAAGGTGATGTCGGCCGCACACGCCGTCGCCGGCGGGGGCACGGTCAGCGTCTGGGTCGGCGATCGGGAACAGCCCGCCACCGTGGTGGTTTTCGACCCCTACATGGACATCGCGGTGCTCGACGTGCCCGACCTGCAGGCGCCGCCGCTGGCATTCGCCGACACACCGGCCATCACCGGCACCGACGCCGTGGTGCTCGGATACCCGGGTGGCGGGCCGTTCACGGCTACGCCCGCAAGGATCCGCGAGGTCATCGAGCTTCAGGGGCCCGACATCTACCGCACCACGACGTTGAAGCGTGAGGTGTACGTCATCAGGGGCGCGATCCGGCAGGGCGAGTCCGGGGGACCGCTGCTCGGACTCGACCGGCGCGTGCTCGGCATCAGTTTCGGGGCGGCGGTCGACGAACCCGACACCGGGTTCGTGCTCACCGCCAAGCAGATCTTCGCGCTGATGCTCGAGGGTGTCGGCGCGAGTCAGCCCGTCGAGACCGGCGCCTGCGTCGTCGCCTGATCACCGGCCGGGCTTGCTGTTTCCCACCCCAACTCCGCTCACGGACCGCACCAAGACCGACTGCTGGATGGCGCCGACAGCGCCGCGTTCGTCGAACAGAGTGCCGAGCGTGGTGCCGATACCGTCTGGCCCGTAACTGGTTTCGGCCCGGATGCCGATCCACTCACCGTCGGGGATACGGTGCACGTGCACGGCGAGGTCGGTGTTCATGAACGTCCACTTGCGAATGTCGAGTTTGGTGCCGATGCCGTTGGCGTCGTCGGCGACCGCGAACAGCCGCTCCAGCGGCGTCATGGTCTCACCGTTGACCAGGTCGACCTCGGGCCGGATCCATGACTCGCCGGGGCCGTCGTCCAGCGGCCTGGTCAGCCACCGCCAATCCAGGCTGTGGACGTAGTTGCGGTCCCAGTCCTTCTTCATGTCACGGCTTTTCGCCTCCGCGAGCGGACGCAGCGGAGGCGCCGGCGCATGCTGCACCGCGCGGGTGTCGATGGTCTTCAACCGCCACCCGCTGGCTCTGGCGACGGGTCGGGGCTCGCCGTCGGGGCGCTGGGCCAACAGCTCGGCACTGACCAGCTCGATCTGCCTGCCCGCGCGCTCGATTCGCGACCGGACCCACAGGTCTCCTTCGGCCGGAACACCGCCGAGCAGGTCGATCAGCACCCGGCTCAACCGGGTGTCCTCGCGGGTCTCGCAGCGCTCGAGCGCCCGCACCAGAAGCGCGGACACCGGCGCACCGTGCTGGATCGCGGCCGACCAGGTGCTGCGCACGAGATCGGTCGCGCGGAACCTCTCGCCGAGCGGATCGGTGTCGTCGACGAGTTCGTAGTAGGCGTCGGTCACGGCAGACCCGCTCCCGGGACGTCGACGGTCGTGGCATCGACGCGGGACAGCTTGGTGCCGATCAGCCGCTGCGGATACGCGTCGGTGCTGGACACCAGGAACAACGTGCGGCGTTCGGGTCCGCCGAGCGCGCAGGCGATCGCGATGCGCTCGCCGATGTCGATGCGGTCGGTGACGGTGCCGCCCTCGGTGATCCTCGCGAACCGATGAGCCAGCGTCATCGCCGTCCACACGCCGCCGTCGGCGTCGAGGCAGATGCCGTCCGGCGGCCCGTCGAGCCCGTCGGCGAACGTGCGGCGACCGGTCAGCGACCCGTCCGCGCCGATGGAGTACGCGGTCAGCCGCCTGCCGGTCGACTCCGCGACGATCAGCGTCGCGCCGTCCGGCGTGATCACCATGCCATTGGGGAACTCCAGGTCGACGGCCACGACGGTGGCCGAGCCGTCGGGGTCGAGTCGCACGATCACCCCACCTTCGCGGGCCTGTGACCCTACGTACGCGCGCCCACCGTCGTCGACGACCATGTCGCCGAGGCCGGCCGGCGCCGTGTCGGACAGATCGGCGACGGCTGCGACGTTCTCGCCGTCATAACGGAGCACTTGGCGCTTTTCGGTGGAGGAGATCAGCAGCGAACCGTCGGGGCGAAAGCCCAGGCCGGCGGGGGCGTGGCCGGGCAGCGGCAGCGTCGCCATGTCACCGTGCAGGTCGACGGTGTGCACCGCTTCGCCGAGCATGTCGGAGAACCAGAGCAGACCTTCGAACCACCGAGGCCCCTCGCCGAAGCAGAGCCCGTTCGCCAGCGGCGTCAACGTCATCCGGCCGCTGTCCTCACACCTTTACAAAACACGCGATAAGTGTCACGCTCGCAGGGTGCCACTGTCAAATGGGTGCAGGTCGTGAAGAAGTTCTACGGCCACACGCTGCTCTACTTGCATGAAACGATCACCCTCGGCTCGGCACGGGCCGAGCAATTCACCGAGGCGTTCAGCGACCTCTACCACCCGATGATGGCCGAACTCGGCGCGCGGCTGTTCGCGATCTGGGAGACGACGCCGTACAACGGGCATTGGCCGCAGGTCACGATCGTCTGGGAGATCGACCAGTTCGCCGACTACGCGCGTATCGGCAAGGCGCAGGCCCGGGGCGGCTCGCATGAGGCGGCGGCGGCGAAATGGTCGACGTTCCTCGCCGAGATCGGCGCGTCGGGCGAGGGCCGCATCATGTACGCGGGCAAGTACAACCGGACGCTGGCCCAGCTACGCGAGGCGAACTTCGGCGCCGGCCTGGTGATCCAGGAGATCATGCAGACCAAGCCCGGCCGGCAGGACGACTACATCCGGGAACTGGAACGCCTATACGTCCCGTGGTCCGAGCGCACCGGAAAGCGTTGGCTCGGTTCGTTCATCACCACGTTCCGCTTCAACGAGGTCATCCACTATTGGGCGCTGGACGGCGACTGGGACTGTTTCGCGAACCACTACCCGTCATGGAAAGACAGTCCGCCCGCCGAGATCGTCACCTGGATGAGCGTCGCACCCGCGTTGCGCGACGGCTGGGAAGATTCCATCCTGCAGGCCCTACCCCCCTCGCCGCTGCAATGAGGAGCCCAGTGCTGCAAGGCTTCTCCTACGACCCGTTCGACCCGGCGGTGATGGCCGACCCGCTCCCGTACTACCGGACGCTGCGCGATCGACATCCGGTGTACTACCTCGACAAGTGGGACACCTACGCGCTGTCGCGGTTCGACGACATCTGGCGGGTGTTGGAGGTCAACGACGGCACCTTCGTGGCGTCGGAGGGAACGCTGCCCGCCGCAACGGTTCTGGGGAAGCGCAACGACGGGCCCGTCCCCGACCCACCGCTGCACCCGATGCCGTTTCACGCGAATTTCGACACGCCGATCTACGACACCGTGCGCCGCTGCACCTCGCCCCCGTTGCGGCCGAGGTCGGTGGCCAAGCTGGCCGATCGCATCCGGACACTGGCCAACGAACGCCTGGACGAGCTTCTGCCGCGCGGAAATTTCGACCTGACCCAGGACTACGGCGGGATCGTCGCCGCGTCCGTGGTCTGCGAACTGCTCGGCCTGCCCGTCGATCTCGCGGCCGATGTGCTCGCCACCGTCAACGCCGGCAGCCTGGCACAGCCGGGAAGTGGCGTGGAGGTGGCCAACGCCCGGCCGGGCTATCTCGAGTATCTCGTTCCGATCGTCCAGCGCAGCCGCGGCGCAGCCGGCCAGAACCCGATCGCCGACAACCTGATCGGCTACCGCCTGCCGGACGGATCGGCGTTCAGCGACATCGAGGCCGCCACCCAGATGCTCGGAATATTCATCGGCGGAACCGAAACCGTGCCGAAGATCGTCGCCCACGGCCTGTGGGAACTGGGGCTGCGACCCGATCAACTGTCGGCCGTGCGCGCCGACCCGGACGCGAACGTGCCCGTGGCACGCGAGGAGATGATCCGCTACTGCGCACCGGCACAGTGGTTTGCGCGTACCGCTCGCAAGCCGTTCACGATCCACGACACCACGATTCGACCCGGTCAGCGAGTCATCGCCCTGCTGGCTTCGGCCAACCGCGACGAACGCGAATATCCCGATCCGGACGCGTTCATCTGGAACCGGCCCATCGAGCGGTTGCTGGCCTTCGGCCGCGGACAACACTTCTGCCTCGGTGTGCACCTGGCGCGGCTGGAGATCGGCATCCTGGTGAGCGAATGGCTCGACCGCGTCACCGAATGGCGCATCGACGACGCGGCCGCATCGCGGCCACCGTCGAGTTTTCAGTGGGGCTGGAACAGTGTTCCCGTCGAGGTCCAGGTGGAGGGCGTGTGAGATGTGGGCGTATCGACTGGTTGCGCCGTACACGTTGGAAAGAGCCGATATTGCGGAGCCGACACCCGAGTCGCTGGGCGACCGGCAGGTGCTGCTGCGGTTCGAGGCCGCCGGCGTCTGTGGCAGCGACCTGCCGCCGTTTCGCGGCGTGCGCGGCAAGATCCCCGGCGATCGGGGACCGAGCGCGGCAGAGATGCCCGGCTTTCCGATCCACGAGGTCGTCGGCGAGGTGGTCGCCAGCCGGCACCGCAGCCACGGCGTGGGCAGCCGCGTCGTCGGCTGGGCGTCGGGCTTCGACGGCTTGATGCAGTTCGTCGTCGCCGACGGTGACGGGCTCGCATCCTACGATCACAGTCTGAGCCCGCAGCATGCGGTCGCGCTGCAGCCGCTGGCGTGCGTGCTCTACGCGATCGAACAGTTGCCGAAGCTGAAGGGGCTGCACGTCGCGGTCATCGGCCAGGGGTCGATCGGCCTGCTGTTCTCCTACGCAGCAAAGGCTTTCGGTGCGCGCCGGGTGACCGGGGTCGATCCGGTCGACCGTGATGCGGTGGCCAAGGAGTTCGGCGTCGACACGATCGTGCGCGCCACCAGCGACCGCTGGGTGAGCCACCTCGAGCCCGGAGACCGGCCCGATGTGGTGATCGAAGCGGTCGGCCACCAGGTCGCCACCCTGAGCCATGCGGTCGAAGCCGCTGCCCCGGGAGGGACGGTTTTCTATTTCGGAGTGCCCGACGACGACAGCTATCCGATCAACATGCGCACCATGTTGCGCAACAATCTGACGCTCAAGTCGGGCGTGACACTCGACCGGCGACGCATGCTGACCGCGGCCGACGAGTTCGCCCGGCGCCATCGGGATCTGTTGCCCGCCTACGTGACTCACACGTTCGGTGTCGACGACGTCCAGGCCGCCTTCGAACTCGCGTGCCGGCCGGCGCCCGATCGCGTCAAGATCGCGATCGTCGAATGACCGCGAGCAAGCTGCAGGACGCCCTTGAGGCCAAGGAGCGGGCGTGGGGTGGGTGGGTCGTCGGCCCCACCATCATCGGCCCCCAGGAGTTCGCAGCGGCCGGGTACGACTACGTCGGGTTCGACATCCAGCACGGCTACCTCGACGACGCCGACGTCGCGCTGCTGCTGCGCCGGATGGAACACGTGCCGATCGCGACGGCGGTGCGGGTTGCTTCGACCGATCCGGCCCCGATCGGCCGGGTGCTCGACGCGGGGGCCGACGCCGTGATCGTGGCGATGGTCGATTCGGCCGAGCAGACCGCCGAGTCGGTCGCCGCGACACGCTACGGCCCTGCGGGCGTGCGCAGTTACGGACCGCTGCGGGCGGACCTCGGCCGCGAGCCCGCCGAACACGAAGCGCGGGTGGACGTTTTCGTGATGATCGAGAGCGCGCAGGCGCTGGCGACGGTCGACGAGATCTGCGCCGTACCGGGTCTGGCCGGCGTCTATGTCGGACCGGCGGATCTGGCGCTGTCGCTCGGACACCGGCCCGCGGAAGCCTGGACCGCTCCGGTGGTGCAGGACGCGATCGCACGAATTGCGGACAGCGCCACGGCAGCCGGGCGGATCGCGGGCATCCATGCCGGAGCCGGAAAGCCGGCGAAGATGGCCGCCGAGTTGGGTTTTCGGATGCTGACGCTCGCGTCGGAGTCCCAGGCGCTGCGCCACGGCGCGGCGGAGATGCTGCGGGAGGCGCGATGACCTCGACGGACCGCGTGGCCCTGGTGACGGGCGCCGCGCGGGGACAGGGTGCGGCGATCCTGCGACGACTGCGCGAGGACGGGGTTCGCGTCGGCGCCTGTGACGTGCGAATGGACGAGTTGCACGCGAACGTCGATGCGCTCGGCGACGACGGCGTCATCGCCGTCCCGCTCGATGTGACGTCGCCCGAGCAGTGGGCGACCGCGGTGCAAACCGTCGTCGCTCGCTTCGGCGCCCTGACCACGCTGATCAACAACGCCGGCGTGCTGCACCGCGCGGCGCTGGAGAAGGAAACTCCCGAGGGCTTCGAGGGCAGCTGGCGGTTCAACTGCCTCGGCCCGTTCCTGGGAATCCAAGCGGCACTTGCGCATCTGCGCCGAGCCGACGGTGCGGCGATCGTCAACACCGTGAGCACCGGTGCGATGCGGCCCTTCCCGAACCACGCCGCCTACGGCTCGTCGAAGTGGGCGCTGCGGGGGCTCACCCAGATCGTCGCGGCAGAACTGGCCCCCACGGGGATCCGCGTCAACGCGGTGTTCCCCGGCCCGATCGAGACGCCGATGCTCGATGAAACGACCCAGAGCAGGCTGGCCGCCACGTTCGGCCGCCTCGGCAAGCCGGTCGAAGTGGCCAACGTCGTCTCCTTCCTCGTATCCGACCACGCGTCGTTCATCACCGGCGCCGAACTCGTCGTGGACGGAGGGCAATGCCTGCGACTCGGATGACGCGTGGGATGACGATCGGCATCGTCGGCGCCGGACCTGGCGGGCTCGCACTGGGAATCTTCCTACGTAAGGCCGGGTTTCGTGATTTCACGATATTCGACAGAGAGGACGGTGTCGGCGGTACCTGGCGGATCAACACGTATCCGGGTCTGGCCTGCGATGTGAAGTCGCATCTGTATTCCTACTCCTTCGACCTCAACGCGGAGTGGTCGCGGCTATGGTCCGGGCAGCGCGAGATTCTCGAGTACTTCGAGCGTTGCGCGCAGCGCTATCGGCTCGGGCCCAACCTGAAGCTGAACACCGAGATCACCTCGGCGCACTGGAGCGACGACGCCTGGCGGCTGACCACCGCCACGGGCGAGCAGTACACGTTCGACGTGGTCGTCTCGGCGATCGGCCTGTTCACCCGTCCCGTGATGCCCGACCTGATCGAGGAGGAACCGTTCGCCGGCACTGTGATGCACACGGCGCGCTGGGACCACGCCGTCGACCTCACGGGTAAGCGGGTGGCGGTACTGGGCACGGGTTCGACAGCGGCCCAACTTATGCCGGAGGTCGCCAAGGTGGCCGAGAAGGTGTATTCGGTGCAACGTTCACCGACGTGGATCCTGCCCAAACCCGACCGCCCGTATACCGAGCGGGAGAAGTGGGTGTTCCGCCACATCCCGTTGGCGAAGAAGATCTACCGGACGCGGCTGTGGCTGCGCAGCGAGTCGAACATCTCGGTCATCGAGCACGGCAGCGACAAGACCCAGGAGTTCAAGGGCATCGCGCTCAAGCTGCTGGAGGCCACGGTGGCCGATGACGACCTGCGGCGCAAGCTCACCCCGGACCATCCGTTCGGATGCAAGAGGCTGGTCTTCGCCAACGACTACCTGCAGACGCTCACCCGAGCGCACGTCGAGGTGATCGCCAGCCCCGCACGGGCTTTGCGCGCCAACACGCTGGTGACCCAGGACGGCACCGAACTCGACGTCGACGCGGTGCTCTGCGCGACGGGGTATGCCGCCGCCGACTACCTCGGCCAGATCGAGGTCGTCGGCGAGAACGGGACGACACTGCGCGAGACCTGGAGCGACGGGGCGTACGCGTACCTCGGGATGGCGGTGCCCGGCTTCCCGAACTTCTTCATGCTGTACGGCCCCAACACGAACGTCGGCTCCAACAGCGTCATCTTCATGCTGGAGGCGCAGGCCCACTACATCGTGCGTGCACTGAAGTACCTACGGCGCAAGGGCAAGTCGTATGTGGCGGTGCGGCCGCACTCAATGGCGGCTTACCTCGCCGACATCGACCGCGCGATGGCGGGCACGGTCTGGCTGACCAGGTGTAGCAACTACTTTCGCGCGGCCAACGGTCGCGTCGTCACCCAGTGGCCGCGCAGCGCACGCGCGTTCTGGACCGTGACGCGGCGCTTCAAGGCCTCCGATTACACCTTCGACCCGCCCGGGCGCTCCAGCGTCGGCCAGGCCGAAACCCAGACGGTGGCGAGACGCTGACGCCGTGACCATCGCCGAGCGACTCGACCCCGCGCTACGCCACCTCGCCGATGCGCGCACCGATCTGTCGCCCGGGCTTCTCGGCGTCGTCCGCGACTCGCTGAACCAGCGCCGGGCCGAAACGGTCAAAGCGGTCAACGACATCGGCGTCGAGATCGAGAATCGGGTCGCTCACTCGGTTCCGGTGCGGATCTACCGCGGCGCGCCCGCGCCTGCACCCGCAGTGATCTATTGCCATGCAGGCGCATTCGTGATGGGCAACCTCGACACCGACCATCTGCAATGTGTCGAGTTCGCCAGGCGCGGCGGCTGCACGGTGATCTCGGTCGACTACCGGCTGGCGCCCGAACATCCGTATCCCGCTGCCTTGGACGACGCGCTGACCGTGCTGAACTGGGCGGTGGAGTGCGCGGCGGAACTCGGAATCGATGCCGCCAGGCTGGCGGTCGCGGGAAGCAGCGCAGGCGCCGCACTGGCCACGGGGCTCGCACAGCGCTCGGCAGCGGCAGCGGCACCGCCGGTGGTGTTTCAGCTGCTGCATCAACCCGTGCTCGACGACCGGCCCACCGACTCCAAGAAGGAGTTCGACACGACGCCGGGCTTCGACGGACCGGCGGCCGAGTTGATGTGGCGTCATTATCTGGGGGACACGGCCGCGTGCGCCGCTTCGGTGCCGGGCCGGGTCGCCGAGTTGTCCGGCGTGGCAGACGCGTTCGTCAGCTGTTCGGACCTCGACCCGCTGCGCGATGAAGCGGTGGACTATGCGCTGCGGCTGATGCGCGCCGGGGTCGCGACCGAACTGCACGTGTTCGGTGGCACCTGTCACGGGTTCGACTCGCTGCTGCCGGAGTGGGAGACCAGCGTCCGGCTGTTCGAGCTCCAGGGGGCGGCGTTGCGACGCGCGCTGCACCGGGCGTGAACTCAGCCGAGTTCGCGGGCTATCGCGGCGTGATAAGCGTCGATGTGCGCCGGATTGACCGTCCGGAAGAAACCGTCGGGCAGCGGCGCGTGCCGGTACGCCTCGATCGTCATCGTCCGGGTGAACAGCGTGACGTCGGCGCCCGGTCGGGTGAAGTGGTACTGCACGGTGATGCGGCCCTCCATGCCGCCGTTGCCGTCGCGGTCGTGTCCGAGCCGGCCGACCGAGTTGAACACCCACATGGACGGCCGCATCGCGATCGCGAGGTGCCAGGTGAAGATGCGGTCACCGTCGGGGCCCGTCTCGTTCCAGGTATCACCGACCTTGAGCGGCAAGGCGTCCGGGAGCCCGCCGATGTTGACGCTGCTGGGATAGGTTCTGGGCCAGTTCGCCGGGTTGGTGACGAAGTCGTAGACGGTCTCGGGCGCGTGCGGGAACGCGGTTTCCGAGCTTGTGGTGACGACGCCCAAGGTGCTGCCTTCCGTTCGGATCTCGGCCAGACTTTACAACTAACCGCAATAGTGTCACGGTGTCCAGGTGGACTTCTCCCGCGTACAGCTGAGCGTGGACGACCGGGCGTTCCGCGACGAGCTCCGTAGTTTCCTGCGTTCCGTCGTGACCGACGAGGTCATCCGACGGGATCGCGAGACGGGTGAGAACTTCGACGAGGAAGTGCATCTCGCTCTCGGGGCGGCGGGCTATCTCGCCGCCGATTTCAAGGACGAGTCCGGGGGCGGTTTCAGCGTGGTGCGCCGCCGCATCTGGGAACTGGAGATCGGCCGCGCCCACACGCCGTGGTTCCACTGGGGCACGACGGCCATGGTCGCGCGCTGCGTACAGCAGTTCGGCTCGCCGCAGCTGCAACAGGAGGTGCTGCCGAAAGTGCTGTCGGGGCACTATCGGCTGTGCCTCGGGTACACCGAACCGGAGGGCGGTTCGGACGTCGCGACCTGTAAGACCCGCGCCGTGCGTGAGGCCTCCGGAGACGCATGGATCATCAATGGCGCCAAGATGTTCACGTCGAACGCGCAGAACGCGCAGTACGTCTTCCTGATCACCAATACCGACCCCGATGCGCCCAAGCACCAGAGCCTGACCATGTTCCTGGTGCCGCTCGCCTCGCCGGGCGTCGAGATCCAGCCGATTCGCACCGTGGACGGCGATCGCACCAACATCACCTACTACAGCGACGTCCGGGTCGACGACAGGTACCGGATCGGTGACGTCAACGGCGGCTGGTCGGTGTTGCGCGAGGCGCTCAACGCCGAGCATGGCACCGTCGAGCGTGACGACGAGGGACTGCAGAAGCTGGCGGCGATGAGCGAGCATCTGCTGTTGCTGGCAGAGGCGGTGGACCGCGTCGCGGCGGTGGCGGGCGACGAGGACTCCGCCAGGTATCGCCTCGGCCGCGCGGTCGCCCGGACGGAGGCGGCGGCGAGCACGCCGGAGATGTACGGCCGGGTGGCGATCGCGCAGACGATGCGCGACGTGGCCCCGGAGCTGATGGACCTGCTCGGCGCGGCCGCGGTCCTGCCTGTAGGTGTCGACGGCGCCGCCGACGACGGGGGAGCGGAGTACATGTTCCGGTTGGCCGGGCCGACCGGGATCTACGGCGGCACGCTCGAGGTGTTCCGCAACATGATCGCTCAGCAGGCGTTGGGGCTCGGCCGGCCGGCGTATGCGCCGCCGGTGAAACGCTAGCGCCGCGCTTTGAGCCGCGCGGTGGCTCAATTTTGCGCTGAAGATTGTGATTTCGTGGCATGAACAGCCGCCAGTGCAATAGCGAGCGCTGAGACCCGTCGGTGAACGCGAGTGTCGTGAGTCATTAGTTCGGGCGCAGAATTTGGGGTGCTCGTGCGCACGCACGGGGCCGGGGGTGCTGGTCTGCGAAATGGTCCTAGCGCCGAGATTGCATTCAGGGTTGTGCTGATCTGAGAAAACGACCACAGCCGTGTGTGCAATCTCGAGCATAGGAAGCCGAAAACGGACCACACCGAACTCGCGAACCTCGAATTCTCACCGACGACGAAGTAACGACCCAGGACACTAGAGCCGGGCGATCACCCCGGAAGCCAACAGGTTCAGCGTCTGATCGGAGCCGCGGTCGTGGGTGAACAGCACGATCTGGCCGAAACCCTGCGACTGCAGTTCGTGGATGCGGTCGACGACCATCGGCGGTGTGCCGACCAGCCCCGCTTCGGTCAGCCCGAACGCCGATGAGCCGAAACGCTTCTCGGCGAGCCGGCGCACCTCCGGCAGCGACGCGTCGTCGGGTGCCAGCGCCATCACCGCCTCGACCGACAGCACGATGGTCGACGGATCGCGGCCGATGTCCTCGCAGATGGCCCGTAGCGCCGCCACTTTGGACTGCAGTGCACCGAGCGCATAGGTGGGCACGTTCCACACGTCGGCGTAGCGGGCGACCAGCGGCAGCGTGTACTTCTCGCCGACACCGCCGACCACGATCGGCGGCCTCGGCTGCTGGACCGCGCCCGGTATCACGGGAAAATCCGTGACCGTGAAGTGCTTGCCGGTGAAGTCGATTCGCCCGTCGGCGAAGGCCTGGGTCAGGATCTCCAGTGTCTCGCCGAGCCGTTCAGAACGCTCGCGGAAGGATCCCCAGGGCAATCCGACCCGGTCGTGCTCGTCCTCGATCGACCCGCTGCCGAGTCCGAGCTGCAGCCGGCCCGCAGAGATCTGGTCGAGCGTGGTGACCATCTTGGCCAGCACCGCCGGATGACGAAACTGGTTGCACAGCACCATATGTCCGATCCGGATGCGCTCGGTATTGCTGAGCAGCGCCGTCGCCAGCGTCCATGCCTCCAGCGACGGGTAGTCGGGTGCGCCCGGTCCGTACAGATGGTCGTAAAGCCACAGCGAGTCGATGCCGAGTTCCTCGCACCGCCGAGTGCGGTGCAACATCTGCTCGTAGGTGAAGCCCATCTGCGGCAGGTAGACGCCGATCTCGGGCTTCGTCAGTCCGGCGTGAGTCACGTCCGCAGTCCAATCGTCGGCAACGCTGTACTTTCCGCGATTCGCATGGTAACGACATTCTCAGAAATCGAGAAGAATGTTCTAGGACGGGACGATACTCATATGCGGTTCACCTTCACGCACCCGATGCACACTCACCCGTACAACCCGGAATTGGTCACCGGTAAGGGGATTGCGACGGTCGCGGCGGCCGCAGAGGCCGCGGGTTTTGACGGATTCGGCTTCACCGACCATCCCGCGCCGACGCAGCGCTGGCTCGAGGCCGGCGGACACGACGCCGTGGACCCGTTCGTGGCGATGGGTTATGCCGCCGCGACCACGACCACCCTGCGGCTCATCCCGAACATCGTCGTGCTGCCCTACCGCAATCCGTTCGTCGTCGCCAAGGCCGGGGCCACGTTGGATCTGCTGTCGGAGGGCCGGTTCACGCTCGGCGTCGGCGTGGGCTATCTCAAACGTGAATTCGCCGCGCTGGGAGTCGATTTCGAGGAACGGGCCGCGCTGTTCGAAGAAGCGCTGGAGGTGATCCGCGGAATCTGGACCACCGACGACTACTCGTATCAGGGGCGGCATTTCACCGCCAGCGGGATCACGGCGCATCCCCGGCCGGTCAGCCATCCGCATCCGCCGATCTGGATCGGCGGCAACACCACCGCCGCCCGCAAGCGCGTTGTTGCCTACGGCGACGGATGGTGTCCGTTCCCGGCGCCTGCGCTGCTGGCACAGACGGCTCGGACCGCGACGATGGACACCGAGACCCTCGCTTCCGGAATCGATGATCTCCGTCGCCGGTTCGACGAGGCCGGCCGCGACTGGTCGCGCATCGACATCACGTTCACCAACCCGGAGGGCGGCAGTCCGGGTAGCGACGATTTCAAAGCCGACGCATACCTCGCCGGCCTGGAGAAGCTGGCCGCGACAGGCGTGACGTGGGTTCAGGTCGGCCTGCCCGGCGACAGCCTCTCCCATGTGCTGGAGACCATCGAGCGGTTCGGCAAGTCGGTGATCGCGGCGGCCTGACCGTCGCAGTCGCCGAACGTGATCGTCGGCTGGGCGACTCAGGTGCCGGGGAGTTCCGCCAGTACCTCCGCGCGGCCGGCGTCGAAGCTGAGGAAACCCTTCAGGGGCAGTGTTTCCGGCGGGGGATCCGGATAACTCCACGCGACGTCGTCGACCACCGCGTCGCCGACGGCCGCCGACCAGTACGTCGCGTATCCCTTGTAGTTGCAGTAGCTGGTCGACTGCGATGGCCGCAGCAGGTCGGTCCGCACGTGCGATGGATCGACGTAGAGGCGCGGTTCCAGCGACGTCTCGAAGACGATCACCGTCTCGGTCGTGTCGACCAGCGGCTCGCCCGCCACCGTCACGCGTAACCGACGACTTGTCGGTCGACAGTCCACCCGGTGATACGGGTTGGGCGGGTAGTGCACCAGCGTGCGGCCCTCTTCCAGCCAGGCGTCGACCGCGTCCCACGGGACCCGGACGAATCCGGGTGCCTCCGGAACGGCTTCCCCCGGGAGGTCGCCGACCTCGCCGACCGGAAACGCATAGCTGAGCGGGTGGTCGCGCCGGTGCACCATCAGCGCCCGCTCGGTATCGATGACGAGGCGGCCGTCGCGAAAAGCCTGCACGCGTCGCGGATGGGGCTCGATGAACACCACTTCGGCGGGCAGCGGCGGCGTGAACCAGCCCACCGGATCTTTGCTCAGCGGGCCGCGGGCGGCGACGAGACTCATGGCGCACAGCTTGACAAATCTCGGCGGCAGCGTCACTTCTTCACCGAACTTGCGTGGAAATGCGGGCAATTGGGAAACCGGTAGCAGCAAGCGCGAGGGGTGAGATGAAGCGACTCAACGGCGTGGACGCGTTGATGCTCTACAGCGAGACGCCCGAAATCCACATGCACACGCTCAAGATCGGCATCCTCGACGTGTCGGGCGTCGACGGCTACAGCTTCGACATGTTCCGAGAGGTGGCGTATCCGCGGTTGATGGCGCTGTCGGCCCTGCGCTATCAACTCGTCGACATCCCGCTGAAGCTGCACCATCCGATGTGGTGGGAGAACCCCGACATCGACCTCGACTACCACCTCCGGAGGGCGCGTGTGCCGTCGCCGGGTGGGCGCCGCGAACTGGACAACCTGATCGGCGAGATCGCCGGCACGCCGTTGGACCGCAGCCGACCGCTGTGGGAGATGTACGTCGCCGAGGGGCTGGCCGACGATCGCGTCGCGATCATCCACAAGGTGCATCACGTGCTCGCCGACGGCGTCGCATCGGCGAACCAGATCGCCAAGGCCTTCGAACCCGGTGAGCCGTCGCCGGTCAGGGCCGTTCCCGACCCCGCCGCGCGCACCACCGCGCAACTGCTCAAAGCCGCCGGCCGCGACCACGCGCACCTCATCCGCCGGCTGCCCAGGCTGATCAACGAGACCGCCGCCGGGGTGTCGCGGGTGCGCAGGCGGGCCAGAGAGCGGGGTCGGCATCCCGATCTGGCCCGCAACTTCGCCCCGCCGCGGACCTTCCTCAACCACGTGGTGTCGCCGGGCCGGCGGTTCGCGACCGCACCGTTGAACCTGGCGGAGGTCAAGCAGACCGGCAGACAACTGGGCGTGACGCTCAACGACGTCGTGTTGGCCACCGCCGCGGGCGCGTTGCGCAAACTGCTGCTGCGCTACGACGGGTGCGCCGACGCCCCGCTGATCGCGGGCGTCCCCGTGAGTACCGACCCGTCGCCAGATCGGTTGACCGGCAACGAGTTCACGTACATGATGCCGTCACTGCCGGTACACATGCCCGATCCGCTGGAACGGGTCCGGCTCACGTCGGTCGCGACGAGAATCGCCAAGGAGAGCCACCAGCTGCTGGGGCCGACGGTGCTGCCGGCGTGGATGTCCTACCTGCCGCCGGCGTTGGCCCCCCGATTCTTCCGGATGCAGGCCCGCCGGATGGAATCCGGCGCGGTGATGAATCTGACCATCTCCAACGTGGCGGGCCCCCGCGAACGCGGACACGTCGCCGGCGGCGTCGTCAGCGAGATCTATTCGGTCGGACCCGTCGTCACCGGTAGTGGAATGAACATCACCGTGTGGAGCTACGTCGACCAGCTCGCCATCTCCGTGCTGACCGACGACCGCACGCTCGACGACCCGCACGAGGCGACCGACGCGTTGTTCGAGGCGTTCGCCGAGATACGCCGCGCCGCCGGCCTCCCGGGCGAGCCGGCCGCCGTGGATTCGGCGCTTCCGCTGGCCGGCGCGGCGCGCTGAGCGGCCTTGGCCCGGCCAAACCGAACCTTTACAGATCGACACAATAGTGTCACGCTCTATGCGTGCCGTGACAGCCCCTAGTCCGGCTCGCTGATCTGATCGGATGGGAACTATGCCAACTCGACTGCCGACTCGACCCCTCACCGATGACTACGTGTTGGCCGACGAAGCGCGGGCCGCCGAGGGCCGCATCAACCAGCATCAGCTCACCATCCTGGCCGCGAGCCTGGCTGACGTGGTCGGGATGGCGGGCGGTTGGCTGTTCGACCGGGCGCGGGCGGGGTGGGATGTCAGCGTCCGGGTCGAGGGCTGCCGGGATCGGCGGCCGCTGATGATCCTGGGCGCAAACGTTGTCGACGAGTCCACCGAGACCGTCCTGTCCGACCTGCCCCCGGGGGTCGCGCTGGCGGTCAGCGCGCAACTGCTGAGCGACGATCCGCACGTGCGCGCCCAAGTCTTCGAGCTGGTGAACAATGGCGACACCGAGGTGATGGCGTGGGGCGATGTCTGGCCGGCGCAGCTCGGCGGTCACGTCGACGCCACCGACCACCGGTTGAGCGTCGCGGCGCGCGCGTTCAAGGCCCGGGCGCTGGCCGCCGCCGAATTGGCCCCGACTGTCGGCGCCACGGAGACGCTCTTCGACCTGGGGACCGAGTCGTCGTTGCGGCCGTTGTGCCCGGTTTAGCGGATCCAGCCGCGCCGGCGCAGCCACCAGTCACGGATGACCGCGGCGACGATCAGCGCGGCGAACCCGATCAGAAAGAAGTCCTCGACGTGGCCGACGTGGTTGCCGTGGATCAGGGCCAGCAGGAAGAGGGCCGCCAGCAGTCCGCCGATGTGGAAGAACTTCGGGTTCTCCTTCGACCAGCCCCATTCCGCGGACGGCACGTCTTCGACGTCGACTCCGGTGTGTCGCTGCACCTCGGTGCTGGCCACGGCTGCTCCTCACGGTCGGGCTTGGTACTGGCCCACATTCTGGCATAGGCCTACTACGCGCGGCCGTAGGGTGATGCCTCATGACGAATCAGTTCGACGGCAAGGTCGCATTCATCACCGGCGCGGCGCGGGGGCAGGGTCGTGCGCACGCGGTCCGATTCGCCGAGGAGGGCGCCGACATCATCGCGGTCGACCTCTGCGAGCAGATCGGCAGCGTCGCCTACCCGATGGCCACTCCGGAGGACCTCGACGAGACCGTCAACCTGGTGGAGAAGACCGGCCGCAGGATCGTGGCCGAACGCGGAGACGTCCGCGACCTCGAGCGGCTGCAGGAGATCGTCGCGCACGGCGTCACCGAACTGGGCCGCCTCGACTTCGTGCTCGCCAACGCAGGCGTACTGCCGGCCATGGGCGAGCATCGCGGCGAGGTCGCGGCGTTCGTCGACGCGGTGGACGTGATGCTCAAGGGTGTGCATTTCACGATCGAGGCCGCGTTACCGGCGATGCTGGCGCACGGCGACGGCGGAGCGATCGTCATCACCAGCAGCGCAGCCGGATTGAAGTCCGTCAGCCCCGGGGTGGACACGATGAGCCACGGCGCGGCCGGTTACAACGCCGCCAAACACGGTGTCGTCGGCCTGATGCGGTACTACGCAACGTCTTTGGCGGAGCGAAACGTCCGGGTCAACTCCGTGCATCCGGGCGGGGTCGCCACGCCGATGATCCTCAACGACGCGGTCGCGGGCTACCTGACGGAGCACCCGAAATTCGGGGAATCGCAGATTCCGCTGCTGCCGGACGGGCTGGTGACACCGGAGGCCGTCAGCGACGCAATGGTGTATCTGTGCGGCGCGTCGGGCCGATACCTGACCGGGGTCGCGCTGCCGGTCGACGCCGGCCTGGCTGTCAAGTAGGCCTCAGTCAAGCGCGGCGTACCGGCGCAGCGCCTCCTTGCGCTCGGCCGCGTGATCGACGATCGGGGCGGGGTAGTCGGCGTCGTCGATCTCGGACACCCAGCGCTGTACGTAGCTGCCGTCGGGATCGAATTTGGCACCCTGGGTGATCGGATTGAAGACGCGGAAGTACGGCGCGGCGTCGGTCCCGGTGCCCGCCGCCCACTGCCAGCCATGCTGGTTGTTGGCCATGTCGCCGTCGACCAACTGATCGAGGAACCAGCGCGCCCCCCACTGCCACGGCAGGTGCAGGTCCTTGACCAGGAACGAGGCGACGATCATCCTGACCCGGTTGTGCATCCAGCCGGTCTGGGCGAGTTGACGCATGCCGGCATCGACGATGGGAAAACCCGTGCGACCGGCCTTCCACGCCTCGAACCGCTTCTCGGCCTGCGGTCCGTCATCCAGCTCCATCGCGTCGAAAGATGAGTTCCAGTTCCACCAGAGGCTGTGCGGCCACTCGTTGAGTACCGCGGCGTAGAAGTCGCGAAAAGCCAACTCCCGCAGGTACGCCTGCGCCCCCTTGCCGCGTCCGATGTCGACCGCCATGGTGCGCGGATGGATCGCGCCGAACTTCAAGTGCGCCGACATCCGGCTGGTGGTGTCCAGGTCGGGGCGGTTGCGGTCGTCGGCGTAACCGGCAAGCCCGTTGTCCACGAACGTCTTCCACTGCTTGCGGGCGGCTGTCTCACCCGCAGGTGGATCGAGTTCGGCTCCGGTATCGGGGATTTCCACTGCGCCGGACACCTCGGCCGGGTCGAGCCAGCGCGCCGACGTGGGCCCCGTTTTGGCGGGCAGGCGCCAGCCGTGGTCGCGCCAGGCCCCGTAGAACGGGGTGAACACCTTGTACGCGGTGCCGTCCGGTTTGGTGATCCGACCGGGCGAAACCAGATACGGCGAGCCCGACGCTACCAGCGGCACCTCGCCGAGCGCCGCCCGAACCGCGTCGTCGCGCCGCCGGCCGAACGGCGAGTAGTCCGCGGAGATGTGTACTGCGGATGCCCCGATGGCCTTGGCCGCCAATGGTATTCGCTGTTCCGGTCGGCCTCGTGTGACCAGCAGCCTGCCGTCGAGATTGTCGCGGAGATCGCGTAACGCGTCGTAGAGGTACTGCAGTCGGCGGGCTCCAGCCGACGCTTCGAGCCGGGGGTCGAGGACGTAGCAGGGGAGGACCTCGCCGTCGGCGGCGGCCGCGTCGAGCAGCGGCGGCAGGTCGTGCAACCGCAGATCGCGACGAAACCACAACAACGCGGGCATGGCATTGATGCTGCCCGCAATTCGCGATAGAGAAACAGGATGGAGTTCTGGTCGGGCACCGCGTTCATGAAAACGTCAGAAATTCTCGGTCTCGCGCGCACCTTCGACGAGGCCGGCTACGACGGGATGGTCTGCTCGGACCACATGATCTATCCGCGCGAGCTCACCTCGCCGTATCCCGACTCGCCGAACGGTAAGCCGATGTGGGCGCCCGAGACCGCCTGGCCGGACTGCTGGGTGCAGATCGGCGCGATGGCCGCGGTGACGAGCCGGTTGCGGTTCTCCAACGCCGTCTACGTCGCGCCGGCGCGTCCGCTGCTGGAGGTGGCCAAGCAGGTCGCGACGGCGTCGGTGCTGTCCGACGGGCGGGTGTCGCTGGCCGCGGGCGTCGGCTGGATGCGCGAGGAGTACGAGTTGATGGGCCAGGACTTCGGCACCCGCGGCAAGCGCCTCGACGAGATGATCCCCGCTCTGCGGGCGCTGTGGCGGGGCGGCTGGGTGTCGTGGAGCGGTGAGCACTACCAAGTGCCGGAGATGATGATCGAACCCCATCCCGTCGCGCCGGTGCCGATTCTGTGCGGCGGAGAGTCGGAGGCGGCGCTCCGTCGCGCAGCACGACTCTGTGACGGCTGGGTGGGGTACGCCTACAAGTGGGACGACGCCGTGGGTTACGCGCAGAAGTTGCGCTCGCTGCTGCGCGAGTACGGCCGCGAGGGCGAGGCTTTCGCCATCATGCTGGCACTGCTGGAACCACCGTCGCCGGACCTGTACAAGCGGGCCGGGGACGCCGGGATCACCGCGGTCATGTGCAGCCCGTGGATGGGCATGGACCTGCCGTCCGGTGGTGGCGTCGAGCGCTACAAGGAGCCCATCGAGCGGTTCGCCGAGAACATCATCGCGAAGGTGCGGTCATGAGGGAGGGCAGCCCGGCTCGGGGTATCGGGCTGCCCTCCAGTCCTATTGTGGCGCAGATCAATTCATCGGCGGCATCAGCACCGCGTCGATGAGGTAGACGGTCGCGTTGGCGGTGCGCACGCCACCGCAGACCACGTTGGCGTCGTTGGCCTTGATGGCCTCACCGCCGCCGGTGACGTCGACCTCGGCGCCCTGCACCGTCTTGTGCGTGCCGATCACCTGCGCCGGATCCGCCTGGCCGGGCACCACGTGATAGGTCAGGATGCTCGTCAGCAGATCCGAGTCGGTCTTCAGCGTCTCGATGGTCGCCGGATCGAGCTTTGCGAATGCGTCGTCGGTCGGGGCGAACACCGTGAACTGGCCGCTGTCGAGGGTTTCGACGAGGTTCACGTTCGGGTTCAACTTGCCCGACAGCGCCGAGGTCAGCGTGGTCAGCATCGGATTGTTCGCCGCGGCGACCGTCACCGGATCCAGCGCCATCCCCGACACCGATCCCGGCCCCGTGGGGTTCTGGGCGGCGTAGTCGGCACAGCCGGGACCGACCAGTCCGGCAGCCGGGTCCATCGGCCGATCCATCGGGGTGGGCGCGACGCTGGTCGCACCGGTAGTGGTCCCCGCGGCTGCGGTCGGCGCGGGGCTGGTGGTGTCGTTCGAACACGCCGAGAAGGTCAGGATCGCGGCCGCGGCAACCCCCACCGCCGTGACGGACTTGCGGAACTCGATATTCATGCGCTGCTCCCTTGTCGCGGACGGGTCGGTGCCGCCCTCTGCTGTGACACCGGAGGATTCGGATCCGTGTCGCAGCTCGGATGGATCACGTCAGGTTTGCGTCACATCTGCGGCGCCGGCACTCGCCTGGTGACGTCGCGACGCGCACGGGCGGCACAATGGTCCGGTGAGTGCAAGACGGCGCGTGCTGATCCTCGGCAGCACCGGATCGATCGGAACCCAGGCGCTGGACGTCATCGCCGCCAATCCCGACCGCTTCGAAGTCGTCGGCCTGGCCGCCGGCGGCGGCAACCCGGACCTGCTTGCGCGCCAGCGCGCGGCCACCGGGGTGACCAACATCGCCGTCGCCGACGAAAGCGTGGCCGCGCGTGTGGGCGATGTCACCTATGCCGGGCCGCAGGCCGTCACCCGACTCGTCGAGAACACCGAGGCCGACGTGGTGCTCAACGCGCTCGTCGGCGCACTGGGGCTCGAACCGACGCTCGCCGCGCTGGCGACCGGCGCGCGGCTCGCGCTGGCCAACAAGGAATCCCTGGTCGCCGGTGGACCACTGGTGCTCAAGGCGGCGCATCCGGGCCAGCTCGTGCCCGTCGACTCCGAACACTCCGCGATGGCCCAGTGCCTGCGCGGCGGCACCCCGGACGAAGTCGCCAAGATCGTGCTGACCGCCTCGGGTGGCCCGTTCCGCGGCTGGTCCGCCGACAAGCTGGAATCGGTCACCCCCGAGCAGGCCGGTGCCCATCCCACCTGGTCGATGGGCCCGATGAACACGCTGAACTCGGCGTCGCTGGTCAACAAGGGGCTGGAGCTCATCGAAACCCACCTGCTGTTCGGGGTGCCCTACGACCGCATCGAGGTGGTGGTTCACCCGCAGTCGATCGTGCACTCGATGGTCACCTTCACCGACGGTTCGACGTTGGCACAGGCCAGCCCGCCGGACATGAGGTTGCCCATCGCGCTGGCACTCGGCTGGCCGCAACGGGTCCCCGCAGCCGCGCTGGCCTGTGACTTCTCCACCGCATCGACCTGGGACTTCGAGCCGCTCGACGATGAGGTGTTCCCCGCGGTGAGGCTGGCTCGCGAGGCGGGCGAAGCGGGCGGTTGCCTGACCGCGGTCTACAACGCCGCCAACGAGGAAGCGGCGGCGGCGTTCCTCGACGGGCGCATCCGGTTCCCGGCCATCGTGCGCACCATCGGCGAGGTGCTGCGCGCTGCCGACCAGTGGGCCGCCGAACCGGCTACCGTGGAAGACGTACTTGATGCCCAGCGGTGGGCACGTGACCGCGCTCAGCGCGCGGTCGAGCGGGAGGTAATCACCACCAGATGATGTGGTTCATCGGTGTCGCGCTGTTCGCGCTGGCCATCCTCGTTTCGGTGGCCCTGCACGAATGCGGCCACATGTGGGTGGCGCGGGCCACCGGCATGAAGGTGCGCCGCTACTTCGTCGGCTTCGGCCCGACGCTGTGGTCCACCTGGCGCACGAACAAGCTCGGCGACCGGACCGAATACGGCGTCAAGGCGGTTCCGCTGGGCGGGTTCTGCGACATCGCGGGCATGACCGCGATCGAGGAACTCGCACCCGACGAGCGCGACCGCGCGATGTACAAGCAGAAGACCTGGAAGCGGGCCGCGGTGCTGGCCGCCGGCCCCGGCATGAACTTCGTCATCGGCCTGGTGCTGATCTACGGCATCGCGGTCGTGTGGGGACTGCCCAACCTGCACGCGCCGACCACCGCGATCGTCGGCGAGACGTCATGCGTGAAGGCCGAAGTCAGCAAGGGCCAGCTCGGCGACTGCCTGGCGCCCTCGCCGGCCGCGGCCGCGGGCATCGAGGCCGGCGACACGGTCGTCAAGATCGGCGACACCCCGGTGGCCAACTTCGACGAGCTGGTCGCCGCCGTGCGCAAACTCGACGAGCCCACGCAGTTCACCGTGCAGCGCGATGGCAGCGAGTTCACCACGCTCGTCGACGTCGTCCCGGCCCAGCGCTGGGTCACCGACGGTGACACGTCCGCACCCGAGCCGGTCGGGTCGGTCGGCATCACCGCGGCGCGGTTCGGACCGACGCAGTACAACGCGCTGACGGCAGTGCCGGGCACGTTCGCCTTCACCGGCGACCTCGCCGTGGAGATCGGCAAGTCGCTGGCCAAGCTGCCGACCAAGATGGGTGCGTTGGTGCGCTCCATCGCCGGCGAAGAACGCGACCCCGAGACACCGATCAGCGTGGTCGGCGCCAGCATCATCGGCGGCGACGCCGTCGACCAGGGGCTGTGGGTCGCCTTCTGGTTCTTCCTGGCCCAGTTGAACTTCGTGCTCGGCGCAATCAATCTCGTCCCGCTGCTGCCGTTCGACGGTGGCCACATCGCGATCGCGTTCTACGAAAAAATCCGAAACATGATCCGGTCGGCACGCGGCATGGTGGCCGCGGGTCCGGTCAACTACCTCAAGCTGATGCCCGCCACGTACGTGATCCTCGTCGTGGTGGCCGGCTACATGCTGTTGACCGTGACCGCCGACTTCGTCAATCCGATCAGAATCTTCCAGTAGGAGAGCTATGTCCGTCGGCAGCATTGGGCAACAGATAGGACTGGGTATGCCGGCCCCACCGGCACCCGTCCTGGCCCCTCGACGCAAGACCCGCCAGTTGATGGTCGGCGATGTCGGCATCGGCAGCGACCACCCGATCGCGGTGCAGTCCATGTGCACCACCAAGACCCACGACGTCAACAGCACGCTGCAGCAGATCGCGGAGCTGACCGCGTCCGGTTGCGACATCGTCCGGGTGGCGTGCCCGCGCCAGGAGGACGCCGACGCGCTCCCGGCGATCGCGAAGAAGTCGAAGATCCCGGTGATCGCCGACATCCACTTCCAGCCGAAGTACATCTTCGCCGCGATCGACGCCGGCTGCGCGGCGGTGCGCGTCAATCCCGGCAACATCAAGGAATTCGACGGTCGGGTCGGCGAGGTCGCCAAAGCCGCGGGCGCCGCGGGCATTCCGATTCGCATCGGCGTCAACGCCGGGTCGCTGGACAAGCGATTCATGGAGAAGTACGGCAAGGCCACGCCCGAGGCGCTGGTCGAGTCCGCGCTGTGGGAGGCGTCGCTGTTCGAGGAGCACGGCTTCGGCGACATCAAGATCAGCGTCAAGCACAATGACCCGGTCGTGATGGTGGCCGCCTACGAGCAGTTGGCCGCGCAGTGTGACTATCCGCTGCATCTCGGTGTGACCGAAGCGGGCCCCGCTTTCCAGGGCACCATCAAGTCGGCGGTGGCCTTCGGCGCCCTGCTATCCAAGGGAATCGGCGACACCATCCGCGTCTCGCTGTCCGCGCCGCCCGCCGAAGAGGTGAAGGTGGGCAACCAGATTCTCGAGTCGCTGAACCTGCGTCCGCGGTCGCTGGAGATCGTGTCGTGCCCGTCCTGCGGTCGCGCCCAGGTGGACGTCTACACCCTGGCCAACGAGGTGACCGCCGGTCTCGAGGGCATGGAGGTACCGCTGCGCGTCGCCGTGATGGGGTGCGTGGTCAACGGCCCGGGCGAGGCTCGGGAAGCAGATCTCGGTGTCGCGTCCGGCAACGGCAAGGGCCAGATCTTCGTCAAGGGTGAGGTCATCAAGACCGTGCCCGAGGCGCAGATCGTCGAGACGCTGATCGAAGAGGCGTTGCGAATCGCCGAAGAGCGTGGAACAGATGCCAGCGGTTCACCGGTGGTGACCGTAAGCTGAGTGTGATCCCACACACTGGGTGACTCCACGCCCGGCGTCGGTTAGAAAGAGTTCCCATGTCGGCACCGCCGCTGTTTCGTCACGTCGACGAACGACGGGTCTCCGTGGTGCGCGACGTCGGCGCCGTGATGCGGGTCCTCGACGAGGATCCGGTCGGATCCTGCATGGTCGCCTGCCGAGTGGCCGAACACGGTGTGGAGCCCTCAGCGATCGGCGGCGAACTGTGGACGCGGCGCCGGCCCACCGAATCGCTGTGCTACGCCGGCGCGAACCTGATTCCGTTGCGCGGCACGCCAACCGACCTACATGCATTCGCCGAGAAGGCGATGAGTACCGCGCGGCGCTGCTCGTCGCTGGTCGGGCGCGCCGAGCTGGTGATGCCGATGTGGCATCGCCTGGAGCCGGCCTGGGGCACCGCGCGCGACGTGCGCGAACATCAGCCGTTGATGGCGCTGAGCACACCGCCGCAGTGCGTCGTCGATCCCGCCGTACGCCAGGTCCGTGCCGACGAACTCGACGCATACCTCGTCGCTTCGATCGACATGTTCATCGGCGAGGTCGGCATCGACCCGCGCCTCGGCGACGGCGGCCGCGGTTACCGGCGCCGGGTCGCCGGGCTGATCGCCGCGGGCCGCGCCTGGGCCCGCTTCGAGCGCGGTGAGGTGGTGTTCAAGGCCGAGGTCGGTTCGCAGTCGCCGGCCGTCGGGCAGATTCAGGGTGTGTGGGTGCACCCCGACTGGCGTGGACGCGGTCTGGGCACCGCGGGCACCGCCACCTTGGCGTCGGCCGTGGTGCGGTCCGGTCGCACTGCGAGCCTGTACGTCAACGACTTCAACACCGTCGCCAGAGCCACCTACGACCGCGTCGGCTTCCGACAGGTGGGAACGTTCGCGACGGTTCTGCTCGACTGACGGTTCCTGTCCGCCCGACTGTCCTACGCTCACGTCATGGCTGACGACGACCGCACAATCGCGCGCAGAGAAATCGCCGACACGATGGTCCGGGCCCTCGAGCGGCGACACGAACTCCTCGACGTGATCGTGGATTCCGACGACTACGACGCGGCGATCGAGGCGATCGCGGGCATGCTCGGTGCGTCGCACGTGGCCGCCGAAGCGGTGCTGCGGTTGTCGTTCGACCGGCTGACCAAGGTGTCGCGGCGCCGGATCGCCGCCGAGCTCGAGGACCTCAACAATCAGCTGAGCTTCACCATGGGTGAACCGGCACGCACGGCCGACAGCCTGGTGTTGCGGCCGTTCCTCGCCGCGGCGGACCGGGACATCTTCGCCGCGCGCACCCAGGATGTCCGCGAGTCGGGCGACGGGTCGCGGGCGCCGGCGGGCGACCTCGACGACGAGATCCGCGCCGGGTTGCGGCGCGTCGACGCCGAGGAGGCCGCCTGGCTGGTCGCGGTGCAGGGCACCGAGAAGGTCGGCATGGTGTTCGGCGACCTCGTCGGCGGCGAGGTGAACGTGCGGATCTGGATCCACCCCGACTACCGAAAGCAGGGGTACGGCACCGCGGCGTTGCGCAAGTCGCGATCGGAGATGGCCGCCTATTTCCCGGCGGTGCCGTTGGTGGTCCGGGCGCCGGCCGCGGGCTCCTAGCCGCGGGGACGGTGCCGGTGCCGTTCGGCCGACGGGCTCGTCACACGGCTACCGCTTGGCACACCGATCGACGTTTTGCATGTCACCTCGGACTTTCGCTGCAAGGTGTGGGTGAGTGTGACTGGTGATGCAAATTCCGGTGCGCCTCCCGCGATTGCAGGTCTCAAGTTCGTAACATCTGCCCCAATGGCAACTACAGCATCACGTGTCGCAGCCCTGCTGGCGGTCGGAGGAGTGGTCGTCAGCCTCAACAGCGCCTGCACGCCCAGGCCCGCCGGACCCGAACCGGCCGCCGAGAAGTTCTTCGCCGCGCTGGCCACCGGTGACACCACCGGCGCGGCCGAGCTCAGCGACCGGCCCGCCGAGGCGCGCAAAGCGCTCAACGAGGCGTGGGCGGGGTTGCAGGCCACGCACCTGGACACCCAGATCCTGGGCTCCAAGTACGCCGAGGACACCGGAAGCGTCACGTACCGCTACACCTGGCATCTGCCGAAGGACCGCACCTGGACCTATGACGGGCAGCTGAACATGGTCCGCGACGAGGGCCGGTGGGAGGTGCGGTGGAGCACCACCGGGCTGCACCCGAGGCTCGGCGAGAATCAGACCTTCGCGTTGCGCGCGGACCCGCCGCCGCGGGCGTCGGTGATCGAGCGCGGCGGCACCGAGGTGCTGGTGCCCGGTTACCACTACAGCTACGCGTTGGATGCCGGCGCGGCAGGCGAAGAGCTGATGCCGACCGCGCGCGCCGTCGTCGACGCACTGCGGCCGTTCGACAACGCGCTGGACCCGCAGCGGCTCGCGGAGCAGGCCAGCTCGTCGAAACAGCCGCTGAACCTGATCACGCTGCGCAAGTCCGACCATGACCGGGTGGCCGCCGCGATCGGGACCCGACCCGGTGTGGTGATCACGCCACAAGCCGAAATGCTGCCCACCGACGAAAGTTTCGCGCCCGCGATCGTCAGCGAGGTCAAGAACGCGGTGGTCGACCAACTCAGCGGACACGCGGGTTGGCGGGTGGTCAGCGTCAACCAGAACGGTGTCGACGTCGGCGTGCTCAACGAGGTGCCGGGTGAGCCCGCCCCGTCGATCACTATCACCCTCGACCGCGCGGTTCAGAACGCCGCGCAGAACGCGGTCGACTTCACCGGCAAGAAGGCGATGATCGTGGTGGTCAAACCGTCCACGGGCGAGATCCTCGCGGTGGCGCAGAACGCGTCGGCCGACGCCGAGGGTCTGATCGCCACCAACGGCCTGTATCCGCCGGGATCGACGTTCAAGATGGTGACCGCGGGGGCGGCCATCGAACGCGACATGGCCACTCCCAACACGTTGCTTCCGTGCCCCGGCACGATGGACATCGGCCACCGCACGGTGCCCAACTACGGCGGGTTCGACCTCGGCACCGTGCCGATGTCGCGGGCCTTCGCCAGTTCGTGCAACACCACGTTCGCCGAACTGGCCAGCCGGATGCCGCCGCGCGGTCTGACGAAGGCCGCGGCGAAGTACGGCATCGGCACCGACTACGAGATCGACGGGCTCACGACCGTTACGGGTTCGGTGCCGCCGACCGTCGACCTCGCCGAGCGCACCGAAGACGGCTTCGGGCAGGGCAAAGTGCTGGCCAGCCCGTTCGGCATGGCGATGGCCGCAGCGACCGTCGCGGCCGGGAAAACGCCTGTGCCGCAACTCATTCTGGGCAGGCAGACGGTGGTGCACGATGCGCCGGAGCCGATCAGCCAGAAAATCCTCGACGGGCTGCGGCCGATGATGCGACTGGTGGTGACCAACGGCACCGCCGAGGGTCTGCAGGGTGCGGGTGACGTGCGGGGCAAAACCGGTGAGGCGGAGTTCGCGGGCGGTTCGCACTCCTGGTTCGCCGGCTACCGCGGCGACATGGCGTTCGCCGCGCTGATCGTCGGTGGCGGCTCCTCGGAGTACGCCGTGCGGATGGTCAAAGGCATGCTCGACGGGCTGCCGCCGGACTATCTGGCCTGAGTAACCTGTTTCTACAAGGTCATGACCGGTATCGACAAGCACGACGCGATGCGCGTCTCCGACGCCGACCGCAACGGCACACTGCGGCGGCTGCACAACGCCGTCGCCTTGGGCCTGATCGACATCGAGGAGTTCGAGGAGCGCTCGGCGGCGGTGGCCCGGGCGCGGCTGCACTCCGACCTCGACGCGCTCGTCGGCGACCTGCCCGGACCCGGCGCGATCGTCACCTCGGCGGCCGACCGGGTGGAATTGCGCGGTGTGCTGGGCTCGCTCAAACGGCACGGCGAATGGACCGTGCCCAGCCGGCTCGCCCTGCACAGGCGGATGGGTTCGGTGGATCTGGACCTCACGAGGGCGCGGTTCGCCGGGCCGATGGTCGTCATCGAGCTCGACCTGAAGTTCGGTGGCCTGGAACTGCGGCTACCCGACGGCGCCAGCGCCTCGATCGACGATGTGGAGGTCGCCGTCGGCAGCGCGCACGACCATCGCCGGGACGCGCCGGCCGAGGGCACGCCGCACGTCATCCTGACCGGCAAGGTGGTCTGCGGCTCGGTGGACATCCGAGGGCCGCGCAAATCCTGGTTCAAACGTGGCTAACGCCTGAACAACGCAGCTCCGGTGCGGATCAGCCGTCCCCAACCGGCGGGGCGGCCCGCCAGTTTCACCGCCAGCGGCGCGGAGTCGAAATACGAAACACGTTCGGAGATCAAGCCTTTGGTGAACGTGAACCGGTCGACCGCATCCCAGGCGATCGGCTTGCCGCCGTAGGTTCCGCTCAGCGTGAACTCGATGAACACCTCGTGGCGGCCGTGGCCGACGCGATGCACGTCGGCGTGCAGATCGGGCACCAGGGCGAACAACCGCTGAAACGACTCCCGGCAGGCCCGCTTGCCGCGCAGCCGGCCCATCATCGGCTGCACCAGCACGATGTCGTCGCTCCACAGCGCCTCGTGTTTCGCCATGTCAGGGATGCGCCAGGTATCGGCGAACCGTTCGGCGAACCTGGTGGCGAACTCGTCGTCAACTTCGTCGATCGTCATGGCTCAAAGCTAGCGGGGATCGAGCACCGCGAAGCTCAACGTCGACCGGGCCGCCAGCCGGTCGCGGCCGACATCGGTGACGTCGACGGCGGTGACGATCAGCCGCTTGCCGGCGCGCACGATCGTGGCCTCAGCCCGGGCGGGCCCCACGACGATCGGCGCGACGAAGTGAACGTTGAGGTCCGTGGTCGTCACGCTCTGTTCCGACCGCACGTGGCGGGCGGCCAGCCGGCCGGCGGCGATATCGATCAGCGTTGCGACCAAGCCGCCCTGCAGAGCCCCGCGGATATTCGTCAGGTCGGGCCGGTTGTCCATCTCGATGATCAGCCGCTCGTCGGTCTCCACCACATCGCGCATACCCAGGCGACCGAGCAGATGGCCTGGGGTGACCTCCATGGGCGCCGACTCGCTTAGCATAGCTATACGTTAGCACTGTTCTCCACTACGGAGATTGCCGTTCTCGTGGCTATCCTTGGCGTCATGCCTGTTCGTACCGCCCTTCGCCCCGGCGTGGTCTCACCCACGCTGCCGGTGCCCAGCTCGCTCGCCCGGCCCGAATACGTTGGGAGGTCGACGGCGCGCGAGGGCGACGAGCCCTGGGTGCAGACTCCCGAGGTGATCGAGAAGATGCGGGTGGCCGGCCGGATCGCCGCGGGTGCGCTCGCCGAGGCCGGTAAGGCCGTCGCGCCCGGAGTCACCACCGACGAGTTGGACCGCATCGCCCACGAGTACATGGTCGACCACGGCGCCTACCCGTCGACGCTGGGCTACAAGGGCTACCCGAAGTCCTGCTGCACCTCGCTCAACGAGATCATCTGCCACGGTATCCCGGACTCGACCGTCATCGAGGACGGCGACATCGTCAACATCGACGTGACCGCCTACATCGACGGTGTGCACGGCGACACCAACGCGACGTTCCTCGCCGGCGACGTATCCGAGGAGCACCGCCTGCTCGTCGAGCGCACGCACGAAGCGACGATGCGCGCGATCAAAGCCGTCAAACCGGGCCGCCAGCTGTCGGTGGTCGGCCGGGTCATCGAGGCGTACGCGAACCGGTTCGGCTACAACGTCGTTCGCGACTTCACCGGCCACGGCATCGGCACCACCTTTCACAACGGCCTGGTCGTGCTGCACTACGACCAGCCGGCGGTGCAGACCGTGCTGGAACCGGGCATGACGTTCACCATCGAGCCGATGATCAACCTCGGCGGGCTGGACTACGAGATCTGGGACGACGGTTGGACCGTCGCCACCACGGACAAGAAGTGGACCGCGCAGTTCGAGCACACGTTGGTGGTCACCGACGACGGCGCCGAGATCCTGACCGTCGCCGACTAAGGGCGCCTCGATTGTGAATCTGACGACGCCCAGACGCGGATTTCCGTCGCCATCTTCACAATCGGCGGGCGGCGCGCTGCTGGTCGCCGGCACCACGTCAGACGCCGGCAAGTCGATGGTGGTGGCCGGACTGTGCCGGCTGTTGGCCCGCAAGGGTATTCGCGTCGCGCCGTTCAAGGCGCAGAACATGTCCAACAACTCCGCGGTCACCGTCGACGGCGGCGAGGTCGGCCGCGCGCAGGCGACGCAGGCTCGTGCCGCAGGCCTCGCACCGCACTCGCGCTTCAACCCGATCCTGCTCAAACCGGGCAGCGACCGCACCTCCCAACTGGTCGTGCGCGGCAAGGTCGTCGACACCGTCGGCGCCAGGGACTACTTCAACCACCGCGACCGCCTCGCCGCGGTGGTCGCCGACGAACTCGCGCAGCTGCGCTCCGATTTCGACGTCGTCATCTGCGAGGGCGCCGGATCTCCCGCCGAGATCAATTTGCGCGCAAACGATCTGGCGAACATGGGGCTGGCACGCGCGGCGGACATTCCGGTGATCGTGGTCGGCGACATCGACCGCGGCGGATTGCTCGCCCACCTGTTCGGCACCGTCGCGGTGCTGGACGAGGACGATCAACGGCTGATCGCCGGCTTCGTCGTCAACAAGTTTCGCGGCGACCCGTCGCTGCTGGCGCCCGGACTGGCGCAACTGCAGGAGTTGACCGGGCGACCGACCTACGGTGTCATTCCCTACGCCGACGGGTTGTGGCTCGACACCGAAGACTCCGTCTCGGTGGTGGCGCATCGCGTGGTCGGCGAACCGGCGCCCCCGCGCGGGCGGGAGTGGTTGCGGGTGGGCGCGATCCGGCTGCCTCGCATCTCCAACTCGACCGACGTCGAGGCGCTGGCATGCGAACCCGGCGTGCTGGTGCGCTGGGTCACCGACCCCGCCGATCTCGCCGACGCCGACGTGGTCCTGCTCCCCGGCAGCAAGGCCACCGTCGCCGACCTGGACTGGCTGCGCCGCAGTGGCCTGGCCGAAGCGCTGGACGCACACGTCGCACGCGGCCGGCCCGTGCTCGGCATATGCGGTGGGTTCCAGATGCTCTGCACGCGCATCGACGATCCGGTGGAGTCACGCGCCGGCGTCGTGACGGCGCTGGGACTGCTCGACGCAGACATCGTCTTCGCCGACGCCAAGATCCTGCGGCGCCACCGGGAACCGTTGTCGGGCTACGAGATTCACCATGGCCAGGTCAGCCGCTCGACTGAGGACGAGTGGCTTGGTGTCGGGCTTCGCCGCGGAGCGGTGTACGGCACACACTGGCACGGGCTGCTCGACAACGACGCCGTCCGGCGCGCGTGGCTGGCCGAGGCCGCCGCCGCCGCAGGCCGCACCGGATTCGTCGTCGCCGACGACGTCGACGTCAGCGCTCGCCGCGACGCTCAGCTCGACCTGATGGCCGACCTGCTGACCAGCCATCTCGACATCGACGCGGTTCTTGCCCTGCTGGACGACGGCGCCCCGGCCAGGCCCACGGTCGTGACCGGACTACGGCGATGAGCTGGCGATATGGGACGGCGGTCGTCCTCGCGGCGGTGATGCTGACCGGATGCGCCCATCAGATTGCGGGCACCGCGACGTGGCCGGGCGCCCGGTTGGACCGGACATTGCTCACCGCCGCCGACTTCCCACAAGGGGTGCAATACGACCGCGTCGTCCGCGAGCCGGGGCGGGGCGACGGCGCGGGACCCCCGCCGGCCATGCTGTCGCGTCCCGCGGGCTGCTCGGAGGGGCTCACCCGGGTCATCGCCGAATCGGGCGAACGGGGGCCGGGCAGCGCCGCAGAGTACGTCGTCGGCTACGACGGCACCCGCGTCGTGATGACGGTGTTGACATGGCATCTCGATCTCGACAAGTTGGCGGCCACCGCGGAACGCTGCGCGCAGTTCCAGACGTTCTTCGACCCGTTCTCGCCGGGCATCCCGATGACGACGACCAAGATGGACGGCGCCCGAAGCGACGCGCTCGTCTACGAGCAGACAATGCGCCTGAGCGGCGTCGACAGCCGCGTCTACTTCTCGTTCGAGAACGTCGGGACCATGGCCGTCTACGGCGTTGCGTTTCCGGTGCCGAATCCGACGATTCCGGTCAAAGCCGCGCTGCCGCAGACCTTTCTGGACATCGCGGCCCGGCAGGCCGAGCGTGTGCCCACGGGCTGACAGGAGTGTTCACCTCCGGCGAAACGACCGCGGCGGCCCAGCGGCCGCTGTAGCGTGTCCCAATGCCATCCACCACGGTCACTGTTGAGGGAATCAGCGTGCCCGTCGATGTCGCAGGTCCCGAGAAGGGCTCTGTCGTGGTGGTGCTCGGCGCGGCGCACCAGTCGACCGCCGCCTACGACGCGGTCTGTCAGCGGCTGCACACCGCGTCGCTGCGCACCGTCGTCGTCCCTCCGGATCCGCGGCTGACCGCCAAGTCGGTCGTGGCCATCCTCGACGCGCTCGACGTGAAGTGGGCGCTGCTCGTCGGCGACCGCATCGGTGGGGAACTGGCGTGGGAACTCGCCGCGACCCGGCTCGACCGGTTCATCGGGCTGGTCGTCATCGACCGCGGACATCCGCGCGTCGCCGACGCCGCCGGTGTCATCCGCGACGAGCACTGCCCGCCGGTGGAGATGAACACCACCGCGCTGGTCAGCACGCCCGCCGCCCGCGCGATCGCCCGGGCCAGCCAGCGTTATGTGTACGGCGACTATCGGATGGTCGACCTGCTGGGCAGGCGCAACGCTCACGAATCGACAGCGCAACTGGCCGCAGAGATCGTGATGCGCACCAGCACCTGGTAGCTCAGGTCGCCTCTTCGGGTGTCCAGGCCTGCGGCAGCGCGGGGCTTCCCGGGAACAGAAAATCGACGAAAGCCTTTGCGGTGGGCTGTGGTTCGTGATTGGCCAGCCCCGGTCGCTCGTTGGCCTCGATGAATACGTACTCCGGTTCGGTGACGTCGGGGACCAGCAGGTCGATGCCGGTCACCGGGATGCCGATCGCGTGGGCCGCCTTGACCGCGACGTCGCACAGATGAGGGTCGACCTTCGCCGTCACATCGTGAATGGTGCCGCCCTGGTGCAGGTTCGCGGTCCGGCGCACCCGCAGCCGCTGCCCTTCGGGGAGCACGTCGTCGAAGGTCCAGCCCGCCTCGGTAACCGTCGCCTCGGTGACCGCGTCGATCGGAATGCGGGACTCGCCCCCGGTCGCCGCCGACCGTCGCCGGCTCTGCGCCTCGATGAGCTCGCGGACAGTGTGGTGCCCGGTCCCGACGACCTCCGCCGGCCTGCGCAACGCCGCGGCCACCACCTTGCCGTCGATCACCACCAGGCGCAGGTCGTCACCTTCGGCGCGCTGTTCGATGAGCACGTTGGGGTGTTCCTCGCGTGCGCGGGCCAACGCCGCGTCCAGTTCGTCGGGACCGCTGACCCCGACGGTGATGCCTTTGCCCTGTTCGCCGCGTGTCGGTTTGACCACGACATCGCCGACCTCTTCGAGGAACTCGTGATCCTTCTCGTCGAAGGTGGCCAACCGGCCCTTGGGCACTTTGATGCCGGCCTCGGCCACCAGGCGCCGCGTCAACCGCTTGTCGTCGCAGCGCGCCATCGCCACCGCAGACGTGTACTCGGACAACGATTCCCGGGTCAGGACGCTGCGGCCCCCGTGGGACAGCCGCATCTCGCCGGCCCCCGCGTCGAGCACCTCCACCCAGATGCCGCGGCGCATCGCCTCGTCGGCGATGATCCGCGCATACGGGTTCAGGTCGTCGATCGTCTCGGGGGGATGGGTGAACAGTGGTTCGTTGATGGCGTTCTTGCGCTTGACGGCCATGACCGGAACCCGCTCGAACCCGAGTTTCTCGTACAGCGAGATCGCTGCCACGTTGTCGTGGCTCACCGACAGGTCCATGTACGCCCGGCCCCGGTCGCGGTAGATCGTGGACAGCGCGCGGGTGAGCGACGCGCCGACGCCGGGCAGGCTGGTGGTCGGGTCGACGGCCAAGGTCCACAGGCTCGAGCCGTTCTCGGGGTCGGAGAACAGCCGTTTGTGGTCGACGCCGGTGACGGTGCCCACCACCGCGCCGTCGTCGTCACGCACCGCGACCAGGTAGTCGAGCGCGTCCTGGGTCCGGTGGTTCTGCCACAACACCTCGACCGGCCCGGGCACCATGCCACAGCGCACGTAGACGCGGTTCATCTCGTCGGCGTCCTCGGCGCTCTGCAGCCCCCGCACCGAGAATCCGGTCGGCGCCGGATCCGGTTCGTGGTCTTCGGTGAACCTCAGCCGGTAGGTGTGGCTCGGATCGATGAACAGTTCGGCGGGGGCCATCGACACCAGCACATGGGGTTCGCGGGCGTAGATGCAGATGTCCCGACGGCCCGGGCCTTCGTGGCGCAACACCTCGGCGAGCTTCTGCGGATCGGCGAACGTCTGTCCGAAAATGAGTCGGCCCCAGCCCATTTCGATCACGACATCGTCGGCCATCGCGTCGACGAGGTGCTGCGGCGACGCGTGGTGAAGGCCGAGGGTGATGGCTTCGGTCTGGTCGGTCTCGGGACCGGTCGCCGTCATGCCGCGGGTCCCGTGATCCCGTGCCGCTGCAGCCACAGTTCCAGCAGCGCGAGCTGCCAGAGTTCGTTGCCGCGCAGCGGCGTGAGACGACCGTTCGGGTCGGCGAGCAGGCGGTCGATCGCCGCGGGCCGGAACAGGTCGCGTTCCTTGGCGGCGGGCGCGTAGAGCGCGTCGCGCACCATGTCCAGGTACGGGCCCTCGAGGTGGGTGAGCGCGGGCACCGGGAAGTAGCCCTTCGGCCGGTCGATGACCTCGGCCGGGATGACCTGCCGCGCGGCCTGCTTCAGCACGCCCTTGCCCTCGTGGGCGATCTTCAGCTCGGGCGGACAGGTCGCGGCGAGCTCAACGAGCTCGTGGTCGAGGAACGGAACCCGGCCCTCCAGACCCCAGGCCATGGTCATGTTGTCGACGCGCTTGACCGGGTCATCGACGAGCATCACGGTGGTGTCGAGCCGCAGTGCACGGTCGATGCCGGTCTCGGCGCCCGCCCGCGCGAAGTTCTCGGTGACGAAGCGCAGGCTCGGGTCGTCGGATGTGGTGAACGTGGGCGAGATGAGCGCCTCGTAGCCGGACCGGTCGCGGTCGAAGAACGCGTCGCGGTAGATGCCCACCGACTCGTCGAGCGAGCCCGCGCCGGCCATCGGTGGATACCAGTGGTATCCGGCGAACACCTCGTCGGCGCCCTGGCCGGATTGCACCACCTTGACGTGCTTGGCGACCTCCTGGCTCAGCAGGTAGAACGCGACGCAGTCGTGGCTGACCATCGGCTCGCTCATCGCGCCGATCGCGCCGTCGAGCGCAGGCAGCATCCGCTCGGTGCCGATGCGGATCTGGTGGTGGTCGGTGCCGAAGCGCTCGGCGATGATGTCGGAGTACTTGAACTCGTCGCCCGCCACGCCGCCCACCGATTCGAAGCCGATGGAGAACGTCGCGAGCCCGTGCTGCCCGGCCTCGGCGAGCAGCCCGACGATCAAGCTGGAGTCGACGCCGCCGGATAGCAGGCAGCCGACCGGAACGTCGGCGACCAGGCGTCGGTCGACCGCGACGCGCAGCGCGCCGAGAATGGCGTCCTCCCAGTCGCGTTCGGACCAGTCGGCGCGGTCCGCGCGGCGGGTGAAGTCCGGTTCCCAGTACGTGCGGGTGCTGCGGCTGCCGTCCGGTTCGATCGCCACCAGCGACGCCGGCGGCACCTTGGTCACCCCACGCAAAATCGTGCGCGGCGCGGGCACCACCGAGTGGAACGTCAGGTAGTGGTGCAGGGCGACGGGGTCGATGCGGGTGTCGACGTCGCCGCCGGCCAACAGCGCCGGCAGCGACGACGCGAAGCGGATCCGGGCCGGATTCTCGGTGAAGTACAGCGGTTTGATCCCCAGCCGGTCGCGGCCGAGCAGGACCCGGCCGCTGTCGCGCTCGACGATCGCGAACGCGAACATGCCGTAGAGCCGGTCGACGAACCGGTCGCCCCAATGGTGGTACGCCTTGAGCAGGACCTCGGTGTCGCTGTGGGAGAAGAACCGGTAGCCGTGCTCGCTGAGCTCGCGGCGCAGCTGCTTGTAGTTGTAAATGCAGCCGTTCCAGGCGATTGCCAGCCCGAGGTCGGAGTCGAGCATCGGCTGACCGCCGGCTGCGGACAGATCGATGATCTTCAGGCGACGGTGTCCCAGCGCGACCCGGCCCTGAGACCACACGCCCGCCGAGTCCGGGCCCCTGGGCGCCATCGCCTCCGCCATGGCTGACACAGCTGCGACGTCAGGTACCCGGCCGTCGAGACGCACCTCGCCGGTGGCTCCACACACGCCAAGGACTTTACCCTTGTGGAAGCTGGCGAAACCCGTGACGGGTGTGACTTGGCTCTACCGCCGCTGGTGGCGCCGCAGGGCCATGGCGGCGAGTCCCTCGGCGAGCAACAACCAGAACCCGGAGACCGGCATGACCGCCGCGCCGATCGCGCCCATCGCCGTCATCCCCGGCCCGAGCGCAGGCGCGATCGGTTCGCCGGACGCCCCCGACCTGCGGATGCTCGCGCCCATGGTGATGAAGGCCAAGCCGCCGATCAGGAACCAGAACGCGGTGTGGCGCCGTTCGCCGTCGACGGTGCCCAGCCGGGCGTCAGAAGCCGAATTCAGCAGGCCGTCCCGGGCCATTCCGGCGAGCTGCTTGCGGTAGAGGTAGCCCCCGAGCGCATCGTGCAGCGCGCCGGTGGCGATCACGGCCTCACCGAGCCGCTTCGTTCTGGCTTCCATCACGGGCTGGGTTCCTATCTTTGGGAGCGACAATTGTATGAAGTGTTCGCTGCGAACGCCGGAGCGAACCACCGCCAATGGTTGACTAGCCGTCATCTCTGGTCGTTGAGGAAGGGCCCCGCAGCGGATGAGCGTCACATCGGGCATGTTGTCGCAGGCCGATCTCGAGCGCCTGGTGGCCGCCGGGGACATCGACACGGTGATCGTCGCGTTCTGCGACATGCAGGGCAGACTGACCGGGAAGCGGCTGTCGGGCCGGCTGTTCGTCGAGGAAGTCGCCGAACACGGCGCCGAATGCTGCAATTACCTGCTGGCGGTCGACGTCGACATGAACACGGTCGACGGGTACTCGATGTCGAGCTGGGAGACCGGTTACGGCGACATGGTGATGACGCCCGACTTCTCGACGTTGCGGTGGATTCCGTGGCTGCCCGGAACGGCGATGGTCATGGCCGATCTCGGCTGGCACGACGGCACGCCGGTCCAGCAGGCCCCGCGCAGCATCCTCAAGTGCCAGCTCGATCGGCTCGCCGAACGCGGGCTGGTGCCTTACGTCGGCACCGAACTCGAATTCATGGTGTTCGAGGACGGCTTCCGCGAGGCCTGGGCGAAGGGCTACCGGGGGATGACGGCGGGTTCCGACTACAACGTCGACTACGCGATGTTGGCCTCGACCCGGATGGAGCCGCTGCTGCGCGACATCCGCCTCGGTATGACGGGCGCGGGCATGTACTGCGAAGGCGTCAAGGGCGAATGCAATCTCGGCCAGCAGGAGATCGCGTTCCGCTTCGCCCATGCGATGGTGACCTGTGACAATCACGCGATCTACAAGAACGGCGCCAAGGAGATCGCCGACCAGCACGGCAAGAGCCTGACGTTCATGGCGAAATTCGATGCGCGAGAAGGCAACAGCTGCCACATCCACATCTCGCTGCGCGGCGACGACGACAGCGCGGTGTTCGCCGACGATGCCGATCCGCTGGGCATGTCGCCGATGTTCCGCAGCTTCATTGCCGGGCAGTTGGCCACGCTGCGTGAGCTCACGCTGCTCTACGCGCCGAACATCAACTCCTACAAGCGGTTTGTCGACAGCAGTTTCGCCCCGACCGCAATCGCGTGGGGATTGGACAACCGGACCTGCGCGCTGCGGGTCGTCGGGCACGGTCACGGCATGCGGATGGAGAACCGGGCGCCCGGTGGCGATGTCAACCCCTACCTCGCGGTGTCGGCGCTGATCGCAGGCGGGCTGTACGGCATCGACCGGGAGCTCGAGCTGCCCGAGCCCACCGAGGGCAACGCGTATACCAGTGGCGCCGAGCGGCTTCCGACGACGCTCGCCGAAGCGGCGGCGTTGTTCGCCAAGTCCGAGGTCGCGCGGGCGGCGTTCGGCGATGAGGTCGTCGAGCACTACCTCAACAACGCCCGCGTCGAGCTGGCCGCGTTCAACGCCGCCGTCACGGACTGGGAGAGGATGCGCGGCTTTGAGCGGCTCTAGTTCTCCGGCGAGCCCAGCTCGCGGGAGGAAGGTGCGGCCCGTGCTCGGGTTGACCACCTATCTGCAGCAGGCGCAGACCGGGGTGTGGGATGTCCGGGCGAGCTTCCTGCCGGCGATCTACTCCGAGGGCGTGGAATTGGCGGGGGGCATTTCGATGCTGCTTCCTCCGCAACGGGTCGACGACGACATCGCCGACCGGGTGCTCGACGGCATCGACGGACTCATTCTCACCGGCGGCCGCGACGTCGTGCCCGCGCACTACGGTCGGCAGCCGCACCCCGCCACCGACGCGGACGTCGCCGACAACCGGCGCCGCGACGAGTTCGAGTTCGCGCTGGTCAGGGGTGCGATGCGGCGCGCGATGCCGGTGCTGGGCATCTGCCGCGGAGCCCAGGTGCTCAACGTTGCGCTCGGCGGGACGCTGCACCAGCACCTGCCCGACGTCATCGGCCACAGCCGTCATCAGCAGGGCAATGCGGTGTTCACCACCTCGACGGTGCGCACCCTGCCGGGTAGCCGGCTGGCCGGGCTGATCGGCGAGTCGTCGGACGCGCAGTGCTACCACCACCAGGCGATCGACGAACTCGGCAACGGGTTGGTCATCAGCGCTCGCGACGAGGACGGCGTCATCGAAGCGGTCGAAGTCCCGGATCGCTGGGTGCTGGCGGTGCAGTGGCATCCCGAAGAGCGCCTCGACGACCTGCGGTTGTTCGCCGGGGTCGTCGAGGCCGCGAGCACGTATGCGCAAGAAAGGGTAGAGGCGTGAGCGCGTCCGAGGTCATCAACCCCGCCACCGAGGAGCTGCTGCAAACCGTCGAGCAGACCGACGAAGCCGCGGTCGACGATGCGGTCGCGCGAGCGAAAGCGGCGCAACGGGATTGGGCGCGCCGCGCTCCCGCCGACCGGGCCGGCGCGCTGCGCGCCTTCGCCGCGACGGTGGACGCGCACGTCGACGAGTTGGCAGCGTTGGAAGTCGCGAACTCCGGGCATCCGATCGGCAACGCCGAATGGGAGGCCGGCCACGTCCGCGACGTGCTGCAGTTCTACGCCGCCGCACCGGAACGCCTGTCGGGCAAGCAGATTCCGGTCGCCGGCGGCATCGACGTGACGTTCAACGAGCCGCTCGGGGTGGTCGGCGTCATCACCCCGTGGAACTTCCCGATGACGATTGCGTCGTGGGGATTCGCGCCGGCACTTGCCGCGGGAAACGCGGTGCTGGTCAAACCGGCCGAGTGGACACCGCTCACCACGATCCGGTTGGGGGAGTTGGCCGTCGAGGCGGGCATACCCGCTGACCTGTTGCAGGTGCTGCCCGGCAAGGGTGCGGTGGTCGGCGAGCGGTTCGTCAGCCATCCCGACGTGCGCAAGATCGTGTTCACCGGGTCCACCGAGGTCGGTACCCGGGTGATGGCGGGCGCGGCCAGTCAGGTCAAGCGTGTCACGCTGGAGCTGGGCGGCAAGAGCGCGAACATCGTGTTCGACGACTGCGATCTGGAGCAGGCGGCGGCCACCGCGCCATACGGCGTGTTCGACAACGCCGGCCAGGACTGTTGTGCCCGCAGCCGAATCCTGGTGCAGCGCAGGGTCTACGACCGCTTCATGGAGTTGTTCGAACCCGCGGTCAAGGGCGTCGTCGTCGGCGACCCCAGGGTCAAGGACACCGAGATGGGTCCCCTGGTGTCCAAGGCGCACTGGAACACCGTCGCCTCTTTCGTGCCCGACGACGCGCCCGTCGCCTTCCGCGGGTCGGCGCCGTCGGGCCCGGGATTCTGGTTCCCGCCGACCGTGCTGACGCCGCAACGCACCGACCGCACGGTGCGCGAAGAGATCTTCGGGCCGGTGGTCACCGTGTTGCCGTTCGACGACGACGCCGATGCGATCGCGCTCGCCAACGACACCCCCTACGGGTTGTCCGGGTCGATCTGGACCGACAACCTGTCGCGGGCGCTGCGGGTGTCGCGCGCGATAGAGTCCGGCAACCTGTCGGTCAACTCGCATGCGTCGGTGCGCTACAACACGCCGTTCGGTGGTTTCAAACAGTCCGGCCTCGGCCGCGAACTCGGCCCCGACGCACCGCTGTCGTTCACCGAGACCAAGAACGTCTTCATCGCGGTGCGGGAGGCCTGATGGATCTGACGCGGCGGCTTGCCGGCAAGGTGGCCGTGGTCACCGGCGGCGCCAGCGGGATCGGTTTGGCGGCCGCGCGGCGCATGCGCGCCGAAGGTGCCGCCATCGTCGTCGGCGACGTCGACCCGACAGCCGGCAGGAAGGTGGCCGACGAGCTGGAGGGGACGTTCGTACCGGTGGACGTCTCCGATGCCGCGGCGGTCGACACCCTGTTCGACACCGCCGCCGAGGCCCTCGGCCGCGTCGACATCGCGTTCAACAACGCCGGTATCTCGCCACCGGAGGACGACCTCATCGAAAGCACCGGGCTCGACGCGTGGCAACGGGTGCAGGACGTCAACCTCAAATCGGTGTTCCTGTGCTGCAAGGCCGCCCTGGGCCACATGGTGCCCCGGCAGAAGGGCTCGATCATCAACACCGCATCGTTCGTGGCGGTGATGGGTTCGGCCACCTCGCAGATCTCCTACACCGCGTCCAAGGGCGGCGTGCTCGCGATGTCGCGCGAGCTCGGGGTGCAGTACGCGCGGCAGGGCATCCGGGTCAACGCGCTGTGTCCCGGACCGGTGAACACCCCACTGCTGCAGGAGTTGTTCGCCAAGGACCCCGAACGGGCAGCGAGGCGGTTGGTGCACATCCCGATCGGCCGGTTCGCCGAACCCGACGAGATCGCGGCCGCGGTGGCGTTCCTCGCCAGCGACGACGCGTCGTTCGTCACCGCCTCGACCTTCCTCGTCGACGGCGGCATCAGCGGCCACTACGTCACCCCGCTGTAGGCGGCGCGAAAGATCGCTTCGGCGCTTTCGCCCAGCTTCCTCGATAAACTGCGCACCATGGTCCGGTCCGGTAGCCGAGCGGAAGCCAAGGATGTTACGTCCGCCTTGGCCGACGTCGACACGACCGGCTGGACGGTGCGCTTCGATCTGCTCTCCGACCCGAACCGGCTCGAGATTCTGTTGGTGCTGCACCGCGCGCCGGGCATCTGCGTCGGCGATCTCGCCGCCGCGCTCGGCCGGTCGGAGAACGCCGTGTCCCAAGCCCTGCGAGTACTGCGCCAGCAGGGCTGGGTCTCGTCCACCCGGGTCGGGCGGACGGTCAGCTACCGCCTGCAGGACCAAACCGTGCACGACCTGCTGCACTGGATCGGCGCTCGCCACAACTGATACGGCGACGGCCCGACTGCCGACCGTGACCGGCGACACTTCGTGATGGATCAACGAAGAGAAATTTGGTCAATGCGGTCGTGCCGCTCACCGTCGGCTGGTTGCCTTGGTAGGTGAGTACGGCACAAGGCAAACGCGGCGCGACGGATCAGGATGCCGATCGCGCACTGAAAGCCAAACATCGGGCACTGTGGGCGGCCGGCGACTATCCAGCCGTGGCCGCGGACCTGATCCCCGGGCTGGGGCCTGAACTCGTCCGCGTCTGCGGCGTGCGAGCCGGCGACCGGGTGCTCGACGTCGCGGCCGGTTCGGGAAACGCGGCGATCCCGGCTGCGAAGCTCGGTGCGGTCGTCACCGCAAGCGATCTCACCCCGGAGTTGTTCGACGCCGGCCGCCGCATCGCCGCCCAACGCGGAGTCGACCTGGAGTGGGTGGAAGCCGACGCGGAGGCGTTGCCGTTCGCCGACGACAGTTTCGACGTCGTGATGTCCTGTGTCGGTGCGATGTTCGCGCCCCACCATCAGGACACCGCCGACGAGATGGTCCGCGTCGTCCGACCCGGCGGAACCATCGGGATGATCAACTGGACGCCACAGGGATTCATCGGCAACCTCTTCGCCACACTGAAGCCCTACGCTCCGCCGCCGCCCCCTGGCGCGGACCCGCCGCCGCTGTGGGGCGACGAGGATCATGTCCGGGCGCTGCTGGGGAATCGGGTAGCCGAGGCGAACCTGCGCAGGCAGACCGTGCGCCTGGAGCACTGCGCGACCCCGGCCGAGTTTCGTGAGTACTGGAAGCGCAACTACGGGCCGACCATCGCCGCGTACAAGTTCAACGCCGACGACCCCGAGCGGCTCGAGGCCCTCGACGCCGACTTCCTGGCGTTCCTTCAGAAGTGGAACACCGGCGACGACAGCCGGGCGTTGTGGGAGGCCGAGTACCTGGTGGTGACCGCAGTCAAGCGTTGACGCGACTTCGGTGTAGTTGGTTGCGCTCACCGCGACCGGCGACACCGAAATCACTCCCCAGGCGCCTCCAGCTGAACATCTGTTCAGCTAGACAGGTGTCGACACCAAGTTCTAGGGTTGCGGGGTGGCTTACCAGTACGTCGCCATGCACATGAGCGACGGCATCGTCAACGCGCCGACCTCCGTCGTCTTCGGCCTCATCGCCGTCGTGGCCGTCGGATTCTGCGCGGCCAAGGCGCGAAACGAACTGGACGAACGCACGGTGCCGCTGGCCGGGTTGGTTGCCGCGTTCATCTTCGCGGTGCAGATGGTGAACTTCCCGATCCTGCCGGGGGTCAGCGGGCATTTGCTCGGCGGCGCCCTCGCCGCGATCCTGGTCGGCCCGTACACGGGGGCGTTGTGCATCGCGATCGTGCTGGTGGTGCAGGCGCTGCTGTTCGCCGACGGCGGGGTCACCGCGCTGGGCACCAACATCACCAACATGGCCGTGATCGGGGTGGCCGCCGGATATTCGACGGCTGTGTTGCTCTATGCCGTGGCCCGCAAACGAGGTGACGTCCCGGTGGGTGGGCTCGGCGTCATCGCCTTCATCGCGGCGCTGATCGGAACAATCTGTGCAGCAATGGGATTCGTTCTCGAGTACGCGATCGGCGGCGCGGCGACGACGTCGATGGGCGCCGTCAGCGGATACATGTTCGGCACTCATGCGCTGATCGGGGTCGGGGAGGGGCTGATCACCGCGGTCACGGTGATGGCTGTCGCGCGGTCGCGTCCCGATCTGGTGTATCTGTTGCGCGGGACCCGACAGGAGGTCGCGGCATGAGGGCACGGTGGCGGTTCTGGACGGTGTTCGCCGTCGCCACTCTCCTGATCGCCGGTGTGGTGTCCTACTTCGCGAGTTCCAGCCCCGACGGGCTGGACTCGGCGACGCTGCGCGGCTGCGAAATCGTCGAGACCGCCGACGGCGAGGAGCTGACCGGCGAGTGCATCGCCCAGCACGCCGACGACCACAGCCTCGCGGCGTCGCCGTTGGCCGACTACGCGATCGCCGGGCGCGACGGCACCGGGGGAGTCGCCGGCATCATCGGCGTGCTGGCGACGGTGGTGGTTGCGGGCTCGGTGTTCTGGTTGATCGCCCGCAGCCGCAAGGCGGACGACAGCAGCGGGAGCCGGCGCTAGCCATGGGCGCGGGCGCCCATCCGCTCTACCGGCACGACGACTCCGCAGTGCACCGTGCCCCCGCCGAGGTCAAGATCGTCTGTCTGCTGGTGTTCGTCCTCGCGGTGGTCGCGACGCCGCGGGAGATGTTCTGGCCCTTCGCCGTCTACGCCGCGATCGTCGTCGTCGTCTGGCGGCTCGCACGCATCCCTCTGCGGTGGATCCTGCCGCGGATGCTGATCGAGGCGCCGTTCCTGGTTCTGGCGGTGCTCCTACCGTTCGCCGAGGGCGGCCAGCGTGTCGACGTGGCGGGCTTGCAGCTTTCGGCCACCGGGCTGTGGGCAGCGTGGGGCATCGTCGTCAAGGGCACGTTGGGGGTCGCGGCGGCCCTGACGGTGGCGGCCACCACGTCGACGACCGAGTTGCCGATGGCGTTGAGCAGGCTGGGAATGCCCGCGGTGGTGACCTCGGTCCTGGTGCTGATGATCCGCTACGTCGATCTGCTCACCGGCGAGGCCAGCCGCATGCGGATGGCACGCGTCTCGCGCGGCGACTCGCCGCGTGTTCTGCATCAGGCGGGCGCCATCGCCAAGGGGATCGGAGCCTTGTTCTTGCGCTCCTACGAACGTGGCGAGCGGGTGTACGTGGCGATGCTGTCACGCGGATTCGACGGCAACGCACCGGATCTGGCGGTGATCGGGGCGCCGCCGCGGGCGGCCGCGTCGCAATGGGTGGTCGCCATGACACCCGCCGTCGCTGCGGTGGCGATCGCGACGGCGGCGTGGGTATTGCGATGACCGCGGTCACCATCGAGGCGCTGCGCCACGTCTACCCGGACGGCCAGGTGGCCCTCGACGGCGTCGACCTGGCCGTCGCACATGGTGAGCGCGTCGCGGTGCTGGGGCCCAACGGCGCCGGCAAGACCACGCTGATGCTTCACCTGAACGGCGTGCTCACCGCGACGTCGGGCACCGTGCGGATCGGCGATTCCGTGTTGACGCGCAAGACCATTCACGACATCCGCAGGCGTGTGGGGTTGGTCTTCCAGGATCCCGACGATCAGCTGTTCATGCCGACCGTCGCGCAGGATGTGGCGTTCGGCCCCGCCAACTTCGGGTTGCGCGGCGACGAGTTGGCGGCGCGGGTACGGCAGGCGTTACAGACCGTTTCGCTCACCGAACAGGCCGACCGCAGCCCCACCCACCTGTCGGCGGGCCAACGGCGCCGGGCGGCATTGGCGACGGTGCTGGCGTGTGCGCCCGACATTCTCGTGCTCGACGAACCGTCGGCGAACCTCGATCCCGTGGCGCGCCGCGAACTGGCCGAAACCTTGTCGGGCCTCGAGGCGACGATGTTGATCGTCACACACGACCTGCCGTACGCCGCCCAACTGTGCGAGCGGGCGGTGGTGATGGACCGCGGCATAATTGTGGCCGACGGGCCGATCCGCGACATCCTCTCGGATGCAGAACTTCTTGCCGCACACCGCCTGGAACTGCCCTGGGGTTTCGAGGTGCCGGCGCGCTAATGGCGCTTCGACGGCGGCCACGGCGGTTCCCCGCAGAGCGCCAGCAGAGCGTTCTCGATGATCTCGGGTAACGCGGGATGAATCCAGTACTGCCCGCGCGCCATGTCCTGGGCGGGCAGGTCGAAGGCCATCGCCTGAATGATGGGCTGGATCAACGACGACGCCTGATGGCCCATGATGTGTGCGCCCAGGAGCAGGCCGGTGTCGTCGTCGACGACCAGCTTGGCGATGCCGGTGGTGTCCTCCATCGCCCAGCCGTAGGCGACGTCACTGTAGTCCTGGATCTTGACCTTGATCCGGAATCCCTTTGCGCGTGCCTGGTTTTCGGTCAACCCGACGCTGGCGATCTGTGGATCGGTGAACACCGCTGAGGGCACATGGCGATGGTTGGCCGCGACCAGCGCATCCGTGTCGTCCCAGTCTTGGAGCAGATTGTGCTTGACGACGCGCGCTTCGTGGTTGGCGACGTGCTTGAGCTGAAAGTCCGAAGACACGTCGCCGAGCGCGAAAACGCCGCGCGCCGTGGTGCGTTGGTAGTCGTCGACGACGACCTGTCCGCCCGCGGTGACCTTCACGCCGGCGTGCTCGGCGTCGAGCAGGTCGCCGTTGGGAACGCGGCCCGTCGCCACCAGCAGCGTGTCGCCGCGCAACTTCGAGCCGTCCGTGCAGGTGATCTCGACGCCTCCGCCGGCCTCACGCGCATCCGCCAGCTCGTGGTGGTTGCGCACCTCCCACTTCTTGGCGGCGATGTCGGTGAAGCGCATGGCGATGTCGTCGTCGTGGCCGCGCAGCAGCGTGCTGCCGCGGATCAGCAGCGTCACGTGGCTGCCCAGGGAGCTGAAGATGTGGGCGAACTCGCAGGCCACGTACCCGCCGCCGACGATGATGAGGTGCTCGGGCACATCGGTGATCCGCATGATTGTGTCGCTGGTGTGGTACGGCACACCGCATTCCGCGACCGCGTCGGGGACCACGGCCCGCGAACCGGCGGCGAGCACCACCTGGTCGGCGGTGAACTCCTCACCGTCGTCGGTGCGCAGCGCGTAACGGCCGTCGGGTCGAGTGGGTCGGAACCTGGCGTGGCTGGCGAACACCTGCACGTTGGGCGAGGACCGGCGGTAGTTCTCCCCGCTCATCGCGATCGGATCGATCCGCCCGAACACCCGCGAGACAATGTCGGGCCACCGCACCGCGTCGACGTGGGCATCGACGCCGTACCGCGACGCCTCCCGGACGTCCTGCGCGACTCCCGCCGCGTACACGAACATCTTCGTCGGGATGCAGCCGACGTTGAGGCATGTGCCGCCGAAGATGCCCTGCTCGCAGATCGCCACCTTCTTGTCGACGTATCGCTCGTCGAGAATCGTGTTGCCGGAACCGGTTCCGATGATCGCGATGTCGAAGTGCGTCATGGGTCAGCCTCCTCGGGATTGGGTGGTGGCATTCCAGCGGTGCGCGAGATACCAGTCCAGCCAGCCGGTCAGCTCCTGGTAGGCGGCCTGCCGCGGTTCGGGCATCGACAGGAACACGTCGTGCTTGGCGTCGGCGATCGGCACGACGGTGGTCCGGTTGCCGATGCAGCCGGCCCACCGGGCGATCTGCCTGACATCGAGCACCGCGTCGCCGCGCTGGATCTCATCGATTTTTCGGGGGTCCCGGACCTCACGAACGCTGCGGTCCGAGCGCAGGATCAGGTTCGGCACGCCGACGTCGAGCCCGCGGTGCAGTTTCGCGTGGCCCCGGCGAATGGCGTGGATCCAGCCGGTCGTGACCGGGAAGCCGCCGACCGGCTTCCACCTCAGGTCGTAGTCGAAGTCACCGTGGTAGTCGCGGTGCAGTGTCGTGCCGTACCCGCCCTCGGTCGGCGGGCGCACCACCAGCCGTTTGCGAAACCGGGAGACCGCGCCCAGCGCGGCGCGCGTCGGCGCGGCCCGCAGGATCGACGGCCCCTGCAGATCGAGCCACGGGCTGTTGAGCACCAGACCGGCAACGCGTTTGCGACCGGTCTGCCCGCGGCTGCGCAACCGGTCCAGCCACAGCGACACGATGAGGCCACCGGCCGAATGCCCGTACACCAACACCTGCGCCGGTGACACCGAGGCAATGATGTCGAGCGCACGCTCGAGTTCCGCGTAGTAGCGGGTCAGGTCGGTGGTGAAGTGCGGGGTTTGGCCCTCCCGCCAGGAGCGGCCGCATTTGTGCAAATCGACGGCGTAGAACGCGAACCCCCGCGCGGCGAAGTGGTCGGCAAGCTCGGTGTTGAAGAAGTAGTCGGTGAACCCGTGCACCAACAGGACGGCGTGGGTGGCCGACGGATCGGGCTCACCGCGGCGGACCAGGGTCGCGACGAGTTCACCCTCGCCGTCCGGGTCTGTGCCGAGGGCCATCGTGTGTTGCCAGTAGCCCGGCAGTACGTCGGCCTTCCAGTCGGGCACGACAGCAACGATAGTCGGCGCACCCGAGCCTCCTGCGGTGAAGCGGTCCCACTTCGTGCGCGGGGATTGAGATGGCGCCCTGCGGGCTAACCTGATGACCGACCATGACCGCGACCGCGAAGGACAACAGCGTCTGGGGGACTGACAGTGGCTGACGACCATCCGACGACCGACGTCGTGCTCGTCGGCGCGGGCATCATGAGCGGCACGCTGGGTGCCATGCTGCGGATACTGGAGCCGGATCTGTCGATCACGCTCATCGAGCGCCTCGACGGGGCGGCCGCCGAAAGCAGCGATGCGTGGAACAACGCCGGCACCGGGCACTCGGCGCTGTGCGAACTCAACTACACCCCGCAGAAGCCCGACGGTTCGATCGACATCGCCAAAGCGGTGCGCGTCAACGAACAATTTCAGGTGACCCGCCAGTTCTGGGCCTATGCCGTGGAGAACGGGTTGATCAGCGATCCGCGCAGCTTCCTCAATCCCGTTCCGCACGTGAGCTTCGTGCACGGCGCGGCCAATGTGAAATACCTCCGGCGCCGCTACGAGGCTCTGGTGACCAACCCGCTGTTCGCCGGCATGGAATTCATCGACGACGAGGACGAGTTCGCCCGGCGGCTGCCGCTGATGGCCCAGAAGCGCGACTTCTCCGACTCGGTGGCGCTGAACTGGACCCAGGGGGGCACGGACGTCGACTTCGGTGCGCTGTCGCGCCAACTCATCGGCTTCGTCGCCCAGCGCGGTATGACCACACGATTCGGGCACGAGGTGCGCGACCTGCGCCAGGAGCCCGACGGCTCGTGGACGCTGAAAGTGGAAAACCTGCGTACCGGCCGGACCAGCAAGCTCAAAGCCAAGTTCGTCTTCGTCGGCGCGGGCGGCGGGGCGCTGAACCTGTTGCAGAAAGCCGGCATGAAGGAGGCCAAGGGCTTCGGCGGCTTCCCGGTCAGTGGCAAGTTCCTGCGCACCGACGTGTCGAGGTTGACCGCGGCGCATCGGGCCAAGGTCTACGGCCAGCCTCCGGTGGGTGCGCCGCCGATGTCGGTTCCGCACCTGGACGCCCGCATGATCAACGGCAAATCGTGGTTGCTGTTCGGGCCGTTCGCGGGCTGGTCCCCGAAGTTCCTCAAGCAGGGCGACGTCTTCGACCTGCCCGAGTCCATCACGTTGAACAACGTCGCGTCCCTGGTCAACGTCGGGCTCACCCAGTTCGGGTTGCTGAAGTACCTTGTCGGTCAGTTGATGCTGTCGGACGCCGAACGAATCGACGCGCTGCGCGAATTCGCCCCGAGCGCAAGGGAATCGGACTGGGAGCTCAACGTCGCGGGACAGCGGGTCCAGGTCATCTGCGGCGCGAAGGGCAAGGGGGTGCTGGACTTCGGAACGACCGTCCTGACCGCGGGTGACGGCACCATCGCCGGCCTGCTCGGCGCATCGCCCGGGGCGTCGACCGCGGTGCCCGCGATGCTCGACGTCATGCAGCGCTGCTTCGCCCAGCGCTACCAGGCGTGGCTGCCGAAACTGCAGGAGATGGTGCCGTCGCTGGGCCATGAGTTGTCCTCGGAGCCGGCGCTGTTCGACGAAGTGTGGTCGCACGGGACCCGTGTGCTGCGGCTCGACGAATCCTCGGCGGTGGCCGCCGGATGACGGTTGCGCTGCGCCGCAGCTGGTCGCGCGACCTCGACGCCGCGATGCTCTACGAACTGCTGAAGCTGCGGGTCGAGGTGTTCGTCGTGGAGCAGGCCACCCCGTACCCTGAACTCGACGGCCGTGACCTGCTGGCCGAGACCCGGCACTTCTGGCTGGAAACCCCCAGCGGCGAAGTCATTTCGACGTTGCGGCTGATGGAGGAACACCCCGGCGGGCAGAAGGGCTTCCGCATCGGGCGGGTCTGCACCAAGCGGGAGGCCCGCGGACACGGGCACAGCACCCGGCTGCTGCAGGCCGCGCTGGCCGAGGTGGGTGACTACCCGTGCCGGATCGACTCGCAGACGTACCTGGCCGACATGTACGCCCGCCTCGGCTTCGTCCGCGACGGTGAGGAGTTCCTCGAGGACGGCATTCCGCACGTCCCTATGCTGAAGCCGTGACATACCCGTTCAGCGCGATAGTCGGACACGACCGCCTGCGGCTGGCGCTGCTGCTGTGCGCGATCCGTCCCGACATCGGCGGGGTGCTGATCCGCGGCGAGAAGGGCACCGCGAAATCGACCGCGGTGCGCGGGCTGGCCAAAGTGCTCGAGGCGGTCGACGGAGCCGCGCTCGTCGAGTTGCCGATCGGCGCCACCGAGGACCGGGTTGTCGGGTCGCTGGATCTGCAGAAGGTGCTGCGCGACGGTGAGCACGCGTTCTCCCCGGGCTTGCTGGCCCGCGCGCACGGCGGCGTGCTGTACGTCGACGAGGTCAACCTGCTGCACGACCATCTGGTCGACGTGCTGCTCGATGCCGCGGCGATGGGCCGGGTCCACGTCGAGCGCGACGGGGTGTCGCACAGCCACGACGCCCGGTTCGTCCTGATCGGCACCATGAATCCCGAAGAGGGCGAACTGCGTCCGCAGCTGCTCGACCGGTTCGGGTTGACCGTCGACGTGCGGGCGTCCCGCGAGGTGGACGTCCGGGTCGACGTGATCCGCCAGCGGATGGCGTACGAAACCGACCCGGACGGGTTCACCCAGAGCTACGCCGACGCCGACGCCGAGCTGGCCCGCCGGGTCGCGGCCGCCCGCGCCGCGGTCGGCTCGGTTTCGTTGCCGGACAGTGAATTACGGCGCATCGCCGCGTTGTGTGCGGCCTTCGACGTCGACGGTATGCGCGCCGACCTGGTGGTCGCCAGGACCGCCGTCGCGCATGCCGCCTGGCGCGGCGCCGACACGGTGGCCGAGGAGGACATCCGCGTCGCCGCCGAACTCGCGCTGCCGCACCGCCGCCGCCGCGACCCGTTCGACGACCCAGGCCTGGACCCCGGACAACTCGACGACGCGATGGCCCAAGCCGACGAGGCCGCCGACGGAGATCCCGAGCCCGATCCTGACCCACCGGGTGGTGGCTCATCGGGGAATGGTTCGGATAGCCAAGCGTCACAACGGAATTCGGGCAACGCCTCACGACCGAGCGCCCCGCCGTCGCCGGTCTTCCGCGCCCGGTCGCTGGTGGTCCCGGGTGTGGGCGAGGGAGCGCCCGGCCGCCGGTCGCGTGCGCGTAACCGCACCGGCAAGACGATCTCGGCCACCGGCGACAACGGACCCGGTCACGGTGTGCACGTGTTCGGCACGCTGCTGGCGGCGGTGGAGCGGCAGCGTGGACCGGGACGGCCCCGGCCGGTGCCGGGCGATGTGCGGCGGGCGATCCGGGAAGGCCGCGAAGGCAACCTGGTGATCTTCGTCGTCGACGCGTCGGGTTCGATGGCCGCGCGGGACCGGATGTCCGCGGTCGGCGGCGCGACGCTGTCGCTGCTGCGCGATGCCTACCAACGGCGCGACAAGGTCGCCGTCATCACGTTCCGTCAGCAGGCCGCCCAGGTGTTGCTGCCGCCGACGTCGTCGGTTCACATCGCAAGTAGGCGCCTGGCCCGGTTCGACACCGGCGGCAGGACGCCTCTGGCGCAGGGACTGTTGGCGGCCCGCGACCTCGTCGTGCGCGAGAAGGCCCGCGACCGTGCCCGGCGCAGCCTGGTGGTCGTGCTGACCGACGGCCGGGCCACCGGTGGCTCCGACCCGCTGGGCCGCGCGCGCGAGGCCGCCGCCCGGTTGGTCGCCGAAGGCGCCGCCGCGGTGGTGGTGGACTGCGAGACTTCCCATGTGCGGTTGGGGCTGGCCGAAGAGCTCGCCGAGCAGTTGGGCGCCCCGGCGGTGCGGCTGGCCGAGCTGCGGGCCGACAGCCTCACCGACGTGGTCCGCACCGCCGCCTGATCTGGACTCACACGGAAGTAGGGGAGAGTCACGTCATGCCTCAGGGCCAGCCGCTCACCGTCCCCGACGACGGGTTGACCACCCGCGCACGTCGCAACGCGCCGCTTCTGGCCGTGCACACCGGCGCGGGCAAGGGCAAGTCGACCGCGGCGTTCGGCATGGCGCTGCGCGCGTGGAACCAGGGCTTCGACATCGCGGTGTTCCAATTCGTCAAGAGCGCCAAGTGGAAGGTGGGCGAAGAAGCGGCCTTCCGCGAGCTCGGACGGCTGCACGACGAGCACGGCGTCGGCGGACCGGTGCAGTGGCACAAGATGGGGTCCGGGTGGTCCTGGTCACGCAAACACGGTGACGAGGTCGACCACGCCGCCGCCGCGGCCGACGGCTGGGCCGAGATCGCGCGGCGGCTGGCCGACGAGCGCCACGACTTCTATGTGCTCGACGAGTTCACCTACCCGCTGAAGTGGGGGTGGATCGACCTCGACGAGGTGATCGAGGCGATCCGCTCACGGCCCGGCACGCAGCACGTCGTCATCACCGGCCGCGATGCGCCGCAGCCGCTGCTCGACGCCGCGGATCTGGTGACCGAGATGACGAAGGTCAAGCACCCGATGGACGTCGGCCGCAAGGGACAGAAGGGCATCGAGTGGTGACCGTTTTTCGCGCGAACAGCCGCAAAGTGAGCTTTTTCTTCGGCGTGTCGGGGCAATTTACGTCTGCTCGGCAGAGAAAGCCGCCGGTGTGAGCAGGGCGACGCCCGCTGTGGTGATCGCCGCGCCCGCCTCGGGTAGCGGCAAGACGACCGTGGCGACCGGCCTGATGGGGGCGCTGCGGCGCGCCGGTCGGGCCGTCGCGCCGTTCAAAGTGGGTCCCGACTACATCGACCCGGGCTATCACTCGCTGGCCGCGCGGCTGCCCGGCCGCAACCTGGACCCGGTGCTGCAGGGCGAACACCTGATCGGGCCGCTGTACCGGCACGGTTGCGCCCGCGCCGACATCGCGGTCATCGAGGGCGTGATGGGGCTGTTCGACGGGCGCATCGCCGACGATTCGCGGAGCTCGGCGTTCGGCTCCACCGCGCACGTGGCCGCGCTGCTGGGCGCACCGGTCGTCATGGTCGTCGACGCGCGCGGGCAGAGCCACAGCATCGCCGCGCTGCTGCATGGGTTTTCGACGTTCGACTCGTCGGTTCACGTCGCCGGGGTGATCCTCAACCGGGTGGGATCGCCGCGTCACGAGGAGGTGTTGCGCCAGGCCTGCGAACATGCCGGCGTCCGAGTCTTCGGCGCGATCCCGCGCAGCGTCGAATTATCCGTCCCCTCAAGGCATCTCGGATTGGTCACCGCGGTCGAACACGGTGAGCGGGCGCAGGCGGCGGTCGAGGCGATGACCGTGCTCGTCGGCCGCCATGTGGACCTCGTCGGGATCGCCGCGCTGGCCGGCAGCCGGGTGATGGACGATCCGTGGGACGCGGAGGAGGTGACCCCCGTCGGCGGAAACGCCATAGTGGCTATGGCGACAGGCCGGGCCTTCAGCTTCAGCTACGCCGAGCACAGCGAACTGCTCGCCGCGGCCGGCGCCGAGGTCGTCGAGTTCGACCCGCTGACCGACCCGCTGCCGCCACGCACGTCGGCCGTCGTCATCCCCGGTGGGTTCCCCGAGGAGTTCGTCGCCGACCTGTCGGCCAACGACGTCGCGCGCGCACAGATCAGGCACCTGGCCGCAGCCGGTGCGCCGGTGCATGCCGAATGCGCGGGGCTGACCTACCTCGTCGACGACCTCGACGGCCACCCGATGTGTGGTGTGTTGTCCGGGTCGGCGACGTTCACCGACCGCCTCACCCTCGGCTACCGCGAAGCGGTCGTGGTGGCCGACTCGCCGTTGCACTGCATCGGCGACCGGATGATGGGGCACGAGTTCCACCGCACCGCAGTCTCTTTCGCCGACAGCTACGCGCCCGCCTGGATCTTCTCCGACACCGAGGTCAAGAGGACCCACGACGGCGCCGTGGCCGGCGGCGTACACGCCGGCTACCTGCACACCCATCCCGTCGCCCACCCGCAAGCGATCAGCCGCTTCGTGGCCGCGGCAGCAACCTCTGAGCTCGCGCCGATGAGCCGCTTGCGCGAAGAGGATCCGACCCAGTGACCGAGAACGCCTACCTCGTCGGTCGTCGTCGACGCCGCCGATTGTGAAAATGGCGACGGAAATTCGCGTCTGGGCGTCGTCAGATTCACAATCGAGGCGCCCTAGTCGGCGATGGTGAGGATCTCGGCGCCGTTGATCATCGGCTCGATGTGCGGCAGTACTTCGGGTAGCCCTAAGCTCGCGCCGATGAGCCGCTTGCGCGAAGAGGATCGGACCCAGTGACGCGGACGCGAGGAGCAGTGTGATTTCCGAGAACGCCTACCTCGTCGGCCTTCGCCTGACCGGCAGGAAGGTCGTCGTCGTCGGCGCCGGCAGCGTGGCGCAGCGTCGCTTGCCGCTTCTGGTGGCCAACGGCGCCGACGTACACGTGATCGCCCGCGAAGCCACCCCCGCGGTCGAGGCGATGGCCGGAATCACACTGCTGCTGCGTGAGTTTCGCGCAGGTGACCTCGAGGGCGCCTGGTACGCGATCGCGGCCACCGATGATCCCGAAGTCAACGCCGCCGTCGTCGCCGAGGCCGAACGCCGTCACATCTTCTGTGTACGAGCCGATGTCGCCGTGGAGGGCACCGCGGTCACTCCGGCGTCGTTCGAGTACGAGGGGCTGTCGGTCGGTGTGCTCGCCGGCGGTGAGCACCGACGGTCGGCGGCGATCAGGACGGCGATCCACGAGGCCATGCAACGGGGCCTCATCGCACCGGACATGTCGGCGACCCCCGATGTCGTCCACGGTGGCGTGGCGCTCGTCGGCGGGGGACCGGGCGACCCGGAGCTGATCACCGTGCGCGGCCGCCGGCTGCTGGCGCACGCCGAGGTCGTCGTGGCCGACCGCCTTGCGCCGCAGGAACTGCTGGCCGAACTTTCGCCGCACGTCGAGGTCATCGACGCTTCGAAGATTCCGTACGGCCGGGCGATGGCCCAGGACGCGATCAACGGCATCCTCATCGACCGCGCGAGGGCCGGCAAGTTCGTCGTGCGGCTCAAAGGCGGCGACCCGTTCGTGTTCGCGCGCGGCTACGAAGAGGTGCTGGCGTGCGCCGAGGCCGGAATTCCGGTCACGGTCGTGCCGGGTGTGACGAGCGCCATAGGGGTACCCGCCTTGGCCGGCGTTCCGGTCACCCACCGCCACGTCACCCACGAGTTCGTTGTGGTCAGCGGCCACGTCGCGCCCGGACATCCGGAATCGTTAGTGAATTGGAATGCCCTGGCCGGACTCTCGGGCACCATCGTGTTGCTGATGGCGGTCGAACGCATCGAGCTTTTCGCCAAGGCCCTACTCGAAGGCGGGCGACCTGCGGATACGCCGGTGCTGGTGGTGCAGCACGGCACGACGGCGGCGCAACGCACTTTGCGCGCCACTCTGGCCGACGCGGCAGAACGCATCCGGGAGGACGGAATCCGGCCTCCGGCGATCATCGTGATCGGCCCCGTGGCCGCCTTCGGCGGTTAAAGGATTCTTAAGAGTACTGTAAGGTAACCCGCATGACGGCTCTCAATGACGCAGAGCGTGCCGCCATGCGCCGTGACGCCGAGGGTGGGGCAGACCAACCGTTTTCATTTCGCCCGCAGAAGAGCGCTGTGCAGTCCGCGGAGGGGCGGACCAGCAGGTATCCAGCGTGGCTGCCGTCGCGGCGGTTCATCGCCGCGGTCATCGCGATCGGCGGCATGCAACTGCTCGCGACCATGGACAGCACCGTCGCCATCGTCGCGCTTCCCAAGATCCAGGACGAGCTGAGCCTGTCCGACGCCGGCCGCAGCTGGGTCATCACCGCTTACGTGCTGACGTTCGGCGGGCTGATGCTGCTCGGCGGGCGGCTGGGCGACACAATCGGCCGCAAGCGCACCTTCATCGTCGGCGTCGCGCTGTTCACCATCGCCTCGATCCTGTGCGGCCTCGCGTGGAACGAGGCGACGCTGGTGATCGCCCGGCTGCTGCAGGGCGTCGGCGCGGCGATCGCGTCACCGACCGCGCTGGCACTGATCGCGACCACCTTCCCGAAGGGCCCCGCCCGTAACGCCGCCACCGCGATCTTCGCGGCGATGACCGGCATCGGCTCGGTGATGGGTCTGATCATCGGTGGGGCGCTGACCGAGGTGTCGTGGCGGTGGGCGTTCCTCATCAACGTCCCGATCGGGTTGGTGATGATCCACCTGGCCCGCAGGACGCTGCGGGAGACGAGCCGCGAGCGGCTCAAGCTGGATGCCACCGGCGCGATCCTGGCCACGCTCGGCTGTACCGCCGCGGTGTTCGGGTTCTCGATGGGGCCCGAGCAGGGCTGGCTGTCGCCCATCACGCTGGGTTCCGGGCTCGCCGCAGCCGCGGCGCTGCTCGCGTTCCTCTACGTCGAACGCACCGCCGCCAACCCCGTCATGCCGTTCGACCTGTTCAAGGACCGCAACCGGGTCGCGACTTTCGTCGCGGTGTTCCTCGCGGGCGGCGTCATGTTCACGCTGACCGTCCTGATCGGGCTCTACGTGCAGGACATCATGGGCTACAGCGCCCTACGAGCCGGCATCGGATTCATTCCGTTCGTCATCGCGCTCGGCATCGGCCTCGGCCTGTCCTCGACACTGGTGTCGAAGTTCCCGCCGCGGATACTGGTCATCGCCGGTGGCGTGCTGGTGCTCGGCGCGATGATCTACGGCTCCACGCTCGACGCCAACATCCCGTACTTCCCGAATCTGGTGCTGCCGATCACGATCGGCGGGCTCGGCATCGGCATGATCGTCGTCCCGCTCACCTTGTCGGCGATCGCCGGCGTCGGCTTCGACCAAATCGGCCCCGTGTCGGCCATCGCGCTGATGCTGCAGAACCTCGGCGGTCCCGTCGTCCTCGCCGTGATCCAGGCCGTGATCACCTCCCGCACGCTGTATCTGGGCGGCACCACCGGACCGGTCAACGACATGAACGCCGCGCAGTTGCATGCCCTCGATCAGGGCTACACCTACGGCCTGCTGTGGGTGGCCGCGGTCGCGGTCATCGTGGGCGGTGCAGCGCTGTTCATCGGCTACACCGCATCGCAGGTCGCCCATGCGCAGGAAGTCAAGGACGCGATCGACTCCGGCGAGTTGTGATTCGGGTGTAGTTGGTGGCGCTCAGCGTTACCGACTACACCGAAATCGCACTCGGTAGGGTGGCTGTCCATGTCTGCCGTCGGTGGTTCCTCCGGATCGACAGACCACCCGCCGCCACCTTCGGCGTTACCGCTGGCTTCATCGGTGTTGGGCCCGGCGATCATCGCGATCACCGGCATGCAACTCATGTCGACCCTCGACGGCACGATCGTGATCGTCGCGTTGCCGCGGATGCAGGCGGATCTCGGGCTCACCGACGCGAGCAAGAGCTGGGTGATCACCGCCTATGTGCTGGCGTTCGGCGGCCTGCTGCTGCTCGGCGGGCGCGTCGGCGACGCGATCGGTCATAAGCGCGCGTTCCTGTCCGGTGTCGGCGTCTTCACGATCGCCTCGCTGGTGTGCGGTCTGGCCACCGATCCGGCCACCCTGATCGCGGCCCGGGCGGTGCAGGGCACCGGCGCGGCGGTCGCGGCGCCTACCGGCCTCGCGCTGATCGCGACGACGTACGCGGTCGGGCAGGCGCGTAACCGCGCGCTGGCCATCTCCGCGGCCATGCAGGGCATCGGCTCCGTGCTCGGGCTGGTGCTCGGCGGCGCACTCACCGTGATCTCCTGGCGGCTGGCGTTTCTGATCAACGTGCCGATCGGCATCGTGATCATCGTCATCGCGGTCACCCGGCTGGCCGAGACCCACCACGAAAGGCTCAAGCTCGATGTCACCGGCGCGGCGCTGGCCACGCTGGGCTGCACATCGGCGGTGCTGGTCTTCACGCAGGGCCCGCCGCGCGGGTGGATCGATCCGCTGGTGATCGGCGCCGCGGTGGCGTCGGCGATCTTCTTCATCAGCTTCCTGCTCGTCGAGCGCACCGCGCAGCACCCGATCGTGCCGTTCTCGGTGTTCGACAACCGCAACCGGGTGATGACGTTCATCGCGCTGTTCCTCGCGGGCGGCGTGCTGCTGACCCTGACGGTGATGATCGGGCTGCTGGTGCAGGACGTCCTGGGCTACTCGGCACTGCGGGCCGGCATCTGCTTCATCCCGTTCGCGCTCGCGTTCGGAGTGGGCACCGCGGTCGCGGCCCGGCTGGCCCCGCACGTCGCGCCTCGCTGGCTGATCCTCGGTGGCGGGTTGTTCGTGCTGGGCGCGATGCTGTACGGCTCCACCCTGGACCGCAGCATCCCGTACTTCCCGGATTTGTTCGCGCCGATCGTGGTGGGCGGCTTCGGCATCGGGGCGATCGCGGTGATCCTGCCGCTGTGCGCGATCGCCGGCGTGGGCCCCGGCGAGATCGGCCCGGTGTCGTCGATCACGTTGATGGTGCAGAACCTCGGTGGGCCGCTGGTGCTCGTGGTCATCCAGGCGGTGCAGACGTCACGCACGTTGTACCTGGGCGGTACCACCGGCCCGGTCAAGGACATGACGCCGGCCCAGCTCGACGCGCTCGGCCACGGCTACACCTACGCGCTGCTGTGGGTCGCCGGCGTCGCGGTGATCGTCGGCATCGCCGCGTTCTGGATCGGCTTCTCGGCGCGCCAGATCGCCACCGCCCAGCACACCCGCGAAGCGGTGGAGGCCGGCGAGCTGTAGCCCCGGCCATCAGTAAGGTTGTCGACTGTGATCACCCGCATGTCGGAGCTGTTCCTGCGCACCTTGCGCGACGATCCGGCCGACGCCGAAGTGCCCAGCCACAAACTGCTGATCCGCGCCGGCTACATCCGACCGGTCGGCCCCGGGCTGTACAGCTGGCTGCCGCTCGGACTGCGGGTGCTGCGCAAGATCGAGGCGATCGTGCGAGCCGAGATGAACGCCATCGGCGGACAGGAGATCCTGTTCCCTGCGCTGCTGCCGCGCGCGCCGTACGAGGCGACGAACCGCTGGACCGAGTACGGCGACGCGCTCTTTCGGCTGAAGGACCGCCGCGGCAACGACTACCTGCTGGGGCCCACCCACGAGGAGTTCTTCACGCTCACGGTCAAGGGGGAGTACTCGTCGTACAAGGACTTCCCGCTGCGCCTGTACCAGATCCAGACCAAGTACCGCGACGAGGCCAGGCCACGCGCCGGCATCCTGCGCGGGCGCGAGTTCCTGATGAAGGACTCGTACTCGTTCGACGTCGACGACGACGGGCTCAAGAACGCCTACCACGCCCACCGCGAGGCTTATCAGCGGATCTTCGGCCGCCTCGGCGTGCGCTACGTGATCGTCTCGGCGGTGTCGGGCGCGATGGGCGGCAGCGCCTCCGAGGAGTTTCTCGCCGAGAGCGAGATCGGTGAGGACACCTACGTGCGCTGCCTCGAATCCGGTTACGCCGCCAATGTCGAGGCCGTCATCACCGCCGTGCCGGAGGCGCTGCCGATCGAGGGCCAACCCGAGGCCAAGATCTACGACACCCCCGACACCCCGACGATCGCCACGCTGGTCGAGTGGGCCAACTCGACGCTGGCCCGCACCGTCACGGCCGCCGACACCCTCAAGAACGTGATGCTCAAGGTGCGTGAGCCCGGCGGCGAATGGGAACTGCTGGGCGTCGGCGTGCCCGGCGACCGGGAGGTCGACGACAAGCGTCTCGGCGCGGCGCTGGAACCGGCGGAGTATGCGCTACTCGACGACTCCGACTTCGCCAAGTACCCGTTCCTCGCGAAGGGATACATCGGCCCGAAAGCGTTGTCGGCCAACGGTGTTCGTTATCTCGTCGATCCGCGTGTGGTCGACGGCACGTCGTGGATCACCGGCGCCGATGAGCCGGGCAGGCATGTGGTCGGCCTGGTCGCGGGGCGAGACTTCGTTCCCGACGGCACGATCGAGGCCGCCGAGGTCCGCGAAGGCGACCCGTCGCCGGACGGGGCCGGGCCGCTGGTGGCCGCCCGCGGTATCGAGATCGGCCACGTCTTCCAGTTGGGCCGCAAGTACGCCGACGCGTTCGAGGTCGACGTACTCGGCGAGGACGGCAAGCCGGTTCGGTTGACCATGGGCTCCTACGGCGTCGGGGTGTCGCGACTGGTCGCAGTCATCGCCGAACAGCACCACGATGAGATCGGGCTGCGGTGGCCGTCGTCGGTGTCGCCGTTCGACGTGCACGTGGTGATCGCCAACAAGGACGGCGCCGCGCGCGCCGGCGCCGAGGAGTTGGCGGCCGACCTCGATCGGCTCGGGCACGAAGTGCTGCTCGACGACCGGCAGGCCTCGCCCGGGGTCAAGTTCAAGGACGCCGAACTGCTCGGTGTGCCGTGGATCGTCGTGGTCGGCCGCGGCTGGGCCGACGGCGTGGTGGAGCTTCGCAACCGGTTCACCGGGGAGACGCGCGAGATTCCCGTCGCCGCCGCGGCAGCCGAGATCTCGGCGGCACTCGCTTCGCCGAACGTGCGCTGAGCGCGAGAATCCCGGCGAAATCTCGCAGTGAGCGCACGTTCGGCGCGAGGACTACTCGTTGCCGCCGGGGAACGCGACCGTGACCGGCGTCGTCCCGAGCACCCGGCTCCACCGAGCGGCCATCACCGCGCACTGCGTCAGCGCTGCCACCCCGAACGCTCGCTCCTGCTCGGTGGTGGCCTGTTCGACGACCGCGCGCCACGCGACGGCCGCGTCCTCCTCCATGCGGACCGCGAGCTTGGCGGCGTCGGCGGGCGTGTCGACCTTCATCGGCAACTGGTACCCGGCGGCCGGCAGCGGACCCTCGATTGACCGGCCGGTCAGCATGGCCAGGCCCTTTTCGCGGCGCTCGCGGTGCTCGGCCATCGCATTGGACACCAGCTCGTTGACGTCCGGCGTGGAATGCGCCGACACCAGCCCGTATCCGTAGATCGTCGCGTGTTCGGTGGCGATCGCGTCGAACAGCGCACCGTCCGCGGGGTTCGAGGGCCGCGTCGGACCGGTCGGTTCCACCGACGTCATTGCGGCCACCTCGGGTCGGCGAGGGCCACCGTGTAGGCGGCGGTGCAGGCCGCGGCGATCGACGCGATCAACCCGGCGCGGTAACCCGAGAGCTTGGCGGCCAGCTCGCTGGCGCTCTCCGCCGATGCCCGCAGCGCGTTGGCGGCGTCCTTGACGGTGGGTGGCTTCGCCGCCTCGGCGGTGGTGCTGGAGGGCGTGGTGGTGGGTGCCTCGGCGCCGCGCATTCGGACCAGCTCATCGGACAGCGCCTGGGCATGGGCCGCCCGTTCGGCGGCGACCGCGGTCAGCGCCGCCACGACGGGCCCGCGCTCCTCGGCGGCGGCATCGGTGGCCAGCTGGCTGTCGGCGCGCGCCCGGTCGAGTTGGGCGGCGAGCTCGTCGACCTCCGGCGGCGGTGGCGATGACCCGCAGGCGGCCGCGGTCGCGCCGAGTAGGGCAAACGCCGCGGCCGAGGCCAGTACGCGTCTCCTGCTGATGGTCGGCGGAGTGCTCGGCACGAGCAACATCTTGCCATCGCGGTCTCGTCGCATCGGGTGCGCGTTTGGCGTTTACCGCGGCGCCCCTGGCGTATCGTTGAGTGTTGGTTCGGCGGTGCTGCCGCGGAATCGAGTCCGGACAACTCAAGACGAGGAGCTCGCCGTGACGGAGCGTTCTGCGGGATTGCCGTCGCAGAAAGAGGTGATCGAGCTACTCGACGGCGAGTTCGCACGCGCAGGTTACGAAATCGAAGATGTGATCGTCGACGCGGCCGCGCGTCCGCCCCGCATCACGGTGGTGGCCGACGGGGACGACGGCCTCGACCTCGAGTCGATCGCCGGGTTGTCCCGGACGGCGTCGACGCTGCTCGACGAGGTCGACGCCAGATCCGCGCCGTATGTCCTCGAGGTCACCTCCCCGGGGGTGGACCGACCGCTGACCGCCGAGAAGCACTTCCGCCGGGCCCGCGGTCGCAAGGTCGAGCTGACGCTGTCCGACGGCACGCAGCTCACGGGCCGGCTCGGCGAAACCGCCGGCGGCGTGGTCCGTCTGGTGGTTCGCGCCGGCCGAGCGGCGAACTACTCGGTACGAGAATTGCCGCTGGAAGGCATCGCGAAAGCCGTTGTGCAAGTGGAATTCTCGCCTCCCAATCCGCGAGAGCTGGAGCTGGTCGGCCGTTCTGGGAAGGAGGCTTCGACGTGAACATCGACATGGCCGCACTGCATGCCATCGAAGTGGACCGGGGCATCCCGGTGGGTGAACTCGTCGAAACCATCAAGTCCGCGCTGCTGACCGCCTACCGGCACACCGAGGGACACGCCGCCGAGGCGCGCATCGAGATCGACCGCAAGACCGGTGAGGTCAAGGTGATCGCCACCGAGCTCGACGACGACGGCAATCCGATCACCGAATGGGACGACACCCCAGAGGGATTCGGCCGGGTCGCCGCCACCACGGCGCGCCAGGTGATGCTGCAGAGGTTCCGCGACGCGGAGAACGAGAAGACCTACGGCGAGTTCTCGGCCCGCGAAGGCGACATCGTCGGCGGGGTGATCCAGCGCGACGCGCGCGCCAACGCGCGAGGCCTCGTCGTCGTCCGGATGGGCAGCGAGACGAAGGGTTCAGAGGGCGTCATCCCCGCCGCCGAGCAGGTGCCCGGTGAACGGTACGAACACGGCGACCGGTTGCGCTGCTACGTCGTCGGCGTGAGCCGCGGCGCGCGTGAACCGTTGATCACGCTGTCGCGCACCCACCCGAACTTGGTGCGCAAACTCTTCTCGCTGGAGGTTCCGGAGATCGCCGAGGGGTCGGTGGAGATCGTGGCCGTCGCCCGCGAGGCCGGCCACCGCTCGAAGATCGCCGTCACCTCCCGGGTGTCGGGGCTCAACGCCAAGGGGGCCTGCATCGGACCCATGGGACAGCGGGTGCGCAATGTGATGAGCGAGTTGTCCGGCGAGAAGATCGACATCATCGACTACGACCCCGATCCGGCGAAGTTCGTCGCCAACGCGCTCTCGCCGGCCAAGGTGGTATCGGTGTCGGTCATCGACGAGACCGCGCGCGCGGCACGCGTCGTGGTGCCCGACTTTCAGCTGTCGCTGGCGATCGGCAAGGAGGGGCAGAACGCGCGCCTGGCGGCCCGGCTCACCGGCTGGCGCATCGACATCCGCAGCGACGCCGCCCCCGCGGGCAAGGCGGAGGCCGGCCAGGACGTGGCGCGCGGGTCCGTCGGCGACCGGTAAGCCCGGCCCGCGCACGCGTCCACGCCGACCAGCGCAGCCATTTCAATTACCAGCGACAGTGACGGTAGACTCACCTGTGATCCAGCGCGAGACTTCGGCTTCGGCGCAACGACGCAGCCCCGACGAACCTGTCGGACCGGTGCGGACCTGCGTTGGTTGCCGAAAACGAGAGCTGGCCGTCGAACTGCTTCGGGTGGTCGCCGTCGGCAACGTCGATGGTGCTGGGAATCCTTCCAGCGCCGTGACCGTTGACTTGGCGCGAAAGCTGCCGGGGCGGGGTGCGTGGCTGCATCCCACTCCGCACTGCCTCGACGCAGCAATCCGGCGGCGAGCCTTCGGTCGAGCGCTGCGCATCACCGGTTCACCGGACGTATCCGCGGTGGTCGAGCACGTCAGCGCTATGAGCAGCGCGGAAGCGCCCGAACCGCCCGGCAACAGAACAGGTAGCGAAGAACATGAGCACACCGTGAAGTCCCGATGACCATGCGTCATAGCTAACCCGAGGCGCGGCGCCTACCACCGCTGACGCCTCTAGAGATGGAGATGTAGTGGCAGGTAAGGCCCGTGTACACGAGTTGGCCAAGGAACTCGGTGTCACCAGTAAGGAAGTTCTCGCTCGTCTGAGCGAACAGGGCGAATTCGTCAAATCCGCGTCCTCAACCGTGGAGGCCCCCGTCGCGCGCCGGTTGCGCGAATCCTTCGGCGGCGGGAAACCGGCCGCCGAGAAGGTCAAGGCCGACGGCAACGGCTCACCGGCTGGCTCATCGGCTGGCTCGCCGGCCGCCACCAAGAGCACCGCCCCCAAGGAGCCCGCGAAAGCACCCGCGCCCAAACCTGCGGCACCCCCAGTCGAGGCTCCGCCCGTCACGCCTCCCGCGGCGGCCGGTCCGCCGGCCACGCCCGCGGCACCGCCTTCCCGTCCGGGCCCGACACCCGGCCCACGGCCCGGTCCCGCGCCGGGCGCCCCCAAGCCGGCGCCGCGCGTCCCGCGCGTCGGTAACAACCCGTTCTCGTCCCAGCAGCCGGTGGACCGGCCGATTCCTCGTCCTCAAGGCCCACGGCCCGGTCCCGGCGCCCCGCGGCCCGGCGCTCCGCGGCCCGGTATGTCGCCGAGCAACATGCCGCCACGTCCCGGCGGGCCCCGGCCCCCGCGTCCGGGTGGCGGCCCGCGGCCCGGCCCCGGCGGCGGGCCTCGTCCCGGTGCGGGGCAGGGTGGGCGTCCCGGTGCCGGTGGCGGCGGTGGTAACTACCGCGGCGGCGGTGCCGGCGGCGGAGCTCCGGCCGGCGGCGGCTATCGCGGCCGGCCCGGCGGCGGTGGCCGTCCCGGCCAGCGCGGCGGCGCGGCAGGTGCCTTCGGCCGTCCGGGCGGCGCCCCCAAGCGGGGTCGCAAGTCGAAGCGGGCGAAACGCGCCGAATACGAGAACATGCAGGCGCCCGTCGTCGGCGGTGTCCGGCTGCCGCACGGCAACGGTGAGACCATCCGGCTGGCGCGCGGTGCGTCGCTGAGCGACTTCGCCGAGAAGATCGACGCCAACCCGGCCGCGTTGGTCCAGGCCCTGTTCAATCTCGGTGAGATGGTCACCGCGACGCAGTCCGTCGGCGATGACACCCTCGAACTGCTCGGCAGCGAGATGAACTACAAGGTTCAGGTCGTCTCCCCGGAGGACGAGGACCGCGAGCTGCTGGAATCCTTCGACCTGTCCTATGGCGAGGACTCGGGCGGCGAGGAGGACCTCGAGCAGCGGCCGCCGGTGGTCACCGTGATGGGTCACGTCGACCACGGCAAGACCCGACTGCTGGACACGATCCGTCAGGCCAACGTCCGCGAGGGCGAGGCCGGCGGCATCACCCAGCACATCGGCGCCTACCAGGTGCAGGTCGACCTCGACGGCAACGTCCGGCCGATCACGTTCATCGACACCCCGGGTCACGAGGCGTTCACCGCCATGCGTGCCCGCGGTGCGAAGGCCACCGACATCGCGATCCTCGTGGTCGCCGCCGATGACGGCGTGATGCCGCAGACGGTCGAGGCGATCAACCACGCGCAGGCCGCCGAAGTGCCGATCGTGGTGGCGGTCAACAAGATCGACAAGGAAGGCGCCGACCCGGCCAAGATCCGCGGTCAGCTCACCGAGTACGGGCTGATTCCCGAGGACTACGGCGGCGACACGATGTTCGTCGACATCTCCGCCAAGCAGGGCACCAACATCGACGCGCTGCTGGAAGCGGTCGTGCTGACCGCCGACGCCGCCCTGGATCTTCGGGCCAACCCCGATATGGAAGCCCAGGGTGTCGCGATCGAAGCGCACCTGGACCGCGGTCGCGGCCCGGTGGCCACGGTGCTGGTGCAGCGCGGCACGCTGCGGGTGGGCGACTCGGTGGTGGCCGGCGACGCGTACGGGCGCGTCCGGCGCATGGTCGACGAGCACGGCGAGGACGTCACCGAGGCGCTACCGTCGCGGCCCGTCCAGGTCATCGGCTTCACGTCGGTGCCCGGCGCCGGCGACAACTTCCTGGTCGTCGACGAGGACCGCATCGCGCGCCAGATCGCCGACCGGCGCAGCGCGCGCAAGCGCAACGCGTTGGCCGCCCGCAGTCGCAAGCGCATCAGCCTCGAGGACCTGGACTCGGCGCTGAAGGAAACCAGCCAGCTGAACCTGATCCTCAAGGGCGACAACGCCGGTACGGTCGAGGCCCTCGAAGAGGCCCTGCTGGGCATCCAGGTCGACGACGAAGTGGAGCTGCGGGTCATCGACCGCGGCGTCGGTGGGGTCACCGAGACCAACGTCAACCTGGCGTCGGCCTCGGACGCGATCATCATCGGCTTCAACGTCCGCGCCGAGGGCAAGGCCACCGAGCTGGCCAACCGCGAGGGTGTGGAGATCCGCTACTACTCGATCATCTACCAGGCGATCGACGAGATCGAGGCCGCGCTCAAGGGCATGCTCAAGCCGGTCTACGAGGAGAAGGAGCTCGGCCGCGCCGAGATCCGCGCCATCTTCCGGTCGTCGAAGGTCGGCAACATCGCCGGCTGCCTGGTCCAGTCGGGCATCATGCGGCGCAACGCCAAGGCGCGGCTGCTGCGTGACAACGTCGTGGTGGCCGAGAACCTCACCGTGTCGTCACTGCGTCGCGAGAAGGACGACGTCACCGAGGTCCGCGAGGGCTACGAGTGCGGTCTGACGCTGACCTACTCCGACATCAAGGAAGGCGACGTCATCGAGACGTACGAGTTGGTCGAGAAGGAAAGGGTCTAGATGGCCGATCCGGCACGAGCACGCCGGCTGGCCAAGCGCATCTCCACCCTCGTCGCCTCGGCGATCGAATACGAGATCAAAGATCCGCGGCTGGCCGGTGTGACGATCACCGACGCCAAGGTCACCAACGATCTGCACGACGCCACGCTGTACTACACGGTGCTCGGTTCGTCGCTGTCCGAGGAGCCGGACTACGACGCAGCCGCGGCGGCGCTGGACAAGGCGAAGGGTGTGCTGCGCTCGAAGATGGGCGCCAGCCTCGGCGTCCGCTTCACGCCGACGCTGGCGTTCGAGCGCGACACCGTGCCCGACGCGGCGGTCAAGATGGAAGAACTGCTCGCCCGCGCCCGCGCCGCGGATGAGGATTTGGCGAGAGTTCGCGAAGGTGCCAAGCACGCGGGGGATGCCGACCCGTACCGTGTCAGTGAGGAGGAGGGCGAGGCAGTTCCCGGGGGGCCTGACGACTCTGAGGACATCGGTGACCGCGATAGACAAGACGACTGACGTTCCCGAAGTGGGCGATCGGGTCGACGCCCATGCCGCCGCCGAACTCCTCTCGGCGGCTTCGTCGGTCGGCGTGGTCTGCCATGTCTATCCAGACGCCGACACGATCGGTGCCGGCTTGGCGTTGGCGCTGGTGCTCGACCAGGTCGGCAAGAGTGTCCAGGTGAGCTTCGCCGCGCCGGCGGTCCTGCCCGAATCGCTGCAGTCGCTGCCGGGTGGACACCTCCTGGTCGGCCCCGACGCGATGCGCCGCGACCCCGACCTGGTGGTCACCGTCGACATTCCCAGCGTCAACCGCCTCGGCGCGCTGCGCGGGCTCGCCGACTCCGGCCGCGACGTGCTGGTCATCGATCATCACGCCTCCAACGAACTGTTCGGCAGCGCCAACTACGTCGACCCCTCGGCGGACTCCACCACGATGTTGGTGGCCGACCTCCTCGACGCGTGGGACAAGCCGATCGACATCGGCGTCGCGCACTGCCTCTACGCGGGGTTGACCACCGACACGGGCTCGTTCCGGTGGGCCAGCCCGCGAGCGCACCGACTGGCTGCACGGCTCGTCGAAATCGGCGTGGACAACGCCGCCGTCAGCCGCACGCTTCTCGACACCCATCCGTTCGCGTGGCTGCCGATGCTCTCGCGGGTGCTGTCCTCGGCGGAGTTGTTGCCCGAGGCCGTCGGCGGTCGCGGCCTGGTGTACGCGGTGGTCCGATACCAGGAATGGGCGGATGCGCGACCGGAAGAGGTCGAGAGCATCGTCGACATCGTGCGCACCACAGAGCAGGCCGAAGTCGCCGCGGTGTTCAAGGAGATCGAGCCCGCGCACTGGTCGGTGTCGATGCGCGCGAAGACCTACGACTTGTCACCGGTGGCGAGCGGGTTCGGCGGTGGTGGGCACCGTCTGGCGGCCGGTTACTCGGCGACCGGGTCCGCCGAGGACGTCGTCAAGGCGTTGCACGCGGCCCTTGGCTGAGCCCGGACCCCAGCCGCCGCACGCACCGGTGGACGGCCGCCGCATCGCCGGGCTGGCGTTGCCTGCGCTCGGAGTGCTGGCCGCGGAACCGATCTATCTGCTGTTCGACCTCGCGGTGGTGGGCCGGCTCGGCGCGCTGGCGCTGGCCGGGCTGGCGATCGGTGGGCTGATCCTGACGACGCTGAGCTCGCAGATGACGTTCCTGTCCTACGGGACCACAGCGCGCTCGGCCCGCTTCTTCGGCGCCGGGGACCGCGCGGCGGCCGTCGGGGAGGGGGTGCAGGCGACGTGGCTCGCGCTGGGCTTGGGCACGGTCATCGTCGCGGTGGTGCAGCTGTTCGCGGTGCCCCTGGTGTCGGCGCTGGCCGGGGACTCCGACGGCGGCGACATCGCCGAGCAGGCGTTGTCGTGGGTGCGCATCGCGATCGTCGGTGTGCCCGCGATCCTGGTGTCGGCGGCCGGCAACGGTTGGATGCGCGGGGTGCAGGACACCGTGCGGCCGCTGAAGTTCGTCGTCTTCGGTTTCGCGGTCTCGGCGCTGCTGTGTCCGCTGCTGGTGTACGGCTGGCTCGGCATGCCCCGGCTCGGATTGGCGGGCTCGGCCGTCGCAAACCTGGTGGGGCAGTGGTTGGCGGCGCTGCTGTTCTGCCGCGCGCTGCTGATCGAGCGGGTGCCAGTGCGGTTGCAACCGCAGGTGTTACGCGCGCAGGTGGTGATGGGCCGCGATTTGGTGTTGCGGACCCTGGCGTTCCAGGCTTGTTTCGTGTCGGCCGGAGCGGTCGCCGCCCGGTTCGGTGCGGCCGCCGTTGCCGCCCATCAGGTCGTGCTGCAGTTGTGGAATTTCCTTGCGCTGGTATTGGATTCGCTTGCCATCGCCGCCCAGTCGCTGGTGGGCGCGGCGCTGGGAGCCGGCCAACTGACGCACGCCAAGTCGGTGGCCTGGCGGGTGACGATCGTTTCGACGCTGGCCTCGGTGGTGCTCGCGGTGGTGTTCGCGGTCGGCGCCTCGGTCTTCCCCAACGTGTTCACCGACGACCGATCCGTGCTCGACGCGATCGGGGTGCCCTGGTGGTTCATGGTGGCCCAATTGCCGATCGCCGGAATCGTTTTCGCGCTGGACGGTGTGCTGTTGGGCGCGGGCGACGCGAAGTTCATGCGGAACGCGACGCTGGCCAGCGCGCTGGCCGGCTTCCTGCCGTTGATCTGGCTGTCGCTGATATTCGGTTGGGGCCTGCTCGGGATCTGGGCCGGGCTGTCGACGTTCATGGTGCTGCGGTTGGTGTTCGTCGGCTGGCGCGCGTTCTCCGGACGTTGGCTGGTCCCGGGCACGGCCTAGCAGATTGCCGCGAGCGTGCGGGTCGACGCCTCAGCTTGCGCGCGCGACGGCCGCCCAACCGTAATCGGTAACCTTCACGCGCACGTCACCGAAACCTGCCGCCGTCAAGCGTCCCGGCAGCGTCGCCGGGTCGACGGGGTTGTACGTGTCGCCCTCGTGCGCGACGGCCAACTCGTCGCTGCCGAGGCTGTCGCTGGCGACCAGCGCCGCGCCGGGCCGCAGCACACGGGCGACTTCGGCGAAGAGCCGGTTCTGCATCTCGCTGGTGGGCACGTGGTGCAGCATCGTGAAACACGCTGCGCCGGTGAAGCGGTCGTCGTCGTAGCACAGCGCCGTCGCGTCACCGCGCACGATGTCGACGGTCGGCACATCGGCGAACCGGTCCCGCAACAGCGCAGCCAGTTCGTCGTCGATCTCCACCGATGTCAGCCGCGCCACCGATTCGCTCAACACATCGGTCGTCGCGCCGTAGCCGGGCCCGACCTCGAGCACGTCGTCGCCGAGATCGACCTCACCCAGTGCCCACGGCAGGATGACTTCGCGGATCAACTGGCGCCACTCGTCGCTTCCGCAATACTCGTGCGCTTCGTTCACGCTCGTCAGCCTACGAGCGTGCGCAACCTGCAGCGGATTGCGGCGCGTCTTGTGCTGGGCCCACCGCGAAGCGCGGGGAACCCGCACCCTCGCGTAAATGGCAGCGTCAGTGGACCTGGGCGCGGCCTCGCTGCAGCACGGCATCGCGGTTGGCGGCGATGTCGTCGCCGCTGGCGGTGCGCATCCACTCCCGCGCCGACGCCGCTTCGATCCACAGTCCCTCATTGGTCTGCGCCTCGTCGATGCGGTGATACGACGCCAACAGCGCGCGCACGGCGCGCTGATTGTTGCCGACGATCGACGCCGCCACCTGTCGGGCCGTCGGCATCAGCTCGGCGTGCGGCACCACCTGGGTGACCAGCCCGGTGCGCAGGGCCTCTTCGGCCGACAGATAGTCGCCGGTCAGGCTCATCCTGCGGGCCATACCGACGCCGACCTTCTGCGGCAACCGGACCGAGAGTCCCCATGTCGGGAGCAGCCCGACGCGGGCATGCGTGTCGGCGAACCGAGCCTGTTCGGAGGCGATCAGGACGTCGCAGTACAGGGCGATCTCGAGGCCGCCCGTGACCGCGGCCCCGTTGATCGCGCCGATCACCGGTTTGGTCATCGGCGGCCACTTGGGCGAGATGTCGGGCAGCTCGGTGGTGTCGCCGAGTTCCTTGAGGTCCAGGCCGGCGCAGAAAACCGGGTCGCTACCGGTGACGATCACGACGTCCACCTCGTCGTCGGCTTGAGCGTCGCCGAGCGCGCGGTAGAACCGCCGGCGCAGGTCGGCCGACAGCGCATTGCGCGCCTGGGGCCGGTTCAGGGTGAGAGTGCGCACGCGGTCTTGTGTCGTGATGAGCAGGATGTCGTCGTTGGTCACCAACCGAACCTATCGTGGAGCCATGTGCCGAAACATCACCGAGCTACGTGGGCTGGAGCCGGCGGCGACCGACGAGGAGGTCGAGGCCGCCGCTCGCCAGTACATCCGCAAGGTCAGCGGTATCACCCGGCCGACCGCCGCCAACGCCGACGTCTTCGAGGCGGCCGTCGCCGACGTCACCGCCACCACCCGACGCCTGCTGGCCGCGCTGCCGCCGCGGCGCCAACCGCCGAAGACCGTTCCGCCCCTGCGCCGGCCCGAGGTACGCGCCCGGATCGCCGCCAAGGCGCAATAGCCGTCGAATGACCACCGCGCTCAAGGAATGGAGCGCTGCGGTGCACGCGCTGCTCGACGGCCGGCAGACGGTGCTGCTGCGCAAGGGAGGCATCCACGAGAAGCGATTCGCCGTGACGGCGACGCGCTTTCTGCTGTTTCCGACGGTCGCGCACAGTCATGCCGAACGGGTGCGCGTCGAGCACCGCAACCTGCTGGACGCCGCGGCGCTCGACAGCAGCGACGACAAGGTGGTGATCCGCGGCGGCGCCCGAGTCGTCGCCGCCATCGAGGTGAACCGCCCGCAAATGCTGGAAGCGATTGCACCCCTGCATATTTGGACCGACGAGTCGGTGCGCGCCGACCGGCTCGACTTTCGTCCCAGGCATCGGCTCACCGCACTGGTCGTGCAGGCCAGCCCGCTGGTGCGGCCGCTGCGCCTGGCACGCACCCCCGACTACGCCGGCTGCACCAGTTGGGTCGAACTGCCCGTCGACCCCGAGTGGGCGCCGCCGGTGCACGACGACGCGACGCTGCACGACGTCGCCGACAGGGTGCGCCGCTCGGTCGGGTGAGTCAGGCGCGTTCAGTCGGCCGCCGGCGGTTGCCCTCCAGCGGGCAGCAGCAGCCGGGATGCGCCGTCGCCGAGATGCACGGTGTGCGTCGCCGACGTGAACCCGCGGCCCGTGCCGAGCGGTTCGCCGGTGCCGAGGTTGCGGGCGAAGCGTGGATGCGACCCGCCGGCGACCAGCACCCGGACGCGGGAACTGGCGCGGAACCGGTGTGCGACCGGATCCAACTCGATGCGCACGAGGCCGGAATCGGGGGCCGATGCGAGGTAGCCGTCGCTCACGTTGCGGGACCGTCCCTTCGCGTCCACTTCACTCACGCGCACGAACAGGTCGTTGTGCGGGTTGTCGCAGGAGTGTGACAGTTCCACGACCGGCGCCCCGACGACGTACAGGTCGGCGGGCAGGCGGTCGCCGGTGAAGCTCAGCACATCGGCACGCTGCGCCAGGCTGATGTCTTTCCGGTAACCGCCCTCGCGGGCGAGCAACCTGCCGCCCACGGTGGGCGTCGGATCCGCAGGGTTGTAGGTGAACGTCGACGGCGGTGCGGTCTCCGGTGGTACCGCGTCGCCAAGGCGACCGCCCGGTTGCAGATACCGCACTACCTCGGGCATCGCCGGCGGCCATTCGGGCAGGTCGGTCCAACCCCGACCGGTGACGAAGACGCGCACCGGCTGGCGTCGCGCGCTCGTCCCGCCGTCGAGATGGGTGGCCAACCAATCCAGTGTTTCGCGGATGACGGTCGGCGCGGCCTTGGTCAACAGCTGGGTGTGCGTCCACGGGCCGACGGTCAGCCCGACGTCCACGCCGCGGTCATGAAGCCGCCGGTACTGGGCCATCGTCTGCTCGAGGAACAAGTCCTGCCAGGCACCGATCAGCAGCACCGGTATCTCGGTGGTGTCCAACGCCCGGCCGACGTTCAGTGATGTCCAGAACGGATCGTCCGCCTCGGGATGGTCGAGCCAGGACTCCCACCACGGCGCGCCCGCGCCCAGCAGCACCCGCCCTGCCTCGCCGGCGGGCACTCGCCTCATCGCGCGGGCGAGGGACCGTCGCGACCGCGCCTGCCGCAGCAATGCCCGCAATCTGTTCCGGTCCTCCTGGTTGGCGACCAGATGACTCCAGCCGAGGAAGTCGCTCAACGCGAAGGAGCCGGTGCCCCACCGCGGCCCGCTGACGTCGTGCGGGCCGACCGCGATGACTGCGGTCTTCATCTCCGGCGGGGGATCGGTGAGCAACGCCCATTGTGTGAATCCCAGATACGACAACCCGATCGTGCCGAACGACCCGGTGAACCACTCCTGATTTCTCAGCCACGAGACCGTGTCGGCGCCGTCGGAGACCTCGTTCACCATCGGCTCGAACCCGCCGCCGGAGCCGAACGTGCCTCGCACACTCTGGAAGACGACGTGATAGCCGCGTGCCGCATAGGCGCGGGCGTAGAGCGCGGCGATCGGGAAGTCCCGGCCGTAGGGGCTGCGGACCAGCAAGGTGCCCGCGGGATCCGATGTGGCGGGCGCGTAATGGTGGGCCCTGAGTTCGACGCCGTCGCGCATCGGCACACGGACCCTGTGGACCTCGAAGTCACACGTGTGCGGTGGCAGACGCATCAGTCGTGACAGAGTGCGTCCGGCGAGCCGCGCGGTCTTGGGGCGGGAGGCAGCAGCGGCGACGGTGGTCACCCCGTCGAGGCTACGCAGGCGGGCCGCCGTTCGGCTCGAGCGCCTGCACAACTCGCGTCATCGCCCAGTCGGTGGCCGACGTAGCCTCCTCGCCGTCGAGCCCCCAGACACCGACGAGCCGCTCGTAGCTCGCCGGGCTCCACAGCACGTCGAGCAGGCCGGCGATCTTGCGTCGCTGTCCCTCCGGCAGCCGCGGCGCCGCGTCGGCCACCGCCCGCAGCAGTGCTTCGCGACGCCGCTCGTCGGAACTGACGAACGCCGGGTCGCGAGGCGCCGGAACGCTCTCGCGCACCGAGAACCGTTGCAGCGACGCGAATACCCGCGCGGTTACCGCACCGAGGGTGTCGAGGGTCATGTCCTCGTAGGACACCGCAGCCTCGGCCTCGAGTCGCTGCATGACGGCATCGTGAAGATGGCGTTCGGTGGGGAAGTGACGGTAGACCGTCCGCTCGCCGACGCCGGCGCGCTCGGCCACCGCCCGGAACGTCAGCCCGCGCCAGTCCCAGCTGTCGAACTCGTGCACCAGCTCGCTTCCCGCATTGACGATGCGGTCGCGGGTCTGCGCCGCCTTCTGTAAGCGGGCGCTGTTGTCATACGAGCGCCGCGGCGCTCTTGACGGCTCACCCATAATGGTGACAGTGTACTGTCACTAATGTTAGTCCGCGGGCCTGAGCGGGAGGTGCACCGTGGCATCAGCGGCCGACCTGATGGCTCGCGCCGTCGATCGGGCCGGGCTCGACGACTTCGGCGACGACTCGTTCCGCGAAGGCCTCGAAATCCTCACTCGCGCTCTATGCGACGAAGCCCGGCTCAACGCTCGCGGCGAGGGTTTCGTCTACCCCCGCATCGAACTGCACCTGTCGCAGCGGCTGCAGGTAGAGGACTGGTATCGCAGGCATCCGGAGATCGACGACGAACCTCTCGCCGCGCCGCTGTTCGGGTTGGGCCTGCCCCGAACCGGGTCGACTGCGTTGTCCTTCCTTCTCGCGCAGGACCCCGCGGTCCGCTACCTGCGCAGCTGGGAGTCCGCGCAGCCCTGCCCGCCGCCGTCGACGGTCCACGGCGACGACCCGCGCATCCCGCCGGACGTGCGCCCGGTCGTCGTCGGCAGCCGCAGGCACGTGCCCAACGATGTCCGCGGGCCGATGGAGTGCCTCGACCTCATGGCGCTCGACTTCAAGTCGCAGATCTTCCAGGCCTACGCGCAGATTCCGTCGTATTCGCAATGGCTCTGCGACACAGCGGATTTCACCTCGACCTACGTCTACGAGCGGCGGGTGCTCAAGCTGTTGCAGTGGGGAACGCCGCCGCGACCGTGGCGCCTGAAGTCCCCGGCGCACGTTTTGTCGCTGCCCGATCTCGACAGGGTCTTCGGTGACGCCCGCTTCGTGATGACGCACCGCGACCCGACCGACGTGATGTTGAGTGTGGCCGACGTATACGCCGATATCGTCGGCGGCTTCACCGACCACCTGGACCGGCGGTATCTCGGCGAATTGAACGTCGCGCAGTGGTCCGCCGGAATGCAGCGCGTGATGGCCTTCCGGGAAGCCGACGCCGACGACCGCTTCTACGACATCGATTTCCGTGCGATGCAAGCCGATCCGGTCGGCGAGGTGAGGCGCCTGTACGCGTGGCTCGGCGAACCCGTCACCGATGAATTCGAACGGCGTATGCGGGCCTGGTGGGACGCCAACGCCGAGAATCGCGAAGCACACCCGAAAGCCGATGCCGAAGCGTTCGGGTTGGATCCGACCAGGATTCGGCCGCTGTTCGCCCACTATGCCCACACATTCGTGAGGAGCGCGCATGAGCGTTGACCTGACCGGCGGGTTGGATCCGGCCCGCGAACTCGTGTTCGCCCAGCGGCCGGATGACCTCGAGATGCGTGATTCGGTCAGCTTCTGGGTGTTCGACGACCGCGGCGAGATCGGTTTGCCGCGCATCGGGATCGAGGCGGTCGCGTCGAACTGGGACACGCACGGAATCCAGGTCAATGTCGCGTTCGCCGACGGCCGGGTGTACCGGCTGCGCGCCGACGGTCCCAGCAGACCGGTCGAGGGTCCCGACGGCAGCCCGACGGTGCTGGGCGCCGGGCCGCTGACATTCGCCTGCATCGCGCCCTTCGACGTGTGGACAATGGCCTTCGACGGGCAGGCCGTGCAGACGTCCTCGGCCGATCTGGCCGCGGGCCGCAAGGACGGACCCCTGGTCGACGTGCGGTTCGAGGTCGAGGCGAGGATGGCGGTTCCGCCGTGGATACAGGGCGCCATGCGGGCCGACGCCGACGAACAGCTCAGAACGTCGATCGTCGGTGACCTGATGGGCGGAGCGCGCTACGAGCAGTTGTTCCGCGCGACCGGAGCTGTCGAGGTGGCCGGCGCACATCAGTCGTTCTCCGGCACCGGGTTGCGCATCAGGCGCCAGGGCGCGCGCAAGCTCGAAGGCTTCTGGGGTCACTGCTGGCAGTCCGCGCTGTTCGGCAGCGGGCGGGCGTTCGGCTACATCGCCTATCCGCCGCGACCGGACGGGCAGCCGAACTACAACGAGGGCTACGTCTATTACGGCGACGGCGCGCTCGTGCCCGCCCGCGTCGTGGAGGCGCCATGGCTGCGTCGGCTGCGCCCCCGCGGCGAGGACGTCTCGCTGGAGCTCGAAACCGACCGCGGCACAGTGCGGATCGAGGGCGAGACGGTGGTGTCGACCCACGACATCACCGATCGCAGGGAAATCCCGGCAGACCGGTTGGCCTTGATGGCGAACTGGACCTTCCCCGCGTTGCAGCAGGCCGGCGTGCGCTATCGCTGGGACGGCGAAGAGGCGATCGGCATGCTGGAGCGCTCGATCCCGATGGACCAGATCGCCGACGGCTGAGCCGTCAATCGAGCCTGCGTCAGAACACGTAGTGCGGGATCAGCTCGTGCGCGCGCTGCAGGTTGGTCTGCATGCAGTCAGGGTCGGGGTTGGAGTAGATCGGCGAGTAGAACACCGACTGTTGCAGCACGCCGTAGCTCGTGTCGAACGCGATCATGCAGGTGATCCACCACCGGTTGTTCCAGTCGGTCGGCTTCATGATCCAGTACTGCGCGGCGCGGTGCCCGTCGATGTCGAGTTGCACCGCGTCGGCGGGCAGCGTCTCCTCGTATGTGCGCCAGACGATCGGCTCGATCGCCATCTGGTAGTTCCCGGCGTCGTACTTGCAGCGCAGCTGATCCTCGGGCGTGGGCGGGGTGAACGCCAGGCCGAGGCCGGCCACCACGTCGAGCGGGATGTCCTTGCAGGGGTTGAACGGCGACGGGTCGGTGATGTCGATGACGGGCCACTTGATCGACGTGGTGACATTGGTCATCGGGATCTCTTTCGCATCCACCTGCGGGACACCCGCCGGATTGGTCTGCCACACCACGATCGCCGCGGCGACCATTGCGCACAGCACCGACACCAGGCGCAGCTTGGCGACCATCACACCCCTTTGTCCGTCGGTCCGACCCTGCGGGGAGTCTAGCGGGCGGCCACCAGCGGCCGGACGGGAAGTGAGAACCTGTTCTAGTTGCCGGGCGAGCCGCCCACATCCGCTTAAGTACCCTGGTCAGTTGTGACACGCGACGGCCGACGGCCCACCCTCTGGGCGATCAGCGACCTGCACACCGGTCACACCGGCAACAAACCCGTGACAGAGTCGCTGCATCCGGCCTCTCCTGACGACTGGCTCATCGTCGCCGGCGACGTGGCCGAACGCACCGATGAGATCCGCTGGGCGCTGGATCTGCTGCGCAAACGGTTCGCCAAGGTGATCTGGATCCCGGGCAACCATGAACTGTGGACCACCAACCGGGATCCGATGCAGATCTTCGGCAAGGCCCGCTACGACTATCTGGTCAACATGTGCGACGAGATGGGCATCGTCACCCCTGAGCACCCGTTCCCGGTATGGACCGAGGAGGGCGGCCCGGCCACGATCGTGCCGATGTTCCTGCTGTACGACTACACCTTTCTGCCCGAAGGTGCGGCCACCAAGGCCGAGGGGCTCGCGATCGCGCGGGAGAAGAACGTCGTGGGCACCGACGAGTTCCTGTTGTCGGCCGAACCGTATGCGACCCGCGATGCGTGGTGCCGCAGCCGCGTGGCCTACACCCGCAAGAGGCTCGAAGATCTCGACTGGATGACGCCGACGGTATTGGTCAATCACTTCCCGATGGTGCGCGAACCCTGCGATGCGATGTTCTATCCGGAGTTCTCGCTGTGGTGTGGCACCACCGCGACCGCTGACTGGCACACCCGTTACAACGCGGTCTGTTCGGTGTACGGGCACCTGCACATTCCGCGCACCACGTGGTACGACGGCGTGCGGTTCGAGGAGGTGTCGGTCGGTTATCCGCGAGAATGGCGGCGCCGCAAGCCGTATCGCTGGATGCGCCAGATCTTGCCGGATCCGCAGTACCCGCCCGGATACCTCAACGAGTTCGGCGGCCACTTCGAGATCACCCAGGAGATGCGGGACAACGCCCAGAAGATGCAGCAACGGATCCGCGACAGGCAGGTAGCGCCATGACGGTCGCCGCGTCACTGCTGTCCGGTGTGTTGCCCTCGGCGACGCATGGGCTGGCCGCGGCGGAGCTCTACCGTGATCCGCCGGACCTGGCGCCGTTGCCCGAAGAGGAGCCGCTCGTCGCCAGGTCGGTGGCCAAGCGTCGCAACGAATTCGTCACCGTGCGGTACTGCGCCCGGCAGGCGCTCGGCGACCTCGGTATCGGACCGGTGCCGATCCTGAAGGGGGAGAAGGGCGAACCGCGTTGGCCCGACGGCGTGGTCGGTTCCCTGACGCACTGCGACGGCTACCGCGGTGCGGTGGTCGGCCGCCGGAGCGAGGTGCGTTCGGTGGGAATCGATGCCGAACCGCACGGCGTGCTGCCCGACGGGGTGCTCGACGCGATCAGCCTGCCCGCCGAGCGAGTTGAACTCAAGCAGCTGCCCGCCGAACTGCACTGGGACCGAATCTTGTTCTGCGCCAAGGAGGCAACCTACAAGGCATGGTTTCCGGTGACCCGGCGTTGGTTGGGCTTCGAGGATGCGCACATCGTCTTCGACGTCGACGACAGCGGTAGCTCGGGTTCATTCGTCTCACGCGTCCTGATCGATCCCGCGGCGGAGCACGGGCCGCCGCTGGAGACGCTGTCGGGGCGGTGGTCGGTGCGCGACGGCATCGCGCTCACCGCAATCGTGTTATGACCGAGGCCGGGCTCGTCATCGTCGACAAACCCGCGGGCATGACCAGCCACGACGTGGTCGGCCGCTGCCGGCGGTTCTTCGGCACCCGTAAGGTCGGTCACGCCGGCACGCTGGATCCGATGGCGACCGGGGTGCTGGTCGTCGGCATCGGACGCGCCACCAAGATTCTCGGCCTGCTGACCGCGACCGACAAGACGTACGCCGCGACGATCCGACTGGGGCAGGCCACCTCCACTGATGATGCCGAAGGTGAAGTCCTGCAGGAGGTTTCCGCCGACGGCGTCACCGATGCGCAGATCCACCTGGCGGTGGCCGAACTGCGAGGGGAGATCGACCAGGTTCCGTCCGCGGTCAGCGCCATCAAGGTCGACGGGCAGCGGGCCTACAAGCTCGCCCGGGAGGGAAGCGCAGTCGAGCTGGCGCCGCGCCGCGTCCGCATCGACCGGTTCGACGTGCTCGAGATCCGCCGGCACCCCGGACTCGTCGATGTGGATGTCGAAGTCGACTGCTCCAGCGGCACCTACATCCGCGCGTTGGCCCGCGATGTGGGCGCCGCGTTGGGAGTCGGCGGTCACCTCATCGCGTTGCGGCGCACCCGGGTCGGCGGCTTCGGATTGGGTGAGGCCCGCACGCTCGAGGACCTCGCCGACGAACCGCGACTTAGCCACACCCTCGACGCCGCATGCCTTCTGGCCTTTCCGCGGCGCGACCTGTCCGCGGGCGAGGCGGAGGACACCCGCCACGGTCGGCCGCTGAAAGCGGCTGGTATCGAGGGCACTTATGCGGCGACGGCGCCGGACGGACAGGTCATCGCGTTGCTGAAAGATCACTCGGAGCGTACGAAATCCGTGGTGGTGCTGCGCCCGGCGACCTTGTAGGCCACCGCATTCACGCGCATACTGACATCCCGTTCTCCAGATGGGAGCCGAAAATGCCGTCTGCATACAAGGCCCTTCAAATCGCGCTCGCTGTCTTCGGAGTGGTCGCCCTCTGCGTATATCCGTTGGCCGTGCTGTGGCCCTCGGGATGGGCATGGCATGCCGGCCCGCCCCACCATTCCGACTACTTCATGATGATCGTCGGGCTGTACGCCACGCTCGGCGTGTTCCTGTTGTTGGCGGCGCGAAACCCTCGCGCGCATCTCAGCCTGATCTGGTTCGCGGTGTGGTCCAGCGTCGTTCACGCGGCGATCATGGCGGTGCAATCGTTGCGTGGCGGTGAGCATCACATGGGACACCTGTTGGGTGATGTGCCCGCACTGTTGTTGGTCGCGATCGTGCTGGCGGTGCTCGTGCGGGCGTCCGGGCTCACCCGGTCCGAGGAACAGCCGGCGGCACTCGAGCGAAGCTAGCTCGCGACGACCCAGATCGCTTCTGCCGCAGGGCTTCCCAGGTCGACCGTCGTATCGTCGCCGTCCGACGACTCGATGGCCACCGAGATCATCCCGGCGAAGTCCCGCCGGGCCAGCACCCGCAGCCGCGAGTCCAGGCTGATGCCGACGCTGTCGAAGTACCGCAGCATCTCCGGATCGGCATCGGAGATGCGCGCGATCGTGCCGGTGTCGCCGTCGTGGCAAGCCGACAACTGGCGGGCGTCCGGGGTGGGCACCCGACCGTCGGCCGCGGGGATCGGGTCGCCGTGCGGGTCGCGGATCGGGTGGCCGAGCTTCGCGTCGATGCGGTCCAGCATCCGGTCCGACACCGCATGCTCGAGCACCTCGGCCTCGTCGTGCACCTCGTCCCAGCTGTAGCCCAACTCGCGGACCAGGAACGTCTCCATCAGCCGGTGGCGGCGCACCATCGCCAGCGCGGCGGCCCGGCCGGCCTCGGTCAACGTCACGGCGCCGTACTTCTCGTGGTTGACCAGCCCCTGATCGGCCAGCTTGCGAATCGACTCCGAGGCCGTGCTCGCGGACACGCCCAGCCGCTCGGCCAGCAGCTTCGTGCTGACCTTCTCCTGCGACCACTCCTGCACCGTCCAGATGACCTTCAGGTAGTCCTGGGCAACGGTCGTCAGGTCACGCGCATCGCCGGCAGGATTCACAGTTGCAAAGTTTAGGCAATGGTCACCTCATCTGGGCATCCAGCGAAGCGCTCGACCCCCGATCCGCCGTAGGCTTGCCCTCGTGCAGCGCTGGCGGGGACAAGACGAGATCCCGACCGACTGGGGCCGATGCGTCGTCACCATCGGGGTGTTCGACGGTGTGCACCGCGGTCATCAGGAGCTGATCAACCACGCGGTCAAGGCCGGCCGCTCACGCGGAGTGCCGACGGTGCTGATGACGTTCGACCCCCATCCGATGGAGGTCGTGTTCCCCGGCAGTCATCCGGCCCAGCTGACGACGCTGACCCGGCGCGCTGAACTGGTCGAGGAACTCGGCATCGACGTCTTCCTGGTCATGCCGTTCACCTCCGACTTCATGAAGCTCACTCCCGAGCGCTACATCCACGAACTCCTGGTCGAACGCCTGCACGTGGTCGAGGTCGTGGTCGGGGAGAACTTCACCTTCGGCAAGAAGGCGGCGGGCAACGTCTCGCTGCTGCGCAAGGCCGGCGAGCGGTTCGGCTTCGCGGTCGAGGGAATGTCGCTGGTCTCTGAGCATCATCGCGACGAGACCGTCACGTTCTCGTCGACCTACATCCGGTCCTGCGTGGACGCCGGCGACGTCGTCGCCGCCGCCGAGGCGCTGGGCCGCCCACATCGTGTCGAGGGCGTGGTGGTGCGCGGCGACGGCCGTGGCAAGGTGCTCGGCTTTCCCACCGCGAACGTGGCGCCGCCCATGTACTCGGCAATCCCTGCCGACGGGGTCTATGCGGCGTGGTTCACCGTGCTGGGCCACGGGCCGATCACCGGCAGCGTCGTCCCGGGCGAGCGGTATCAGGCCGCGGTCTCCGTCGGCACCAATCCCACGTTCTCCGGGCGCACCCGCACCGTCGAAGCGTTCGTGCTCGACACCACCGCCGACCTGTACGGCCAGCACGTGGCGGTCGACTTCGTGGCCCGGTTGCGGGGGCAGGAGAAGTTCGCCAACGTCGAGGACCTCGTCGAGCAGATGGGCGCCGACACCGAGCACGCCCGCACGATCCTGTTGCGCTGAGCTGCGGTTTCACCGCCAGCCCCGGGCGCTGTTAGACTTCTGGCCGACCTGGCGTGTGCTGCAGTTCGCGGCGGCTGCGCCGTCCTCGGGGCCGCGCGCCCCTTCCCCGCGAACTGAGAAGATGGAGTTTGTTTCGTGGCGCTTACTGCCGAGCAGAAAAAGTCGATCCTGAACGAGTACGGCCTGCACGACACCGACACCGGCTCGCCGGAAGCTCAGGTGGCCCTGCTGACCAAGCGGATCACCGACCTGACCGAACACCTCAAGGTGCACAAGCACGACCATCACTCGCGGCGTGGTCTGCTGCTGCTCGTCGGCCGTCGCCGCCGACTGCTCAAGTACGTGGCCCAGGTCGACGTGCAGCGCTACCGCTCGCTGATCGAGCGGCTCGGCCTGCGCCGCTGACGCAGGATTTCGGCCCCGTACCTGCGGCAGAGTACGATGGCATCGTTCGACTGCCGTTTGGCTCGAACGACCAGGGTGCGGTCTTCGCAGTTCCGCGAGCACCGTTCCCGCGCGTCATAACCAGGACCTGCTTGATCGCGCGGTCTTCGGTAGTGGCTGCCGGAAGAATTGCCGGCAGCTTCGATCGATGGCCGTAGCCGCATCGAGGCCGGTGGTTCGAAAGCTGTGACGACGCGAAACAGCTGAACAGTGCAAGCACTGAACCCAGAGAGGCCATCCGGACAGCCATGTCTGTAGTTGAAATCGAAGACGGCGTGTACGAGGCGACCGCCGTGATCGACAACGGAAGCTTCGGCTCCCGCACCATCCGCTTCGAAACCGGCCGGCTCGCCCAGCAGGCCGCCGGCTCGGCCGTCGCCTATCTCGACGACGAGACCATGCTGCTGTCGGCCACGTCCGCCAGCAAGAACCCCAAGGACCACTTCGACTTCTTCCCGTTGACGGTCGACGTCGAGGAGCGGATGTACGCCGCCGGGCGCATCCCCGGCTCCTTCTTCCGTCGCGAAGGTCGCCCGTCGACCGACGCGATCCTGACCTGCCGGCTGATCGACCGGCCGCTTCGCCCGTCGTTCGTCGACGGCCTGCGCAACGAGATCCAGGTCGTGGTGACCGTGCTGTCGTTGGATCCCAAGGATCTGTACGACGTGCTCGCGATCAACGCCGCTTCGGCGTCCACCCAGCTCGCCGGCCTGCCGTTCTCCGGCCCGATCGGCGGCGTGCGCGTCGCGCTGATCGACGGGACCTGGGTCGCGTTCCCGACCGTCGAGCAGCTTGAGCGGGCGGTGTTCGACATGGTCGTCGCCGGCCGTGTCCTCGAAGACGGGGACGTCGCGATCATGATGGTCGAGGCCGAGGCCACCGACAACGTCGTCGAGCTCGTCAAAGGCGGGTCGGCGGCTCCTACGGAGTCCGTGGTGGCCGAGGGCCTGGAGGCCGCCAAGCCGTTCATCAAGGTGCTGTGCGAGGCGCAGCAGGAGCTGGCCGATCGCGCCGCGAAGCCGGTCGGCGATTATCCGGTCTTCCCCGACTACGGCGACGACGTCTACTACGCGGTCGCCTCGGTGGCCACCGAAGCGCTGTCGGAGGCGCTGACCATCGCGGGCAAGCAGGAGCGCAACGACCGCACCGACGAGATCAAGGGCGAGGTGCTCGAGCGGCTGGCCGAGCAGTACGCCGGCCGCGAGAAAGAGATCGGCGCCGCGTTCCGGTCGCTGACCAAGAAGCTTGTGCGCCAACGCATTCTGACCGACCACTTCCGCATCGACGGCCGTGGCATCACCGACATCCGTGCGCTGAGCGCCGAAGTGGCGGTCGTGCCCCGGGCGCACGGCAGCGCGCTGTTCGAGCGGGGCGAGACGCAGATCCTCGGCGTCACCACGCTCGACATGATGAAGCTGGCCCAGCAGATCGACTCGTTGGGGCCCGAAACCAGCAAGCGCTACATGCATCACTACAACTTCCCGCCGTATTCGACCGGTGAAACCGGCCGCGTCGGTTCGCCCAAGCGCCGCGAGATCGGTCACGGCGCGCTGGCGGAGCGGGCGATCGTGCCCGTGCTGCCGAGCGTCGAGGAGTTCCCCTACGCGATCCGTCAAGTGTCGGAAGCGTTGAGCTCCAACGGTTCTACCTCGATGGGCTCGGTGTGCGCGTCGACGCTGGCATTGCTCAACGCCGGTGTGCCGCTGAAGGCGCCGGTCGCGGGCATCGCGATGGGTCTCGTCTCTGACGACATTGAGGTTGACGGCAAGACCGAGCGCCGCTTCGTGGCGCTGACCGACATCCTCGGCGCCGAGGATGCGTTCGGCGACATGGACTTCAAGGTCGCGGGCACCAAGGAGTTCGTCACCGCGCTGCAGTTGGACACCAAGCTCGACGGCATCCCGTCGCAGGTGCTGGCCGGCGCATTGAGCCAGGCCAAGGATGCCCGGCTGACCATCCTCGAGGTGATGGCCGAGGCGATCGACGGGCCCGACGAGATGAGCCCGTACGCACCGCGGATCACGACGATCAAGGTGCCGGTGGACAAGATCGGCGAGGTGATCGGGCCCAAGGGCAAGATCATCAACCAGATCACCGAGGACACCGGCGCGCAGATCTCCATCGAGGACGACGGCACCGTGTTCGTCGGCGCGACCGACGGACCCTCGGCCCAGGCGGCGATCGACCGCATCAACGCGATCGCCAACCCGCAGCTGCCCAAGGTCGGCGAGCGGTTCCTCGGAACCGTCGTCAAGACAACCGATTTCGGTGCGTTCGTGTCGCTGCTGCCGGGCCGGGACGGGCTGGTGCACATCTCGAAGCTGGGCCGCGGAAAGCGGATCGCCAAGGTCGAGGACGTCGTCAAGGTGGGTGACAAGCTGCGCGTGGAGATCGCCGACATCGACAACCGGGGCAAGATCTCGCTGATCCTGGTCGCCGAGGAAGACGCAGCAGACGCAGCGGGGTCGGCCGACACTGCACCCGCAGATGCCGCCACGGCGAGCAGCTAGGGAGTTGCGCCGCGGCGCACGCGGCGACGGGTCATCGCTGGCGGTGCGCCGCACCGCGTTGCCCGGTGGTCTGCGCGTGGTCACCGAGTACATCCCGTCGGTGCACTCGGCATCGGTCGGGCTGTGGGTCAACGTCGGTTCGCGCGACGAGGGCCACACCGTCGCGGGCGCGGCCCACTTCCTGGAGCACCTGCTGTTCAAATCGACGCCCACGCGGTCGGCGGTGGACATCGCCCAGGCCGTCGACGCGGTCGGCGGTGAATTGAACGCATTCACCGCCAAGGAGCACACCTGCTACTACGCGCACGTGCTCGACTCCGACCTGGAGCTGGCCGTCGACCTGGTCGCCGACGTGGTATTGCGCGGCCAGTGCGCCGTCGAGGATGTCGAGGTCGAACGCGACGTCGTGCTCGAGGAGATCGCGATGCGCGACGACGATCCCGAGGACACCCTCGGCGACGTGTTCCTGTCGGCGATGTTCGGCTCTCATCCGGTGGGCCGTCCGGTGATCGGCAGCGTGAAGTCGATTTCGGAGATGACCCGCGCGCAACTGCACTCGTTCCACGTCCGGCGCTACACCCCCGAGCGGATGGTGCTGGCGGTCGCGGGCAACGTCGACCATGACGAGGTGGTGGCGCTGACGCGCGAGTACTTCGGCGCTCGACTGGTCCGTGGGCGCACGCCCGTGCCGCCCCGCAAGGGCACCGGCCGGGTCGGCGGGCGGCCCAGCCTGCAACTGGTCAGCCGCGACGCAGAGCAGACTCACCTGACGCTGGGTGTGCGCACGCCGGGGCGCCACTGGGAACACCGGTGGGCGCTGTCGGTGCTCAACACCGCGTTGGGCGGGGGGCTGAGTTCGCGGCTGTTCCAGGAGATCCGCGAGACCCGCGGGCTGGCGTATTCGGTGTACTCGACGGTGGACACGTTCTCCGACAGCGGGGCGCTGTCGGTCTACGCGGGTTGTCTGCCCGAACGGTTCAACGAGGTCGTCCGGGTGACCACCGATGTGCTGCAGGTGGTGGCCCGCGACGGCATCACCGAAGCGGAGTGCCGAATCGCGAAGGGTTCGTTGCGCGGCGGTCTGGTGCTCGGCCTCGAGGATTCCGGCTCGCGGATGAACCGCATCGGCCGCAGCGAACTGCATTTCGGTGAGCACCGCACCATCGAACAGACGCTGGCGAACATCGATGCGGTGACGCTCGACGAGGTCAACTCGGTCGCCCGTAAATTGTTGAGCCGACCCTATGGCGGCGCAGTTCTGGGGCCGCAAAGATCGAAAAAGTCGCTGCCACAGCCGCTTCGGTCGATTGCGAGCTGATCGTCTACCGTTGGGTCGATGATTCGACTGTCGAGGCGGCATGTCCTGATCGGCGGCCTGACGCTGGCAGCTGTCGCCGCCTGCACCGAAAAGCAAGCGGTGGCCGATCCGCGTCCCGTCCCGCTTATCGACGCCCGGATCGGTGAGCTCGAGCGTCAGCACAACGCGCTCATCGGGGTCTTCGCGGTCAACCTGGACACCGGCCGGACCATCGCGCACCGCGCGCAGGAACCGTTCGCGATGTGCTCGACGTTCAAGGGCTACGCCGCCGCGCGGATCCTGCAGAAAGCCGAGCGCGGCGAGCTCGCTCTGTCGGATCGCGTAGCCGTCGAGCAGAGCGACATCGTGCCCAACTCGCCGGTCACCCAGACGCGGGTGGGTCAGACGATGACACTTGCCGAACTGTGTGAAGCGGCCCTGCAGAGAAGCGACAACGCCGCAGGCAATCTGCTGCTCGGTGTGATCGGTGGACCGCCCGCAATCACCGACTTCGCCCGCAGCATCGGCGACCAACGGTCACGGCTGGACCGGTGGGAGGTCGAGCTCAACTCGGCAGTTCCCGGCGACCCTCGTGACACCACCACACCGGAGGCCATCGGGGGCGGCTACCGGTCGATGCTCACCGGCGCCGCGCTCGCGGAGCCGCAACGCCGGCTGCTCGAGGACTGGATGCGGGCCAATCAGACGTCGAGCGTGCGGCCGGCGCTCCCGCCGGGATGGACGACGGCCGACAAGACCGGCAGCGGCGACTACGGCAGCACCAACGACGTGGGCGTCGCCCATGGTCCCGACGGTCGACGGCTACTGCTGGCGGTGATGACGCGATCCGCCGGGAATGACTCGAATGCACCGAACATGCGGCCACTGATCGGCGAGCTGGCCGCACTGCTCGTTGCGGCGCTGCTCGCCTGATCCGTGGCCCCCGAGCCGCCCCGGCTCCCCGCGGCCGGGGGCGACCGGTGGAGCGGCTGTCCCCCCATGCGCCCCCCGGCGCCAGCCGCTGACGTCAACGGTATGGCACCAACGGCGGCGGACGAATCGGGCGAATCCCTATGATTTCGGCCCGGCTCCAGACGGGCGCCGGGCGCACAACCGCGCGCGCACGGTCTAGACCAGCACTGACGCCCGATCGGTGTACGGCAGGTCGAGATCGGCCGCAACGCGTTCGGACAGCAGCGCCCCGGCATGTGTGGACAGGCCCTTGGCGAGAGCGGCATCCGCCCGGCAAGCCGCCCGCCAGCCCTGGTCGGCCAGCGTCAGCACGTAAGGCATGGTGGCGTTCGTGAGGGCGTAGGTGGAGGTGCGGGGCACGGCGCCGGGCATGTTGGCGACGCAGTAGAAAACGTTGTCGTGCACGGCGAACGTCGGATCGTCGTGGGTGGTCGGTCGGGAGTCCTCGAAGCAACCGCCCTGGTCGATCGCGATGTCGACCAGCACCGCGCCCGGCTTCATGTGGGCGACGGTCGAGTTTGTCACCAGCTTGGGCGCCTTGGCGCCCGGCACCAGCACCGCACCGATCACCAGGTCGGCGCGTTTGACGGCGTCCTCGAGTTCGAGGATCGACGAGTAGCGGGTTTGGATGCGGCCGCCGAACTCGGCGTCCATTTCGCGCAATTTGTTGATGTTGACGTCGAACACGGTGACGTGCGCGCCCATGCCGGCAGCCACCCGCGCGGCGTGGTGGCCGGCGGTGCCGCAGCCGATCACGACGACGTCGGCGGGCGCGACACCCGGCACGCCTCCCATCAACACGCCCCGGCCGCCGTGGCTGGACATCAGGTGATACGCGCCGACTTGCGCCGACAACCGCCCGGCGACCTCGCTCATCGGGGCCAGCAGTGGTAGCGCACCGGCTGCGGTTTGAACGGTTTCGTACGCGATCGCCGTCGCACCCGACGCCATCAGCGCTTCGGTGCACGGGCGAGACGCCGCCAGATGCAGGTACGTGAACAGGGTCTGGCCGTGGCGCATCAGGTGGTACTCGGCTTCGATCGGTTCCTTGACCTTGAGCAACAGCTCGGCCTCGGCCCACACCTGGTCGGCGCTGGTGATCACCTGAGCGCCCGCGCGCTTGAAGTCGGCGTCGGAGATCGCCGAACCCTCGCCCGCGCCGGACTGCACGATCACTTCGTGGCCGTGATGCACCAACTCGGCGACACCGGCCGGGGTGATGGCGACCCGGAACTCGTTGTTCTTGATCTCGGTCGGGATGCCGACGCGCATGTCCGCTCCTCGCAAAATGCTATACCTCCAGTTTGAAGAAGCTTCGAATTGGCGGCAACAAACATGCTCAGAATTCTGTATCGTCGCCATGTGACGGCATCTTCTCCGACAACGGGCACCGGTAGGGCGGATCGGCCGAAGGATGTTCGGCCGTATGCGGTCGACGCCGTCGACCGCCGCATCCTGACCGCGTTGCATCGGGACGCGCGGATGTCGAACCACGCACTTGCCGACGCCGTGGGAATCGCACCGTCGACCTGCCACGGCCGCGTACGCCGACTCCAGGAGCTGGGGGTGATCCGCGGTTTCTACACCGACATCGACCCGGCCGCGATCGGCCTGCCGCTCCAGGCGATGATCTCGGTGAGCCTGCAGTCCAGCGCGCGCGGCAAGATTCACAGCTTCATCCAGCAGATCCGGCTTATGCCGCAGGTGATGAACGTGTACTTTCTCGCGGGCGCCGACGACTTCATCCTGCATGTGGCCGCGCGAGACACCGACGATCTGCGGGCGTTCGTGGTGGAGAACCTCAATGCCGACGCGGACGTCGCGGGCACGCAGACGTCGCTGATCTTCGAGCACCTGCGCGGCGCGTCGCCGTTGTAGCCTCGCCGAGCGGTGTCAGACGTCGACGCGATCCGGATGAAACTTGGCAGCCATGCGGCGCAGGCCGTCGCGCCAGTCGACCGTGGTGGCGCCGACGAGTTCCCTCATTCGGCCCACGTCGACCGGGTTGCCGCGCAACGCATCCGCGTCCACCTCGAACACCGGCTCGCGGCCCACCAGCGAGCCGAGGTAGGTGCACCACTCCTGGATGCTGATCGTCTGTTCGCCGGCCCAGTTAACGGTTGTCGCGGGAACAGACGCGGCCGCAAGCAGTTTCGGAATGGTCGCAATGATGTCGTGCTCGTGGATCGGGTTGTAGAGGGCCGCCGCGCCCGGAGGCACCGGGATCGGCATCCCGGCCAGGATCATCTCCAAATGAAACAACGGCCATCCGCCGTTGTCCCCGTACGGGACGTTGAGCCGGGCGATCGTCGTCGGTACGCCGAGTGCGCGGGCCATCGACCGGGCGACCACCTCACCGGCGATCTTGGAGATGGAATACGTCGGGAACAGGTGCCTGTGGTTGTCGCCCAGAGCGGCGTTCTCCGTTCGCGGTTCGTCGTGGGGCGGGTCGTAGACGGCGGCCGACGAGCAGTGCAGGAACGCTTTGGCGTCAGGGCAGTGGGCCATCAGCAGGCCGACCGATTCCGCATTGGCGCCGAGGTCCTTGTCCCAGCGGCCGCTCTTGGCAACCGCGAAGTTGAGCAGATAGTCGAAATCTCTTGGCAGAGAGTCGAATACGCCCGTTGCCATATTGACGGTTTCGCATCGCACCCCGGCCGCTGTGAGCCTGTCGCGGGCTGTGACATCGGTGAACCGCGCGATGCCCCACACCTCGTTGTCGACGGCGAGCGCTTCGGCGACGGGGGCTGCGACCTGACCCGTCGCACCGGTGACCAGTATCTTCGCGCCCTGCATGCGCCGATGGTAGGGGAGGGACGCCTGCACCGTGGGCGGATAGGGTGACCGCATGCGAGTCGGAGTACTGGGCGCGAAGGGCAAGGTCGGCACCACGATGGTCGAGGCAGTCGAGGCCGCCGACGATCTGACGTTCACGGCCGGCGTCGACGCCGGTGACCCGCTGAGTCGGCTTGTCGACGCCCAGACCGAGGTCGTCATCGACTTCACCCATCCCGATGTGGTGATGGACAATCTCCAGTTCCTCATCGAGAACGGAATACACGCCGTCGTCGGCACCACCGGGTTCACCGACGAGCGGTTGGCACAGGTCCGTCAGTGGTTGGACGCCAAACCGGACGCCGCGGTTCTCATCGCACCCAACTTCGCGATCGGAGCGGTGTTGTCGATGCATTTCGCGCAGCAGGCCGCCCGCTACTTCGAGTCCGTCGAAGTCATCGAACTCCACCACCCGCACAAGGCCGATGCGCCGTCCGGCACTGCGGCACGCACCGCGCGGCTCATCGCCGAGGCGCGAAAAGACATGCCGCCCAATCCGGATGCCACCAGCACCGGTTTGGAAGGCGCCCGCGGCGCCGATGTGGACGGTGTGCCGGTGCACTCCGTGCGCCTGGCGGGGCTCGTCGCCCACCAGGAGGTGCTTTTCGGCACGCAGGGGGAGACGCTGACGATCCGGCACGACAGCCTGGACCGGACTTCGTTCGTGCCGGGAGTTCTGCTCGCGGTTCGGCGGGTGGCCGAGCGGCCCGGGCTCACGGTGGGTATCGAGCCGCTTCTCGATCTGTAATGGCCGACGGCGGTCGCGCAGTGCGCATTCAACTGCTGATCGGCTTCATGTGCGTTGCGCTGGTCGTCTACTTCGTGCTGCTCGGGCGCATCGCGATGGCGTTCGTCACCACCGGGGAGCCGGCCGCCGTCGGCCTGGGTTTGGCGCTGATGATCCTGCCGCTGATCGGGCTGTGGGCCATGCTCAGCACGCTGCGCGCCGGCCTGACCCATCAGCGCCTTGCGCGCATCGTCCGAGACGAGGGCCTGGAACTCGACGTCAGCGCGCTGCCGCGGATGCCGTCGGGACGGATCCAGCGAGACGCCGCCGATGCATTGTTCGTGACCGTGCGCGAAGAATTGGAGAACGACCCGGACAACTGGCGGCGCTGGTATCGACTGGCACGGGCGTACGACTACGCCGGTGACCGCAGTCGCGCGCGGGAAGCGATGAAGAGGGCCGTCGAACTGGAGGAGCGCCGATGAGCAAGACGCTGTTGGTCGTCCATCACACGCCGTCGCCCGGCACCCGCGAGTTGCTCGAGGCCGTCGTCGACGGCGCCAAGGACCCCGAGATCACCGGTGTCGACGTCGTCATCAGACCCGCGTTGGCCGCAACCCTGCCCGACATGCTCGACGCCGACGGCTATCTGTTCGGGACGACCGCGAACTTCGGGTACATGAGCGGCGCGCTCAAGCACTTCTTCGACACCGTGTACTACCCGAGCCTCGACCACGTCGGCGGACGCCCGTACGGGTTGTGGGTGCACGGCAACAACGACACGGTCGGCGCGGTCAACGCGGTGGACAAGCTCGCTGCCGGGCTGGCACTGTCCAAGGTGGCGGATGTGCTCGAGGTTGTCGGACCCGTCGACGCCGGTGTCCGTGAGCGAGCCTACGAATTGGGCGGCACATTGGCCGCGACCCTGATGGAGGACTAGGCATGCCGGGTATTGCCGATCTGGCCCTTGGCGCTGCGCCGATCGCGGGCGGTGCCATGTTGGGTGTGATCGCAGGAAATCTCAAGCCGCCCGACGTCCGGGGTTTGATCACCAAGGACCTCGACCTGCTGGATCGGATCCCCGCAGAGCAGGTCGAGCGCCGGGCCCGGCTGCAAGCCAGCATCGACGAGCGCATCGACGATCTGATCTCGGCCGGCGAACGCAGTCGCGAACTGCGCGAGGCGGCGATGTCGTACAAAGGCAACTGGCGCGACATCGTGGTCTTCATCTGCGCTCTGCTGTTCACCTTCATCTGGTGGAACGTCAGTCACAGCCGGTCCAACTGGCTGGTGATGTTCATCGCGATGATCGTGGTCTCCATCGCGGCGGGCATCTACGCGGGCCGCGGCATCCTGCGCGCGGTCCGCCGCTTCCTGCACCGCGACGACAGCGAGCCCGACAAGCCTCAGTAGTGGTAGGTGTCCGACGGCGCCGGAATGTGTGCCGGATCGTCGACGTCGTCGAACTCGGACACCTCGATGCCGTAGGCGCGGGCCAGTTCGAGGATCTTGTTGGCCCTCGCGATGCGGGGTAGGTCCGAGCCGTTTCGGATCTCGCCGCCGTCGCGTTCGAACTCGGTGAAAAACTCCTTGGCCCAAGCGATTTCTTCGGGGGACGGGGAGAGTCCTTCGTTGACGGTGGCGCACTGCTCGGGTGTCAGGCAGATCTTGCCGGTCATGCCGAACTCGGCGCTTACAGCGGTCGCCTCGCTGAGCTTCAGTGCACTCGAACCGACCGTCGGCCCGTCGATCGCGCTCGGCAGGTGGGCGGCTTTCGCGGCGATCGTGAACCGCGACCGCGCATACGCCAGGGTGGTCGGGCTCTCGCCGAAGCCCGTGTCGCGCCGGAAGTCGCCGATACCGAAGGCGAGCCGGAACGTGCCTTTGGCCGCGGCGATAGCGGTGATGCGCTCCAGCCCGCGCGCCGTTTCGACCAGCGCGACGATCGGCACGTTCGGTAGCCGGTTGGCGGTCTCGGTGACGTGGTCGACGGATTCGACCATCGCCAGCATCACTCCGCCGACCGACGTCTTTCCCAGAGTGTCGAGATCGTCTGCCCACCACGGCGTGCCGAACCCGTTGACGCGGACCCAGTCGGTGTTCCCCTCGTCGAGCCAGCGGACCACGTTTTCCCGGGCCAGGGCCTTGTCCTTGGGCGCGACCGCATCTTCGATGTCCAAGACGACGATGTCCGCTCGCGACCGCACCGCTGGCGCGAACCGCTCGTACTGCGCGCCGTTCACCAGAAGCCAGCTGCGGGCGAGCACCGGGTCGATACGCGAGCCGACGTCGTCGTGGTCCTGGTGAGCGCCGGATTCGAAACCGTCCATCGGATCATCGTTGCGTATCGACGCCGCGCGGTGTGCTCGGACAGGGGCAATTGGGCGTCAATTGGGCAAGGCGGATTCGAACAGTTCCTGTAGCGCGATCCAATGACGCTCGGCGGCCTCTTCGTCGTACGGCGCGTTGTCGGGTACCGCGAACCCGTGTTCGGCGGGGTAGAACTCCACGGTGTGGGCGACGTTGGCTGCGGTCAGCGCCTTGTCGAGGGTCTCGGCGTCCTCGCGCGTGAACGCGCGGTCCTTGGCGGCCCCGGCGACGTAGACGGTGGCCTTGATCCGGTCGGCCAGCAGATGCGGGCTGGCGGGATCTTCGGTGACCAGCCCGCCGGCGTGAAAGGACCCGGCTGCCGCGACACGGTCGGGCACCCGGCCGGCGACGATGACCGAGGTCCGGCCACCCATGCAGTAGCCGCACACGCCGAACGTCTCGCCCTTGACCTCGGGACGGCCGGCCAGGAAGTCGAAGAACGCGGCGGCGTCGGTGGCCATCATGTCGGGGGTGATCGACGAGATCATCCCGAACAGTCGCTTGCGCTGCTGCGGGTCGGTGAATGCGGTCCGCATGTCGAAGGGCTCCCAGTCGCCATGGCGGTAGTACACGTCGGGCAGCAGCACCGCGTGGCCGAAGCCGGCCAGGCGGGCCGCCATCTCCTGGAAGGTGTCGCGCACGCCACCGGCGTCGACGTACATCACGACGCCGGTCCATGGCCCGGTGCCGTTGGGGGTGTGCAGGGTGACGGGACAGGTGCCGTCGGGCGTGGTGACGGTCGCGGAGATGCTCGGCATGGCTACCGTTCTACTCGCCCGGTCTGCAAGTAAGCTGACCGGCGTGCCGATCGTCACGCCCTACGAGGATCTACTGCGGCTGGTGATGGAGCGTGGAACGCCCAAGTCGGACCGCACCGGCACCGGTACTCGTAGCCTGTTCGGCCACCAGATGCGATACGACCTTGCGGCCGGCTTTCCGCTGATCACCACCAAGAAGGTGCACACCAAGTCGATCGTCTACGAATTGCTGTGGTTTCTGCGCGGCGACTCGAACGTGCGTTGGCTACAGGAGCATGGCGTCACCATCTGGGACGAATGGGCTTCTCCGACAGGGGATCTCGGACCCATCTACGGAGTGCAGTGGCGGTCGTGGCCAACCCCGTCCGGTGAGCACATCGACCAGATCAGTGCCGCGCTGGAGCTGCTGAAGACCGACCCGGAATCGCGGCGCAACATCGTCTCGGCGTGGAACGTCGGGCAGATCCCGCAGATGGCGTTGCCGCCGTGCCACGCGTTCTTCCAGTTCTATGTGGCCGACGGCCGGCTCTCGTGTCAGCTCTACCAGCGCAGCGCGGACCTCTTCCTGGGGGTCCCGTTCAACATCGCCAGCTATGCGTTGCTGACCCACATGATGGCCGCGCAGGCCGGGCTGGATGTCGGCGAGTTCATCTGGACCGGCGGGGACTGCCACATCTACGACAACCATGTCGAGCAGGTGCAGTTGCAGCTGAGCCGCGAGCCGCGGCCGTACCCGGAACTCGTTCTGGCGCCGCGGGATTCGATCTTCGACTACACCTATGAAGACGTCGCCATCCTCGACTACGATCCGCACCCGGCGATCAAGGCGCCCGTGGCTGTATGAGCGTGGGGCTGATCTGGGCCCAGTCCACCTCGGGTGTCATCGGCCGCGACGGCGGTATCCCGTGGCGGTTGCCGGAGGACCAGGCCCGCTTCAAGGAACTCACGATGGGCCACACGGTCGTGATGGGCCGGCTGACGTGGGAGTCGTTGCCCGCCAAGGTGCGCCCGCTGCCGGGACGCCGGAACGTCGTGCTCACCCGCAGGTCCGGCTATGCGGCCGACGGCGCCGACGTGGTGGCGTCGCTGGAGGACACGTTGACCGACGATCCGATCTGGGTGATCGGCGGCGCGCAGATCTACGCGGCGGCGCTGCCGCTCGCCACGCGCTGCGAGGTGACCGAGATCGAGATCGACATGCCGCGTCAGGATGCCGACGTGATGGCGCCGGTGCTCGACGAGTCGTGGATCGGCGTGGCGGGGGATTGGCTCACCAGCACGTCGGGGCTGCGGTACCGGTTCTACAGCTATCGGCGGGCCTGATGGTCGGTGCCGTGCGTGTGCGTCACACGTATCGACGTTTTGCAGAACTACACCCGCACTTTGCCTGCGAAACGTCGATCGGTGTGACGTTCTCCGCTACCGACGCGCTTGAGTTGTCGCTGGCGTGGGGCACGATGGCAGGGTGCCGGCCAGACTGACAGCTGCCCAGGCGCGACGCATCGCCGTCGCGGCGCAGGGTTTCGCCGAGGCGAAGCCGAGCGGTCCGGTCACCCGCGCGCACCTGCGCAGGCTGATCTCACGGATCCAGGTGATGCAGTTGGACTCGGTATCGGTGTCGGTGCGCGCGCATTACGCGCCGGTGTTCAGCCGGCTGGGACCCTATGACCGCGACGTGCTGGACCGGGCGGCGTGGAGCCACTCGGCGCGATCGCCGCGGCTGCTGGTCGAATACTGGGCGCACGAGGCCGCGTTGATGGCCGTCGAGGACTGGCCGCTGCTGCGGTGGCGCATGCGCGAGTACACGCACGGGCGATGGGGCACCCACATCGTCAAGCGCAACGAGAAGCTGGCCGAGCAGGTCGTCGCTGCGGTGACCGAGTTGGGCCCGTCGACGGCCGGGCAGATCGCGGCGCATCTCGGCGCCGAACAGCGCGGCCGCAAGGGGCCGTGGTGGGACCGCAGCGATACCAAGTGGGTGACCGAGGCTTTGTGGTCCTCGGGTGTGTTCGCGACGGCCACCCGGGTGGGGTTCGCGCGCCATTACGACCTCGCCGAGCGGGTGCTGCCGGCGGAAGTGTTGGCGCGTGAGGTCGACGACGAGGACGCCGTACGCGAGCTGGTGCTGCGCGCGGCCGGTGCACTGGGCGTGGCGACCGAGCCGGACATCCGGGACTACTTCCGGCTGTCGCCCCGCCAGGCCAAGCCGGCCGTTGCCAAGCTCGTTGCCGACGGGGAGCTGGAGCAGGTCGAGGTCGACGGGTGGGCGGCGCCGGCGTATCTGCGGGCGGGACAGATCATTCCGCGGCGTGACCGCGGGACGGCGCTGTTGTGTCCGTTCGATCCGTTGATCTTTTTCCGGCCGCGGGTGGAGCGGCTGTTCGGATTTCATTACCGCATCGAGATTTACGTGCCCGCAGCGAAGCGCCAGCACGGCTATTACGTGTGGCCGTTCCTCCTGGACGGCGAACTGGTGGGCCGCGTCGACCTCAAGGCCGATAGGGCGGCGGGCGCTTTGAACGTGGTGGGTGCGTTCACGGAGCCGGGCGCAGAGCGGTCGCGAGTGGCGGGGGCGTTGGCCGCTGAGTTGCGGTCGATGGCGTCGTGGCTGGGACTGGCGGATGTGGTGGTCGGGGAGCGCGGCGATCTGGCAGACGGGCTACACGCGGCTCTGCCCAGTGTGTGATGAAGCAATGCGGGTTAGGCAATCAATGGATTCCGAACCGCCACTGACGAATTGAACCGGCCGAAATCGCGGTCGGCGGACCATAATTCGCGTACGCCGTGTGAACCGCATAGGGCGACGATTCGTGCGTCATGCACCAGCGGACCGGCCACTTTGCCCGCTTCGAGCAATGTCTTGAGACGCTCCCAGTAACCCGGCGGCTCGCCGAGCAGAGACAGTGCGGGGGATGCGAGCCACGCATCGATTTGTTCGATCGCTTGGCCGGTAGTGCTGGGCGGATCGTAGATGCTGGGGTGCGTGCAGATGGCAAAGAACTCGTGCAGACATGGCCAGGGTATTGCCCAGGCGGACCGGCCTTCGGCAAGTGATTTCACCCGCTCGGCGGCCGCGGTGTGGAACTGGGCGTCGCGGCGATGCGCGTAGACCAGAATATTTGTGTCAACGGCGATCATGCCGGGTTGCCATAGACGCTGTCGCGGACCTTGTCCCACGATGCGTTACGGAACTCCGGTTGCAGTCCGCGCCCGGAGACACTGGCATCGGCAAGCACGAAAGAAGCGCCTGCCGGTTGCCGCTTGATGACGTCGCGTAGCCCGGTTTCGATCAATGCCCGCAACGTAGTGCCTTCCCGGCGCGCCAGATCCTGAGCTTCTCGCAGCAACTCATCGGGAAGATTGACTGTCGTCTTCATATGGGCAACCATACCAGCAAAGCCATACAGCCATATCTCGCGACGCCTGCCATAGGTCCACGACACTGCCCCGCCGAACGGCCGGTCTTACTTTTGAGCGGCGGTCCAGTCGTAAGGCAGGAACTTGCCGTCGAACGTCACCACGACGCGGTCGCCGCCGGGATGCGGCTTGCGCTGCACATCGACACTGAAATTGATGGCACTCATGATGCCGTCGCCGAATTCCTCATGGATGAGCTCCTTGATGGCGCCTCCATAGACCTGGAGCGCCTCGTAGAAGCGGTAGATCGTCGGGTCGGTGGGTACCGCAGTCGGCAGGCCGCCGCGCATGGGAACCGCCGCCAACACCGGTATCGCCGCGTCGTCGAGCCCGAGCATCTCCACGACCACTTCGCCGGCCTCGACCGGAATCGGGTGTTGGCCGAGCAGGGCTGCGACCGTCCACGCCACCGGCTTGTCGATGGCGTCGGCGAGCTCCTGCCAGCTGAGCCCCTTCGCCAGTCGCGCCGCGGTGATCTCGGCGGTGATCTCGTCTCTGGTCATGCGGTCCCTTCCTGGATCAGTGTTCGCATCGGCCGGAAGCTTGAATTCCTGTGGGGCAGTCGGGCGCTTGCGCGCTGCCCGTGCGGGCGTGCGTCGCATAGAGCGTGAGTCCGACGAATGCCGGGCCACCCACAAGATTACCTACGACAGTAGGTATTTCGTTCCACAGCTGATAGTCCTGAATCGAGAAGTCACCGCCGAGCATCAGGCCGGACGAACGCAATCAGAGCCCGGGCTCATCGTTCCAGATGGCCAGCTCGCCGCCAGGCATGCGGACGACCATCACCCCGTTCGGACGCGTCACCGTCCATGCCTCGAATGCACTGTTAGGTTCGACGAATTAAAGGCGCACCCGACTCGTCGGCGTTGCTCTCCGTGATTCGGCGGCCGACGAGCGCGTGCAATTTGTGGGAACTCCTCTCGGTGGATCTGTTTGCCGCGCGAATTTCCAGCTCCTGCCCGAAAGCGTTATCGGGAATGGTGATTCGATACCGATCAAACTAACGTCCGTCTACTGCAGTCTTACCGAGAGTCGACTTCTTGCGACCCCACCGCCGATTGGTGTAGTCCGAGTTCCATCATCGACAACCGCTCAATCGCCAGGCGTCGGGTTCGGCACGATTTGCATCCCATCTGGTCGCGGCCACTCAGTAGGTGGGTCGTCACTGACCCAGGCATATTCCAGCCCGGATATATGACCGTTTTCGATCCAGACGATAACCTCGCCTTGATAAGCCGGTTCGCTCGGCACGAATGCCCGAGCTGGGAATGGGCCGTCTGGCAACTCAACGCCCGATGTGGCGTGCGGCGTCTTAATGTCGAGGATCCACCTCGTTTCGTGTGAGACAACGGCTTCGCCGAGTTCTTCGATAAGCGTCCTGCCGCCTGGGAATCCCGACGACTCGATGATCGCAGTCACGACCGCCGACTCATCGCCTGAGATACGTCGCCACTCTTTGTCTTTGATCATGGGATGAACGCCGTTCCAATCTTGATAATGCCGTTGTCGACGAACCCTCGGACCGTCACCTGTTCACCTGACACCGATACCACGGTTTCGAAGGTGCCATTCTGCGGCACGTTGCCTTTCAACGCATCGAGCATCTGACCCATCGCTTCTTCACGGCTTCCCGCCCTTTCAACCACACCATCTAGTTTGTGCTTCGGAGCAAAGGTGTGGTCCAAGCGTTCTGGCCGAATGTTGTATTCGAACGAGGGATCTGGTTTCTGCGGCGGAGGTTTGTTGTCCTCGGGTTTTCGCTTCCGCCCGAGGTTCTTGATGCGCTGTAGGCGTTGGCGGATGCCGGCGACGTCGGCGGCCTTCTTGACGCCCTTGCTGATGTTCTTCGACGTCTTCCACGCCGCGATCGCGGTGCGGATGGTCTTGGCGAACTTGGTGATGGTGTGTGCGGTCTTGGCAGTGGCGGCCACCGCTCCGGCCCCGAAAGTGACGAAGGAAGCTGCGATCCCGATGACCGCCGTGGCCGCCAATTCGACTGCGAGATCCTCCAGGATGCCGCTCAGCTGATCGCGCAAATCGTCGAGGGTAGAACGATATTCAGTACACGACTGCGATAGCTCGCCGCAGGCGGACAGGATCGCGTTGGCCGCATCGCGCAATTCCCCGAGATCTTTGGCGATGTACTCCACTTCGGGCGTACTCGTATCGCTGAAGATGCCCGCCTGCACGTCCAGCGCCTCGGGCACGGTTTTGGTCTGGTAGACCGTGGCCAGCCGGTCCCACGCCTGCGCAGCTTTGTCGATCTTGTCGGTGTCCCCGTCGGGCACCGGCACCCCGATCTGATCGACCAGCCCCAACGCGTTGTCGATCAAGCCTTCGCCAGGCCCGCCCGCAGAGGGTGGTGCGGTCAGCACCCCGGCCACACTCTGCGGATCCGGCGGGCGCTCCGGCGGCGGTCCACCGCTGCCAGGGGTGGCGTTGTGCTCGGCGATCGCATGGTTGTGACCCGCCTGGATCACCACACCGCCGTAGTTCTCCATCGCCAGGGTCAGGTCGTTGACGGCGTCCAAGATCTCGCGGGCGCGCGCATCGTAAGAAGCCGCCCACGCCGTGCCCTCATCGTCCGAGCCGGCCATCGCACCCGTTTGGCCCAGGATGGTGACGTTGACGGCGAAGGCGTCGTACATCTGACCGGCCAATTCGTACAGCCGCTTGCCGACCAGGTAGAACGTCTCGGGATCGACATCCTGGGTCACGCGGCGCTCCGCCGAGTCACGTCAGCATCGCGAGGTTGAGTTTGACCGCCTCGGTGTAATTGCGATGTGCGTTGTGGGCGGCTTCGCGCAGTTCAATGACCGCCTCCCGCATCTGCGCTGCCGCGGCGGTCCACTCGTCGTGGTTCGTGCGGTGAGCGTCGGCGGCGTCGCCCGACCAGCTCGTATGTAGCTCGGCGATCTGTCCGTCGACGCGGCTGGCGATGTCCTCGGCGCGATCTTCGAACGCGCGGAGCTTCTCGACGAACGCAAGCAGTTCCTCGAGTTCGACGCGGTACCGCATCACAAGCCCACGTCAATCGGTACCGACGCCACAGTCTCGGCCGAGGCAGCATCACTTTCCTCGTATAGGACAGCGGCCGCAGCAAGGTTGCGAGACGACTCAGTGAGCGACTCGACGACTTTGGCGGCTCCTTCGTGCCACTCTTCCCAGATGGAGCTGTAGGCCGAGGCTGCCGCGCCCGACCAGCCGCGCGAGATGTTGTCCCACTCGCCGACTATGCGGGTCAGCTCCTCGCGTAACTCCTCGGCATCGTTGGCGACTGAGTGGGCCGTGTTGAACGCTTGGTCGGCGCTGACCTTCAAGAAGTCAGCCATGGACCAAGCCTATGGTCTCCGTGGGGCTACCTGTGCACCGGTTTGGTTCGCCGTCGAGCGTCAGACGCAGTCGGCGCAGACCATCCGGTCGCCCGACCGCAGGGCCAGCCGGCTGTGGTGCTGCACCAGGAAGCAACTCGAGCAGGTGAACTCGTCGGCCTGCTTGGGAATCACCCGTACGGTGAGCTCCTCACCCGACAGGTCAACGTCCGGCAGGTCGATCGAATCGACCGGGTCACCGTCGTCGACGTCGAGCACCGCCACATCGACCTGTCCGCGGCGCTTTGCAGCGATCGCCTCGAGCGACTCGTCGACCGCCTCGTCGCTGTCCTTCACGCGGGGTGCGTCGTAATCGGTTGCCATCAGTCACACTCCCTCTCAAGATCGGTCCTTGAGTAACACCGATTGAGAAGGGGTTTGTTCCCGCTGCGCCCGAGGCCGAAACCTGCTCCACGTTAGGGTGAGCCGTGGCCGAGACCACGCCTCTGCGCGTCCAACTGATCGCCAAGACCGAGTTCGCCCCGCCGCCGGATGTGCCGTGGAGCACCGACGCCGACGGCGGGCCGGCACTCGTCGAATTCGCCGGTCGTGCGTGCTATCAGAGCTGGTCCAAGCCGAATCCGCGCACCGCCACGAACGCGGCCTACATCCGGCACATCATCGACGTCGGACACTTCTCGGTGCTCGAGCACGCGTCGGTTTCCTTCTACATCACCGGGATCTCGCGGTCGTGTACCCACGAGCTCATCCGCCACCGGCACTTCTCCTACTCCCAGCTGTCGCAGCGCTACGTCCCCGAACGCGACGCTCAGGTGGTGGTGCCTCCGGGTATCGAGGACGACCCCGAGCTGACGGAGATCTTCGCCGCCGCCGCCGACGCCAGCCGATCCACCTACATCGAACTGCTCGACCGCCTCGAGGCCAAATTCGCCGATCAGCCGAACGCGGTCCTTCGGCGCAAACAGGCACGTCAGGCTGCGCGGGCGGTCTTGCCGAACGCCACCGAGACCCGCATCGTCGTCACCGGCAACTACCGGGCATGGCGGCACTTCATCGCGATGCGGGCCAGTGAGCACGCCGACGTGGAGATCCGCCGGCTGGCCATCGAATGCCTGCGCCGACTCGTCGATGTCGCACCGCAGGTATTCAGCGACTTCGAAATCTCTGCGCTGGCCGACGGCACCGAGGTCGCCACGTCCCCTCTGGCCACGGAAGCGTGACGGTAAGCGAGTAATCTGAGCCCCGTGAGCACCAGCGGAATCGACGTAACGGCCCAGTTGGGCACCGTGCTGACCGCAATGGTGACTCCGTTCAAGCCCGACGGCTCGCTGGACACCGACGCCGCGGCCCGGTTGGCGAGTCGACTCGTCGACTCGGGTTGCGACGGCCTGGTGCTGTCGGGGACGACCGGTGAATCGCCGACGACCACCGACGAAGAGAAGCTTGCGCTGGTACGGGCCGTGCTCGAGGCGGTCGGCGACCGCGCGCGCATCGTCGCCGGCGTCGGTACGTACGACACTGCCCACAGTGTGCACGGAGCCAAGCTTGCGGCCGCCGAGGGCGCCCACGGGCTGCTTGCGGTGACGCCGTACTACTCACGGCCGCCCCAGGCCGGCCTGGTCGCGCACTTCAACGCGATCGCCGATGCGACGGACCTGCCGGTCATCTTGTACGACATCCCGCCGCGGTCGGTGATCCCGATCACGTGGGACACCATGCGCAGGCTTGCCGAGCATCCGAACATCGTGGCCGTCAAGGACGCCAAGGGCGATCTGCACGGCGGCGGCCAGATCATCGCCGAAACCGGGTTGGCGTACTACTCCGGCGACGACGCGCTGAACCTGCCGTGGCTCGCGATGGGGGCCGTCGGCTTCGTCAGTGTCTGGGCTCATCTGGCCGCGAGTCAGCTGCGGGAGATGTTGTCGGCCTTCCAGTCCGGCGATCTCGCGACGGCCCGCAAGATCAACGTCACGCTGGGGCCGTTGAATGATGCTCAGACACGTCTCGGTGGAGTGACGCTGTCGAAGGCGGGTCTGCGGCTGCAGGGCTTCGAGGCCGGTGACCCGAGGTTGCCGCAGATGCCCGTTACCGCCGAACAACTCGACGCACTGGCCGCCGATATGCGGGCGGCCGCGGTGCTGCGGTAGTGAACGAAGAACTCAACCCACCGGGGCCGCTGGCTCCCGGCGCACTGCGGGTCACCGCGCTCGGCGGAATCAGCGAAATCGGCCGTAACATGACCGTTTTCGAGCATCTCGGCCGGTTCCTGATAGTCGACTGCGGTGTGTTGTTCCCGACGCACGACGAGCCCGGCGTCGATCTGATTCTGCCCGACCTTCGTCTCATCCAGGACCGCCTCGACGACGTGGAAGCCCTGGTGCTCACCCATGCGCACGAGGACCACATCGGCGCCATCCCCTTCCTGCTGAAGCTGCGACACGACATCCCGGTGGTCGGGTCGAAGTTCACGCTCGCGCTGGTTGCCGAGAAGTGTCGTGAACACCGGATCAAGCCGGTGTTCGTCGAAGTCGACGAGGGCCAGAGCTCCAGACACGGCGTGTTCGAATGCGAGTACTTCGCGGTCAACCACTCGATTCCCGGTTGCCTGGCGATCGCGATACACACCGGCGCCGGCACCGTGCTGCACACCGGGGACATCAAGCTCGACCAGTCCCCGCCCGACGGCAAGCCCACCGATCTGCCCGGGATGTCGCGACTGGGCGATGCCGGGGTGGACCTGTTTTTGTGCGACTCCACCAACGCCGAGATCCCCGGTGTCGGACCGTCGGAAAGCGAGATCGGGCCGAACATGCACCGGCTGATCCGCAGCGCTCAGGGACGCGTCATCGTGGCCTGCTTCGCATCGAACGTCGGTCGGGTGCAACAGATCATCGACGCCTCTGTGGCGCTCGGGCGCAAGGTGGCATTCGTCGGCCGGTCGATGGTCCGCAACATGGGAATCGCCAAGGAGCTTGGCTACCTGACGCTGACCAACGATGACGACATCATCGACATCGGCGCCGCGGAGATGATGGCGCCCGAGCGGGTCGTGCTCGTCACCACGGGAACCCAGGGCGAGCCGATGGCGGCGCTGTCGCGGATGTCTCGAGGTGAGCATCGCAGCATCACCCTGACGGCGGGTGACCTCATCATCATGTCGTCGTCACAGATACCCGGCAACGAGGAAGCGATCTTCGGTGTGCTCGACGCGCTGGCCAAGATCGGCGCCCGAGTCGTCACCAATGCACAAGTGCGCGTTCATGTTTCGGGGCACGCATACGCCGGTGAGTTGCTCTTCCTCTACAACGGCGTGCGACCGCGCAATGTGATGCCCGTGCACGGCACCTGGCGGATGCTGCGGGCCAACGCGGGTCTTGCGGCTCGAACCGGCGTTCCGGAGGAGAACATCGTGCTGGCGGAAAACGGTGTCAGCGTCGATCTGGTGGCCGGTCGGGCATCGATCGCCGGTGCGGTACCGACGGGCAAGATGTTCGTCGACGGTCTCGTCACCGGGGATGTGGGCGACGCGGTGGTCGGTGACCGGCTCACGCTCTCTTCGGGATTCATCGGTATCACCGTCGTCGTCCAGCGTGGTACCGGCAAGCCCGCGGCACCGCCGCATCTGCACTCGCGCGGATTCAGCGAGGACCCAAAGGCGCTGGAGCCCGCGACCCGTAAAGTCGACGAGGCGCTCGAAGCCCTTGTCGGGGAACGGGTGACCGACATCAACCGCATCGCCCAGGCCGCGCGGCGAGCCGTCGGCAAGTGGGTGGGGGAGACCTACCGCCGCCAGCCGATGATCGTGCCGACGGTCATCGAGGTCTAGCCCGGATTCGCCGGCGCGAAAGTCGGCGGCACGGCCGGCCCAGGCTCTGCCGGTGCGAAGGTGTGCACGGGAGCGTCCGGCATTCCGCCAGGCGGTGTCCAAGGAGCTTGGGTGGATGCCGGAGCAGGTGCGACGCACCTCCCGTTGGGCCCGCCGGCGCTCATGTTCCATTCTCCGCCGGACATCATGCAGCAATGTTTGGCCTCGGCCAGCATCTGGGCGTCATTGGTTACGCCCCTGATGTTCCTGTCGACGACCTTCTCAATGCAGCTGTCGTACTCGCCGATATCCCACTCTCGGGGTTCGGCGCACGCGGTAGCAGGGTCGACGAGCGCGCTGCCGCCGAGCGTGGCCGTCGCCAACAGCAGGACAGCAGCCGCACTGCGGCACAAGTGCGCGGAGACGGGTCGTTGATTCGCCATGGTGTCCTCCTCGGTGGTGCTGGAGGCAATGGTGGCGAAGGTTCACGGCCCGCGGCATGAGGCAACTGCCTCAATTTCGACTCGTAGGCCCTCAGCGCTTGTTGATGTAGCCCGCGTCGACGGGCAGCGTCACGCCGGTGATGTAGCGCGCGGCGTCTGAGACCAGGAAGGCGACCGCGTTGGCGATGTCGTCGGGGTCGAGGGTTTCGACCGGCAGCGCGTTGCCCATGTCGACGGGCTTGCCGGTCTGCGTGACGACATCCTCCAGCCACCGCTGAATGAACTCGTTGTCGATCATCGGGGTCTCGACGCCGGCCGGATGTACCGAGTTGACTCGAATATTATGCGGCGCCAGAAGATTGGCGTAGACCCGCATCAGGCCGACGATGCCGTGCTTGGCGGCGGCGTAGCCGATCGAGCCTGAGTCGTCGCTTCCGCCGCCGACCAAGCCCATCACCGAACTGATCAGCACCATCGCCCCGCCGCCGCGCTCGGTCAGCGGATGGCGGCTCACCTCGATCGTATGGAAGACGCCGGTCAGATTGACGTCGATCACGTCGCGCCAACCGGTCTCACCCGACTGCATCGGGGCGATTCCCGCGTTGGCGACGACGATGTCCAGGCCACCGAAGGCGTCCAAGCCAGTTTGCAGCGCCTGCTGTAACGACTCGCGGTCGCGAACGTCGGCTTGTCGCGCGACTATTCGCGCGCCGGTGTCCTCGACGAGCTTCACTGTCTCGGCCAGATCATCTGCGGTCGCCAGCGGATACGGCACCGACGCGATCTGCTCGCAGATGTCGACGGCGACGATGTTCGCGCCGTCCGACGCCAACTTGACGGCTTCTGCCCGCCCCTGGCCCCTGGCGGCGCCCGTGATGAAAGCGACCTTGCCGTCGAGCGGAGCCATCAGGGACGCAGTGCTCCCTTGCTCGGATCACCGGCGACGACCGGCTGCAGCATCTTGATGTCCGGAGCTCCGTCGAGATGCTCGCCGACCGTGCCGAAAAGCGTTGCGATCGCGGGCGCAGTGCTGTGTGTCTGCAACGCATCCTCGTCCGCCCACTGCTCGACGAACACGAAGGTGCCGTTGGACTCGTGCAGGGCGTAGAGCTGGCATCCCGGTTCCTCGTGCACCGCCTCGATGGCCTTTTTGCACGCCTCCCGAACGGCGTCAACGGATTCGGACTTGGCGGTCATGGTGGCGACGACGACAACGGGCATGAAGGGGAACTCCTCGATGAGTGCTGCGCTGGACGAGTGCACAGCCTACTCACGCGACGGGCTCAAGATCACAGCACGTCGACCCAGACGACGACGGCCGCCATGGCCACGGCGACGACCGCCAGACCGAGCGCGTCGCCAATCCCCACCTGTGTCGGATCGGTCTTGGCGATCCGTACCTCGCGGGCGATGAGGAACAGCGGGAAGGTGAAGCTGATCGCCGTGAGCGCACTGCCCAGCAGATACAGCCAGACGAACCGGACCCCATGCTTCCTCGCCTCGGTCACCATCAGGATCGCCAACGGGATGCCCAGAAGGAACAAATCGACGGTGATGGATCGCGCCGCCGCCGTGACCTTGAGGTCTTCGCTGAAGGAAAGAAGAAAGCTCCCGCTGTCGACGTAGGCGAGGTTCTGACTCCAGGTCGCGATCAGTGCGGCGATCGCGGTAACGGCGTAGACGACGCAGAGCACTCTGGAGGTGGTTGGCAAGCCATTGACCTGGCTCGTTGCGGTCATCTTGGGACGGTACGACGATCGCGCGGCCGGATTGATACGTTTCTGTGACCCGTGTGGCAGATGGTGATTCTGGGACTGAAGCGACTAGGCTTGCATGCATGCCTAGTAAGACCGCCGCCCGCTCTGGGAACCGTTCGAGCAGGTCAAAGGCTGGTTCGCGATCGGGCGGCCGGATGGCGCCCCGTCGTAAACCGGCGCCACGCCGGACCACGTCGCCGATCTCGTCGGCCGGTGCCACGGTGGGCCGTGGGGTGCGGGCGGGGTGGCTGATGCTGGCCAAGGGTGCCGGCAGCACGGCGCGTTCAGTCGGTCGTGCCCGCGATCTCGAACCCGGTCATCGCCGCGACGGCATCGCGCTGGCGTTGCTCGGCCTGGCCGTCGTCGTCGCGGCGAGTTCGTGGTTCGGCGCCGCGCGGCCGGTGGGCGAGTGGCTCGACACCTTCCTGCGGACGCTGATCGGTGCTGCCGTCGTGCTCGTTCCGCTTGCAGTGGCGGCGGTCGGCGTCACGCTCATGCGCACCGAACCCGATCCGGACGCCAGGCCGAGGCTGATTCTCGGCTCGACGATGATCGCGTTGCCCGCCCTCGGGTTGTGGCACCTGTGGGCCGGCTCGCCCCAAGGTCCAGCCGACCGCCAGCACGCCGCGGGCTTCTTCGGCTTCGCGATCGGCGGTCCGCTCTCCGACGGGCTGACACCATGGATCGCCGCGCCATTGTTGTTCATCGGTGTGCTGTTCGGTGTACTGCTGGTGACCGGCACCACGATCCGCGAAGTGCCGTCGACGGTGCGGGCGATGTTCTCCGCGCGGGGCTTCGGCGACTACGACTACGACGATTACGACGACGAGGACACGGCCGTCATCGCGGAGCGCGAGGACTTCTCCGACGGCTATTACGACGACGCATTCCCGCCCGGCGACGATGCGGCGCGCGCGTGGCCCACCGGCACGCCCCTGGAGAACTATCCCATCGAGGACGAGGCGCCGACGGTTCCCGAGCCAACCGCCAAGTCCCGCAAGAAGAAGCCGGCCAGACAGCAGAGCCTGTCGCTGGACCGCGTGGTCGACGGACCGTACGCGCTGCCCTCACTCGATCTGCTGATCGCCGGCGATCCGCCCAAGCGCCGCAGCGCGGGCAATGACCGGATGATCGATGCCATCAGCGAGGTGCTGGACCAGTTCAAGGTCAACGCTTCGGTCACGGGTTGCACCCGCGGCCCGACCGTCACCCGTTACGAGGTCGAACTCGGCCCGGGCGTCAAGGTCGAGAAAATCACTGCGCTGCAACGCAATATCGCCTACGCGGTCGCGACCGAGAGCGTTCGGATGCTCGCGCCGATCCCCGGCAAGTCCGCGGTCGGCATCGAGGTACCCAACGTGGACCGGGAGATGGTGCGGCTGGCCGACGTGCTCACCGATCCGGCTACCCGCGGGGATCACCACCCGTTGGTCATCGGCTTGGGCAAAGACATTGAGGGTGAGTACATCTCGGCCAACCTCGCCAAGATGCCGCACCTGCTGGTGGCCGGATCGACCGGGTCCGGCAAGTCGAGTTTCGTGAACTCGATGCTGGTGTCTTTGCTGGTGCGGGCCACGCCAGAGGAGGTCAGGATGATCCTGATCGATCCGAAGATGGTGGAACTCACGCCGTATGAGGGCATTCCGCATTTGATTACGCCGATCATCACCCAGCCGAAGAAGGCCGCCGCCGCGCTGGCGTGGCTGGTGGAGGAGATGGAGCAGCGTTACCAGGACATGCAGGCGTCGCGGGTGCGCCACATCGACGACTTCAACAAGAAGGTGCGCTCCGGTGAGATCACCGCACCGTTGGGCAGCCAGCGCGAGTACAAGCCGTACCCGTATGTCGTCGCCATCGTGGACGAGTTGGCCGACCTGATGATGACCGCGCCCCGGGACGTCGAGGACGCGATCGTGCGCATCACGCAGAAGGCCCGCGCCGCAGGTATCCATCTGGTGCTGGCCACGCAGCGGCCGTCGGTGGACGTCGTCACCGGCCTGATCAAGACCAACGTGCCGTCGCGGCTGGCGTTCGCCACGTCGTCGCTGACCGACAGCCGCGTCATTCTCGACCAGCAGGGCGCCGAGAAGCTGATCGGCATGGGCGACGGGCTGTTCCTGCCCATGGGCGCGAACAAGCCGATCCGGTTGCAGGGCGCCTTCATCACCGACGAGGAGATCCACGCGGTCGTCGAGGCCACCAAGGCGCAGGCCGAGCCCGAGTACACCGAGGGCGTCACGACCGCGAAGACCACCAGTGAGCGCACCGACGTGGATCCCGACATCGGCGACGACATGGACGTCTTCCTGCAGGCGGTCGAACTCGTGGTGTCCAGCCAGTTCGGGTCCACGTCGATGTTGCAGCGCAAATTGCGGGTCGGGTTCGCCAAGGCCGGCCGGCTGATGGACTTGATGGAGACCCGCAACATCGTCGGGCCGAGCGAGGGCTCCAAGGCGCGCGAGGTGCTCGTCAAGCCCGACGAGCTGGCGGCGACGCTCGCGTCGATCCGCGGTTCCGACACCGGCAGCGACGAGTCCGAGTGATTTCGGTGTAGCTGGTTGCGGAGAACGCAACTGACTGCACCGAATCGCTACAGAGTCAGCAGCATTCGTGTGTTGCCGAGGATGTTGGGTTTGACGAAGGACAGGTCGAGGAACTCCGCGACACCGGTGTCATACGAACGGCACATCTCCTCGTAGACCTCAGCGGTGACCGGGGTGCCGTCGATCTCCTTGAACCCGTGTTTGCTGAAGAACTCGACTTCGAAGGTGAGCACGAAGATGCGCTCGAGGTGCAATTCGCGGGCCACGTCGAGCAGCCGGTCGACGATCGCATGCCCGACGCCGTGGCCCCTGACCTTCGGGTGCACTGCGACGGTGCGCACCTCGCCGAGGTCGGACCACAGCACGTGCAGCGCGCCACACCCGATCAGTTCGCCGTCTTTCTCGGCGACCCAGAACTCCTGTACGGCTTCGTAGAGCGTCACCAGATTCTTCTCCAGCAGGATCTTGCCGGAATAGATGTCGACCAGAGCCTTGATGGCGGGGACATCCGAGGTGCGCGCACGCCGCACGACGACCTCGCAGGATTCTGCGCTCACAGGTGGAGAGTATCCGTTTGAGCAACCGATATTCTGTTGCGGTGCCGGGCCAACCCCATACTGATCCGCTGGCTCCGCGTGCCCGCGTAGCGAACATCGCGAACGTGCTCACCGGCGTGCGGATGGCGTTGGTTCCGGTTTTCCTGGTGGTGCTCTTCGTCGGTGACGGCCATGAAACCTTCTGGCGCATAGCGGCATTCGTGGTGTTCAGCGTCGCGGTGATCACCGACCGATTCGACGGGGCGCTGGCCCGCAGCTATGGCATGGTGACCGAATTCGGCACACTGGCCGATCCGATCGCCGACAAGGCCCTCATCGGTGCTGCGCTGATCGGGCTTTCGATACTGGGCGACCTTCCGTGGTGGATCACGGCGGTGATCCTGGTCCGAGAGATCGGCATCACCGTGTTGCGGTTCGCCGTGTTGCGATTCGGGGTGATCCCCGCCAGTCGGGGCGGCAAGCTCAAGACGCTGGTGCAGGCCGTGGCGATCGGCCTGTTCGTGCTGCCGCTGTCCGGTGCGTGGCTGTCTTCGGCTTGGGTGATCATGTGGGCGGCGCTGGTCCTGACGGTGGTGACCGGCGTCGACTACGTCGTCTCCGCGATCAAGGACTCCAAGGGCCGACCCGCTGATCGGTGACCCGCACACCGGGCGCGGCCTCGCTGACGCAGCAAGACGACCGTCGGTCAACAGTGATCTGCGCCATCCGGGAACCAACCGCCCCGCGTGCGGCGTTGCCCTAGTACACCGCCGTTTTACCAAGGCCCAGCCACTGACTCCGGAGGGAGAGCACGATGACGGCATTGCTTCGCGAGGTGATCGGCGACGTGCTGCGTCGGGCCCGCGTCGACCAGGGGCGCACCCTGCGCGAGGTGTCCGACACCGCGCGCGTCAGCCTGGGCTATCTCTCCGAGGTCGAACGCGGGCGCAAGGAAGCCTCGAGTGAACTGCTCAGCGCGATCTGCGGTGCTCTCGACATTCCGCTGTCCCGCGTGCTTTCCGACGCCGGTCTGGAAATGGAGCGCGAGGAGCGTGCCGCGTTCGCCGGTGCAGCCAACATCGACGCCACCACGAAGGTGGTCATCCCGCAGGTCGTGTCGATGGCGGTCGCCTGAGCGTGGTCGACACCGAGTGGGTGTGGCGATGCGCGCTGACCCGATAGATTGGGCAGCACGGTAAGCCGGGCGGCGAGTCCGAGACAACGACACGAAGGCGGAGTGAACTGACATGGCCAATCCGTTCGTCAAGGCGTGGAAGTACCTCATGGCGCTGTTCAGCTCGAAGGTCGACGAGTACGCCGACCCGAAAGTGCAGATTCAGCAGGCCATCGAGGAGGCTCAGCGCCAGCATCAGGCGTTGACGCAGCAGGCCGCCCAGGTGATCGGAAACCAGCGCCAGCTCGAGATGCGGCTCAACCGCCAACTCGCGGACATCGAGAAGCTGCAGGTCAATGTCCGCCAAGCGCTGACGCTGGCCGATCAGGCCGTGGCCTCCGGCGATGCCGCCAAGGCAACCGAGTACAACAACGCCGCCGAGGCGTTCGCCGCGCAGCTGGTGACCGCCGAGCAGAGCGTGGAGGATCTCAAGGCCCTGCACGATCAGGCGCTCAACGCGGCCGGCCAGGCCAAGAAGGCCGTCGAGCAGAACGCGATGATGCTGCAGCAGAAGATCGCCGAGCGCACCAAGCTGCTGTCCCAGCTCGAACAGGCAAAGATGCAGGAGCAGGTCAGCTCGTCGCTGCGGTCGATGAGTGAGTTGGCCGCGCCGGGCACCACGCCCAGCCTCGACGAGGTCCGTCAGAAGATCGAACGCCGCTACGCCAACGCGATGGGCGAGGCCGAGCTCGCGCAGAACTCGGTGCAGGGCCGGATGCTGGAGGTCCAGCAGGCGAGCGTGCAGATGGCCGGGCATTCGCGGTTGGAGCAGATCCGCGCCTCGATGCGCGGCGAACAGTTGCCTGCCGGCGGCAATGCCGCGGCGCAGCCCGCGACCCCGGCGGCCAATCCGCAGCAGGCCACACCGGAAAATCCGCTGTCCCAATAACCGAGGTCACCAGTGAGTTCGCGAACGAGTCGACCGGAGCCGTGGCGCTCGCTGGTGCAGCGGGGGGTGGACACCGCCGCCGAGTGGTCCGACGTGCTGGCCGCCAAGCTGAACGCCGCCGCGGATCCGCGCGCGAAGCTGCTGCGCAAGCGTCGCTGGGCGCTGCGGCTCACCCTGTTCTTCACGGTTTCCTGTGTGTTCTGGATCGGCATGACGGGGTTGGTGGCGGCGTGGGACACGCCCGCCTGGGCGCTGCTCATCCCGTCTCCGATCGCGGTCGGTGCGGCGTTCCTGGCCACGCTGGCGTTCCTGCGGTACCGCTGGCTGCGACGCGAGCCGTTGCCGCCGCCGCGATCCCGCGCCACCCGTCGGCTTCCACCGTGGGGGTCGGCCGCCCGCCAGCCGATGGCGGCACTGGCGGCCTCTGAGCGCGGGCTGTTCTCACTGCTGGGCGTGATGGAGCGCGGACGGATGCTGCCCGCCGACGAGCTTCGCGAGCTGACCGCCGCGGCGAATCAGACCGCGGTGACCATGGCCGCGACCGCGAACGAGGTGGTGTCGATGGAGCGGGCTATCCGGTCGGCGCCGCAATCACGCGCCCATCTGGCGTCCACCATTGCGGCGTTCAGTGCGCAACTCGATCACGGCGCGCGGCAGTACAACGAAATGGTCGGCGCCGCAGCACAACTGGTGTCCGCGGCGAACGCCGGACCGACGTCCACTTCCCCGATGTGGCAACAGCGCTACCGCGACGAGTTGTCCAATGCCACCGACCGCCTGCTCGGCTGGGCGCAGGCGTTCGACGAACTCGGTCACGTCCGCGGCGCGTAACCGCTTGAGTTACATCGTCGGCCGCAGCGACGGGAACACCGTCGCGGCGATTCCCCGCAGGATGGCCTTGCTGAAGTCCAGATAGTCGAAGTAGTCGCGCCACAACGTGATTCGGCCGGCGTGCACCTCGAAGACCCCGCACACCCAGAACTGCAGGCGCAGCGGACCGAGCACAAGCGCGTCGGTGCGTTCGGTCAGCACGCTGTTGCCGTCGCCGGCGATGCGGTGGATCTTCACCTCGAAGCCGTAGCGGCCCTCGCCGCGCCGCATCATGCCGATGATGCGCTGGCGACCGCGAATTGTCGGCAACCCGACGTTCTGCCATTCCGCGTTGTCGGCAAGTAAGCCGTCCATGGTCGCGAAATCCTCGTCCTGCAGGGCGTAAAGGAAGGTCTCCACTGCGCGGATGTTGTCGACGTCGGTTCTCAGTCCGGAAGCCTGGTCGGTCATGGGCTCAGCCTAGTGCTGAGTCGCTGTGGCAGGGTAGGGCCAATGCGCGTCGCGGTTGTTGCCGGACCGGATCCGGGGCACGCCTTCCCGGCGATCGCGCTGTGCCTTCGCTTTCTGGCCAACGGGGATTCACCGACGCTGCTCACCGGCGTGGAATGGCTGGACACCGCCCGCGACGCCGGGTTGCCCGCCGTCGAACTGCTCGGGTTGGACCCGACCGACAGTGACGACGATGCAGACGCCGGTGCGAAGATCCACCGGCGCGGCGCGCGGATGGCGGTCCTCAACGCGCCGCAGCTGCGCGAGATCGGACCCGATCTGGTGGTCTCCGACGTCATCACCACAGCCGGCGGGTTGTGCGCCGAACTTCTCGGGCTGCCGTGGGTGGAGTTGAACCCGCATCCGCTGTACCGGCCGTCGAAAGGACTGCCACCGATCGGCAGCGGGTTGGCACCGGGCGTGGGGGTCCGCGGTCGGTTGCGCGACGCGGTGCTGCGTGCGCTTTCGGCCCGGTCGTGGCGGGAAGGAATGCGCCAGCGCGCGGCCGCGCGGGCGGAGATCGGATTGCAGGCAACTGATCCCGGTCCGCGCCGACGGCTGATCGCCACGCTGCCTGCTCTGGAGGTGCCACGGCCCGACTGGCCGGCCGAAGCCGTGGTGGTGGGTCCGCTGCACTTCGAGCCGACGTCGACGACGCTGGACATCCCGGCGGGTACCGGCCCCGTGGTGGTCGTCGCGCCGTCCACCGCCACCACCGGCGCCGGCGGCCTGGCCGAGGTCGCGCTGGAGGCACTGACGCCAGGACCGGTGTTGCCGCCGGGATCGCGGGTGGTGGTGTCGCGCCTCGGTGGCACCGACGTCGCGGTGCCGCCGTGGGCGGTCATCGGGCTGGGTCGGCAGGACGAACTGTTGCCGCACGCCGATCTGGTGATCTGTGGCGGAGGGCACGGCATGGTCGCCAAGACGCTGCTGGCCGGGGTCCCGATGGTGGTGGTACCGGGCGGCGGCGACCAATGGGAGATCGCGAATCGTGTTGTGCGGCAGGGCAGCGCGCAACTCGTGCGTCCTTTGGACCCAGACGCGCTGGCGCGGGCGGTGCGCGAGGTGCTGGCCGAGCCCGGCTACCGGGACGCTGCGCGGCGGGCCGGAGCGACGGTTGCCGACGTCGAAGATCCGGTACGGGTGTGCCATGAAGCACTCGCGTAGTTTGGGCCCGTGCGGTTGACGGAATTCCATGAACTCGTCGAGGGACAGTTCGGCCCGGTACGCGGCGCGTCGCTGCTCGTCGATCATGTGTTGAGCGGATTCGGGGGGCGGACCGCCGCACAGGCCATCGAGGACGGCGTCGACCCGCGGGACGTCTGGCGCGCGCTGTGCTCGGACTTCGACGTGCCGCGCGATCAGTGGTGACTTTTCCCGCGCGAGCAGACGCGAACTGTCCCCGACACGCCGCCAAAGTAGACATTCCGTGTCTGCTCGCCCTTTGACAGGGACGACACGGCGCGCCTCCTTGCCATCGAACACACGTTCGCTACTGTGGGCGGTGTTCGACGGCTAGATGCTGGTCAGGCCGACTTGTCGGTGGCTGCCTCTAGCGTCACGGCCAACTGATCGAAACCCGATCACCGAACAGCTAGACATCCGAAGGACGGAGACCACCATGGCGCAGGCACCCGACCGCGAGAAGGCCCTCGAGCTGGCACTCGCGCAGATTGAGAAGAGTCACGGCAAGGGCTCGGTGATGCGGCTCGGCGAAGAGGTCCGCCAGCCGATCTCGGTGATCCCGACCGGGTCCATCGCCCTGGACGTGGCGCTCGGCATCGGCGGACTGCCGCGGGGCCGGGTGGTCGAGATCTACGGCCCGGAATCCTCGGGTAAGACCACCGTCGCGTTGCACGCGGTGGCCAACGCCCAGGCCGCAGGCGGCATCGCGGCGTTCATCGACGCGGAACATGCGCTGGATCCGGAGTATGCCAAGAAGCTCGGCGTGGACACCGACGCGCTGCTGGTGAGCCAGCCCGACACTGGTGAGCAGGCGCTCGAGATCGCCGACATGCTGATCCGATCCGGCGCGCTGGATATTTTGGTCATCGACTCGGTGGCCGCGTTGGTGCCGCGGGCGGAGATCGAAGGCGAGATGGGTGACAGCCATGTCGGACTTCAGGCACGGCTGATGAGCCAGGCACTACGCAAAATGACCGGCGCACTGAACAATTCGGGTACCACCGCGATCTTCATCAACCAGCTCCGCGAAAAGATCGGGGTCATGTTCGGATGCGGATCCTGGTACACCAATGTCACTCTTGCCGACGGCTCGACGGAGAAGCTCGGCAAGATCGTGAACCAGAAGATGGACGTCGAGGTCTTGTCCTACGACTTCGAATCTGGACGGATTGTGCCTCGCAAGGTGACCAATTGGTTCAACAATGGCAAAACCGAGGAGTTCCTGCACTTCAAAGTCGATCGGGCCGGTGGTGGTACGGGACGCGGTCACGCTAGCTTGGCGATGACCCGTAATCACCTGATTCGCACACCTGGCGGCTGGCGTGAAGCGGAAGACATCAATGTCGGCGATCGCGTCATGTTGGCGCAGCCAGCATTGCTTAGTGATCAGCAATGGGAAGTTGTGTTGGGTTCGTTGATGGGGGATGGCTGCCTGTCAGCTCCCGTCCGGCAGGATTCCGAAAGCGCGAGGCTTCGCATGGGGCATGGTGTGAAGCAGTCGGATTATCTCGACTGGAAAGTCTCTCTCCTGCAGAATATTCCGCACAGCCGCACAAGTAATGCCAAAGGTGCTGTCTTTGCAGACTTCACACCACTCGCTGAACTACATGAACTGCGAAGCGCCGTCTATCTCGGTGATGGAAAGAAGTTCCTTTCGGAGGAATACCTCAAGGCTCTAACCCCACTGTCACTGGCTGTCTGGTACATGGACGATGGCGCATTCACGTTGCGCTCCAAGGGTCGACAGCAGCGTACCGCAGGGGGGAGTGGACGAATTGAGATCTGCGTGGAGGCGATGAGCGAAGGATCACAAGAACGCCTTCGAGATTATCTGCGTGACACCCATGAACTCGATGTCCGACTGCGGAAGGCCGGTTCAGCTGGCAACGTGATGTTGGTGTTCTCCACATCGGCCACAGCGAAGTTCCAGGAGATGATTGCACCATGTGTGCATCCGTCCATGGCGTACAAGCTGCTACCGCGCTTCCGCGACCAGTTCAACGTCGAACCACAGTTTGTTGAACAGACGATGCAACTAATGCCAGCCCGTGTCATGGGGATTGAATCGAAGACGGACTATCCGATCATGAGTCGATACGACATCGAGGTCGAGGGCTCACACAACTACTTCGCAGACGGCGTGATGGTGCACAATTCTCCTGAAACGACAACGGGCGGAAAGGCTTTGAAGTTCTACGCCTCAGTCCGCTTGGATGTCAGGCGAATCGAAACGCTCAAGGACGGCACTGACGCGGTCGGTAACCGCACCCGCGTCAAGGTCGTCAAGAACAAAGTTTCGCCGCCCTTCAAACAAGCCGAGTTTGACATCCTGTATGGCAAGGGGATCAGCAAGGAAGGCTCGCTCATCGACATGGGTGTCGAGCAGGGCTTCATCCGCAAGTCCGGGTCGTGGTTCACCTACGAAGGCGAGCAGTTGGGTCAAGGCAAGGAGAACGCCCGCAACTTCCTGCTCGAGAACACCGACGTGGCCAACGAGATCGAGAAGAAGATCAAAGAGAAGCTCGGCATTGGCGCCGTGATCACCGATGACGAAGTCCTGCCCGCCCCCGTCGACTTCTGAGGTCACGCGCGAGGAGCAGGCGCACAACCTGTGTCTGCGCCTGCTCACCGCGCGGGCCCGCACTCGGGCCGAACTCGAAGAAAAGCTGGCCAAACGGGGGTACCCCGAGGACGTCAGCGCCCGCGTGCTCGAGCGGCTCACCCAGGTCGGCCTCATCGATGATGCCGACTTCGCCGAACAGTGGGTCCGCTCCCGTCAGCTGAACGCGGGTAAAGGCAAGCGTGCCTTGGCCGCTGAGCTTAGGACGAAGGGCGTGGACAACGACGTGATCGACGCGGCCCTCGCTGACATCGACGCCGATGCCGAACGGTCACGGGCCGAACAACTGGTCGCCGACAAGCTCCGCCGTGAAAAGCTCGACCACGACGGCGACGACGTCAAGGTCACCCGCCGCCTGGTCGGCATGCTTGCGCGCCGTGGTTACAGTCAGTCGATGGCTTTCGACGTCGTCAAGGTCGCGTTGGCCAGCGAGCGGGAACGCCGAAGGGTGTAGTTCGCGTCGCAGCTCGCCTAGGGGCTGATCCGTGGCGACAAGGTGTGCGACCGTGAAGCCATGCGGCTGACCAACGACTGCTATCTGGTGACAATGCGGTTCAACTCGGGCGAAGAGCACTACTTTCGCGACGGACAGCGGTGGACGAAGGTCACCACACGTGGCCGCAGGATGCCCGCGACTGCCGAACAAGTGATGAACCATCTGCTGCCCGCACTCGCCGGCGTGAAGCCCGGCATCGAGGTAACCGTCGAGCACCGCGATCTCGACCACGCCGCAGCCGAAGCTCTGGATCGGTTGCGGACGGCCAACGGGTAACTTGCGATCATGCAGTTGTCTGTCAAGCTGGCACCCACGTTCGACTATGCCGTCCTCGAGCGGTTCTGGCGGACGGCTGACGACCTCGGGTTCCCGGCCGTGTGGAACTACGACCACTTCTATGGACTCGTCGACCCGACGACGCCCACCCTCGAAGGCTGGACCAGCCTCGCCGCGATGGCCGTGGTGGTGCGGCGCGCCCGAGTGGGCTGCCTGGTCACCGGCGTCACCTACCGCAACCCGGCGGTGCTGGCGAAAATGGCGGTGACCGTCGACCACATCTCCGGTGGGCGGATGGACTTCGGTCTCGGCGCCGGTTGGCACGAGGACGAACATCGTGGCTACGGCATCGACTTCCCGCCCGCGGGGCAACGCGTCGCGATGGTGGACGAAGCGCTGACCGTCATCCGCCGGCTGTGGACCGAGGAGGCCGTCGACTTCACCGGCCGCTTCTTCACGCTCCGCCAAGCGCGCTGCGACCCGAAACCGGTCCAGCGTCCGCATCCGCCGATCGTGGTTGGCGCGTCGCAGCCCAAGATGCTCAGCGTCGCCGCCCGGCATGCCGACGAGTGGAACATGCCGAGCACCGGTCCGCAGGAGTGGGCGGCGGCCAGTAGCCGACTCGACGCCGCCTGCGAGGCCGAAGGCCGCGATCCGTCCTCGATCCGACGCGGCGTGCAGCTGTTCCTGCACCCGAACCAACCGGATCAGGTCGATGGCCAACTCGACTCGATCGCTGAGTACGCGCGGCTCGGCTGTCAGCATGTCGTGCTGTCCTTCTACCAGCCGCCAGACGACTCGCTGCTGCGTCGATGCGCGGAGCTGATCTAGCGGTCCGAAATACCCGACATCACACGGCTTTTGCGCCGGGCGCGCCTTCCTGCTCGACCGACTCCGTGTCCAGGGGCGCCGGACCGCGACGCGACCGCCGCATTCGCGCTTCCACCGCAGTGGCCGCCGAAGACAGCGTGAAATTGACACTGATCATCAGCACGGCCACCACGATCAGCGCCGGCAGCAGGTTGCTGTATGCCGTACCCATCTGCACGCCTTGGCGCACCAGTTCGAGAAACGTGATGATGTAACCGATCGCGGTGTCCTTGAGCACCACAACGAGTTGCGAGATCAGCACCGGCAGCATGGACGTGATCGCTTGCGGCAACAGGATGGAGCGCATCGTCTGGCCCCAGGTCAGTCCGAGCGCGAAGGCAGCCTCGGACTGTCCACGGGGAAGCGCGTGGACGCCGGCCCGAACGATCTCGGCGATGACGGCGCCGTTGTACAGCGTGAGCCCCGTGATGACGGCGGCCAGTGCCAGGTGCTTGGACGGAAACATGTCGTAGGCCGCGTAGAGCGCGAACGCGAACAGCATCATGATCAGCACCGGCACCGCACGGAAGAACTCGACGATCACCGCACACACCCAGCGAATCAGGCTGTGCGTCGAAAGTCGGCCCACGCCAAGCACGAATCCGAGCGCCAAAGCCAACACGATCGACACCGCGGCGGCCGTCAACGTGCCCTGCACGCCGGGCAGAACGTAGGTCCTCCACAGGTCGGCCGTCAGGAACGGTCTCCATTTCGCAACAGCGAGCTGGTCCTTGGCGGCCATCTGAATCAACACTGCCAGCAGCGCCAACGCGGTGATCAGGACGACAAGAGCCGTCACCACCCAGTTACGGATCCGTGCCCGGGGACCGGGCGCGTCGAAAAGAACCGATGCCGAGCTCATCTGGTGACCGCCATCCGCTTACCCAGCCAACCGAAGAAGAGTCCGGTCGGCAGCGTCAGGATGACGAAACCGGCGGCGAAAATAGTTCCGACGGTCAGGATCGCCGCAGTGTTCTCGATCATCTCCTTCATCAACAACGCGGCCTCGGCCACTCCGATAGCCGAGGCGATCGTGGTGTTCTTGGTCAACGCGATCAACACCGACCCGAGCGGGATGATGACCGCGCGAAAAGCCTGCGGCAACAGGATAAGCCGCAAATTCTGTCCGAACGTCAACCCCAGTGACCGCGCCGCCTCGGCCTGACCCAGCGGCACGGTGTTCACCCCGGAACGCACCGTCTCGCACACGAACGCGGCGGTGTACAACGCCAGGCCGAGCACCGCCAACCGAAAGTTGCTGTCCTCGATCGACGTCAGTGATTCGGGATCCACCAGCGTGATGCCCATGGTGTCCGCCAGGCCGAATGAGCAGAACAGGATGACCAGTGTCAGCGGGGTATTGCGCACCACGTTGACGTATGTCGTTCCGAGCCAGCGAAGCACCGGCACCGGCGCCAGCCGCATCGCGGCCAGCACCGTGCCCAGCACCAGCGCCCCGATACCGGAGTACACCGTCAGCTGAATCGTCGTCCAGAACGCCTCGACGATCTGGCCGAGGGGGTAGCCGGGCAGAACCTCCACCTCACGTCCTCCGAGGGCGGAGGCCTGTCATTTCTGGGTGATCTGCGGCGGTTGCGGGGCGGGAATGCCTGCTGCGCCGAGGTTTTCGTCCCATGCCTTCTTCCAGGAGCCGTCCTGCTCCATCTTGGCGAGCGCGTCGTTGATCTGCGTCAGCAGTTCGGAATCGCCCTTCTTCAAACCGATTCCGTAGCGTTCCTCGGAGAACGTGCCGCCGACGACCTTGAAGACGCCCGGGCTCTGCGCCGCATAACCCGCGAGGATCACCTCGTCGGTGGTCACCGCGTCGATGCGGCCGTTCTTCAACGCTTCGATGCACGCCGAGTACGTGTCGTACTGCTGCAGCTGAACGCCGGGAAACTTGTCCTTGATCCGTTGCGCCGGTGTCGATCCCGACACCGAGCACAGCTTCTTGTTGTTCTCCAGCGACGCCTCGCCGGTGATGTCGGTGTTGTCCTCGCGCACCAGCAGGCTCTGTCCGGTGATCAGGTACGGCCCCGCGAAGTCAACCTTCTCCTCACGGGCATCGGTGATCGAGTAGGTCGCGACGATGAACTTTACCTGACCGTTTTGGATCAGCGTCTCGCGTTGTCCGGACGGTGCTTCTTTCCACTCGATCTTGTCCTCGCCGTAGCCGAGTCGCTGGGCGACATACTTGGCCACGTCCACGTCGAAGCCGCTCATGGTGCCGTCGGGATTCTTGAGTCCCAGGCCGGGCTGATCGAACTTGGTGCCGATGACGATCGTGTCGCCGTCGCCCCCGCCGCCGCATGCCGTCGCCGCCAGCGGCAGCGCGACGACGAGCGCGAGCGCCCCCACAACGCGCTTCGAGATTGATGGCATCCGTTTCCTTTCGACTGATGATCGCTCGACTAATGGTGAAGAATCTTGCCGAGAAAGTCCTTGGCACGTTCGCTTTTCGGGTTGGTGAAGAACTCATCGGGCTCGGCCGCCTCGACGATCGCGCCGTCGGCCATGAAGACCACGCGGTTGGCCGCGCCGCGGGCGAAACCCATTTCGTGTGTCACCACCAACATCGTCATGCCGTCCTTGGCCAGCGACGTCATCACGTTCAGCACTTCGTTGATCATCTCCGGATCCAGCGCGCTGGTCGGCTCGTCGAAGAGCATGACCTTCGGGTCCATCGCCAGAGACCGCGCGATGGCGACCCGCTGCTGCTGGCCACCCGACAGCTGTGCCGGATACTTGTCGGCCTGGTCGGCGATGCCGACCCGCTCCAACAGTTCCATCGCCTTCTCGCGGGCCTCGGCCTTCGACTTCCTGCGCACCTTCATCGGCGCCAACGTGACGTTGTCCAGGATCGTCTTGTGGGCGAACAGATTGAACGACTGGAACACCATGCCCACGTCGGACCGCAGCTCCGCGAGCTTGCGCCCCTCTTCGGGCAGCACCTCACCGTCGATCGCGATGGTGCCGGAGTCGATGGGCTCGAGCCGATTGATGGTGCGGCACAACGTCGACTTGCCCGAGCCCGACGGCCCCAGCACCACGATCACCTCGCCGCGATTCACCTCGAGGTTGATGTTCTTGAGCACATGCAGGTAGCCGAAGTGCTTGTTGACGCCCGACATGGAGATCATCGGTGCGGACGACCGGGTCGGATCGGCCTGGTCGTCATCCGACCCGCTCGTTTCCATGGGAGCAGACCTTACCGAGGGAGTGTCCGGCGTGCCCGGAACTGGAGAATCCGCCCGGATCGCCATACTGACCAGCCCGTACCATGGGCCCGTGACTTCGATGGTGACGCGAGAGGCGGCGGCTGACCAGGCCGTTCGCCGCAACGCGACCGGCGAGTCCGCTCCCGCGCGGGCGCAAGGTCGCACCTACCAGGTGCGCACCTACGGCTGCCAGATGAATGTGCACGACTCGGAGCGGCTGGCGGGGTTGCTGGAGGCCGCGGGGTACCACCGGGCCACCGACGGCGAGGACGCCGACGTGGTGGTGTTCAACACTTGCGCCGTACGCGAGAACGCCGACAACAAGCTCTACGGCAACATCAGCCACCTGGCGCCGCGCAAGCAGGCCGACCCCGACATGCAGATCGCCGTCGGCGGCTGCCTGGCCCAGAAGGACCGCGACGCCGTGCTACGTCGCGCGCCGTGGGTCGATGTCGTGTTCGGCACCCACAACATCGGATCGCTGCCCACGTTGCTGGAGCGCGCCCGACACAACCGGGCCGCCCAGGTCGAGATCGTCGATGCGCTGCAGGAATTCCCGTCCGCCCTGCCCGCCGCACGCGAATCCGCATACGCCGCTTGGGTGTCGATCTCGGTGGGCTGCAACAACACCTGCACGTTCTGCATCGTGCCTGCGCTGCGGGGCAAGGAAGTCGACCGCCGGCCCGGTGACGTGCTCGCCGAGGTGCAGACCCTGGTCGATCAAGGCGTTCTCGAGGTGACGCTGCTCGGCCAGAACGTCAACGCCTACGGCGTCTCGTTCGCCGACCCCGCCGAGCCGCGGAACCGGGGCGCGTTCGCCGAACTGCTGCGCGCCTGCGGCCGCATCGACGGGCTGGAGCGGCTGCGGTTCACCTCGCCGCACCCCGCCGAGTTCACCGACGACGTCATCGCCGCGATGGCCGAGACGCCGAATGTCTGTCCGACACTGCACATGCCGCTGCAGTCCGGGTCGGACCGCATCCTGCGGGCGATGCGACGGTCCTACCGCGCCGAGCGCTATCTCGGAATCATCGAGCGGGTGCGCGCCGCGATCCCAGACGCCGCGATCACCACCGATCTCATCGTCGGATTCCCGGGGGAGACCGAGGACGACTTCCAAGCCACGCTCGACGTCGTCGCGCGGGCACGGTTCGCGAGCGCCTTCACGTTCCAGTACTCGAAGCGACCCGGCACGCCGGCCGCCGAACTATCCGACCAGGTCCCCAAAGCCGTTGTGGCCGAACGCTACCAGCGCTTGATCGACCTCCAGGAGAAAATCTCGCTGGAGGAGAACCGCGCGCAGATCGGCCGCACCGTCGAAGTCCTGGTCGCGACCGGCGAGGGTCGCAAGGACGCCACGACGGCCAGAATGTCGGGCCGTGCCCGCGACGGCCGCCTGGTGCACTTCGACCCGGAGCGGCTCGACATCCGGCCCGGCGACATCGTGACCACGACGGTGACCGGCGCCGCCCCGCATCACCTGATCGCGGACTCGGCCGTGCACAGTCACCGGCGCACGCGCGCGGGGGACGCCCACGCCGCCGGCCGGCGACCGCGCACCGGCGTGGGACTCGGCATGCCGGGCATCGGCGCGCCGGCCGAAACGCCGACAGCGACAGGATGTGCGCGATGACGTCGCCCGACGACAACGGCTTCGAGGAGTACAAGAGCGACATCGAAGCCGCCGAACGCCGCGTCGCGGGCGAGATCGACCCCGGCGCGCGGGCTCTGGTCATCGCCATCGGCGTCTTCGTGCTGCTGGTGTCGTTCGTGCTGCCGCACACCGGAGATGCCCGCGGTTTGGACGTTCTCATCGGGAGCGAAACGGCGGCCCGCGAGGGGATCTCCCTGCCGTCGCGCGTATTCGTTTGGCTGGTACTGGTATTCGGCGTCGGATTCTCGATGCTGGCGCTTCTCACCCGGCGGTGGGCGCTGGCGTGGGTTGCGTTGGCCGGGTCGACGGTGGCGACGCTGCTCGGCCTGCTGGCGGTGTGGTCGCGCCAAACGGCCGCCGACCCCTATCCGGGTCCCGGAATCGGGCTCATCCTCGCGTGGATCGCGGTGGGACTGGTGACGTTTCACTGGGCGCGCGCTGTGTGGTCGCGCACCGCGCTGCAGTTGGCCGCCGAGGAGGAACGCCGCAGGGCTGCCGCCGAGCGGCAGAAGAGGGGACTGCTCGACGGCCTCGACGACGACGGTTCGACCGAAAACTGACCCACCCCACGGCCGCCACGCCGGACGGCTTACTTCTGGGTGGGACAGGCCTCGATCGGAACCTTCATCGCGAGGTCGCCCTGCTTCTCGAAGTGAAACGTCATGTCCACCGACTTGCCGGGCTTCGCGGATTCCCGCAGCCCCTCCACGCTGGCCGTGAAGGGCCGGTCCACGGCGCCGTCGCCGACGTCTTCGATCGGTTGGCCGGCGGCGATCGTGGTCTCAGGCGGTATCTGCAGCGTCGCATCGGGAGACAGCCGAATCGCCGCGGCGGCGGGTGTCTCGATGCCGAGCAGACGTTCCGGCTCGGTGATCCGGTTGTTCGTCACGGTGAACGTGAGCGCCGCAGCATCGCCGACCTGGATGGCGCACGACCCAGGTATGAACCGCGGCACGATGAATGCGTTCTCGACCGACGTCGTCTCGGTCTCCGAACCCGCGCCCCGGTTCGACGAGCCCATGTTCGGATCGCCGCCGCAACCGGCGACCAGCACGCTCGTCACCAAACCGGCCGCCGCAACGTGACGCCGTGAAACGGTAAGTGTCTTCATCTGAGGTACCTAACTCGAATCTGTTGCCGGGCTGAGGTTCTGATCCTGCGGAGCAGCCGAGGTGGTGGTGCGGCTGCCGCGCAGCTGCCGCGCGGTGTTGATCAACCCCACCAGGCTGAAGGCCTGCGGCGTGTTTCCCAGATGCCTTCCGCGCACCGGGTCGTATTCCTCGCTGAGCATCCCGACATCATTGCGCAATCCGAGCAGCCGCTCGAACATATCGGTGGCCGCCTCCATGCGGCCAATGCCTGCCAGCGCATCGGCCAGCCAGAAGCTGCAGGCCAGGAAAACGCCTTCCCCTCCGGGTAACCCGTCATCGGTTTTCTCCGGCCGATAACGCAGGACGAACCCGCCGTGGCTGAGCTCCGCCTGTACGGCGTCGACGGTGCCAACGACCCGTGGGTCGTCCCACGGCAGGAACCCCAGCCGGGGGATCAGCAGCAGCGCGGCGTCGAGCTCATCGGAGCCGTAGGCCTGGGTGAAGGTGTTCCGGTCGACGTCGAATCCGTTCGCGCACACGTCGCGGTGGATCTCGTCGCGCAGCGCGCGCCACTTCTCGACGGGTCCGTCCAGGCCCTGCTCCTCGACGCTGCGCACCGCGCGGTCGACCCCGGCCCACGCCGTCACCTTGGAATGTACGAACTGCCGTTGCGGGCCTCGCACCTCCCACAAGCTGTTGTCGGGCTGGCGCCAGTTCCCCTCGAGGTAGTCGAGCAGCGCACGTTGAACGTCCCACGCCGTGTCGTTCGAGGGCAGACCCGCGTCGCGGGCCAAATGGAGTCCGTCGAGCACCTCGCCCCAGACGTCGAGCTGGAACTGGTCGGCGGCGCCGTTGCCCACCCGCACCGGTGCCGACCCCTCGTAACCCGACAGCCACGGCAACGACATCTCGGGCAGCCGGCGCCGGCCGTCGAGCCCGTACATGATCTGCAGCTGCGCCGGGTCCCCGGCCACCGCGCGCACCAGCCATTCCCGCCACTCGCGGGCTTCGGCGACGAACCCCGTGCCGAGCAGCGCCTGCAGGGTGAACGTCGCGTCGCGCAGCCAGCAGTAGCGGTAGTCCCAGTTGCGCATCCCGCCGATCTCCTCGGGCAGCGACGTGGTCGCGGCGGCGACGATGCCTCCAGTGGGCGAATACGTCAGCGCCTTGAGTAGCACCAGCGAGCGGCGCACCGCGCCGTCCCACGGTCCGGTGTAGGAGCACCGTGACATCCATTCGGCCCAGAACCGTTCGGTGTCGTGCAGGGCTTGCCCGGCGGCCACGGGCTGCGGCCGCGGCAGGTGCGACAGCTGATGGGTGAGCACGAACGGGATGCGCTGCCCGGCCGCCACGTCGAATTCGGCGAACGTGGTCAGCTCGCGTCCCTCTGTGGGCACGGGGGTGCGCAGCCACACCGAGTCCGGCCCGGCGACAGCGGACAGGTCGTCACCGCTTCGGCGCACCCAGGGCACCACGTGCCCGTAGTCGAACCGCAGCCGCAGCCTCATGCGCATCGGTACCCGGCCGCTGACTCCTTCGACGATCCGCACCACCTCGGCGGACTCGTCGCGCGGAGGCATGAAGTCGACGACGCGCACCGTCCCCTCCGGCGTGTCCCATTCGCTGTCGAGTACCAGCGAGTCACCGCGGTAGGCCCGCCGGGTCGCCGGCCCGCCCGATGCCGGCGCCAGTCGCCACGTGCCCGCGGGATCGTCGTCGAGCAGCGCGGCGAAGCATGCCGGCGAGTCGAAGCGCGGCAGGCACAGCCAGTCGATCGCACCTTCTCGGGAGACCAACGCCGCGGTCTGAAGATCGCCCAGCAGCGCGTAGTCCTCGATCGGAGCCACGCCGTTCACCTCGAGCCCTGGTCGAGCGTGACGACCACTTTGACGTCGTCGCCCTGGCCGGAAAAGGCCTCCGCGAACCGGCTCAGCGGCACGCGGCGCGTGATCAAACCGGTCAACCACGCCGGATCGGCCTTGGCCAGCGCCTCGGCGGCCTGACGGTAGTGGCGCAGGTTGGCGTTGACCGACCCGACCACTGCGTCGTTCTCGAGGACGATCTCGCGGTTGATGCTGCCGGCATCGACCCGCAGCGTTCGGCCCGCCGCCGACACCCCGGTCAGGCAGACCACGCCGTTGGCACTGGTGTTGGCGATCGCATCGAAGACGACCTTGCTGGCTCCGGTGGCCTCGATCACCACATCGGGTTGCAGATGGCCGGCGACCTCGTCGACATCGGCGTGGTGGTAGGTCGCGCCCAGCGCTGCGGCGAGCGCGGGCTTGGGACCGTCGGCGACGCGGTCGAGTACATGGACGTCGAGCCCTCGTTGCGCGCCCAGCAGCGCGGCGAGCAGCCCGATGGGCCCCGCGCCGGTGACCAGCACCCGCTCGGGCTCGAACCATGTGCGCTCGCCGATCAGGCGGACCTGCTCCCACGCCTTGGCCACCACGGTGGTGGGCTCCATCAGCACACCGACCTCGGCCAGCCCCGGATCGAGCTTGACCGCGTAATCCGTTTCCACGCACCAGAGTTCGCTGCCGAAGCCGTCGAGTGCCTTGATGCCCCGCTCGGTGTAGCGCCCGTTGCGGCACATGTCGAACTCGCCACGCGCACACGCCCCGCAGGGCACCGGGTCGGGTCTGCGCACCACCCCGACGACCAGGTCGCCGGTGTGGAACTCGCTGTCCTCGGGTGCTCGCGCGACCCGGCCGAGCGACTCATGGCCCAACACCAGCCGGTCGCGGTGTGGCGGCGGCCAGCCGTATTCGGCGCGCACGATCTCCTTGTCGGTTCCGCAGATGCCGATCGCGAGCCCTTCGACCAACAACTCGTCTGGACCGGGAGTGGGATCGGCGAGGTCTTCCACTCGCAGCGACTGCGCTTTGGTCGGGTCAACGGTGAGGGCTTGCATGATGGGACGGGTTCCCCGCGAACCGCGTCCCTATACGTTCGGCGGCCGACCGGCGCACTCGGGCAACACGGCCCATTTCTGTTTGCTGGAATTGCGACTCCGGGTTCACGGGGTCCTATCAGATTTCTTTCAGGTTGCGGTACTACTACGCCGATAGTCTGCGCTTACAGGCCGGTGGACAGCGCCCAGCCGAACGGTGGGCGGTCCGGTCCGACGTCAATACCGAGAGGGGAGGCCGTCATGGTATCGGCCCTGCTGGAGGCTGACTATCGCGTCGATTTCGTGGACCCGACGGGTGATGCGGACGCGGCAGGGACTCACGAAGACGACTACGACGACGTGCACCCGCAGTGTTGCGAGCTGCGCCGCACGCCGCAGGGGCCGCGATGGGACTCGCTTCGTTGCCGGATCATCACCAGGTGTTTGCCCCTGGCCGACCATATCGCGGGCCGCTTCGTCGGCCGCGGCGAATCGGCCGACGACCTGAGGCAGGTGGCCCGGCTGGGCCTGATCAAGGCGATCGACCGCTACGACCCAGATAAGGGGCCGTTTCTCGGCTACGCCGTACCGACGATCATGGGCGAGGTTCGCCGCCACTTCCGCGACCACACCTGGGTCATGCACGTGCCCCGCAGGATCAAGGACACCCGTCAGCGCGTGCGCGCCGCGATCGGTCCGATGGCACAGCGCCTCGGCCGGGCGCCGACGGCCACCGAACTGGCCGACGAACTCGGTGTCGACCGAGACGAGGTGGTGCAGTCGGTCGATGCAGCCGTCGCGTACCGACCGTCGTCGCTGGACGCGGCGGCCCCAGGTGATGGGAAATCCGAACCGGTCGCCGCACGACAGGGCCTCGACGACCCGCGCTACAGCAGCGTCGAGGACGCGCTGACGGTCGCCGGACTGGTGAGCACGCTCACCGAGCGTGAACGGCTGATCCTGCGCCTGCGGTTCTGTGAGAACCTGCCGCAGAGCCAAATCGGCCGGCGCCTCGGCGTTTCGCAGGTGCAGGTGTCGCGGCTGCTCGCCGCGACGCTGGAGCGACTCCGGCAATCTTGCCGCGAGGAATCCGCGGCAATGGGTATGTCAGTCGCATGATTGTGCTACGGATAGTGCTTTTCGCCGGCGTCGCCGCGGTGATCGTCGGCGTCGTGGGCTTGCTCGCTCCCGTTTCGGCATCGCCCGAGAATCGGACGATCGAGTGCGGCAGCGCGGTGGCGCCCGACCTGTCCGCCGCCCGCGCACACGACGACGGCAGCGCAGCCAACATCCCGGTTCCCGGTGGGGTGGTCGCCGACACCGACTTCACGCGGCTGTGTCAGATGAATCTCGAAGATCGACGCATATGGACGATCACGCTCGCGGTCGCGGGACTCGTCGCCGTCGCAGGTGCGCTCGTGTTGGGCGCGCGCTGGAAGCGAGGCGCGCGGTCCACGTAGCCGGCCCGTCCACCGCTTCGGCGGTCCGGGCCGCCGCTTGCCGCCGGCGGCCGGACCGTGCCGTGTGCATACTGATTTCAGGAGGTAAACCTTTGCAGGCCAAGCAGTTTCGAGTCGGAGCGGCCGCCGCGGCAGCACTCGTGGCGGTCGGCGGGTGTACTGTGCAGTCGAGTCCGCAGGACGGGTCGACATCGACTCCGGCGTCGACGCCGACTCCGGCAGCGACGCCGTTGACCGAGGCTTCGCCGCCTTCGGCGCTCGACCGCACCGGCTACGCCGATCTGGTGGAACGTGTCAGCCCGAGCGTGGTGACCGTCGAGCGCGACGGCGGCGTCGGCAGTGGTGTGGTGCTTCGCCCCGACGTCGTGGTGACCAATGCGCATGTCGTCGGCGACGCCCGCGAGGTGACCGTCATAACCGCCGACGAGGAACGCACGCCCGGCGTGGTGGTGGGCACGGACGAGGTGACCGACCTGGCCGTGGTGCGCACGCAAGGCCAGGATCTGCCGGTGCCGCAGTTCCGCGAGGATCTGCCCCGCCCCGGTGAGGTCGCCGTGGCGATCGGGAGTCCGCTGGGATTTCAGAACTCTGTCACCGTCGGCGTCATCTCGGGCCTGCACCGAGACATCCCCGGCTCGGCGGCCAAAACGCAGTCGTTGGTGGATCTGATCCAGACCGACGCGCCCATCTCGCCGGGTAACTCCGGCGGCGCCTTGCTCGACGCCGACGGCCGGGTCGTCGGGATCAACGAGGCGTACATCCCGCCGGCGGTGGGCGCGGTGTCGTTGGGGTTCGCGATCCCAGCGGCAACGGTGCTCGACGTGGCGAATCAACTCCTCGCCGACGGCGAGGCCACGCACCCGTATCTCGGTATCTCCCTTGGCCGGCTGACCCCGGCGATCCAGCAGTTGCGGGGCGTGCAGGTCGACCGCGGTGCTTTGGTGACCAGCGTGGATCCCGGAGCGCCGGCAGCCCTCGCGGGGCTCAGGCCCGGCGACGTGATCGTCGAGTTCGCCGGCAAGCCGGTGAATTCTGTCGAGGACCTACTGGGCGGCTTGCGCCAGACGCAGCCGGGTTCCGAGCAACCGATGGTGTTCATGCGCGGAGGTGACCGTGAGCAAACGACCGTGACGATCGGTTCGCGCACCGGCTCGCTATCGCGACCGGGCTAGCACCCGGCCGTGATGTCGAACGCCGCGGTCGCCGGGCGGTGGGGGTCCTCGGCGAAGAACCCGTAGCCGGTGCCGTTGATCGTGATCCGCCCGTTGTCGCGGGTTGCCCGCAGCTGACCGACGCCACCCTTCCACGCGGAACCGGTGAACCCGCCGAGGTCGCGGATCTTGACGACCTGCGCGTCGGGGCCATCGTCGGTATCGACGATGGCCGTGAAACCCGTGTCCGCATCCCCACTTTCGATGGTCAACAGCCAGTTCACCTTGGCGCAGCTGACGTAGTACCGGTCACCGGTGGGCTGCGAGTTGATGGACACCGTCGCGGCGCCGCCCATGGTGTCGGGTGAAGCCGGCGAAGGCGAGGAGCAGCCCGAGAGCCCTGCGGTCAGCAACAGCGCTGCCGCGGTGCGCGCGACGCTGACATCTTCGACCATGACCGGACCTTCGGGAGTCGGGTCAAAGTGATACCCGCAATGGCTGCCGGTCATACGCCGGAGGTATACAGCAAATCTCCGTGGGGAATGCGAACGTCAGCGCCCGGCGAAGACGAGTAGCCGGGAAGTCATCGAGGCGGCACCATGGACAAACGATTCGCCGTTGCAACAGCAGCCGTGCTGATGATCCCGACGGGATGCGCGTCGGGCCCGGAACTGCTGGCCAAGCACCTCGTCCACGTGAGCATCGACGGGAAGGACGCCGGCGGGCACCTCGTCGAGTGCACCCAGGTGGGGTGGCTGTGGAATCTCGAGACGCTCGAGCAGACGCCCGGCCTCATCGCTCAGGTTCGCACCGGAGATCGGGTCGTCGCACGATCGGTGCAGATCAACAACCTGGGCGGGTTCACGGGCAGCTATTGGGACAAGACCACCGGTGATGCCGACGCCAGCCTGGTGGACGGTGAGTTCACGATCACCGGCACGGCGGTCGGGTTCTTCCACGACGATCCGGGCGAACGCACCACCGCGCCGTTCGAGATCTCCACCGACTGCTGAGCGCTCAGCGGCCCTTGCTCAGGGCCTCGGCGGCCGCGTCGGCCCACTGCCGCCACTGCTCGGCGCTGGCCCGCGCCTCCGCGGCGTCCTTGTCCCGCCCGGCCGCGGCCGCCTTCTCGGCCTGGCGCTCGAATTGCTCTGCGCGGGCACGGAACTGGTCGGCGCGCGCCTGCGCTTCCGGGTCCACGCCGTGCGTCGGCGTCTCGCGCACCTTCTTCTCGATCGCGCGCAGTCGCCGCTCCAACTCGGCGGCGCGCTCGCGGGGCACTTTGCCGATCGCGTCCCACTTGTCGCCGATCACGCGCAGCGCAGCTCGCGCCGCGTCGAGATCGGAGGTGTCGATCTTCTCCGCCTCGGCCAGCAGCGCCTCCTTGGCCTCGGCGTTGGCGCGGAACTCGGCGTCGCGTTCGGCGGTGACCGCGTTGCGGGCGGTGAAGAACTTGTCCTGCGCCGCCTTGAACCGCTGCCAGAGCGCGTCGTCGACATCCTTGGCCGCGCGGCCCGCCGCCTTCCACTCGGTCAGCAATTCGCGGAACGCCGCGCTCGTCGGGCCCCAGTCCGTCGAATCGGCCAACTCCTCGGCGCGCACGCACAGCGCCTCCTTGGCCTGCCGGGCGCCCGCGCGTTCACGGTCGAGTTCGGCGAAATGCGAACCGCGCCTTCGGTTGAACTGTTCGCGCGCGGCCGAGTAGCGCTTCCACAGGGCGTCGTCGGTCTTGCGATCCAGGCCGCTGATCGTGCGCCACTCGTCGAGAATCTCGCGCAGCCGGTCGCCGGCGACCTTCCAGTGGGTGGCGTTGGCGGCGAGGTCCTCGGCCTCGGCGGCCAACGCCTCCTTGCGGGCGGTCTGGGCGGCGCGGTGCTCCTCGCGGCGCGCCTTGTCCGCCTGCGCGGTCTCGTCGGCGTGGGCGATGATCGCCTGCAGTCGGGCGGCGATCGCGTCGACGTCGCCGAGCACATGAGCGGTCGGCAGTGTTTCGGCCAGCGCCTGGGCGGCCGCCTTGATCTTGCGGGCGTCGCCGGTGCCGGACTCCAACCGGCGCTCCATCAGCGCAACCTCGGTGTGCAGATCGTCGAAGCGCCTACCGAAGTGCGCGAACGCCGCCTCGGTGTCGCCGGCCTGCCAGGACCCGATGACCCGCTCACCTGAGCCGGTGACGAGCCACACCGTGCCGTCGGGGTCGACTCGGCCGAACCGGTGCGGATCGCTGGACGGCGGCGCGGCCACCGTCGGCGCGGGGCGCCCTGGCCGGGGGACGGGCCGCGGCGGACCGGGCCGGGGAGCGGGTTTGGGCGAGGAGGACTGGCCTCCCGGCTCGCTGGTCGTCATGTCCCTATCCTCGTGCCCTCCGCGCGGACCACCGCGCACCTGCCGCGCACCGCGGCGCCTGATCGCTGTCGAACGCTATTCAAACAGGTCGCCGCGACGCATGCGCACGGGTTTCGCCAGGACTTGCCTAAGCTCAGCGGCTGTGGCGGGAGGACTGCGATGACCGGACTGAACGGCGAGGCGGACCTCGCCGCTCTGCTCGCGCTCGGCGCAGCGTTGTTCGTCGCGATCGGCGATGTGATCCACCTGCGCCAGGCGCAGGAGGTCACCGACGAATCGGTCAGCCACATGGCGCTGTTCACGCGGCTGCTCCGCGATCGGCGGTGGTGGCTCGGCAGCGCCGTCGCGGCCGGGGGATTCGCATTGCAGGCTGCGGCGCTGGGCCTCGGTTCGGTACTGCTCGTGCAGGCGCTGCTGGTCACGTCGCTGCTGTTCGCGCTGCCGATCCACGCCCGACAGGAGCGGCGCCGCGTGACGCGCTGGGAGTGGACCTGGGCCGTGCTGTTGGCGGCGTCGGTCGCGGTGATCGTGACCGTGGGCAACCCGACCGCGGGCCAGTCCCGCGCCTCCTGGGAGACGTGGACGGCGGTCATCGCCGTGCTGGGCCCGGCGCTGGTGCTGTGCGTGATCGGTGCGAGCATCTGGAAGGGCCCGGTGAGCGCGGTGCTGCTCGCGCTGGTGTCCGGGGCGCTGTGGGGTCTGTTCGCGGTGCTGACCAAGGGCGTCGTCGACCGGCTCGACGACGGGCTGTGGGCACTGCTGCGCACGCCCGAGTTGTATGTGTGGGCGATGGTCGCCGTCGCCGGGACGGCATGGCAGCAGGCGTCGTTCCGGGCGGGGTCGCTGACCGCGTCGCTGCCGGCGATGACGGTCGCCGAACCGGTGGTCGCGTCGGTGCTCGGCGTCGTCGTCCTGGGGGAGGCGCTGCGGCCGGGGGAGGCGGGTTGGCTGACGCTGATCGCGGCCGTGACGGTGATGGTCCTGGCGACGGCCGCGCTGGCCGGCGGCGAGGCGGCCAGCGCCGACCGCGCCGTCGCCCCGCATTAGCGTGGACGGCGTGCTGAGCGCCATCGCGATCGTCCCGTCGCCACCGGCCATGGTGCCCGAACTGGCCGCGGGAGCCGCCCCTGAGCTGGCCGATCTTCGCGAAGCCGTGTTCACGGCGGTGGCCGGGCTGCCGCCGCGCTGGATCGCCGTCGGGGTGGGGCACCCCGACGCCGACATCAGTGCCCACCATGTCGGCACCTTCGCCGGCTACGGCGTCGATCTACGGGTCTCATTGTCGCCCGGCGCCTACGGCGACCCAGCTGCAATGCCGTTGTGCGCGTTGATCACCGGTTGGGTGCGCGGTGCGGCGCGCGCCGACGCCTGCGCCGACGTGCGGGTCTACGCCGACGCACACGACGCCGACACCGCACTGGCCCACGGCAGGCGGTTGCGGGCCGAGATCGACGAGGCCGCCGACGCGATCGGGGTGCTGGTCGTCGCCGACGGGCTGACGACCTTGACCCAGTCCGCGCCCGGCGGATTCGACCCCGAATCCGCCTTCCTGCAGGCCGAGCTGGACGAGGCGTTGGCGACTGGCGACGCCGCGGCACTGGCCCGGCTGCCAGGCAACGTCGTCGGCCGAGTCGCCTATCAGGTGCTCGCCGGTCTGGCCGAACCGCGGTCGGCCAAGGAGCTCTACCGCGGCGCGCCCTACGGCGTCGGGTATTTCGCCGGCGTCTGGCAGCCGTGAACCGGCCGATCGCGATCGTCGGCCCGACCGGCACCGGCAAGTCGGCGCTCGCGCTGGCCGTCGCCGAGCGGGTGGGCGGCGAGATCGTCAACGCGGACGCCATGCAGATGTACCGCGGCATGGACATCGGCACCGCGAAGCTGACAATCGACGAGCGTCGCGGGGTCCCGCACCACCAGCTCGACGTCCTCGACGTGACGGAAACGGCCAGCGTCGCGCGTTACCAGCAGGCGGCCGCCTCCGATGTCGAGGCGATCGGGAATCGCGGTGCGGTGCCGGTCGTGGTCGGCGGCTCGATGATGTACGTCCAGTCGCTGCTCGACAACTGGACCTTCCCGGCCACCGACCCGGCGGTGCGCGCCCGATGGGAGCAGCGGCTCGCCGAGGTCGGCGTGAGCGCGCTGCATGAGGAGCTGGCGCGGGTCGACGCCGACGCCGCCGCGGCCATCATGCCCACCGACGGGCGGCGCATCGTGCGCGCGCTCGAGGTCGTCGAACTGACCGGCCAGCCGTTCGCGGCATCGTTCCCGCCGATCGGCGCCCCGCGCTGGGACACCGCGATAATCGGACTGGATTGGGAGACAACGTCTCTGGATGACCGGTTGGTGAAACGGACAGACAACATGTTCGCCGACGGGCTTGTCGACGAGGTGCGAACGCTGCTCGATCGCGGGCTGCGCGAGGGTGTCACCGCATCACGGGCGCTGGGTTACGCACAGGTGCTCGCCGACCTCGACGCCGGTGGCGACGGCACGGCCGCCCGGGAGCCGACGTTCGTCGGAACCCGGCGCTACGTGCGGCGGCAGCGGTCGTGGTTCCGCCGCGACCACCGCATCACCTGGTTCGACGGCGCCGCGTCGGATCTCGTCGAGGACACGCTGCGGGTGTGGCGCGACGTACCCTGAACACGTGAAGTTCGCCAAGGGACACGGCACGCAGAACGACTTCGTGCTGCTTCCCGACATCGGCTTCGATCTGGAGCTGTCTGCGGAAGTGGTGGCCGCGCTGTGCGACCGGCGCCGCGGGCTGGGCGCCGACGGTGTGCTGCGGGTGACCACTGCCGAAGCGGCCCGCCGAGCCGGGTTGTTCGAACAGCTGCCCGAGGGCGTCGAGGGCGAGCACTGGTACATGGACTACCGCAACGCCGACGGGTCGATCGCGCAGATGTGCGGCAACGGCGTGCGGGTGTTCGCCCATTACCTGCGTGCCAGCGGCCTGGAGCCCGGCGATGAGTTCGTGGTCGGCTCGCTGGCCGGCCCACGGCCGGTGGTGCTGCACGACTGGGATGCGACGACCGCCGACGTCACTGTCGAGATGGGCAAGGTGAACCAGCTGGGTGGCGGCGAGGCGATCGTCGGCGGACGGCCGTTCGCCGGCCTGGCGGTGGACGTCGGCAACCCGCACCTGGCCTGCGTGGACCCGGACATGACGCTCGAAGAGCTGCTCGCGCTCGATGTCGCAGCGCCGGTGTCGTTCGACGCGGAGCAATTCCCCGAGGGCGTGAACATCGAGGTCCTGACGGCGCCCCACGACGGCGCGGTGTCGATGCGGGTGCACGAGCGGGGCGTCGGGGAGACCCGATCATGCGGGACCGGCACCGTCGCGGCCGCGGTCGCGGCGTTGGCGTTCTCCGGTGCCACCACCGGCACCCTCGACGTGCGGATTCCGGGCGGCGAGGTCTGCGTCACCATCACCGAGGCCAGCAGTTACCTGCGTGGCCCGTCGATTCTGGTGGCGCACGGCGAACTGTCCGAGGAATGGTGGAGCGTTGCGCAACGTTAATTGGGGTGCATGAAAAGTGATCTCCGTGCGAATCTCTATTCGCCCATGACGTATCCCCATTTCCCGATCCGCGACACCCCGAGCGCGGGCGAGCTGGCCCTCGAAGACCGCACGGCGCTGCGCCGCGTGGCCGGTCTGTCGACCGAACTCGCCGATGTCTCCGAGGTCGAGTATCGCCAACTGCGCTTGGAACGCGTTGTGCTGGTAGGGGTTTGGACCGAAGGCAGTTCGGCCGACGCCGAGGCCAGCCTGGCCGAGCTGGCCGCGCTCGCCGAGACCGCCGGCTCGGAGGTGCTCGAAGGACTGATTCAGCGACGGGACAAGCCGGACGCCTCGACCTACATCGGCTCAGGGAAGGCCGCCGAACTGCGCGAGATCGTCCTTGCGACCGGCGCCGACACGGTCATTTGTGACGGTGAGCTCAGCCCGGCCCAGCTGACGGCGTTGGAAAAGGCGGTCAAGGTCAAGGTCATCGACCGCACGGCGCTCATCCTCGACATCTTCGCCCAGCACGCGACCAGCCGGGAAGGCAAAGCGCAGGTCACGCTGGCGCAGATGGAGTACATGCTGCCCAGGCTGCGCGGCTGGGGCGAGTCGATGTCCCGGCAGGCCGGCGGTCGCGCCGGCGGAGCCGGCGGTGGTGTGGGCACGCGCGGTCCCGGTGAGACCAAGATCGAGACCGACCGTCGCCGCATCCGGGAGCGGATGGCCAAACTGCGCCGAGACATCAAGGACATGAAGAAGATCCGCGATACGCAGCGCAGTGGCAGGCGCCGCAGCGAGGTCCCGGCGATCGCCATCGTCGGATACACCAACGCGGGCAAGTCGAGTCTGCTCAACGCGCTGACCGGCGCGGGGGTCCTGGTCGAGAACGCGTTGTTCGCCACCCTCGAACCGACAACGCGCCGAGGCGAATTCGCCGATGGTCGGCCGTTCGTACTGACCGACACGGTCGGGTTCGTGCGCCACCTGCCGACCCAGCTGGTGGAGGCGTTCCGCTCCACGTTGGAAGAGGTCGTCGACGCCGATCTGCTGGTGCACGTCGTCGACGGGTCCGACGCCAACCCGCTGGCCCAGATCAACGCCGTGCGCGAAGTGGTCAACGACGTCATGGGAGCCGCTCCGGCGGCGACATCGAGCGAGGCCGACCACGACGGCGCCCCGGCACCGGAACTGTTGGTGGTCAACAAGATCGACGCCGCCGACGATCTCACTCTGGCGCAGTTGCGCCGCGCGCTTCCCGATGCCGTGTTCGTTTCTGCCCGCACCGGTGACGGGCTGGATCGACTGCAGCTGCGGATGGCGGAGTTGATCACGCCGACGGACGCGATGGTCGACGTGACGATCCCGTACGACCGCGGCGATCTGGTGAACCGGGTGCACGCCGACGGGCGGGTCGACGCCACCGAGCACACCGCCGAGGGCACGCGGATCAAGGCCCGGGTGCCGGTCCCGCTGGCCGCCGCCCTGCGCGACTACGCGACGTTCTAAACCGTCCTTACAAGCGAAGAGGCGCAGAGGGATTGCCCTCTGCGCCTTTCGTGTGGTCCGAACTAGTCCCGTTCGCCCGCCGGCCGCTGCTCGGCCTCTTGTCGCTTCTCGGCGGTCTTGGCGGCCGCGCGGGCGCTTTCGGCTTCGGCTTCCTTCTGAGCGGCGTTGCGCTGCGCGTCTGCCTTGTCCTGCTGCGCCTGACCCTCGCGGTACAGGTCGTCGCGGCCCGCGACGGCACCGAGGACCTCTTTGGCCTTGCCTTTCACGCCTTCGACGACACCCTTGACGGCTTCTTCTGGCCCACTGTTGTTCTTGTCGGACACTGCGTTCCTCCCGTTCGGTTCGGTAGTGGCCCAGGGGTTCCCTGAGCGCGTTGGCCGGCAAACGAAGAGTGGGCTAGCTCACAGCCTCCGGTCGCAGGATGTCGAACCGCGCGTGCCGAGCGATATGCGATTGAGCGGATCAAGGCTGCCGTTGATGCTCACGCCGGGTGAAATCGTATTCGTCAGAAATGCACACGGAAATGATCACCGGTGGCCCGCAATTGCGGGCTGGCTACGGGTATATGCGCGATATCGCGTGGCAAGCGCCTCCAACGGCGCATACGCGCAAACTGTTTGAGGTTCTCACAACGTGACGCAGGAGCAAAGTCATCGGCCTCGGACGTGGGTTGTTCACACAGAAATCCGCGCGGCACGGCGGGGTTATCCACAGCGAACGGGGGATTGGCGGGTATTTTCTTCCCAAGATCGGCGTGTTCGTTGGTTATTGACGTCTGCTGACAACACAGTTGACGGGCGCGAAATCTTCGAGCGAAATTTCGTGCCGACCAGGGAGGACGAATGATCGGGCAGAACAGCCGAGGCACGACGGTGTGGGGCCGGATGGCGATAGGTCTGCTCGCAGCCGTAGCCCTGCTCTTGGCGCCGGTGGCCGGCGCGACGCCGGAATCCGATGCCGCCAATGCGGCCATCACGGCCGCCTGGGAAGCCAGCGGCGGCGACGGCGGCCCGCTGGGACCCAAACAGGGTGAGGTGTATCCGGCGGGTGAGGGCTTCGCACAGAACTTCACCGGCGGCAAGATGTTCTTCACGCCCGAGACCGGCGCTCACTACATGCGCGGCGCCATCCTGGAGAAGTACGAATCGCTCGGAGGGCCCGCGGACAGCGACTTGGGTTTCCCGACCATCGACGACGGGCCCGGACGGGCTCCGGGCAGCTTCAACACCACATTCAGCGCCAGCGACAAGCCGGTGATCTTCTGGACGCAGGAGACCGGCGCGCGGGTGGTGCGTGGCCCGATCAACGCCGCGTGGGACAAGTTGGGCGGCTCGACGGGAGCGCTCGGAGTGCCCGCCGGCGATGAGACCTACCGCGGTGATCTCATCTCCCAGAAGTTCACCGGCGGCGAGCTGACGTACAACACCCGCGACAAGACGTTCACGACCGTACCGCCCGAACTCGCCGAGCAGTTGACTGATCTGCAGGTGCCGGGAGATCCGACCTCGCAGATCAATGCGGCCCGCCGCGCGGCCGGAGGACCGCTGGGACCGCTCGGCGCCGCCGAAGGACCGCCCTATCAGATCGGCGAGGACGGCCTCGGGCAGAACTTCGCCGGCGGCAAGATCTTCTACAGTCCGGCCACCGGCGCGCGGGTGGTCACGGGCCAGGTTCTCGCCAAATACGAAAGCCTGGGCGGCCCCGAAGGGGAGCTCGGATTCCCGGTGTCCAGCGAGGCCGACGGAGGACTGCCCACCGCAAGTCGTGTGGCGAGGTTCGCCGCCGAAGACAACCCGGTGATCTTCTGGACGCCGGACCACGGCGCCGTCCTGGTGCGCGGCGCGATGAGCGCGGCCTGGGACAAGCTCGACGGCGCCGAGGGCAAGCTCGGCGCACCGGTGGCCGACCAAACCGAGAAGGGCGACGTCGTCACGCAGCGGTTCAGCGGCGGGGCGATCTCCTGGGACCGGTCGACCGGCGAGTTCAGCACCGAGCCGGCCAATCTGGCGGCCGAGTTGGCCGGCCTCGAGGTGCCCGCCCAGCAGACACCCGAAACACCCGGTGCGCCGCAGGCCTCGGACTCCGCCGGCGACAACGGCTGGTTCCAGTGGAGCTGGTGGTGGCTGCTGGCGATCGTGCCGGTCCTCGTGCTCCTGGCCCTGGTGGCGTTCGCGGCCGTGCGTAACCGCCGCCATGGCGCCGACGATCATCCCGGCTTTGACGACGATTACGGCCGGTACGGCGCCGACGGTGAGCCGGTCTACAGCACGGCGGGCGCCGGGGAGCAGGCATCCAGCGGTGGCGACTACTCGGCGGCGATGTTCGGCGACCGCTATGCCAGCGAGGGGCTTGGGGCGCTCGCACCGCCGGGGGAGTCTGCCAGCTCGGCCTTCGACCCCTGGGGGACGCCGCAACGCGGAGACGAGGCCGCAGCGCCGGGCCACGTCGACGAGGGCATCGACGAGAGCCTTGGCGAGGGCGTCGACGAGGGCACAGGCGAGCCGGAGGAGAATCCCGACAACGTCGATACAGCACCGACGCTGATACCGACCACGGTCGCCGAGCAGGATATGCCGGGCGAACCGATCGAGGACGAGCCTTCCGCCGTGGGCGATACGTCCCTCGAACCAGTCGAACCCGAACCTGAGCCCGAACGCTTCCAACGCGATCCACTGACCGACACCGGCCGTCACGCCAAGATCATCGTCGACGAACCGGAAGTGCCGAGCCCCGCATTCCGCCTACCGCTCGGCGGTTCCGATGAGGCGCCGCAGGGATACCCGATCAAGGCCGATACTCAGTCCGGCCGGTACTGGCTGCCGGGCACCGCCGACTATGACGAGGTGCGCGCCGAGATCTGGTTCTCCAGCGAGGAATTCGCGCGCACGAACGGTTTCGTCAAAGCCGACTAGATCTTCCGGATGACGGTGACGACCTTGCCGAGCACCGCCGCGTCGTTACCCGGGATCGGATCGAAGGCTGGGTTGTGCGGCATCAGCCACACCTGACCACGGGTGCGCTTGAACGTCTTCACGGTGGCCTCGCCGTCGATCATCGCGGCCACGATGTCGCCGTTGTCTGCGACGTTCTGCTGGCGCACGACCACCCAATCGCCGTCGCAAATCGCCGCGTCGACCATCGAGTCGCCGACGACTTTGAGCAGGAAGAGCGAGCCCTCACCCACCAGCTCGCGCGGCAGCGGAAAGACGTCCTCGACAGCCTCTTCGGCGAGGATCGGCCCGCCGGCGGCAATCCGTCCGAGCACGGGCACGAACGTCGGCTCCGGTAGCGCGTCGGAGCCCGCGACCTCGGTGGCGACGATGGCGGTCACTGCCTCGTCGGCAGCACGCACGTCGACGGCGCGCGGCCGGTTGGGGTCACGCCGCAGGTAACCCTTCCGTTCCAGGGTGCGCAGTTGGTGCGCCACAGACGACGTAGAAGTCAGCCCGACCGCGTTGCCGATCTCCCTGATGCTCGGGGGATAGCCGCGGGTGGTGACCGATGTCCGGATCACATCGAGAATGGTGCGCTGGCGTTCGGTGAGCCCATCGAGCGCCCGCCTCCCGCCGGCGCCGTCCGGAGTACCGCTGCTGGATTCCATGTCGCCGAATGTAACCCGCGGCACGCAATTAATCAAACATGTGTTCGAGGTGTGTCGGGCTGTACGAGCCTGCGGAAGCGCGCCCAAATTTTCTGTCGGTGGCCTGTTTTATCGTTGGCAACAGTTCGATCACATGTTCTACCACTCGAACGCATGAGCGAGTATGTTCGAACACAGGAGCGAAAGTAGCGGACCGGAAGGCATCACAATGACGACTCTCGACACCAGGGAAATTCAGGGCCCGCCGGTGGTCAGGCCCCATTTCAGGCCCACCCATGGCCGTCGGGGCCCTCGGCCCGGCAGCCCCCGCCGAGCATCGGTCCGGTACCGCGGTACCGGCGTGCTGATGTCGCGCGCCTCGCACCGCCGGCGGCCGATCACCCCGGGCACCACGGTGCTCCTGGCGCTGGTGGCCGCGGGGATCACGGTTTGGCTCGGCCTGGTGGCGCAGTTCGGCGGCGTGGTCGGCGCCAGCCCGGCCGCCGTTCCGGATCGGCTCGCAGTGGTCCAGGTGCAGAGCGGTGAGAGCCTGCACCAGGTGGCGAAGCGGGTGGCGCCCGACGCCCCGGTAAGTCAGGTGGCGGACCGGATTCGCGAGCTCAACCAGCTCGACTCGGCTGCGCTGGATGCCGGGCAGACGCTCATCGCCCCGGTCGGCTGATCGTCGGCCGGCTCGCGGAACACCCGCCGCGCAATCGTGTTCACCGACATATCGGCGGCCTACGTGCCGATCACTCCGGTCACCGGCTTGCGGAGCGTGCCGCAGGTACGCTCAGAGAGGTTCGAGTTGGTCGTTTGTTGGCGCGGCGAAGGAGGGGTGATGCATTGTCCGTTCTGCCGTCACCCCGATTCACGAGTGGTCGACTCGCGTGAAACCGACGAAGGTCAGGCGATCCGACGGCGCCGCTCCTGCCCCGAATGCGGAAGACGGTTCACCACAGTGGAGACCGCGGTGTTGGCGGTCGTCAAACGCAGCGGTGTCACCGAGCCGTTCAGTCGCGAGAAGGTGATCAAGGGCGTACGTCGAGCGTGCCAGGGCCGCCAGGTCGACGACGATGCGCTGAACCTACTGGCGCAGCAGGTCGAGGACACTGTGCGCGCCGCCGGTTCGCCCGAGGTGCCCAGCCACGAGGTGGGCCTGGCCATCCTGGGGCCACTGCGTGACCTCGACGAGGTGGCGTACCTACGCTTTGCCTCGGTATACCGCGGGTTCACCTCGGCAGAGGACTTCGAGCGTGAGATCGAGGCGCTGCGCGCACATCGCGATTCACCACAGCCGACCGCCAGCTGAGCGGCCGTAGAGGCGGGACTCAATCGAGCTGCTTGATGCCGTCGCTGACGACGCGCCCGGCGATGCGCACCCAGCCGTCGGGGCTCCACTCGGTGTGGATGTGCGAACCCTTGCCTTGCACGATCGTCAGGTCGCGGCTCAGATAGTCGGTGATCCGGACGGCGGCGGCGCCGGTGGCCTCGTCCTCGGGCACGCCGAGGTCGGTCGCGAACATCCGCGCCCGCACCATCCCTTGTTCCCGGTCGACCCACGTCCACAGGTAGTGGTTGACGTCGTCCGGGTAATCGGCCGGGTCCGCAGCGAGGAGGTCGTCGACGGAGGCGACGTCGTGGACCGCGAATTCCGGCGCCCACTCCGCTCGCGCCCTGACCGAGGTGAGGTCGTCGGTGTAGGACACCTGCACGACGCCGGCGTGAACCCTCAGCGTGTGAATTGGAGTGCCTCGTTCACGAAGCCACCAGGCCGCGCCGACCGTGGGATGTCCCGCGAACGGCAGTTCGACGGCCGGCGTGTGGATGTGAGCGTGCGCCGTGTTGGTGCCGGGTGTCGGCAAATCGATGAATATGGTTTCGCTGTAACCCAATTGGGTGGCTATCTGCTGGCGGGCGTCCGGGTCGACGACGCTGGCGTCGATGACGCCGAGCGGGTTTCCGTGGTTGCCGTCAGGATCGGTGAAGACCCGCAGCACGGTCACGTCGATAGCCATGGGGCCGATGCTACTTCTTAGCGGCGTCGCAGCGGCGAGGCCGCCGTCGGTCCGGCGGTCAGGTGGCGCTGCGCTCGTCGGCGCCGATCGCGTCCAGCACCGCGACCCGGGTGTCGACCGAACCGGAGATCGTGCCCTGGTCGACGCCCGCCCGTAACAGCCCGCGCAGGTACTCCTGGTCGTAGACCGCCGGTTCGGTGCCGTCGATGAACTTCTCCACCACCTCGACAAAGCGGTCGGGGTCGTCGTGGAACGGGAAATGACCGGAGCCCTCGAAGATCTCCAACCGCGAACCAGGCATCGCGGCGTGTGCCATCCGGGCGTGACTTACCGGGATCACGGCGTCACCGCTGCCCCAAATCAATTGCACCGGAACCGATTGCGTCAGGTAACAGCGGTCCAGCATGGTCACGACCTGCCCGCGCCAGTCCACGACGGCGCGCAATGTGCGGGCGAACGCCGAGGATGCGGTCGGTTCGGGCAGGTCATTGAGAATGCGCAACACCTGGGGCAGGTCGCGGCCCAGACCGGTGGATCCGAACACCCCCCCGGCGACGCGGCCCACCACCTGCAGTGTCGGCAGCACCAGCGGCAGGCGTAGCAGCGCCAGCGCCTCACTGCCCATCGGCAACGAAGCGAAGCGCAGCGCGATGTTGACGTCCCTGGTGACCCCGCCCGCTCCGACCAGGATGAGCCGGTCGACCAGTTGCGGAAACTGGTAGGCGAACTGCATGGCCACCCCGCCGCCGAGGGAATGACCGATTACCGTGACCCGGTCGATGTCCAGGACGCTCAGCAGGTCGCGCATCCCGTTGGCGTAGGCGGCCACCGAGTAATCCGCGCGCGGTTTGTCGGATTTCCCGTGGCCCAGAAGGTCGGGCGCGATGACCGTGAACCGCTGGGCGAGCTTCGCCTGCACTGCATTCCAGGTGGTGGAGTTGTCGCCGATGCCGTGGATCAGCAAGATCGCGGGGCCGGAACCCGCCACCCGGTACGCCCGGCGATAGCCGTGGATGGTGCGGTACTGCAGGATGGGCGTAAGTTCCCGTACCGGACGCAGATTCGGCTTTCGCGCGGCCATTGCGCCAACTTAGCTGGCGTTCGCGAGACGCGCTAATTATTGACGCTGATTGTCGAGCGACCTGGGTCAACCGGCGTCGTCGCCGTCCTTGAACCGATCCCTGGACTTCTTATCGGCCTGCTGGGCGAGGAACCGTTCGAACTCCGCGCCGAGTTCTTCGCCGCTGGGCAGGTCCTCGTCGCTGGCCAGCAGCGACCGGTTCTCCTGCGCGGCGATGAAGGCGTCGTACTGGCGCTCGAGAGCGGTCACCACCTGCGCGACCTCGGGGCTCTGCTCGACCTGCTCATTGATCTTGGCAAGCACTTCAGCACCCGCCGCCACCAGCGCCTCCAGCGGGATCTTCAGCGACGCGTTCCTGGCCACCTCGGCCAGCAGCGCCTCTGCCGCGGCGGGGTAGTCGGTTTGCGCAAGGTAGTGCGGTACGTGCACGGTGAACCCGACGGCTTCGTGTCCGTGCTGTGACATCCGGAACTCGAGCAGGTTCGACACGCTGGCGGGGACCTGAACTTCTCCGATCCACGGCTGGTGGTCGGCGATGAGCTCCTTGTCGCTGGAGTGCGCGGTCATGGTGATGGGGCGGGTGTGTGGGACCGCCATCGGGATGGTGCCCAATCCGACGACCCTGCGGACGTCGAGCCGTTCGGCCAGTAGCCGCACGGCGTTGATGAACCGTTCCCAGCGCAGGTCGGGTTCCAGCCCGGCGAGCAGCAGGAAGGGGGTGCCGACGCTGTCGCGCATCGCGTACAGGTTGAGTTCGGGGTCGTCGTAGTGGGTGAAGTGGTCGGTCTTGAAGGTCATCAACGGACGCCGGGATCGGTAATCCAACAGCTCGTCGATTGCGAATGACGCCACCAGCTCGGTGTCGAGCGTGTCTTTGAGGTGCTGGGCGGCCAACCGGATCGCGTGTCCGGCGTCGGAGAACCCTTCGAGGGCATGGATGAGCACCGGGCCTCGGCCATCCGTCGAGGACAGTTGGGGTGCGGGGAACTCCAGCTCATACATGCCGGATTGTTCCGGCTGGTAGTGCTGGTCGGGGTTACCAGGGTGTTCTGGGCGGTCAGCCATCGAACCTCGCCTCCTCGCGGTGGTGCCAAGACAGTGATGCCTTCGTACCTGTGACAACTAGTCTCGCGCACATTGCGTTCCCGTTGCCGGTCATCCCATGCTCGATCCAGGCAATTTGTTTGCCGGTGCCATCCGATGGCTGCGCTCGTCAACGCGGCTCGTCCCTCGCCGCTTGATCGTCGCGCGGCTAGGTGCGGAACTGGTTGAGCGCCCGCAACTTGTTCATCACGTCCAGCGCGGCGACTTTGTAAGCCTCGGAGAAGGTGGGGTAGTTGAACACGGCGTCGACGAGGTACTCGACGGTGCCGCCGCAGCCCATGACGGCCTGACCGATGTGCACCATCTCGGTGGCGCTGGTACCGAAGATGTGCACCCCGAGCAACTTCAGGTCGTCGGTCGAGACCAGCAGCTTGAGCATGCCGTAGGAGTCACCGGCGATCTGGCCCCTGGCCAACTCCCGGTAGCGCGACACCCCGACTTCGTACGGGATCGCGTTGCGGGTCAACTCGACCTCGGTGGCGCCGACGTAGGACACCTCCGGGATCGAATAGATGCCGATCGGCTGCAGATCGGTCATGCCCTTTGCGGGCTCGCCGAACGCGTGGTACGCCGCCAGCCTGCCCTGGTCCATCGAGGTGGCGGCCAACGCCGGAAACCCGATCACGTCGCCGACGGCATAGACGTGGTCGACCTTGGTCTGGTAGTTGCTGTCGACGTCGATGCGGCCGCGCGGGTCGGTTTCCAGGCCCGCGTTGGCCAGGTCGAGGTGTTCGGTCTGCCCCTGCCTGCCTGCGGAGTACATCACGGTCTCGGCGGGGATCTGCTTGCCGCTGGCCAGCGTGGTGACGGTGCCCGCCGCGCCGACGTCCACGGCCGTCACCTCCTCGCCGAACCGGAACGTCACCGCCAGGTCGCGCAGGTGGAACTTGAGCGCTTCCACGATTTCCGGGTCGCAGAAATCCAGCATGGTGTCGCGCTTTTCCACCACGGTGACCTTGGTGCCGAGCGCGGCGAACATCGACGCGTACTCGATCCCGATCACCCCGGCGCCGACCACGACCATCGTCGCGGGCAGCGACTTGAGGTCGAGGATTCCGTCGGAGTCGAGCACGCGGTCCTCGTCGAACTCGACGCCGGCCGGCCGGGCCGGTTTGGTGCCGGTGGCGATCACGACGTATTCGCCGCTGACCGTGGTGCGCTCACCGCGGGTGGGCTCCTCGACCAGCACGGTGTGCGGGTCGATGAACCGGCCGTGGCCCTGGAAGAGGTCGATGCGGTTGCGTATCAACTGCGAGCGGACGACGTCCTGCTCCTTGCCGATCACGTGGGCCGTGCGCGCGAGTAGATCGGAGGGCGTGATCTTCTCCTTGACGCGGTAGCTGGCGCCGTACAACTCGCGCTGGCTCATGCCGGTGAGGTAGACGACCGCCTCCCGAAGCGTCTTGGAGGGGATGGTTCCGGTGTTCACGCACACACCGCCCAGCATCCGGCCGCGCTCGACGACGGCGACCGTCTTGCCGAGCTTCGCCGCGGCGATCGCGGCTTTCTGCCCGCCGGGACCGGAACCGAGGACAACGAGGTCGTACTCCAGCATGGAACCCACGGCACCCATAGCAACAAGGTGTACGCCGGTTGGGCGGATTCCGCAGGCCGACAGGCGGCACCGGAGACGAATTTCATCCCCAACCTCGAATTGATCCACAGCTTTGCCGGCTGCGAGCCGCGACGGGCGCCAGCCGTCCGAGCTGCCGGGGAAGGTCGGCCCATGACGACCTCACAAACACCCGATTTCCAGTTGAACCGCCCCGCCGTCCTCATCGCGGCCCTGCCCGCCGTCCTGGGTTTCGTCCCGGAGAAGTCCCTCGTGCTCGTGACCGTGGAGCGTGGCGCGCTGGGATGCGTCATGCGTGTGGACCTCTCCGATGAGTTGCCCGAATCCGTCGACCACATCGCCGAGGTGGCCGCAGCGGCCAGACCGGACTCGGCTATCGCCGTCATCGTCGATGAGGACGGCGCCGGCTGCCGCCTGTGTAACGACGAGTACGGCGACCTCGCCGCGATGTTGGCGGCCGCCCTGGCCGAACACGGCATCGAACTGCTCGCGGCGCACGTCGTAGACCGAGTCGCGGCGGGAGGGCGGTGGCACTGCGCCGACGGTTGCGGCGAGGCGGGCACCGTGGAGGACCCGTCGGCGTCGCCGCTCGCGATGGCCGCCGTGCTCGACGGGCGCAGGCTCTACGCCCGGCGCGCCGAGCTTCAGGACGTCATCGCGGTCACCGATTCCGCCCGCGCCGCAGCGTTGGCCGGACCCATCGCAGACGCGCAGTCCAGTCGCTCGCACGCCGACGCGCGCCGCGATATCGAGTCCGTCATCGCGACGGCCGCCCGGGTCGCAGACGGTGAAGAGTTGCCGGATCCAGTTGTGGCCCGAATCGCAGCCGCGCTGACCGATCTGCAGGTGCGCGACACGCTTTACGCGCTGGCAGTCGGGGAGAGCGCGACAGCGGCGGAGTCGTTGTGGGCCGAGCTGTCACGGCGGCTACCCGAACCGTGGCGGGTGGAAGCGCTTGTGTTGCTGGCTTTTTCGGCTTATACGCGGGGTGACGGTCCGCTGGCGGGGGTGACGCTGGAGGCGGCGCTTCGGTGCGACGGTACGCATCGGATGGCGGGCATGCTCGACACCGCGCTGCAATCGGGGTTGCGGCCCGAACGAATTCGTGAGCTGGCCACCACGGGCTACCGGTTGGCCGACCAACTGGGAGTGCGGTTACCGGCGCGACGGGTGTTCGGTCGACGGGCCGGTTGACCCCGCCCCGCTGACCCGGGCCGTCGGCCGCTCGCTCCGGCGAATCAGATGGCGGGTCAGACCTTCTCGACCTTGACGGCGTGCGCCATGTGGTGGGGCAACTCGACCTGCTCGTGGCCGGGGATCACGATCATCACCCCGCCGTGCTCGTTGGTCTGCACGGTCACGCGGGCATTGGGCACCACGCCCGCATCCTTGAGCCTGGTGATCAAATCGACGTCGCCCTGGACGTGCTCGGTCAGCTGCCGCACCACGACCGCGACGGGCATACCGGCGGGCAGCTCGGTCAGCCGGACCAGGTTCAATCCGTCGCCCGGCGACGAGTTGATCAGGCCCAACTCCGAGAGCCCGGGAATCGGATTACCGAAGGGGGAGGTGGTGGGGTTGTTGAGGACCTGGACGAGTCGGCGTTCGACGTCTTCGCTCATCACGTGTTCCCACCGGCAGGCCTCGGCGTGGACCTCCTCCCACGGCAGCCCGATCACGTCGACAAGCAGTCGCTCGGCGAGGCGGTGCTTGCGCATGACGGCGACGGCCAGGGCGCGACCCTTGTCGGTGAGCTCGAGGTGGCGATCGCCGGCGACGTGCAGTAGGCCGTCGCGCTCCATGCGGGACACGGTCTGGCTGACGGTGGGGCCGCTCTGATCCAGACGCTCCGCGATGCGTGCACGCAAAGGCACCACGCCCTCTTCTTCGAGGTCGTAGATCGTCCGCAGGTACATCTCTGTGGTGTCGACTAGATCATTCATGCGCTAACCCTCCGTCAGCGATGAGTCTACCGGCCTGAGGGCCTGAACTGCGTTGTTACGTCCGCGACACCGGCCCCGGGCGCACGTCGAGACGCGTCCCCGCCGGTCGTCCCGGCGGGGAGCTGTCGTCGCTGGACTAGCTGGCGTATGACCGCAAACGGTCGGCGCGGTCGCCGTTGCGCAGCTTGGCCATGACCTCGCGCTCGATCTGTCGTACCCGCTCACGCGAGAGCCCGAAAAGCTTGCCGATCTGGTCGAGGGTGCGCGGCTGACCGTCGTCGAGACCGAAGCGCAGCCGGATCACCTGTTGCTCGCGCTCGTCGAGGGTGGCGAGCACGTGCCGGATGTCGGTGTGCAGCAGTTCGGAGATCACGGCGTTCTCGGCAGACATCGCCTCGGCATCCTCGATGAAGTCTCCCAGCGGCGCTTCCTCGTCGCTGCCGACCGGCATGTCGAGGCTCACCGGGTCGCGGCTGTGTTCCAGAAGATCGTTGATCTTCTCCACGGGGATGCCGGACTCGGCCGCCAGTTCCTCATCGGTCGCTTCGCGGCCGAGGTTCTGGTGCATCTCACGCTTGATCCGGGCGAGCTTGTTCACCTGCTCGACGAGATGCACCGGCAGCCGGATCGTGCGACTCTGATCCGCCATCCCACGCGTGATCGCCTGTCGGATCCACCACGTGGCGTACGTCGAGAACTTGAATCCCTTGCTGTAGTCGAACTTTTCCATCGCGCGGATCAGGCCCAGATTGCCTTCCTGAATCAAATCCAGCAGCGGCATGCCCCGGCCGGTGTAACGCTTCGCCAGCGACACCACAAGACGGAGGTTGGCTTCCAGCAGATGGCGTCGCGCAGCCTCACCGTCACGGACCACCGCAGCAAGATCACGTTTGCGGTTCTCGCCCAAGCGCTTCCGTGTTTCGAGCAGATGCTTTGCGTAAAGCCCTGCCTCGATGCGTTTTGCGAGCTCGACCTCGTCGGCGGCATTGAGCAAGGCCGTTTTGCCGATGCCATTGAGATACACGCGTACGAGGTCAGCCGCTGGACTCTGCGCGTCCAGGTCGTGGTCGACGCGGATGGTGCTGGCATTTGCCATGACGGCCTCCTGATCAAGTCGCACTGTCATGAGCTACAACGCCCACGAGGACCTAAGAGTTCCCGGCCGTCGACCGGTTCACACCTTCTGATCAGCGGTTTCTCGCCGCCGACCTGAGAATGTCCTTAGAAAAGGAACAGAAGCAGCTCAGCTGGGAACATCGCCGTTGCGGGCGTGTCCATCGGGTTGCGGCGGGGAGACGGTGCCATGTTCCAAGGCCGGCCGTTCGGCGGTCGGGACCTGCGCGGCTCGGCGCTGCGCGTCGTAGCGCCGGGGTTCCTCGGGGCGCCGCGGCGGACGGTCGTTCGCGATGAGCACGGCGATCCACGGCAGCGGAATCGAGGCCACCAAAATTCCCAACGAGATCAAGCCGTTGTGCCAGATGCCGTACGCGATCGCAGCCAGCACCAGAGCTGGAATGCGAAACGACATGATGGTCAGGTACTTGCGTACCCGTTGACGGTGTTGTTCTTCGTAGGCGGGGGCGGCGCGAGTGATCAGGACGGGCCGGCCGTCGTCGTCGAAACTCAGCTCGGGGCCGTGTTTCATACCTCCACTGTCGCACATTGTCGCTCCGCTGTACGGGTCGGTTTCCTTACGGGCAAAATGGTTGTCATGCAAACCCAGACGATCGAGCGCACCGACACCGACGAACGCGTCGACGACGGGACCGACAGCGACACCCCGAAGTACTTCCATTACGTCAAGAAGGACAAGATCGCCGAGAGCGCAGTGATGGGAACCCACGTCGTCGCACTGTGCGGCGAGGTCTTTCCGGTGACGAAGTCGGCCAAACCGGGCTCGCCGGTGTGCCCGGAGTGCAAGCGCATCTACGAGAAGCTCAAGAAGTAATCCCGTCCGCTGCCGTCTCGGGCGAGACCCCGTCGGTCGTCCGCGCCCCATTACGTGACTCGGCCTTCTCTTCGAGCCACCAGCGGAACCGCTTGGCATGCGTCTCGGCGGCCGGCCACTCTTCCTGCACGGCGGCGTTGAGTTCGGCGCCGATCATGATTGCGAACCCGAGGAAGAACGCGAACAACAGGAAGGCGATCGGCGTCGCCAGGGCGCCGTAGGTGTAGCCGGTCGCGGTGATCCACGTCAGGTAGAAGCGCAGCCCGAACGTCGCCGCCAGGAACACCGCGGTGGCCAGCACGGAGCCCAGCAGAAGCCGGTGCGACGGCAACGGTTTCGGCAGCGACACCCGATAGAGGATGTTGACCGCCACGACCAGTCCGAAGATCAGCACCGGGTAGTAGCCGAACTGCAGGATGTGGTCCCAGCTGTCGGGTAGGTACTCGGCGATCTTGCGCGGACCCAATGCGATGAACGGCGCGGTCAGGATCGCGACGACCAACATCACCACATAGAGGCCGAGCGCGTAGAACCGCTGGCGGACCGGATGGCGCAGCGGAGTCTGGTCGTGAGCCTCGGTGATGGAGTCGACGAACGCCGAGATCGCCGACGAGCCCGCCCACAGCGAGATCACGAAGCCGACCGAGACCACTTCACCGCGGGCACCCTTGACGATGTCGCGGATCGTCGGCTCGATGATCTCGGCGACGACGTTGGTCGAGAAGAACCGCCCAGCCGTGTCGATGATCTGGTTCTCGATGGTCGGGAGAGTCTCCGGACCGAACAGCGGAGCGATGTACGCCAAGCTGCCGAGCATGCCCAGCAGCAGCGGCGGCAGCGACAACGCTGACCAGAACGCGGCCTGTGCGGACTCCGAGAAGATCGAGTCGTCCCAGCTCTTCGACAAGGTGCGCCGCAGAATGTGTCGAATATGGTGGCGCGACGGCTTGCGCGGCAACGGCTGGGGCTGGTCGGTCATGACCAGTCCAGCATTCCTGACGAAGTGTGCTCCTGCCCAGTGCGGCTCTGCGCCGTGTCGGGGGTTATGCCTCCACCGGGCTGACTTCGAGAACGGCGGCCAATTCGATCAGCTTGGTCTCGTGCTCATTGGCGTGGTGCTGGCAGAAGAGCAACTCCGCTCCCGACGGAAGCGTCGCGCGAACCCGGGCCGCGGCACCGCAACGATCGCAGCGGTCAGCCCGGCTCAGCGGGGGACTAGTGAGCGTTGCGCTCGTCATTGCGGACCTCCGTACTGTTCGCGTGCATCTACTCTCTCAGACGTATTGGCTTCCGGCCTTGTTCCCAAGGGGTTTACCGGTGTGTCGTGTCTCACCGTTACCTCGAGTTGCCGACACGGCAGGCTGGCGATATGAACCACTCGCCGCCAGTGCTGGTCCACCTGTGTAGCACGGATGAGTGGCGATCGGCACAAGCGCTCGGCGAGTATCGGCCCGATTCGCTCGGCGCGAACGGGTTCGTCCACCTCTCGACGCCCGAGCAGGTGCATCTGCCGGCCAACCGGCTGTACACCGGTCGCACCGACCTTGTGCTGCTGCACATCGACGCCGCGCAACTGTCCTCTCCCGTTCGCTGGGAACCCGGTGTGCCCGCTGATCCAGTGGGAATGGTGTTCCCACATCTGTACGGGCCTTTGCCAACGGACGCTGTGATGCGCGTCACGCCGTACCCGCCCGGTGCCGACGGCCGGTTCGCTCCGCTCACACATTAGGCGGCGTCGCCGGCACCGTGGTGTTCACGGTCCGCGGGCCGAAGGCTTCTACGTACACTTACAAATCGTGGGCATTCTGTTAGGTCTCGCACCCTGGATCGTGTACTGGGTCCTCATCGGCAACGTTCCGTTCACCGTCGCGGTGCTGACCGCTCTGGCGGTCGCGGTCGCGGCATTCGTGCTGGGGCAGGTGCGCGGCGGGCCGGGTCGGCTACTCGAAATAGGCGCGCTGGCAACGTTTTTGGTGCTGACCGTGTTGACCTTCACGCTCGACCAGTCGTTCATGGAACAGTGGATGCAGCCACTGAGCAACGCCGGCATCTTCCTGGTGGCACTCATCGGCATGCTGATCGGCAAGCCGTTCGTGCGTGAGTTCGCCGAGGTCGGCCAGCCGCCCCACGTCGTCAAGAGTGACCTCTTCGCGAAGATCACCTCGTTGTTGACCTGGATCTGGGTGGCGGCGTTCGGCGGCATGACGCTGTCGTCGGCGATCCCGCCGATCGTGTACGGCGACGCGACCATCCTGGACTCCAAGACCCCGCTGTCGTTCATCTGCTACTGGGTGATCCCGTTCGCGTTGTTGGCCGCCGCGGCGTTTGCGACGAGGGTGCTGCCGGACCGGATCGCGGCCGGTGCGGACGACATCGTCCGCAAGACGTCGTTCGTCGCGTTCGCGGAGGCGGAGATCGATCAGTTGATGTACCTGGCCACCGAACACGCCAATCGCGAGGTCGGCCCGGGCAAGGAGGCTTACGACATCAAGATCGGCAGCAAGGGAATTCCGTTGACCGGCGACGAGACCCGCGAGTCCTGGCCGTCGACGTACAAGGTGCGTGACAAGAAGCGCTAGACCGGATCCGGCATCCAGTACACCTCGAGTGTCTGGTTGACGCACGCCTGACGCGAGATTGCGTACAACAACCCGACACTCGCGAGTTCGGTCCGGGCTCGATTGCCCCTGATGCATACTTTCCTCTACGCGGCGGCAGATAGCGAGGAGCGCAATGGGGTTCAGGGGAGCAACTTCGGCGTCGGTTCTCGCGGCGGGCGTAGTCGCGATTGCGTTCGCTGCCCCGGCATACGGCACGGACCAGATCACGGCGAATGCGGTCGGTACGTACGAAGCCGAATACGAGTGGGGTACGAAGACGTGGGTGGTCACACCGTGTGAGGGCGACGCCTTTCAGTGCGTGCATGTCAGCGAATACGATTCGGCCGACACCGAGCGGAAGTCTCCGGAATGGAGTGCGAACGCCTACTGGCAGGTCGGCTGGTGGATCGCCCGCGAAGCCCTGACCCGTGATGGGATCATGTGCGAGGACGGTTCGAAGCACGATCTGCCGATGAACTACGCATGGGACGCCGCGACGGGTGAGGCCGTGCAGTCCTTCTACGAACCCGGGATATGTGGCGACGCGTACAACGGCTACAACGAAATGATGCTGAGAAAGACCGGACCCGCGCCGACGCCGGCGTAGGCGCTCAGTCCAGGTAGTCGCGCAGCACCTGAGAACGGCTGGGGTGGCGCAACTTCGACATCGTCTTCGATTCGATCTGGCGGATGCGCTCGCGCGTCACCCCGTACACCTGACCGATCTCGTCGAGCGTGCGGGGCTGCCCGTCGGTGAGCCCGAACCGCAGCCGCACGACGCCGGCTTCACGCTCGGACAGCGTCTCGAGCACCGACTGCAACTGATCCTGCAGCAGCGTGAACGACACCGCGTCGACGGCCACCACGGCCTCGGAGTCCTCGATGAAATCACCGAGCTGGGAATCACCTTCGTCACCGATGGTCTGATCCAGCGAGATCGGCTCACGCGCGTACTGCTGGATCTCCAGCACCTTCTCCGGCGTGATGTCCATCTCTTTGGCCAGCTCTTCGGGTGTCGGCTCGCGGCCCAAATCCTGCAGCAGCTCACGCTGAATGCGGCCGAGCTTGTTGATCACCTCGACCATGTGCACCGGGATACGGATGGTGCGCGCCTGGTCGGCCATCGCGCGGGTGATCGCCTGGCGGATCCACCAGGTGGCGTAGGTGGAAAACTTGTAACCCTTGGTGTAGTCGAACTTCTCGACGGCGCGGATCAGGCCCAGGTTTCCTTCCTGGATGAGGTCGAGGAACGCCATGCCTCGGCCCGTGTAGCGCTTGGCCAGCGACACCACCAGACGCAAGTTCGCTTCCAGCAGATGATTTTTCGCGCGGTCACCGTCGCGACAGATCCACATCATGTCGCGGCGCTGCGCGGCAGGCAGCTTATCGCCGCGCTCGGCCATCTCGGCCATCAGCTGGGTGGCGTAGAGACCGGCCTCGATGCGCTTGGCCAGCTCGACCTCTTCTTCGGCGTTGAGCAGCGCGACCTTGCCGATCTGCTTGAGGTAGGCCCGGACCGAGTCGGCCGACGCGGTGAGCTCGGCGTCCTTGCGAGCCTGCCGCAGCGCCTCGGACTCCTCCTCGTCCCAGACGAAGTCGCCGGAGGCCTTGTCTTTCTCCGACGGCTCGGCGATCTCGTCGTCCTCGGCAGCGGCGGCCTCATCGGCGGACTCCGCGACGGGGGCGTCGCCCTCGGCGGCCTCGGCAACGTCCTCGGCAGGCTCGTCGACGGCGTCCTCGAGATCCTCGAGGTCGATGTCGGCATCCTCGACCGCGAGGTCGTCGCCGGGCTCGGCTTCCAGCTCGTCGGTCTCGAGTTCGTCGGTGTCGACGTCGGTCTTGGTGGCTTCCGGACCGGCGGCGGTGGCCTTCTTGGCGCGACCGCGGGGCGCGGCTGACTTCGCGGCCTTCGTCGCTCGCTTGGCCGGCGCCTTGGTCGCGGTGGTAGCCGCTTCGCGGCTCGCCGCGGTCTTGGCGGCCTTCTTCGCCGGCGCCTTGGTAGCGGTGCGCGCCTTGGCGGCCTTCTTGGCCGGCGCCGTCGCGTTGGCGGACTTCGCCGCTGACTTCCTGGCGGGGGCGGCCTTGGTAGCGGTGCGCTTCACCGGCTCATCGGTTGCCGGGCTTGCCTTTGTCGCTGCCACGTACACCCTTTCCTTGTGCTACTCGTCGGTGGGCATGGGTGTCCCCATCGAGGAGCGTCGGCTGTCGAATATTGGCGGTTGATAATCGCCGCTATCCGGGCTGCGGCCGCCGTCGACCATTGTAACGACAGTGTGGGAGAACGCCGCCTCGAGCGGCAAATTCCAGGTTCCGGGCGTGGCTACTTGGCAGTAGCTGTGACGTCCACCTCAGCGGCCATCGCGGCCCCGACGATGCCCGCGGTGTTCTGCAGCGCCGCGGCGACCACCGGTGTGCGGTTCTTCAGCAGCGGAATCCACTTCTCGGCCTTTCGGCTGATGCCGCCACCTGCGATGAACAGGTCGGGCCAGATCGCGTTCTCGACCGCTACCAGCACCTTCGTCACCTCGACGGTCCAGCGTTCGTAGCTCCAGCCCTTGCGTTCCTTGACCGACGACGCCGCGCGGTGCTCGGCTTCCTTGCCGCCGACCTCGAGGTGGCCGAACTCGGTATTGGGCAGCAGGACACCGTTGTGGATGACCGCCGAACCGATGCCCGTGCCGAAGGTCAGCAGCACGATGACGCCGGTGTTGTCCCGGCCCGCGCCGAACTTCTCTTCGGCCAACCCGGCGGCGTCGGCGTCGTTGAGAACCGTCACCTGCTGCCCACCGAGATGGTTCACGATCGCATCGCGGGCGTTCACGCCGATCCAGCGCTTGTCGACGTTGGCCGCGGTGCGCACGATCCCGTCGGTCACCACGCCGGGATAGGTGACCCCCAGCTTGTCGGTCCACCCGAACTCACGGACCACCGCGGCGACGGTCTCGGCGACCGCGTCGGGCGTCGCCGGCTGAGGCGTGGGCAGCTTGAACCGCTCACCGATCAACTGGCCGGTGTCCAGGTCGACGACGCCGCCCTTGACGCCGCTGCCGCCCACATCGATGCCGAATCCGCGGCGTTGGCTCTGGGCGGTGCTCGGCGCGACGGAGGGCGAATCGGTCGCGGTCATGAGCGCTCCTCCAGTTCAGCCAGGCGTGCCCGAGATTTCGTGCGACCCACACCTTAGTGGCTCGGGGAAGGCTGCGCGTGGCTGTCGGGCGAGCAGGTCGCGACAACGTCGGCCGGACGTGTTGCGATGGGTCAATGTCCGACAACGACGCCGATCCCGTCCTGCTGCGCTCGGTCGCCGAGCAACTGGCCACCGAGGCGGCCGCCTTCGTGCGGCACCGTCGCGCAGAGGTTTTCGGTGACGCCGGCTCGTCACCGGACACGCCCGGCGTGAGGACCAAGAGCTCGCCGACCGACCCGGTCACCATCGTCGACACCGAAACCGAGCGGCTGATCCGCGATCGGCTTGCCGTGCTGCGTCCCGGCGAACATGTGCTCGGCGAAGAAGAGGGCGGCACACCCGCCCAAGACGGCGAACTGACCTGGGTGCTCGACCCGATCGACGGCACGGTGAACTTCGTCTACGGGTTGGACGCCTATGCGGTCTCGGTCGCCGTGCAACGCGATGGCGTTTCGTTGGCCGGTGCCGTCGCGAACGTCCCGACCGGTGCGGTGTACTCGGCGGCAGTCGGCCACGGCGCGCATCGGCGGCACGCAGACGCGACCACGCAGCTGCGCACCAGCGCAGCCGACGATCTGTCAATGTCGTTGCTGGGCACCGGATTTTCTTACGACCGCGAGCAGCGGGCCCGACAGGCCGAGGTGTTGACCCGGATGCTGCCCGCGGTGCGCGACGTGCGCCGCATCGGATCGTGTGCGCTGGACCTGTGCATGGTGGCGGCGGGTCAACTCGATGCCTATTACGAGGACGATGTGCACCTGTGGGACTGGGCGGCCGGGGCGCTGATCGCCGCCGAAGCGGGCGCCACGCTGCGCCTGCCGCCGGGGCAGGGGTCGGCGGGCGGACCCGGGTTCATCGTGGCCGCAGCGCCGGCCGTCGCGGCCGCTCTGGACGCCGCACTGCGCCGCGCGGGCGCGCTGTAGGTTTTCGAGAACTGGTTGCCGGACAACGGCTTACCCGCTCAGCAGGCCCCCGAGTGGATCTCCGACAGCAGATCCGGATCGGCCGGCTGGGTGGCATCCGGGCGCAGGCTCGCGAGCACCGCCTCGATGTCGTCGCTGCTGCTCAACTCGGTGAACTCGGTACCGAGGGCGAGGTCCACGCTGTCGTCGCCGCGGTCATCCTGGAACAGTTCGGTGCACGGCGCGACCAGCCACACCGCTGCCGCCGCGGCGCGTCCGGCCTCGCCGAACCGGATCTGGCCCTGGCACTCCAGGCGGGCGGTGGCGTAGAGCGGATCGTTGGCCGCGGTCGGTTCTGCGAACCCCAGATCCTTCAGCGCAGTGGCCACCTCGGCGGCCTGTCCACCCTGACCACTGGCGTTGAGCACCCTGATCTTCGTATCGGCGAGGCGGGCGGGAGCCACGTCGACCATGTCGGCGCGTGAGACCTGTTCACCGAGCGTCGGGGCCGGCGCACCCGGGTCGGCGGGCGCCGGCGGCGGATTGCAGATGGCCGCCTCCTGCACGTCGGCGGGACGGTTCAGCGCGACGACCCAGACGAACAACGTCACCACGGACAGCGCGACGAACAACACGATTCCCGGCAGGTAGTACCGCCGACGAAAGGGACGACCGTGCTCGTCGAACGCGGTTCCCTCGGTGATTTGCGCGACCACGAGTGCACTCTAAAGCCCCAGGTGCCGCCTTGTTCGCGTGGCACGATGTGAGCTGTGACATAAATCACAGTGGAACGGGTATCAATACGGGCACGAATCGTTTGGCGGATGCGTTCGACGCTGGTACAAAGCTCTGTCGCACAAGCTTTATTCGGAGGGGACGAGATGGCTACCGATTACGACGCCCCACGGCGGACCGAGACCGATGACGTCTCGGAAGACTCGCTCGAGGAGTTGAAGGCGCGGCGTAACGAGGCCCAGTCGGCGGTTGTCGATGTCGACGAGTCGGAGTCCGCGGAGTCCTTCGAATTGCCCGGCGCCGACCTGTCCGGCGAGGAGCTGTCGGTGCGGGTGATTCCCAAGCAGGCCGACGAGTTCACCTGTTCGAGCTGCTTTTTGGTACACCACCGCAGCCGACTGGCCAGCGAGAAGAACGGCGTCATGATCTGCTCGGATTGCGCGGCCTAGCTGCGCGGTCTGGACTCGCAGTTCAACTACGGAGAGCGGACAGCACCCGGGCCGGATGCCGACAGCTGACCAGCCAGTATGGCGTCGGATCGTCTGGATCGTCGAGCACCAGCAGAACCATCGGACCCACCCACGCCCGATGTACGACGAAGGCGGCCGGGTCCAGCTGACGGCCCAGCGCCGCGGATTTGGCGCTGCGCGGCACTTCGGCGGAGCGCGCGACCACATCGACAGGAAGGTGGGCGGGCCCGGCCCAGAACTCGGTGCCGTCCGGTCCGCCGACGACCCGTACCTCGGTCCGGCCCAGCCACAGCAGGACGACGGCCGCGACCGGCAGCAGCAGGGCGTAAGGCAGCCATCCGGGCACCCCGGGAACGCCCATGTCGATTTCGACGGCGATCAACGCCGCGAGGCCCAGGCCCGGCGGCCACCACCACCACGGCACCCGAAGCCGCTCGCGGTAGCGCACGGATTGCGACGTGGCGCGCGTGTCGGACACGCGGCCAAGAGTAATCTCTGACGTCGTGCCCACCACCCTGGCGGTCGTCCGCCTCGACCCTGATCTGCCGATGCCCAGCCGCGCCCATCACGGCGACGCGGGCATCGACCTTTTCAGTGCGCTCGACGTCGAACTGGCCCCCGGCCAGCGTGCGCTGGTGCCGACCGGCATCGCGGTGGCCATTCCGCACGGGATGGTCGGTCTGGTGCACCCGCGCTCGGGTTTGGCTGCCCGCGTTGGGCTTTCGATCGTCAACAGCCCGGGGACGATCGACGCGGGGTACCGCGGTGAGATCAAGGTGGCGCTGATCAACCTCGATCCGCAGGTGCCGATCGTCGTCCACCGCGGGGACCGCATCGCGCAGTTGCTGGTCCAGCGGGTCGAGCTGCCCGAGCTGGTCGAGGTCACGTCCTTCGACGAGGCCGGTCTTGGTGACACATCCCGTGGCGATGGTGGCCACGGCTCCTCCGGCGGACATGCGAGTTTGTGAGATGGCATTCGGTAAACGCAAGGACAACGACGACACCCGCGGCGACCTGGTCGATCGAAGCGGCGCAGGGCAGGAGACCGGCGACGAGGTCGACGGCGAACTGGACGGCCCCTTCGACATCGAGGACTTCGACGACCCGGAGGCGGCCGCCACCGGCCGGCTGAACCTGGGCTCAGTCCTGATCCCGCTGCCCGCCGCCGGTCAGGTGCAGGTCGAGCTCACGCAGCAAGGGGTGCCGAGTGCCGTGTGGGTCGTCACACCCCACGGCCGGTTCACTGTCGCCGCCTACGCCGCTCCGAAGACCGCCGGTCTGTGGCGCGAGATCGCCACCGAACTGGCCGACTCGTTGCGCAAGGACGGCGCCCAGGTGTCGATCCAGGACGGGCCGTGGGGCCGCGAGGTCGTCGGCGTCGCCGCCGCGCAGCAGGGCGAGGCGGCGCAGCAGGGTCAGCCCGGCGTGGTGCGCTTCATCGGGGTCGACGGCTACCGCTGGATGATCCGCTGCGTCGTCAACGGCCCGCAGGAACACTTCGACGCGCTCGCAGCCGAAGCGCGAGAAGCGTTGGCCGACACCGTGGTTCGTCGCGGCGACACTCCGTTGCCGGTGCGGACTCCGCTGCCGGTCGAGTTGCCTGAGCCGATGGCCAACCAGTTGCGCGCCGCCGCCGAACAGGCCGCCCAACAGGCGCAACAAGGTCAGCAGGCGGAGCAGCAGCAGCCGCCCGCGCAGCCCGTCGCGCGGCGCAGCGCTCAGGGCTCGGCGATGCAGCAGTTGCGCACCATCACCGGCGGCTGACTCTTTGGACTTTGCGACTAACGGGTTGATCCCACGCACCAGCAGATGCGGGTAATCAACCAGTTAGTGCCCCCGACCGGCCGCGCGCGTCAGTCGACGTCGCTCAAGGCCGCCACACATCCCGCGCCGACCACCGCGGGATCGTCGCCCATCTCATCGAGTGTGAACGTGCGCAACGCCGCCTTCGGCGCCGCGGTCACCCACTCGATCGCGACCTCGAGGGGATGCACGGGGTCGTCGGTTGCCGCGGCGACGCCGAGCGGGACGGTCAACCGCGCCAACTCCCGACAGCTGGGTGCGACGTAGCGCGCCGCCTCCTCCATCGCGTCGGGTAGAGCGGGCCACTGGGCCAGCCATGACCGGGTCAGCTCGTCGGCCAGCCAGGGCGGGCTCGACGCCTGCATCGCCGCGGTGGCCTCGGCCAGCCCGTCGCGGCGCAGCACCTCTGCGGAATGCCGCGCCGCGGCCGCTGCGGGCGCCCGCTGTGGTGAGCCCGTCCACGCCGGCAAGGCGGCGAGTACACCGACCGTCCGATCGGGATGCGCCAGTGCCCACGAGACGGCCACGGCGGCGCCGATCGACACGCCGCCGACCGCTATGAGCCCCGTCGCCGCCGCGTCGTCGAGGGCGGCGCGGTAACCCTCGACGAGGCGGTGTGGTTGCGGCGCCGGGGTGATGACCGTCGCGCCGCGATCACGCAGGGCGGGGGAAAACGCCCGGTAGACGAAGTCGTCGTCGGAACCCGTGCCGGGCAACAGCACCGTGGGAACGCCGCGCAGATTGACCGTCATGCGTTGATCGTGCCCGCCCCGGCGACCGCTCGGCGCGCCGACCCGACCCCGCGTGGCAAATCGGAACCAAGAGGTCTAGCGTGGCGTTGGATTGGGTAGATCCATAGTGGATCTGCGATAGGTCAGGAGAGGCCATGGCTACGGCCGAAGGGTATCTGCGCCGGCTCACCCGGCGGCTGACAGAAGATCCCGAGCAGCTCGACGTCGAGGAACTCAGTGACGAAGTTGCCTCGACCGGCGCCCAGAAGGCGATCGACTGTCAACGCGGTCAGGAAGTCACGATGGTCGGCACTCTGCGCAGCGTCGAATGCAACGGCAAGGCTTGTGCCGGCGGTGTGAAGGCCGAACTGTTCGACGGTACGGACTCGGTGATGCTGGTCTGGCTCGGCCAGCGGCGCATCCCCGGCATCGAGTCGGGGCGCACGCTGAAGGTGCACGGCCGCGTCGGCAAGCTCGACAACGGCGCCAAGGCGATCTACAACCCCCACTACGAGATCCAGAAGTGAGTGATCCCGGAACCGAACCGGGGAAGCCCTCCACCGAGCAGACCAGCAAGGCCCACGCCGTCCTGCGGCAGATGGGCGGCGTCAGCGGGCTGATCTACTCCACGCTGCCCGTCGTCGCATTCGTTCCGGTCTCCCAGATCTTCGGGTTGATGCCCGCGATCGTCGCGGCGCTCGGCGTGGCGACGGTGATTCTGGCGTGGCGACTGGCTCGCCGCGAGTCCACCCAGCCGGCGGTCTCCGGCTTCTTCGGGGTGGGAATCTGCGCGCTGATCGCCTACGTGACCGGGGAGTCGCAGGGTTACTTCCTCTGGGGCATCTGGATGTCGCTGCTGTGGGCGACGGTGTTCACGGTCTCGGTACTGATCCGGCGTCCCGTCGTCGGCTACGTGTGGAGCTGGGTCAGCGGCGCCGGCGCGGACTGGCGCCGGGTGCGCCGGGCGTTGACGGCGTTCGACATCGCCACCCTGTTCTGGGTGCTGGTGTTCGGCTCACGCTTCGTCGTGCAGCAGCATCTCTACGATGCCGGCCAGACCGGCTGGCTGGGCGTCGCACGCATCTCCATGGGGTGGCCGCTGACGGCGGTCGCCGCGCTGGTGACCTATCTGGCGATCCGGACGGCGCAGAAAGCCCTCACCGGCGACCAGGCGTCAGAGGACCTCCACGAGACGTTGCCCGGGGCCACCCAACCCGACGCTCGCTGAGGACACCGGCCGGGCGTCGCTCACGCCGAGTCAGCGCGGCTGCGGGTGCAGAAGCAGATCCTGCAGTTGATCTTCGACCTCGGCGACGGCCACGAACAGCAACTCGTCGCCGCCCTCGAGCGGCTCGTCGGACTCCGGCACGATCACCCGCGGGCCCCGCAGGATCGTCACCAGCGCGCAATCGCGGGGCAACTCGAGGCGTTTGACGGGCTTACCGCCCCATGGGGTGTCGTCGGGCAGCGTGATCTCGACCAGATTGGCCTGCCCCTTGCGGAACTCCATCAACCGCACCAGGTCGCCGACCGCGACGGCCTCCTCCACCAGAGAGGCCAACATGCGGGGCGTCGACACCGCCACGTCGACTCCCCAGCTCTCGTCGAACAGCCACTCGTTGCGGGGGTCGTTGACGCGCGCCACCACCCGCTGCACCGCGAATTCGGTCTTGGCCAGCAGGCTGACCACCACGTTGACCTTGTCGTCGCCGGTGGCCGCGATCACGACGTCGAACTCCTCGAGCTGCACCGACTCGAGGAGACTCAGCTCGCATGCGTCGCCCAGCCGCCAGTGCGCCGCGGGAATCGCGTCGACGTCGATGTGGTCGGGGTTGCGTTCGAGCAGCGTCACCTCGTGGGCGTCGACGAGCTCGCGTGCGATGGATCGGCCGACGGCGCCGGCCCCGGCGATGGCGACTTTCAACTGCGCCACTCCTCGATGTCGTCGTCGGCGCGCTTCATCAGCTCTCGAGATCCTCGCTGGGCGGCAGCGCGGCGATGGCCAGCGCTTCGGCGATGTGGCCGGCGATCGCGGCCATGAACACCTGGTCGCTGGCCTGGATGACGGTTTTGCCGTCGGGCAGCAGCCCCGCGCCGAAGCGGATCAGGAACGCCACCCGGCCGCCGGTGGCCGCCTCCAGATCGGTGATCCGGCGGCCCACCCACGATTCGTGCATGGCCAGTTCGGTCACGCCGACGTTGCCGGTCGGGTCGCGCCATCGGGCGGTCTCGGTTTCGCGGGTCAGCACGTTGAGCAGCCGGTCGGTCGTCCACGGCACGGTGGCCACCGTCGGGATGCCCAACCGTTCGTAGACCGCCGCGCGCTTGGCGTCGTAGATGCGGGCGACCACTCGCTCGACCCCGAAGGTCTCGCGGGCCACCCGCGCCGAGATGATGTTGGAGTTGTCGCCCGATGAAACCGCGGCGAAGGCGCCCGCCTCCTCGATGCCCGCCCGCAGCAGCACATCGCGGTCGAAGCCCATACCGAGCACCCGTTCGCCGGAGAACTCCGGAGACAGCCGGTGAAATGCCGTGCCGTCACGGTCGATGACCGCGACGTCGTGACCGATCCGGGCCAGGCTGTCCGACAGCGACGCACCCACCCGGCCGCAGCCCATCACCACTACACGCACTCCACGGTCCTTCCTGTCGAACCCGCGCAGTCGGAACGCTACAGCTTTCTGACGGCCATTTGCCGCTGGGCTTACTCTTGGCACTCGTGTCCAAGCTATCCAGGTTCGCGCGGCGGGTGGTGCTCGGCAGGCCGTTTCGCAGCGACAAGCTTTCGCACACCCTGCTGCCCAAGCGGATCGCCCTTCCGGTGTTCGCCTCCGATGCGCTCTCGTCGGTCGCCTATGCGCCGGAGGAGATTTTTCTGGTGCTCTCCGTCGCGGGGTTGGCGGCCTACTCGATGTCGCCATGGATCGGGCTGGCCGTCGTGGCGGTCATGTCGATCGTCATCGCCAGCTACCGGCAGAACGTGCACGCCTACCCGTCGGGCGGTGGGGACTACGAGGTGGTCACCACCAATCTCGGGCCGACCGCCGGTTTGACCGTGGCGAGCGCGCTGCTGGTGGACTACGTGCTCACGGTCGCGGTGTCGATGTCCTCGGCGATGTCGAACATCGGCTCGGCCGTGCCGTTCATCAACCAGCACAAGGTGCTGTTCGCGGTCATCGCGATCCTGCTGCTGGCGGCGCTGAACCTGCGCGGTATCCGGGAGTCCGGAACCGCGTTCGCCATCCCGACCTACGCGTTCATGGTCGGCATGTTCGTGATGCTCGGTTGGGGCTTCTTCCAGCTGTTCGCGCTCGACGAGCCACTGCAGGCCGAATCCGCCGCCTTCGAGATGCATGCCGAGCACGGTGAAATCCTCGGCTTCGCGCTGGTTCTTCTCGTCGCGCGGGCGTTCTCGTCGGGCAGCGCGGCGCTGACTGGCGTGGAAGCCATCAGCAACGGGGTGCCGGCGTTCCGTAAGCCGAAGTCGCGCAACGCCGCAACGACGCTGGCGCTGCTCGGGCTGATCGCGGTCACGCTGTTCATGGGCATCATCATGTTGGCCAAGGAAACCGGTGTGCAGATCGCCGAGCGCCCACACGAACAACTCGTCGGTGCCCCGCCGGACTACCACCAGAAGACGTTGATCGCGCAGTTGGCCGACACGGTGTTCCACGACTTCACGCTCGGGTTGTGGGTCATCGCGGGCGTCACCGCGCTGATCCTGGTGCTGGCGGCCAACACCGCGTTCAACGGATTCCCGGTGCTCGGATCGATTCTCGCCCAGGACCGGTATCTGCCGCGCCAGTTGCACACCCGCGGTGACCGGCTCGCGTTCTCCAACGGCATCCTGTTCCTGGCGTTCGCCGCGATCGCGTTCGTGGTGGCATTCCGCGCCGAGGTCACGGCGCTGATCCAGCTCTACATTGTCGGGGTGTTCGTCTCCTTCACGCTCAGCCAGGTCGGCATGGTCCGGCACTGGACGCGGTTGCTGCGCACCGAGACCGAACCCGTGATCCGGCGCAAGATGATGCGGTCGCGGGTGATCAACTCGATCGGCTGCCTGTGCACCGCGACGGTGCTGGTGATCGTCGTGGTATCGAAATTCCTTGTCGGAGCATGGATTGCGATTCTGGCTATGGGCGCGCTCTTCGGGATGATGAAGCTGATCCACCGGCACTACGACACCGTGACGCGCGAACTCGAGGAGCAGGCCGCCGCGGAGAGCGACATGGTGCTGCCGAGCCGCAACCACGCGATCGTGCTGGTGTCCAAACTGCACTTGCCGACGCTGCGCGCGCTGGCGTACGCCAGGGCCACCCGGCCGGACACGCTGGAAGCGATCACCGTCAGCGTCGACGACGGCGAGACGCGGGCACTCGTGCACAAGTGGGAGGACAGCGACATCAGCGTCCCGCTGAAGGTGATCGCCTCGCCGTACCGGGAGATCACCCGCCCGGTGCTCGAGTACGTCAAGCGGGTCAGCAAAGAGTCGCCGCGCACCGTTGTCACCGTGTTCATCCCCGAGTACGTCGTCGGCCACTGGTGGGAGCAGGTGCTGCACAACCAGAGCGCGCTGCGGCTCAAGGGTCGACTGCTGTTCGAGCCGAACGTCATGGTGACCTCGGTGCCGTGGCAGTTGAGTTCGTCGGAGCGGCTCAAGACGCTGCAGCCGCAGTCCGCCCCTGGCGACGCGCGCAGGGGATTCCTGGATTGACCGACGACCCCGGCGGTTCACCAGGACCGCCGTTGGAACTCACTCTGACCGCCGGGCCGCCCGCCAACGGCGGCAGCTGTGTGGCGCGACACGAGGGCCGGGTCGTGTTCGTCCGATACGCGCTGCCGGGTGAGCGGGTCAGGGTCCGGGTGCGCGCAGACCACGGAAAGTATTGGCACGCCGACGCTGTCGAGATCCTCGAGCCGTCCCCCGACCGGATCGCGTCGCTGTGCCCGATCGCCGGTGCGGACGGTGCGGGCTGCTGCGACATGGCGTTCGCCGAACCCGCGGCGGTACGCAGGCTCAAGGGCGCCGTCGTCGCCAACCAGCTGACGCGGTTGGGCGGCTATCACTGGCGCGACGAGGCCGACGCGACCGCCGAACCGGTCGGACACGCCGGCGCCACGGGGTGGCGCACACGGGTCCGGCTGGACACCACCCGCGACGGGCGAGCGGGGTTTCACCGCTTCCACAGCGGCGAGTTGATCACCGAGCTGGACTGCGCGCAGTTGTCCGCCGACATGCTCGACGGGCTGGCCGACCGGAGTTGGCCGCCCGGCGCGGCGCTGCACGTCGCACTCGACGACGACGGTGCGCGCCACGTCGTGCAGTCCGGGCCGCGGGCGCGACAGAAGGGTGGACGCAAGGCCCATACGCAGGTGATCGAGGGCGAGTACGAAGCCGTCCAGCGCATCGGGGACCGGACCTGGCGAGTGCCGGTGACCGCGTTCTGGCAGTCGCACCGTGACGCGGCGCAGCTCTACAGCGACCTGATCGCCGGGTGGACGCAGTTGAGCGACGGGATGACGGCATGGGACTTGTACGGCGGGGCAGGGGTTTTCGCAGCGGTCCTGGGACGGCAGGTCGGCGAGACGGGCAAGGTCGTCACCGTCGACACGTCGCGGGGGTCGTCGTGGGCGGCGCGCGCCGCGTTGGCCGACATGGGTTGGGTGTCGGTGGTCACCGACTCCGTGCGCCGCGCGCTGACCGCCCAGCCTGAGCGGGCCGACGTCGCCGTGCTGGATCCGCCGCGGACGGGCGCAGGTCGCGAGGTGATCGACCTGCTGGCCGGCGCGGCGGTGCCGCGGGTGATCCACATCGGATGTGAGGCAGCCTCTTTCGCCCGCGACGTCGGACTGTACCGGGGGCACGGCTACGCGGTGCAGGCGCTGCGGGTCTTCGACTCGTTCCCGTTGACGCATCACGTCGAGTGCATCGCGGTTCTCACGCGCTGATCTGGGTACCCGCCCCGGCATGACGGACAATGGCCAGAACGCAAAGCAAGAACAGCTCGACGGGTCCCGGTTCGACAAGACGACGGGTTACCTGACCACGCAGCAGGGGGTGCGGGTCGACCACACCGACGACGCGCTGACGGTCGGGGAGCGCGGACCCACGCTGCTCGAGGACTTCCACGCACGGGAGAAGATCACCCACTTCGACCACGAACGCATCCCGGAGCGGGTCGTGCACGCCCGCGGCGCCGGCGCATACGGCTACTTCGAGCCGTACGACGACTCGCTCGCCGAGTACACCGTCGCGAAGTTCCTCACCACACCCGGCACGCAGACCCCGGTCTTCGTGCGGTTCTCCACGGTGGCCGGCTCCCGCGGGTCGGCGGACACCGTCCGCGACGTGCGCGGCTTCGCCACGAAGTTCTACACCGACCAAGGCAATTACGACCTGGTGGGAAACAACTTCCCGGTGTTCTTCATCCAGGACGGGATCAAGTTCCCCGACTTCGTGCACGCCGTCAAACCCGAGCCGCACAACGAAATTCCGCAGGCGCAGTCCGCGCACGACACACTGTGGGACTTCGTGTCGCTGCAACCGGAGACGTTGCACACGATCATGTGGCTGATGTCGGACCGGGCGCTGCCGCGCAGCTACCGGATGATGCAGGGCTTCGGCGTGCACACCTTCCGGTTCGTCAACGCGCGCGGCGAAGGCACCTTCGTGAAGTTCCACTGGAAGCCGCGCCTGGGTGTGCATTCGCTGGTGTGGGACGAGTGCCAGAAAATCGCGGGCAAGGACCCCGACTTCAACCGGCGCGACCTGTGGGACAGCATCGAGGCCGGCCAGTTCCCCGAATACGAGCTGGGCGTGCAGCTTGTGCCCGAGAGCGACGAGTTCAACTTCGACTTCGATCTGCTCGACGCCACCAAGATCATTCCCGAGGAACAGGTTCCGGTCCGGCCCGTCGGCAGGATGGTGCTCAACCGCAACCCGGACAATTTCTTCGCCGAAACCGAGCAGGTCGCGTTCCACACCGCCAATGTGGTGCCCGGCATCGATTTCACCAACGATCCGCTGCTTCAGTTCCGCAACTTCTCTTACCTCGACACCCAGCTGATCCGGCTGGGCGGGCCGAACTTCGCGCAGCTGCCGGTCAACCGTCCGCTGGCGGACGTCCGCAACAATCAGCACGACGGTTACGGCCAGCACGCGATCCCGCGGGGACGGTCCAGTTACTTCCCGAACAGCCTCGGCGGCGGCTGCCCCGCATTGGCCGACGAGAACGTGTTCCGCCACTACACCGAGAAAGTCGACGGCAACAAGATTCGGCAACGCGCCAAGAGCTTCGAGGATCACTACAGTCAGGCGCGCATGTTCTGGAAAAGCATGTCTGCTCCGGAGGCCAAGCACATCGTCGCGGCGTTCGCGTTCGAACTCGGCAAGGTCGAGGTGGAGGAGATTCGGGCGCGCACCGTCGAACAGCTCAACCGGATCGACCACGACCTGGCCGCTCAGGTCGCCGGCAAGCTGGGTCTACCCGAACCCGCCGAGCAGGCGGTGGACGACAAGATGCCCGCGTCGCCGGCGTTGTCGCAGCTAAACACGGCGACCGACAGCATCGCCAGTCGCAAGATCGCGGTGCTGGCCGCGGACGGCGTCGACGTCGAAGGCGCCCAGCGAACCATCGAGGCGCTATGGCAACGCGGTGCGGTGGTCGAGGTGCTGGCGCCGGTCGCGGGCGGCACGCTGTCCGGCGGTTCGGGCGGCGAACTGCCCGTCGACCGCGCGATCACGACGATGGCTTCGGTGCTGTACGACGCGGTGATCGTGCCCTGCGGGCCGGATTCGGCGCAGACGCTCTCCGGTGACGGGTATGCGATGCACTTCATCACCGAGGCGTACAAGCATCTCAAGGCGGTCGGCGCATGGGGTTCCGGCGTGGACCTGCTGCCCAAGGCCGGCATCCCCGAAGAACTCGCGGACGACACGAACGTCGTTGTGTCCCACGGCGTCGTCTCGACCACTGCGGCCGCCGGCGACCTCACCGACGAGTTCGCCAAGGCGCTGGCTTCGGTGCTGGCCCAACATCGGGCATGGGACCGGGAGACCGATCCGGTACCGGCCTGATCGCGTGCAGACCTTCCTGCCCTACCCGGGCTTCGGCGACACCGCCGGCGTCCTGGACACGAAGCGGCTGGGCAAGCAGCGGGTGGAGGCCATCCAGGTGGTCCGGGCGCTGACGGTCCCGGGTTACGGGTGGCGCCATCACCCCGCCGCGGCGATGTGGGCCGGCTACGAAGAGGCGCTGGTTCGCTACGGGCTCGACATCTGCGCCGCATGGTGTCGACTGGGCCACGCCGACACCTGCGCGGCGACGATGGTCAGCGACCTCGCCACCGGCACCGGTATCGGCACGCCGCGCATGCAGGAGGAGCTTTCGGCGGCGGGGGAGGTGCCGCCGTGGCTGGGCGATCCGGTGTTTCACTGCAGCCACCAGTCGGTGCTGGTGCGCAAGGACCCGCAGCACTACCGCCGGTTCTTCCCCGACGTGCCTGACGATCTGCCCTATGTCTGGCCCGCGTCAGACCGCGACCGGCGGGTGTCGATCTGACGCCACCGGTCCAGCAGCGCCGGAAGTTCGTCCATCAGGAAGGCGTAGAAGTCGCGCATCTGCGTCAGCCGACGCCCGGCAGTGCTGTCGCGGCCGGTAACGGCGATTGCATCATCTGCCGCCGCCTGCATGGCCCCGATCACGTCGTTCTGTGCGGTATACAAAGTGGCCCACGCGTCATCGCGCAACCGGTAGTGGTCGCGCCGGCTCGCCGGCACGGGCATGCGTTCGACCAGTCCGACGGACGTCAGCATCTTGACCGCACCCGAAATCGCGCCGGAGCTCGCCTGCAAGCGATCCGCGAGCTCGCCGGCAGTCATCGCCGATTGCTCGGTGCACAGCAGCGTGGCCAGAACGCGAGCCGTCATCCGTTGCAGACCGTGATCGGTCAACACCAGGGCGAGCCGTTCGGCGGCCTCCTGTTGTCCGCGCGATCCCGGCACCGCGCCTCCTCTCAAAGCCCCGAGCGACAATGGACTTCAATAATCTCTGAAAGTTCAGTATATTAGCGGGCGGCGCTCCGGGAAGTCTGGTCGGAATCTTTGTTGACTTGTTCGCAGAAGGGGTCTGACCAGCGATGCACACTGCCGAATCGGCCGGCGCACCCTGCGGTGCGGAAACTGACGTGATACGCGTCCGTGGACTGACGTTCACCTATCCAGAGGCCGCCGATCCGGCGATACGCGGCATGGACTTCACCGTCGGCCGCGGCGAGATCTTCGGCTTTCTCGGGCCCAGCGGCGCCGGAAAGTCGACGACCCAGAAACTGCTGATCGGGCTGCTGCATGGCCATGGAGGAGAGGCCACGGTGTGGGGTAAGGATCCGCGGGCCTGGGGACCCGACTACTACGAGCGCATCGGCGTCTCATTCGAGCTACCGAATCACTACCAAAAGCTCACCGGGCTGGAGAATCTGCAGTTCTTCGCCTCGCTCTACAGCGGCCAAAGGGCGGACCCGATGGCACTGCTGGAGGCGGTGGGCCTGGCCGACGACGCGCACACGCGGGTTGGCAAGTACTCCAAGGGAATGCAGATGCGGCTGACGTTCGCCCGGTCGCTGATCAACAACCCTGAACTGCTGTTCCTCGACGAGCCCACCTCCGGTCTCGACCCGGTCAACGCGCGCAAGGTCAAAGACATCATCCTGGACCTGAAGGCGCGGGGTCGAACGATCTTTCTGACCACCCACGACATGTCAACCGCCGATGAGCTCTGCGACAGAGTGGCTTTCGTCGTCGACGGCCGGATCGTCGCACTCGATACCCCCGCCGAGCTCAAGATCGCGCGCAGCCAGCGGCGCGTGCGCGTGGAGTACCGCGGCGAAGGCGGACGCCTCGATGTGGCCGAGTTCGGTATGGACGGGCTCGCAGATGACCTGGGCTTTCACGCCGTGCTCCGCAACCAACACGTCGAGACCATCCACAGCAGGGAGGCGACGCTCGACGACGTTTTCGTCGAGACCACCGGAAGGCGACTGACATGACACCGGCTTCGGGACTCCGGCGACGTTGGGCCAGGTGCATCAGTGCGCTGCGCATCGAGGCGACGCTGCAGTACAGGCAGAAGTTCCTTCACGCGGGCGTCTTCTCCGGGCTGATGTGGCTGGCGGTGTTGTTGCCGATGCCGCGAAGTCTGCGTCCGGTCGCCGAACCCTACGTTCTCTTCGGCGACATCTCGATCATCGGGTTCTTCTTCATCGGGGGCATCGTGTTCTTCGAGAAGCAGGAGCGCACGATCGGCGCCATCGTCTCCACCCCGCTGCGGTTCTGGGAGTACCTGACTGCGAAACTCCTAGTGCTGGTGTTTGTTTCACTGTTCGTGGCGGTCGCCGTGGCGACGATCTCGAGTGGATTCGGCTATGACCTTGTTCGGGTGGTCGTCGGTGTCGTGCTGGGCACGCTGTTGATGCTGCTGGTGAGTTTCATCAGCTCACTGCCGTTCGCATCGGTGACCGACTGGTTCCTTTCCGCGACCATCCCGCTCGCGGTGTTGAGCTTGCCGATTCTCTTCTACGCCGGTGTGTGGCCGAACCCGGTGATGTACCTCATCCCTTCACAGGGCCCGCTGCTGCTGCTGGGGTCGGCGTACGGTCAGGTGACGCTCGCGCCTTGGCAAGCTCTCTACGCGGTGCTGTATCCGCTTGTCTGCGTAGCGGCGCTGTGCTGGGTTGCGAAGGCCGCCTTCGACCGGTACGTCGTCGAAAGGTCGGGTGTGCTGTGAGGGCGGCATCGGCGAACGCGCTGGCCGCCCTCGGCCGCAACGACATTCGCGGCACCTATCGGGAACCGCTGCTGGTGATGGTCGTCCTCGCGCCCGTCATCTGGACTGCCGGGGTGGCGTTTCTGACGCCGATGTTCACCGAGATGCTCTCGCAGCGTTACGGTTTCGATCTGGTGCCGTACTACCCCTTGGTGCTCACCGCGTTCTTGTTGTTGACGAGCATCATCATCGTCGGGGGGTTGGCGGCGATGTTGGTGTTGGACGAGCTGGACGGCGGCACGATGGCGGCGCTGCGGGTGACGCCTGTGCCGCTGGTTACCTACTTCGCCTACCGCGCGGGCACCGTCATGGCGGTGACCACCATCTATGTGGTTGCAACGATGTCCTTCAGCGGGATTCTGGCGCCGGGGCTGATTCCCGCCCTCATTCCGATCGGCTTGGTGGCGGGGTTGTCGGCTGTGGTGACGCTGCTGCTGATCGTCGCGGTGGCGAGCAACAAGATTCAGGGCATCGCAATGATTCGCGCCCTCGGCATGCTGATCGCCGGACTGCCCTGCCTGCCGTGGTTCATCGACTCGGCATGGAACCTCGCCTTCGGAGTGTTGCCGCCCTACTGGGCAGCCAAGGCGTTCTGGGTGGCCAGTGAACATGGCGTCTGGTGGCCATATCTCGTTGGCGGCGCCGTGTACAACGTGACCGTCGCGTGGGTGTTGTTCCAGCGCTTCATGGCGAAGGCTCAGCGCTCGGCGAAGTAGCGCGCCAGCCGTCGGTGCCGGTGGCCGAACAGCGCGCCGATGCCTGCCCCGACGAGCGGTGTGAAAAGTCGCAATGGCGCTCTGAGGTCGAACGTGAGACGGTCGCGCACAATGGTTTTGCCGTCGGCGGTGGACTCGATCGCGCGCTCGTGGCGCCAACGCCGCATCGACAGCATCGTCGACTCCTCGTGGAAGCCTCGCCCGGGCCACAGCTCGGCGATCGTGAGGTCGTCGTAGTCGAAGGGCAGCACGCCGAACAGCCGCAGCCAGCACCGGCCGACCGGAGTGCCGACCGGAACGGTGTCGACCGTCAGATCCCCGGCGCCGCGCGGTATCGACATCGTCATCCACGGCCGCAGTTCGTCGTTGATGCCTTCCGGGGTGACCACGCGGGCCCATACCGCTTCGGCGGGTGCCTCGACGATGCTCTGGCGCTCGATGATCATGACCATTGACGGTATTCGACGGGGCCGGGTCCCGAGGCGCTACCGCATGCACTGCTAAGTTGGGCAGCGGTGTGCCGGGAAGCCTGGTCGGCAATTCGATTCCGACTTCAGGGAGCACATCGTGAAGAATCCTGCTGAGCAGACCGCCATCGGTCCAATGGTGATCGTCGCGGCGGACCAGTACGAAACTCCGCCGTTGGTCTTCGATCCGTGGGCCGCGAAGATATTGCCTTTCGGCGGCCGGATTGCCGCATCGCTGACCCGCTGGGCAGCGGCTCGACGGGCGTTCAAGGCGATAACCGACAGGCGCATCAGCGGCGGCTGGTCCAACTTCTTGTGCCGGAAGCGATACGTCGACGATCAACTGCTCAGCGCTGTCGACGAAGGCATCGACGCCGTTGTCATTCTGGGCGCCGGTTTCGACACCCGCGCGTATCGCCTACCCGAGATGGCGACCGTACCGGTCTGCGAAGTCGACCTGCCCGGCAACGTCGCACGAAAGGCGGCCGCGGTGCGGCGGTGCTTCGGTGGCGTGCCGCCACACGTGAGGTTGTTGGCCGTCGATTTCGAATCCGACAGTCTCGCCGAGGCTCTCACGCGAGAAGGCTTCGGGCCAGACAAGCGCATCTTCTACATCTGGGAGGGCGTGACCATGTATCTCACCGAGCCGGCGGTGCGCAAGACCATGGAATCCCTTTCGATCGCGGCGCCCGGCAGCATGCTGACCTTCACCTTCATCCGCAAGGATTTTCTCGACGGTCAGGAAATGTATGGAGCGGGCGGCATCTACGAAGAAGCCGTGGTGAAACGGGGCCTCTGGCACTTCGGACTGGATCCCGATCAAGTGAGCGGATTCCTCGCCGAATACGGCTGGCAAGAGATCGAACAAGTCGGACACCAGTTGTACGCGTCGAGGTATCTGAGGCCTGCGGGGCGCGACGACGTCGTCTCGGAGATCGAGCGAGCGGTGTACGCGGCGCGCTAGCCCAGCACGAAGTAGCGCAACCACAGGTAAAGCGCGGAAAGCACGATCGAAACCACCGTGATCAGGGCACCTTTGCGGGTGAACTCCCAGAATGAGATCGGATTGTCGGCGCGGCGCGCGATGCCCAGCATCACGACGTTGGCGCTCGCGCCGACGGCGGTCAGGTTGCCGCCGAAGTCGGCCCCCAGCGCCAGCGCCCACCACAGCACATCCGGGTGCGCGAGATCCGTGATGCTCGCCGACAGTTCGCTGACGATCGGCGTCATGGTCGCGGTGTAGGGAATGTTGTCGATGACACCGGACACTGGTGCGGAGATGCCGAGGATCAGCATCGTCGTGAGCAGACCGTTGCCGTCGGTGAATTCGGTCGCCGCGCGTGCCAGTTCCTCGACGACGCCCGTCTTGACCAGCGCGCCGACCATCACGAAAAGGCCGGCGAAGAAGAGCAGGGTCTCCCATTCGACGCTGGCGAGGTAGTCACGCTGCTCGAGTCGCGATATCAGGATCAAAACGCCGGCGCCGAGTAGCGCGACGACCGAGGGTTCGATGTGCAGCACGGAATGGCCGATGAATGCGGCGAACACGGCGACGAGCACGACGCCGCATTTGATCAGCAGACGAGGGTTCTGAATGGCTTCGCGCTCGTTCAATGTCATCACGTCTGCCGCGCGTTCGGGGTCGACGTCGAAGCTTCCGCGGAAGATGAAAGGTATCAATGCGACGAAAACTGCCATCACGATGAGCACGATCGGCGTCATATGGATCAGGAAGTCGTTGAAGGACAAGCCTGCTCGGCTGGCGATGATGATGTTCGGCGGGTCACCGACGAGAGTGGAGGCACCGCCGATGTTCGACGCCAGCACTTCGGCGATCAGGAACGGGATCGGGTTGATCTCCAGCCGTTCACACACCAGCAGCGTGACGGGCGCGATGAGCAGGACGGTGGTGACGTTGTCCAACAGCGCCGACGCGAAGGCGGTGACCAGCACCAGCAAGATCATGATTCGCAGTGGAGAACCGTTGGCGCGCTTGGCGGCCCAGATCGCGATGTATTCGAAGACGCCGGTCTGCCGCAGCACGCCGACGATGATCATCATCCCGAACAGCAGGAAGATGACGTTCCAGTCGATTCCGGTCTCGTGCGAATAGAACGCGTCGTCTGCTTCGACGATCCCGAGGGCCAGCACGATGGCGCCGCCGCACAACGCCACCAGCGTCTTGTTGATACGGTCGCTGGCAATCAAAATGTAGGCGATCACGAAAACGGTGATCGCTATGGCGGCCACAGGTGCTAGCTCCTCAGCGCGGCGTCCAGGAGCCGCGACGCGGTGATGACACCGTGCAACCGGCCATCCTTCATGACGGCGATCAACGGACTTCTGAACCGGGCCATGAGCGCGGCCACTTCGATGATGGTGTCATCGGCGTTGACGGCCGGAATATCGGTGAGGTGTTCCGGCAGCACATCGTGGACCTTCTTGTTGCCCAACTTCTCCGCGGCACGATCGGCCCACGACTCGTTGATCACTCCGGCCAGCGACGGGTCGTCCTGGACATAGGTGGGCACGATGAACCGCACCACTTGGGAGGCGGGCAGCACCGCATTGGGCTTTCCGGACTTATCCGTGACGAGTATTCCGGGCAGCCGGTGTTCGGCGAGTACGCGGGCAGCGTCCAGCGCGTTCGAGTCAACTGTTATCACCGGGAAATCCTCAGCCAAGTCTTCGGCATGCATATCAGCACCCTACGACCGTCTCGCACATCATCTGTTCCCTTCAGGTGGTCAGGTCGCGGCGGGAATAGCCGACCATCCCCGCCGCGATGAGGGCGGCGCCGATCACGGCGAAGCCCCCGGTTGCGGCCCAGTCCGGTGCCGCGTTGGGCACCGCCGCCAGGTGGGCGAACGGCGACAGACCGGCCACCCACGTCGGTGCATCCGCGTTCGACGCGAGGACGTTGAACACGAAGCCGCCCGCCACCGGAACCGCACCGATCGCGGCGACGGCGGACGGTAGCCAGCCGACGGCCAGGCTGGCCGCACCGACCGCAAGCCAGGCGACCGACGCGGGGTACAGCGCCCCGCCCAGTGCGTCGCCCATCGTCAGCGGCGCCCCCGTGATCGCAGCGCCCGCCCACATCGAGAGTCCGGCGCTCGCGTGTAGCAGTAGCAACCCCGCCGTCGTCACGACGATCTCTGTGCCCGCCAGCCTGATTCGTGAAACCTCCGTGGCGAGCACCGGCGTCCAGCGGCGGTCCCTCTCGTCGGTGACGAGCGCCGCCAACCGCGTGGCCGCGTAGAGGCTGGTCGGTATGGCAAGCAGGCCGAACAGTGCGGCGGCGAACCCGGTGGCCGAATCGAGTCCGGCGAACCCTGCGGCGGCAGCGAGTTCTGCGAAGCGTCGGTTGGTGTCGAAGAACTCCAGGATCGACGCGATGAGGGCACCCAGGAGCAGGAAGTATGCGGCGATGCCCACCGCCCATCCGGCGGTGGGCCGGATCGCACGGCGGATCGCGAATCCGGTGATCGAGCCCAGCAGCGTGGTTCGCGGTGCCCTCCCGGTCGCTACCCGAATCAGCCCGTGGCCGACGTCCCGGTGCTGCGCCGCATAGGGGGCGGCCAGTGCGAATGCGATGGCCACGCAGCCCATGACGAGCAGCGGACCCACCCGATTGTCGGCGTAGGGCGCTGCCCGCGCAGTGAGGCCGAACGGAGTCGTCCACGCTGTCCAGGCCAGTGCCGGCACGCCGTCGGCAAGCATCCGCGTCAGGAAGGCCACGCCGAGCAGGCCGACGGTGACGCCGACGGCGGCGGACCGTGTGGGCATGATCTGCGAAGCGAGCACAGCGCCGCTGCCGAACGTCAGCGTGAACCCGAGAATCGCGCCCGCGTAGACGGCTGAACCGGTGGCGTTCGTACCGGCGGCGAACATCGCCACGCCAACGGCAGCGGCGATCAGCACCGCGGCGCCGCCGACGGCGGTCAGGGTTCGCAGCACCACACCGCGCAGCGACACCCTGCCTGCAAGTATGAGGTCGACGCGGCCGGCATCTTCCTCTCCGCGCGTGATCCGCGTCGCCGCGATCAAGATCCACACACCAGCCAATAGCAGCACCGGCATTCCGGTGCGCCACACGGTGAAGCCGCCGGCATCATCGAGCGCTACGGGAGGGCCGAAAAGGATTCGGATAGCGGGGTTTTCGGTCAGCGACTGCAACGCGGACTGGTCGAGGGCATCGTTGAATGTCGTCTGGTACTGCACTGCGACCAGTGCCGACATTCCCGCGCACACGGCAGCGACGATCAGCGCGCCGCGGCGCAACTGACGAACACTCAGCTTGGTGATCGCATGGCCGGCAGCCGATGTCGGCGTTGTATGGTTCGGTGCGAACGCGGTGGCGGTCACCGCGCCGGCTCGCCGTAATAGTCGAGAAAGATCTCCTCGAGAGTCGGTTCGCGCATCGCGAGCATCGTGATATCCGCTGCAGCCAGGGCGCTCAGGGCGGGTGCGGGCGCGCCAGTCAGATTGAAGCGCAGCCGGTTCCCGTCGATGCGATCGAGGTCGGATACTCCGGGAATGCTTTCCAAGGCGGGTGGGACTCCGCGATAAGCCACATCGACGATGGTTCGGCGCAAACGACGTAGGTCGGCGATTGTGTCGATTTCTACGAGCCGACCGGATCGCAGGATGGCAACACGGTCGCACACCGCCTCTACCTCGGCAAGCTGATGGGAGCTGAGGAAGACGGCCTGGCCACGGTCCTTCGCTTCGATGACGCAGTTCCGAAACTCTCGCTCCATCAACGGGTCCAGACCACTGGTTGGTTCGTCCAACACGAGCAGAGGCGCGCGAGTGGCGAACGCGGCGACGAGCGCGACCTTCTGACGATTGCCGGTGGAATACGCTTTTCCCGGTCTATCGAGCTCTAGCTGAAATCGTCTGACGAGTTCGAAGCGGTAGTCGGTGTCCACACTTGGACCGACATTGCCGAGCAGCTCGAGGATTTCGGCCCCGGTCAATGACGGCCATAGTGCGACGTCGGCGGGAACGTACGCCAGATGCCGGTGTGCACGTGCGAAGTCGTTCGCCTCGGCGCCGAAAATCCATGCGCTACCGGCGTTCGCGCGAATGAGGCCGAGCATCAGGCGAATAGTGGTGGACTTCCCGGAACCGTTGGGTCCGAGAAAGCCGAACACCTCGCCCGGCTCGACGACAAAGCTGAGGTCGTCGACGGCGACCACATCACCGAACGTCTTCGTCAGGCGGTCAATGCGAACAGCGAACTGGGGCGCAGATTCTGCGCGTGCCGAGGAAGAGGCGGGCACCGAAATCCTTTCACGAGTCGGGCTAATGACTGCCGACCCGACTTCCCGGCGCTCCACGGCCGAATCTACCTCTGATCGATGCCGCACACTAGCCATTAACGAGAATCGTCGACGCGTTCACTAGGATCGGGCCGGTGCCAACCAATTTGCGCCTTCTCACCCGCGGCTCATGGGCGGAGTCGCAACGGTTTTCCGAGATTCTGCGCAAGGAAACCGTCGGCGGGATGCTGCTGTTGGGCGCCGCTGGCGCGGCGCTGGTGTGGGCGAATTCACCGTGGTCCGCGGCCTATCGCGCGGTCTCGGAGTACACCGTCGGGCCGGAGTCGCTGCATCTGGATCTGAGCGTCTCAGCATGGGCCGCCGACGGGCTTCTTGCCGTCTTCTTCTTCGTCGTCGGGCTGGAACTCAAGCGCGAGTTCGTCGCCGGCGACCTTCGCGATCCGCGCCGCGCCGCGCTGCCGATCGCCGCGGCCATCGGTGGCATGATCGTGCCGGCCGCCATCTACCTCGCCATCAATTCCGGTCATCCGGAGAACCTGGACGGCTGGGCGGTGCCGATCGCCACCGACATCGCGTTCGCATTGGCTGTGTTGGCCGTCTTGTCGACGCATCTGCCCACGGCGCTGCGGACGTTTCTACTCACGCTCGCCGTCGTCGACGATCTGCTGGCCATCACCGTCATCGCCGTGTTCTTCACCGAGGATCTGTCGCCCGGCCCGTTGGCGCTGGCCCTCATTCCGATCGGACTGTTCGGGCTCGCGGTGCAGCGCGGCATTCACCATTGGTGGCTGCTCCTGCCGCTGGCCGTGGCCGCCTGGGCACTGGTGCATGCGAGCGGGGTGCACGCGACGGTCGCCGGGGTGGTGTTGGGATTCACGGTTCCGGTCCTCGGCAGGTTCGGGCATCCGACGGCGGAACTGTTCGAGCACACACTTCGGCCGCTGTCAGCCGGGTTCGCGGTGCCCGTGTTCGCGTTTTTCGCCGCCGGCGTGACTGTCGGCGGCTGGTCCGGACTCGGCGACGCGCTTCTTCACCCGATCACCGGCGGGGTGATCGCCGGCCTGGTCATCGGCAAGCCCGCGGGGGTGTGGCTGACCGCATTTCTGCTGGCCAAGTTCACCCACGCCAGCCTCGACGACGAGCTCGCCTGGCGTGACGTCCTGGGCGTCGCCTTGCTCGCGGGCATCGGCTTCACAGTTTCGTTATTGATCGGCGAATTGGCGTTCGGCCACGGCACCACTGCAGGCGACGACGTCAAGATCGGCGTGCTTGTCGGTTCCGTTCTCGCAGGTGTGCTGGCATCCGTGGTGCTGCTGAGCCGCAACGCCGCCTACCGCCGCATCGAAGCGATCGAGACCGCCGACACCGACCGCGACGGTGTGCCCGACATCTACGAAGCTCGACACGACTGACCACCACAGGCGTGCGTAAACTGAACGAATGCTTGAACAGATCCGCGGTCCCGCCGATCTGCAGCACCTGACGCAGTCGCAACTGAGCGATTTGGCACGTGAGATCCGCGAGTTTTTGATCCACAAGGTCGCTGCGACCGGCGGACATCTCGGCCCGAACCTCGGCGTCGTTGAGCTCACGCTCGCGCTTCACCGGGTGTTCGATTCGCCGCACGACCCGATCGTCTTCGACACCGGACACCAGTCGTACGTGCACAAGATGCTGACCGGGCGCAGCCACGAGTTCGACACGCTGCGCAAGAAGGGTGGCCTGTCCGGCTACCCGTCGCGCGAGGAGAGCGAGCACGACTGGGTGGAGTCCAGCCACGCCAGTTCGGCGCTGTCGTATGCCGACGGGCTGGCCAAGGCGTTCGAGTTGTCCGGGCACCGCAACCGGCACGTGGTCGCCGTCGTCGGCGACGGCGCCCTGACCGGCGGCATGTGCTGGGAGGCGCTGAACAACATCGCCGCCGCGCGACGGCCGGTCGTGATCGTCGTCAACGACAACGGCCGCAGTTACGCGCCGACGATCGGCGGCCTGGCCGAGCACCTGGCCGGCCTGCGGCTGCAGCCGGGCTACGAACGGGTGCTCGAAGAGGGCCGCAAGGCGGTGCGCGGCGTCCCGATCATCGGTGAGCTGTGCTACCAGGGCATGCACTCCATCAAGGCCGGCATCAAGGACGCGTTGTCGCCGCAGGTGATGTTCACCGACCTCGGGCTGAAGTACGTCGGCCCGATCGACGGCCACGACGAGCATGCGGTGGAGATCGCGCTGCGCCGGGCGCGGGGCTACAGCAGGCCCGTCATAGTGCATGTCGTCACCCGTAAGGGCATGGGCTACGCGCCCGCGGAGAACGACGAAGCCGACCAGATGCACTCGTGCGGTGTCATCGATCCCGAGACCGGGTTGGCGACGTCGGTGCCCGGCCCCGGCTGGACGTCGACGTTTTCAGAGGCGCTCGTCGGCTATGCCGCCCGGCGTCGCGACGTCGTGGCGATCACCGCGGCGATGTCCGGCCCGACGGGGCTCAGTGCGTTCCGCCAGCGCTTCCCGGACCGGTTCTTCGACGTCGGCATCGCCGAGCAGCATGCGATGACGTCGGCGGCGGGGCTGGCGATGGGCGGGCTGCATCCGGTGGTCGCGATCTACTCGACGTTCCTCAACCGCGCGTTCGACCAGGTCATGATGGACGTGGCGCTGCACAAGCTGCCGGTGACGATGGTGTTGGACCGCTCGGGGATCACCGGCCCCGACGGCGCCAGCCACAACGGCATGTGGGACCTGTCGATGCTGAGCATCGTGCCCGGTATCCGGGTGGCCGCACCGCGTGACGGCACCCGGTTGCGTGAGGAACTCGGCGAGGCGCTCGACATCGATGACGGTCCGACCGCCATTCGGTTCCCGAAAGGTGATGTCGGCGAAGATATTTCGGCTGTCGAACGGCGCGGCGGCGTCGACGTGCTGGGCGTGCCCGCCGACGGCCTCGCCGACGACGTGCTGTTGGTGGCGGTGGGCCCGTTCGCGTCAATGGCGTTGGCGATCGCCGAACTGCTGCGCAACCAGGGCATCGGCGTGACGGTCGTCGACCCGCGCTGGGTGCTGCCCGTGCCGGAGGCGATCGCCGGGTTGGCTCGCGACCACAAACTCGTCGTGACGCTCGAGGACAACGGCGTCAACGGCGGCGTGGGGTCGGCGGTCTCGGCGGCGCTGCGTCGCGCGGAGATCGACGTGCCGTGCCGCGATGTCGGCCTGCCGCAGAAGTTCTTCGCGCAGGCGTCGCGCAGCGAGGTGCTCGCGGAGGTCGGCTTGACCGATCGCACCGTCGCCCGCCAGATCACCGGGTGGGTCGCCGCGCAGGGCACGGCGGTCACCGAACCCGAAGTCAGCGAGCGTTTCGACTAGTCGTTGTCAGCGCTTAGCTCGGTAGGGGGCGGGCGTCTAGGCTATGGAAATGAAATTCGCTGGGGTAGTTCGTGTTCTGACTGCCGCGTTGGTGTGTGCGGTCGCGTTGGTGGGGATGACCGGCACGGCATCGGCAGCGGCGCCGCAGTGGTCGGGTCTCGACGCACGCGCCTACGACGGTCCGATCCCGGCGCCGGGCGGTTTGATCGAGTCGGTCCCGCTCGACCCGGCTCTGTCGGTGGCCGGAGCCGATGAGGCCTATCGCATCCTGTACGCCACCATCGATCAGCATGACCGACCCGCGGTGAGTACGGCGGTCGTCTTCACTCCGAAAAGCTCTCCGGCACAGGGCGGTTGGCCCGTCGTCGCCTGGGCACACGGAACCGTCGGGCTGGGTGACGCCTGCACGCCGTCGGCACAGCCGCGCAGCGAACGCGACAACGAATACCTGACACATTGGCTGAACCAGGGCTACGTGGTGGTCGGTAGCGACTACGCGGGCCTGGGCACTCCGGGATTGATGAGCTATCTCAACAGCGTCACCACGGCCCGAGGCGTGGTGGATTCGGTGATCGCGGCGCACCAGATGGGTCTGCCGATGTCACCTAAATGGGCTGTGGTGGGTCAGTCGCAGGGCGGTGGAGCAGCCGTCGCCACCGCCCGATGGGCCACGGAGTTCAGTGCCGGTTCGGGCCTTGACTATCGCGCAGTTGTCGCCACCGGAACCCCGGCCGATGTCGAGAGCATCGTCAAGCAGGCGGGCCCGAACATGGTCGTCCCTCCGGAACTCGGTCCGGTCGCCAACGCCTACACCGCCTACATCGTGGCCGCACTGCGGGAGGCTCACCCTGAGCTCGACATCAACCGCATCCTCACTCCGGCCGGCCGCGCCGCCGCCGATCAGGCCGAAACCGTGTGTGTCGCTGAGCTGTCCGCGGCGTTGGCCGACATGACGGTGCCCGGTTTCTTCGATGAGCCTTTGGCGTCGATTCCGGGGGCTACCGCGGCCGTCGACACGTTCATGGGAATCCCGGCGGACGGGTATGACCGGCCGATATTTCTCGGTGTCGGTCTGCTCGATCGCGATGTGCCGCCGAACCTGACGTTGCGGTTCTACGACCGGCTCACCGCCAACGGTCAAGACGTCACGTTGAAGGTTTACCCGGACGAGGACCACAGCGGCACCGTGTTGGCCTCGCTGCCGGATTCGACGCCGTTTCTGGCGCAGCAGTTCCACTGACTAAGCTGCGGTGATGGATGCTGAGCTAAAGAGCTGGAAGGCCGCGGGCCGGTACTTCGATTACCTCGGCTTCGACATCTTCTACCGCGTCGACGGCCCGCCGCTGGGTGAGGCGCCGACGCTGCTGACCATCCACGGCTATCCGTTCAACTCGTGGGACTGGTCGCTGATCTGGCCGACGCTCACCGAGCGCTTCACCGTGATCGCGCCGGACATGATCGGCCTGGGTTTCTCGGCGAAGCCGAGTGACTACCGGTACTCAGTAGGCGATCACGCCGACATGCACGAGGCGCTGCTCGACCATCTGCGCGTCGAGAGCTGCCACGTGCTGGCCCACGACCTCGGTGACTCGGTCGGTCAGGAACTGTTGGCCCGCAGCGAGTTTGGCGAACAGGTCTACGGGTCGGTGCAGTACCAGTCGATCACCTGGCTCAACGGTGGGCTGTTCAACGAGGCGTACACGCCGCGCACCATGCAGAAGCTGATGTCGGCAACACCGTTGGGCGGGTTGATGAGTCCGCTGCAGGGCAGCCCGCTGTCGCGGCGCCTGCTCGAGTCCACGATCAACGAGATGTTCGGCCCGAACACCAAACCGTCACGTGAGCTGATGGACCGCTTCCACCAGATCCTCGAGTACAACGACGGGAAGCGGGTGCTGCACAAGGTCGGCCGTTTCCTCGGCGACCGCTACACACATCGCAACCGCTGGGTGCGCGCGATGCGCGAAACCGCGGTGCCGATGCGCCTGATCGACGGCCCGGTCGACCCGAACTCGGGCGCCCACATGGCCCGTCGTTACGCCGAGGTGGTTCCCGATGCCGACGTCGTGATGCTTGCCGACGACATCGGTCACTGGCCGCAACTCGAAGCGTCCGCAGAAGTGTTGCGGCACTTCCTCGCCCACGTCGAGGAGGTGACCGCCTAACTCGGCTCGCCGGGGGTCGGCGTGCGCGCCAAAGCGTCGGCCAGCACCGGCACGGTCAAGTCGCGTTGCCACGGTCGGGCGCCGGCGTCCCGCAGGAACCGCTCGACCACCGCGGGCGTGTCCTGGACGGGCTCCCAGTCCCAGCACAACCGGCGCACGATGTCGGGGGAGAGCAGGTTCTCCGCCGGCACCGAAACCCGCTGCGACACCTCGGATATGGCGGCACGCGCCACCTCCAATCGGGCGGCGGCTTCGGGTTTGCGCCTGACCCACCGGGATGCGGGCGGCGGCCCGTTCGAGGGCTCCTGCGACGACGGCGGGTCCTGCGTGGTGCGTGCCCGCGCGAGCGCGTCCAGCCACACCTTGGCGCTGCGGCGCTGCCGGTTTCCGCCGAACACCGGGAGCGCGGTCAGCTTCTCGATGGTGTCGGGATCGGCGGTGGCGGCGTTGATGATCGCCGAGTCGGGCAGGATGCGGCCGGGCGCGATGTCGCGGCGCTGGGCGATATGGTCGCGGGTGGTCCACAGTTCGCGCACCGCGGCAAGGGCCCGCGTGTCGCGGACCTTGTGGATGCCCGATGTGCGCCGCCAGCGGTCGCGGCGTGTGGGCGCCGCCTCGAAGTTTCGCAGGTGTTCGAATTCCTGTGCTGCCCAGTCGGTTTTGCCCTGCTCTTCGAGCACCGCCGCGATCGCGTCACGCAGGTCGATCAGCACCTCGACATCCAGCGCCGCATAGTTGAGCCACTCGTCGGGCAACGGTCGCCGGGACCAGTCGGCGGCGCCGTGCCCCTTCATGAGTTGCAGGCCCAGCAGGCGCTGCACCATTGCGGCGAGGTTGACCTTCTCGAAGCCGGCCAGTCTGCCGGCCAGCTCGGTGTCGTACACGGTGACCGGCCGGATGCCGAGTTCGGCCAGGCACGGCAGATCCTGGTCGGCGGCGTGCAGCACCCACTCGTCGCTGGCCAGCACCTCGGCCACCGGCGCCAAGGTCTCGACCGGATCGGCGCCGTGGCTCACCGGGTCGATCAACACGGTGCCCGCGCCGTCGCGCCGGATCTGCACGAGGTAGGCGCGGTTGGAGTAACGGAATCCGGATGCGCGTTCGGCGTCCACCGCAAACGGCCCGCGGCCGGACGCCAGAAGGTCGGCGGCCCTGCGGATTTCGCTGACGCTGCTCGACAGTGGGGGTACTCCGCCGTGCGGTGTCAGCAGCGGCGTGGCTTCCGGCTCGGCGTGTTCGGCCCCAGATGCCTCCGATGAAGCCTTGGTCATCGTCAAGCGCGGGTACGTGAGCCCAGGTCGGTGACGCCTTGAGGAGGCAGACCGGCCGCGTGCTCGAGCACCTCGCAGAACGCCTCGACATGCGGCCCCAGCTCGAGCGTCGTCGCCGTCCACGAGGCTCGCAGTTCGAGCTGATGAGCCCGCGGCGGGCCGGAGATGTCGCCGTAGCGCACCGATGTGGTGGCGGTGACGGTACCGCCCAGCGCGGTGACGTGTTCGGCCCGTTCCTCGAGGGCGTCGACGAGCCAGCTCCACGCCACTTCGGGTAACAGCGGATCGACCGCCTCGCTGGGGTCCAGGTCGGCCTGGATGTAGGCGACCAGCCGCATGGTGCCGTCCCACGCCTCTGCGCCTTCGGGGTCGTGCAGCAGAATCAGCCGACCGAACGCATCGCCCTCCGAGCGCTCCGGGACGATCACGGTCTCGGGATGTCGGACCTCGGCGCCCAACGCATAGCTGAACGGCGCCAGCCGCTGCGGCGGGCGGATCGGGCCGAGCTCGATCTCCGGTCGGACGGTGGTGGCAGTCATTGCCGCCACCGCTTCGCGGAACTGAGCCGGTTCGGCGGTGGTCACGACGATCCACGCTAGCTGATCTGAGCTGGTCTGTGCGCATGGCGCGCCGATTCGGCCGGGCATCGGTCCGCCTCGAGGCGAGGACGGTCATCGCCGGTCCGCATGGCAGCATTGAAACCGATGAACATCCGCCGTGAGCTGCCCGAGTCGCCGTATCTGGCCGCCGCGAGCGGCCGCAAACCCAGTCGTGTGCCGGTGTGGTTCATGCGGCAGGCCGGCCGGTCGCTGCCGGAGTACCGCGCGCTGCGGGCGAAGAACACGATGATGCAGGCCTGCTTCGACGCCGGGCTGATCACCGAGATCACGCTGCAGCCGGTCCGCAGGCACGGGGTCGACGCCGCGATCCTGTTCTCCGACATCGTCGTGCCGCTGCGGGCTTCCGGCATCGACCTCGACATCGTGCCCGACGTCGGCCCGGTGATCGATCATCCGATCCGGGCCGCCGCCGACGTCGCTACCCTCAGGCCGCTGGAGCCGCAGCAGGTCGCGCCGGTCGCCGAGGCCGTCGAAATGCTGGTGTCCGAGCTCGGCGACGTGCCGTTGATCGGGTTCGCCGGCGCGCCGTTCACGCTGGCGTCCTATCTGGTCGAAGGCGGTCCGAGCCGCAACCACGAGCGCACCAAGGCGATGATGCTGGGCGAACCCGACACCTGGCATGCATTGATGACCGCGCTGACCGACGTCACGATCGCGTTTCTGCAGGTGCAGGTGAACGCCGGGGTCGACGCGATCCAGGTGTTCGACTCGTGGGCGGGCACCCTGTCGCTGGCCGATTACCGCAGCTACGTGCTGCCGCACAGCACCCGGGTGTTCGCCGCGTTGGCCGGCGCCGGGGTGCCGATGACGCACTTCGGGGTGGGCACCGCCGAACTGCTGGGCGCGATGTCGCAGGCGGCCTCCGGCCACGGTGCCCCGGCCGTCGTAGGGGTCGACTGGCGCACGTCGCTGCCCGACGCCGCCGCCCGAGTAGTGCCCGGGACGGCATTGCAGGGCAACCTCGACCCGGTGGTGTTGCTGGCGGGCTGGCCTGTCGCAGAACGCGCAGCACGTGCCGTTGTCGACGACGGCAGGCGCGCTGTCGACGCCGGCGCGGCCGGCCATGTGTTCAACCTGGGCCACGGCGTGCTGCCCGCCACCGATCCGGGGATGATCACCGATGTCGTGGCGCTGGTGCATTCGTTGTGACGGCGTCGTACTGCGTTGTCGGCGGCGGCATTTCGGGTCTTGTCGCCGCCTATCGACTGCGCGTGGCGGCGGGACCGGACGCAACGATCACGCTGTTGGACCCCGCGGACCGGTTGGGCGGCGTACTGCGCACCGAACGGGTCGGCGGCCAGCCGATGGACGTGGGCGCCGAGGCGTTCGTCGCGCGGCGACCGGAAGTCCCCGCGTTGCTGGCCGAGCTCGGGTTGGCCGACCGTCAGGTCGGCACGACCGGTGCGCGCCCGCTGATCTACAGCCAGGCCCGCCTGCATCCATTGCCGGTGGGAACGCTGCAGGGGATACCGGCGCAGGCGTCGGCGCTGGCCGGGCTGGTCGACGACGCGACGCTCGCGCGCATACACGCCGAACGCCACCGGCCGTTCTCCTGGCGCCCCGGCGCCGACCCGTCCGTCGCCGAACTGATCGGCGACCGGTTCGGTGAGCAGGTGGTGACCCGATCGGTGGAGCCGCTGCTGGCCGGGGTCTATGCCGGTTCCGCGGCGACGATCGGGGTGCGGGCGGCAGTTCCGGCACTGACCGCCGTACTGGACCGCGGCGCGCGCAGCCTGACCGACGCCGTGCGGGAGGCGCTGCCTCCGGCGGCGTCGGGGTCGGTCTTCGGCGCGGTCGACGGCGGCTACACGGTGCTGGTCGAGGAGCTCGCCCGCCGCGCAGGGTTGCGTTGGCTGCAGGTGACCGCCGAGAGCCTGCACCGAGCGCCGCACGGTTGGGAAGTGGTCGACGACGAGGGTGCCCGCCATCGCGCGGACGCGCTGGTGCTGGCCGTGCCGGCACCGCGGTTGGCGCAGCTCATCGCCGACGTGGCGCCGCGTGCCGCCGCCGCGGCGCGACGCATCCCGGTGGCCTCGACGGCGCTGGTGGCGTTGGCGCTGCCGGGCGGGACGCCGCTGCCGCAGCAGTCGGGAGTGCTGGTGGCCAGCGGTGAACGCCTGCGGTCGAAAGCGGTGACGTTGTCGTCGCGCAAGTGGGGTCCGCGCGGCAACGTCGAGTTGGTGCGGTTGTCGTTCGGCCGATTCGGCGATGACCTGGCCCGCAGCGCCGGCGACGAGGACCTGCTCACCTGGTCTGCGCAGGATCTGGCGACGCTGTTCGGGGTGAGGACGGAGCCGGTCGACTGTCACGTGCAGCGGTGGATCGACGCGATGCCGCAGTACGGGCCCGGCCACGGTCAGCTGGTGGCGGAGTTGCGGGCAGGGCTGCCGCCGACGATCGCGGTGGCGGGCGGATTCTTGGACGGCATCGGCGTGCCCGCGTGTGTGTCGGCGGCGACCAGGGCGGCGGCGTCGCTGGTCACTCCGCGCGTGGCACGATAGGGCTATGGCCAAACTCGACTACGACACGCTCAACTCCACCATCCGCTACCTGATGTTTTCGGTGTTCTCGGTGCGGCCGGGCGAGCTGGGCGAGGAGCGCGCAGCGGTCGTCGACGAGACCGCGACCTTCCTCAAGCAGCAGGAGGAACGCGGCGTGGTCGTGCGTGGCCTGTATGACATCGCGGGCATGCGCGCCGACGCGGACTTCATGATGTGGACGCACGCGGACAACGTCGAGGCGCTCCAGGCCACCTACGCGGACTTCCGTCGCACCACGACATTGGGGCGCGCGAGCGAACCGGTGTGGAGCAGCGTCGCGCTGCACCGGCCGGCGGAGTTCAACAAGAGCCATATCCCGGCGTTCCTGGCCGGCGAGGAGCCCGGCAATTACATCTGCGTGTATCCGTTCGTCCGGTCCTACGAGTGGTATCTGCTGCCCGACGAGGAGCGGCGCCGCATGCTCTCTGAGCACGGCATGGCGGCGCGGGGGTACAAGGATGTCCGGGCCAACACGGTGCCGGCGTTCGCGCTCGGCGACTACGAGTGGATCCTGGCGTTCGAGGCGCCGGAGCTGTACCGGATCGTCGACTTGATGCGTGACCTGCGCGCCACTGACGCACGACGGCATACCCGTGAGGAGACGCCGTTCTTCACGGGCCCGAGGGTGGGTGCCGAGCAGTTGATCGAACGGCTGCCGTAAAAGCCCACACCGGCGGTTGCGCTCGTTCATCATGGGTCGATGAGGACGAAGGCTCTGGTTGCCGCAACGATGTCGATTGCTGCGCTGGTCGCGGCACCCAGCGGCTTCGCGCAGTCACCGGACAGCGAGCGATGCGCTCCGCGGTTCGGTCAGGTCATCGACATCACCGCCGGCGACATCGACTGCATCACCGCATCGGATTACGCCGTTCAGTACGACCTCAACGGCGACAAGTACCAGGTCATCGGCCCGTTCACCTGCTACTCCGGTAACGCGATGACCGCGCCGCTGCTGTTCCAATGTGTCGCCGACACCGAAGACCGCGCCGAGTTCGCCGTCTACCCGGCGTAGCGTTTGTGCGTCGAACGTGCGGCTACTGCGAATTTCCGCTCGGATTTTCGCAGTGAGCGCACGCTCGGCGATCAGGAATTGGGCTTCAGGCGCAGTGATACCGAGTTGATGCAGTAGCGCTGGTCGGTCGGCGTCGGATATCCCTCGCCTTCGAAGACGTGCCCGAGATGGCTGTGGCAGTTGGCGCAGATGACCTCGACGCGCCGCATGCCCAGCGAGTCGTCCGGTCGCAGGATGACGGCGTCGGAGTCGGCGGGATCGAAGAACGACGGCCACCCGCAGTGCGATTCGAATTTCTCGGTGCTGCGGAACAGTTCGGCGCCGCAGGCACGGCACTCGTAGACGCCTTCGGTCTTGGTGTCGGTGTACTCACCGGTGAACGGGCGCTCGGTGCCGGCCTCGCGCAGAACGTGGAATTCCTCGGGAGTCAGCTTCTTGCGCCACTCGTCGTCGGTCAGCTGAAGTTTGGGAGCCGGTGTGGTCATGCCTCCACGCTAGCGATTTTTCTGGGCGACGCGCTTGTACCTCGACGTCGAAATCGCCGCCAGGGCTGGCGTCAGCTGATCGGCGGTGCTGTCGGCTTCGCCGGCGCCGTCGACGCGACGGGCTCGGCGGTCGCGGAAGGCGCCGAACGCTCCTTCAACCACACCGGATCGATCCCGTCGTCGAGTCGGCCCTCGGCCTTGGCGTCCAGATAGCGGAAGTACAGCACCGAGAACACGACCACGAGCATCAGCCCCCAGCCGTAGGTGAACTTCATGTACTCGAGGAACCGGCCCGTCGTCGGCCAATGCCCGAGCAGCCAACGGTCCGCGCTCATGAACCCGTAGATCGCCAGCCACGCCGGCCAGTTGCGCAGCACCGAATTCGGCAGCACGACCGTCATCAGGAACGGGAACAGCATCATCGAGTAGTAGCCCTGGCCGAGTGACAGCACCAGGAACGACGCGATCAGCAGCACGCCCGAGGACGTCAGCATCCAGAACAGCGGATCGCGGGTGCGGTAGTACTTGTAGAGCAACCACAGCGTGTAGGCCGCCAGGAGCGCAAACCCGATGCGCAACAACAGGATCAGCCACACCGGCAGGCCGTAGTAGATGCCGTTGCCCGCGATGGAGCTGTTGAAGTAGTCGCGGGTGGTCATGATGTAGGGCAACGTGCGGGTGACCCAGTTCATCGGATCGCTGATCAACGGCCAGGCGGCGGCGTTGAACACCAACGGAACCGCGACGGCGCCCACGAACGGTCGCCACTGGCGGTTCAGCAGCGGCAGCAACATCAGCGGCAGCAGAATGGGTTTGACCACCACGGTCAGGCCGATCGCGACACCGGCCCACCATTCGTGTTTCTTGTTTCCGTCGAGCAGCCAGCGGAAGAACAGCACCTCCAACAGCAGGATGCAGCCGTTGATGTTGCCGAAAACCAGTGTGTTGATGACACTTTCGGTGCTGAACATCGCCACCAGCAGGGCGGGCAGGGCCACCGAGCGGTAGGTGTAGCCGAACAGCCGGATCAGGAAGTACGCGGCGAGCACGATCGCGACCGTGTTGAAGAAGATGAACCAGTACCGCGACGCATCGATGGGCAGATAGCCGAACGGCGCCATCAACAACGTGCCGCCCGGCGGATAGAGATAGTGCGGGTCGACGTGGTCGAAGTGCTCGTTGTAGATGTCCCAGCCCATCTTGAAATTGACGACGGCCCGGTAGACGGGCCCGTAGTCGTCGGTGATGTAGCCGTTGGTCGCCAGCACGTAGCTGCGGTGAATGATGAACAGGATCGCCAGCGGCCACAGGATCAGCTTCAACACATCTGCCACGCTCGGCGGGGAGCTGCGGGGCCGGAAGGCGGCGGTCACAAGATCGCGCACGACCGCACGGTACCCGACCGCCGTCGGCATCAGGCGTCAGGCAGGGCAGAACGTGTCGGTCTCTGGCAGCTTGCCGGTGTCCAGGTAGCCGATCACCGGCGGCATCGCACACGGCGAGAAGATCGAGGCGCCGTGCCCGATGCCCTGCCACATCACCCGCTTGTTGGCCGACCCGGCGTTGATCACGGTGGCCGCCACCGCGGCGACCCCCTCGTTGCCGACGATCGGGTCGTTCTGGGTGCCGAGTAGCAGCACGGGGATATCGAGGTTCTTCGGTTCCTGCGGGGTGGTCCCGCTGGGCCAGTGCAGGCAGTCGACCAGGTTCAGCGCCCCGACGGCGCCGAACTGCGGGTACAGCTTGTCCCACGCCACGACCAGTTCGCGAACCCGGTTCGGGGTCGGCCGGTTCAACGAGTCGCTGCAGCCGTTGACGAACTGGCCGTCGCTGTTGCGCAGGGTTTCGGCCTGAGCGATCAGGTCGGTGAACGGGTTCGTGTCCCCGGACCGTGCGGCGGCCACCGCCGCGGCCAAGGCATTGCCCGCCGCGATCCGGTCTCCGCGCGGGTAGGCCAGTGCGGTCGAGATCGCGTTGGCGACGGTCGCGACCGCGGCGCCGTTGGGCCCACGACCTTGACGCGCCGCCGAGAGCAGTTCATCGACCGCGGCCTTCGGGTCGGGCGCCAACGGGCAGTTCGTCGCTGCGCACTGCGCGGCCCAGGCGTCCAGCGCGGCCTGTTCGCCTTTGACGCGCTGCTCCATCGCGGCTTCGGCGGCGATCCCGAGCGGCAACGGCGAGTCGAGCACCAGGCGCGCGACCTTGTTGGGGTGCGATCCGGCGTACGCCAACGCCACCTGCGCTCCGTTCCCGATACCCAGCAGCGCCAGCGCCGGCACGTCCCAGGTGCTGCGCAGGCGCTCGATGTCCTCGGCGGCGTGCGAGTTGTCGTAGGCCGAGTCACCAGGGGCGATGGTGTCGGTACAGCTTGTCGTCGCGGTCTGCACGATCGCGCCCAGGTTCTCGACTGGGTCGTCGCCGGCCTGGAACTGCGCCTGGTCGAGCATCTCCTGACGGTCGAACAGGTCGCGGCAGTCCAGTGCGCTGGACATGCCCATGCCCCGCCGGTCGACGGCCACGATCGGGCGGGTCTTGAGCATGTCGGCGCCGGCGCGCGACAGCCACACCGGCAGCTGCGTCGACGACGGCAGGTCCGTCCCGGTCGTCATGACCAGCGGCCCGGCGTCGGCTGGGGTCTGCGGACTGCGAGCGCGGACCACACCGATGCTGACCGAGCCCGACACGCCGTTGATCGGGTCGAGGTCGGCGTCGTAGGTGGCGCAGTCGAGGGTCACCCCGGGCACGGCAGGCACCGCGGCGTCGCTGAACGCACGGGCCGTGCAGTCCCGCCACGCCAGCTCGTTCTTCGGCGCCTCGACGGCCGGCGGTCCCTGCTCCTGCTGGGTCGACGTCGGCTCGCCTTGCGGGCCCGCGCCGGAGTCGGTGGCGAAGCGGGGATTGGCGGCAAGGCCCGGCGAGCACGCCGCGACGACCGCCGCGACGGATGCCAGGCTCAGGAGCCGGACCAGCTGACCACGCCGATTCATGCCGACCACAGTACTGATGCGCGGCTCACCCGCGGCTCACCCGAGCCGGACGTAGCGGGTGTACAGATAGCCGTCGTCGTCGGTCAGCACATGCGCCGGCCGCATGCGGGTCAGCACTTCGCCGGATCCCGCAGCGATCCGCGGCGCCCTGCCGCCGACCAGCAACGGCGCCACGGTCAGGCACAGCTCGTCGAGCAGATCGTCCTCGATCAGCTCGCTCAGGAACAGCGGGCCGCCCTCGGTGAGCACGCGGAACAGCTTGCGCTCGGCCAGTACGCGCAGTGCGGTGAAGCCGTCGACCGCGTCGGGGCGCGGACCCGAAGCGTCGATCACCTCGGCGACCGCGCCGAGGCGGCTGCGGGTGTCGGCATAGGAGGTGGTGCACGTCAGGATCAGCGGCGTCACCTCGGTACGGGTGAAGAACAGGGCGCCGGGGTCGAGGTTCCCGGACCGGGTGACGACGGCGATCGGCGGCACCTCGGCCTGACCCCGGGCCTGCCGGTTGCGGCGCTGCTCGAGGGGCACCTGCGTACCGGAGTAGTTCTCCGTGCGCACGGTGGAGGCCCCGACCAGGATCACGTCGGCGGCATAGCGCATCAGCTCGAAGACGCTGCGGTCGCCCGGCCCGCCGAGCGCAGCGGTCTTGCCGCCGGCGGTCGCGCCGCCGTCGATGCTCGCGATCATGTTGCCGCGCACCCAGCAGGTCTGCAGGTCGGTGGGGTAGGCGTAGAAGTCGGCGAGCCGCCGGTCGGCGCTGTCGATCGGGGCGCCGTCGGTCCCCAGCACGGTGAACTGCGCCGCAGCGGCGGTATCGGGCATGAACACGATTGCAGCACGTCGATAAGGTGCCTGCATGGACGGGTCCGGCGCGGTGCAACATCTGGTGGACCGTCACCCCGACGTCACACCGGACCGGTTGATCGCTCAACTGGTCCCGCCGCCCACGTTCTCCGACGTCAGCTTCGACACCTACCTCCCAGACCCCGCGGAGCCGTCGCAGGCCGCGGCGGTGCAGTCATGCCTGCGGTTCTGCGATCAGGCGGAGCAGCGACGGGCGGGCAAGAAGAAGATTTTCGGCCGCCGTGAGGTGCTGCCCGGAGTCGGGCTGTATCTCGACGGCGGTTTCGGCGTCGGAAAGACGCACCTGCTGGCGTCGTCGTATTACCGGCTGCCGGGGCCGAAGGCGTTCGCGACGTTCGGCGAGTTGACGCAGCTGGCAAGTGTTTTCGGCTTCGTCGAGTGCATCGACCTGCTGGCCGACTACGTCGTGGTGTGCATCGACGAGTTCGAACTCGACGACCCGGGCAACACGACGCTGATCTCACGGCTGCTGTCACAGCTCGTCGAACGCGGGGTGTCGGTGGCGGCGACTTCGAACACCCTGCCCGAGCAGCTCGGCGAGGGCCGCTTCGCCGCGCAGGACTTCCTGCGCGAGATCAACACTCTCGCAGCGATTTTCGAGACGGTGCGCATCGACGGACCGGACTACCGGCACCGCGATCTACCGCCCGCGCCGGAGCCGCTGAGCGACGCCGAGGTCAGCGAGCGCGCCACGCAGACAGCCGGCGCGACGCTCGACGACTTCGATGCGCTGTGCGCGCACCTGGCCACCATGCACCCTTCGCGCTACCTGACGCTGATCGAGGGTGTCAGCGCGGTCTTCGTCACCGGCGTGCACACGGTCGACGACCAGAATGTCGCGCTGCGCCTGGTGTCGCTGACCGACCGGCTGTACGACGCGGGGATACCGGTGGTGGCGTCGGGTGCCAAGCTCGACACCATTTTCAGCGAGGACATGCTGGCGGGCGGTTTCCGCAAGAAGTACCTGCGCGCGATCTCGCGGTTGCTCGCGCTGTCGAGGGAGGGCACCCCCCTCGGCGAGCAGACGTGAAATGCTCCGAAACCGCAGGTTTTTCGGGCACTTGGCTTCTGCTCGCGCTCAGATGGTCCGCACCATCACGTAGTCGTTCTCGATGCCGGCGCCCAACCGAAAGGTTTTCGTGCCGGTGACCGCGAACCCGTGCTTGGCGTAGAACCGCTGCGCGCGGTGGTTCTCCTGGTTGACGCCGAGCCAGACCACCTTGGCGCCGAGATCCTCCGCCTCCCGCAGCGCCGCGGACATCAGCGCAGCCGCCACGCCGGCGCCGTGACGTTCGGGCAGCACATAGATCTTCGACACCTCGACGGCTGGTCGCAGTTCGACGGCGCGCTGCACATCGGGGTCGTCGGGCACGCCGCGAATCAGCAGCGCGTAGCCGGTGATTGGCCCATCGGAAGCACGAGCGACGAGTACCGCCCGGTCGGGCTCGGCGAGGTATTCGCGGAAGCGCGCTTCGGACAGGTTTTCGTCGATGAACGCCGCGATGTTGTCCGGTGTCGCCCCCGGCGGACAGGCGAGCGGGAAGGTGCGGGCCGCGACGTCGGCGACTTCGGCCAGGTCGGTGTCGACGGCCGTCGCGACGTCAATGTCCAACGGCGACTACACGTTCCATTGAGCCAGGTGCTCGCCGGTGACCCGGTCGAGCAACACCACGTTTGACACCAGGTCGCGGTAGCAGTCCCAGAAGACCGCACCGCTGACCGTCGACCCCGCGGGCGCGTTGCCCAGCGCGCGCTGCAGCGCGTCGGGAGCATCGGTGTTGCGCGGTTCGTAGCTGTCGCCCGTCGCCGTGACGCCGCGGAAGCTGTAGGTGATCGACTGGGCGTACGGCGTCGGCACCTGAATCGGATGCACAGTCACCCAGGCGCGCCACACCTGGTGGCGCGGTGGCCGCGGCGGATAGCCGAAGCCGGGCGGGATGGGAGACGGGTCCACGCTGTGCACGGTGATGTCGGCGACCAGGCCCTTGAACTTGACCTGCAACGTGTCGCCCAGCCTGCCGATCGGAGCGGTGACCGCCGACGCAGGCGCAGCGACTATCCCGGCGACAGTCGCCATCGCGGCGACGAGGAGCACGAACCAGCGACGCATCCCCGCATGATCGCACACACTGAAACGTGTTACAGCTGCTTCCGCGTCAGGCACGCTCAGGCGGCCTCGAGATCCAGCAGCGCCGACTTGGCCGCCGGGCCACCGACGTACTGCCCGGTGGATCCGTCCGACCGCACGACGCGGTGGCACGGGATCACCACCGGCAGCGGGTTGTGCGCGCATGCGGTCCCGACGGCGCGCACGGCGCGCGGATTCCCGACGGCGGCGGCGACGGTCGCGTAGCTTTCGCGCCGGCCGTAGCCGATGTCGCGCAGGTGCTCGATCACGCTGCGCCGGAAGCCCGCGGTGAGCCGCAGGTCGATCGGCACGTCGAACACCGTGCGACGTTTGGCGAAGTACTCGTCGAGTTGACGTGCGACGGGGTCCAGTCGGCCCGGCGCGCGCAGGATGCGGGGGCTGACGGCCTCCGCCAGTCGGTTGAGCGCGGTGTCGTGGCCCTCGATGTCGAAGGCGACGCGTACCAACCCGGCGGTGGTGGCGGCCAGCAGCAGAGGACCGACGGGACTGTCGATAGTGCGGTAGGCGATGTCGAGCGTGCCGTCGTCATCGGCGGCGCGTTCCAGTCGTCGGTGCAGCCGGTCGAGCGTTTCGTGATCGGCGTGCAGAGCGTCAAACACGTTGGCAGTCATGAAATTTGGTCCTCCCGGTAGAACTTGCGCAGGGTCTTGATGCCGTCAGCCGAAGCGCGGCGCGCGGCGTCGGGGGTATTGCCGAGCAAATCGGCGATCTCGCTGAACGGCAGGCCGGCGATGTGGTGATAGGCGACGGCCTGTCGCTGCTTGGCGGGCAGGCGTGCCAGGGCATCCCACAGGTCGTGGTCGCGGGCCGCCGGGTCCGCGCGCGGTGACGCCAGATCCGGCATCGGGTCGGTGGGCGTCGGCCGGCGCGAGCGGGCGCGGCCGACGTCGAGGGCGCGGCGGTGGGCGATGGTGACGAGCCAAGCCTCGACGTTCGCGTCCGCGGGCAACTGTGGGTAGGCGCGCAACGCGGACAGGAACGTCTCGGACCAGGCGTCCTCGGCGTCGACGGGGCCGACGACCGCGCGGCAGACCCGCAGCACGGTGGGTCCGTGCTGGGCCACCACCTCTTCGAACGGTCGCACTCTCACATCATGAAGACGCCGCGGCGTCGCCGGGTGTGAGATCAGTCCTTGGTGAAGGCTTCCAGTGCGGCGACGAGTTCACTTTCGAAGCGGTCCTTGTCGACGCCGACGCGGTGCAGGGGACCGTCGTCGTCCTCGGCTTCCCACAGCGCGAGCAGGATGTGCTCGGTGCCGATGTAGTTGTGTCCCAATCGAAGTGCCTGACGGAACGTCAGCTCGAGCGCCTTCTTCGCGGCGGCGTTGAACGGGATGAGCGTGGGCAGCTCATCCGCGGTCCGCTCCGGCAGCGACACCACCTTGGTCACCGCGTCGACGTCGACGCCCTGTGCGGCCAGCAACTTGGCGGCCAGGCCGTTGGGGTCCTTGAACAACGCCAAAAGCAGGTGATCGGAGCCGATCTCCGGATTTCCGGCCGCATGGGCCAGGTTCTGCGCCTCCACGACGACGTTGCGAGCGCGGGGCGTGAACCGGCTGAACCCGGCGTTCGGGTCGAGCACATCGGCGTCGGTCGGCATTTTGGGGACGAAGCGCTTCTGGGCGGCCTGCTTGGTGACGCCCATGCATTTGCCGATCTCCGTCCACGACGCCCCGGACCGGCGGGCCTGGTCGACGAAGTGGCCGATCAGGTGGTCGGCGATCTCGCCGAGGGCTTCGGCGGCCAACACCGCGTCGGTGAGCTGGTCGAGGGGCTCGGAGTGCACTTCCTTGATGACGTCGATGAGGTCGTCGAGCCGTACCGGGTTGGTGATCTTCGCGTTCTCCGTCATGTGTCAACCTTAGGTTGACGGCGGACGCTGCGTCAACCGTTGGTTGACGATCGCGGGTATCCGCGCTTGACCGTGCGATCGAGGATGCCCAGTGTCGCCCGCAACGCATTTTCGGACACGACGGGGAAGATGCCGGCGTCCCGCCAGTGCTGGTCGATGTCGGACCAGTCGTAGAACGACGTCACCTGCGTGCCGTCGGCGGCGGGTTCCAAGCGATAGCCGTAGACGTGGCCGATCTGCGGGCGAATCCGGCCGAGAATGGTCCACGAGATCAGGGCGTCCTGCTCGAAGTCGCGGATCGACACGGTGACGTCGTATTTGCCCATCGGAAAGTCGTTGAGCGCCTCGCGGTCCATGTGTACGACGAAGGTGTCACCGGCTGCGCGGACCCGATCACCCTCGGCGTCCTGCAGCATTCCGGTCGCGTCGATTGCGACGTGCCCGTGAGGGTCGGTCAGCACGGCGAATATGTCGGACGCGGGTGCGTCGATGGTGCGTTGAACTTCGATTCGGTCGGCCATTGGCAAATCATGTCAAGGTTGCAGAACTTGGGGGGAGTCGTTTTGGTCAATGCGGCCGGGGTATCCGGAAGTTGCTATGCGCAACCACATTGACCCGGCCCGCGTACAGTCTGCCGTCTTGCGTCGCGCGATCACGTTCATCAACGAGAACGCGCACAGGGAAATAACACTCAGCGATATTGCCGCCGCCGTCAACGTGACGCCGCGTTCGGTGCAGTACGCGTTTCGGCGGCACCTCGGCATGACTCCACTGGAGTATCTCCGGCGGGTGCGCCTCGATCGCGCGCACCGGGAACTGCAAACTGCGGACCCGCGCAGGGACACCGTGATGGCGATTGCGGGCCGGTGGGGATTCAGTCACGCCGGCCGATTCAGCAGCGTCTACAAGCGGACCTTCGGGACCGCGCCCAGCGAGACGCTACGCACCTGAGGTTCCTATCTCGGGAAGAAACCTTCGCGGGTGAAGAAGCCGGGCTGCCAGCCGCGCGCTCCGAGGCACAGCATCGGCCGTCCATCGGGCGCCTGGGCGGCGGCTTGTGGCTTGGGGCAGGGCGATCCGACCTCCTGCACGCCGTACAGCTCGTAGGCGGCGACCCAGAAGCCGGTGTAGACCGGCGGCCACTGGTTCTCGATCCAGCGGCACTGCAAGACTTCGCCGCCGGGTCCGCGGCCGAACGTGAAGCGCTCCATGTTGGTGCATGGAGCGGTGAGGTGCGCGTCGTAGTTCATGCCCGGCACATCGGTGGCGTAGCGGCCGGGCGTGTCGGGGTAGTCCCTGTCGTCAGCGGCGGCGAACGGGGCCGCGCAGACGGCGGCGCAGGCGATCGCAGCGGCGGCGAATAGTTGGCGAATCATGTCCCACCCTTTGGGTCGTCATGACCGGTCGGTCTGCAGCAAAGCGTAGTAGGTGAACCGCCACCGCCGAGCGTTTTCCCGACACGCGGGCACCGGTGGACCCTGAGCCCGCCGGTAGTCCAGGCACTGAGGTCATGTAGGCGGATCGTGAAAGACGCGCAGGATGTCGCCGCCGGGGTAATGCTCACGATGTGTCTCCGCAGCGTCGGCGCAGCTGCCCGCGATGACGACGCGGGAGGTCTGGACTCCGCCGGCTCGGCTGATGACGGTGTAGTGATCGTCCATCAGATTGGTGGTGGTCATCGGAAATCCTTTCTGTGTTTGGGGACGACGGATACGGGCATGAAGGTATTGACGTTTCGGGCTTGGACGCGTCGGCTGATCGGCCGTTCTTCCGGATGACATCGACTCCACCGATCGGGGGAAATGCCGCTTCGGAAGTTCTTTGCCGGGGCTGACGGGATGTCATTGAACTTGCTCGATTCGAATGAGACGATCAGCGCAGTAACGACTTTCGACTCGACGGATAGAGCGGCAATTGATTGCAATCGCGGTGGTGCTGCTGATCCTGGCGGCTGTCATGATCGTGTTCGGCCTCGTGCTGTACGGCAACGGTGTCGGCGAAGTTCCCGATGAACCGGGCCGCGAGCCGGCAGCCACCAGGCGGGGCCTGGCGCGCATCTCGTGGAAAGACCTCTTTGCGCGGATGAAGACGTCGATCAAAGACATGCTCAACGACGAGGCAAGCCGCGCCCAGCAGCTGACGGCGACCGGCGCGTTTTTCGTCATGGTCGGGCTCATCGTCGTCGTGCTTGCCCTGCTGGCGATCATCGCTGCCATGGTCTGACGACAGACAGCTCCTAGGAATCTTGCATTCGGAAAGTTCCGGCGTGAAGTAGCTATTGGCGGAAGCGTCAAAACTGCATGCGCTTGGGCGCAGTCAGGCAGACTGAATCACGGGCAAATGACGACAGTGTGCGAATACGGGGGAGTCGTGTCTGCCCAGCGAGGAGTTGCGACGCGATGAGTTGGGCAACTATGGTCTCGGCCACCTTGGTGCCGTTCGCATCCGTCGTATCCACTGCGGCCGTGGCGATTTGGACGAAACGCATCGACGCGAAGACCAAGAAGGAAGAAAGAGACCACGCTCTGGTCTTGGACTACGAGAAGCGGGCGGGGGAAGACAAGAAGGCCGCGCTGAAGCGTCTCATTTCAGCGACCCTCCACCTCAAGCGCGGGGCAGAACAACTCGCCGGGTCCGAAGCGACCGAACAGAGCCTGAGCCAAAGGCGGGCGGAAGCCATTCGGCAGCTGTACGAATTTCGTGTTCGGCTGGGTATGGACGACGGAATTGCCGAGTTGATGATGTATGCCGCAGAACCGGTTCGTGACCTCACCGAAGTGGTGCTTGACGAATGGGACCGCCAGTTCCGTGAGCACGGCTACTCGTTGGCGCAGTTGGATGCGTGCAAGCGACGATTGGTTCAGACAGCGGGGGACGTCCCACCAACCGATGAACAGGCGATCTTCGCGGAGCGCAAGTGGGCCGAGCTGAAAGAAGAAGAAGGACAGTGGCTCAAGCGACTGGGCGATGAGGCGGACATCGACGTCGAGGCGCTGGTGGAGCTGTGCAAGACCATTCTGAAAGCCGCCCACAAGGATCTCCGCGGCGGCTACGGCGTAGAAGCCTGACTGACGCAAGGCTTCCGCAACTGATTTGTTGGCAGCGGTGACGCCTATAGACAGTCGGATGCGGTCACCCCTCAAGGCTTATCGTCCGCGGCGCCGGTCGACCCGCCGACTCCTGGCGCCGGATTGGGAACCCGCTTTCCGCAGTCCTGGCACGTCCCCCAATTTGATGTGCCAGCGTCGATTTGGGCGTCCTGCATTGCTCCCGAGCCCTTGACGCTGACGCGTAAGTGGGTGCAGTTCTCGGGGTCGTTCGGGTACTGAATCGAATCATCATGAGCGTCATCGGCCATAGGTTGAAGTATCCGCCAGCAAACAGCCAGCGCCTCGAGTTCAGTTGCCGTTGCGAATTTTCGACCTGCTGATCCGGTGGCTTGGACGCGCCAACGCTTCGGTGATCACCCCAAGGTGCTGGCGTTGCTCATAGCGTCGGCTGCATCTGCTGGACCAACGGAGCGGCCGTTTAGCGGTTTTCGCGTAGTCAATACGAAACGGAGAGGGGGACGGCGTCGGCGGGCCAGGCTCGCTGCTGAACTCTCAGGGTCACCCCGCCGGACGCCTCACGTCGACCAGAGACGTGACCAACCTCCAGTGTCGACGCTGCAGTTGCTAGTGCCCGAACGCATATTCTCCGAAACCATCGATCAACCATTGGAATTGACGAGCAGCAGCTCGCAGTGGCGTCGGCGCATAAGCACAAAAAGAGCCTCGTTCGGCAAGTCGCCAACGGTCGCGGAGAAGTCCAACATAGTCAGCTGATGCGTGATCGATGCATCAGTGTTAACTGAGCTAACGAGTTTGGCCCTGTGTCACTGATCACAGTCGGTGATGAGCAGCAATTATGCACTCGAGTGCTGCACTTTCAACTGCTTTGAAGTTTAGCTCTGCGCTGACGGGTAAATAGTGGCTTGCGAGCCGGAACTCTTGAGCGAACAGGTTCCCGTCGGTTCGAAGTTCTACTCTCAAGGAGCATTCACCGTGCAGAAGACTCTTGTGGTCGGCGCGACCACTCTCACCCTGTTGTTCGGCGGGGCTGGCGTGGCTCACGCCACCGAACTCTCAACCCCGGCCCCGGCGACGACGACCACCCTGGCTCAGCAAGCGGAGCAAGAAGACGACGGCGGCGACAACGGCCTGTGGGGCCTTGCCGGACTTCTTGGTCTCCTTGGGTTGGCCGGGCTGAAGCGTCGCAAGGATGCCGACTACCCGGCGACTCGCGGTGGCGGCACCATAACGAACCCGCGCGCTTAGTCACCACTTTCAACGACCGAGCCCCCCGCCAGGTGCTACGCCACCACGGGGGGCTCGCGTCGTCTTCCGGCTCGCCGCCGGTAGAGCAGGTGGCGCTAGTGCCACGGACACGCTGTTTGGGAGCCGGGAAACGAAACCCGATGAAAGCAGGAGGGCAGCAAGAGTTCTCGCTTTCCATTGTGTTGCGACTCCACATCCTTAATGTCGTCAGTCGATGTCGTCGTTCGCGTGAGACGTGGTCGCCTGCGAGCAACCCCAACTGGTGCCGCCGGCTAGGCGGGACGTAACAGCGTGTCGACCGCGGGCCGACTCCCTCAGGAGGCGGCGATGGTGCAGTCAACGTCTCTGCCGTCACCCGCATCAGCGTCGCTTCGGATCAGGATCGTCTTGTCGGAGTCGCGCATGACTGAGCAGGCGACGCCATTCGCGGCGCCGATGATCGGGTCGGCGCCGATCAACTGACCTGGGGCGGCTGTGTGGAAAATCAGCTTGACTTCTCCAGGTTCGTGGCAAATATTCTCCCGAACCATCTGGTTGTTGTTCGGCCAGATCACATCGATGCACGGCGCTCCGTCCCAGGCGATGAGAGTCGTATATGTGTTCGCGGACGGGATCAGTGGGGGACCAGAGGGGGCAGGGCCGTTGGCTTGTTCGCATGCCACGCCGTCTCCGTCGCGGTCAAGTTCGGCACTGTAACCGGGTTGCCCGGCGAACAGTGGCGCCGCGCCCGCCGCCTCGGCTTGATCGCAGGTGCTGAAGGGGACCGCCACGGCCGGAGGACTGAACATAAGCGGCATCACCACCGTCGCGGCTCCGGTGATCTGAAAAGCCTGTCGCAACATCACTTTTCGCATGCGACCCCGTCCCTATCGCCGTCGAGGCCGGCGCGATACCCGGGCTCGCCGGCTCGCAGAGGTGCGGCGCCGGCTGCGCGCGCCGCGTCGCAGTCGTCGTAGTAAGCGCTCGAGGACGGCGGCGGGATGTCAGCGGCTGGCAGAGCCGGCGGTGGAGACGTATTTCCTGTGTCGATGGCCGTCGATGCCGTGTCGCCGTTGCACGGTGGGGCCCACAGCCCACGCGGAGCGTTTCTGGCTTCTTGCTCAGCGGCTTTTATCTCGTCGTAGAGGCTGACGGGGTTACCCCCGTAGATGTACGACCGGGCCGCACCCGCGCGGGCTGCTTCGATCGAGTAGTTCCAGCCGTCGGCTCGCACAAGGTACGCGAGGGTGCGGCCGTAGCGGTCGGTTCGATCTTGTGTCGGGTCGATGACGACCGCAACTCTGCTTCCGAGGAGGTTCGACGTGGCGAACTCGGTGGCCTCGGGTCCCCAGCACTCGACGGGAGAACCAGGCTTCTTTGTCTCGGGGGTGTCGATGCCGAGGACCCGCACGCGCAAGTGACCGCGGTTGTCGTCGCGAATGTCGATGGTGTCGCCATCGACTATCTCGAGGACTGTCGCCGTGGCGGCGACCGGTTCAGCCGCCGCCGACGGCGCCAGGTGAACGGCTGCCATCAGGCCGACGGTTGCAGCGCAGGCGCGCCACGCTGCAGAAGCTGCGAACCTCACGTGTTCGATTCGCTCGCGATTCCGTCGCTGTCGCGGTCCAGGCCGGAATCGTAGGGAGCGGAGCCGATCGCCGGCGCGAACCCTGAGCCAGCTACGGCAAAGGTGACAGCACAAACCACGACTCGAAGCATGTGTTCCCCCACATGAATAACGATCTTGGTGAAGTTAGCCCCCCGGCCTGAAAGGCACTCTAGCTAATGTGTGACCTGGGACACAAGTCCCAGTCTTGGGAGTCGCATGCCAGCGGTTCGGGCGTAAGAATCAGTCCTTGAAGTGCGGCGGTACTGGTGCGCGATACTGGGATTGAACCAGTGACCTCTTCCGTGTCAGGGAAGCGCTCTCCCGCTGAGCTAATCGCGCCAGATCATCGTTGAGGTGGAGACGGGAATCGAACCCGTGTGCACGGCTTTGCAGGCCGTTGCCTCACCACTCGGCCACTCCACCGCTGGGGTTGATGCCACTGCACCTTCGAGCGGATGACGGGATTCGAACCCGCGACCCTCACCTTGGCAAGGTGATGCGCTACCAACTGCGCTACATCCGCGCGCCACGAACGACATCGTCGCCCGTCGCGAAGCACGACGATAGTCCACCAAAGTGTAGCTGCACAAATCTCCGTGTTTGCCGGTGCGTCTCCGCCCGTTTGTGTTTCAAAACGACTGGTAGTACTCGCAGAAGATGGAGAAGCCGCGGGCCGAGCCGGCCGCGCGGCGCGCATCGGAATCCGCGGCCGTGGCCGCTGCTGAAACCTCGGGCGGATTCGGGTCGCGACCCTTCACCGTGCTAGTCTTCGACGTCGTTCGGCCATTCGGTCGACTCTCCGGTCTCGTAGCTCAGTGGGAGAGCGTCCGCCTCACACGCGGAAGGTCGCTGGTTCGAACCCAGCCGGGACCACCACCCTGACCTGCGCATATACCGGCATTCGCCAGGTGCGTGCTATCTGGCGTGCTATCCGGCCACCGCCGCCCGCGCCGCGTCGACCAGGGCTGACGCCTCGTCAGCGGTCAGGTAGTTGCGTCTCACCATTTCAGACAGGGCACGGCAGAAGCGCTCCACCCGCTCAACCTCGTCGGGGTCGGTGGCGGCTGATCGGTGAATCGTGGTTGTGTTCATGGCGGCAACTTACGCCTACGAAAGCTGTTGCGCAACAAGAACTTTCATCCGGTATCCGGACGTTTATGCTGGTCAGCGGAATCTTGTTCCGGAAACCGGAGACGCGCTGACGGGCACGGGCACCGGTCTGTGGGGTAGTCCGACCCACAGAACCGGCACCGCACCCGCTGCCCAACGGCCTTCCAGTTCGTCCGCGACTTCATCAGTGGCCCCGCCGCTTCTGACGCCTACGCCGCCGACGTTCCCGCGCCCGCGCCTTGTGCGTCGGCCAGCCGCCGGGCGCGCAGCGAACACGTGACACCGGGCACGGAGGAACGATCATCGCGGCATCCCCGCTCCGTGCGCGTTGATCTGCCGCGACACATCACGCGCAACCTCCTGGTTCGTGGACGCATTGTTGAACACCTGGTTGAACACCATGTTGTTGCCGCCGCCGTCCGGCCCCGGCGCAGCCCCCTTCTTGGTGCCGTGCTGCGACTGCCCGCCACCCTGGCCGTCCTTCATCGGGACCTCCTGCTGTCCAGCGGTGGTCGGGATCGAGGGTCGGGCACTGGCGAACCCGCCCGCAATACGCATCAGCAGGTTGTTGGACAGGTCGGCCCGCTGGGAGCCGCCGGGGGTCAGTGTGTCGATCACCCCTTGGACACCGATCCCGGCCACCTGACCGCCGAACGCCGCCGCGCGGTTGAGCAGTTGGACCACCATTTGCGCCGCCGCCGCCCCGGCCTGACCGCCGAACGGCGCAGCCGCCGCGCCAGCGGAACTGATGGCACCCTGAATCGCCGCCATCGGCATCCCGCCGACGAGCCCCTGGCTGCCGCCGCCGCCCGCTGGCTGCCAGCCACCGCGACCCGGCATGTGGCCCTGCACCTTGGGCGGACCAGGCGCGGGGCCGGGGCCTTGGCCGGTGGCGAAGTTCAGCGCGCCCGGTATGCCGACGTTGGCAGTCGGTGCCCCACCGGGCAGCCCGACATTCGGGGTCAGTGGCCCACCGGGATTACCGAGGTCCGTCGACATCGGCATGCTGGTCGGCATGTTCATCCCCGGCAGCACTGACCCGCCGCCGCCCACCGGCAGGTGCCACTGCTCGGTGAAGTTGGGGTCCAGCGCGCCATCACCCTTCCCCAAGGCGATCCCCCCGACGTCGCCACCGGCCTCGAACGGCATCCCGTTCGGGAGTGTCGCGGCCATGTGACCGCCACCCGGCCCACCGTGGGACACGCCGACGTTGAACGCGCCCGGCTTGAACCCCTTGCGGAAACCCAGATTTGGTGCCACGGACGGGAAACTCTCTGTGGTGAACAGCCGCCCCTGACCGGTGCCGCGTCCCAAGAGAACCTGCGTCAGCTCGGACACCGCGCCGGAGCAGTCGGCCAGGCCGTTCACCAGATCAGTTCCGCCCCAGTCGTATTGACCACCGTTGGCATTCTGTGCGAGACGATACATCGCGGCCAGGTTGGGGTTGGTGACACCGGTCCCGGTCCCGGTCATGCTCATCATGTTCGGAACCATCAAGGCTTCCGGACCCAACCGTGAGATGTCCGCCGACGCGCGGGCGAAGTCCGGCGGCGCGATCTGGAATTGCGAACCGAAAGCACCTTGCGCGGCCAGCATCCCGAACAGACCGCTACCGGCTGCGCCGTTGGAGTACCCCGCGCGGGCCTGCGCACCGTAAAGCGCGCCGACAGCCGGTGCGAACGCAAGGCTGGCAAGGAATCTCACCAAGTTGTCCGCTAATCCCGGCAATCCCTTGGAGAAGCCGAGGTCTTTGTCCAGCGCCGCGCCGACCTGGCCCATAGAGTCGGCCAGTGTTTCCAGCTTCGGGAGCGACTTCTCCATGGCGTTGATCGTCTCGTCAATCACCTGCTGCTCAGCCTCACGGACCCGCTGCTCGGCCGCTACGACATCGTTTCTCGCCCTGAGCAATTCGAGCTGATCGGCATTGCCCATTGCCTTGAGGTTGATTTCACGCAGCCGCGCTTCTTCCAGCGCTCGAAGTGCCTGCGCCACATCGGGATGCGACGACAGCGGAGACGTCGCGGCGAACCGTGACGGGTCCACGAACGGAGCGCGAGTCATTTCCTTGGCCACCGCATCGCCCGCGCCTGCCACCGAACCCGACGACGACGGCGGATTGAACGACGGCGGCATGATGAACGGGCCTGTCTGTGCCCCTGCGCTAGCCGCGTTGCCGATAGCCGACCCGAACGGGGTCGACAACGACCCGGCACCCGGCATCTTCGGTATCGAACGCCCGCCACTGGCTGGGCCACCGCCGGGCAATAGGTCGGCAACGCGGCTTAGAATCTGCAATCCCGGCGACATCGCCATCACCGCATTGGCAACCGCTTCCATCGCCGGTGCTAACCGTTCCGTTGCGGATGCGACTTTCTCCATCACCGGCCCCCAAATGGTGAAGAAGGGTGAAATCTCGCTCACCACTGTGCTGATGGTTGGCATGACATCCGCGAGAATCTGCGCCGCGTCCACGATCATCGGCATGATCTTCTCACCGACAGGCGCAAGTTCAAAGAACGCGGCGACCAAATCCTTTGTGATGTCCCACAATTGGCCCGCTGCCGTGATGCCCCTCTGAATCCACTGTTCCAGTTCACCGCTGGCCGAGATGTCACTGATCCATGTTGAGAACTCCTGCGCGGCCACCGACAGCGACTGCGCGAGCTGCGGCAGGAAACCCGAACTCACGCGGGCGATTTCGGTCAACGCTTGCGTAAACGGTGCCACGGCGGGCGCCAAATTCTCGAACGTGTTGACCAGGCTACGTCCGATCTCCTGAATAGCCCCAAAGGTTTCCGGCGTCTGCAACTGCGTGGCGAACTGCGCGAACATGTTGTTCATCGCGTTGGCGATGCCGGTCGTCGTCGCCTGAATCGTCGGCATCAACGTGTTGGACAGCTCGGTAATCATCGGGCCGACACCTGCGAAAAGCGCCTGCTGCGTGGCGATTTTCAGCCGGTCGAACGTCGGCACCAGCGCTTGGATGTCACGCGCGGCCTGCTGCGCGGAGGGAGCGAGCTTGCCTATCGCCTCCGCGAACTGCTCCGGGTCACGGATGTTCTCCATGGCCCCGCCGAAACCCATAACGCCCAGTTTCAAGGTGCCAAACCCGGCGGCGGCTGCGGTGGTAACACCAGGCAGGACGCCAACCACGCCGCTGAGAGTGCTTGCCGCACCGGCAACTCCGGTCAGCGCGGGCACCAACGCCGCGATTCCGGCTGGCCCAGCGACCTTACCGAGACTGCCCAAAGTTGTTCCGACGCTGGCCAGCCCGCCCACAGCACCGGCACCGGCCCGCCCCAACATGTCACGGTCACGCTTGATCCGGATACGCTCGGTGCGGTCGGCCTGCTGCTGCGCGAAGCGAATCTGCGCACGGCGTTCCCGTTCGCGGGCACGGGATTCCGCACTGATGCGGCGGATTTCCGCATTGTGGTCCCGCACTCGACGGGCCTCGATGTCGCGTAACCCATTGAGACGGTCAGCAATCCGATCCTGCTCGGTGCGGGTAAGCACCTTGATCGCCGCCAGATCGCTTTTGCGTGCACGCTCCACATCGGCTGCCACGGCGCGGTTTCCACGGCGCATCGTGTCAACCACGTTGCGCTCATAGGTGTTACCGATGTCGCGGCCCGTGCGCTCAAAGGTCCGTTCGATGTCGCGGGCGGTCTGGCGCAGCGCGCGCTTGTCGAGGTCGGTCAGAACCTCCAATTCGATGTTCTGACCGGGACGCTCACTCCTGGCCATCAGTCATCACCCCCGAACCGGATGACCGTCTTGCCACGCGGCGCGAACTCCGGTGTCGGAGTGTCGCCCCCGGTGCCGAACTCGATCCAGCTCGCCTTCCAGTCCGACGCCACCACGGCGCGCGCAGGCAGCTTGTCGACGTCCGGTCGGCCCTCGACGTGGACGCTGTCCCTGTAGGCCCCGGTGTCGACCGGGCTGACCGACTTCCAGTAGTCGCGGGCATCCTCGGCCAGCTCGCGGTTCGCGGCGTCAATGGCCGGACGGCCCTCGCGGGGGTCGCGCAGCTTGTCTGCGATGATGTCCTCGATGTCCTTGGTGGACTGCTTGACGCGGACCCGTGCCATCAGTTCACCCCTTTGCTGTCGCTGTTTGCTGGTTTGCTGTTCGCTTCGTTTTTGTTGCGTTGCGTTTTTTCACTATGTAGATCGCACAGTCGACCCAGGGTCGGCAGACCTCTGACCTGCAAAAAGACGGACATGTAACTCACGTCGGGCGGAACAGATGTTAGGGTACGTGCATTACTGGTATTTGCTGACGCGGCGACCGTGTTTGCTAGCCGCCCCATCATGGCCACCCCGGCGTGTCGAAGAACGCCAACGCCGGGGGCCGTCGCCGGTCCCGGTCAGTCCGGCCAGCAGCCCGCGAGCTATTACACGACCGGCAAGAACCCCTGACGTTGGCCCGAACATAGAACAAGCTGATGTCATCGCGCGCCGGGATGATGTGGTCGGCGGTGGTCGACGCGCCGGTGCAATTCGGCAAGCGCAGTCGGCACGTCGGTTCCTCTTTGATTACGAGACGACTCAACGCCTGCCAGCGCCGTGTCTTGTACAGCTTCTTATGCGCCGACTCCATTACGCCACGCTCCGCTCTGCCTCGATGACGACGTGATCGACCACGCCATCGAGGTCGCGGTTGAGCTGCGAGCCGCCGACCACGGCGTAGTCCTGTCCCTCGTACCGCAGGTAGTCATTGGCCGTCATGGTCGTGGTGACCGGAAGATCAGGCCGCACAGTGCACCTGACGCGCACGACGGCACGGTTGGCCAACTGCTGGTCTGTTTCGGTGGCCGACAGCGTACGCAGCAGACAACCGGGCACCGGCGTGACGGTTTCCACCTTGGCTGGAATGTTCAGGTGATCCCGTGGACCGTCGCTGCTGATTTTCACGAAGTCAACGGTCTGCCCGCCCAGTGGTTCCGTCATGTCAGCCCCCAAAGCCGTTGCGATGGCGGCTGGCCGGGGGGAGTAGTCGCCCCTCGGCCAGCCGGTCGCCTGCCAACCTGTTGACGTTGGTGCTTTCCTCACCAACATGGCAGGCCACACCGCCCCCAGGAAAGGGCGGCCCACTGGTCTTCAAACCCGTTGTGGTGTGCGACATGTGACGCACCTGCGGAAGGGTGGCGGCTGGCCGGGGCCACAGATCAAAACCCCGGCCAGCCGGGATGCCCGCCGACCGCGTGGCAGGCCACACCGCCCCCAGGCGTGAGGCGGCCCACGATTTCACATCCTGCGCTGGCACCGGTCACACCTTCCGTAACGCAGGTCAATCGACCCACCGCACCGGCACGCCCACTGGTCACGCGGTAACGGTGTGCCGTCCCCGAAAGTGAAGTGCTGTGCACGCCGTGCACCGAGAACCCTATCCAGACTCTCGATGGCGGTGGCCGCACGTGCGGAAGCACGATGCGCCAGCTCTGCGGTGGCGGTGGAGTCGGTGGACTCGTTGTAGAAGGCCCCAGGCCACCGACCTGAGACCGTAACGCCCATGCTCATTCGTTCGTCCCTATCATCACTTCAAATGCGCTGGCCCCGTTGGCTACTTGCGCCGCCTGCCTGTCTGCCCGCGCTTTGAGTGCCGCCCGGTAGGCGAGGTCACGTGCCTTGGCCGCGGCGGCTTTCGCCTTTTCGTCCTCAAGTCGCCGGCGTTCCCGTTCCCGTTGTGCCGCTTGGGTTTTAGCGCGTTCGGTGAACAGGTCGGCGGCGACGTCGGCGGGGACGCAGCGGAAACCGATGGCGTCGTGCTCGACGTGCTGGATCAACTGGCGTTCCAGGTCGTCCATTGTGCCGAAACCCTCGATGCTCAAGTCAACGAGCCGGATCAGTTCGCCCACAATCGGTTTCCTTTCTCAGTGCCGGTGCCCGGTCGCTGCGCGGGTGCGCAGTCGCGGTGAGGGATCGGGTTTGCGGACCTCGGTGACCGTGATGGCGTCGCGGTCCAGCATGCAGTTGACAACAATCGCGTCCACGATCTCGGACGCCCCGTAGTCGCCTTGGCCGTACAGCCGCGCCACCGTGCGCCCGATGGTCCCGCAGTCGCCGCGCAGCCAATGCAGCGCATGGTGTTCGGCCTCGACGTAGGCGTCGATGTCGACGTCGAAGTGCAGTTCGGTGTCATCGTGGCCCCGTGGCCGCGACGGCACGTGCGACGTGCTCGCGGTGAAAGAGCCACCGGCCACCAACCTTCACCCCTCCTAAGCTCGGTGCGCGCTTGTTGACGGCGCGCTTGGTGATTCCGAGCTTGGCGGCAACTTGGGTCGCTGTCACGTAATCGGTTCCCGGTCGGGAACTTCCGCTGAGAATTTCCTCCACGGTGGCGGCGACGTCGGGTGACATCGGCTGGCCGTTCATCCGATGCACGTGCTCGGTGCAGGCAGCCATGTGGCGCAGCGTCTCGGCGTTCACCAGACACCCCGATTCCCGGCCCCCAGATCAACGCTGATGGACGAAACCGGCCAGGGGTGGGGGATTGGGTCAACGGGGCTGCCGACCGGTCGGCAACCGTCGTGGGTCCGCACTGTCCGCGTTGTCCGCAGTTCCCCCAACCAAATTGAGGGGAACCCTACGGGACGTGGAGCGCGAAAGCGCGGCGCGGCGGTTTGCTGTGGACGGTGTTTACCCGTTCCTCTACTACTACTACTACTACTGCGGACACTGCGGTATATACGGACAGTGCGGACAGTGCGGACAGTGCGGTAATGCCTGTTAGACACTGTTGTCCGCATGTCCGTGTTGTCCGCAGTCCGCAGTTGCAGTGCGCAAGTCGGTGTTGCGCGTGTTAACTCCTGGAGCGCAATCATATTCCCGGCCCGTACTCGCCGCGTGCCAGCTTCGTCACGTAGTCATCGTTTGCCAGTCGGGTCAGAACCTCGCTGGCGCGGCGACGGTCCAGACCAAACTCCGCGCTCACGTCCTCCGGTGACACGATCTGCCCACCGTCGTCGTTGACGTAGTGCCACACCTTCACAGACAGCGGGCCGTGCTTGTCCATCAGTCTCACCAGACGCCCGACTTGTTCGGCTGCCGTCCGCGCCTTGCTCAGCACCGACGCCGCGTCGTCGGTGTCGAGCGACCCGGCCAGCCGCCACAACATCCCGTCGTCGGCGTGTAATGCGTACTCCGACTCCATCACGTCGCGGCCCGTCACGTGCAGCACGGCGTCGTCGCCGCCGCGCTGGCGTTGAAGCACCATCAGAAAGTCGGCGGCACCCGCGATGCCGTAGGTTCCCGACAGGTCTGCAACAAAATCGTCACTCGCGGCCTTGCGCGTGTGGTGCACAACCAGGATGGTCGAACCGGGCGCGGAGTCGGCCAGGCCCTTGAGTTGGCTACTGATCGCGTAGTCGGCCCCGTAGGCATCCTCACCGGAACGCTTGGCGCGCTTCACCTTTCCCAACGTGTCGAGCACGACCAGCGGCCTGTCCTGCCCGTGGCGGGCCAGGTACTCGCCGATGACAGCTATCGCCTCTTGCGGGGTGGCCTTGATGACGATGGTCAGCGCGGCGGGTATGGGTTGCCCGCCGTTCATCTTGCGTAGCCGATCCTGCAATCGACGGTGTCCGTCTTCGAGCGCCAGGTACAGCACAGGTCGCTGCGTGACGCGGACACGTTGCAGTGCGGTGCCGCCGGATGACACCGCAAGCGCAACGTTACCGACGAGGAAACTCTTACCCTTTTTCGGCGGTGCGCCGAGGTAACCCATCCCTTCGGGGATTAGTTCGGGGACAACGTATTCCAGTTCGGCAAACTCTTGCGCGTCGAGCCAGTCTCCGGTCACCGACAGTTTGTCGAGCAGTGAGTGATAGACCAGCTCGTCAAGTGTCTTGCCCGCCGCGATGTGGTCGCTCACGTCCTTGCCCACGATCACTTCGGCGATTGTCGCGGACTTGGCGGTCCCGCCCAGTACGTCGGCGATCCGCTGCGCGTGTGCGAACCCGCCGCCGTCGTCGTCCTTGTCAGCAATGATGATGATGTCCTTGCCGCGCAACGGTTCCCAGTCGAACCGCTCCGGTTTGGTGTTGCGGCCCTGCGCCGGAGACACGGCGGTGCCGCCGACCGCTTCCACGGCGTAAACGTCTTCCTCGCCCTCGGTGACGTAGACCGTGGTGGCGTCGGCGATGCGGTCGGCGTGGAACAACGCTCGCTTGCCGCCGCCTTTGGGTACGTTGCGCTGCCGGAAATCCTTGCCGCCCTTGGACGCGCGGCGCTCCACGACCGGGCCATCGGGGTAGGGGTAGCTGGCCAGCACGTCGCCGTTGCGCTGCTGGTACAGGTCGCGGTACGTCAGACCCATCGCCGCGAGCACGTCGTCGGTGTCACATCCGGCGTGACAGTGCAGCAGCACCCGGCTGTCGGTCCCCGTGATCGACAGCGACGGGCTACGGTCGTCGTGCGCCGGGCACCGCGCTGACGCGGTGTTGCCGTTGCGTTGTACGCCGTCGAGCTTGTCCAGTAGCCGCGTGTATGCGGTATCCTGCATGGTGAGTGGTCCTTTCACTCAAGGTCGGTACGCAACCGAGGCCCCCGGCGATCAACGTCGCCGGGGGCCTGTTGTTTGTGAAGTTGTGGTGTGGGGGCTGGTCAGCCGTGGTAGTTGTTGACCTCGCGGTAAGCCTCTTTCAGGTCGGAGAGTTCGTCTTTCAGCTCCGAGATTTCATCGGCCACAGCGAGGCAAGCATTGACCAGCGCGGTCATTGGGTCCTTTTCCCGTAGTAGCACTTCGGCGTGTAAGGCACTGTCTTGGGTGCTGCTCACCGCTCACCGCCCAGCAGTTCGTCAATCTCATCCTCTGCCATCCCCAACGGGGAGCTGGTGAGACCAAATTCGTCCAGCACCCAACGCTTTGCGCCGGACTGGCCGACTTCGTGCGCGGGCATCACGTGCCGAATGATGTCCAGCTCGTCACCGTCGAACGTGTGAGTCTTGCCGTCTCGCAGGCATTCAGCGGCCTTGAGGCAAATCGCCCCGACGTCGAACTCTGAGAAGTCCTCGCGGGCAAAGGGGTACACCGCGTTGATGACGTCGCGCCAAATGTCGGCGTAGGTGACGCGGGCTGAGATGAGCTTGTCTAGCTTGTCCAGTGCCGTAAGCGCCGCCGTGACAGTGGCGGCAGCGAGTATCGCGCGCTTCACCGGGCACCGCCCACCGGTTCGCCTTGGCGCAATCTCTCGACGTCTTCGGCGTGGATGCGGACCAGTCGCGGGCCGAGACGGTAGGCGCGCAGACGGCCAGCCGCGATGTAGCGGCGGATTGTCATTGGGTGCACCCCCAGTCGGGCGGCGGCTTCGTTCATGGTGAGATCGGGCATGTGTTTCTCCGTGTTGGCGGGTGATTTCCCAAGTGTGCCAACGCTTACCGGAGTAACGGTAGGTGATACCGTGATCGTAGAGCGCCTGTCACGCCCGCCCGTAGGATCAGGCCCGCTCAGATAGTGTGCGCGCTACGTGATCTCGGGCCGTGTTTCGGCAATTAGCCGCCAGCGTTAGCCAACTCCGACAACGCCTCGGCCACGGCGGCGTCCCGACCGGACACAATGCCCTGATACCGCAACGACGCGGTGATCGTGGTATGACCGAGCCGGTCCATCGTCTCACGTAGATTCCCAACCCGTGCTGCCTGCGTCCCCGCGAAATGGCGCAGATCGTGAATGCGGATGTGTTCGTGCCCAATGCTTTTGAGTGCGGCGGCGAAATAGCGCCGGAACGTCTTATCCGATAGATGACAGGAACGGTCGGCGGGGAACAACAGCGCATCGTCGGACCCGGCCACAAACCGCGACAGGTGCGCCGCGATGTCGTCGCGGATGTGCGGCGGCATCACCACGGCCCGCACCCGGCCCGACTTGGGTGTGTCGATATGACACTGGCCGTTCCGGTGAGTGACACCACGGGCCACCGCAATGACGTCGCCGTCGATGTCCTTGCGGCGAAGCTCGGTCACCTCGCCCCAGCGCAGCCCGCACCACGCGGAGATCAGCACCAGTGCCCTGTAGCGACTGTCGATGGCGTCGGCCAGCGCGGCGACGTCGGCCACCGCCAAGATGGTCGGCTTGCGCGTGCTCCTGGCGGCGGCGGCGCGCGGAATATGGCACGGGTTGACGTCGAGCAGCCCGTCCGTCACGGCGGTGCCGAGGATCGCGTGCAGCAGCCCGTAGGCGTGCGCCCGGTAGGTCGGTCGATCTTTCAGCGTGGCGGCGTGCCAGGCGCGCACCGCCTCGGGGGTCAGGTTGCGCAGCGGCACCGGACCAAGGACCGGGTTGATGTGGTCGGTCAGCAATGCGTCGTAGTGCCGCCGGGTGCGCGGCTTCAGGTCGCGGTGTTCTAGCCACTGCTCGGCGAAGCGGGCCACGGTGACCGCCTTGGCCTGTTTAGCTGCCGCCCGGTAGGACGGCGGTGTCCATTCGTCGCGTTCGATCAGCCGACGCTCGTCGGCCAGCCAATGCTCGGCGTCCATCTTGGCGGTGTAGGTGCGCGGTGCCCTGTGGCGGGTCAGATCGGGGCCTATGTAGCTCGCCTGCCAACGTTTCGAGGGCAGCCGACGCAAGTATCCCCAGCCGCGCCTGCCTGCCTTACCGGCCATCTCAGCACCCCGTCTCGTGCTATCTGTCAGACCATCTGCGTGTGATTACACGTGTCTACAGAGGTTAACTCACGAGAACATGAAGCTGCATCGCCGCAGGTAGAGGGCGGTAACAGTGCAGGTCGGGGTTATCTAGTCGGCTGGTTCGAACCCAGCCGGGACCACTCCGCCACAGCCTTCGGCGCTCACGCCGACCCCGCGCCTCCCTAGACTCGGACCATGCCTTGCGTGATCGGCCCGGCGGCTGCGGGTGACCATGTCTGAAGCGGACCAGCCCGTGGTGATCCTTCCGGAAAGCGAATGCTGGAAGCTGCTGGGCAGCGCGTCGTTGGGACGACTCGTCACGAGCGCCGACGGCAACCCGGAGATCTTTCCCGTCAACTTCGTCGTTCAACGACGGACGCTGTTGTTCCGTACGGCCGAGGGCACCAAGTTGGTCAGCACGGCGATCAACCGCGACGTGGTGTTCGAAGCCGACGATCACAACATCGCCGAAGGCTGGAGTGTGGTCGTGCGGGGCGTCGCTCGTCCGGTGCGTGACGATGACGACGTCGCGGAGGCCGAACGGGCGCAACTGCTGTCGTGGACTTCGAATGTCAAACAGCACTACGTCCGCATACTTCCGACAAGGGTCACCGGCCGCCGCTTCCGGTTCGGACCGTCGGAAGGCTAACGGCGGCGACGCCAGACGACGATCCCGAGCACCGCAAGGATGGCGATGACCGCCGCCACGGGCACCGTCCGCTTCGGATTGTCGGTGGCCGTATGCCGCAGCGTGTCCGCCTTCTCGACGACGCGCTCCTTCGTCTCGGTCGCCTTGTCCTTGGCGCGTTCCTTGGTTTCGTCGACCTTGTCCTTGGCGCGCCCTTTCACATCCAACTTGGCCTGCAGCGCCTCGACCGTCTCGCCGAGCTCGCTACGGGTCTGCTCGATGTCGGCCTGAATATCGTCGACGCCCGCTTCCGGGCCTGGTTCGGGGCGTGGATCCGGTGCGGTCATGAACGGGTGTCCTTCAATTCCTGGATGTCGGCTTTCACCGTCTCGACGGTCTTCGGGGCCGCGGGAGTGACCTCCCGCGCCTGTTTGCGTCCGATCAGCGCGGCGATACCCGCGACGACGAACAGCGCTGCGGCCATGATCAACGCCGCCGCCCACACCTCCAGCACCAGCGACAGCGCCGCCACCGCCGCGGCGATCAACGTCGCCGCGCCGAAGAAGGCCAACAAGCCCGCGACGCTGAACAAGCCCGCGCCGATTCCGGCGTGCTTTGCTGATTCCTGAAATTCCTTTTGCGCCAACCGCATCTCGTCGCGAATCAGCCGCGACGTCTGCGTCGACAACTGGCTCATCAATTCGCCGATCGACGGGTCTGCGGTAGACCTCGATTCCACCGTCATCACATACCAACCTCTGACTTGTCCTGACCTGTCGCGACAGTGATGCCCGTGGTCAACGGCCCCGAAACCCCGTGTCGACTTTGAATGCATCGAGACCTGCGACGGCGCGCACAACCGCGCGCGCAGCGGTCGACCCAACGCAGAACCGCAGGTGAGACCGATTGGCAGGACGCCGGCCGCGCCGGCGGCGGGATGCCCGGTCGTCCGACCATTCCGAACCGGTCACCAATTGGAAACGGTGCGGTGCGGCGTGGTGCGTCGCCGGCCGTTCGCTGCTGATATTAACGCGGTCGCAGAGGCGCGACTTCAATGCGGCATGCAGGTCTGCTGCCTCAGTTGAACGAAAGTACGAGCGTGAATGAAGGGATCAACGTCGATGACGACCTTTGAACGAGTCAACATCGCGGCAGCCATCGGGGCTGGATTGTGTGGGTTGGCGATGGCGTTGAGCCCGGCGGCGCTGGCCGGGGGCTACGAATGTGTCCAGACGTCGACTGGGGAAGCCCCTACAGGTGCACCGCCCGGAGCAGTGTGCGCTCCGCTCACCGACATGGCCGGCGTGCCGATGGCGTTCCCCGGTCCGCCGCCCGTCGCGCCGCCACCGGTCGTGCCACCGCCGCTGGTGCCGCCGATCGTGCCCCCGCCGCTCGTGCCACCGGCCGTGCCTCCGCCCCTGGTGCCCCCGCCCGTCGTGCCGCCGATTGCGGCCGGTGCTCCGGTGGCAGCCGGCGCCCCACTCACCACGATGGGTGGCGCCGCCGGTAAGGGCGGCAAGGGCGACTCTGTCGGCTCACCGCGGCCGGGCGCGCCCGCGCCGGGTCAGCCCACACCGCCTGGTCCTGCGGGCTAACGGTGCGCTGAGGACAGACCCTCCGGGTTGGGCCCGGCGGTGAGCACGACTTGCCGCCGGGCCAAATCCATTCCTGGACAACGAGCTACAACTTCTCCGAAGAGGGTTCGTCCGGTCGGCCGTGGCCCAAACGTGATGCAGACTTAATCGAATTGCCTACGCACTCTTGGACTTAATAAGCCGCGGCTCCCTTAGCATTATTGACATCGTTGTAATTTCAAGGGAGGCACCAAGATTGCGTGCGGTCATCCGGTGTGTTCTTGCTGCGGTCGTCGTCGCTACCTGTGTGGTGGCCGGGCCGGTCGACGAAGGCGCGGCAGCTGCCAGCCAATCGGTGCGAAGCGCCATCGCCTCCATTCTGCCCGCGGAAGGCCAGATCGTCGGGGTGGCGCACCCCGTAGTGGTGACGTTCGAGGCGCCCGTCGTCGACAAGAGAGCCGCCGAGCGGTTTCTCGACATCACATCGGCGCCCGCCATGACGGGCAAGTTCGAATGGCTCGACAACGAGACCGTGCAGTGGGTTCCGGACCGATTCTGGCCGGCGCACAGCACCATCGCCCTTTCCGTAGGCAACCTGAAGACGAACGTCGCGACGGGTCCGGCGGTCGTCGGTGTTGCCAATACCTCGGAACACACTTTCACCGTGACGATTGACGGCGTCGACGCAGGGCCACCCTCGATCCTGCCGGCTCCACATCACCGGCCACACTTCGGCAAGCCCGGCGTTTTTCCGGCGTCAATGGGAAGGCCCGAATATCCAACGCCCGTTGGCACTTTCACCGTATTGGCCAAAGAGCGCAACGTAATGATGGATTCGAGCAGCGTCGGCATCCCGGTCAACTCGGAGGACGGTTACCTGCTCGACGTCGAATGGGCCGTCCGGATCACCAGACGCGGCATCTTCGTGCATTCGGCACCGTGGGCGGTCAATTCACTCGGCTACGAGAATGTCAGCCACGGGTGCATCAGTCTCAGCCCCGAGGACGCCGAATGGTATTTCAACACCGTCAAGGTCGGGGATCCGGTTATCGTGCAACAGAACAGCGTCGAGGTGCCACGGCCGAGAGTCGAACCGGACAACCCGGAGGTTCCTCGAGTAATCGCCCGTTGACAAGGCTTCGCGCCGTCACCGCGACCGGAAGGACACCGACCGAAGTGGACAAGGCCAAGCCTCCCGTTCTGTTTCTGCACGGCGTGTTCGGTCGACCGTCACTGTTGCAGCCGTGGACCCGATTTCTGGAGAACGCCGGTTTCGAATGCCACGCGCCGGTGCTGCCGGGCCGTGACCCGACCAATGACGACGTGCTCGCACGTACCGGCATCCAGGACTGCTTCCGGGTGGCGCTGGCGGCATACGACCAACTGGGCGACGCGCCGATCGTCATCGGTCACAGCATGGGCGGCCTGCTCGCCCAGAAGATCGCCGCAGCACGCGATCCGCGTGCTGCGGTGCTGCTGGCGTCCATCCCGCCCGGCGTGCTCTGGCCGCAACTTCGCGTCCTGCCACACCTGTTCCCGCTACTTCCGCGCATCCTCGCAGGCAAGCCGTTCCTGCCGTCCGAGCGCACCATGCGGGAGGTCCCGCTCAGCACGCTCGACCGGGCCGAACAGGACGACCTGTTGCCCCGACTGGTTCGCGACTCGGGCCGGGTCTTCCGCGAGATGTCAATGGGAGCGTCGTCCACCAAGGTGAGCGCCCGGGACGTCACGTGCCCCGTGCTGTGCGTCAGCGCGGGTGCTGATCGGAATGTCGCACAATGGATCTCACGACGGATCGCCGCACGCTACAACGCGGAGCACCAGGTCCATCCCAACCTGCCGCACTGGATCATCGCGCAGTCCGCGGTCGACGACGTCGCGCCGCCGGTGCTGAACTGGCTGAACAAACAGCTCGACCTCGTCGGCTGACCAGACTCTCAGGGTTGGGCGTTCTTCACGAACTCCGTCGCGATCTTGATCAGCGGCACATTGGAGTCCTGAGACAGCTTGCGCAGCAGATCGAAAGCCTGAACAGCGTCGACGCCGTAGCGCTCCATGATCATGCCCTTCGCCTGACCGATGGTGTCGCGGCTGGCCAAGGCCTTTCTGAATTGTTCGTCGCGACGCACCGCATTCCACGCCACCGACGAATGCGCCGCGAAAACCATTCCGATGCTTCTCGATTCGTCGCCGAAAGCGTCGGGCTCCTCCGAATAGACGTTGAGCGCACCCATCGTCTCACCCTCGATGAAAAGCTGAAACGCCATGATCGACCGAATCGGCGTCTCCGCGAGAGCATCTCGGCGATAGTTCGGGAACCGGTCCTCAGTTTCGAGGTCGGCGACGTAAACGATCTTCTTCTCCCAGGCCGCGGTCAGGCACGGACCCTCCTGATGCCGCTGCTGGATCTTGTCCAAAAGCATCGGGTACAGATGGGTTGCTGCGGGGGTCTCGACGCTCTTGGACTTGCGGGTGATGGTGATGCCGGCGTACTGGGCGCCGGGGATCTCGACAGCCGCATGTTCGGCCAGCTCGGCGATCACCGTATCGGCGTCGGGCCGGTTGTAGAGTCCGCGCACAAGTTCTGCGATGCGCAGGTGCGTGCCCTCGCGCTCGTCGGGTTCGTTCGCCATCACCATCTGAAGTCCTTCTCCCAGTCGTTCAAGGCTACGCGCACGAGCCCGCGATTGACCTTGCGTTCGGATGGGAATTATCGGCGACGCAAGCAACCGTCAGTGCAGAGTAAGGCCTACACCGCAGACTACATCCGTTACAGCGCCCGCAGATACCGCTCCGTGACGACGCGCTGCACCAGCGACGTCACCGGCGACCCAAGGCGACTCCACCAGGTCGCGTGCCGGGAAAACGCCGTCACAACGGCCGACACCTGCTCCGACCCGGGGTCGTAGCGCACCAGGAACAGCTCCTCGCCCGACTCTGCGTGGCCGGGAAGGGTGCCATAGGCGAACCCGCGACGGTCGGGTTCGTCGACGACGTACACCACGCGGCACGGCGCCCCGATCGGACCGAGGTGCACGATCACCTCGGATCCCACCTGCGCGACTTCCGTCGTCGCTTCCACGCGTACTCCGGCACCGCGCAGCATGCCCCATCGCATGCCCGCCGCGGCGGCCTGCTCGAAGCGGCTTCGGCCGCGGCCGATGACGGCGGTCTTGTGCACGTGGTGATACCCGGGCGGCAGCGCGTGCGCGGTGGCTCCCACCTCCGGATAAGTCAGCGGCAGCGTGGCTAGATCGCTCAGCTTCATCCGGCTACCTTGTCATCGTCGCCGTAGCGTTGCGCGGTGACCACGAGCAACGCCGGAGCGGCCGGCGACCGAGCGAGGCAATACGGTGGTCCGGTGACCTTTGAGCAGCCCGTGGCGCCGGAACCCGGTGGGGGCTTCAACCCGCCGGTTCCCACCGAGCGCGGAGGACCCGACTACGGACGCTTCATCGAAGCCGTCCGCACGCTGCAGGACCACGCCCGCGCGGCCGACGCGCCCGACGAGGTGATCACCGAAGCGGCGGATCAGATCGAGAAAGTGTCGCAGCTGCTTGCGCCCTATTACGCCGACGAGTGGGTCTCGCCCTCCGGCCGGCGGATGGACCTGCCGAACCGCGGCAACGTCCTGGCGGTGCCGCTCGACGTGCACGTCACCGAAGACCAGCGCATCGTCGGCACTGCGGAGTTCCGCCGCTTCCACCTCGGCCGCAACGGCGCCGCACACGGCGGCGCGGTCGCGATGCTGTTCGACTCGCTGCTCGGCTTCACCGCGTTCAAACTCAGCGGCAGCAGGGCACAGCGCACCGCGTTCCTGCACGTCGACTACCGCAAGATCGCACATGTCGAAAAGCAGTTCCAAGTGGACGCAGGCATCGACCGGATCGAGGGCCGCAAGATCTTCGTCTCCGGGCGGCTGCAGGACGGCGGCACGGTGCTCGCCGAAGCACATGCGCTGTTCGTCAAGCTCAAGCCGGGGCAGCCGTGAACGGCCCCGAGGTCAAACGACGCTGGGCACGGTGGCGCGATCGGCTGCGCGAACGCCGCCGAGCGGAGTTCGTCTACCGCATCGTCGTCGGGGTCGTGGGCCTGATCGTGCTGGGCGCGGGCATCCTCGCCATCCCGTATCCGGGGCCGGGGTGGGCAATCGTGTTCATCGGGCTGGGCATCCTGGCCACCGAGTTCGACTGGGCCCGACGACTGCTGGCCTACGCCAAGGAGCGCTACGACAAAGTGATGGACTGGTTTCACCGCCAGCACGCCATCGTGCAGATTCTCGGCGGCGTGTTCACCGCGCTCGTCGTTGCGCTGACGCTGTGGTTGCTGGGCGCACTCGACTGGTCCGCCGAATTCGTCGGGTTCGAACACGAGTGGCTGAACAGTCCGATCGGCATCGGAGACTGACGACTCACCCCGATAGCATGGTCGCGTCCTCGACTCTGCTGACAACGAAACTGGAGATCCCCCGATGAGCGCCGCCGCCCGCCCCGCCTCCGCAGCCCCGATCCGGGTCGCTGCCGGGACCACCGCGGGCGAGGCGGTCCGCCAGGCGGGGCTGCCGAGTAGGGGGGCGCCCGACGCGATCGTGGTGGTCCGCGACGCCGAGGGCCGGCTACACGACCTGTCGTGGATACCCGACGCCGACGTCGAGGTGACTCCGGTGGCCGCCGACACCGACGACGGCCGCAGCGTCATCCGGCACTCCACCGCCCATGTGCTGGCCCAGGCCGTGCAGGACCTGTTTCCCGAGGCGAAGCTCGGCATCGGACCGCCGATCACCGACGGGTTCTACTACGACTTCGACGTGGAACGCGCGTTCACGCCCGAGGACCTGGCCGCGCTCGAGAAGCGAATGCGCCAGATCGTCAAGGAAGGCCAGCTGTTCTCCCGGCGCGTCTACGAGTCCAAAGACCAAGCGCGCCAAGAGCTCGCCGACGAGCCCTACAAGCTCGAGCTGGTCGACGACAAGTCCGGCGACCCCGACGTCATGGAGGTCGGTGGCGACGAGCTGACCGCATACGACAACCTCAATCCCCGCACGCGCGAACGGGAGTGGGGCGATCTGTGCCGCGGGCCCCACATCCCGACGACGAAATACATCCCGGCGTTCAAACTGACCCGCAGTTCGGCGGCGTACTGGCGCGGCAATCAGGACAACGCGAGCCTGCAGCGCATCTACGGCACGGCGTGGGAGTCGCAGGAAGCCCTCGACAAGCACCTCGAGTTCATCGAAGAGGCGCAGCGGCGCGACCACCGCAAGCTAGGCGCCGAACTCGACCTGTTCAGTTTCCCCGACGAAATCGGTTCGGGGCTGGCGGTTTTCCACCCCAAGGGTGGGATCATCCGCCGCGAGCTCGAGGACTATTCGCGCCGTAAGCACACCGAGGCCGGCTACCAGTTCGTCAACACTCCGCACATCACCAAGGCGGAGCTGTTCAAGATCTCCGGGCACCTCGACTGGTACGCCGACGGCATGTTCCCGCCGATGCACCTCGACGCCGAACTCAACCCCGACGGCACCGTGCGCAAGCCCGGCCAGGATTACTACCTCAAGCCGATGAACTGCCCGATGCACTGCCTGATCTTCCGCTCGCGGGGGCGGTCGTATCGCGAACTTCCATTGCGGCTCTTCGAGTTCGGCACCGTCTACCGCTACGAGCTGTCCGGCGTGGTGCACGGGTTGACCCGGGTGCGCGGGCTGACGATGGACGATGCGCACATCTACTGCACGAGTGATCAGATGCGTGGCGAGTTGACCTCGCTGCTGCGCTTCGTGCTCGACCTGCTCGGCGACTACGGCCTGACCGATTTCCACCTTGAGCTCTCGACCAAGGACCCCAAGAAGTTCGTCGGCTCCGACGAGCTGTGGGAGGAAGCCACCAACGTGCTGGCCGAGGTGGGCGCCGCGTCGGGACTCGAACTCGTGCCCGACCCCGGCGGCGCGGCGTTCTACGGTCCCAAGATCTCGGTACAGGTCAAAGACGCGCTCGGCCGCAGCTGGCAGATGTCGACGATCCAGCTGGACTTCAATTTCCCGGAGCGCTTCGAGCTGGAGTACACCGCCGCGGACGGGTCGCGGCAGCCGCCGGTGATGATCCACCGCGCGTTGTTCGGGTCGATCGAGCGCTTCTTCGGAATCCTCACCGAGCACTACGCCGGTGCGTTCCCCGCCTGGCTGGCGCCCGTGCAGGTGGTCGGCATCCCCGTCGCCGACGACCACGTCCCGTATCTGAACGGCCTTGCGACACAGTTGAAGATGAAAGGCATCCGGGCCGAGGTGGACGCCAGCGACGACCGGATGGCGAAGAAGATCGTCAACCACACCAACCAGAAGGTGCCGTTCATGTTGGTGGCGGGGGACCGCGACGTCGAGGCCGACGCCGTCAGCTTCCGCTTCGGTGACCGCAGCCAGCTCAACGGCGTACCGCGGGAGGAGGCCGTCGCCGCGATCGCCGACTGGATCGCGAGCCGGCAGAACGCCGCTCCCACCGCAGAACTGCTCGAGGTGGGCGCGTCGAAGTGAGCCGCGAAGAGCGCGAAGAGGGGACGATTGGCGATGAGCGCTTGCGCGAAGAGAGGACAATAATCGACCGCGGCGTCGGTGAACCCGACCACCTGCAACGGCTGTGGACGCCACACCGGATGAGCTACATCGCCGAGTCGCCGATGAAGGCCGGGTCGGCGGGGTCAGCGAAATCCACGCAGCCGTTCACCGACATCCCCACGATGCCCGACGAGGAAGGCCTGGTCGTCGCGCGCGGCGAGTCCGTCTACATCGTGCTCAACCTGTACCCCTACAACCCGGGGCACTCGATGGTGGTGCCCTACCGGCGGGTCTCCGAGCTGGAGGACCTGAACCCCGATGAGAGTTTTGAGCTGATCTCGTTCACCCAGAAACTGATTCGGGTGATCAAGTCGGTGTCCCGGCCGCACGGCTTCAACGTCGGGCTCAACCTGGGCCAGTCGGCGGGCGGTTCGCTGGCCGACCATCTACACATGCACGTCGTCCCGCGCTGGAGCGGGGACGCGAACTTCATCACGATCATCGGCGGCTCGAAAGCGGTGCCGCAGTTGTTGCGCGAGACTCGTGAACTGCTGGCGACGGAGTGGGCGAAACAGCGGTGAGCAACTTCTACCTGATGACGCGCGCGGCGTACGAGAAGCTCAGCACGCCCATCGCCAAGGGCGCGCTACGGGCCGGATTCACGCCCGACAGCATCACGATCCTCGGCACCGCGGGTTCGGTGCTGGGCGCGCTGACGCTGTACCCGATCGGCCAGTTGTGGTGGGGCTCGGTCGCCGTGTGGCTCTTCGTACTCGCCGACATGCTCGACGGCGCGATGGCCCGTCAGCGCGGCGGCGGCACCCGTTTCGGCGCCGTGCTGGACGCCACTTGCGACCGGATCAGCGACGGCGCCATCTTCTGCGGACTGCTGTGGTGGGCCGCGTTCGGGCTGCGGAGCACTTCGCTGGTGGTCGCGACCGCGATCTGCCTGGTGACGTCGCAAGTCATCTCCTACATCAAGGCGCGCGCCGAAGCCAGCGGGTTGTCCGCGGAGGGCGGTTTGATCGAGCGTCCGGAGCGGCTGATCATCGTGCTGGTCGGAGCGGGGCTGTCCGGGTTGTTCGGCGTGGTGTGGCTGCTGCACGTCGCGATGTGGACGCTCGCGGTGACCAGCCTGGTCACGCTGGGCCAGCGGGTACACAGCGTGCGCACCTCACCTGGCGCGATGGACAAGATCACCAAGCGCGACGGGGCGGGCACCGGGGACGAGACCGAGGCGAACGAACCGTGACCAGCACACCCTCCGGGCCGACGGCGGTATTCGCTAACCCGTTGGGTGGCTGGATCACCGACTGGGGGTACGCCGCGGGCTGGCGGCTGGTCCGCGCGATGCCGGAATTCGTGGCGCGCAACGCTTTCGAGGCCGGTGCACTCTACGCGGCGCGTGGTGGCGGGCCGGCTCAATTACGCAAGAACCTGGCCCGTGTCGTCGGCGTACCGCCCGAACAGGTGCCGGATGCGCTGATTCGTGATTCGCTGGCCTCGTACGCCCGATATTGGCGGGAGGCGTTTCGGTTGCCGACGATGGACCATGAGGCGCTCGGCCGCGAACTCGTCGTGGACGATATCGAGCGCCTGTGGGCCGCCCTGGACGCAGGCCGCGGTGCAGTGCTGGCGTTGCCGCACAGCGGCAACTGGGACATGGCCGGGGTGTGGCTGGCGCAGAACTACGGCACCTTCACCACTGTCGCCGAACGGCTCAAGCCGGAGTCGCTGTACAACCGGTTCGTCGCGTACCGGGAAGGCCTCGGCTTCGAGGTCGTTCCGCTGACCGGGGGTGACCGGCCCCCGTTCGAGGTGCTCGCCGACCGCCTGCGCGACAACCGGCCCGTCTGCCTGATGGCCGACCGCGACCTGAGCCGCAGCGGGGTGCAGGTGAACTTCTTCGGCGAACCCACCCGTATGCCGGCGGGCCCGGCCAAGCTCGCGATCGCCACCGGCGCGGCGCTGTTTCCGGTGCACTGCTGGTACGAGCGCGACGGCTGGGGCATGCGGGTGTATCCCGACGTCGACACCTCGTCCGGCGACGTCACCGTCATCACCCAGGCGCTGGCGGATCGGTTCGCGCGCAACATCGCCGCGCACCCGGCCGACTGGCACATGATGCAACCGCAGTGGCTGGCCGACCTGCCCGCGGCCCGGCGCGCGAAGCTGGAGGCCGGCTAGTGCGCATCGGCATGGTCTGCCCCTATTCGTTCGACGTGCCCGGCGGCGTGCAGTCGCATGTGCTTCAGCTGGCCGCGGTGATGCACGACCGCGGCCACGACGTCAGCGTGCTCGCGCCGTCGTCGCCGGGAATGGCGTTGCCCGACTACGTGGTTTCGGGCGGCAAGGCCGTGCCGATTCCGTACAACGGATCGGTCGCGCGGCTGCGGTTCGGGCCCGCCACGCATCGCATGGTCAAACGGTGGTTGGCCGACGGCGACTTCGATGTGCTGCATCTGCACGAGCCAAACGCGCCGAGCCTGTCGATGCTTGCGCTCAACATCGCCGAGGGCCCGATCGTCGCGACGTTCCACACCTCGACGACGAAATCGTTGACCCTCACCGTGTTCGAGCCGATCCTGCGGCCCATGCACGAGAAGATCGTCGGCCGCATCGCGGTGTCGGACCTCGCGCGGCGCTGGCAGATGGAGGCGTTGGGCAGTGACGCGGTCGAGATACCCAACGGCGTCGACGTGGCGTCGTTCGCCTCCGCGCCGCTGCTCGACGGCTACCCGCGTGCGGGCAAATCGGTGCTGTTCCTGGGCCGTTTCGACGAACCCCGCAAGGGCATGGCCGTGCTGCTTCGCGCGCTGCCGAAGCTGGTGAAGCGGTTCCCGGACGTCGAAATCCTCGTCGTCGGCCGCGGTGACGAGGACGAGCTGCGCGAGGATGCCGGTGACCTGGCCGCACATCTGCGCTTTCTCGGTCAGGTCGAGGATGCGGCCAAGGCCTCGGCGATGCGCAGCGCCGACGTGTACTGCGCGCCGCACACCGGTGGCGAGAGTTTCGGCATCGTGATCGTCGAGGCGATGGCGGCGGGCACCGCGGTGGTGGCCAGCGACCTCGACGCGTTCCGGCGGGTGCTCGCCGATGGGGTGGCTGGGCGCTTGGTCCCGGTCGACGATGCGTCGGCATTGGCCGACGGGTTGATCGAGGTGCTGGCCGACGACGGGCTGCGCGAGCGCTACATCGAGGCAGCGACGCAAGCGGTCCGACGCTACGACTGGTCGGTGGTGGCCCGGCAGATCATGCGGGTGTACGAGACGGTCTCCGGTTCGGGAGCCAAGGTGAGGGTGGCCGGCGGTGAGAGCGGCGGCAACGCCAAGGCCGCGAGGGCGGCACGGACGGCGCGGACAGGGAAGGCGACCGGAGGCGTCCGGTGATCACCTGGATCGTGGTGATCACGCTCGCGGTGCTGCTCGTCGTGATCCTGGCGATCGGCGCGTGGGCGTTGCAGACCGCCAACCGGCTGGACCGGCTGCACGTCCGTTACGACCTGTCCTGGCAGGCACTCGACGGCGCATTGGCCCGCCGTGCCGTCGTCGCACGGGCGGTCGCCGTCGACGCCTACGGGGACGGTCCGGAAGCGAAGCGGCTGGCGGCGCTGGCCGACGCGGCCGAGCGGGCACCGCGAGCTGCGCGTGAGGCCGCCGAGAACGAACTGTCCGCCGCGCTGGCGATCGTGGACCCGGCGTCGCTGCCGCAGCCGCTGATCACCGAAATGGCCGACGCCGAAGCGCGGGTGGTGCTGGCCCGCCGCTTCCACAACGACGCCGTGCGCGACACCCTTGCGCTGCGCGAACGGCGTGCGGTGCGCATCTTGCGGCTCGGCGGAACCGCGGCGCTGCCAACGTATTTCGAGATCGTCGAGCGGCCTGAAACCGCCCCGGAGGTCGGTCGCCGGTGAGCTGGCGCACGTCGGCGCGGGTGGTGCTGCTCGATGAGTCCGGTGCGGTGCTGCTGCTCAGTGGCTCGGATCCTTCGACGGTCGACGCCCCGCGCTGGTGGTTCACCGTCGGTGGCGCGGTGGAGCCGGGCGAGAGCCTGGCCGACGCCGCGGCGCGCGAGATCGGGGAGGAGACCGGTCTACGGGTGGCCGCCGCCGACCTCGTCGGTCCGCTGTGGCGCCGTCAGGCGGTGTTCGAGTTCGCCGGCGCGGTGATCCGCAGCGAGGAGTTGTTCTTCGTGCACCGCACCACCCGGTTCGAGCCGTCGACGGGAGGCCACACCGCCCTGGAACGGCGCACGATTCACGGCCACCGCTGGTGTGATGAGACAATGATCCGAGAGCTGGTCGCCAACGGCGAAACCGTCTACCCGCTGCAACTCGGCGAATTGCTGAAAGACGCCAATGCGTTCGCCGACGCGCGCGGGGGCGGTCCGCGCCAGCAGTTGCAATCGATCCGCTGACTTGCGGAATCAATACATTTGCGACCGCGTTTAGACTGGATCAGTAGCGATTCGGAGGAGATAGCAGTGGATACCGCACCTAACGGGTCGGTGACCCAGACCGGAACCGCCCGGGTGAAGCGCGGCATGGCGGAGATGCTCAAGGGCGGCGTGATCATGGACGTCGTCACCCCGGAGCAGGCGCGCATCGCCGAGGGCGCCGGTGCAGTGGCGGTCATGGCGCTCGAACGGGTGCCCGCCGACATCCGCGCCCAGGGCGGCGTCGCGCGGATGAGCGATCCCGATCTCATCGAGGGCATCATCTCCGCGGTCACCATCCCGGTGATGGCCAAGGTTCGCATCGGCCACTTCGTGGAGGCCCAGATCCTGCAGAGCCTCGGCGTCGACTACATCGACGAGTCCGAGGTGCTCACCCCCGCCGACTACACCCATCACATCGACAAGTGGAAGTTCACCGTGCCGTTCGTGTGCGGTGCGACCAACCTGGGCGAAGCGCTACGGCGCATCACCGAGGGTGCGGCGATGATCCGCTCCAAGGGCGAGGCCGGCACCGGCGACGTGTCCAACGCGACCACGCACATGCGTCAGATCGGCGGCGAGATCCGCCGGCTGACGTCGTTGTCGGAAGACGAATTGTACGTCGCGGCAAAGGAATTGCAGGCGCCGTACGACCTCGTCGTCGAGGTGGCGCGGGCCGGCAAGCTGCCGGTGACGCTGTTCACCGCGGGCGGTATCGCGACCCCGGCCGACGCGGCGATGATGATGCAACTGGGCGCCGAGGGCGTGTTCGTCGGCTCGGGCATCTTCAAATCCGGTGACCCCGCCGCGCGCGCGGCCGCGATCGTCAAAGCGACCACGTTCTACGACGATCCCGACGTGCTCGCCAAGGTGTCGCGCGGCCTGGGCGAACCCATGGTGGGCATCAACGTCGAGGACGTCGCAGCCCCACACCGGCTCGCGGAGCGAGGCTGGTAAGACTTCCTAGATGGCGATCGAACAGATCCTCGACCTCGAGCAGCTCGAGGTCAACATCTACCGTGGCAGCGTCTTCAGCCCCGAATCCGGTTTCCTGCAACGGACTTTCGGCGGACACGTCGCCGGACAGTCACTGGTTTCGGCGGTGCGAACGGTCGATCCGACGTTCCAGGTGCATTCGTTGCACGGATACTTCCTTCGTCCAGGCGACGCCAAGGCGCCGACGGTGTACATCGTCGAGCGGCTGCGCGACGGGGGCTCCTTCATCACCCGCCGCGTCAACGCCATTCAGCACGGCGAGACGATCTTCTCGATGTCGGCGTCCTTCCAGACCGACCAGAGCGGAATCGAGCACCAGGACGCAATGCCCGTGGCGCCGCCGCCCGACGACTGCCCGGGGCTGACCGAGATCAAGGCGTTCGACGACGCGGGCTTCAACCAGTTCGCCGAGTGGGACGTCCGCATTGTTCCGCAGGAGAAGATGACCCTGCTGCCCGGCAAGGCTTCTCAGCAGCAGGTGTGGTTCAGGCACCGGGACCCGCTGCCCGACGACTACGTGCTGCACATCTGTGCGCTGGCCTACATGAGCGATCTCACCCTGCTGGGTTCGGCGCAGGTGCATCACGCCGACAAACGCAGGCATCTGCAGGTGGCCTCGCTGGATCACGCGATGTGGTTCATGCGCCAGTTCCGCGCCGACGAATGGCTGCTCTACGACCAATCGTCGCCGTCGGCGTCGGGCGGCCGCTCGCTGTGCCAGGGCAAGATCTTCAACCAGTACGGCGAGATGGTGGCGGCGGTCATGCAGGAGGGGCTCACCCGCTACAAGCGCGACTACCGGCCGTGAGCGCTCGGCATGTCGGCGTGCTCGCTCTGCAGGGGGACACCCGCGAGCATGTGGCCGCGCTGCGCGAAGCGGGCGCGGAGGCGTCGACCGTGCGGAGGGTGCGTGAACTGGAGGCCGTCGACGCGCTGGTGATTCCCGGCGGGGAGTCCACCGCGATGAGCCACCTGTTGCGCGAACTCGACCTGCTGGAGCCACTGCGGTCGCGGTTGGCCGACGGGATGCCGGCCTACGGATCGTGCGCGGGGATGATCCTGCTCGCGTCGGAGATCCTGGACGCGGGGGCGCCCGGCCGGGAGGCCATACCGTTGAAGGGGATCGATATGACGGTGCGGCGCAATGCGTTTGGCCGTCAAGTGGATTCGTTCGAGGACGACATCGAGTTCGGCGGCGTCGACGGCCGGGTGCACGCGGTGTTCATTCGGGCGCCGTGGGTGGAACGTGTCGGTCCCGGGGTCGAGGTGCTGGGCGAGGCGGCCGGGCACATCGTCGCGGTGCGCCAGGGCAAGCGGCTGGCGACGGCGTTTCATCCGGAGATGACCGGCGACCGCCGCATCCACAAGCTGTTCGTCGACATGCTCTAAGACGCGATTTGTGGAGCCGCACCGGCGGTGAGCGCCGCTAACACTCCACAAATCGCCAAAGAGGATCAGCGGATTTCGAGGCCGGTGACAGCGCGACCGATTACCAGGCGCTGGATCTCGCTGGTGCCCTCGAAGATCGTGAAGATCTTGGCGTCGCGGTGCATCCGTTCGACCGGATACTCGCGGGTGTAGCCGTTGCCGCCGAGGATCTGGATCGCCTCGTCGGTGACGTACACCGCGGTCTCGCTCGCGACCAGCTTGGCCATCGAGCCTTCGGCGTTGTCGAACGGCTTGCCGTTGCGGGCCATCCAGCCGGCGCGCCACACCAACATCCGGGCGGCGTCGACGCGGGCCTTCATATCGGCCAGCTTGAATGCGATCGCCTGGAACTCGCCGATCTTGCGGCCGAACTGCTCACGTTGGCGGGCGTATTCGAGTGCGTACTCGTAGGCCGCGCGGGCCACGCCGACCGCCATCGCGCCGACGCTGGGGCGCGTGCGCTCGAACGTCGCCAGCGCCGCCTGCCCCTTGGCCTTCTTGCCCTCGCGCACCCGCGCGATGCGTTCCTCGAACTTGTCTCTGCCGCCGACGATCAACCCGCCGGGGATGCGCACGTCCTCGAGTACCACCTCGGCGGTGTGTGAAGCGCGGATGCCGTGCTTGAGGAACTTCTGACCCTGCCGGAATCCGGGTGTGTTCGGCGGGATGATGAACGTGGCCTGTCCGCGCGTGCCGAGTTCGGGATACACCGACGCGACCACGATGTGCACCTCGGCGATTCCGCCGTTGGTGGCCCAGGTCTTCACACCGTTGAGGACCCACTCGTCCTTGGCCTCGTCGTAGCGGGCGCGGGTGAGGATGGCGCCGACGTCGGAACCTGCGCCCGGTTCGGACGAACAGAACGACGCCACCTTCGGCTCGTTGACGGTGCCGAACATCTGCGGCAGCCATTCGGCCATCTGCTCGGGAGTTCCGTTGGCGGCCAGTGATGCCGCCGCCAGGCCGGTGCCCAATATGGACAGTGCGATGCCCGCGTCGCCCCAGAACATTTCCTCGAAGACCACCAGCATGCCGAGGCCGGACGGCTCCGCGGCCTGCTCGGCGAACATCTCCATCGAGTACAACCCGACCTTCGCGGCCTCCTGAATGATCGGCCACGGCGTCTCTTCGCGTTCGTCCCACTCGGCGGCGGCGGGCCTGATGACGTCGGCGGCGAAATCGTGTACCCAATCCCGGATGTGGACGAGATCGGGCGACAGCTCCAGGGAGAAGGACATGAAGCAATACCTTACTCCAGAGTAAGATAGCTGCGAAGTACTGTGTCCGAGGTAACAGCACTTCTGAGAGAACTCGCATGACGATGGTCGAAGTGGAGCCGCAGCCGCGCATCGACACGATCGCGCGGCTCGCGAGCGGCGGCGACGCCCGGCGCACCGAATACGTCGGAACCGCCTGGTTCGACGGCAAGCCCATCGTGTCGGGCCTCATGCTGCGCCGACCGCCGAGCACACCCAAGGGCATCCGCACGCCGAACTTCTCGGTGTCGTTTTTCATTCCGGACAGCCTCGCGTACGACCGGGCCGCGCTGGGGAGCCCAACGCTGTCCGTCTCGGTCGTCCTGCGGGCCGCGGGGGAGACGGGGGCGATCGTCGACGCCGCGGCGACGTTCACCGACGACCCGTCGGGCGCACCGACATGGCTTCAATTGCACGTTCATGGTCACCTGGGTTGGCCGGCCGCCGTGGGCTACCGCGTCGTCGCGCTGACGTCGCCCGACGCTGTTCGGTAGGGCGCAAACGTCCACGTAGACTCGTCGGGCGGACTGAGCACACGAACTTGGCGCACGAACAGCGCACGGAGAGGTACTACCTGCATGAGCGGCCATTCCAAGTGGGCCACCACCAAGCACAAGAAAGCCGTCATCGATGCCCGCCGCGGCAAGATGTTCGCCAAATTGATCAAGAACGTCGAGGTCGCGGCCCGCGTGGGCGGCGGCGACCCGGCGGGCAACCCCACGCTGTACGACGCGATCCAGAAGGCCAAGAAGTCGTCGGTGCCCAACGACAACATCGAAAGGGCCCGCAAGCGCGGCAGCGGTGAGGAAGCCGGCGGCGCCGAATACCAGAACATCACCTACGAGGGCTACGGCCCCAACGGCGTCGCGGTGCTGATCGAATGCCTCACCGACAACCGCAATCGAGCGGCCGGAGAGGTCCGCGTCGCGATGACCCGCAACGGCGGCAACATGGCCGACCCCGGATCGGTGTCCTATCTGTTCTCCCGCAAGGGCGTCATCATGCTGGAGAAGAACGGCCTCACCGAGGACGACGTGCTGATGGCGGTGCTCGAAGCCGGGGCCGAGGACGTCAACGATCTCGGCGACTCCTTCGAGATCCTCTGCGAGCCAAGCGATCTCGTGGCGGTACGGACCGCTCTGCAGGACGCCGGCATCGACTACGAGTCGGCCGAGGCCGGATTCGAGCCGTCGGTCACCGTGCCGCTGGACGTCGACGGCGCACGCAAGATCATGAAGCTGGTCGACGCGCTCGAGGATCTCGACGACGTCCAGGACGTCTACACCAACATCGACATCCCCGACGAGGTCGCGGCCGAACTCGACAACGACGACTAGAGAGTCGAACAGTCGAGGCTCAGCGGCTGCCGTTGGACCGCACGAGCTCGTCGTCCTCGCACTCGATGGTGTGATCGAACGCCTTGGCGCGTTCCTCGGCTTCGGGGCTTCCGGAGAACATCCCCGCCGCGACGCGTTTGGTCTCGCCGGCGACTTCGCGGTCGGTCCGTGCTTCCGGGGCCGGCGCTGCGGGTTCGATGCGCTGGATGGGCACCACGCCGCCGGTGCGCTGCACCCAGTCGACCAGGCCTTCGCGCACCGCGCACTGAAGGTCGAACAGCGCGCCGGCGTTGCGCGCGCTGACGACGATCCGCACTCGCACCACACCGCCGACCGCGTCGGTCACCTGCAACACGCCGCGTCGGCCGTCCCAGAGGTCACTCTCGGCGAGGAGGCGGTCCAACTCGGCACGCATGTCGTTGAACGGGACGTTGAAATCCACGTCGAACTCCACGGCGCCCATGATCTCGGTGGCGCTGCGGGTCCAGTTCTCGAACGGCTCGGTGGTGAAGTAGGTGGACGGCAGCACGAGCCGGCGTTCGTCCCAGATTCGTACGACGACGTAGGTCAGCGTGATCTCCTCGATGCGGCCCCACCACTGGCCGTTCTCGAGCTGAACGATGTCGCCGACGCGGATCGCGCCGGAGAACGCGATCTGCATACCGGCGAACACCGCGCCCAGCGACGTCTGTGCAGCCAGGCCGGCAACCACGGACAACACCCCCGCAGAGGCGAACACCGTGGTGCCGATGTCGGAGAACGACGGGAACGTCATCAAGATCGCGGCGCCGCCGAGGATGACGACGATCGCGATCGCGAGCCTGCGCAGCACCGTGACCTGTGTCCGCACCCGGCGCCACAGCCGGTCGGCGTCGGAAATCTCCTCAGCACCGCCGCCGTAGCGGGCGATCATGCGCTGTTCGGCGACGCGGACAAGACCGGTGAGCAGCCAAGTGATCGAGGCGATCAGCAGGATCAGCAACCAGTGATCCACCCACCCGCGCCACGAGTCGGCGGTGTCGGAGGTTCGTCGGACCGCGATCGTCGCCGCGAGCACCATCAGCAGCAGGCGCACGGGCTTTCGGGTGAGCACCTCGATGTCCTTGATCAGCGCGCTGCGGCGACTGATCCGCGCCATCAGCCAGGTCAACACCACCCCGAACACGTACACGGCGGCGATTGCTCCGGCTGCCCAGGCCAAGGTGACGGCGATGTTGCTTGCGGTCTGCAGTTCGGTCTCGTCCGGCATGGGATGAGGTCAACTCCACGAATCGGGAACACGGTCTCTCCGCGACGGTAGCGGCGGGCCCGCCCGCCGTCACATCACGATCGGCGAGGGCGTGTCCCTACCGGGCGTCGTCCTCCCGGGCGGCTAAGCTCTCGAACAAGTGTTCACAGAAGGGCATGGCGTGCGGGTGATGGGAGTCGATCCCGGGTTGACGCGCTGCGGGCTGTCCGTCATCGAGGGCGGCAAGGGCCGGCAGGTCATCGCGTTGGATGTCGACGTGGTACGGACCCCGTCCGGCGACCCGCTGCACCGGCGCCTGCTGGCGATCAGCGACACCGTCGAGTACTGGATGGACACGCACAAGCCCGACGTGATCGCGATCGAGCGGGTGTTCTCCCAGCAGAACGTGTCGACCGTGATGGGCACCGCGCAAGCCGGCGGCGTCATCGCACTCGCCGCCGCCAGGCGCGACATCGACGTGCATTTCCACACGCCGAGCGAGGTCAAGGCGGCGGTCACCGGCAACGGCAACGCGGACAAGGCCCAGGTCACCGCTATGGTGACCAGAATCCTTGCGCTACAGACCAAACCGACACCGGCAGACGCCGCCGACGCGTTGGCGCTGGCGATCTGTCATTGCTGGCGGGCACCGATGATCGCCCGGATGGCGGCGGCGGAGGCTCTCGCCGCCGAACAGCAACGCAAGTACAAAGCGACGCTCAAGGCGAAAACGAAGGCGGCACGATGATCGCATCCATCCGCGGTGAGGTTCTCGACATCGCGCTCGACCACGTCGTGATCGAAGCGGCCGGGGTGGGCTACAAGGTGATGGCGACCCCGTCGACGCTGGCCACGCTGAGACGCGGCACCGAGGCCCGGCTGATCACCGCGATGATCGTGCGCGAGGACTCCCAGACGCTGTACGGCTTCGCCGATGCCGACGCGCGTGACCTTTTCCTCACGCTGCTCGGGGTTTCCGGCATCGGACCGAGCATCGCACTCGGGGCGTTGGCGATGTATGACGGGCCCACCCTTCGCCAGGCCATCGGCGACGGCGACATCACCGCGCTGACCCGGATCCCCAAGGTGGGCAAGAAGACCGCCGAATTCATGGCGTTGAGCCTGCGTGACAAGGTCGGCATGAGTTCACTGGCGGGGGCCGCAACGGTGAACGGGCATTCGGTGCGCGGTCCGGTGGTGGAAGCGCTTGTTGGACTTGGATTTGCGGCCAAGCAGGCCGAGGAGGCCACCGACAAGGTGTTGGCCAACGAGCCCGAAGCCTCTCAGTCGACTGCATTGCGGGCGGCGTTGTCCATGCTGGGGAACAAATGAGCCGGTTCACCGACGACGACGCCGAGTCCGAGGACCGTGACGTCTCCCCGGCGCTGACCGTCGGTGAGGGCGACATCGACGCCAGCCTGCGGCCGCGGTCGCTGGGCGAGTTCATCGGCCAGCCCCGGGTCCGGGAGCAGCTGCAGTTGGTCATCGAGGGCGCCAAGAACCGCGGCGGCACACCGGATCACATCCTGTTGTCGGGCCCGCCGGGCCTCGGGAAGACCTCGCTGGCGATGATCATCGCCGCCGAACTCGGGTCGTCGCTGCGGGTCACCTCCGGTCCGGCGTTGGAGCGCGCGGGCGACCTGGCGGCGATGCTGTCGAACCTCGTCGAGCACGATGTGCTGTTCATCGACGAGATCCACCGCATCGCCCGACCCGCCGAGGAGATGCTCTACCTCGCGATGGAGGACTTCCGTGTCGACGTCGTCGTCGGCAAAGGCCCTGGCGCCACGTCCATTCCGCTCGAGGTCGCGCCGTTCACGCTCGTCGGGGCGACCACCCGGTCCGGCGCGCTGACGGGCCCGCTGCGGGACCGTTTCGGTTTCACCGCTCATATGGACTTCTACGAACCCGCCGAACTCGAGCGGGTGCTGGCGCGCTCGGCGGGGATCCTCGGCATCGAGTTGGGTTCGGATGCGGGGGCCGAGATCGCACGTCGTTCGCGCGGCACACCGCGCATCGCCAACCGCCTGCTGCGCCGGGTCCGCGACTACGCGGAGGTGCGCGCGGACGGGGTGATCACCCGCGATATCGCCAAGGCGGCGCTGGAGGTCTACGACGTCGACGAACTCGGGCTGGACCGCCTCGACCGGGCCGTATTGTCCGCGCTGATACGCAGTTTCGGCGGCGGGCCCGTCGGCGTCTCGACGCTGGCCGTCGCCGTCGGCGAAGAGGCGACCACCGTCGAGGAGGTCTGCGAGCCCTTCCTGGTGCGGGCCGGGATGCTCGCACGCACCCCCCGCGGTCGCGTCGCCACCGCGCAGGCGTGGACGCATCTCGGCATGACGCCGCCGAGCGGTGTCGGTGGTCTCGGGCAGGTCGGCCTGTTCGACTGAGGAGGACGGCGATGGGAAGCGGCACGATCAGGCTCGGCGGAATACTCGGCGTTGCCTCCGCAGGCGTCGTGGTACCGGCGTTTTTGGCCGGCTCTCCGGAGACGCCGAACGACGCCAACAGTGTCCAGGCCTATTTCGACGACGCCGCTACGTTTCTCACCGTCAACGGCACGCTGCCGTTGCTGCACTTATTGTTCGGTCTGCTGTTCCTCGGCGTGCTCGTGTCGATGCTGCGGTCGGCCGCCGGGCCGACGGGCGCGGTGTACACCGCCGGGCTCGGCGGGGCGGTATTTCTGTCCCTGACCGCTGCCGGACTGGCCGCCGAGGTCGCCGTGCCGGCCGCCATCGTGCGGTTCGACGACATGACCGTGACGGCCTACGCTCAACCGTTCCTGGACTTGGCGGTCTGGCTGTACCACTACAGCCATATCGGTTCTGCGGCACTCATATTCGCCACCGCATACATCGTCTGGCGCACCGGCGTGCTGCCGAAGTGGTCGGCGGCGCTGGCGGTGCTGGGCGTGCCGGCGTTGCTGCACACCTGGATCGGCCTGCCGGCCGCGTACAGCGTGATCGTGTGGATCGCGCTGACCGGGCTGTTGATGCTGGCGATCCCGCCGGTCGTGCATGTGGAAAGTGTCGGCGCGTGATGCGCCGCATGTTCGGCGAGCGGCCTACACCAGTCCCAGCAACTCCAGATCGGTGACGTACTTGACGATGACGCCGCGGGTCACGTGCGGAATGTCCTTGTCCGGGCCGATCTTCGCGTCCTGAACCGCCGTCCGGAAACGCTCGGTCGGCGCGATCGACCCCCTTATCGGAGTTTCCGGTCGCTGATAGTTGTGCAGCAGCGGAAGCAGCGACGCCTGACGTTGCCGTTCGGGCAACGCGCGGACCGCGGTGTCGAACCGGTGCAGCCAGGTGGCGTAGTCACCGACACGTTCGATCCGATATCCCGCGTCGATGAGCCAGTCGACGAACTCGTCGAGGCCGAGACCGTCGTCGTAGGGGTTCATCACGTGATACGTCTCGAACGCCGCAGCGGGTGCATGGCCCACCTGCTCGCCCAGCGTCGAGATGGCCTCGGCGATGAACTCGACCGGCAGCCCGTCGTAGTGCGCCCGCTGCCGGTTGCCGTCGCCGTCGACCTCGTAGAACGAGAACGGCGCGATACCGGTCGCAACCAGGCTGAGAATCAACCGGGTGAACATGTCGGGCAGGTTGAGCTGGCCCGCATAGGTGGTGTCCGCCAGGATCATGTCGCAGCGGAACACCGACACCGGCAACCCGCTGAGATCGTGCGCCTCGCGCAGCAGTACCTCGCCCGCCCACTTGCTGTTGGAGTAGCCGTTGGCGTAACTGTCGTCGACCTTGCGCGTCGCGCTGATCACCCGGATGTCGCCGTCCTCGGTGAACCGGCCGGGCGTGATGCCCGCGCCCACCCCGATCGTCGAGACGTAGACGAACGGCTTGATCTTCGTGGTGAGCGCCAGGCGGATGAGCTCGGCGATGCCGACGACGTTGGGGCCGAACAGTTGGCTGTAGGGCAGCACGTGGTTGACCAACGCGGCCGGGTCGACGATCAGGTCGACGGTGTCGGCCAGCCGCTGCCAGGTGTGCCGATCCAGGCCGAGGTCGGCTTCGCCCTTGTCGCCGGCGACGACCTCGAGGTGCTCGGCAGCCAATTCCCGGTAGTGCCGGAGCAATTCGGGATCACCCGAGTCGAACGTGTCGTCCAACCGTGCGCGCGCCGACGCGTCGTCCTTGGCCCGAACCAGGCAGATCACCTTGCCGTCGACCATTTCCATCCGCTCGAGCCATTCGAGGGCCAGATACCGGCCGAGGAAACCCGTCGCGCCGGTCAGCAGCACCGTGCGCACCTCGGAGGCCGGACCGGGCAACGACGGTGCCGCCGCAAGCGTCTCGGCGTCGACGAACTTGTCCAGCGTGAGGTCGCCGGCGTGGGCTTCGACGGTGTCGCGGCCGTGCACCGATGCGAACGTCGGGCGCACGGAGCCGCGCCGGGCCGCCTCGACGTACTCCGCCAGCGCCGTCAGGTCGTTCGCCGGGCTGACGATGACGCCGACCGGCACGTCGATGTCGTAGATCTCGGTCAGCAGATTGCCGAAAGTCAACGCCGACAGCGAATCACCGCCGAGATCGGTGAAATGCGCATCGGGCTGCACGTCGGCTGCCGCGGCGCCGAGGAGCGCAGCTGCGGCGCGGCTGACGGTCTCGATGACGGGTCGGTCGGAGCCGTGAAGGCGCAATTCGCGCAACTCGCCGGCCTGGCTGTCGGCCAGCTGAGTGTAGAGCTGTTCGAGCTGCTCGCCGTAGCGCTCCTTGAGTTTCGGGCGCGCGAACTTGCGAATACCGGTGAGCAGACCGTTCTCGAGCGTGAACGGCGTTGTCTCCACGATGAAGTCGCGCGGGATCTCATAGGACTGCAGTCCCGCGGTCCTGGCCACGTCCTGCAGGGATTCGGTGATCGCACTCTTCAGCGAGGCATCGCCGTGGCGGGCGAGCGCATCCTCGGTCGGCACGATCACAGCGAGCAGGTACGAGCGAGCGCTGTTGCCGTAGACGAAGATCTGGCGAACAAGCGGGCTGGTGTCGAACGCCGCTTCGAGTTTGGACACCGTGACGAACTCGCCCTGTGACAGTTTGAGCACGTTGTTGCGCCGGTCGAGGTAGGCCAGGCGGTCGGGGCCCAATTCCGCGACGACGTCACCGGTCCGGTAGTACCCGTCGGCGTCGAACACCTCCGCGGTGGTCTCCGGGCGCTTGTAGTAGCCCGGGAACATGGTCTCGGACTTGATCAGCAATTCGCCTCGCGGATGAGGCCGATCGGTGCGGAAGTAACCGAGATCTGGGACGTCGGCGAGCTTGTAGTCGATGACCGGCGGCCGGGCCACCTGCCCGTCGACGAACACCGCGCCGGCTTCGGTCGAGCCGTAGCCGTCGGTCAGGTGCAAGTCGAGCAGGGATTCGACAAACGCCGTCATCTCGGCCGAAATCGGCGCGGAGCCCGTCATCGCGGAAACGAACCGGCCGCCGAGCAGGTTCTGACGTAGATCGGTTAGGACTTCGGTCTCGGCGGTCCCGCGGTCGACGCCGGTGGCGGTTCGGCGGTCGACCTCGCTTTGGAACTGTTGGAAGATCATGTCCCAGACCCGCGGGACGAAGTTCAATTGGGTGGGCCGCACCAACGCGAGGTCATTCAACAACGTCGAAAGATCGCTTCTGGCAACGAAATAACCGATGCCCCCGGCGCCCAGCGTCGCGTATAGGATGCCGCGGCCCATCATGTGACTCATCGGCATGAAGTTCAACGTGATCGACGGAAGCGCTTCTCCGGCACCCCATGTGGCCATGCTCGATCGACGCCAGGAGCCCGCCACCATCTTGGCCAGGTACATCGCGCCCTTCGGCGTTCCTGTGCTGCCCGAGGTGTAGATCAGCAGCGCGAGGTCGTCGTCGCCGAAGTCGAACGGAGTCGGAGTCGGCAGTGCCCGGCCGCGAGCGAGCGTGTCGCCCAACGTCTCGACCACGACGTCGGTTTCGGCCAACCGGGATCGCGCGGCCGTAAGTGTGTCGCGGTGGTCATCGAGTTCTGCGTGATAGTCGAACACCATCAGTCGCTGCGGGAGGTGACCGGTGAGCATCACCTCGACGGCGTCGTCGAGGAGATCGACGCTCGAGGCGATCGCGACGGGCTCGGTTTCGGCGGCGACGGGCCGCAGTTGTCCGACCGGGGCGCTGGTCTGCAAGGGCACCGAAACCGCGCCGACACGCAGCAGTGCCATGTCGATGGTGGTGTAGTCGATGCTGGTGAAGCCGAGAATGGCGACCCGATCACCGGGCTGGACGCCGTTGTGCGTCAGCGCGGCGGCGACGGCGTCGACGCGGTCGGACAGTTCGCGATAGGTGATGGTGTCGAACCGCGGAAGCAGTTGCGCAGATGTCCTACCTGTATCGGCATCGGTGACGAACTCGACCGCGCGTTGTCCGAGCGCTGGCCGGTCGGCGTAGGCGTCGAAGATCGTGTGGAGAACACGGCGGAGGGTCAGGTCCGACGCTTCGATCGCGTGGGCGATGTGTTCGTTCGGTTGGGCGGCGGCGAACTGTGGATCGCTGGCGAACAGGTGGGAGATGCGGCGGGCCAACCTTGTTTCACGAATATCAGAAGTCATCACGGAATCTTTCGAAGAGCATGGATATGAGGGGCGCGCCGTTGCGTCCACCAATTACATCGTTAGTAAAACTAATTGTATTCCTGATGCTCGCCGGCCATGCGACCGGCCTTTGCGTCTGACGTAGCGCCTGGTCAGCGAATCGCCGGGACGGCCGCTTCTGGGGTTGAGCGCCCGGCGAGCACTTCCACCGCGGCGGTGGGGTCGGGCACGGCGATCAGCAAGTCGCGCGTCGCCGTCAAGGCTTCGGTGGATGGTTCGACCCCGCCGACCGCGTCGGCGAGGTCGAGCAGGTGCACCGTCGCCTCCATCAAGGCGGTCTCGGCGACGACCGCCAACGTGGTGCTGCCGATGAACGGATACGCGATCACGATGTCCGCCGGCATCGGGGTGGCGCGCAGGATCTGCGTGCATTCGGTGAACCGGTCGGAGGCGGCCTGCGGGGTCAGGCCTGCGGCTTCGGACGCGGCCGCCTCGGCGAGGCTCTCGGCGTTCGTGTTGGCAACCCCGTCGGGCTCGTTGAAGCGGCGCAACAGGACTGCCGCATCGGTGACCGCGGCGGGCCCTCCGATGACCGCGTCGGCGAATCGGTCGAACATGGCCGGTTCGGGGGTGACGTGGGCGAGCAGGGCCGCCACGTCCCAGCCGGCGCAGCGGGTCGGCGCCGCCCACTCCTGCGCTGTCAGCTGCGCGCACCGGTGTGCCCAGCGGTCCCACGCGTCGGCCAGAACGCGGCGGGCTGCGTCACCGTCGAGTCGCATAGGGCCAAACGTAGCCAAACACCGGTTACGGGGCCGTCAACGTGGGTATTCAGCCAGCGACCAAGGAGGCATGATGACCGATACGCGTGTACGGCCGCGGGGTGGGCGGATGCGGATGCCGCGCAGCCGCGGCGCCATGAGCGGATTCCTGTTGATTCTGTTGGGCGCGTGGGGTGCGCTGGCTCCATTCGTCGGCCCGATGTTCGATTTCGCGTACAGTCCCGACCAGGCGTGGACGTGGACGACCGGGCGTGGCTGGCTGGAGGTGCTGCCGGGCGTGGTGACCGTGCTGGGCGGCTTGCTTCTACTCATGTCGCGTAACCGCGCGACGGCGATGCTGGGCGGCTGGCTGGCCGTCGCGGGCGGCGCGTGGTTCATCATCGGCCGTGCCCTGGCCGGACCGCTGGGGATCGGCGACGCGGGTGTGCCCGTCGCCGCGACCGAAGGCAAGGCGGTCGCGCTCGAGCTGACGTACTTCTACGGGCTCGGCGCGCTGATCGTGTTCCTCGGCGCGGCTGCGCTGGGGCGGATCTCGGTGCGTAGCGTGCGCGACGTCGAGTGGGCGGATCGTCCCGTGGCTGCGGGCGCGGTCGCCGAGCAGCCGGCTCGCACCGTCGACGAACCTGCTCCTGTCGTCGGTGAGCCCGCTGTGGCAGAGCACCGCACGACGTCGACGGACCAACCCGCGGCGACTGCACAGCCCGCGATGGCCGAGCAGCGGACCGAGGTCATCGGCCCCACGGCCGACACCGCGCCGCCGCGCCGCCGCAGCCTGCTGGACAGGTTCCGCAGCGGTGGCGGGAGTCGCGGCCGCTTCGCACACCGGTAACTGCCCGTATCAGACGCACAGTGCCCCGACACTTCGGGGCACTGTGCGTCTCGTCGTGTCCGGGCTCGCGTGACGTATGTCCCAAGTCGTCGCTCGTGCGACGAGTCTCACCGGCTAGCTGTGATCTGCATGACTGAACGGGGCCTGCGCAGAAGCTAGCCTGGCTATGTAACCGCCCGCATCGGTGGCACCGATAGGCGACTTTTCACTCATTGCTTAGGAGACCCCGGATGTCCGAGAGGCGCGGCGTCACTGATTCCATTGCCGCACGCCAACATTCGGCCACTGCGGTGTGTGAGGCATTCGGCTTCCCTGAAGAGGACTGGCCGATGTTCGCCCGGTGGGCTGCGGGTCCGATGACGCCGCACGACGAGGAAGCGCTGTACCAGTACGTCGATGTGATGATCGCCGACCGCTGCTGGAAGCCGACCGATGATCTCCTTTCGCACCTGATCGACCTCGAGGTCGACGGGCTCGAACTCACCGCCGACGACATCCATCGTTTCGTCGCCACGCTGGTGGGCGCCGCCACCTTCTAGCGTCCTGCACCTTCAGGGTCGAGTTCGTCCAGCAGGCGTTGCATCGTCTGGCACATCTGAGCGAAGCTCCGTTCACCGACTACGCCCGACCAGCGCGCTTCGATGTCGGTGACGCGGGCGCCGGCGTCGGCCATGAGAGCTTGTCCGCGGTTGGTCAGATCGATCAGCTTGGCTCGGCCGTCCGCGGGATCCGGCCGTCGGCTGAGGTAGCCCAGCGACTCGAGGTCGTTGACGAGCTCCGAGGTCGCAGCGAGGCTCAGCTGCGCGCGATCGGCGAGTTCGGTGAGCCGGATGCCGCCCGACCGGATATTGCCGAAGATCGCCAAGTGCGGCTCGCGTACGTCGCCGTAGCCGGCCTCGGCGCGGGGAGCAGCCAAATCGTCGCGAAACTCCCGCAGCAGGCGGAGGAGTAATTGTCCGACCGCCTGACGGTGCGGCGGCTGATCCCTTGACGAAGCCATGGCCTCCGAGGATACTACGGTTACCGAAGTTTCGGTTTCCGAAGTAATAGAGGGCCCATGATCGCCTCCAGCGCGCATTTCGTCAGCACCGACCTCTGCCGGTTGCACGTTCGTCGCATGGGAGCAGGACCGCCGGTGGTGTTGTGGCACAGCCTCTTCGTCGACTCGCGGTCCTGGAGTGCGCTGGTGGACACACTCGCCCGCGAGCGAACCGTCTACACGATCGACGGTCCGTCCCACGGCAAGAGCGAGGCCGTCCGGCGCGACTTCGCCTTCGAAGAAGTCGTCGCCGCAGCAGAGCAGGCATTGGATCGTCTCGGCATCGTCGAACCCGTCGATTGGGTGGGTAACGCGTGGGGTGGGCACATCGGTATCCGGCTCGCCGCCGCGGAATTGCCGCGGTTGCGCACGCTCACGACGATCGGGACGCCGGTGCGGGGGTTCACGATGGCGGAGAAGCTCACGAAGGGGTGGCCGCTCGTCGCGATGTACCGGTTCGCCGGACCCAACGGCTTCATCATGAAGCAGCTGTCGGACTCGCTGCTCGGCGTCCAATCCGTGACCGCTGAGCCCGAACAGGCTCAGGTGACATTGGCGGCATTCCGAGATGCCGACCGCAGCGGCATGTATCACGCGATGCGGTCGATGATGCTCAATCGCGCCGGCGTGGAAGGCCTTTTGGCCGACGTCAAGGTGCCCACCCTGGTGCTGTCCGTCCGCGAGGACGTGATGGGTTGGCGGCCCGAGGAGGCGCGGCGAACGTGCTCGGCCATCCCGGACTGCCGCGTCGAGGAGGTCGCAGGCACCGGGCATGTCTCGCCGCTGTTGATCGACCGCGACCGAATCATCCGATTACTGAGTGATTTGTGGAGTCGTACCGGCGGTCAGCGCCGTTAGGACTCCACAAATCGCGATGGCTCTGGAGGGCGGGCCCATCGGCGCGGACACGCGCAATGGCACACTGGTCAGTTATGGGCGCGCGGCCCCTCCGTCGCTGCGCCGTGACCACAAGACCTAACGAAAGACTTTGTTGCCATGGATCTGGTCGTCTTCCTGCCCCTGCTCATCGTGTTGGGGGCATTCATGTTCTTCGCGTCGCGCCGCCAGAAAAAGGCGATGCAGGCCACCATCGACCTGCACAATTCGCTGCAGATCGGGGACCGCGTGCACACCACGTCGGGTCTGGTCGGAACCATCACCGGCATCACCGACGACGACGTCGAGCTGGAGATCGCGCCCGGCGTCGTCACCACCTGGATGAAGCTCGCCGTGCGCGACCGCATCACCGACGACGACGAGTTCGACGACGTCGAGCCCGAGTCGACGGCCACCGAGCTCACCGAAAGCCCGAACACCAAGACCGACGGCTGAGTCCGAGACCCAAGGACACAGCTGGAGCCCGTACCCTTGCGGTGCTGACGAACCGATCTCGAGGAGACCTGAGGAAACGTGGCATCGTCTTCGACGCCGGTGCACCCTGCCCGCTACCTGTCGCTGTTTCTGGTGTTGCTCGTCGGCGCCTTCTGCCTGGTCTTCCTGACCGGGGACAAGAAGCCCGAGCCGAAACTCGGCATCGACCTGCAGGGCGGCACCCGCGTCACCCTGACCGCTCGCACGCCCGACGGGTCGCCGCCCACCCGTGACGCGCTGAACCAGGCGCAGCAGATCATCAACGACCGAGTCAACGGGCTCGGGGTGTCCGGTTCCGAAGTGATCATCGACGGCAACAACCTCGTCATCACGGTGCCCGGCAGCGAGAGCAGCGACGCCCGCAACCTGGGCCAGACCGCGCGGCTGTACATCCGGCCGGTCATCCACGTCATCCCCGCGGAGAGCCCCGGCCAGCAGCCGCCGACGGAAGCCCCGCCGGGCGCACCACCGGGTGGCCCGATGCTGCCCGGCCAGCCGCCGGGCGCACCCGCCGAGCCCGGTGTTCCGGCCCAACCGGGCGAGCCACCGGCCGCGCCGCCCGCCGCCCCCGCGGTGCCGCCTGCCCCGCAGCCGCGGCCCTATCCGCAGCAACCGGCACCCGAGCCGCCTCCCACTCCGGCGCCCTCGCCGGCACCGCCCGCGCCCGCGGCGCCGCAGGCTGAGCCGCAGTCACCAGAGGACCTTCCGCTGGAGCAGCGCATCGCTGACGAAAAGCAGTTGCGGCAGAGCACCGACCAGCAGATCCAGATCCTGGCCCTGCAGTTCCAGGCCACCCGCTGCGACGAGGAAGATGTCCTCGCAGGTAATGACGATCCGAACCTTCCGCTCGTGACCTGCTCGGACGACGGCAGCCAGGTGTACCTGCTGGACAAGTCGATCATCAACGGTGAGCAGATCGAGGACGCCACCTCGGGTCTGGACCAGCAGCGCGGCGAGTACGTCGTCGACCTCCAGTTCAAGGGTGAGGGCGCGAAGACCTGGGCGGACTTCACCGCCGCCAACGTCGGCACCCAGACCGCGTTCGTGCTCGACACCAAAGTGATGAGCGCACCCGAGATCCGGGAGGCGATCCCAGGCGGACGCACCCAGATCACCGGTCAGTTCACCCAGCAGACCGCGCGTGAACTGGCCAACGTGCTGAAGTATGGCTCGTTGCCGTTGTCGTTCGAGTCGTCGGAGGCCGAAACCGTCTCCGCCACACTGGGTCTGTCGTCACTGCGGGCCGGTCTCATTGCCGGCGCGGTCGGATTGGCGTTGGTTCTGCTCTACTCTCTGCTCTACTACCGGATGCTCGGGGTGTTGACCGCGCTGTCGCTCGTCGCTTCCGGCGCAATGGTTTACGCGATACTGGTGCTGCTCGGCCGGTGGATCGGCTACACGCTCGATCTGGCCGGCATCGCCGGTCTGATCATCGGTATCGGCATGACGGCGGACTCCTTCGTGGTGTTCTTCGAACGCATCAAAGACGAGATCCGCGAAGGCCGTTCGTTCCGGTCGGCCGTACCGCGCGGCTGGGCACGCGCGCGCAAGACCATCGTCTCCGGCAACGCGGTGACACTGCTTGCCGCGGTTGTGCTGTACATCCTGGCCGTGGGCCAGGTCAAGGGCTTCGCGTTCACCCTCGGCCTGACCACGGTTCTCGACGTGGTGGTGGTCTTCCTCGTGACGTGGCCGCTGGTGTACATGGCGTCGAAGTCGCCGACCATGGCCAAGCCTTCGCTGAACGGCCTCGGTGCGGTGCAACAGATCGCCAGGGAGCGACGGGCAGCCGCGCACGCGACGGGACGGGATTAACACATGGCGGCCAAGCAATCATCGGACGAACAGCAGACCAGCGCGGTGGAGGCGCCCGACCTCGCGGCCGCAACACCGCGGCACGGGTTCTTCGTCCGGCTCTACACCGGCACCGGTGCGTTCGAGGTCATCGGCAAACGCAAGCTGTGGTACACGGTCAGCGGCCTGATCGTCGCGGTCTGCCTGGCCAGCATGCTGTTGCGCGGCTTCACCTTCGGCATCGACTTCGAAGGCGGCACCAAGGTGTCGATGCCGACCGCGACGGAGTCGGGCACCGTGACGACGCAACAGGTCGAGGACGTGTTCAGCAAGACACTCGGCACGAGCCCGGAGTCGGTGGTGGTCGTCGGCAGCGGCGGATCGGCCACCGTGCAGATCCGGTCCGAGCACCTGACCAACGCCGAGACCGAGGAACTGCGCACCGCGCTGTTCGACGCCTTCAAACCCAAAGGCGCCGACGGCCAGCCGAGCAAGCAGGCGATCAGCGATTCGGCGGTGTCGGAAACCTGGGGCGGCCAGATCACCCAGAAGGCTCTGATCGCCTTGGTGGTGTTCCTGGTCCTGGCGGCCATCTACATCACCGTGCGCTACGAGCGCTACATGGCGATCGCGGCGCTGGCCACCCTGGTGTTCGACCTCGTGGTGACGGCAGGGGTCTACTCACTCGTCGGCTTCGAGGTGACACCGGCGACCGTGATCGGCCTGCTCACCATCCTCGGCTTCTCGCTGTATGACACCGTCATCGTGTTCGACAAGGTCGAGGAGAACACCCAGGGCTTCGAACACACGACGCGGCGCACGTTCGCAGAGCACGCCAACCTCGCCGTCAACCAGACCTTCATGCGCTCGATCAACACCAGCCTCATCTCGGTGTTGCCGATTCTCGCGCTGATGGTCGTCGCCGTGTGGCTGCTCGGCGTGGGCACGCTGATGGACTTGGCGCTGGTGCAGCTGGTCGGCGTCATCGTCGGGACGTACTCGTCGATCTACTTCGCCACGCCGCTGCTGGTGTCGTTGCGTGAGCGAACGGAACTGGTGCGCAACCACACCCGCCGGGTGATGAACCGCCGCAAGGGCGCGACGGCGCGAGCCGCCGAAACCGGGACCGCCGAGGAACCGGAGACCGTCGGCGCCACCGCCGGCGCGCGGGCCGACACGACGCCGCCGCCGGACAAACCGGCCCCGGGTGCGCGTCCGGTGCGGCCGACCGGCAGCCGCACCGGGCGACCGTCGGGCAAGCGCGACGCCCGGCGGCGGTAGGAGAGATGATCGTCGGCAAGAGGCCGGGGCCGGTGCGACGTTGCGGCGCGCTGGCGCTGGTCATGGTGCTGGCCGCGGCGCTGGCGTCGGCGTGCACGTCCAGCCCCGCCGACAGCGTCGACTATGCCGTCGACGGCTCGCTGATCACCTACAACACCAACACCGTCGCCGGCGCCGCCTCGGGCGGCCCGCAGGCGTTCGCACGGGTGCTGACCGGATTCAACTACCACGGACCGGACGGGCAGATCGTCGGAGATCACGACTTCGGAACGATTTCCGTGGTCGGCAGGCAACCTCTGGTGCTCGACTACGAGATCAACGCCAACGCGGTCTACTCCGACGGCAAGCCGATCACCTGCGACGATCTCGTGCTGGCATGGGCATCGCAGTCCGGCAGGTTCCCAACCTTCGACGCCGCCAGCCGCGCCGGTTACAGCGACATCGCGTCAGTGGACTGCACGCCGGGACAGAAGAAGGCGCGGGTGTCGTTCGCGCCGGATCGCGGGTTCGTCGACTTCGGCCAGCTGTTCTCCGCGACGGCGATGATGCCGTCGCACGTCATCGCCGATCAGCTCGGGCTCGGCGACGGGGGCGTCACGAAGGCCATCCTGGCGAACGACGGTCCGGCGGTGGAGCGCATCTCCCAGGTCTGGAACACCGGGTGGAACCTCAAACCCGGCGTCGACCTGAAGAAGTTCCCCTCGTCGGGGCCCTACAAGCTGGACGAGGTGACCGAGGACGGCGCGGTCGTGCTGGTCGCCAACGACAAGTGGTGGGGCGCCGAACCCGTGACCGAAACGGTGACGGTGTGGCCGCGCGGCGCCGACATCCAGGAAAAGGTCAACCAGGGCGCCTACGACATCGTCGACATCGCCACCGGTTCGTCGGGCACGCTGAACATGCCCGACGACTACGTGCGCACGGACGCCCCGTCGGCCGGCATCGAACAGCTCATCTTCGCGCCGCGGGGCGTGATGGCGGCCCCACCTGCCCGCCGTGCGCTGGCCCTGTGCACGCCGCGCGACGAGATTGCCCGCAACGCCGAAGTGCCGATCGCCAACTCGCGGCTCAACCCTGCGGCGGAGGACGCGTACAGCGCGGCTGAGGGCGGTCCCGGAGCGGGGCAGTTCGTTGCCGCCAACCCCGAAGCGGCACGGGCCGCGCTCAACGCGCGGCCGTTGACGGTTCGCATCGGCTACCACAGCCCCAACGCGCGGCTGGCCGCCACTGTCGGGGCGATTGCGAAAGCGTGCGCGCCGGCGGGCATCACCGTTCAGGACGTCGCGAGCAACACCGTGGGCCCACTGTCGTTGCGCAACAACGAGATCGATGTGCTTCTCGCCAGCACAGGTGGTGCGGCAGGCAGCGGGTCGTCCGGTTCGTCGGCGATGGACGCGTACCAGTTCCACACCGGCAACGGCAACAACCTGCCGCGGTACTCCAACCCGCAGATCGACCGCATCATCGCGACGATGGCCATCACCAACGACCCCAAGGAGCTGGCCCGACTACTCGGCGAGGGCGGTCCGGTGCTGTGGGCCGATATGCCGACGCTACCGCTGTACCGACAGCAGCGCACCGTTCTGACGTCGAAGAAGATGTTCGGGGTCAATAGCAACCCGACCCGGTGGGGTGCGGGATGGAACATGGACCGTTGGGTGCTCGAGCGGTGAGCGACGGACCCGACCGGCCGGCGGCGGAAGACATCTCGACGCTGATCGCGGCGAGGATGCGGGAGGTACCCGACTTCCCCGAACCGGGCATCGCGTTCAAGGACCTCACCCCGCTGTTGGCCGACGGCCACGGGTTGGCCGCGGTCACCGATGCGCTCGCCGAAGCCGCCGGCGGCGCCGACCTGGTGGCGGGAATCGACGCGCGCGGCTTCTTGCTCGGCGCGGCGGTCGCCCTGCGGTTGGGGACGGGTGTGTTGGCGATCCGCAAGGGCGGCAAGCTGCCGCCGCCGGTGCACAGCGAGACCTATTCGCTCGAATACGGCACGGCGACGCTGGAGATTCCGGCCGACGGAATCGACATCGGCGGCCGGAATGTGGTGATCATCGACGATGTGCTGGCCACAGGCGGAACAGCGGCCGCGGCGGTCAGGTTGCTGCAGCACGCCGGCGCGTCGGTGACCGGTGCCGCGGTGCTGCTCGAACTGACGGCGCTCAACGGTCGCGAGGTGCTCGAGCCGCTGCCGGTCACGTCGTTGCACCGGGTCTGAGGGATATCCTCGGAGGCGGGCCACACATCGCTGGAGGAGGTGACCATGGCTGATGAACCCGGCACGGGCCAAGCCGTGCAGTCGCCGCCGCCGCAAACGCAGCCCGAGACGCCGACCCCGGAGACGCCGAAAGCCTCGGCGAGCGCGTCGCGCCGCGTGCGCGCCCGGCTGGCGCGCCGGATGACGTCGCAGCGCAGCGCGATCAACCCGGTCCTCGAGCCGCTGGTCGCGGTCCACAAGGAGATCTACCCCAAGGCGAATCTGCAGCTGTTGCAGCGGGCCTACGAGGTCGCCGAACAGCGCCATGCCGATCAGTTGCGCCGCTCGGGCGATCCGTACATCACCCACCCGTTGGCCGTGGCGAACATCCTCGCCGAGCTCGGCATGGACACCACCACGCTGATCGCAGCGCTGCTGCATGACACCGTCGAGGACACCGGGTACACGCTGGAAGCGCTGACCGAGGAGTTCGGCACCGAGGTCGGCCATCTGGTCGACGGCGTCACCAAGCTGGACAAGGTGGCGCTGGGCACCGCCGCCGAGGGCGAGACCATCCGCAAGATGATCATCGCGATGGCGCGCGACGCCCGCGTGTTGGTGATCAAGGTCGCCGACCGGCTGCACAACATGCGCACCATGCGGTTCCTGCCGCCCGAGAAGCAGGCGCGCAAGGCGCGCGAAACGCTGGAAGTGATTGCTCCGCTTGCGCACCGGCTGGGCATGGCAACGGTCAAGTGGGAGCTCGAAGACCTGGCATTCGCGATTCTGCACCCGAAGAAGTACGAGGAGATCGTGCGGCTGGTCGCCGACCGGGCGCCGTCGCGCGACACCTACCTCGCCAAGGTGCGTGCGGAGATCAACGCGACGCTGAGCGCGTCGAAGATCGATGCGGTCGTGGAAGGACGCCCCAAGCACTACTGGTCGATCTACCAGAAGATGATCGTCAAGGGCCGAGACTTCGACGACATCCACGACCTCGTCGGCGTGCGCATCCTCTGCGACGAGATCCGAGATTGCTACGCGGCTCTCGGCGTCGTCCATTCACTGTGGCAGCCGATGGCCGGGCGGTTCAAGGACTACATCGCGCAGCCACGGTACGGCGTCTATCAGTCGTTGCACACCACGGTCGTCGGGCCCGAGGGCAAACCGCTGGAAGTGCAGATCCGCACACACGACATGCACAAGACCGCCGAACTGGGCATCGCTGCGCACTGGCGTTACAAGGAAACCAAGGGGCGCAACGGCGTTCCGAACCAGCACTCGTCGGCCGAGATCGACGACATGGCCTGGATGCGACAGCTTCTCGACTGGCAGCGTGAGGCCGCTGACCCCGGCGAGTTCCTGGAGTCGCTGCGTTACGACCTTGCGGTGCAGGAGATCTTCGTGTTCACCCCGAAGGGCGACGTGATCACGCTGCCGACCGGGTCGACACCCGTCGACTTCGCCTACGCGGTGCACACCGAGGTCGGTCACCGCTGTATCGGCGCACGGGTCAACGGCCGCCTCGTCGCGCTCGAGCGGAAGCTCGAAAACGGGGAAGTGGTTGAGGTTTTCACGTCCAAGGCGCTCAACGCCGGCCCGTCGCGTGACTGGCAGACCTTCGTGGTGTCGCCGCGCGCGAAGGCCAAGATCCGGCAGTGGTTCGCCAAGGAGCGCCGGGAGGAGGCGCTCGAGGCGGGTAAGGACGCGATCGCCCGCGAGGTCCGTCGTGGCGGACTTCCGTTGCAGCGGTTGATGAATGCCGAATCGATGGGCGCGCTGGCCCGCGAACTGCGGTATGTGGACGTTTCGGCGCTCTACACCGCGGTGGGCGAGGGTCACGTTTCGGCGCGGCATGTGGTGCAGCGGTTGGTCGCCCAGGTCGGCGGTGACGAGGAAGCCTCCGACGAACTCGCCGAACGCTCCACACCGGCGACGATGCCGGTGCGCCACCGCACCAGCGACGATGTCGGGGTTGCCGTTCCGGGCGCCCCGGGTGTGTTGACCAAACTGGCCAAGTGCTGCACGCCGGTACCCGGCGACAACATCATGGGCTTCGTCACGCGCGGCGGCGGTGTGAGCGTGCACCGCACCGACTGCACGAATGCCTCGTCGCTGCAGCAGCAATCGGAGCGCATCATCGAGGTGAAGTGGGCGCCGTCGCCGTCGTCGGTGTTCCTGGTCGCGATCCAGGTCGAGGCGCTGGACCGGCATCGGTTGCTGTCCGACGTCACGCGGGTGCTGGCCGACGAGAAGGTCAACATCCTGAGCGCGTCTGTGACGACATCCAACGATCGGGTGGCGATCAGCAGGTTCACCTTCGAGATGGGCGACCCCAAGCATCTCGGCCATGTGCTGAACGTGGTGCGCAATGTGGAAGGCGTGTACGACGTCTACCGGGTCACTTCCGCGGCGTGAGCCGCAATGGGCAGAAGCGGCGTGAGCCGCAATCGGGGCTCCGCCGGCAAATTGAGATGACACCCGTCAATTTTTGCCAGGTCTGCGATACTGCGACGATGCGTCACGCCTTGCTCGTTGTTCTCGTTTCGCTCGGCGTCGTGCTCGCCGGTTGCAGTTCCACGATCAAGCCGGAAGGGGCCGCGAAATCGGTGGTCGACCTCGTCTCGGAGCAGACTGGGTTCAAGCCGACAGATGTGAAGTGCCCCGAGGGTGTCGAGGCCGAGGAGGGAACGAAGTTCGAGTGCACGTTCACGGGGCCGGAGGGCAAGGAGTACACCGCGAACATGCGGGTGACCAAGGTCGAAGGTGACGACGTCGAGTTCTACATCGAGACGGCGCCCAGCGAATAGCCGACAGTCGGGGGTCAGTCGAGTCGGATCGACTCGATCGAGACGGCGGCGGCGGGCTCGCCGTCCTCGCTGCCGTCGGCGACGCCCTCGGCCGCGATCTTGTCCAGCGTGGCCAGGCCGGTCTCGTCGATCGTGCCGAACACCGTGTACGTCGGCGGTAGCTGCGAGTCCTGGTAGACGAGGAAGAACTGGCTGCCGTTGGTGCCGACGCCCGCGTTGGCCATCGCCAGCGTGCCGCGCGGATAGCGGACGGGCGTCCTGATCGCCGGATCGCTCAACCGGTACTGGTTGGTCGGATATTCGTTCGGAAACTGGTAGCCCGGCCCACCGATGCCGGTGCCGCTCGGGTCGCCGCATTGCAGCACGCCGAGGGTGTCGCTCGTGGTCAGGCGGTGACATGGCGTGTCGTCGAAGAAACCCTGCTGGGCCAGGCTGGCGAAGTTGTTGACCGTGCACGGGGCCTTGGCGTTGTCGAGCTGAAGGCCGATGTTGCCCCTGTTGGTGGTCATGCTGGCGCTGACGAGCTCGGGGTCGGTCGGCACCGGGCCGGTACGCGGAGGCTTGGCCGGCTTGCTGGCCGGTTCGGAGGCCGCCGGGTAATGACAGTTCGAGCCGAGCGTGGCAGGCGGCTCGAATTGCGGAAGCTCGTCGGTCTGCAGGCCCGGCGTCACCGTGATGTCCGGGTAGCTCGGGTCCGTGCCGTCGAGCGACTCGAGTTCGCGCGCCACCGTCGCGACGAAGATGACGCTGACGACGATGATCAGCACCGTCGCCACGGTCACCAGGTATCCGATGACCAGGCCGGCGATCGCCAGGCCGCGGCCCTCCTCGCCGGTTTTCTTGATCTGCGACAGCGAAAGGTGGCCGAACAGGATGCCCAGCGGCGCAAAGACGAACGCGCACACCAGCGCCACGATGGCCAACGTGTTGGTCTGCTTGGGCGGCGGATAACCGTAGTAATGCGGCGGATAGCCGTACGGCGGTGGCTGCGGCTGGAGTCCGCCGCTCGGTGGTGTCGTCATCAGTCCAGCAGGATCGACTTCACCTTGACCGGGGTGGCTGGTGCACCGTCCTGACCGCCGTCGGCGACGCCGGCCTTGGCGATCTTGTCCAGCGTGGCCAGGCCGGTTTCGTCGATCGTGCCGAACACCGTGTAGTTCGGCGGCAGCTTCGAGTCCTGGTAGACGAGGAAGAACTGGCTGCCGTTGGTGTTCGCACCGGCGTTGGCCATTGCGACGGTGCCGCGCGGATAGGTGACCGGCTCTTGAAGCTTCGGGTCGCCGGGTTGGTACTGGTTGGTCGGATACTCGTTGGCAAACGAGTAACCCGGGCCGCCGGTGCCGTCGCCGGTCGGGTCGCCGCACTGCAGCACCTTGAGCTGTTCGGCCGTGGTGAGCCGGTGGCAGGTGGTGTCGTCGAAGTAGCCCTGTTGGGCGAGGCTGGCGAAGTTGTTGACCGTGCACGGGGCCTTGGCGTTGTCGAGTACCAGGCCGATGTTTCCCTGGTCGGTGGACATGCTGACGCTGACCTCGGCGGGGTCGGTGGGTACCTTGCCGGTGCGCGGCGGCTTGACGTCCTTGCTGGCCTTCTCCGCCGAGGCCGGGTACTGGCAGTTCTCGCCGAGGCCGGCCGGTGGGTCGAACGCGGGCAGCGCTCCTGGCGCCGACGGCGTGGCGGGAGAACTTTCGGTGGCGGCAGTGGACTGGCTGTCCGAATCCCTGTTGACGACGACCGTGGCGACCACCGCGGCGATCACGACGATCGCGCCCGCGACCGAGGCGATGATCGTGTACAGGCGCCGCTTACGTGCCTTCTCGGCGCGGCGTTCCAACTGCCGCTCGAGTTTGCGCTTCGCTGTCGCCCGCCGCTGTTCGTTGGTCGGCACCGCCGGTGTCCTCCTCGTGTCGATCGGTCGGAAACGAGTGTGCCAGGCGTTGCTGAGTGTGGCGCTGCCGCCCACGTCACGCGGGATGGGAAACTGGTGGTCGTGTTCATCACCGGGTTTCCGGCCGGCATGCTGGCGTGTAACTGCTACGTGCTGGCCCCACGGACCGGGGCCGACGCCATCGTCGTCGACCCCGGTCAGCGGGCGATGGGGCCGCTGCGCCGGATCCTGGACGACAACCACCTGACACCCGCGGCGGTGCTGCTGACCCACGGGCACATCGACCACATCTGGTCGGCACAGAAGGTGGCGGACACCTACGGCTGCCCGGCCTATATCCATCCCGAGGACCGCTTCATGCTGACCGACCCGATCAAAGACTTCGGGCCGAAGCTTGCGCAGGTTGCGTTCGGGGCCCTCTTCCGGGAGCCGAAGCAGGTCGTCGAACTCGACAGGGACGGCGACAAGGTCGAGTTGGGTGGCGTCACGGTCGCCATCGACCACACGCCGGGCCACACCCGCGGGTCGGTGGTGTTCCGCGTCGACTCGGCCATCGGGTCGGGCCCCGGCTCGGTGGTGTTCACGGGCGATACCCTGTTCCGGCAGTCGGTGGGCCGCACGGACCTGCCGGGCGGCAGCGGCCGGGACCTGCTCGGCTCGATCGTCAACAAACTGTTGGTGCTCGACGACGACACCGTGGTACTACCGGGACACGGCCCGAAGACCACGATCGGCGTCGAACGCCGCACCAACCCGTTCCTCGAAGGCTTGACCTAGTGAGCTCCAGTGAGTGATTTTCAGGCGCCCAAGGGCGTCCCGGACTACCTGCCGCCCGATTCGGCACAGTTCGTCGGCGTGCGCGACGGTCTGCTCGACACAGCCCGGCGTGCCGGTTACGGCGACATCGAACTGCCGATCTTCGAGGACACCACGCTGTTCGCCCGCGGGGTGGGCGAGTCCACCGATGTGGTGTCGAAGGAGATGTACACCTTCGCCGATCGCGGTGGCCGGTCGGTGACCCTGCGACCCGAAGGCACCGCGGGCGTGATTCGCGCCGTCATCGAGCACGGGCTCGACCGTGGCCCGTTGCCGGTCAAGCTGTGCTACGCCGGCCCGTTCTTCCGGTACGAACGCCCGCAGGCGGGCCGTTACCGCCAGCTGCAGCAGGTGGGCGTGGAGGCCATCGGTGTCGACGACCCGGCCCTCGACGCCGAGGTGATCGCGATCGCCGATGCCGGGTTCCGCTCGCTGGGGCTCGACGGCTTCCGTCTCGAGATCACCTCGCTGGGCGACGACACCTGCCGCCCGCAGTATCGAGAGTTGTTGCAGGAGTTCCTGTTCAAGCTCGACCTCGACGAGGAGACACGCCGGCGCGCGGAGATCAACCCGCTGCGGGTGCTCGACGACAAGCGCCCTGCGGTGCGCGCGATGACCGCGGACGCGCCCGTGATGTTGGATCACCTGTCCGATGTCGCCAAGCAGCATTTCGACAGTGTGCTGGCGCATCTCGACGCGTTGGACGTGCCGTATGTCATCAATCCGCGCATGGTGCGCGGGCTGGACTACTACACCAAGACCACGTTCGAGTTCGTGCACGACGGCTTGGGTGCCCAGTCGGGTATCGGCGGCGGCGGGCGCTACGACGGGCTGATGGCCCAACTCGGCGGAAAAGACCTGTCCGGCATCGGGTTTGGGTTGGGTGTCGATCGCACCTTGCTGGCGCTGAAGGCGGAGGGCAAGAGCGTCGGCGGGACGGCGCGGGTCGACGTGTTCGGTGTTCCGCTGGGGGAGCAGGCCAAGATGCAACTGGCGGTGTTGGCTGCGCGATTACGTGCGGCGGGCGTGCGGGTCGACCTGGCCTACGGCGATCGGGGCATCAAGGGTGCGATGCGCGCCGCGGACCGCTCGGGTGCGTTGCTTGCTCTGGTGGCGGGTGACCGCGATATCGAGGCGGGCACCATCGGTGTGAAGAACCTGGCGACGGGGGAACAGAAGGACGTCGCGGTCGAGGGCGTGTTGGCCGAGGTGCTTTCACGCCTCAACCGCGCCTAATTCTCGCCGCCGGAGGTGGCGGCGCCGATGTCGAGTGTGTCGCTGCCGTCGGCGCCCTTCACTTCGACGACCGGGTCGTCGCGGTCGTCGAACTCCAGCCGCAGGGCGCGCGACATGATCGCATGCATCACGTACATCGTGGTGGTGTAAGTGAATTCGAGAATCTCGCGATCGCTGAAGACCTCGCGCAGCTGTTCGAACAGCCGCTCGGGCACTCGGCCCTGCTGACCGGCCAGGCAGTCGGAGTAGGCGAGCAGTAGGCGTTCGGTGTGGTCGAAACAGTCGGCGGTCTGCCAGGACGGGATCGCCGCGATCTTCTCCTCCGACAGCCCCGCCGACCGACATGCCTTGCAGTGCTGGGAGAAGACGAACTGGCTACCCACCACCCAGCCGGCACGAATCTGGCCCAGCTCCCGGTGGTCCGGCCGGATCGTGACCTCCTCGCGGTAGAGCCGAAAGCCGCGCACCGCGTGCCGTAACGCCGCAGGGGATTGGGCGAACACCGTCCACCCGTCCCCGGTCGTCCCGCCGATGGCGCCGGGCTCGGCGACCGGATCACGATCGCCGAACATGAAGTCGTACATGTTCAGCGTGAATTCGTCGCTGACCTCAGCGCGCGGAACCGGATCGAGTCGTGGCACGGTGCTCTCCTGGTGCGTTCAGCCGGCGCCGCGGGCGACGGAGTTGAGCAGCTCATCCAGGTGGCCGACCCCACCGTCGAACGGATTGCCGCGCTTGAGCACCTTCGACCCGCCCGGAGTCAGCGCTACGAGTTTCGGTGAGCTGGAACCGATCTGAAATTTCCGGGCGAACCGCACCTGGTCGAGTTGCACCAGCGCGCCGCCGCGATAGCTGAACAGTCCGAGCTTGCGGTCGAGTACCGCTGTCGGTCGGCACTCGTGCAGCGGTCGACACCGCATGCGACGGAACTTGCGCACGATGACGAACGTCACCGCCGCAAGTGCCACGCCGACCGCCACGAACGCCGCTCCCAACGCACGGGACGGAACGCCAGACAGTACGGCGACGACACCGAAACCCGCCACGACGAGTGTCAGAATCCCGAGAACGAATGCCAGCACAGTCAGCGGTCCAGTGCCTCGGTCGACGAGGAGTACCCGCCGGCCGTCGTCGGTGACGACCAGCCCGCCGGTGTCGGCGAGCACGCGGCTCTCGGTTGGGCTGTCCACGGGTGAACTGTGCCATTCGCCCGTCGCGAACGTGCGCAAACCGTCGAATGATGGCGGCGTGTCGCGCGCAGACGCGGGCGCTCGCCCAAGGCGCCTGTAACGGTTTGGTACCGTCCGGCGATGTGACGGTCATGCGAACAGCTACAGCCAAGGTCGGGGCGGCCTTCATGGTGGCAGCGGCGTCGGTCGCGGTCAGCCACGCGACGGCGGACGCTCAGTCGGCCGGTCATCAGGTCCGGTACACGTTGACGTCGACAGGCGCCGCCGACTTCCAGCTCAACTATCTGATAGCGCAACCTCCGAGCAAGGAGGCCTACAACGCCGACGCGTACGCCTACCTGAAGAAGGAGACGGTGAACCTGGCGCCCGGCGTGCCGTGGGTGTTCGAGACCACGCTCGAGGACCCGCAGTGGGCGATCCTTACCGCGAGCACCGGCGTGCACGCGATGACGGCCCCGCCGAACCCGCACTGCGAGATCACGATCGACGGTGAGATCGCCGTGCAGCAGGACGGTCCCTACACCGTGCAGTGCCAGCTGAGCCAGTGGTGAACGCGTCGCTGGCGGTCTGACGTTCGGTCAGTCGGCCACGGCTTCCACCTGGCACAGTCCACTCAGGGCCGGCGGCAACGGTTGGCAGTGCAGCACACCGAGTCGTTGGGTGGCGCGAGTCAGAGCGACGTAGAGGTCGGCGGTGCCGCGAGGGCCGGCGGCCAGGATCCGGTCCGGCTCCACGACCAGAACCGCGTCGAACTCCAGGCCTTTCGTCTCGGCCGGTGACACCGTTCCCGGCACCCCCGGTGGCCCGATCACGACGCAGGTGCCCTCGCGGCCGGCCTCGTCGCAGACGAAATCCTCAATGGCCCGCGGCAATTCGTCCTGATCGACGTGTCGTGACCACGGCCGGACACCGCTGGCGCGAACCGATTCGGGCGGCTGCACCCCGGGAGCGAACTCGCCCAACAGGCCGGCGGCGACGGCCATGATCTCCGCCGGCGTGCGGTAGTTCACCGTCAGCGGCCGGTAGACCCAACGTCCAGCCACATACGGATCGAGCATCGCGGCCCATGACGTCGCGCCCGCCGCCGATCGGCGCTGCGCAAGATCGCCGACCACGGTGAACGACTTGCTCGGGCAGCGACGCATCAACACCCGCCACTCCATTTCGGACAACTCCTGTGCTTCGTCGACGACGACGTGCCGGTACGTCCAATCGCGGTCCGCGGCAGCGCGTTCGGCGAGGTCGCGGGTATCGCGTTCGACGAAGCGGTCGGCGAGCTCCTCGGCCTCGAGCAGGTCGGCGGCGATCAGATGGTCCTCGTCGTCCATCAAATCCTCGCGGGCGACCATCAGGTCCAGCACCCCGGCGGCGTAGGCGGCCTCCTCCTGCCGTTCCTTGTCCGCGGCGACATCGGGCTTGATACCGCCGAGCATGTCGACCAGTTCGTCGAGCAGCGGCACATCCGACACCGTCCAGGCGTCGCCCTGTGCGCGCCACAGCGAGTCGTCCGCCCCTGCGGCAGTGAGTCTTTGACGGGATTCGTAAAGCTCCGCCAACAGTGCCTGCGGCGTCAACTCGGGCCAGAGCCGGTCGAGCGCCGCAGCGAACTCATCGTGATCACCGAGCTCGTCGAGCAGTTCGGCCCGCAGGTGCTCCCATGCCTGCTTGTCGTCGCGAGTCAACCAGCCCTTGCCGATCCGGGCGATCGCGCGCTCGGTCAGCACCCACGTGATGACGTCGATGAACACCGGCCGGGCGTCGTTGTGCGGCAGACCGCTTTCCCGCGCCTCCTGAATGGCCCACTCGGCGGTCTCGGCATCGATCCGCACGGTGACGTCGGCCAGCTTGACGGGCAGCGGCCGCTCGGGGACGCGTTGCCGGTCGGCGATCGCGCCCGCCAGCACGTCGAGCATCTTCAACGAGCCCTTCGCCCGCACCGCATCCGGCTCGTCCTCGGCGGTGACCCGCACACCGGGAACGAGGTCGCCGGTCGTCATGAAGACGACGTTGGTCTCGCCCAACGACGGCAGCACCCGGCCGATGTGGCGCAGGAACGCCGCGTTCGGGCCGATCACCAGCACCCCGTGGCGTTCCATCCGCTCCCGCTGGGTGTAGAGCAGATACGCGACGCGGTGGAGGGCGACGACGGTCTTACCCGTGCCGGGTCCACCTTCGATCACCAGGACGCCCGGGTGGTCGAGTCGAATGATCTCGTCCTGTTCGGCCTGGATCGTCGCGACGATGTCGCGCATCCCGTCGCCGCGCGGCGCGTTGACCGCCGCCAGCAGCGCCGCGTCGCCGCGCTCGCCGCCGGCGGGTCTGCCCAGGACTTCGTCGGTGAAGTCGGTGACGCGACGCCCGAGGGAGTGAAACTGGCGGCGCCGACGCATGCCCTTGGGGTTGGCGGCGGTCGCGACGTAAAACGCGCGCGCCGCCGGCGCCCGCCAGTCGAGCAGCAGCGGTTCGTACTCGTCGGCCTCGTCGAACAACCCGATCCGACCGATGTACAGGCGGTCGCCTGCGACGCTGTCCAACCGGCCGAAGCACAATCCGTGATCGGCCACGTCCAGGCGATTCATCCGCTTGGCCACCGCTCGCACCTCCGCGTCGCGGTCGACGAGCGACCCGCCGTCACCACGCAGCGCCGCGCTGTAGCGCTCCTGCACTCGGGCGCGCTCGGCGTCGAGGCGCGCATACAAACCGGTTATGTAACGCTGTTCGGACCGCAATTCGCCGTCGTAGCCGTTGATCGACACCCCGCCCCACTTTCTTCCAGCCCACCACCGAGTTTCGGGTCAGGCCAGCGATTTTGAGCCATCACCCCGGCCTTGCCGCAAGTCCCCTGGCGCGTTATACCTTGAAGAGAGAACCGGTCGACCTTGACACCGCATCGAACATGAGTTCGAATCGAATGCATGCGGTGGGATGGTCAGGGCGTAGGCGTCGACGATGGCGCGCTGCCCGGCCTGCAGCGTATCGGTTTCGTGCGCAGCATGCGGACGCCGCAGTTCGACGGCATCACCTTCCACGAGGTGCTGTGCAAGTCGGCGCTGAACAAGGTGCCCAACGCATCGGCGCTGCCCTTCAAGTACACCGTCAACGGCTATCGCGGCTGCTCGCACGCCTGCCGCTATTGTTTCGCCCGACCCACCCACGAGTACCTCGACCTCGACTGCGGCAGCGACTTCGACACCCAGGTCGTGGTCAAGACCAACGTCGCCGACGTGCTGCGCCGCGAACTGTCGCGCAAGTCGTGGCGACGCGAGACGGTGGCGCTCGGCACCAACACCGATCCGTACCAGCGGGCCGAAGGCCGCTACGCGCTGATGCCGGGCATCATCTCGGCGCTGACCGATTCGGGCACGCCGTTCTCCATTCTCACCAAGGGCACCCTGCTGCGACGTGATCTGCCGCTGCTCAGCGAGGCCGTGCGGCGGGTGGACGTCAGCGTCGCGGTCTCGCTCGCGGTAGGCGACCCCGAGCTGCACAAGCGGGTCGAGCCGGGGACGCCTGGACCGCAGGCTCGGCTCGGCCTGATCGCCGCGATCCGTGATGCCGGGCTGGACTGTCATGTGATGGTGGCGCCTGTGTTGCCGTATCTGACCGACTCGGTCGAGCATCTCGATGCGTTGCTCGCCCAGATCGCGGCGGCCGGCGCCACCGGCGTGACGGTGTTCGGACTTCATCTGCGTGGCTCCACGCGCGGCTGGTTCATGAACTGGCTGACCCGCGATCACCCCGAACTGGTGCCAAGGTATCGCGAGCTCTACCGCCGCGGGGCCTACCTGCCGCCCGACTACCGAAAGATGTTGCGCGACAGGGCCACACCCCTCGTCGCGAAGCACGGGCTGGCGCCGGACCGCCGATCGTTCCGGGTCGCGGACCCACCGCCCGCACCGCCGGCCGAGGTGCAGCCCACACTGTTCTAGCCCCTGTTACGCCTGACTTCTTTGAACGGCACACCGCGGTCGGCGGCCGGTTCGCGGGGGAAGCCCAGAACTCGCTCGCCGATGATGTTGCGCGCGATCTCGGTGGTCCCGCCGCCGAGCGCTGCGGCCTGCCGGGACAGATACCGCTCGCCGTAGCGGATCAGGTCACCGTCGACGTCGACCACGCCGGCGCTGCCGGTGATGGCCAACGCGGTGTCGAACTCCAGATGGTGGATGTCGGCGTGCGCGATGCGGATGATCGAACCCGCCGCCGGAGGCAGCGAGCCGTCGAGTACGCCGTGGTACACGTGGTCGATCAACTGCTCGCGGACCGCGCGGTGTACCAGCGCGCGCCCCGCCATCTCGCGAAGGCGCTCGTTGTCGGGGTGTCCGATCTTCTCCAACAGCGCGACGTAGTCGATCGGCACGTCGGATTTGCCCTCGGCGCCAACGCCGCTGGCGAACTCCGAGCCGCCACCCACCGCGCGCCGTTCGTGGTACAGCTGGCGCGATGCCACATGCCAGCCCTCGTCGACCTCACCGACGACGGCGTCGTCGCCGAGTTCGAGGTTGTCGAAGAACTCCTCGCAGAACTCGACCGAACCGTTGACCTGCTTGATGCGGCGCAAGGTGATGCCGGGACTGTTGATCGGCACCAGGAACATGGTCAGGCCCTCGTGCTTGGGCACATCCCAGTTGGTGCGGGCCAGCATCAACCCGTAGTCGGCCGCGAATGCGCTTGTGCTCCAGGTCTTTGCGCCGTTGATGACCCATTTGTCATCCTTGCGGTCGGCGCGGGTGATCACGCCGGCGAGGTCGGAGCCGCCGCTGGGTTCGGACAGCAGCTGCACGAGCACCTCCTCACCACGCAGGACGGCGGAGATGTGCTGGCGTTTCTGCTCCTCGCTGCCGGTGTCGAGAATGGTGGCCGCGCAGATCGTGAACGTCGGGGTGTTGAGGATGACCGGCAGCTCGTAACAGCGGGATACGTTGTCGAACGCCTTCTGATATGCGATCGGCAGGCCGAGACCACCGTATTCCTTCGGGAAGCAGATGCCGGCGAATCCGCCGTCCCACAGCTTCTTTTGAAGTTCCCGAGCCCGCTGCCAGGGTTCTTCCTCGCCGCGGTCGTGTTCGGGTGGGTCGTTCGGGTCGATCGGTGGCATGTTCTCGGCCAGCCACCGTTCGGCGCGGGCGGCGAACTCCTCGACCGACTCCTGCGTGGTCGCGCGGGCGGATGTCGTGTCGGTCATGAGGCTTGCTCCGCCTTGGTGAGCGAATAGACGCGCAGGTTGTGGTCCTCGGGTGTGCCGAACAGCGAGCGGTACAGCGTGGCCCGTCGCAGGAACAAGTGCAGGTCGTGCTCCCAGGTCACCCCGATGCCGCCGTGCAGTTGCACGCACAGCTGAAGCATTCCTGGTGCATGTTCGCCCACATAGGATTTCGCGACGCTGACCGCCATCTCGGCGCCGGGGGAGCGTGATGCCACCTCGGTCACCGCGGCGTTCGTCGTTGCGCGACAGCCTTCGAACCAGATCTTCAGGTCGGCGAATTTGTGCTTGAGCGCCTGATACGAGCCCAGCGGACGGCCGAACGAATGTCGGTCGAAACCCCACTGGATCGTGAAGGCGAGCACCGTCTCCAGGATGCCGACGATCTCGGCGCACTGCAGTAGCACCGCGAGCTGGCTCTGCCGCTCGATCAACGCGGGCGTCTGCTCGGCCGACCCGACGGCCGCGGTCTCGCCGACCTCGACGCCGTCGAACTGCACCCGCGCGTAGCTCTTCACCATGTCGATCGAGCGCTGCGATTCCACCCGCACCCCGGGAGCATCCGCGGGTACCAGGAACTGGCGCACGGCACCGTCGGATTGCGCTGTGACGAGGAATATTTCGCTGACAGCGCCGGCCTCGACCCGGTCCTTGACACCGTCGATGCGAAAGCCGGTGCCGGTGGGTGTCGCGGTGACCGACGGCGTCAGCGGCGACCACGGCCGACCGGGTTCGTAGACCGCCCAGGTGGCCACCGACTCACCGGTGATCAGCGCTTCGATGGTGTCTTGATGGTTGTCGGGCGCCTCGGCCAGCCCGGCCAGCACGGTGCTGACGGGGTGCAGCGGACCGGGTGCGACGGTCTTTCCGGCGATCTCGGCCACCAGCGCCAGGTCCCTGACGCCGCCGGAGACGCCGCCGGACACGCTGCCACCGCCGAGCTCCTCGGGAACGAGCAGGCTGGTCCAGCCGAGTTCGGCGGCTCGGCGCCACCAGTCGCGATCGAACGCGGCTCCCGCGTCGTGCAATTCGCGTATTCGACTCAGCGGCACCTCTTTTTCGAGGAATGACTGAGCCGTCGAGGCGAAGAGCAGCACCTCGGGATTGTTCGCGCTGTCGGTCACGGGCTCGCTTTCGTGGTGGTGTGAACGTGCGTGCCGACGGGTCGACACGCACGTTCGTGACGGGTGGCCCTAGGTCAGGCCGGGATGACGAGCGCAGGCACGTCGGGGTTGTGGACGATCTCGTTCGGAACCTTGAACAAGTCGATCATGTTGCCGCCCATGACCTTCCGCTGCCCTTCCGCGTCGAGACCCTGCAGGTCGTCGATAAGGTGCGTCGGCTCGGCCAACCCCTCGGGATGCGGCCAGTCCGAACCGAAGATCACCCGGTCGACGCCGAGGAGATCGGCCATCTGCTTGAAGTCGTCCTCCCAGAAGGGCGCGACGTACACCCCGCGCTTGAAGGCCTCGATCGGATTCTCCGGGAACTCCTGTGGCATTTTCTTGTACACGCCGTCGAACTGCTTGAACAGGTAGGGCACCCAGTCCGCGCCGTTCTCGATCGACAGGACGCGCAGATCGGGATTCCGCGTCAACGCGCCGTGGCACACCAACGCGGCCATCGAGTCCTCGATCGGGCGCTTGCCCATCGAGACCATGCGGAACGCCGTCGGTTTGAACGGCAGGTATTCGTCGGCGGGCTCCCAGTCGTTGAGGTACTCGGCGTATCCGGAGTCCGAGGCGTGCATCGACACCGGGATACCGGCCTTCACGCACGCTTGCCAGAACGGGTCGAACTCCGGCAGACCGAACGACCGGGTGCCCTTCAAGCCGGGCACCGGGGCGGGACGGACCAGGACGGTCTTGGCGCCGCGTTCCAGACACCACTCGAGTTCGGAGAGGGCGCGGTCGACGATGCCCAGGTTGATGACCGGCGTGGAGAAGATGCGGTCCTCGTAGTTGAACTGCCAGGTCTCGTACATCCATTCGTTGAGCGCATGGATGACGTCAAGGATCAGTTCCGGGTCGTCCTTCATCCGTTCCTCGACGAGGCTGGCCAGCGTCGGGAACATCAGTGAATAGTCGAGCCCCAACCCGTCCATCACCTCGAGTCGCGCGGCGGGTTCGCGGAAGGCGGGGATGGCCTTCATCGGCTTGCCCATGACCTCGCGGAAGCTCTTGCCGCCGCTGCCGTGCTTGAAGTACTCCTCCTGCGCACCGGGTCGGGCGACGACCTCGAAGGTCGGGTTCGGGATGTAGTCGCTGACCTGGTTGCGAACCATGATCTTGGTGCGTCCGCGGACCTCGATGTAGTCGATGACGTGCTTGCGGTGCTCCGGAAGGAACTTGGTCAGCGCCTCTTTCGGCTCGTAGAAGTGGTTGTCGGCGTCGAACACCGGGTAGGGAAGCTGGCGGGCCATTTGCGCCTCCTGGAAGTCTGCTTGGCTGATCGTGGTAATGACATTACCACTTTCGTACCAGCGAAAACAGCGGCGTCGAGAAGGTGATTTTTCGTCGGTGCGACGCAGGTCAGGCAGGGTCGGCCGGGCCGGTGAGCCCGCTCAGGCAGTAGTTGTAGATGTCGTCGGCGCCGATCGGAACGCCGTTGAGCTCGGCGCCGAGCACCTGCAGCCGGATCGCACCCAGCGCGGATTGCATGATCAGCGCCGCTCGCGCCTCGACGTTCACGTCCGCGCGGAAGACGCCCTCGGCGATCCCGCGGTTGATGATGTCCTTGATCAGCTCGTGCACCGGCGAGAGCACCCGGGCGTACTCGCGGGGCAACGTCTCGGCGAGCCGGTCGTTGTAGTTGGTCAGGCCGCGGTTGACCTTGTCCTGGGTCGTCGTCTCCGGCGGGGTGCAGATGCGGTCGACGAGGACACGCAGGGCGGTGGTCGCCGGCAGCCCGGCGGTGTCCTCGCGCCACCGGCGCGTCGACTCGGACATGATCTTGTCGACGAGTGCCAGCAGCAACTCGTCCTTGGTGGAGAAGTGCTGATAGAACGACCGCAGCGACGTCTTGGAGCGCTCGACGACCTCGAGCACCGTGAAGTCCGTGCGGCCGGTTTCTCCGAGGATCGCCAGCGCCGATTTCATGAAGCGCTTGGGCCGGGATTCGGGGTCGGCGGGGTCGTCCGGTGTGGCGGGCCGGGCGGTTCCGGCCGCCGTTCGTCCGCTCGCCTTCGCCATCGTCGGCACCTTCCCGCTCATCGGTGGTTCGCTGGTAATGACGTTACCGCTTTTGTAGAAGCTCGGTTACTGTTCCCTGTCATGACGACAGACTCAGCGCAGAAGCCAGCCCAGGAGCTTTGGACGGTCGAGGAGCTGCTCGACCTGTTCGACGTGCGGCCGGACGGGGAGAACCGATTCATCGCCGAAACCGGTCCCGCCGGCGAGCAGGACCGGCAGGTGGTGGAGGGCACGCAGGTGCTCGCCCAGGTCATCGTGGCGGTGGCGAAACGCTTCGGGGGCAAGTCGGTGCGCTCGGTGTACGCGGTCTTCTCGCGTGCGGTCATGGTCGGGGCCGGTCCGCTGGAGTTGGAGATCGACGTCGTCAACGAAGGCCGGTCGACCGCAACCGCGATCGTGTCGGCCAAGCAGAACGGCAAGCGGTGCGTGACGGTCACGGTGCTGACCGACGTGCCAACGCCCGACGTCATCCGCCACGCGTTGCCGCGGCCCGACGTCAAGCCGCCCGCCGAGGCGAACGACGCCCGGATGCCCATGACCGGCAGGGAGATCCGGCTCATCGACGTGGTCGACGTGAACAGCCCCGACGAGGTGGGGCCGCCGGAGCTGTACGCCTGGGTGCACTACGACCCGATCCCGACCCGCGACGAGCTCGCGAAGGCGCTCATTGCCTATCTCACTGGGCACCTGGGTATTTCGACGACGATGCGGGCACACGAGGGCATCGGCACGGCGCAGTCGCACCTGACCGTGTCGACCGCTCCGATGACGGTGTCGGTGAGCTTCCACGAGCCGTTCCGGTGGGACGGTTGGCTGCTGTACGGCCACGAGAGCACTCAGGTCGGGGCGGGCATGTCGTACGTGCGCGGCACGGTGCACACCGAATCCGGTGAGCTGATCGCATCGTTCGCACAGGACGCGCTGATCCGGCCGCTGCGCACGACCGACACGGCCATCAAGGAACAGTCCCGGCTCTAAGCTGGCGTCACCACTATCGGCGAGGAGACGGAAATTGCCCCGACACGCCGCGAGAATGGGCCAATTTGCGTCTGTCCCCTGCTTACGCGTGGGGTCAGATCTTGAGATAGCCCTTGTCCGCTGGGATCTGGGCGGCGGTCACCAGTGACGACGCGTCGCTGGCCAGCCAGACCACGATGTCGGAGATCAGGTTGGGGTCGGCCAGCGACTCGGTCGGCAGCGCGCCGGGCGAAAAGCTGTGGATATAGGTCGGATGGTCGGCGAAGGTCTGCCACATCGACGTGTCGTTGCCCATCGGGGTGTCGGTGCCGTACGGATGAACGGAATTGACCCGAATGCCGAACTCGCCCAGTTCAATGGCGAGCGAATTGGTCAATGCGACAACGCCGAACTTGCTGGCGCAGTAATGGCCCGCACCCGGAACGGCCTTGATGCCCGCCGCCGAGCTGATGTTGATGATCGACCCGCCGTTGCCCGCCCCGATCATCGGTGGCACCACTGCCTTGATGGTGTTCCAGACGCCGGTCAGGTTGATGTCGAGAACGTCCTGCCACTGCTGTGCCGAGATCTCCCACAGGCGGCCCCAATTCATCACGCCGGCATTGGCGACCACGATGTCGAGGCGACCGAACTGCTCGAGCGCGTCGGACACGACGCGTTGCTGTCCGGCCGCATCGCGGACGTCGACTCGGTCGGCGACGATCTTGCGTCCTTCGCCCTCGACGAGGCTCACCGTCTCGGCCAGGTCCTCGGGTGCTGTGGGCGGATAGCCGTTGTGTTCGGCGACCGGTCCGCACGCATCGATCGCGACGATGTCGGCGCCGGCGCGGGCCAACCGGACACAGTGCGAACGGCCTTGGCCGCGGGCGGCGCCCGTCACGTAGGCCACCTTGCCCGCCAAGGGAAGTTCCGTCACGCTGGTGCTCCTGTCTACTCGGCGCCCGCGGCGAGCCAGTCGTCGAATGTCGTCGCAGCGATGCGGGCATTCTCGCTCGGTAGCAACACGTTTCCGGCCATCGACGGGCCGAAAATGCCATCCCAGGTCGGGATGAGCTTGACCCGGCGGCCGCGAGCTTCGAGGGTGCGGCGGGCCATGTCGACGAGGTCTTGCGGCTCGGGTCCGGCGACGTCGACGTACCGGCCCTGGGGCTGGCCGGTGGCGACCTCGGCGAGGACCTCGGCGATGTCGTCGGGCGCGATCGGCTGCACGAGCAGCGGCGCGATGGTGGCCACTCCGTCATGCTCGGTCCAACCGGCGACCATGGCTGCGAAATCGTGAAATTGGGTGGCCGGCACCACCGTCCAGGACACCGGTCCCTCGGCGACGAGGCGTTCCTGTTCACGTTTACCCGCATAGTGGGCGTTGCCCTCGATGCCGTGGATCCCCACGATCGACAGCAGGACGTGGTGGCGCACTCCTGCCCGATGTTCGGCGGCAAGCAGGTTGCGCGTGGTGGCCCCGAAGTATTCGGTCGTCTTCTCACGGTCGGTGGGTGGTGCGCTGATCGCGTCGATGACCGCGTCCGCGCCGGTGAGCGCCTCGTCGAGACCCGCACCGGTCATCAGATCGACGCCGACTGAGCGGCTGATCCTCACCACCTCATGGCCGTCGCGTTCGAGTGCGGCGGCGGTGCGGGCGCCGATGTTGCCCGTCGCTCCCGCGACAGCGATGCGCATGGCTGGACTCCTTCGGTGACGGTGTGACGGTACTCGCTGGGCGATTCGGCTGTAGTTGGGTGCGTTCTGCGCAACCAACTACACCGAAATCACTTCAGTGTGGCAGCCACTTCGCGGAGGCGGGCGCCGGCACCCGAGACGATCGGCTCGCCGTGCCCGAAACACGCGGTGTCGACGTCGAGCGCTGCGAGCCGTCCAAACGATGCCACCGTACGTGCGCGGTCCTGGTTGAAGGTGCCCAGCATGACCGTTCCCACGTTGGCGATGGTGTCGCCGGTGAGCAGAACGCCGTGGCGCGGCAAATGGATCGCGATGCTGCCTTCGGTGTGCCCCGGCACGGACAGGATCTCGGCGCCGCCACCGAAGTCGAGGACATCGCCGTCGTGCAGCTCCCGGTCCACCGGCACGGGGTCCGCCGCAGCGGGCAGTCCGGCCGCGACCCGCTCGTGGATCGGCACCTCCCACTCTTCGAACACCGGTGGGGGGAGGGCGGAGCCAGCGCGGATCGCCGCGGCGTCGCCGGCGCCGGCCATCACCGTGGCCCCGGTCGGCCCCCGTAGCTCGGCCGCCGAGCCGGTGTGGTCGACGTGCCCGTGCGTCAACACGATTCGGTCGATACCGGGTACTGCGTCGCTGATGGCCGCACCCGATCCGGGTGCGCCGGTGTCGATCAGCGTGACCGAATCCCCGTCCCGCCATACGTAGACCTGCCAGCCGTCGACGACGAGCATGGTGAGGTTCGGGGTGACGGTCACGGATTGCATGCGCTAACGGTAGAGACTCTCGGCCGGCGAAAGAAGGGACTCAGCTGGAGGCGAAACCGCCCGACAGCGCCGACCTCAGCACGTCGAGCGGTAGACCGCCGAGATCCAGTGCGCGGCTGTGGAAATCCTTGAGCGACATGCCTCGGCTCAGCGTCTCGTCGCGCAGCTGCTGCCAGATCCGCTGGCCGATCGCGTACGACGGCGCCTGGCCCGGCCACCCGAGGTAGCGGTCGAGTTCGAACTGCAGGTGCTCCTCGTTCATCGCGCTGTGCGACACCAGGAACTCCCATGCCCGCTCGGCGTCCCATACGCCGCCGTCGGGAGCCGTCAGCCCGCAGTGCACGCCGATGTCGATGACCACTCGAGCGGCGCGAAACCGTTGTGCGTCCAGCATTCCGATTCGGTTCCCGGGATCGTCGAGCCAGCCGAGTTCGGCCATCAGCCGTTCGGCGTACAGCGCCCAGCCTTCGCCGTGTCCCGACACCCAGCAGCCCAGCCTGCGCCAGCGGTTGAGTTGGTCGGCCAACACGACGGCGCGGCCGATCTGCAGGTGATGGCCGGGCACCCCCTCGTGGAACACGGTCGTCGTCTCCTGCCAGGTGTGGAACGTCTCCACTCCGTGCGGAACCGACCACCACATGCGGCCCGGTCTGCTGAGGTCTTCCGAGGGGCCGGTGTAGTAGATGCCACCGGTGTGCGTCGGCGCGATACGACATTCCAGACGCCGCAACGGTTCTGCGATCTCGAAGTGCGTGTCGGCGAGCGACTCGACCGCACGGTCGGACAGGTCCTGCATCCAGGCCTGCAGCGCTTCCACGCCGTGCACCAGGTAGCGCTCTTCGCCGTCGAGGCGGCGCAGTGCGTCTGCGATCGAGGCGCCCGGATAGAGCTGCTGCGCGAGGCCTTCCTGTTCTGCGACAATGCTTTGCAACTGAGCCAGGCCCCACTCATAGGTCTCGTCGAGATCGACCTCGGCGCCGAGGAAGGACCGCGACCGCAACCGGTAGAGGTCGCGGCCGACCGCGTCCTCCGCACGCGCGTGCGGCGCTATCTCGTCCCCGAGGACCCTGCCGAGTTCACGGTAGGCGTTCGCGGCGGCGGCGGCGTTGTGCTGAAGTTCGTCGTGCAGCGCGGAATTACGCGGCGCGGCGTCGGCCACCATCACCACCAACAGGTGCTGGATGCTCGCGGCCTGATCGATGCCCCGCACCACCTGACGCACCGCCGGCGGATGATCGCTCGCGATCGCGGCACGCAGCGCGTCGGCGTAACCGGCCGCGCGCTCGGGAACCCGTGCCAGCCGGCGGGCGACCACCGCCCAGTCCTCGTCGGTTTCCGTCGGCATCAGATCGAACACGTCGCGCATCGACTGCAGCGGCGAGGCGATCACGTTGATTTCGCCGACGTCGAGGCCGGCGTCGTTGATTTCGACCAGGATGCCGAGGCGTTCGCGCATCGCGGCCACCGTCACCTCGTCGACCGCGTCGACTCCAGCGACGGTATCGAGTTCACGAAGCGCGTTGCGCGCTGCGTCGGCACGCGCCGCGACACCGTCGGGGGAGTAGTCGGTGATCTCGTCGTCGTAGCCGGCGATGCCCATTTCCGTTGCCGCACAGGGGTCCAGCTCGGCCAACGTCGCGAGGTAGCGTTCGGCGACGGCGTCGACGGCCGTGGGTGCCCTACCCAAGGTCGTTGGTCGCGAAGGTGTCGCACGCTTTCGGGTCGCCGGTCCGGTAGCCCTCGGTGAACCACTTCTGCCGCTGCGCCGCGGAACCGTGCGTCCACGCCTCGGGGTTGACCCGGCCGGTGGCCTGCTGCTGAATGCGGTCGTCGCCCACCGACGCCGCCGCCGACAGCGCATCGGCGATGTCCTTGTCGGTCAACGGCTCCAGGAACGTCACGTCGGTGCCCTCCTGCTTGGTGATCGACGCGAAGTGTGCCCAGACACCGGCATAGCAGTCGGCCTGCAACTCGGTGCGCACCCCCGCGCCCGTCGCGCCTGCAGCACCCGGACCCTGTGACCGGCCGAGCACACCCAACAGGTTCTGCACGTGATGTCCGTACTCGTGCGCGACGACGTACTCCTGCGCCAACGGGCCACCGCTGGAACCGAATTGGTTCTTCAGCACATCGAAGAACTCGACGTCGAAGTATGCGGTCTGGTCGGGCGGACAGTAGAACGGCCCCACGCTGGTGTCGGCGGGACCGCAGCCGGTCTGTACCGATCCGTTGAACAACTTCATGTGCGGGCGCACGTACTCACCCGGCAGCAACTGCTCCCACACCGCGTCGACCGAGTTACCCGTCGCCACCACTCGGCACTGCACGATTTCGTTCGCATCCTCGCCGGTCTTGCACTGGCTCAGATCGAAGCCCGGTGTCTCGACGCCCTGGCTGTCGTACTGGCCCTGCGGGGGCATCACCGAGCTGGGGTCGACGCCGAGAAACAACGCCACGACGAGAATCACCAGGCCGCCGACTCCGCCACCGACCGCGATGCCCCGGCCCGGGCCGCCCCCACCGCCACTCGACGAGGTGGTGCTCGTGTCGATCTGCATACCTTCGTTGAAGGTCATGACGTTCAGCTTTGCACACTACGATTCGGTCGTGGCACTCGTTGTCAGACATTCGAGCGTCGTGCACACCGACCTCGGCGATCTCCGCGGCACCACCGAGGGCGGCGTCGGGGTCTGGCGCGGGATTCCCTACGCCGAGCAACCGGTGGGCGATCGCCGATTCCTCGGCCCCGAGCCGAAGCGGCCGTGGTCGGGTCTGCGGGACGCAATCGAGCACGGACCGCTGCCACCGCAGGGCAAATCGTTTGTCGGCGGCGGCCGCGACGACCCCAAGGTGCGCGACGAAGCGTGCCTGACGTTGACGGTGTGGTCTCCGGACACCAGCGCATCGCTGCCGGTGATGGTGTGGATCCCCGGCGGTGCCTTCGTCTACGGCGCCGGGCAGTTTCAGCTCTACAACGGTTCACGGTTGGCCGCCAACGGCAACGTGGTCGTCGTCAACATCACCTACCGCATCGGCGTCTTCGGTGGTTTCGAGCTCGGCGACCTCGGCGAAGGGTTCGACGACAATCTCGCGTTGCGGGACCAGATCGCCGCGCTCGGTTGGATTCGTGACCACATCGCGGCGTTCGGCGGCGACCCGGCCCGCGTGACGGTGTTCGGTGAGTCCGCCGGTGGCACGTCGGTGCTCGCACTGCTCGCCAGCCCGGCCGCCGAGGGGTTGTTCACCCGGGCGATCGCGCAGAGCCCGGCACTGCCGCTGATCGCCGACCGGGAGGCCCGGGCGAACCAGGCCCACGAGTTCCTGCGCCGCCTGGGCGTGCCCGTCGCCGAGGTCAAGCGGCTACCGCAGCGCCAGTTGCGTCGCGCCGCGGGCAGCCTGCAACTCGAAAGTGCCGCCACCACGCCGACGTTGCTCTACGGGCTGACCTACGGCGGCGACCTGCTGCCGAGTCATCCGGTCGACGCCGCCCGCGACGGCAGGCTGCCGCGGGTGCCGCTGATCATCGGCACCAACAGCCACGAAGCGTCGATGTTCGCCTGGACCAAACCGCCGATGCTGCCGACCACCCGCGCATCGATCGACGCCTACTTCGAGCGCGTCGCCCCGGACGCCAAGAAGCGGGTGCTGGCCGCATATCCCGACTATCCGCGCCGCAGGGCGTTGATCGCATTCGGCTCCGACGTGATGTTCGGCGGACCGGCCTGGGCGTTCGCCGACGCCTACAGCGGCCACGCTCCGACGCACATGTACCGCTTCGACCACGTCGGCTTCAGCCTGCGGATGCTCGGCCTCGGGGCGACCCACGGCAGCGAGATCGTGCACATTCAACACAGCTACACGTCGTACCTCGGCCGCAAGATGCACCCACTCGGCCGCCGGTTGCAGCCGTCAGTCGGACGGCGCATGCAGCGGACCTGGCTGGACTTCGCCGCCAAGGGGTGGGAAACCGGCGAGATCCGGTGGTCCAGCGGGCACGACTGGCCGGTGTACGACACCGAGCACCGCTACACCCGCATCATCATGTCGGCCCGCGACGACATCGTCGAGGACCCCGACGCCGAGCGTCGCCGGGCGTGGGCCGGGCTGTACTGAGCGTCTGCCCGGCGCGGATCACGCGGTGGTGAACCTCTTGGCCGAGTAGTCGCGCAAGTTGTAGAGGAACTTCTGGAACATCCAGGCCATCAGCGGCCGGCCAAGGGTCATCCCGAGCTTGGCGGCGGCGGTATCGGGAAGCACCAGGCGCGCCGGAGTCCGCAGCCGCACACGGTCTTGGCGCGAGCGCTCATCCACAGCGCCAACGTACCGGCGGAATCGCCCCCTCTACACTTGGGCAGTTGTCTCGTCGGGCGATTTCCTCAGGAGTTTTCAGTGTTGCGCAGTCATGCCGCCGGATCGTTGCGGCCCACCGACGCCGGCCAGAAGGTGACGTTGGCCGGCTGGGTGGCGCGCCGCCGCGACCACGGTGGCGTCATCTTCATCGACCTGCGCGACGCGTCGGGGGTCTCGCAGGTCGTGTTCCGCGAGGCCGGCGTGCTCGAGGCGGCGCACCGGTTGCGCGCTGAGTTCTGCATCGCGGTCGACGGCGTCGTGGAGATCCGTCCCGAAGGCAACGCCAACCCGGAGATTCCCACCGGGGAGATCGAGGTCAACGCGACGTCGTTGACCGTGCTGGGGGAGAGCGCACCGCTGCCGTTCCAGCTCGACGAACAGGCCGGTGAGGAGGCGCGGCTGAAGTACCGTTACCTCGACCTGCGCCGCGACGGTCCAGGGCACGCGATTCGGTTGCGCTCCAAGGTGAATGCCGCCGCCCGTGAAGTGCTCGCGCGTCACGACTTCGTCGAGATCGAGACGCCGACGATGACGCGCTCGACACCGGAGGGCGCCCGCGACTTCCTGGTGCCCGCCCGGCTGCAGCCGGGATCGTTCTATGCCCTGCCGCAGAGCCCGCAGCTGTTCAAGCAGCTGCTGATGGTGGCGGGCATGGAGCGCTACTACCAGATTGCGCGCTGCTACCGCGACGAGGACTTCCGCGCCGACCGTCAGCCGGAGTTCACCCAGCTGGATCTGGAGATGAGCTTCGTCGACGCCGAGGACGTGATCGCGGTATCCGAGGAGATCGTCGCCGCGCTGTGGGGGTTGATCGGCTACGACGTGCCCCTGCCGTTGCCGAGGATGACGTACGCCGATGCGATGCGCCGATTCGGTTCGGACAAACCCGATTTGCGCTTCGAACTCGAACTCGTCGAGTGCACCGAGTACTTCAGGGACACGCCGTTCCGGGTGTTTCAGGCGCCGTACGTCGGGGCCGTCGTCATGCCCGGCGGCGCAACTCAACCCCGACGCACGCTGGACGCCTGGCAGGACTTCGCCAAGCAGCGCGGGCACCGAGGACTGGCCTACGTGCTCATCGGCGAGGACGGCACGCTCGGCGGTCCGGTCGCCAAGAACCTGTCCGATGCCGAACGCGACGGCCTGGCCGCCCATGTCGGCGCATCGCCGGGCGACTGTGTGTTCTTCTCCGCCGGTCCGGCGAAGAGTTCGAGGGCGCTGCTGGGCGCTGTGCGCATCGAGGTCGCCAAGCGGTTGGACATGATCGACCCGAACGCGTGGGCGTTCACCTGGATCGTGGACCCGCCGCTGTTCGAGCCCGCCGATGACGCGACGGCTCACGGCGACGTCGCGGTCGGATCCGGTGCGTGGACCGCGGTGCACCACGCGTTCACCGCGCCGAAGCCGGAGTTCGAGGACCGCATCGAGAGCGACCCGGGCAGTGTGCTGGCCGACGCCTACGACGTGGTGTGCAACGGCAACGAGATCGGCGGAGGCTCAATCCGTATCCACCGCCGCGACATTCAGGAGCGAGTGTTCGCGGTGATGGGATTGGACAAGGCCGAAGCCGAGGAGAAGTTCGGATTCCTGTTGGAAGCGTTCAGCTTTGGCGCGCCGCCGCACGGCGGGCTGGCATTCGGTTGGGACCGCACCACTGCGCTGCTCGCGGGGGCGGATTCGATCCGCGAAGTGATCGCGTTCCCGAAGTCCGGCGGTGGTGTCGACCCGCTGACCGGTGCACCCGCCCCGATCACCGCGCAACAGCGCAAGGAATCCGGCATCGACGCCAAGCCGAAGGCCGACGACAAGAACGGCTAAGCCCAGTCGCACCCGGTGAGCTCGGCCGACAGCTTCCACAGCCGTCGGGCCATCACCGGATCGACCGCCTTGGGTCGCAAGCGCGTCACCCTCGGTGGTCCGAACTGGTTGAACCGTGGCGCGAGGTAGGTGCCGCTGGGCAGGTCGGTTGTGACAGCTTGCAGAGTGGCGCGAGCACCCTGGGCCGGGGTGTGCATCAGGCGCCGGATCCGCCGGTGCTCGCCCATGCCGAGGGAACGGGTGATGTCGGTGTCGGTGGCGCCCGGATCCGTCGCGTAGGCGCGCACACCGCGACGCGCCAACTCCGCGACGAACAGAAGGTTGGCGAGCTTGGACTCGCCATAGGCGGCCCACTTCGAGTACTTGCGGCGCTCCCAGTTGAGGTCGTCGAGGTGGATCCTGCTGAACAGATACGTCGCACTGGCCACCGAGATCACCCGGTCGGTGATCCGGTCAGCCAGCAGACAGGTCAACGCGAAGTGGCCGAGGTGGTTGATGCCGATGTGCGACTCGAAACCGTCGGTGGTGCGAGTCAACGGCATGCCCATCACACCGGCGTTGTTCACCAGCACGTCAACGGTTTTCACCGATCCGGCGAACGCGCGCACGCTGGCGAGGTCGCCGAGATCCAGGGCGGCCACCTCGACGGCGCCGGTCATTGCGTCGGCTGCTCGGACCGCCTTGTCGACATCGCGGCAGGCGATCAGCACGTTGTGGCCCGAGGCCGCCAACGCCGCCGCGGTGGCCTTGCCGACGCCGCTGTTACCGCCGGTGACGATTGCCCGCATGGTTCCCGATTATTCAGGCAGGCCGAAATCGCTCGATCAAAGCCGTTCGATGATGGTGGCGTTGGCCATACCGCCCCCCTCGCACATCGTCTGCAGGCCGTAGCGTCCGCCGCGCTGTTCGAGGGCGTTGACAAGAGTCGTCATGATTCGCGCACCACTGGCGCCCAGCGGATGGCCGATCGCGATGGCACCGCCGTTGACGTTGGTCTTGGTCAGATCGGCGCCCGTGTCCTTGGCCCACGCGAGGACGACGGGGGCGAACGCCTCGTTGACCTCGAACAGGTCGATGTCGGCGAGTGTCAGCCCGGCGCGCTGCAGCACCTTCTCCGTCGCGGGGATGACACCGGTCAGCATGTAGAGCGGGTCGGACCCGACAACCGTCATCGAGTGGATGCGGGCAAGTGGACGCAAGCCGAGATGGCCGGCCACCTCGCTGGTGGTGATGAGCACCGCGGCGCTGCCGTCCGACAGCGGTGACGAGTTGCCCGGGGTGATCTCCCAGCCGATCTGCGGGAAACGCTGCTCGTAGGCCGGGCTGTAGAACGCCGGCTTCAACGCGGCCAGCGTGTCAACGGTGGTACCGGGCCGGATGATCTCGTCGGTGGTGAGCCCGGCGATCGGGCTCAGCTCGTCGTCGAACCGGCCCTCCTTGGTCGCGGACGCGGCCTTCTCATGGCTCGCGGCAGAGAACTCGTCGAGCTGCCGACGGGAGAATCCCCACCTGGCGGCGATCAGCTCGGCGCTGATGCCTTGCGGCACAAGACCTTCGGGATAGCGCTGCGCCATCGCCCCGAACGGGTCACTGCCGGGCAGCACGCTGGAACCCATGGGCGCCCGCGACATCGACTCGACGCCGGCGGCGACCACGATGTCGTAGGCGCCGGAGATCACGCCCTGGGCGGCGAAGTGGATGGCCTGCTGGCTGCTGCCGCACTGGCGGTCGATGGTCGTGCCGGGAACCGTTTCGGGAAAGTTCGCGGCGAGCACCGCGTTGCGCGCGATGTTGACCGCCTGATCGCCGACCTGGGTGACCGCGCCGGCGATGACGTCGTCTATCCGCGCGGGTTCGACACCGGTCCTGCCCACCAGTTCCGTGAGGCTGTGTGCGAGCAGATCGACGGGCAGCACGTCGTGCAGCGCACCGCTGGGCTTGCCCTTTCCGATGGGGGTGCGAACCGCTCCCACGATGACCGCGTCGCGACCTGTGAATGCCGACATTGCTGCCTCCTATGACTCAACTCTGAGTAAAGCGTTCTATACCCAGCTATACCACCTGGGTATAGTGGTAACAACTCAGGGATGGGGGAATTCGTGAATGTGTTGCAGGGCACACTCGCCGACCGCGACGCCTGGTCGGCCGTCGGCGTGTGCAGGATCGAGAAGACGATGGAATTGGTCGGCACCAAATCGGCGATCCTCATCATGCGTGAGGCGTATTACGGCACAACCCGTTTCGAGGACTTCTGCCGCCGCGTCGGCATCACGAAGGCCGCGGCGTCGGCACGGCTGTCGGACCTGGTGAACGCCGGGCTGTTGAGCCGCCGGCCGTACCGCGAACCGGGTCAGCGCCGCCGCGACGAATACGTGCTGACCGACGCCGGCCGTGACTTCATGCCCGTTGTCTGGGCGATGTTCGAGTGGGGGCAGCGCCATCTCGGCAAGCCGACGCCGCTGCAACTGGCGCACAAGGACTGCGGCGCGTCGGCGACGGTCGCGATCCGCTGCGCCGACGGACACGACGTGCCGCCTGAGGAACTGGGTGTCAGGCTGGCGCGATCTCGGCCTCGATGATGCTCAGCGGCGCCGCGCTGGGGACAATGCGTGTCAGCCGAAATCCAGCTCTCGACAACACATCACGCCATTGGTCGGCGGTGCGTTCCTTGGCGCCGGCCAACAACAGCATCTCCATGTCGATGAGCTTGCCGATGAATTCGCGATTGTGATCGGGGATCACCAACTCGAACAGCAGCAGCTTGGCGTGCGGGCTGGCGGCGGCGCGAATGTTGCGCAGGATCTTGACGGCGTCCTCGTCGGGCCAGTCGTGGATGACGTTTTTCATCAGGTACGCGTCGACCCCCGTAGGCGCACTCTCGAAGAACGAGCCGGGTTCGACCACCACGCGATCGGCGACACCACGTCGGGTGAGCAGCGCCGGTGCCCCCTCGACCACCTTCGGCAAGTCGAACAGCACACCCCGCGCCTGCGGCGTCTTGGCGAGGACGCCGGCGAGTAGCCCGCCGTGCCCGCCGCCGACATCGGCGATGACGCCGAACCGGCTGAAGTCGTATGCGGCGGACAGCGCCGCCTCGGTCATATCCGACGTACTGGTCATGGCGCCGTTGAACAACGCCGCGAACTCCGGTTCGTCCTCGAGGTATTGAAAGAACTCTTTGCCGCGCAGCACGGGCGCCCACGGTTTGCCGCTGCGGACCGATTCGGACAGATACGTCCAATGCTCACGATGCTGGCGTGAGCCGAAGAACAGCGCAGCGCCCTTCATCGACACCTCCGCGTCGGCGCGTAGTGCCTCGCCGAGAGGGTTGAGCGCGAATCTCCCGTCGCGTTTCTGCTTGAACACACCACGGCTGATCAGCGCCCGCATCAGGCGACCGACGGCGTCGGGGTCCGCACCGATTTCGCGCGCCAGCTCGTCGCGGGTCAGCGGGCGCTCAGCCAGCGCGTCGGCGATACCGAGTTGCGCCGCCGCGGTGATGGCCTGCGAGAACCAGGTCGCCAAGATCATCTCTATGAGTGCGATCGGCGCGGGCGTCAGCTTGCGATGCAGCTGCGCCAGGTGGTGGCGGATGCGATCCACCGCCTTGACGACCCCCGCCGGTGGAATCTTCGTTGCCATGGCGCCATCTTCGCCTACGAATTAGTCGGCCAGGAACGCCTTCACCAACGTTTTGGGTGCCTGCGCCAACCAGGCCTCGGTGATCAGTTCGGTGAGTTCCTCGACCCCGATCGCGTCCAGGCGCACCAGCACGGCCGGATACCCGTCGAAATGCGGCGTGGTGAAGTAGACGGCCGGATCGTCGGCGATCAGCGCTAACTTGACACCCTCGTCTGCGACGCGCGCACCCAGAATGTCGCCTTGGGGAGCATCCGGTCCGAGCGCGTCGTAGTCGGCTTTGCGCAGCGGCCGTTCCCAGACGATGAGCTTTTTGCGGACTCGCCATGTGCGCGGCGAGGTCTCGACTGTCTCGGGGAGGTCCGCGGCGATGCGGCCCACGTCCATCCATGTCGCCACGAGGGCATTGTTGCAGTCGCTAGTGTGCCGGTGTGCTGCATCTGCGCGTGATCTCGCCGACCGACAAGCGCGACGCGGTCATGGCGGTTCTCCGCGACAACCCGGGCGTCACCCACATCGTCATCCACCGCGATGCCGCGCTCGAACCACGCGGCGACGAGATCACCGCCGACATCGCCAGGGAGTCGGCCAACGACGTCGTGGGCGCGTTGAAGGCGTTACGGGTCAAGGATCGCGGGGCCATCACGCTCGACTTCGTCGACACCGTGCTGTCCACGAGGGCCTACCGCGCCGAGGACGAGGCGGTGGGCGACCCCGCGGACGCGGTGGTGTGGGACGAGCTTGCCGTGCGAACCCGCGAGGAGTCGACGCTCAACGTGACATTCCTGGCCTTCCTGTGCGTGGCGTGTCTGATCGCGTCGATCGGCGTGGTGACCGACTCGCCGGTGACGGTGGTCGGCGCGATGGTGCTGGGACCGGAATTCGGTCCGCTGGCCGCGCTGGCGGTATCGCTGGTGCGCCGGCGGCTGTATCTCGCGCGGCGGGCCGCGATCGCGCTGCTGGTCGGGTTTCCCGTGGCGATGATCATCACCGCGGTCGCGGTGCTGGCGGGCGAGGCGATCGGCTGGATCACTCTGCGCAGCACGAGCGAGCTGGACCAGGTCGACTTCATCTTCCGGGTCGGTCCGCTGTCGTTCGTCGTCGCGTTCCTGGCTGGTGCCGCGGGAATGCTGTCCTTGATTTCGTCGAAATCCGCTGCCCTGGTTGGTGTTTTCATCTCGGTGACGACGGTGCCCGCGGCCGGATTCGCCGTCGTCGCCGCGACGGTCGGCGACTGGGACGTCGCGGCCAAATCCGCTGCCCAACTGGCATTGAACCTCGTCGCGATAGTGCTGGCGGGCGTCCTGGTGTTGTGGACGCGCCGGCTGGCCGACCGTCGCATGTAGGGGCGCTCGGGCATAACTCCACCCCGCGAGCGACCGCGTCTGCGCACGACACTCCGCGCAATGCAGAAAGTATGCGGTCGGTCGCGCGGGTTTGAGCGTCCACTCAGTGTTAAAACGATGCGCCCGCCTCGTACACGCGGCGCAGCACGGACTCGAACGGGCGCGCCCGCAGCTCAGCGCTGAGGATCTCGATGCTGACGACGCCACCCCAGCCAATTCGAGCACGCCTTCACCGGGAAGTGTTCGCCGGTGCAATGTCTCGCGCACGAGGCAGTCGGTGGACTCCGGCGCCATTGCATCGGGGTGAGCGGACGCGAAGTGTCGGAGATTACGGCGTGTCGAGCGCATTTTGCGTCTGCTCGCTCGGGGAGGTGACCCTACGATCACCCGGTGGCTGATCGCTATGGCTCCGATGTCCTGTCCCACAACCCCCATCGCAAGATCCGCTCCAGCGAGCAACCGGTGGAGATGGGGCTCGTCGTCGAAGACGCCCAGACCGGATACGTCGGCGCGGTCGTGCGCATCGAATACGGCCGGATGGAGTTGGAGGACCGGCGCGGACGTCGCAAGCCCTTTCCCATCGGGCCGGGCTACCTGATCGACGGCAAACCGGTGATCCTCACCGCGCCCAAACGCACGGCGCCGAAGCAGACGCGCACCGCGTCAGGCTCGGTCGCCGTGCCCGGCGCACGGGCGAAGGTCGCGCTGGCGAGCCGCATTTACGTCGAGGGCCGACACGATGCCGAACTCGTCGAGCAGGTCTGGGGCGACGATCTGCGAATCGAGGGAGTTGTCGTCGAGCATCTCGGCGGCGTCGACGATCTCGTGGCCGTCGTCGAAGATTTCCGGCCGGGGCCGGGCCGCCGGCTCGGGGTGCTCGTCGACCATCTGGTGCCGGGTTCGAAGGAAGCCCGCATCGCGCACGCCGTCCGTCAAGGACCCGGCGGTGAGCACACGCTCGTCGTCGGCCACCCGTTCATCGACATCTGGCAGGCGGTCAAGCCCGAACGGCTGGGCATCGAGGCCTGGCCCGTCGTGCCGAAGGGCGTCGACTGGAAGAAGGGTGTGTGCCGTGCGCTCGGCTGGCCCGCCGTCCAGCAGGCCGACACCGCCAGGGCCTGGCAGCGCATCCGCGGCCGCGTCCGCGACTGGACCGACCTCGAGCCCGCACTGATCGGCCGGGTCGAGGAGTTGATCGACTTCGTGACCGCGCCCCCATAGGCGCTCGAGTTTGTGGTCGACACACGTCCGGAGCGCACGCCGCGTGCGGGTAACCCACGTTCGGCGCAAACGGTGGTAAGCAGAAGGCGTGTCCGACGGTCTGTTCGATGTCCCCGGCGATACCGGCCCCAGCGCGGTCGGGCCGGTCGGGGCGTCTGCACCGCTGGCGGTGCGGATGCGTCCGGCGACGCTCGACGAGGTCGTCGGACAGGATCACCTGCTGCAACCGGGTTCACCACTGCGCCGGATGGTCGAGGGTTCCGGCGCGGCTTCGGTCATCCTCTACGGACCGCCCGGCACCGGTAAGACGACGCTGGCGGCACTGATCTCGCAGGCCACCGGCCGCAGGTTCGAAGCGCTGTCCGCGCTGTCGGCGGGCGTGAAGGAGGTCCGCGCGGTCATCGACGTGGCTCGGCGCGCGGCGGCCTACGGCGAGCAGACCGTGCTGTTCATCGACGAGGTGCACCGCTTCTCCAAGACGCAGCAGGACGCGCTGCTGTCGGCCGTCGAAAACCGCGTCGTGGCACTGGTCGCCGCGACGACCGAGAACCCGTCGTTCTCGGTCGTCGCACCGCTGCTGTCCCGGTCGCTGATCCTGCAGTTGCAGCCGCTCAGCGCCGATGCCGTACGCACGCTGGTCCGTCGCGCCATCGAGGACCCGCGCGGCCTCGGCGGCACAGTCACGGTCACCGACGAGGCCGTCGAACTCCTCGTACAACTGTCCGCAGGTGACGCCCGCCGAGCGCTGACCGCGCTCGAGGTGGCCGCTGAAGCCGGGGACGAGGTGACCGTCGAAACCATCGAACAGTCACTGGACAAGGCGGCGGTCCGTTACGACCGAGACGGCGATCAGCACTACGACGTGATCAGTGCGTTCATCAAGTCGGTCCGCGGCTCCGACGTCGACGCCGCCCTGCACTACCTGGCCCGGATGCTGGTGGCGGGGGAGGATCCGCGCTTCGTGGCCCGGCGGCTGATGATCCTGGCCAGTGAGGACATCGGCATGGCCGACCCGACCGCGCTGCAGACCGCGGTCGCCGCCGCGCAGACCGTCCAACTCATCGGCATGCCGGAGGCGCAACTGACGTTGGCGCACGCCACCGTCCACCTGGCGACGGCCCCGAAGTCGAATGCGGTGACGACGGCGCTGGGCGCGGCGATGAGCGACATCAAAGCCGGCAAGGCGGGCCTGGTACCGCCACATCTGCGCGACGGCCACTACTCGGGCGCAGCCAAACTGGGCAACGCGATCGGCTACAAGTACGCCCACGACGACCCGGATGGCGTTGTGCCACAACAGTATCCGCCCGATGAACTCGTCGGCGTCGACTACTACCAGCCGACCACCCACGGCAACGAACGCGACATCGCCGGTCGCCTGGACAAGTTGCGCGCCATCATCCGCCGCAAGCGCTGATGGCGTCAGACCAGCTCAGGCACCCGCAGGTGCGCGATCGCGAGCTCGAATTCACCGACGTCGATCACGTCGGCGCCCAACTCTCGCGTCCGCGCGTTCCTCAGTTCACTCGCTTGCTCCCGGTTACGCTCCATGGCGTCGCGGCTGTCGAACGTCGTCGACGACACCCCGCGCCCCGACGAGCGGTTGATCATCAAGCTGGCGCTGCAGAAACCTTCGAGGTCTTCCAGTGCCGACAACACCGACGTCCGATAGAACTCAACGGCCCGGTCGGCATGATTTGGTGGCAGCTTCAGCCACGTGGCCCGCACACAGGCGCCCTCAGTCGAGCGGTGGTCACGGTGCAGCACCGCGAGTTCCCATGGATCGACCGTGGCGCTGCCGCCGAGAATCTCCGCGGCCCGTTCCCGAAGCGAAGCCGCTTTCTCCGTGCTGGAGCGCATCGCCTCCTCGGTTTCCCAGGCGCTGGTGACGATGCAGCGGCCGGACTCCCGGTCGACCAACATCGACAGGCCGACGTAGCCATCCATTTCTTCAAGAGCCGGCATGACTTCATCACGGACATAGGCTGTTCCGGCATCGATGGACCCCGGTTGCGCCTCGATAGTCGTAGAGCGTGCGTACACGGATCCAACCCCTCTGCGTCGGGGCGGCGCCCCGGTGGCGCCACCGGATCTACCTAGCTTCCTCCCGGAGCGCGAACAATTCAACGGGTGCCCGTGCTGCGGTCCGCCCGCATGTCACAACCCTGGCTTCAACGCGAGAAAGAGAACCCCTTGACACCTGGCGCAGGGGCTTCTACATTGGTAATCAATAAGTCAGTTGATCAAATAGAAGGTTGACAATTGAGGAGTGATGGGGATGCAGACGCCCGGCTGGACCGCGCCTTCCTGGCACTGGCCGACCCTGTCCGGCGCGCCATCGTGGCGAAGCTGTCGCGGGGGCCGGCCACGGTCAACGAGCTGGCGGCACCGTTCGACATCACGAAACAGGCGGTGTCCAAGCACATTCAGGTGCTCGAGCAGGCGGGCCTGGTCACCAGAACCCGCGATGCGCAGCGACGGCCGGTCCACCTGGACGCGGCTGCGCTGGAGCGGCTGACTGCATGGATCGACCGGTATCGGCTTGACACCGAACGCAACTACCGCCGGCTCGATGCCCTGCTGGCGGACATGACCGAAGAGAAAGGAACCGAGAAATGACCAATGCCCTGAACCTGACCGCGCCCGTCGACACCCTCGCGATGGAGTTCACCCGTGATTTCGACGCCCCGGTCGAGGCCCTGTTCCGCGCGCACGCCGAGGCGGACCTGATGAAGAAATGGCTGGGCCCGCACGGGCTGGAGATGACGATCGAGGAGTGGGATTTCAAGAGCCACGGCGGCTACCGCTATTCGCACAAGGACGAGGGCGGGGAGTACCGCTTCAACGGCACCTTCCACACCGTGCGCGAGAACGAGTTCATCCTGCAGACCTTCGAATTCGACGGCGCACCCGATCTGGTCAACATCGAGTACATGTGGTTCGAGGACCTCGGCGGCGGCCGCAGCAGGCTGCGCGGCCGGTCCATCTGCCCGAACGTCGAGGCCCGCGACGCGCTGCTGTCGTCCGGCATGGAGGGCGGCATGCAAGAAGGCTACGAGAAGCTCGACAACCTGCTGAAAACGCTGTGACAGAAGCGATCCCGGCTGCTGGGGGAAGCAGCCGGGATCGCACGGGCAGATTGGCTAGCGGATGACGCCGCCGCGACGACGCGTGCCCATCACGCCGGTGCGCCTGCGGCCCATGAGCGCGGACACCAGGGCCACACCGATCACGGCGACGACAAGCTGGACGAGAAGCTCGATCCAGTCGACTCCGCTGGTGGCCGTGGGCAGGCCGAGCGCACGGGCGATCGCCGTGCCGATCAACGCCGACACGATGCCGACGAGAACGGTCACCAGCATGCCGATGGGCTGCCTGCCGGGCAGGAGCAGGCGAGCGAGCACGCCGACGACTGCGCCGATCAAGATGGCGGTGATTACGCCGGTGATGGTCATTGTTCCTCCAGGGTCTCGGGGTGCCAGTGAGATACCCCGACACCGACGTCAATAAACGGTCCGGGTCGATCGACGACGCGCCTCGTACCCTTGAATGCGTGGACTCCGACGTGCTCGACATCGAGACCGGCCAGCGCCGCATCGTCGACCTGACCGATGCGGTGCGCTCCTTCTGCGGCCGCCACCGCGACGGGTTGTGCAGCGTGTTCGTACCGCACGCGACCGCGGGGGTCGCGATCATCGAGACGGGCGCCGGATCCGATGACGATCTCGTCGACACGCTCGAACGCCTACTTCCGCGTGACGACCGCTACCGCCACTCGCACGGCTCACCGGGCCACGGCGCCGACCATGTCCTGCCGGCGCTGGTGTCGCCGTCGGTCACCCTGCCCGTGCAGGATGGCGAACCGCTGCTCGGCACCTGGCAGAGCATCGTGCTCGTCGACCTCAACCGGGACAACCCGCACCGTAAGGTGCGCCTGAGCTTCATCGCCGCAGCCTGAAGGAGGCACTGCGCGGTGACAGCCGATCGAACCTGACCGGGCACCGGGAGCGACGCCCGTTCGTTGACTTTTCGGCGCGACAACGGCGACCGGTACTGTAGTGCGGTCGAATAGTCGCAGGTACCAGCGAAACTACAAGGATGTATCAGACGTGCAGACACACGAGATCAGGAAGCGTTTCCTCGATCACTTCGTGAAAGCGGGCCACACCGAGGTGCCGAGCGCTTCGGTGATCCTCGACGACCCCAATCTGCTGTTCGTCAACGCCGGCATGGTGCAGTTCGTGCCCTACTTCCTCGGCCAGCAGGCGCCGCCGTGGAGTCGGGCCACCAGCGTTCAGAAGTGCATCCGCACCCCCGATATCGATGAGGTGGGCATCACCACCCGGCACAACACCTTCTTCCAGATGGCGGGCAACTTCTCGTTCGGCGACTACTTCAAGAAGGGCGCCATCGAATTCGCCTGGACGCTGTTGACCAACCCGGTCGATGAAGGGGGTTACGGGCTCGACCCGGCGCGCCTGTGGGCCACGGTCTATCTGGACGACGACGAGGCGGCAGCGCTCTGGCAGGAGGTCGCCGGGCTGCCGCCGGAGCGCATCCAACGCCGCGGAATGGCAGACAACTACTGGTCGATGGGCATCCCCGGGCCGTGTGGGCCGTCGTCGGAGATCTATTACGACCGTGGCCCCGACTACGGCGCCGAGGGTGGGCCGATCGTCAACGAGGACCGCTACATCGAGATCTGGAACCTGGTTTTCATGCAGAACGAGCGCGGCCAGGGCACCTCGAAGGAGGACTTCGAGATCCTCGGCCCGTTACCGCGCAAGAACATCGACACGGGCATGGGCATCGAGCGGGTGGCCTGTCTGCTGCAGGGCGTGGACAACGTCTACGAGACGGACCTGGTGCGCCCGGTCATCGACCTCATGGCGGAGCGCGCGCCCCGCGGATACGGGCAAGGCAGCCACTCCGACGACGTGCGGTACCGAATCATCGCCGACCACAGTCGGACCGCGGCGATCGTCATCGGCGACGGTGTGAGCCCCGGCAACGAGGGGCGTGGCTATGTGCTGCGCCGCCTGCTGCGCAGGATCATCCGCGCGGCCAAACTTCTCGGCGTCGAGCAGCCGATCATGGCCGATCTGATGGCCACCGTGCGCGACGAGATGGGTCCGTCGTACCCGGAACTGGTGGCCGACTTCGACCGCATCGAGCGGATCGCCGTGGCCGAGGAGACCGCGTTCAACCGCACGCTCGCCTCGGGTTCGCGGTTGTTCGACGAGGCGGCGAGTGCGACGAAAGCCAAGGGCGCCACCGTGTTGTCCGGCTCGGATGCGTTCACCCTGCACGACACCTACGGCTTCCCGATCGAGCTCACGCTGGAGATGGCTGCCGAACACGGGCTCTCCGTCGACGAGCAGGGCTTCCGCGGCCTGATGGCCGAGCAGCGGCGCCGCGCCAAAGCCGACGCCGCGGCACGCAAGCAGGCGCACTCGGATCTGTCGGCGTACCGCGACCTCGTCGACGCGGGACCGACCGAGTTCACCGGGTTCGACGAGTTGTCTTCGGAAGCAAGGATTCTGGGGATTTTCGTCGACGGCAAGCGGGTGCCCGTCGTATCCCACGACGGCGGTGGCCCGCAGCCGGACCGGGTCGAGTTGATTCTGGACCGCACCCCCTTCTACGCCGAGTCCGGCGGTCAGATCGCCGACGAGGGGACCATCAGCGGTTCGGGCGCGTCCACCGCGGCGAAGGCCGCCGTCACCGACGTGCAGAAGATCGCGAAAACCCTGTGGGCACATCGGGTCAACGTCGAGTCCGGCGAGTTCGTCGAGGGTGACACGGTGATCGCCGCAGTGGATCCGCGATGGCGGCACGGCGCGACCCAGGGCCATTCCGGAACTCATATGGTGCACGCCGCGCTGCGACAGGTGTTGGGGCCGAACGCGGTTCAGGCCGGCTCACTGAACCGGCCCGGGTACCTGCGGTTCGACTTCAACTGGCAGGGTCCGCTCACCGAGGAGCAACGCAGCCAGATCGAGGAAGTCACCAACGAAGCCGTCGAGGCCGACTACGAGGTGCACTCGTTCACCACGGAGTTGGAGAAGGCCAAGGCGATGGGCGCGATGGCGCTGTTCGGCGAGCAGTACCCCGATCAGGTTCGCGTGGTGGAGATCGGCGGCCCGTTCTCGCTGGAGCTGTGCGGCGGCACTCACGTGCACAACTCGGCGCAGATCGGTCCGGTGACGATCCTCGGCGAGTCGTCGGTCGGCTCCGGGGTGCGTCGCGTCGAGGCCTACGTCGGCCTGGACTCGTTCCGTCACCTGGCCAAGGAGCGGGCCTTGATGGCCGGCCTCGCGTCGTCGCTGAAGGTGCCGTCCGACGAGGTGCCTGAGCGGGTGGCGAATCTGGTCGAACGGCTGCGAGCGGCCGAGAAGGAGTTGGACCGGCTGCGCCTGGCGAACGCGCGCGCCGCCGCAGCAAATGCCGCCGCGGGCGCGGAACTTGTCGGTAAGGTCCGTCTCGTGGCGCAGCGGATGGCCGGTGGGATGTCGGCCGGTGATCTGCGCACGCTGGTCGGCGACATCCGCGGCAAGCTCGGCGTCGACCCCGCCGTCGTCGCGCTGATCGGCGAGGGCGACAACGACACCGTCCCGTTCGTGGTGGCGGTCAACCCGGCGGCGCAAGACCTCGGTCTGCGGGCCGACGACCTGGTCAAGCACTTGGGCGCGCCGGTCAACGGCCGTGGCGGCGGCAAGGCCGATCTGGCACAGGGTTCCGGTAGAGGGGCGGCAGGAATCGACGCGGCATTGGCCGCGCTGCGCGCAGAGATTCACCGGAGCTAGCCGCGTGAACGCCACACATGCCGGCGATGAGCCGCTTGCGCGACGAGCAGCGGGCGACCGTCGGCCGGATCGGCCAGGAGGTGCCCTGAACCCGCCGGACCCGGGACGCGGTCGACGGATCGGCATCGATGTCGGCAGCGTGCGCATCGGGGTGGCCGCAAGCGATCCGGACGCCATCCTCGCCACGCCGGTCGAGACCGTCGCGCGGGACCGGCGCAAGGACTCCGACCGGCACATCCGAAGACTCGCCGGGTTGGTCCAAGACCTAGGCGCAGTGGAGGTCGTCGTGGGGTTGCCCCGCACGCTCGCCGACCGTTCCGGGTCCTCCGCTCAAGACGCCGTCGCGGTTGCCGATGCGCTCGCCGCGCGGATCGCGCCGACACCCGTGCGACTCGCGGACGAACGACTCACTACCGTGGTGGCTCAACGCTCGTTGCGGGAGGCCGGCGTTCGGGGCAGGGGCCAGCGTTCGGTCATCGATCAAGCGGCAGCGGTGGGGATTCTGCAGAACTGGCTGGACCAGCGGCGAGCGGCGCCGGGGACACGAGGGGCGGAAGTGGACCGCGCCGCGCACGGAGAGGTCGTGGATGACTGACCATTGGGGCCGCGAACGGGCCGAACCGGTTGCGGTCGGCCCACCGCGGCGCCGGACGACCCGCGCGGACCGGATACGGCAGGCGCGGAACCGGCGCAGGCGTCGCCTGGCGGGCAGCTTGGCGGTCGGCCTGCTGATCGTGGTCGTCGTCGGCGCGGTGTTCCTCGGCTCGAAACTGTGGCACTCGTTGTTCGGCGGCAATGACTTCACCGGCGGCGGTGTCGCCGATGTGGTGATCCAGGTACACGACGGCGACTCCACCACCGCGATCGGCAAGACGTTGCAGGAGCACAACATCGTCGCGACGGCCAGCGCATTCGTCGACGCCGCCGAGGGCAACGACGCGATCTCGGCGATCCAGCCCGGCTTCTACAAGCTGCGCACCGAGATTCCGGCGGCCAACGCCGTTGAGCGGCTGGCGGATCCGCAGAACCGGGTCGGCAAGCTCACCATCCCTGAGGGACGTCAGCTCGACGATGTCCGTGACGTGAAGACCGACGCCGTCACCGACGGCATTCTCAGCCTGATCTCCCGCGCGACGTGTGTCGACCTTGACGGCGAGCGCCACTGTGTGTCGTCGGACGCGCTGAAGCGGGTGGCCGGAACCGTCGCGCCGGCGGCGCTGGCGGTGCCCGACTGGGCCATCGAGCCCGTCACCGCGATGGGAGCCGACCATCGCCGCCTCGAGGGATTGATCGCCGCGGGCACGTGGAACATCGACCCGTCGGCGCAGCCGCAGGAGATCCTGTCGAACCTGATTTCCGCCAGCGCAATGCAATACGCGAACGGTGGGCTGCTCGAGACGGCCGCGGCCATGAAGATGTCGCCGTATCAGATCTTGACCGTGGGCTCGCTGGTGCAGCGGGAGTCGACACCCGAGGACTTCGCCAAGGTGGCGCGCGTCATCTACAACCGGCTGGCCGAGAACCGCACGCTCGAGTTCGACTCCACGGTCAACTACCCGCTGGACCGCATCGAGGTGGCCACCACCGACGTCGACCGCGCGCAACACAACCAGTGGAACACCTATGTCCGGCCCGGGCTTCCGGCGACCCCGATCTGCTCGCCGAGCCAAGCGGCGCTGGCGGCCGCCGAGCAGCCTGCGCCGGGGGACTGGCTGTATTTCGTCACCATCGACATGCAGGGCACGACGTTGTTCACCAGGGACTACCAGGAGCACCTCGCGAACATCGAACTGGCCCAGCGCAACGGTGTGCTCGATTCCGCGCGATGAGCGCACGCCGTAGGGCGGCGGTGCTCGGTTCGCCCATCGCACACTCCCGCTCGCCGCAGCTGCACCTCGCGGCCTACCGTGCGCTGGGCCTGGACAACTGGACCTACGAGCGAATCGAGTGCACGGCCGAGCAATTGCCGGGCCTGGTCACCGGTTTCGGTCCCGACTGGGTCGGCGTATCGGTGACCAAACCCGGCAAGTTCGCGGCGCTGCAGGTCGCCGACGAGCGCACCACCCGCGCCGAACTCGTCGGCTCGGCGAATACGTTGGTCCGGACACCGGCGGGCTGGAGAGCTGACAACACCGACATCGACGGTGTGACAGGAGCCTTGGGCGACGTGACGGCCGGGCACGGGATCGTGGTGGGTTCCGGGGGCACGGCACCGGCGGCGGTCGTCGGGCTGGCAGAGCTCGGGGTGCAGCGGGTGACTGTGGCGGCCAGGAACCCCGACAAGGCCGCGCCGCTGGTGGATCTGGCGACGCGGTTGGGTGCCGACGCCCGGTGGTGTGACGTCGACGGCCCCGACCTGCGCAGCGCGGTCGTCGACGCGGACCTGATGATCAACACCATTCCCGCCGATGCGGCCGCACGCTACGCATCCGCGTTCGCGGCAGTCCCGCTTGTGCTCGACGCGATCTACGATCCGTGGCCGACGGCGTTGGCCGCGGCGGTGCTGGACGCCGGCGGGCGCGTCATCAGTGGTCTGCAGATGCTGCTTCACCAGGCCTTCGCTCAGGTCGAGCAGTTCACCGGTCGCCCGGCACCTCGCGAAGCGATGGCGGCGGCGCTCGACGTGCGCTGAGCCTTTCGGTGCAAGTCGGTGGCCCAATTCGGTGACTGCGGGCGTACTGCGCGAGGGTTAGCCTTCGTAAATGGGGGGAGTGGCGTGCGCCGCGGCGCTGGCGTGGTTCGCGGCGCTGTGCGTCTGTGACCTCCGAGAGCGGCGATTACCGAACTGGCTGACCATGCCGGGTGCGCTCGCCGTTCTCACCACTGCGGCCATGGCAGATCGCGGGCTTCCGGCGCTCGCCGGTGCCGCCGCGCTGTTCGCCGTCTACGTGACGGTGCATCTGCTCGCACCGGAGGCGATGGGTGCGGGCGACGTCAAACTCGCAATCGGAGTCGGCGCGCTGACGGGTGCGTTCGGTATCGACGTGTGGATGCTGGCGGCGATGGGAGCGTCACTGATCACGACCGCGTGGGCCCTCGTCGTGGCTCGGCATCCGGAAGCCACTGTCCCACACGGGCTTTCGATGTGCCTGGCAGCGGCAACCGCGATGGCGCTGGTGACGCTCTGATGTCAGGCAAGGCGAGCATGTTTGCAGTTGCATACTTGAAGTAGGTTAATGCATACTGTGAGTATGCAAACTGGGGACCTGAAGGCCCTATCGGAGCGGTATTTCGCCGCGTGGGCGAAACGCGATCCGGACGCGATCGCTGGGTTGCATACCGAGGACACCCTGTTCTGGACACATGTGGGCGCGGAGCCGGTCGTCGGGCGTGACAATGCGCGCGCGGCATTCGCGGCGTTCTTCGAGCAGTTCCCGGACTTCACCTTCGAGATCTATCGGGTGCTCTACGGCGATGCCCACTGGATACTCGATTGGGCGTTGATCTCCGGTGGTGTGCGCTTTGACTGCCTCGATGTGGTGGTTGTCTCGCGCGAGGGGCTCGTCGCACGCAAGGACTCGTTCGTCGACTCGGCTCAGATGAGGACCTCGATGAACGGGACCGGCGCGTGACGGCGGCCGCGGTCGACCAGCTACCGCTCGTCGACGCCTTGCCCGTCGAGCACCTCTTCGACATGCATGTCGATCTTCAACCAGCCCAACCCATCCCGACACCCACCGGCGTCCGGATGACATTCATCGCTGACGGTGGAACCATCGACGGGCCACGGCTGCAGGGAGAAGTGCTGCCCGGCGGCGGGGACTGGCTCCTCGTCGGCGACGACGGGTCCGGCCGGGTCGATGTCCGTGTCACACTGCGCACCCATGACGGTGTGCTCATCCACTTCGAGAGCGCCGGCATCATCAAGGTTCCCGCGGACGGACTCGAGCGGCTGGCACGCGGTGAGGCCCTTCCGTTCGACGAGACCTACGTGCGAACGACGCCCAGGTTCGCCACCGCCGATGAGCGCTATGCATGGCTCAGCGAGGTTGTCGCGCTGGGTTACAACGTTCTCTCGCCCAACCACGTCGACTATCGCGTATACGGAGTGTTGTGAACGACAAAAGGCTTGCCCAGCAGTCGAATCGGGCTGTCAACCGCTGGCCACTCACCCAGCGCGCGATGGTTCGGATGCATCGGGAGCCACCGCTGATCGTGCTCGAGCCTGCGGACCTGTGACCGGTTATCGTTCGGCGGTGGCGACGAAGGGCGCAAGGCGTACACAGGCGGAGCGCACCGAGGCGACCACCGCCGCGCTGGTCGACGCGGCACGCGCATTGTTCGCCGAGGACGGATACGAGGCGACCTCGCTGGACGCGGTCGCGGCTCGCGCCCGGGTGACCAAGGGCGCCGTCTACCACCACTTCGAAGGCAAGCGCCGGCTGTTCGAGGCGGTGTTCAGCCGGGAGATCGAACGCCTGGCGGCGCCGCTGGTGGAGGCCTATTCGCGGAGGAAGGATCCGTGGGAAGGGTTCGCGGCCGCGTGTCGGGCGTTCCTCGACGAGTGCCTTGAGCCAGGACTGCAGCGGATCGTGTTGCGCGACGCGTTCGGCGCGCTGGGCTGGGAGCAGATGCGCCGCCTCGAGGCGCCGCTGCTCGAGATGATGGAAGCGGCCATCACGCGCGCGGTCGACGCCGGTCGGATCGCCAGGCGGCCACCAGGGCCGCTGGCACATTTCTTGTTTGGCGCGCTGTGCGAGATGGCGATGATCGTCGCCCGCGCGAAAGACCAGAAGACCGCGCATCGGCACGCGGCCGCCGAACTCGGCCGCATCCTCGACGGGCTGGTGATCGGCTGATTCGGGGCCGGGCGGTCGACGTGGGAAGATGGGACGCGTGTTGCGATGGACCACTGCTGGTGAATCCCACGGCCGCGCCTTGGTGGCCGTGGTCGAAGGCATGGTCGCGGGAGTGCACGTCACCTCGGACGACATCGCCGGGCAACTGGCCCGCCGTCGTCTCGGGTACGGCCGCGGCGCCCGGATGAAGTTCGAGCAGGACCAGGTCACGATGCTGGGCGGGGTCCGGCACGGCGTCACGCTGGGCGGCCCGATCGCGATCGAGATCGGCAACACCGAGTGGCCGAAGTGGGAAACCGTGATGGCACCGGACCCCGTCGATCCCGCCGCGCTCGACGTCGCGCGCAACGCGCCGCTGACCCGGCCGCGACCCGGACACGCCGACTACGCGGGGATGCTCAAATACGGCTTCGACGATGCCCGTCCGGTGCTCGAACGCGCCAGCGCGCGCGAGACCGCGGCCCGCGTGGCCGCCGGCACGATCGCCCGCGCGTTCCTCAAAGAGGCGCTCGGCGTCGAGGTGCTGTCCCATGTCATCTCAATCGGGGCCTCAGACCCGTACGACGGGCCGCCGCCACAGGCCGCCGACCTCGCCGCGATCGACGCGAGCCCCGTCCGCGCGTATGCCGAGAAGGCGGAAAAGTCCATGATCGACGAGATCGAGGCCGCTAAGAAGGACGGCGACACGCTCGGCGGGGTCGTCGAGGTCGTCGCCAACGGCCTTCCGGTGGGGCTGGGGTCGTTCACCAGCGGCGACAACCGGCTCGACAGCCAACTCGCCGCCGCGGTGATGGGCATCCAGGCGATCAAGGGTGTCGAGATCGGCGACGGCTTCCAGACCGCGCGCCGACGCGGCAGCGTCGCCCACGACGAGATGTACCCCGGCCCCGACGGAGTGATGCGCTCGACGAACCGGGCGGGCGGCTTGGAAGGCGGAATGACCAACGGCCAGCCGCTGCGGGTGCGCGCGGCGATGAAGCCGATCTCCACCGTGCCGCGGGCCCTGGCGACGGTAGACATGGACACCGGCGACGAGGCCGTCGCGATCCATCAACGCTCCGACGTGTGCGCGGTGCCCGCCGCCGGCGTGGTCGTCGAGACCATGGTGGCGCTGGTGCTGGCACGGGCGGCGCTGCAGAAGTTCGGCGGCGATTCGCTGACCGAGACGCGGGCCAACATCGACAACTACTTGCGAGCGGTGCGCGACCGTGAGCCGGCGGCGCGACCGGTGCAGGCCTCGGGCTGATGGCGCCCCGCGCGGTACTGGTCGGCTTGCCCGGGTCGGGCAAGTCGACGATCGGGCGGCGGCTGGCCAAGGCGCTCGGACTCTCGCTGCTCGACACCGACGCCGCGATCGAGGAGACCACGGGCCGCACGATCGCCGACATCTTCGCCACCGACGGTGAGCAGGAGTTCCGCCGGATCGAGGAGGAGGTCGTCCGGTCGGCGCTGCAGACCCATGACGGGGTGCTGTCGTTGGGCGGGGGCGCGGTCACCACGGCGGGTGTGCGCGAGGCGCTGGCCGGCCACACGGTGATCTACCTGGAGATCAGCGCCGCCGAGGGAGTGCGCCGGACCGGCGGCAGCACGGTACGTCCGCTGCTGGCGGGCGCCGACCGCGACGAGAAGTTCAAAAGGCTGATGTCGCAACGGGTTCCGCTGTACCGGAAGGTGGCGACGATCCGGGTCAACACCAACCGGCGCAACCCAGGGGCGGTGGTGCGCTACATCGTCACCCGGCTGGAGAACCCCGGCGCACCCAACCCGCAGCGGCGCAAGCGTCGCCCACCCTGGCGCCGCGGACCGTCGGCGCTCACCGCCGAACCCAGCACCGAGGCGCCGCCGTCACCGGCGGCGGTCGCCGCCCGAAACATGAAGGCAAACCGTGACTGAACACACCGACCCGGTCACCATGGACGTACTCGTCGATCCGCCCTACCCCGTCATCATCGGCACCGGCCTGCTCGGCGAATTGCAACGTGCCCTCGAGGGTAGGCACAAGGTCGCGATCCTGCACCAGCCCGTACTCGCGCAGACGGCGGAGCTCATCCGGAATACGTTGGCCGACACCGGCATCGACGCACACCGCATCGAAATTCCCGACGCCGAGAAAGGCAAGGACCTGCCGGTCGTCGGGTTCATCTGGGAAGTGCTGGGCCGCATCGGCATCGGCCGCAGGGATGCGATCGTCAGCCTCGGCGGCGGAGCGGCCACCGACGTCGCAGGGTTCGCGGCCGCCACCTGGCTGCGCGGAATCGACATCGTGCACGTGCCGACCACGCTGCTCGCCATGGTGGACGCCGCCGTCGGCGGGAAGACCGGAATCAACACCGACGCGGGCAAGAACCTGGTCGGCGCCTTCCACCAGCCCGCCGCCGTGCTCGTCGACCTCGCCACGTTGGAGACGCTGCCACGCAACGAACTCGTCGCAGGCATGGCCGAGATCGTCAAGGCCGGTTTCATCGCCGACCCGGCCATCCTGGACCTGATCGAAAACGATCCCGAAGCCGCGCTGGATCCCACCGGAACCGTGCTGCCCGAGCTGATTCGGCGCGCGATCGCGGTCAAGGCCGAGGTGGTCGCCGCCGACGAGAAGGAATCGCAACTGCGCGAGATCCTCAACTACGGCCACACCCTGGCGCATGCGATCGAACGCCGCGAGCGCTACCAGTGGCGACACGGCGCGGCCGTGTCGGTGGGGCTGGTGTTCGCCGCCGAACTCGGCCGGCTCGCGGGCCGACTCGACGACGAAACCGCCGACCGGCACCGGACGGTGCTCACCGCGCTCGGCCTGCCGGTCAGTTACGACGCCGACGCGTTCCCCGAGTTGCTGGAGACCATGGCGGGAGACAAGAAGACCCGCGCGGGCGTGCTGCGGTTCGTCGTACTCGACGGCCTCGGCAAGCCGGGACGTCTGGAGGGTCCAGATCCGTCACTTCTTGCGGCGGCATACGCAGAAATAGGAGCGGTGGCGTCATGACCGCAACGGTGCTGATCCTCAACGGCCCCAACCTCGGTCGGCTGGGCCGCCGCGAACCCGACGTGTACGGCAGCACCACGCACGACGAACTGGTCGCGCTCGTCGAGCGTGAGGCCGAGGAGTTGGGCCTGAAAGCCGTTGTGCGCCAGAGCGACAGCGAGGCCGACCTGCTCGGCTGGATTCACGCCGCCGCCGACGCGGGAGATCCGGTGATCCTCAATGCCGGTGCGCTGACCCACACATCGGTGGCGCTGCGCGACGCGTGCACGGAACTGCGTGCGCCGCTGATCGAGGTGCACATCTCGAACGTGCACGCCCGCGAGGAATTTCGGCACCACTCGTACCTGAGCGCGGTGGCCACCGGCGTGATCGTCGGCCTCGGCGTGCAGGGCTATGTGCTGGCTCTGCGGTATTTGGCCGATGTCGGCTACACGCGGTCGTCGCGGGGCGCGGCTTCGGTGGACCCGTCGGCGTCCTGACGGCCGACGGCGGCGAACACGTCGGTGTCGGCGCGCTCGTCATCGTGGGCGTGGTGCAGATGCGGTGTCTGGTCGGCCTTGCGGTCGATGAGGTAGCGGCCGAGCGCCACACCTGCGATCGCCATCAGGAACACCACCAGCGCGGTGAACGCCGCGAACGTGGTGACCTCGTTGAGGAGCGCCTCGACATAGAGACTCTTGTAGAAGAGTCCGATGAACCACGCCACCGCGCCGCTGACGATCCCGGCGAACAGGCCCGACAGCAGCCAGACCATCGCCAGGTCGCCGCGGCGGTCCGGGTCCGGGTTGGCGCGGGCGTCGGCCCGGCCGTCGATCACCCCCCAGACAAACGCGGCGATCGCGAACAGCACCACCAGCACGACGCTGATCAGCCCTGCCTTGGTTTCCCACGCGTTGATCAGCGTTCCCTGCAGCAATCGCACGATCACCATCAGGGTCGCGAACACCAGTCCGCGCAGCAACCACTTACTCATGGGGCCTCACCTTAGCGAGTAGCGTCATCGACCGTGACTATTTCACAGCGCCGAGACCGGTTGCGCGAGCGCCTCGCCAGCGCCGGGGTCGACGCGATGCTGGTTTCGGATCTGGTCAACGTGCGGTATCTGTGCGGGTTCACCGGCTCCAACGCCGCCCTGCTCATCCGGGTGGACGGGAAGGACGCGGAAACGCCGGTGCTGGCCACCGACGGCCGCTACCGCACGCAGGCGGCGCAGCAGGCACCGGACGCCGAGATCGTCATCGAGCGGGCCTGCGGACCGCACCTCGTGCGGCGTGCCGCCGCCGACGGGGTGCGTCGGCTCGGCTTCGAGAGTCACGTGGTGACCGTCGACGCGTTCTCCGCGCTGACCGCTGCCGCCGGAGAGCAGACCGAGCTGGTGCGCGCCGCCGGCACGGTCGAGGCGCTTCGCGAAGTCAAGGACGCGGGGGAGGTCGCGCTGCTGCGGCTGGCGTGCGAGGCCGCCGACGCGGCATTGCGGGATCTCGTCGACGGCGGCGGACTGCGGGTGGGCCGGACGGAGAAGGAGGTCAGTCGTGAGCTCGAGTCGCTGATGCTCGAGCACGGCGCCGACGGCGCATCGTTCGAGACGATCGTGGCGGCCGGGCCGAACTCGGCGATCCCGCATCACCGGCCCACCGACGCGGTGCTGGGCGCAGGTGACTTCGTCAAGATCGACTTCGGCGCGCTGGTCAGCGGCTACCACTCGGATATGACCCGGACCTTCGTGCTCGCACCGGCCGCGCAGTGGCAGCGCGACCTCTACGAACTGGTCGCCACCGCACAACGCGCCGGCCGGGAGGCGCTCGCGCCCGGGGTGTCGCTCAAGGAGGTCGACGCAGCGTCGCGTCGCGTCATCGCCGATGCCGGCTATGCCGACAACTTCGGACATGGGCTCGGGCACGGGGTGGGTCTGCAGATCCACGAAGCGCCGGGGATCAACGCGGCGGCCGCCGGTACACTGCTTGCTGGCTCCGCGGTGACCGTGGAACCCGGTGTCTATCTGCCCGACCGTGGCGGTGTCCGCATCGAGGACACGCTCGTAGTGGCGGGCTCCCAAGACGACACCTCCGACTTGCTTACCCGGTTCCCGAAGGAACTGGCCATCCTCTGACAGGAGAACAACCGACCGTGGCAACGACCGCCGACTTCAAGAATGGGCTCGTCCTGGTGATCGACGGCCAACTCTGGCAGATCATCGAGTTCCAGCACGTCAAACCGGGCAAGGGGCCGGCCTTCGTGCGCACCAAGCTCAAGAACGTGGTCTCCGGCAAGACCGTCGACAAGACCTACAACGCCGGGGTGAAGGTCGAAACCGCGACGGTCGACCGGCGCGACGCGACCTATCTCTACCGCGACGGCTCCGACTTCGTGTTCATGGACTCCCAGGACTACGAGCAGCATCCGCTGCCCGAGTCGCTGGTCGGCCGCGCCGCCGATTTCCTGCTCGAGAGCATGCCGGTGCAGATCGCCTTTCACGACGGTTCGCCGCTGTACCTCGAGTTGCCGGTCACCGTCGAACTCGAAGTGACGCACACGGAGCCGGGGCTGCAAGGCGATCGTTCCAGTGCCGGCACCAAACCCGCCACGGTGCAGACCGGCGCCGAGATCCAGGTGCCGCTGTTCATCAACACCGGCGACCGGCTCAAGGTCGACTCGCGTGACGGCAGCTATCTGGGTCGGGTGAATGCCTGACCGGCGAGGAGACCGGGGCCGCCATCAGGCCCGCAAACGCGCCGTCGACCTGCTCTTCGAGGCCGAGGCGCGCGGGCTCACCTCGGCGGAGGTGGCAGAGGCACGCAATGCCTTGGCGGAGAACGAGTCCGACGTGGCGCCGCTGAACCCGTACACCGTGACAGTGGCTCGGGGCGTCACCGAGCATTCCGCGCACATCGACGATCTGATCGCCGCACACCTTCAAGGGTGGACGCTGGAGCGGTTGCCTGCCGTCGATCGCGCGATACTGCGGGTGGCGGTGTGGGAGCTGCTGCACGCCGACGATGTGCCCGAGCCGGTCGCCGTCGACGAGGCGGTCGAACTGGCCAAGCAGTTGTCGACCGACGACTCACCGGGTTTCGTCAACGGCGTACTGGGTCAGGTGATGCTCGTGACGCCGCAGATCCGGGCCGCCGCGCAGGCGGTGCGCGGAGCCGGCGACGGGGGCGCGGGCTAGATGTCGAGTGCTTGGTAGGTCCGTCGGACGAACTTCGGCTGCGCGCTCTGGAGTTTGGCCAGCGACGTGTTGCCGGCGATCGCGGCGGCGTCGACGTTTCGATCGGGAAGGTTCTGAATCAGATAGATCAGGATCAGGTCCGCCGACGGGTCGGCCTGCCACCAGGTGCCGTAGGCGCCGGGCCAACTGAAGGTGCCCAGCCCGCCCGGCCCGAACAGCTGGCGTGACTTCGCGGGGTCGGTGACCACCGACAGGTTCAACCCGAAGCCGCGGCCCACCCAGAACGGCGCCCCGAGGAAGTTCTGGTGCTTCTGCTCGTCGGTGAGCCGGTCGGTGCGCATCAACCGCACCGACTCCTCCGACAGCACGCGGACGCCGTCCAGCGCGCCGCCGGCCAACAGCATGCGCGCGAAGCGCAGGTAGTCGTCGACCGTCGACCACAGGCCTGCGCCGCCGGCGCAGAACGCGGGATCGGTGATCGGTGCGGGGCCCATCACGTCGTGCCGAAGCGCGTTGTCGTGGTCGAGCCTGTACATCGTCGCGGCGCGGCGCCGTCCCTGCGTGCCCACCGAAAATCCGGTGTCCGTCATCTGCAGCGGCTCGAAGATCCGCTCGCGCAGCACGTCGCCCAGCGGTCTGCCCTCGATCCGCGACAACGCGATACCCAACACGTCGGTGGCGTGGCTGTAGGTGAGCCGTTCGCCGGGCTGGTGCACCAGCGGAAGCTGTGCCAGCTCGGCCAGCCAGCGGTCCTGATCCTGGCGAAACGACAACCTGCCGTACGCCCGGCTCAGCGGGCCGAGCACCGAGAACGGATATGCCAGGCCGCTGCGGTGCGTCATGAGATCGTCGATCGTGATGGGCCGGCGGGCCGGCATCGTCTTGTCGAGCTCACCCCGCGGGTCGAGCAGCACCCGCATGTCGCCGAGTTCGGGCAGCCACCGCGCGACGGGATCGGTGAGCGCGAGCCTGCCCTCGTCGACGAGGCTCATCGCGGCCGCGACGGTGACCGGTTTGGTCATCGAGGCGATGCGGAAGATGGTGTCGCGCTGCATCGGCAGCCCGGCGTCGACGTCGCGATGGCCCAACTCGTTGACCTGACGTATCTCACCTGCGTGCCACACCAGGGTCACGGCGCCGGCGAGGAGCCCGGCGTCGATCGCCTCGCGGATGGACGCTTGGTTGCCGTCGAGTTTCATCGCGGCCAAGCCTACTGAGGTGGCGGGCGGATTCAGCGCGGCCGTGGCGTCGTTCAGACTCCCGCGCACCGGGTGCTAAGCTCGCCGCAGTTTCGACGTCCTTTAAAGAGCCGTCCAGAGAGGCGGAGAAGGAGGTCAGAGTCGCTTGGGCGCGCAGTCAGAGTCCTCAGGCACCGACCGGGAGTTGATGTCCGCAGCGGACGTCGGTCGGACCATCTCCCGCATCGCCCATCAGATCATCGAGAAGACCGCACTCGACGGCCCCGATGCACCCCGCGTGATCCTGCTCGGCATTCCGACCCGGGGCGTCACCCTGGCCACTCGGCTCGCCGAGAAGATCAAGGAGTTCTCCGGGGTGGCGGTGCCGCACGGCGCCCTGGACAACACGCTCTACCGCGACGATCTCGACTTCAAGCCACCCCGCGCGCTGGAGGAGACCTCGATTCCCGAGGGCGGCATCGACCAGGCCCTGGTGGTCCTCGTCGACGACGTGCTCTACACCGGCCGCTCGGTTCGTTCGGCGCTGGATGCGCTGCGCGACATCGGCAGGCCGAGGGCCGTGCAGCTGGCGGTGCTGGTCGACCGCGGCCACCGGGAGCTGCCGCTGCGCGCCGACTACGTGGGCAAGAACGTGCCCACGTCCCGCACCGAGAACGTCAAGGTCCGGCTCGCTGAAATAGATGGAGCTGACGGCATCTCTCTCGCGCCTCACGGAGGTCCGATCCGGTGAAACATCTGCTCTCGGCCGCTGATCTGTCGCGCGATGACGCGTTGGCGATCCTCGACAACGCCGACCGCTTCAGCCAGGCGCTGCTCGGCCGCGAAGTCAAGAAACTGCCGACCCTTCGCGGGCGCACCATCATCACGATGTTCTACGAGAACTCCACCCGCACCCGGGTCTCGTTCGAGGTCGCGGGCAAGTGGATGAGCGCGGACGTGATCAACGTCAGCGCGTCGGGATCGTCGGTGTCCAAAGGGGAGTCGCTGCGAGACACCGCGCTGACCCTGCGCGCCGCCGGCGCCGACGCACTGATCCTGCGGCACCCCGCCTCGGGAGCGCCGCAGCAACTCGCCGAGTGGACGGCCACTGACGACGGGCACGGCCCGGCGGTCATCAACGCCGGCGACGGCACCCACGAGCACCCCACCCAGGCGCTGCTCGACGCGCTCACCATCCGCCAGCGACTCGGCGACATTGACGGCAAGCGGGTGGTGATCGTCGGCGATGTCCTGCACAGCCGGGTGGCACGCTCCAACGTGCTGCTGCTGCACACCCTCGGCGCCGAAGTGGTCCTGGTCGCGCCGCCCACGCTGCTGCCGATCGGGGTTGACGGCTGGCCGGTCACGGTGTCGCACAACCTCGACGCCGAACTGCCGATCGCCGATGCGGTACTGATGCTGCGGGTGCAGGCCGAGCGGATGAACGGCGGCTTCTTCCCGTCGGCCAGGGAGTACTCGGTGCTCTACGGGTTGTCCGAGAAGCGGCAGGCGTTGCTGCCCGCCAGCGCGGTGGTGCTGCACCCGGGCCCGATGGTCCGCGGTATGGAGATCGCGTTCTCCGTCGCCGACTCCTCGCAATCGGCGGTGCTGCAACAGGTTTCCAACGGCGTGCACATCCGGATGGCGGTGCTGTTCCACTTGCTCGTCGGCGCCGAAGAGGAAGCGATCAGCGCATGAGCAGCATGCTGATAAGGGGAGTGCGGCTCTACGGCGACGGGGACCGCGTCGACGTGCTGGTGTCCGACGGGCAGATCGCCGACGTAGGCGCGGAGCTCCCGATCCCCGACGATGCAGATGTCGTCGACGCGACCGGGCAGATCATGCTCCCGGGCTTCGTCGACCTGCACACCCACCTGCGCGAGCCCGGCCGGGAGTACGCCGAGGACATCGAAACAGGCTCGGCCGCAGCGGCTTTGGGCGGATATACGGCGGTGTTCGCGATGGCCAACACCAACCCGGTCGCCGACAGCCCGGTCGTCACCGACCACGTCTGGCAGCGCGGACAGCAGGTCGGCCTGGTCGACGTGCATCCCGTCGGCGCCGTCACCGTCGGCCTGGCGGGCACCCAACTCACCGAGATGGGCCTGATGTCCGCGGGAGCCGCGCAGGTGCGGATGTTCTCCGACGACGGCATCTGCGTGCATGACCCGTTGATCATGCGCCGGGCGCTGGAATACGCCACCGGACTCGGGGTGCTGATCGCCCAGCACGCCGAGGAGCCGCGGCTCACGGTCGGCGCGGTCGCCCACGAAGGCCCCAACGCGGCCCGGCTCGGCCTGGCCGGGTGGCCGCGCGCCGCCGAGGAGTCGATCGTCGCGCGGGACGCCCTGCTGGCACGCGACGCCGGCGCGCGGGTGCACATCTGCCACGCCTCCACGGCGGGCACCGTCGAGATCGTGCGATGGGCCAAGGCGCAGGGCATCTCGATCTCCGCGGAGGTGACCCCGCACCACCTGCTGCTCGACGACGAACGCCTGGCCACCTACGACGGCCGCTACCGGGTGAATCCGCCGCTGCGCGAAACCTCCGACGCCCGGGCGCTGCGGCAAGCGCTGGCAGACGGGATCATCGACTGTGTGGCCACCGATCACGCCCCGCACGCCGAACACGAGAAGTGCTGCGAGTTCTCCGTCGCGCGCCCCGGCATGCTCGGACTGCAGACCGCCCTGTCGGTGGTGGTCGAGACGATGGTGCAGCCGGGGCTGCTGAGCTGGCGGGACGTCGCGCGGGTGATGAGCGAGAAGCCCGCCGAGATCGTCGGTCTGCCCGATCAGGGCAGGCCGCTGGAGATCGGCGAGCCGGCCAACCTGACCGTCGTCGATCCGGATGCGACCTGGACGGTCGAGGGTTCTGCGCTGGCCAGTCGTTCGGACAACACGCCGTTCGAGGCGCTCGAGCTGCCCGCGGCGGTGACCTTGACGATGCTGCGCGGCAAGGTGACTGCGCGCGACGGGAAGTGCCCGGCATGAACACGGGCACCCTGGTCGGGTCGCTGATCATGGCGGCGATTCTGGTGGTTCTCATCGCCGTGCTGATCCAGGCGATGATGCGCGGATGGCGCCGCCGCGCCGAACGCCAGGCCGAGCTCGTCGGCACGTTGCCCGCCCTGCCGGACACCGTCGGCCCCGCGATCGTGCCCCCGACGAAGGGCCTGTATGTCGGCAGCACGCTGGCTCCGCACTGGAACGACCGTATTGCAGTCGGCGATCTGGGCTATCGCGCCAAGGCCGTGCTGACCCGCTACCCCGAAGGAATCATGTTGCAGCGCAGCGGCGCAGTGCCGATCTGGATCCCCGACGCGTCGATCACCGCGATCCGCACCGAGCGCGGACTCGCCGGGAAGGCGATGACGCACGAGGGCATTCTCGCGATCCGGTGGCGGTTGCCGTCGGGCACCGAGATCGACACCGGATTCCGCGCCAATGACCGTCGGGAGTACTCGAACTGGGTGGAGAAGGAGGCAGCGTGACCGGAACCGACAGGGCGCTGCTGGTGTTGGAAGACGGCCGGGTGTTCACCGGCGCGACATTCGGCGCGGTCGGGCAGACGCTCGGCGAGGCGGTGTTCTCCACCGGAATGTCCGGTTACCAGGAGACGCTCACCGACCCGAGCTACCACGGGCAGATCGTGATCGCGACCGCACCACAGATCGGCAACACCGGCTGGAATCACGAGGACGCCGAGAGTCGCGGCGACAAGATCTGGGTGGCCGGCTACGCGGTGCGCGATCCGTCGCCCCGCGCGTCGAACTGGCGGGCCAGCGGCACGTTGGAAGAAGAACTCGAACGCCAGGGCATCGTCGGGATCGCCGGTATCGACACCCGGGCGGTGGTGCGCCACTTGCGCAGTCGGGGGTCGATGAAGGCGGGGGTGTTCTCCGGTGCGGCGCTGGCCGATCCGGACGAACTGCTGGACCGGGTGCGCCAACAGCCGGCGATGCTCGGCGCGAACCTGGCCGGCGAGGTCAGCACCGACGCCACGTATGTGGTGGAACCCGAAGGGCCGCAACGGCTCACCGTGGCCGCGATCGATCTCGGAATCAAGACGAACACGCCGCGCAATTTCGCGCTGCGCGGCATCCGCAGCCATGTGCTGCCGGCGTCGGCGACGTACGAGCAGATCGCCGACCTGAAACCCGACGGGGTGTTCCTGTCCAACGGGCCAGGCGACCCCGCGACCGCGGACCACATCGTGGCCGTCACCCAGGAAGTGCTCGGCGCGGGGATCCCGCTGTTCGGCATCTGTTTCGGCAACCAGATACTCGGGCGCGCGCTCGGGCGCTCGACGTACAAGATGGTGTTCGGCCACCGGGGAATCAACGTGCCGGTCATCGATCACCAGACCGGCAGTGTCGCGATCACCGCACAGAACCACGGGTTCGCGTTGGAAGGCGAGGCGGGGGAGCGCTTCGACACGCCGTTCGGTGAGGCCGTCGTCAGCCATACCTGCGCCAACGACGGTGTGGTCGAGGGCATCAAACTCGTGAACGAACGGGCATTTTCGGTGCAGTACCACCCCGAGGCGGCGGCCGGCCCGCACGACGCGAACTACCTCTTCGACCAGTTCGTCGACCTCATGGCAGGGGAGAAGTGAGGTTCTCCTCGGTGAGCGACCACTTTTGTACGCAAAGTCGCGGCGTGTCGTGTGCAGACACGGTCGCTCGCGGGAGAGGGGAGGGCTGATGCCGCGGCGCACTGATCTCAACCATGTCCTGGTGATCGGCTCGGGGCCCATCGTGATCGGCCAGGCCGCCGAGTTCGACTACTCCGGCACGCAAGCGTGCCGTGTGCTGCGCGCCGAGGGGCTTCAGGTCAGCCTGATCAACTCCAATCCGGCGACCATCATGACCGACCCGGAATACGCCGACCACACCTACGTCGAGCCGATCACACCGGCGTTCGTCGAACGGGTCATCGCCCAGCAGGCCGAGCGCGGCAACAAGATCGACGGTCTGCTGGCGACGCTGGGCGGCCAGACCGCGCTGAACACCGCGGTCGCGCTGTCGGAGAACGGTGTGCTGGAGCGCTACGACGTCGAGCTGATCGGCGCGGACTTCGAGGCCATCCAGCGCGGTGAGGATCGGCAGCGGTTCAAGGACATCGTCGCCAAGGTCGGTGGCGAATCGGCGCGCTCCCGTGTCTGTTTCACGATGGACGAGGTCCGCGAAACCGTCGAGGACCTCGGCCTGCCGGTGGTGGTGCGCCCCTCCTTCACCATGGGCGGGCTGGGTTCGGGCATGGCGTACTCCGCCGAGGACGTCGATCGGATGGCCGGCGACGGGCTCGCGGCCTCGCCGAGCGCGAACGTGCTCATCGAAGAATCGATCTTCGGCTGGAAGGAATACGAACTCGAGCTGATGCGCGACGGCCGCGACAACGTGGTCGTGGTGTGCTCGATCGAGAACTTCGACCCGATGGGTGTGCACACCGGCGACTCCGTCACCGTGGCACCGGCGATGACGCTCACCGACCGCGAGTACCAGACGATGCGCGACCTGGGCATCGCGATCCTGCGCGAGGTCGGCGTCGACACCGGTGGCTGCAACATCCAGTTCGCCGTCAACCCGGTCGACGGGCGCCTGATCGTGATCGAGATGAACCCGCGGGTGTCGCGCTCGAGCGCGTTGGCGTCCAAGGCAACCGGCTTCCCGATCGCCAAGATCGCGGCCAAGCTGGCCATCGGCTACACGCTCGACGAGATCGTCAACGACATCACCAAGGAGACGCCGGCCTGTTTCGAGCCGACGCTGGACTACGTCGTCGTCAAGGCGCCCCGCTTCGCGTTCGAGAAGTTCCCCGGCGCCGACGGCACACTGACCACCACGATGAAGTCGGTCGGCGAGGCGATGTCGTTGGGCCGCAACTTCATCGAAGCGCTGGGCAAGGTGATGCGCTCGTTGGAGACCGGCCGCGCCGGATTCTGGACCAAACCCGATCCCGATGAAGACACCGTCACTGCCGACGAGTTGTTGACCAGGCTCGCAACACCGTCCGACGGCCGCCTTTACGACCTGGAACTCGTGCTGCGCAAGGGCGCTACGGTCGAAGAAGTGGCGCGGGCGTCCGGGGTCGATCCCTGGTTCGTCGAGCAGATCGCCGGACTGGTGACGCTGCGCGCCGAGATCGTCGACGCGCCGGTGATGGACGCCGATCTGCTGCGACGCGCCAAGTACCACGGGCTGTCGGACCGCCAGATCGCCGCGCTGCGACCCGAACTCGCCGGCGAGGTCGGCGTGCGGGCGCTGCGCCAGCGCCTCGGCATCCATCCGGTGTACAAGACCGTCGACACCTGCGCTGCCGAGTTCGAGGCCAAGACGCCCTATCACTACAGCAGCTACGAGTTGGATCCGGCCGCCGAAACCGAGGTGGCGCCGCAGACCGAGAAGCCCAAGGTGCTCATCCTCGGTTCGGGCCCCAACCGCATCGGGCAGGGCATCGAATTCGACTACAGCTGCGTGCACGCCGCGACGACGCTGAGCCAGGCGGGGTTCGAGACCGTGATGGTCAACTGCAATCCCGAGACGGTGTCCACCGACTACGACACCGCGGACCGGCTGTATTTCGAGCCGCTCACCTTTGAGGACGTCCTCGAGGTGTATTACGCCGAACAAGCCTCTGGCGCAGGCGGACCCGGCGTCGTCGGGGTCATCGTCCAACTCGGTGGCCAGACGCCGCTCGGACTGGCCGACCGGCTGGAGAAGGCCGGAGTGCCGATCGTCGGCACCAGCCCCAAGGCGATCGACCTGGCGGAGGACCGCGGCGCGTTCGGCGAGGTGCTGACCGACGCGGGACTCCCGGCGCCGAAGTTCGGCATGGCCACCAGCATCGACCAGGCGCGACGCATCGCCGCCGACATCGGCTATCCCGTACTGGTTCGGCCGTCATACGTATTGGGCGGCCGTGGAATGGAGATCGTCTACGACGACGAGACGCTGGACGGCTACATCACCCGCGCCACGGAGTTGTCGCCCGAGCACCCGGTACTGGTCGACCGCTTTCTCGAGGATGCCATCGAGATCGACGTCGACGCGCTGTGCGACGGCACCGAGGTCTACATCGGCGGCGTGATGGAACACATCGAGGAGGCCGGTATCCACTCCGGCGACTCGGCGTGCGCCCTGCCGCCGGTGACGTTGGGGCGCAGCGACATCGACGCGGTGCGGCGCGCCACCGAGGCGATCGCCCATGGTATCGGCGTCGTCGGACTGCTCAATGTGCAGTATGCGCTCAAGGACGACGTGCTCTATGTGCTGGAGGCCAATCCGCGCGCCAGTCGGACCGTGCCGTTCGTCTCGAAGGCCACCGCGGTGCCCCTGGCCAAGGCGTGCGCACGAATCATGCTGGGGGCGACCATCGCCCAGCTGCGCGAAGAGGGTGTGCTGGCCCCGACCGGCGACGGTGCGACGACCGCCCGCAACGCGCCCGTGGCCGTCAAGGAGGCGGTGTTGCCGTTCAACCGGTTCCGCAAACACGATGGCTCGCAGATCGACTCGCTGCTGGGACCGGAGATGAAGTCGACGGGCGAGGTGATGGGCATCGACCACGACTTCGGTAGCGCGTTCGCCAAGAGCCAGACCGCCGCCTACGGATCGCTGCCCGCGCAGGGCACGGTTTTCGTGTCGGTGGCCAACCGCGACAAACGTTCGCTGGTCTTCCCCGTCAAGCGGCTCGCCGACCTCGGCTTCCGTGTACTGGCCACTGAGGGCACCGCAGAGATGCTGCGGCGCAACGGGATTCCGTGTGAAGAGGTGCGCAAGCACTTCCAGGAGCCGAGCGAGGGCAGGCCGGCGGCGTCGGCCGTCGACCTCATCAAGAGCGGGGAGGTGGACATGGTGATCAACACCCCGTACGGCAACTCCGGTCCCCGCGTCGACGGATACGAGATCCGGTCCGCGGCGGTTTCCAACAGCATTCCGTGCGTGACGACCGTGCAGGGCGCCTCCGCGGCGGTGCAGGGCATCGAGGCAGGTATCCGCGGCGACATCGGCGTGATGTCGCTACAGGAACTGCACAGCGTCCTGGGCCAGTGACCGGTTTCGGGCCGCGGTTGGCCGACGCGGTCGCCCGCCGTGGCCCGCTGTGCCTGGGAATCGACCCGCATCCGGAGTTGATGCAGGCGTGGGGCTTGTCCGCGGATGCCGAGGGTTTGCGCCGGTTCTGCGACGTCTGCGTGGCGGCTTTCGCCGGCTTCGCGATCGTCAAACCGCAGGTCGCGTTTTTCGAGTCGTACGGCGCCGCCGGCTTCGCGGTGCTCGAACACACCATCGCCGCGCTCCGCGACGCCGGAGTGCTGGTGCTCGCCGACGCCAAACGAGGCGACATCGGGTCCACGATGGCCGCCTACGCCGCCGCATGGGCCGGCGATTCGCCGTTGGCGGCCGACGCCGTGACCGCATCGCCGTACCTGGGCTTCGGAAGCCTGCAGCCGTTGATCGACACCGCGTTGGCCAACGACCGCGGGCTGTTCGTGCTCGCGGCCACCTCGAACCCCGAAGGCGCGGCCGTACAACGCGCCGACGCCGGCGGCCGGACCGTCGCGCAGTCGATCGTGGACGCCGCCGCGGAGGTCAACCGGGCGGTGTCCCAGCAACCGGGCCCGATAGGCGTCGTCGTCGGGGCCACCCTGGCCGACCCGCCCGACGTCAGCGCGCTCGGCGGCCCTGTTCTCGCCCCCGGTGTCGGAGCGCAGGGCGGACGCCCGGAGGCGCTCGGCGGCCTCGGCGGAGCCCAGCCCGGCCAGTTGCTTCCCGCCGTCTCCCGAGAGGTGCTCCGCGCCGGCCCGGGCGTTGTCGCACTGCGGTCCGCCGCGGAGGCGATGCGCGACGCGGTCGCCTACCTCGCCTGAGCCGTCGCACGGCCGCGACCATCACATAAGCAACTTCGGTAACATCTGCAACACCGGTCACAGCGCGCTGCTGAATCGCCTCTTCGCGACACGCCCAAACCGCATGACCAGCGAGAATTTTCTTTTTTGACCCTCCGACGGTCCGCCGGTGTGGCGCAGGTCACGCGCCGAGTGGACGGAATCGCCGGTTCCGGGACGCGAATTGCCTTGAAATGCAGGAGATTCCGGCGGCCCGACGCCGGATCTCGGCGCTCGGGGTGTTGTAACGCGCTTCACGTCTCGTGCGTGCGACTGCCCTACACGCTGGGCTTTTGACGCCGTAACCAGGGGGTGGCGTTCGCTTTCGTCAGCCCGCGTGGGTACGGTCGTCGTCGCTGGCTGTTGTGGATTTTTCCTATCAGCCGAGGCAGTAACAATCGATGGCGATGAGACGGAGGAACCCGTGGCCCTTCCCCAGTTGACCGACGAACAGCGCGCGGCCGCGTTGGAGAAGGCTGCCGCCGCACGTCGAGCCCGAGCCGAGTTGAAGGATCGGCTCAAGCGCGGCGGCACCAACCTCAAGCAGGTGCTCAAGGACGCCGAGACCGATGAGGTCTTGGGCAAGATGAAGGTTTCCGCGCTGCTGGAGGCGTTGCCGAAGGTGGGCAAGGTCAAGGCGCAGGAAATCATGACCGAACTCGAGATCGCGCCGACCCGCCGGTTGCGTGGCCTCGGCGATCGTCAGCGCAAGGCGCTGCTGGAAAAGTTCGACCAGTCCTAGGCGCAGAAGTTGAGCGCCGGCCGAGGGGCCGGCCGGGTAGTTGTGCTGTCCGGCCCCTCAGCCGTCGGGAAGTCGACCGTCGTCCGCTGTCTGCGCGAACGCATTCCCGACCTGCACTTCAGCGTGTCCGTGACCACCAGGGCCCCTCGCCCCGGTGAGGTCGACGGCGTCGACTACACCTTTGTGACAGCTGACCGATTCCGTGAATTGATCGCCGACGGCGCCCTGCTCGAATGGGCGGAGATCCACGGCGGCCTGCACCTCTCCGGCACTCCCGCCCAGCCCATCCGGGAGGCCATTGCGGCCGGGCGGCCCGTTCTGATCGAGGTGGACCTCGCCGGAGCGCGGGCGGTCAAGAAGGCCATGCCCGAAGCGCTCACCGTGTTCCTCGCCCCGCCCACCTGGGAGGAACTCGAGAGTCGGCTGACCGGACGTGGCACCGAGTCCCCTGAGGCGATGGAACGCCGCCTGGCGACCGCGCGGGCCGAGCTGGCCGCCCAGAACGACTTCGACACGGTCGTCGTGAACAGCCAATTGGAGTCTGCCTGCGCCGAATTGGTATCCTTGCTGGTGAACCGGACTTAGTTGAGGCGCACGACAGGCGCGGACCGGCCCAGAGCATCTGAACTTCAGGAGATTTTTTACGTGAGCACCCCGCACGCCGACGCGCAGCTGGCCGCTGTGGACGACATCGACACGTCCGGCGCCGGCGCCTACGACACGCCGCTGGGCATCACCAATCCGCCCATCGACGAGTTGCTGGACCGCGCGTCGAGCAAGTATGCGCTGGTGATCTATGCCGCCAAGCGCGCGCGCCAGATCAACGACTACTACAACCAGCTCGGCGACGGCATCCTCGAATACGTCGGCCCGCTGGTCGAGCCCGGGCTGCAGGAGAAGCCGCTGTCGATCGCGCTGCGCGAGATCCACGCGGACCTGCTCGAGCACACCGAAGGCGAGTAGCAGCACAGCGAGTCATAGGGGAGCCGCCGCCATGGAGCCCAAGCGGATCATCGTCGGCGTCGCCGGTGGTATCGCCGCCTACAAGGCAGCGACCGTGGTCAGGCAGCTCACCGAAGCGGGCCACAGCGTCCGCGTCGTGCCCACCGAGTCGGCCCTGCGGTTCATCGGGGCCGCGACCTTCGAAGCGCTCTCGGGTAACCCGGTGCACACCGGCGTCTGGGATGACGTCCATGAGGTGCCGCACGTCCGCTTCGGCCAGGAAGCCGACCTCGTCGTCGTCGCACCCGCCACCGCGGACCTGCTGGCGCGCGCGGTGGCGGGGCGGGCGGACGACCTGCTGACGGCCACGCTGCTGACCGCACGATGTCCGGTGCTGTTCGCGCCGGCGATGCACACCGAGATGTGGTTTCATCCCGCGACCGTCGAGAACGTCGCCACGCTGCGCCGCCGCGGCGCCATCGTGCTCGAACCGGCGTCCGGCCGGTTGACCGGTTCCGACAGCGGTGCCGGCCGATTGCCCGAAGCCGAGGAGATCACCACGCTGGCCCAGCTCCTGCTGACCCGGCCGGACGCGCTGCCGTACGACCTGGCCGGTGTCAAGGTGCTGGTTTCGGCGGGCGGTACCCGCGAGCCGATCGATCCGGTGCGGTTCATCGGCAACCGCAGTTCGGGCAAGCAGGGCTACGCCATGGCACGGGTGATGGCCCAACGCGGCGCCGAGGTCACGCTGATCGCGGGCAACACCACCGGGTTGATCGACCCGGCAGGCGTCGACGTCGTCCACATCGGGTCGGCGGCCCAGCTCAAGGACGCCGTGTCGAAACACGCACCGGACGCCCACGTGCTGGTGATGGCCGCCGCGGTCGCCGATTTCCGGCCGACGCAGATGCAGACCAGCAAGATCAAGAAATCCGCCGACTCGAACGCGGCGGCCCCGGTCATCGAGTTGACCCGCACCGAGGACGTTCTGGCCGGCGCCGTGCGGGCGCGCGCCGAGGGCCAGCTACCCAACATGCGCGCGGTCGTGGGGTTCGCTGCGGAGACCGGTGATGCCAACGGCGACGTACTCCACCACGCCCGAGCGAAGTTGCGGCGTAAGGGGTGCGATTTGCTCGTCGTCAATGCCGTGGGCGAGAATCGGGCGTTCGAAGTGGACAACAACGACGGCTGGCTCCTGGCGGCCGACGGCACGGAGTCCGCGCTGGAACACGGTTCGAAAACTCTGATGGCCAGCCGTATCGTGGACGCGATCGTGGCGTTCCTGCAGGGCGGCGGGTAGCTCGAATCAGGCATCTGGCTGCGTGTAAGGCTTGCACGCAACCGGCGCACACGCTTATGTGCAACAGGGCACAGATATAATTCGATGAACTAAGTTTTGGAGGATCACACCGTGAGTGAAGCTCGGCTGTTCACCAGCGAGTCGGTAACCGAGGGGCACCCCGACAAGATCTGCGACGCCATCAGCGATTCGGTGCTCGACGCGTTGCTCGCGGGCGATCCCAAGTCGCGCGTTGCGGTGGAGACGCTGGTCACCACCGGGCAGGTGCACGTCGTCGGCGAGGTGACGACGGCTGCCAAGGAGGCGTTCGCCGACATCACCAACACCGTGCGGGCGCGCATCCTCTCGATCGGCTACGACTCCTCGGAGAAGGGCTTCGACGGCGAGACCTGCGGCGTCAACATCGGCATCGGTAAGCAGTCGCCCGACATCGCGATGGGCGTCGACACCGCCCACGAGACCCGGGTGGAAGGTGCGGGCGACCCCTTGGACCTGCAGGGCGCCGGCGATCAGGGCCTGATGTTCGGCTATGCCATCAAGGACACCCCGGAGCTGATGCCGCTGCCGATCGCAATCGCACACCGACTGTCGCGCCGGCTGACCGAGGTGCGCAAGAACGGCGTGCTCGGATACCTGCGGCCCGACGGCAAGACCCAGGTCACCGTGCAGTACGACGGCACCACCCCGGTGCGCCTGGACACCGTGGTGCTCTCGACGCAGCACGCCGCGGGCATCGACCTGGAGGCGACGCTGACGCCGGACATCCGCGAGAAGGTCGTCAACACGGTGCTGGCCGACCTGAACCACGACACGATGGACACCTCCGACTTCCGGCTGCTGGTCAACCCGACCGGCAAGTTCGTGCTCGGCGGCCCGATGGGTGACGCCGGCTTGACGGGTCGAAAGATCATCGTCGACACCTACGGCGGCTGGGCCCGCCACGGCGGTGGTGCGTTCTCGGGCAAGGATCCGTCCAAGGTCGACCGGTCGGCGGCGTACGCGATGCGCTGGGTGGCCAAGAACGTGGTCGCAGCGGGACTGGCCGAGCGCGTCGAGGTGCAGGTCGCCTACGCGATCGGCAAAGCGGCCCCGGTCGGACTGTTTGTGGAGACCTTCGGCAGCGAGACCGTCGACCCGGCCCGCATCGAGAAGGCCATCACGTCGGTGTTCGACCTGCGGCCCGGCGCGATCGTCCGCGATCTGGACCTGCTGCGCCCGATCTACGCGCAGACCGCCGCGTACGGCCACTTCGGCCGCACCGACGTCGAGCTGCCGTGGGAGAAGCTCAACAAGGTCGACGAGCTGAAGGCCGCCGTCTGAGTTCCTCTGGCGATTTGTGGAGCCGCAGCGGCGGTGAGCGCCGCTAACACTCCACAAATCGCTCAGGAAGTGAACGCGTAGTCCGAAAGCGGGAAGCGGCGGCTGCGCCAGTACGTCTCCAGCGTGCTGGCAGGCCGCAACGGAACGTCGCCGTTCTTGTCGAAGTAGTAGCTGCGGGCGAGTTGGCAGCTGTCCTGCCAGAAGATCTGCCGATGCCGCTTGCGCATCATCTCGGCGAAATAGCGGTCGTTGGCCTCCTGCTTCACCTCGACGCGCTTCGCGTGCTTGCGACGCGCCGCCGTCAGGCAACGCACGATGTGGTGCGTCTGCGTCTCGATGAGCGTGAAGTAGGAATTCCCGACGTAGCCGTATGGACCGAACACCGAGAAAAAGTTCGGAAACCCCGGCACGCTGACGCCCTCATAGGCCTGCAGGCGTTGCTCGTTCCAGAGCCGGCTCCACGTCAGCCCGCCCGACCCGGTCAGTGGATAGGTCGGCATCTCGTCGACGTCCATCACCTTGAACCCGGTCGCCAGGATCAGCACGTCCACGTCGCGCGTCACGCCGTCGACGGTCGCGACCCCGGATCCGGTGACCTTGTCGATCGGTTCGGTGACCAACTCGACGTTGTCGCGGTTGTACGTCGACAGATACGTGTTGTGGAAGCCGGGTCGCTTGCAGCCGACGGCGTAGCGCGGCGTGAGCTTGTCGCGCACCTGCGGGTCCTGGACCTGCTTGCGCAGATACGCCTCACCGACCTTGGACATGTTCTTGGCCATCGGGTTGAGGGTGAAGTACTGCGCGGGCAGCGTGAACGTCAGCTCGACGTATGCCTGGCTGAGCAGCCGCTGCACCGTGTGCCCGCCCGGGAGCCGCATCATCCGCCGCATCATCGGCGAGAGCGGTACGTCGGGCTTCGGGAAGCACCAGATGGGAGTGCGCTGGAAAACGGTGAGCTGCTTGACGATTGGCGCGATCTCCGGGATGACCTGGACTGCTGAGGCGCCCGTCCCGATGATCGCGACCCGCTTCCCCGTCAGGTCTTGCCCGTGGTCCCAGCGCGCGGTGTGCATGGTGACGCCGGCGAACGAATCGACGCCGTCGATATCGGGCAGGTTGGGAGTGATCAGCACCCCGCTGGCATTGACCAGGAACCGGGACGTGACCTGTTGGCCGGTGTCGAGTTCGACGCGCCACAGGTTGTCCTCGTCGTCGAACGTCGCGCCGGTCACCTTGGTGTTGAATCGGATCTTCGGCCGCAGACCGTACTTGTCGACACAGTGCTCGGCGTAGGCCTTCAGCTCCTTGCCGGGCGCGTAACTCCGCGTCCAGTTCGTGCTCTTCTCGAACGAGAACTGATAGGAGAACGACGGAATATCAACGGCGATACCGGGATAGGTGTTCCAGTACCACGTGCCGCCCGGTCCCTCTCCGGCCTCGACGACCAGGTAGTCACCCATCCCCGCCTTGTCGAGTTTGATCGCAGTACCGATGCCGGAGAAACCGGCGCCGACGATGACGGTGTCGTGATCTGGCGCTGTCATAGGGCCTCCCGTCGACGCGAAGACGTTGCGCCCACGGTACCGGCCCAGCGCTGCGTCATGAAGCCATCAGGCCATACTCGGCAGCATCACCCGTGCAACGCGCGACGCAACGCCGACAGTCCCCGCTCGGTGGCCTCGGTCGCGGCGGGCACCACACCCGCATAACCGAGATAACCGTGGACCAGCGTTTCGGCGTTGTGCAATTCGACGTGAACGCCCGCGGCGGCCAGCAGCTCGGCGTAGCGGGCACCGTCGTCGCGCAGCGGATCGTGACCCGCGACGGCGATGTAGGTGGACGGCAGACCGGTGAGGTCCGTCGCGCGGGCGGGCGCCAGCGTCGCGGGCATGTCCGAGAGATCCATGTCCGCCACGTACCACCGCGAAAAGCCGGTCACCGCAGCGAAGTTGAGGATCGGCGCGTCGGCGTTCTCCTTGAACGACGGCAGCGACACGTCCCATGTGGTCGCCGGATACCACAGCAGCTGAAAGCGGATCGGCGGTCCGCCCGCGTCGCGCGCCAGCTGAGAAACCACCGCGGCGAGATTGCCGCCCGCCGAATCACCGGCCACCGCGAGCCGATCCGCCTCGACCTGCAACTCGTCGGCGTGTGCGCCCAACCACTGCGTCACCGCCCACACGTCGTCGACGGCGGCGGGGTAGGGGTGCTCAGGCGCGAGCCGGTAGTCGACGGAGACCACCACCGCGTCCGCGGAGGCCGCATGCCGACGGGCGATGCTGTCGTAGCTGTCGAGGTCGCCGACCGACCAGCCGCCGCCGTGGAAGAACAGCACGACGGGCGGCGTGGTGTCGCTTCGGGTCGCCGGGCGGTACACCCGCACCGGGATCGGACCGCCGGGTCCGTCGACCTCGAGGTTCTCGGCCCGAATCTCGGGATTCGTTTCGACGCGAGGCAGCGCGTTGAACCGCTGCCGCGCCGCCTGCGCCCCACCGTCGGTTGTCAATTGGAACGGGACCTTCTCTAGTACCTTCAGCAGGATGGCGTCGACAGCCGGCTTCTCTTCAGAGACTGACATGGGGACACCGTACGTTCACCCGCGGACCAGGCTTCTGTGGGTGGCGGCGGCGGTAGTCGGCGCCTGCTACACCGTATTTCTGAGCGTGACCGCGCAGCGGCTCCCCGAGGGCGCTGCACTCACCGGTCAGTTCGCGCTGCAGCCCTCGGTCAAGGCGGCCGCGGCGGTGCTTCTCGCGGCCGCCGCGCTGACCCACCCGGTCCGCCGCGAACGACGCTGGCTGGTGGCCGCCCTGCTCTTCTCGGCGGCGGGCGACTTCCTGTTGGCGCTGCCGTGGTGGGAGCCGTCATTCGTGCTGGGGCTGGGCGCCTTTCTCGTCGCGCACCTGTGCTTTCTGGCGGCGCTGTGGCCGCTGGCCGCCCGGTCGGCGCCGCGGCTGGCCGCTGCGGCGATCATCGTCGCGGCGTGCGTGGCCTTGCTGGTGTGGTTCTGGCCGCGGCTGATCGAGCAGGGGATGGCGGTACCGGTCACGTTGTACATCGCGGTGCTCGGCGCGATGGTGTGCGCCGCACTGCTGGCGCGCCTGCCGACACCGTGGACCGCCATCGGCGCGGTGTGCTTCGCGGTGTCCGACGCGATGATCGGCATCAGCGAGTTCGTCCTGGCGCCAACGGACGCAGAGGCGCTGGCGATTCCGATCTGGTCGGTGTATGCGACGTCACTGCTGCTGATCACGGCGGGGTTCTTCTTCGGCCGGACAGTGGTGTCCGCGCGGTCTGCTACCACTTCGTAGGTGAAAAGCCCCCGCCAGCAGGCTGAGCACGAGCCGATCGCGCGCGTGCTGCCCATGCTGACCGTGCCTCATCTCGACCGCGAATTCGACTATCTGGTGTCGGCCGAGCAGTCCGACGACGCGCAGCCCGGCGTCCGGGTGCGGGTACGGTTCCACGGCCGGCTGGTCGACGCTTTCATCCTCGAAAGACGTTCCGACACAGATCATGTCGGCAAGCTGGGCTGGTTGGACCGGGTGGTGTCGGCGGAGCCGGTGCTGACGCCGGAGATCCGCAGGCTGGCCGACGCCGTCGCGGCCCGCTATGCGGGCACCCGCGCGGACGTGCTGCGGCTGGCGATCCCACCGCGCCACGCCCGGGTCGAGAAGCAGAACCCGCCGGAGTCGGTGACGGTCACCGCCGGCCCCGTCAACACCGCCGCGTGGTCCGCCTATGGCCGCGGTGAACAGTTCCTGGCTGCGCTGGCCGACGGTCGTGCGGCGCGCGCGGTCTGGCAGGCGCTGCCCGGGGAAGCGTGGCCGGACCGGCTGGCCGAAGCGGCGGCGGTCACGGTGAACTCCGGTCGTGGTGTGTTGGTGATCGTCCCCGATCAGCGTGACATCGACGCGCTGCACGCCGCAGCCGTCCGCCTCGTCGACGAGGCGCGCGTGGTGGCGCTGTCGGCGGGACTCGGCCCCGCGCAACGTTACCGACGCTGGTTGTCGGTGTTGCGCGGCGACGCCCGGCTCGTCATCGGCACCCGCAGCGCGGTTTTCGCGCCCGTCATCGACCTCGGCCTGGTGATGGTGTGGGACGACGGCGACGACACGCTCGCCGAGCCGCGGGCGCCGTATCCGCATGCGCGGGAGGTCGCGATGCTGCGCGCCCACCAACTCCGGTGCGCCGCGCTGATCGGCGGCTACGCCAGGACCGCGGAGGCGCAGGCGCTCGTGCGCAGCGGCTGGGCGCACGATCTGGTCGCGCTCCGGCCGGTGGTGCGGGCGGCCTCCCCGCGCGTGATCGCCCTCGACGACAGTGGTTTCGAACAGGAACGCGATCCGGCCGCCCGGTCCGCCCGGCTACCGTCGATGGCACTGCAGGCGGCGCGCAAGGCGTTGGAGTCCGGCGCGCCGGTGCTGGTTCAGGTGCCACGCCGCGGATATGTGCCGGCGCTGGCATGTGCGCGGTGTCGGACCATCGCCCGGTGCAGGCACTGCACCGGCCCGCTGTCGCTGCCCGACCGGGATGCCGCAGGCGCGGTGTGCCGGTGGTGTGGTCGAACCCATGCCGCGTTGCGCTGCGTCCGATGCGGCTCGGATGCGGTGCGCGCGGTCGTCGTTGGGGCGCGTCGCACCGCCGAGGAGCTCGGCCGGGCCTTCCCCGGGACGACGGTCATCACCTCCGGCGGGGACGCGATGGTGGCCGAGGTGCCGCCGCATCCGGCGGTGGTGGTCGCCACACCCGGTGCGGAGCCCGCAGTTTCGGGCGGCTACGGCGCCGCGCTGCTGCTGGACAGCTGGGCGCTTCTCGGTCGCCAGGACTTGCGTGCCGCGGAGGACGCCCTGCGCCGCTGGATGGCAGCAGGCGCTCGGGTGCGCAATCGGGCGGACGGCGGGGTGGTCGCGGTGGTCGCCGAGTCCGCCATACCCACGGTGCAGGCGCTGATCCGCTGGGATCCGGTCGGCCACGCGGACATTGAGCTGAACTCCCGCACCGACGTCGGACTGCCCCCGGCCGTGCACATGGCCGCGATCGACGGTGTGCCCGAGGCAGTGCACGCGCTGCTCGACACCGCACCACTGCCCGACGGCGCCGAGCGGCTGGGGCCGGGCGACCTCCCGGTCGGTGCGCGCCGGCCGCCCGGCATCCCTGCCGACGGCACGGTGATCCGGATGCTCGTCCGGGTGCCCCGTGACACCGGATTGGCGCTGTCTTCTGCCCTGCGACGGGCGGCTGCGGTGCTCAGCGCGCGTCACGATCAACAGCCGGTTCGCATCCAGATCGACCCGCTGCACATAGGGTGAGTCGGACACCCGACAACGGGCAGGACAGGAGGTCCGCATGCGCCGCTTGTTCGCGTGGTCGATCACGGTGCTGCTGCTCGCCTTCGGGCTGCTGTGGCCGGTCATCTTCACCGGCGGCGGCTCGGACGCGGCCCCCGTCGACGACCCGGTCGTCATCACCGACTACAACGTCGACGTCGTCGTCGACGGCAACGGACGACTCGACGCGGTGGAAACCATCACGGCGGACTTCCCCGGCGGCAGGCACGGGATCTTCCGGTACTGGGATGTGACCAATCCCAACAGCCCTCACGTCCGGCAGACGCCGGAGATCAAATCGATTCTGCTCGACGGTGAGTGGGTGTCGTATCAGATGCTGTGGGAGGACGGGGAGCGGTTCCGCGTGGCCAAGATCGGCGATCCCGACGAGTACCTCAGTTACGGCGAGCACGTGTTCGAGATCCGCTACTCCATCGACGGCGTTCTCGATCCCGGAAACGCCGGCGCGGACCGAAGATTCGCCTCGTCGACCGGCGAACCCGCAGCCTCGGATTCGGTGTTCTTCTGGAACGTGATCGCGCCGGCCTGGAACAACCGCATCCAGCGGGCCGACATCTCGATCCGGCTGCCCGGCAACGTCGCCCAAGCCCAGTGCTCGGTCGGCTACGGCGTCGGCGCGCCATGCCGGGACCTGACGGTCACGGGAAACAAAGTCGAGGTCTCCGCCCAGTACCTCGCGCCGCGAACGCCCGTGACGGTGCGCGCGGGTGTCGACGTACCCACCCCGTCGCGCGCCGAACTGCCGTGGACCTACAAGTGGGACCGGGTGCTCGGTCAGTCGCTGACCGGAGTGCTGCGGGTCGCGGCGCTGACCGTGGCAGCCGGTGTGGCTGGCCTGCTGTGGTATCGCACCACGGTGGAACCGTCGCCGGGATTTCCGCTGCAGTACGCGCCGCCGCCCGGTCTCGGCCCGGTCCAGAACGAATACATCCGCACCGAGGCCGTTCCCAAGAACGGCCTCACCGCCACGCTGTTCCACCTCGCCGAGCGCGGGCTGATCGAGCTGCGTCAGATGAGCGACCAGCATTGGCGTGTCCGGGGTATCGCCGAGCGCAGCGCGTGGCTTGACGTCGACCCGGTCAGCGTGGCCGTCGGGTCGGCGTTGAAAGTGATGGGCCCGGGCACCGAGTTCGAAGCCAAGAAGACGGTCAAATCGGGGCAGAAACTCACCAAGGCCAAGACCGACATGGCCAAAGCCGTCGAGAAGTGGGCCTTCGACAACAAGCTGCTCGTCAAGCGCAAGAAGGAGCTCTGGGTGCGGACCGCGAACGCGATTGCGTTCCTGTTCATGCTGTTCGGGGTGTTCCGGTGGGTGTTCCCGACGACGATGTGGGCGCTGCCGTTCGCAGCGTTCTTCCTGATGTCGCTCGGCTCGTGGACTGCGGGCGTGGGGACCCGCCGAACCGAGAAGGGCCGCGAACTATGGTCGCGCGCAGGTGGTTTCCACCGGTTGCTGACCACGGACTCGGCTGAGGCGCGGTTCGATTTCGGGGCGCGCAAGGATCTGTACTCGGCCTACGTCCCGTTCGCGGTCGCCGCGGGCGCCGCGGCGCTGTGGGCCAAGAAGTACGAGGCGGCCACGGGTACACCTGCACCGCAACCGGATTGGTACAACTCGTCGTCGACCAGCGGGGTGGGCTTCGTCGGTGGCTCCGGCGGCGCGAGCTTCGACAGCTTCGAGTCGGCGTTGTCGTCGTCGATCGGCGCCTACACCGCATCACAGTCGTCCAGCAGCGGCGGCAGCAGTGGTGG
>NZ_LQIN01000024.1 GCF_001500065.1 Mycobacterium sp. IS-3022
CAAATCCACCTCAACACCAGAAGGAGCGAACGAAACCATAACCGCATCATGACAGCACCCACCGACAAATCCGGCCGCCCGGACGGGGAAGCTGTCAACAGTTCGAGAATCCCTATATCGAAAACCGGTGAGTGGCAGGCTGATTCGTCGCGACTACCTCGTCGAGGAAGGCACCGACCGAGTCGCACGTCGAACGTCGAACTCCAAAGCCAACTGGTTCAACGTCATCGGCAGCGGCCGGTCCGGGCTTGGCTTCGGCTCGGAGGTCAACTCGAAGTCCAGTGCACTCATCATGTGTGCCAACAGCGTGCTCGTCACGAGCAACACCAAATTACGGCCTGGGCACTCCGCCGGGCCGGCCGAAAACGGAACCAATTGCGGATAGCTCTGGGCGGTCCCGTCGAGCCAGATCTGGGGTACGAAGGAATGCGCGAACGGCAACAGGTCGTCGTCGCGGTGAAATGCGGGCGTGACGATCATCAGCCCCGCGCCCTTCGCCACGGTCGACCCGTCCGCCCACTGGGTGTCCTCGGTGGTGTCTCGCAGGATTGTCGGCGTGGTCGGCCATAACCGCACCGACTCGAGCACGCATGCCCGCAGATACGGCCGCAGCGATACACGTTCGGGATCTGCCGCATCGTCCGACGCCAGCGCCCGCTCGGCCGGATGCGTCGCCAGCAATGCCAACGCACGCAGTGACGCCATTCCGGCCGCGTCGAATGCGAAGAGCCACTGCGGCATCTGCCCCACCGGATCCACCGCGCCGCTCGACGGTGTCTGCGCGACGATGCCCGCAAGACTTCCCGGCTCCGGATCCTCGACATAGCGGTCCAGCCCCTCGAGGAACTTCGCGCGTGCACGGTAGTGCGGCAGCGACAGAAACGACCAGTTGCCTGCCTTGCGCAACCGCATCAGCGCATCGGTGATCAACTCGTCGTCTCGCGCGCGGTCACCGAGCACCAGGCGACGCACCAGGCGCCACCACGCCGTCATGAACCGCGCCGAATCCAGACGGCCCCGCATTGCCGCGGCGTCCACCAGTTCCCGCGCCTCCTCGGTGATCGTCCGCGCGAACGAGTCGGCCAGCCGGTGGATGTCTGCCCCGCTGTCCAGCACGGCGTCGTTGTATTCGCGCCGCTGCTGACGGATGGGCCCGCGGGAGATCAGCACGCCGTGCGGCTGAAACCACTGCAACGCCTTGCGTTTTTCGGTGTTGGCCGGATGAAACGGCGTCGGCGCCTGCGCCAGCACCCGGCTGACGTCCTCGGGGTCCAGGATCACCACCATGCGCCGGCCGGGTACCGCCAATTCCACCGGACCGCGCCCGAATTCGCGCCGCAGGCTCTGCATCCGCCGCACCGCGCGAGAATCCGCTTGAACCGCTTCAAGTATTCGGACGACGGGCCGCCGACGCGCGAGCACTCCCGCGGCGATCGACGACGCGCCGAGGTCGACCAGAGTGGCCGCGGCGCGGGCGCCGGTGAGTCCTTTCGTCACCGAACCCGGTTACCCGGCGCTTCCTCTGCCAAACTTGCAGTCATGACGCCGCCCCAGTCCGAGCCGCAGTTCGAGACCCTGCTCTACAGCGCCGATCCGCCCATCGCCACCATCACCTTGAATCGTCCCGACCGCCTCAACACCATCGTGCCGCCGATGCCCGACGAGATCGAGAAGGCGATCGGGCTTGCCGAACGCGATCCGGCGGTCAAGGTGATCGTGCTGCGCGGCGCCGGGCGTGCGTTCTCCGGCGGCTACGACTTCGGCGGCGGCTTCGCCCACTGGGGTGACGCGATGAACACCGACGGCCGCTGGGACCCGGGCAAGGATTTCGCGATGGTCAGCGCCCGCGAGACCGGGCCCACGCAGAAGTTCATGGCCATCTGGCGGGCGTCCAAACCCGTCATCGCCCAGATTCATGGCTGGTGCGTCGGCGGGGCCAGTGACTACGCGCTGTGCGCCGACATCGTGATCGCCAGCGACGACGCGGTCATCGGTACGCCGTACGCCCGCATGTGGGGCGCCTACCTCACCGGAATGTGGCTCTACCGGTTGAGCCTGGCGAAGGTGAAGTGGCACTCGTTGACCGGTGAGCCGTTGACCGGAAAGGAAGCCGCCGCAGTGGAACTCATCAACGAATCCGTCCCGTTCGAGGATCTCGAGGCCCGCGTCCAGGAGGTCGCGCGCAAGCTCGCGCGAATCCCGCTGTCGCAGTTGCAGGCGCAGAAACTCATCGTCAACCAGGCCTACGAGAACATGGGCCTGGCCTCGACCCAGACGCTCGGCGGGATACTCGACGGGCTGATGCGCAACACGCCTGACGCGTTGTCCTTCATCGAAACCGCTGCGACTCAAGGCGTTCGAAGCGCGATCGAACAACGCGATGGGCCGTGGGGCGATTACAGCCAGGCACCGCCCGGGAAACGGCCCGACCCGTCACACGTCATCGAGCCCTAGTCACGCCGCCGCAGTCCGCCCAGCATCGAAACGAGCACGCCGAGCACCACCAGCACTCCCCCGGCCGCAAGGCTCAGGTTGAGCCAGTGATGCAGGCTGTCTTCGGCGTGCCTGACCATCACGTCGGCCACCTCGCGAATGTCTCCGGAGAGCCGGTTGAGCGCATCGTTGATGTGACGGCGCACCACCTCCAACCCGGCCCAGCCCGCAGCGCCTACGATCAGCGCTGAAACGCCCAGCGCCGCAATGGCTTTGCCGCGACCGCGGGCCACCGCGACCGTCAGCAGCGCGAACACCCCGGTCAGGATCGTCGCGCCGATGCTGACCCACGGCCCCCAGGTCGACACCTGCTTGAGCTGACCCGGTCGCCATGAGTCCGAGATCGACACCGGAACGGGCAGCGATTCTGGGGTATCGACGCCGAAGTTGCCCAATGTCCGGCGAAACGACTCGTCGGCGAGCATCGGAGCGAGGTCGACGATCCACTCGTCGGTGCCCTCGACCTGTTGCGCCGAGTCGGTGAACATCCAGCGGTGTCCGATGGCGTTGGCCAACCCGAACTGACCGGGAAATGTCGGGTTGGCCGTGTATGCCGAGGCCACCCCGCTGATGAAGGTGTTGTCGACGTCGTAACCCTTCTCCGACAGCATCGAGGTGACCTCCGTCGTGAGGACGCCGGCCATCGCCTTCTGCAGTTGCGGGTCCTCGGCCGCCGAGGCGGCGAGCGCCGCATAGCCGTTGGCGTCGACCACATTTCGTTGCGCCCACATCGTCGGGACGGCCACCGCCAGCAGGACGGTGGTGACGAGCCAGAGCAACACGGTCGCGAGCAGCCGCACGCGCGTCCTCCTTCACCGAAAGCACGGTTTCTGACACGAAACGCGAGTAACCGTACTCTCGCCGTTGATTGCGCCGGACGTTCGCTACTTGGCGGCCCGCTTCGGGGTGATCAGCGCAAGCTTCGTCATCAGCTTGTTCATCCGCTTCAGCGCCTTGGGCGAGTTGTTGTAGTAGTTGCCGCCCGCGCCGACGTTGGTGCGTGGCGCCACCACGGCCTCCTGGCGGCAGTACTTGCGCAGTCCCTCGGCCGCGCCGAACCGGGCTCCCAGCCCCGACGTCTTCCAACCGCCCATCGGCGCCGTCGTACACATCAGGTTCGAGATCACGTCGTTGACGTTGACCGCCCCGCAGTCCAGGTGCACCGCAACGTCTTTCGCCCGATCGATGTCCTTCGAGAAGACGGCGGCACTCAACCCGTACGGGCTGTCGTTGGCCAGCCGGACCGCTTCGTCGACACTGGCGACCTTCATGATCGGCAACGTCGGACCGAAGGTCTCCTCGGTCATGCACAGCATCGAGTGGTCCACGTCGACCAGCACCGTCGGCGGATAGAAGTTACCCGGGCCGCCCTCGGGACGCTTGCCGCCGGTCAGCGCCCGCGCGCCCTTGGCCAGCGCGTCATCGACGTGCCGGGCGGTGACCGCAACCTGCGACTCGTCGATCAGCGAGCCGAAGTCGTATCCGTCGCCCGCGCCCATTTTCAGCTTCTCGACGTCGCGCACCACCGCGGCGACGAACCGGTCGTAGACCGACTCCAAGACGTAGACCCGCTCCACCGACACACACGTCTGACCGGCGTTGAAGAACGCGCCCCACACCGCGGCATGCGCGGCGAGATCGATGTCGGCGTCCTCGAGCACGATCATCGGATCCTTGCCGCCGAGCTCGAGGCTGACCGGGGTGAGGCGGCGGGCGGCGCGCTCCATCACCTTCGCGCCCGTGGCACTGGACCCGGTGAACTGAATGAAGTCGCAGTTGTCGATGACCGCCTCGGAGACCTCCCGCGCGCCCTGCGCCAACGCCAGCACCTCCGGTGCACCCGAGTCCAGCCAGCCGCGCAGGAGCAGTTCGGCGGTCAACGGCGTGCGCTCCGACGGCTTGAGCAACACCGCGCAGCCCGCCGCCAGCGCGCCGAGTGCGTCCATCAACGCATTGGCGACCGGGTAGTTCCACGGCGCGATGATGCCCACGACCGGGCGGGGCCGGTAGTGCACCTCGATCTTCTTGATCGACAGGAACGGCAGCGACGCCGGCCTGCGCTCGGGAGCGAGCGCCTTCTCCATCGTCTTGATGTAGTACGAGGCGATCATGATCAACAGCGGCACTTCCTGCGCCGCGTCGACGGCCGACTTGCCGGTCTCCTTGATCAGCAGCGACTCGATCTCGTCGCGGTGCTCACCGAGCCACACCGCGTAGCGCGCCAACACCTTCGCGCGGCCCTTGGCGCCGCGTGCCTCCCACTGCCGTTGCGCCTCCCGCAGGCCGGCCGCGATGCGCGGCACGTCGGCGGGGTCGGTCCAGCGCACGGTGCCTGCGACGGCTCCGGTCGCGGGATTGTGGATGGTGCTGGTGTCGGGCAGGTCAACATCGGACGTCGCAGTCATGACCCCATGCTAACCATCTCGTGTGATCCAGATCGCACCTGGGTTGACATGTGTCAAGTCGGCGGCCAGCGGGTCAGGTGATCCCCCGGATATAGGCCGCCTGCCCGAGGTGCTGCGCCCCGTCATCGACGATGCTCACCAGGCGCACGCTTGCGGTCACCGGGGGGTTCCACCGATCGTCGACGATGCGGCTCAACTCTTCGACCGTCACCGACGCGATGTATTCCAGCGTCGCCTTGTGTACGGCGTGGGAGTACCCGGCGAGCAGATCCGCCGACACGCGCACCCGGCCTACTTCCTCGGTGCTGTGCCCGTAACCCATGTCGTCGCGGGGCAGGTCGAGGCCGAATCGGTCGACCCACCCGTCGCGCAACCACACCTGCTCGGTACCGGCGATGTCGCTGATCTGGACGTCCTGTTGGCGGGCGCTGTGCCAGATCAGCCACGCGATGCTGTTGGCCGTCGACGTCGGGCGGAAGAACGCGGTCTCGTCGGTCAGTCCGTCGGTGAGGTTCTCGACATGTTCGATGAGGCGGGTGAACGAGTCGCGCAGAAGTTCACGGACCGCCGCCACGTCTGAGTCAGCCATGACCTCGACGTTATACGTCAGCCCTGCGGTCGCGCGCCGTGAAAGACCGCCTCGATGTTGTTGCCGTCGGGATCACGCACGAAGGCGCCGAAATAGCCGGGGTGGTATTCCGGCCACAACCTCGGAGCGTGCAGCGACTCGGCGCCGGCCTCCAGTGCGGCGTCGTAGAAGGCCTGCACCGCGTCGGTGTCGGCGGCCTGGAACGCGAAGTGCACCTCGCGGTTGGGACCCGCCGCGTCACCGGCGCTCATGTCGGCGATCCAGAAGTCGGGTTTGCCGTCCCTGCCGTAACCGATGGCGACCTGATAATCCATCTGGCGGGTGAAGCCGAGCACCCCCAGGACCTTGTCGTAGAACGCCTTCGATCTGTCCCAGTCCGCGCAGTTGATTCCGAAGTGATCGATCATCGCCACATCGTAGATTCGACCTATGACATATGAACTCGTCATTCGCGGCGGCACCATCGTCGACGGCCTCGGCGGGGAACCGTACGTCGGCGACGTCGCGGTCGCCGACGGCGTGATAGCGGCGGTCGGCGCCGACAGTGTTCCGCCGGGCGCCGGTGCGCGGGAGATCGACGCGACGGGACTGCTCGTCACCCCCGGTTTCGTCGACCTGCACACCCACTACGACGGGCAGGCGATCTGGTCGGACCGGTTGAACCCGTCGTCGGCGCACGGTGTCACGACGGCGGTGATGGGAAACTGCGGGGTCGGCTTCGCCCCGTGTCGCGCCGAGGATCACGAGGTGCTCGTCGACGTGATGGCCGGCGTCGAGGACATCCCCGGCGTGGTGATGGTCGACGGGTTGCCGTGGGACTGGGAGACCTTCCCCGAATACCTCGACGCGCTGGACTCGCGCCGTCGGGATATCGATGTGGCCGCGTACCTGCCGCACTCGCCGCTGCGGGTGTACGTGATGGGCCGTCGCGGCGCCGACCGCGAACCCGCCACGCCCGAGGATCTCGCCTGGATGAAGGCACTGGCCAAGGAGGCGGTCGAGGTCGGCGCGCTCGGCTTCGCGTCGTCGCGGTTCTCGTTTCACAAGACCGCCAGCGGTGAGCTCATCCCGACCTACGACGCCGCGCAGGCCGAGATCGACGCGATCGCGGCAGGTGTGGCCGAGGGCGGTGGTGGGCTGATCCAATTCGTCCCCGACATCGCCGCCGGCGGTTACGCAGGAGTGCTGCAGTCGGTGTTCGAGGCCGCGCAGGACCACGGGTTGCCGGTGACGTTCACCCTGGCGACGGGCAACTCCGGCGATCCGATCTGGCCGGACGCGATCACGATGGTCGAGAAGTTCAACTCCGCCGCCACCCCGGACTCGGCGATCACCGCCCAGATGTTCCCGCGCCCAATCGGTTTGGTGATCGGGCTGGAGCTCACCGGGAATCCGTTCGTGTTCTACCCCAGCTACCAGGAGATCGCGGACCTGCCACTGGCCGAACGCATCGCCGAAATGCGCAAGCCGGAGGTGCGCGCCCGCATCCTCGCCGACAAGCCCGCCGAGGGCGGACATCCGCTGCTGTACCTGGCCCAGGCGTGGAACTGGATCTTCCCGCTGACGGAGAACCCGAACTACGAGCCCGATCCGTCGACGTCGATCGCGGCGCGGGCCGCCGCCCGCGGCGTCACCCCGATGGAGGAGGCCTATGACCGCCTGCTCGACGACGACGGCCACGCCATGCTGTTGGTGGCGATGGCCAACTTCGAGAACAACTCGCTCGACACCGTCGGTGAACTGATGCGCCGCGACGACGTCGTGCTCGGTCTCGGCGACGGCGGTGCCCACTATGGAATGATCTGCGACGCAAGCTATCCGACGTTCCTACTGGCGCACTGGGCGCGGGACCGCACGAAGAGCAGGCTCGGTGTCGCCGAGGCGGTCCGCGAGTTGACCTCGGTGCCCGCCCGGGTGGCCGGCCTGGCCGACCGCGGCCGAATCGCGGTGGGCTACAAGGCCGATCTGAACGTGATCGACCATGACGCGCTGCGGTTGCACAAGCCCGTCATCACCAATGATCTGCCCGCAGGGGGCCGCCGCCTGGACCAGAGCGCCGACGGCTACGTCGCGACCGTCGTGTCGGGCGAGATCATCGCCGAGAACGGGGTGCCCACCGCCGCCCGGCCCGGCAGGTTGATCCGCGGCCGGCAACCGGCGCCCGCGGCATGACGCGGGTCGCACCGCTGCCGCCGCCGTGGAGTGAGCAGGACGCCGCCGGCATCAACGGGTGGGGCCACCGCGACCGCACCTACGAGCCCTTGCTGCTGGTCCGTTGTCTTCAGCGGCACCCGAATCTCGCTACGCGGCTGCGGAAGCTGGGCGAGTCGCTCTACGTCGACGCGCGCCTGCCGCCGCGGGTGCGCACGATAGCGATCCTGCGGATCTGCGCGCTGCTGCGCTGCGAGTACGAGTGGGGTGGCCAAGCTGCGTTCTGGGGCCCGATCGCCGGTGTCAGCAACGACGAGTGCGATGCGCTCGTCACCGGTGCCGACCCCGGCTGGCCTCCTTTCGACAGGGTGCTGATCGCCGCGGTCGACGAGCTGGAGGACACCGGCTCATGGTCGGACGACACGTGGAAGGCGTTGGGCGACAGCCTCGATGACGAGCAGCGGATGGAGTTGCTGGTCGCAGTCGGGTGGTACCGCACCATCTGCACGCTGTGCAACGGCATGGCGCTGCCGGTCGAGGGTTGGATGCGGCGCTGGCCGTCAGACCGCTGACCGGTCGCGCCGTAGCGCTGGGTGTTGGCCGGCGAGCGTCTTGAGCAGCACCGGCCGCGGAAGCAGTTGCAGCAGACGGGTACTGAGCCGGCTGGGCAGCCCGGCGATCACCGTGCCCTTGTCGTGCTCGAGCGCCTCGACCCCGACGCGCGCGACGTCGCGCGAGGGCATCCACATGAACTTGGGGAACGCCGCGGCGAACTTGCGCTCGTCCATCCCGGCGGACTGCAGGAATTCAGTGCGCACCGGCCCGGGCGCCAGCATCGCGACCGTCACGCCGGTGCCCGCGAGTTCGGCTCGCACCCCTTCGGTGTAGGCCTTCACGAACGCCTTGGTGCCCGCGTAGCCGGACTGCCCGGGGAACGGGTGGAAGCCCGCGGTGGATCCGACGTTGAGAATTGCGCCCCGGCCACGTGGCACCATCTGCTGCACGGCGCGGGTGGTCAGGTCGATGACGGCCTCGACGTTGACGCGTACCTGCGCTATCTCATCGGCCACATCCGATTTCACTATCCAACCGAGCGTGCCGATGCCGGCATTGTTGACGAGGATGTCGACCGTCAGCCCGCGGGCCTCGATCTCATCGAACAGGCGGGCGCGAGCCGCGGGGTCGGCGACATCGCACGCGACGATCTCGGTGTGCACGGTCTTGCCGAGTTCGGCGGCCAAGTCGCGCAGCCGGGCCTCGCGGCGGGCGACGAGCGTGACGCCGTGGCCGCGGGCGGCAAGTTCGCGGGCGATGTCGGCGCCGATGCCCGAAGAGGCGCCGGTGACGACGGCGGTGGTGGTCGGCGAGGGAGGCGGCAATGGCATACATGAACCTAACGCTTGGCCGTGCGGACGTATTCTCGGCCCATGAGTGTGAAGGTGGATCTCGACCGATTGGCCGACGTGGTGGGCGACTTCGCGTTCGCCTACCTCATCTCGGTCGGCGACGACTACCGCGCGCACACCGTCTTCGTCGAGCCCGTCTTCCGCGACGGTCGTCTCGACGTCGGCACGGTCGGCAGGCACACGCGCGAGAACACCGAGCGGCACGGCGACGTCACGGTCGTGTGGCCGCCGCGCGAGGCGGGCGGGTACTCGCTGATCGTCGACGGTCGAGCGAGACCGTCGAACGAGACGCTGACGATCGAACCGACCCGCGCCGTGCTGCACCGCAAGGCCACCGCGGAGTCGGCGTCGACCAGCCCGGATTGTCGGCACGACTGCGTGCCGCTCGACGACAAGTCACCGGGCGCCGTGCGCACCACCCGCGTGATAGCTGATCTTCGGGTTGCCGACATCGAGGCCGCCAACAGCTTTTACGTCGACTTCCTGGGGTTGCGCACCGAGGAGTTCAACTTGGGTTGGGTGGCCCGCTACACCTCACCGGACACTGGGGCCAACGTCCAATTGGTCACCCGCGATGCGACCGCCCCGGAGGATCCTGTGGTGTCGGTATGCGTCGACGACGTCGGGGCTGCGTACGCAGACGCGCAGCAGCGCGGCTACGAGATCGTGCACCCGCTGACGACCGAGGCGTGGGGGGTGCAGCGCTTCTTCGTACGGGCACCGGACGGAAACGTCCTCAACATCGTCGACCACCGAGACTGAGACACGCGACCTCAAACGCCCGTGGCGCCGTCGATGCGCTCGCGGATGAGGTCCGCCTGGCCGCAGTGGCGGGCGTACTCGCCGATCATGTGCAGGTAGATCCACCGCAGGCTGACTTCACCGCCGTTGAAAGCAGCGGTGTCGGTCAGGTCGCGGGTGGCGCAGTTCGCGCGGGCCTGCGTGATCTCGGTGCGCCAAACTGCTTGCGCCGCAGCGAAAGTCGACTGCTCTGACAGGTCGAACCCACCGTCGTGGCCGGATGCGCGAACTGTCGAGCCGTAGATCGGCGGGGCGTCTTCACCGGCCAGTACGCGGCGGAACCAGTTGCGTTCCACCTCGGCCATGTGCTGGACCAGTCCGAGCAGGGTCAGCGGCGACGGTTCGACACTGGCGGTGCTCAGTTCGACGTCGTCCATCCCCTCGCACTTCATGGCCAGCGTTGCGCGGTAGAAGTCGAGCCACGCTTCCAGCGTCGTGCGTTCGTCGGCGTTCAACGGCGGCATCGCCCGTTCAATTTCCGTCACGGGGACAATACAACCGCAGTTATCCACAGGTTGGCGACAAGCGCCCTTTCGACCGCCGCGGTTGTGGGCTGCTATTGAGCGGTGGCGGATTTCGAACGCATCCTCGCTGCAAACGGCGGGGTCGTGTCCGTGGCACAGTTGCGCACAGCAGGATGGTCGTATTCGCAGATCAAGAAGCTGCCGCAGGGTTGGCGGCCGGTCCGGCGGGGTTGGTACGCCAGTCCGGCTGCCAACCCTCACGTCGTTCGAGCCGTTTCGGCCGGGGGTGTCCTTGGTTGCGTGTCGGCGCTACGCCACCGGCACATTTGGGTTCCCGATTCCGACTTGCACGTCCGCTATTCCGCCCGAGCACGCCGGTCCCGTCCCGGAGTTCGCTCCTGCCAGCCCCACCGTCTGAATCCACCCACCATCGGTGCGATCGACCCGATAGAGATCGCGGTGGCGTCGGCTGCGAACTGTCTCGATGGGGAAGGGTTGGTCATTGTGCTCGACTCGATGCTGAACAAGCGGATGATCGACATGGCAGATGCGAGATCAATTGTCGCAGCATCGCGTTTCGCACGCCTCAACCTTGCCGAGCGGTGCGATCCCAAGAGCGAATCGGGAACAGAGACGATGATCAGGTTGCGGCTGCGGGCCGCCGGAATCCACTTGCGGACTCAAGTGGTGATTCCGGGAGTGGGGCGTGTCGACTTTCTCGTGGGCAATCGTCTCGTCATCGAAGCCGACAGCCGCGAGCACCACCTGCCCAAGTACCAGGTGGACCGGACACGGGACAGAGTTGCGACCGGGTTGGGCTATCTGGTGATTCGGCTGACGTATGAGGATGTCGTGCATCGCTGGGACGTGGTGTTCGCCGACATTCAATCTGTTATTCGGCGGCGATGGCATCGACGTGCGATCACAACGTCAGTCTGAGAGCCTCGCCGTGGATATATAGCCGCGACGACGCTCTCAGCGCGACGTTGCGTCAGGCACGAAAAAGCCCCGACTCGCGAAGCGAGCCGGGGCTTTTCAGTGGGACAGACTCAGAAGTCCATGCCGCCCATGCCACCGGTCGGGTCGGCCGGACCAGCGGCCGCCTTCTCCGGCTTGTCGGCGACGACCGCCTCGGTGGTCAGGAACAGCGCCGCGATGGACGCCGCGTTCTGCAGCGCCGAACGCGTCACCTTCACCGGGTCGGCAACGCCGGCCTTGAGCAGGTCCTCGTAATCACCGGTCGCGGCGTTGAGGCCGACGCCCTTGTCCGAGTTGCGGACCTTCTCGGCCACCACGCCGGGCTCCAGGCCACCGTTGAGGGCGATCTGCTTCAGCGGAGCCTCGAGCGCCACCCGAACGATGTTCGCGCCGGTGGCCTCGTCACCCTCGAGCTTCAGATCGTCCAACGCCGGCGAGGACTGCAGCAGGGCCACGCCGCCACCGGCGACGATGCCCTCCTCGACGGCCGCCTTGGCGTTGCGGACCGCGTCCTCGATGCGGTGCTTGCGCTCCTTGAGCTCGACCTCGGTGGCAGCGCCGGCCTTGATCACCGCAACACCGCCAGCCAGCTTGGCCAGGCGCTCCTGCAGCTTCTCGCGGTCGTAGTCGCTGTCACTGTTCTCGATCTCGGCGCGGATCTGGGCCACGCGACCGGCGATGGCGTCGGAATCACCGGCACCCTCGACGATCGTGGTCTCGTCCTTGGTGACGACGACCTTGCGCGCCTTGCCCAGCAGCGAGACGTCGGCGGTCTCGAGCGAGAGGCCGACCTCTTCGCTGATGACCTGACCACCGGTGAGGATGGCCATGTCCTGCAGCATCGCCTTGCGGCGGTCACCGAAGCCCGGGGCCTTGACGGCGACCGACTTGAAGGTGCCGCGGATCTTGTTCACGACGAGCGTGGACAGCGCCTCGCCCTCGACGTCCTCGGCGATGATCAGCAGCGGCTTGCCGGACTGGATGACCTTCTCCAGCAGCGGCAGCAGATCCTTGACCGTCGACACCTTCGACGACACGAGCAGGATGTACGGATCTTCGAGGACCGCTTCCTGCCGCTCGGCGTCGGTGACGAAGTAACCCGAGATGTAGCCCTTGTCGAAGCGCATGCCCTCGGTGAGCTCGAGCTGCAGGCCGAAGGTGTTGGACTCCTCGACGGTGATGACACCCTCGTTGCCGACCTTGTCCATGGCCTCGGCGATCAGCTCGCCGATCTGGGTGTCACCGGCGGAGATCGCGGCGGTGGCGGCGATCTGCTCCTTGGTCTCGACCTCCTTGGCCGACTTCAGCAGCGTCTCGGTGATCTTCTCGACGGCCTTTTCGATGCCGCGCTTGAGGCCGAGCGGGTTGGCGCCGGCCGCGACGTTGCGCAGACCCTCGCGAACCAGCGCCTGAGCGAGGACCGTTGCCGTCGTGGTGCCGTCGCCGGCGACGTCGTCGGTCTTCTTGGCGACCTCTTTGACCAGCTCAGCGCCGATCTTCTCGTACGGGTCCTCCAGCTCGATCTCCTTGGCGATGGACACGCCATCGTTGGTGATCGTGGGGGCGCCCCACTTCTTCTCCAGGACGACGTTGCGACCCTTGGGGCCCAACGTCACCTTTACCGCGTCCGCGAGGCTGTTCAGGCCCCGCTCGAGGCCGCGGCGGGCCTCTTCGTCATACGCAATTGTCTTGGCCATTGCGAAGTGTTCCTCCGGATCGGGGATGGCACGTCTGCGGTCGGGTGCAGTGCCCGCGACGGACGGCTCGGGTGTGCTCCGCAGATGCGGCCCGTTGCCTCACCGTCCCGACCTAGCACTCACCGGTCGCGAGTGCCAATTGCATTTCTAGCACTCGACCATGGCGAGTGCAAGATTGTTCGGCGCCCGCGTTCCCGCCGCTCGCGGCCCGCCGACGCCCGTCGGGCCGGTGTGGCAGGCTGACGCTGATGTCGCTGTGGGATCCCCGGAACGTGCCGCCTTATCCGCCGGACCGCTACACCGGGGAGGAGCCGGAAGCCAGTGCCTGGTTGCGGCGCTCCACCGAACCCGCCGACTACGACGCATCCGGTCTGGTGAAGTACCACTATCTGGCGAACCAAGAGGCGACCGACGGCGATTACGGGCTCTATCGCGTGGAGATCGCGGCCAACGGCGGCGGCCCCGGACCGCACTTCCACCGAGCCATCTCCGAGGCGTTCTTCGTGTTGTCCGGCACGGTCAGGCTCTTCGACGGTAGGGATTGGATCGACGGGCACCCGCACGACTTCCTCTATGTGCCACCGGGCGGCGTCCACGGCTTCCGCAACGAGGCAGACGAGCCCGCGTCGCTGCTGATGTTGTTTGCTCCGGGCGCGCCGCGCGAGGCGTACTTCGAGGGATTCAGCCAGCTTGGCGAGCTCACCGACGACGAGCGCCGCGAGTGGTTCATCAAACACGACAATCACTGGGTCGAGTGACACGCCGCACGACACGCTTTGAAAGGTGCGCGGCCGTAATCCGTTGCGCTAGGCTGCTGTCCGATCAGTGAGGAGTCTTTGGGTGCGGGCAGAAGCAGCGCCCGACACCCAGGCTTTGCGAGGCTGGCAGCGTCGGGCATTGGTGCGGTATCTTGGCGCCAAACCGCGTGATTTCCTTGCCGTGGCAACCCCCGGCGCGGGTAAGACGACGTTTGCCCTGCGCGTGGCCGGTGAGCTGTTGGCCGACGGCACCGTCGAGCGGATCACCGTCGTCGTGCCGACCGAACACCTCAAGATCCAGTGGGCGCTGGCCGCCACGAGGCTCGGCCTTTCGCTGGACCCGAAGTTCTCCAACAGCGCCTCGCACACCTCCTCGGAGTACCACGGCGTCGTCGTCACCTACGCCCAGGTGGCCAGCCACCCGACCCGCCATCGGGTGCGCACCGAGAACTACCGCACACTCGTCATCTTCGACGAAATCCACCACGGCGGTGACGCGAAAAGCTGGGGCGAGGCGATGCGCGAGGCGTTCGGCGACGCCACCCGCCGACTGTCGCTTACCGGCACCCCGTTCCGCAGCGACGACAGCCCGATCCCGTTCGTCACCTACGAACCCGACGGTGAAGGGGTTCTGCGCTCGCGCGCCGACCACATCTACGGCTACTCCGATGCGCTGGCCGACGGCGTGGTGCGACCGGTGGTGTTCCTGGCCTACTCGGGGGAGGCGCGCTGGCGCACCAGCGCCGGCGACGAGTATGCCGCGCGCCTCGGTGAACCGCTCAACGCCGAGCAGACCGCGCGCGCGTGGCGCACCGTGCTCAACCCTGAGGGCGAGTGGATTCCCGCGGTTCTGCAGGCCGCCGACACCCGGCTCACGCAGTTGCGCAACGGTGGCGTGCCGGACGCGGGGGCGATGGTGATCGCGTCGGACCAGAAGGCGGCCCGCGCCTACGCCAAGGTGCTCACCACGCTGGCCGGGGAACCGCCGACGCTCGTGCTCTCCGACGATCCCGGGTCCTCGGAGCGCATCGCCGAGTATGCGGGCGGCAGCAGCCGCTGGCTGGTCGCCGTCCGCATGGTTTCCGAGGGGGTCGACGTGCCGCGGCTGGCCGTCGGCGTATACGCGACCAGCGCGTCGACCCCGCTGTTCTTCGCCCAGGCGATCGGCCGCTTCGTCCGGTCCCGGCGTCCCGGCGAGACCGCGAGTATCTTCCTGCCGTCGGTGCCTGCGCTGCTCGACCTGGCCAGCGAGATGGAGGCGCAGCGCGACCACGTGCTCGGCAGGCCGCACCGCGAGTCGCAGGGCGAGTGGGACGACGCGGCCCTCGAGGAGGCCAACAAGAAGAAGGACGAGGCCGGCGAGCTCGACAACGGGTTCGAGATGCTGGGCGCCGACGCCGAGCTCGACCAGGTCATCTTCGACGGCTCCTCGTTCGGCACCGCGACGCCTGCCGGCAGCGAGGAGGAGGCCGACTACCTCGGCATTCCCGGGCTGCTCGACGCCGATCAGATGCGAGATCTGTTGCGCCGCAGGCAGGAAGAGCAGCTGACCCGCCAGACCGCTTCGGGCGAAGTGCCCCGGATGTCCACCCACGGTCAGCTCCGCGAACTACGCAAGGAACTCAACACGCTGGTGTCCATCGCGCACCACCGCACCGGCAAGCCGCACGGCTGGATCCACAAGGAGCTGCGCCGGATCTGCGGCGGGCCAGCGGTCGCGGCGGCCACGACGGATCAGCTGCGGGCCCGCATCGAGGCGGTGCGCAGCCTGCAGGCTTAGCGGCGCGCCTCGGCGAGCTCCGCCAGGTTCTTGAGCGAATTGTCGAGGTGCGACGGGTCGAACGGCGGGAACTCGAAGTTCTCGCGTTGCGACGCCGGAACCTTCGACCAGTCATAGGTCAACGTGACCGTGGTGTTTCCCGACTCTGCTGCCTCGAGGTCATAGCGCCACGTCCAGCCGCCGAATTCGACTTCCGCGCTGGGCATCAAGTTCCCCCGGTCGTTGGGCCCCTGGCCTGGTTGCCACGCGATCGCGTGCGGCCGATCGAGGACTTCGACGCGGTTGGACATCTCGTAGTACTTCTCGGGATGGTTGTCGTGGTACATCGCCATCCGGAAGATCTGGCCGGGCTCGGTGAGTGTCTTGCCGTCCAGCGGTTCGCGCACCCAGCCCGTGCCGTCGATGTCCTGATGTGTCGAGGGGTCGGCCAGCACGTCGAACACGGTCTCGATTCCCGCGTTGACGGTTGTTCTCGCGTGTATGCGTTCTTCAGTCATGTCGGTACTGACTGCCCACGCCGCGAGAAGTCATCGCTAGAACACGCCGCAGCCGGCCACCCCGCACATCAGCGAGCTGCCCAACAGCAGCGGCCAGAGCGCCACCGCGACGACCAGTGCCGCGATATTGGCGAAGATCGTGAAGTCGCCCGACAGCGCCGCCTCCAACTGCCCGAGCAGCTCGATGTGGAACATCGCATACCCGACGCCGATGACCGTGTAGAGCAACGCGAGCCACAACGCGAGCTCGAGGTAGGTGTTGATCCCCCGCTGCAGCAGCATCTGCTGCATCCGTTGCCACATCGTCATCCGCCGAGCTCGAGCAGTTCGGGCAGATCGGCGACGGAGTCGAGCACGTGGTTCGGCTGCATCGCGAATTCGTCTGCGGCCCAACGGTCGAGCGTGTCCTGGCGGAACTTGCCGGTGCGAACCAGAACTCCGGTCATGCCGACCACCTGCGCGGCCAGCACGTCGTTGTTGAGGTCATCACCGACCATGTACATCTCGTCGGGCTCGACGCCGAGTCGGCTTGCCGCAGCGAGGAATCCCTCGGGAGCGGGTTTGCCGACCGCGGTGGCTTTGCGCCCGGACGCCTCCTCCATCCCGATCAGGTACATGCCGGTGTCGATGCGCAACCCGTCGGTCGTCGTCCATGCGGTGCTGCGGTGCATCGCGACCACCGGAACACCCTGGGCCATCCAGTCGTAGACCCACGACAGCGTCAGATGGGTGTACTGAGGGCCCGCCCCGCCCAGAAGCACCACGTCCGGGGCCTCCGGGGCATGGGGCCCGTCGAACTCGTCTGAGTACACGATGTCGATGCCGGCCATGTCCTCGGCGATCTGCCCGCTGTTGACCAGGAAACACCGGGCGTCGGGATAGGTGTCGCGGACGTACTGCGCCGTCAGCACCGCTGCGGTGATCACCTCGTCGGGGCGGACATGCATCCCCGCCTCGGTGAGCAACTCGGCGATCTGGCCACGGGTCTTGGTCGTCGTGTTGGTCAGGTACGCGCAGGCAACCTGGTTGTCGGTCAACGCCCGCACGGTATCTGCCGCACCGGCGATCGGCTGCCACGACGTCACCAGCACGCCGTCGATGTCGAACAGCACCCCACCGATCGCCATGGCCCGACAGTAAACGGCGCGCCGGTCAGCGCAACTCGGACCCCGCGCCTGCCCACCGCGTATCGGCCACCCAGGGCGACGCCTCGGCGGCGATCGACCACGCCAGACGCGCGGGCACGTCGATCACCTGATAGCGCTTGACCCCCGCGGCGGTCGCGGCCACCAACGTCGCCACCCCGGCCCGGCGCTGCATCCAGGTCTGCCGCACGGTCCAGCCGATGATGCCCGACGCCTCGATGCAGTCCCGTCGGCGCTGCAGGCTGCCGGTGCGTGCGACGAGCCAGCCGTCGCCCACCCGGTGTCCCAACGACCGGGCACGGTCGACGGCCAACAGCGCGCACCCCGCGGCCAGCACCACCCACGGCACCCACACCCAGGCCGGAGTGGGCGCGACGAGCAGCGCTACCGCCACGAGCGCGGGCAGCACGAGCGCGCGTGTCCATCGCCGGCGCGTCGCGACGGGGCCGTGCGCGCTAAGCGGACCGGTCACCGCGTCGCGGCGTTCGATCAGGTCGGTCAACACCGCCTCGGCCGTGCGTTTCGGACACGGCGGCAACAGCAGCGAGGCCTCGCCCTCTCCCCCGACACCGGTCATCACCGCGTCGAGGCGGGCGCCGCCGAACAGCCGCACCAGCAACGGTTCCCGCAGCGTGCCCCCGCGCAGCCGGCGCATGTCGAAGGTGTGCTCCCGGACGCGGACCAGACCGTGCTTGAGGTGCAGCACCTCGAAGTCGCGCCGCAATTCGAGGTTTCCGTAGCTCAGCAACGACTGCAGAACCGAGAGCACCACCGAGGCCGCCAGGATGGCCAGCGCCGCAACGGCGATGCTGGCCGCCACCCCGAACCGTTCCGCGGCAGCCAGTCCCGAACGCGCGACATCCGAGTCGCGGACCGCGCCTTGAGCACCCATCTGGTACACCAGACCGACCGCCGCGGCGATCATCGCGAGCCCGGTGAAGCTGAGCGGGCTGTAGCGCAGCCACGACGGCGTCCACCGGGCGAGTACGCGGCCCGACGCGCTCGGCTGCTCGGCATCTGCGGCCAACGAGTCGGCCAGCAGCACCGCGCGCAGCCGGCCCACCTGCTCGGCAGGCACCGCGTCGAGCGCGAACACGGCGTCGCCCCTGGCCTCCTGACCCGTGCCGACCCGCACCACCGTCAACCCCAGCAGCCGGTGCAGTAGCCGCGCCTCGGTGGACACGGATCGAATCCTGTTGCGCGGCACCGAAAGCAGCTTGCGCTGCAGTACGCCGGTCCGCAGCGCGACGTCCTCGGCGCCGATGCGGTAGGTGGTGGTGAACCAGCGAGCCAAGCCGATCGCCACGGTCACCGCCAGCGCGGCGTACGCCAACAGCGGGTTGCCCGTCGCCGTGCCGAGCACCAGCGTCCCGACGATCACCGGGATCTGGCGTAGCACCTCGTGCACGGGGTGCACCAGCAGCATCCGCGGACTGAGCCGCTGCCAGTCGCCCTCGACGGGGACGGCGGTCGTCATGTGGCGTCCTCGCCGCCGAGCGCGGCGATGTCGGTGAGCCGCGCGACGACCCCGTCGGCGACATCGGCGTCCAACGCCACGATGCGCACCGCGCCCGCCGACGACGCGGTCGTCACGGTCACGTTCGCGAGCCCGAACAGCCGATCCAGCGGTCCGCGTTCGGTGTCGACGGTCTGCACCCGCGAGATGGGCGCGATGCGGCGTTCCTGGGTCAACCAACCGGTGCGGGTGTACACCGCCCGCGGGTCGACGTCCCACCGGTGCACCCGATACCGCCAGAGGGGCACCACCACGACGAACACGACGATGCCCACCAGCGTGGCCGCCGCCGCGAGTGCGTGCACCCACCACACGCGCGGGTCCACCAACAACCACACGAACTGCCCGGCCGCGAGCACCGACCATGGAATCGCCGCGCCGATCGCCCACACCAAGGGCGCCTTGCGGCTCGGCTTGTTAGCGGGGTCCACGAGATCGGTCATCAAGCGTCCAGCGTAGGTAACCGCGACGGCGTCGGTCGCTGGGTATGTTGAGCGTCATGGGCAGCAAGTGGACCGCGGCCGACATTCCGGATCAGTCCGGGCGGACCGCCATCGTCACCGGCGCGAACAGCGGCCTGGGCTACGACACCGCAGCTGCACTGGCCGACAAGGGCGCGCAGGTGGTGCTGGCGGTGCGCAACCTCGACAAGGGGACCGAGGCCAGGGACCGCATCAAGGCGGCCAGCCCCAACGCCGTCGTCACACTGCAGGAACTCGACCTGTCCTCACTGGACAGCGTCCGCAGGGCCGCCGATGAGCTGCGCGCCGCGCACCCGCGCATCGACCTGCTGATCAACAACGCAGGCGTGATGTACGTGCCGAACCGCGAGCTCACCCGAGACGGTTTCGAAATGCAGTTCGGCACAAACCACCTCGGCCACTTCGCGTTGACCGGCCTGCTGCTCGATCATCTGCTGCCCGTCGACGGGTCACGCATCGTGACGGTCAGCAGCGTCGGGCACCGGATCATGGCCCGAATCCGCTTCGAGGACCCCAACTTCGAAACCGGGTACAACCGGGTGCAGGCCTACGGGCAGTCGAAGCTGGCCAACCTGCTGTTCACCTACGAACTGCAGCGACGACTCAAGCTCAAAGGCGCGCCGACCATCGCCGCGGCCGCCCACCCCGGCTTCTCCGACACCGAGCTGATGCGATACCTGCCCGGTTTCATTCCGGATTTCATGTGGAAACCCGTCACCCAGCCCGCGGACAAGGGCGCGCTGCCGACGCTTCGCGCGGCCACCGACCCGGCCGTCCAGGGCGGGCAATACTACGGTCCCGACGGCATCGGCGAGGTCAAGGGACACCCGAAACTCGTTGCCTCGAGCGAACAATCACACAACGAAGACATCCAGCGCCGGTTGTGGTCAATGTCCGAGGAGCTGACCGGCGTCACGTATCCCATCTGATGCGCACCGTCGAAGAGCATCAGCGCGTCGTCGCCGCGTTGATCGCCCGCCGCGCACCGGTCAGCATGCCGATCGCCGACGCGCTGGGCCTGGTGCTGGCCGACGATGTCGTCGCACCGTTGTCGCTGCCCGGCTTCGACAACTCCGCGATGGACGGATACGCCGTAATGGCCGAGGACGTGGCGGCGGCGACGCCCGAGCATCCGGTCCGACTGCCCGTCGCCGAGGACATCCCGGCGGGCCGTACCGATGTGCTGACGCTGAAACCCGGTACGGCACACCGCATCATGACCGGCGCGATGTTGCCCGCAGGCGCGACCGCGGTGGTGCCTGTCGAGGCGACCAACGCTGCCACCGACACCGTGGAGATCCGCGCCGGCGCGAGACCGGGCCAACACATCCGCCGGGCCGGCGAGGACGTCACCGCCGGTACGGCGGTGCTGCGCGCCGGGCAGGCGCTCACACCTGCCGCGCTGGGGCTCGCCGCCGCGCTGGGCCTCGGCGAGCTCACCGTCATCCCGCGGCAGCGGGTGCTCGTGATGTCCACCGGCACCGAACTCGTCGCACCCGGCATCCCGCTGGCGCCCGGTCAGATCTACGAGTCGAACGCGGTGATGCTGGCCGCCGCACTGCGCGACGCGGGCGCCGACGTGGTGGCTTCGGCGATGACCGGTGACGACGTCGACTCGTTCCGCGACGCGCTGGCGCGGCATACCGGAGATGCCGACCTCATCATCACGACCGGCGGCGTGAGTGCGGGGGCCTACGAGGTCGTCAAGGACGCACTCGGCGGATCGGTGGAGTTCGTCAAGGTCGCCATGCAGCCGGGGATGCCGCAAGGTTGCGGAAGTGTGGACGACACGCCGATCGTCACGCTGCCGGGCAACCCGGTGAGCGCGTTGGTGTCGTTCGAGGTCTTCATCCGGTCGCCGCTGCGCGCAGCGATGGGCCTGCCCAATCCCGACCGGCCGCGACGCACCGCGGTGCTGGCCGAGGACATCACCTCGCCGCGCGGCAAGCGGCAGTTCCGCCGCGGCGTGCTGGACGCCGACGCCGGAACGGTGACCAGCTACGGCCCGCCCGCCTCGCACCACCTGCGCTGGCTGGCGTCGGCGAACTGCCTCTTGGAGATCGCCGAGGACGTCGACGCGCTGCCGGCAGGGTCGCAGGTCCAGGTGTGGGACCTGGCCTGACCGGCTTGGCCCGTAGAATCGCTGCACGATGGCCAGACGCCCCGACCTGAAATCCGGCCCTGCGCGGCTCATGGCGCTGGCCCGTACCACCATCCCCCCGATGCATCCCGCCGGACTGCCGTTCGTCGGTGCCAGCCTCGCGGCAGCGGCCCTGGGACGGCGAAACCGGTGGCTGCGCGGTGCCGCGCTGACGTCGGCCGCCGCCAACGCGGCGTTCTTCCGGCACCCCCCGCGGGTGCCCCCGACACGGCCCGGCTTGATCGTCGCACCGGCGGACGGCTTGATCTGCCTCATCGAAGAGGCGGCGCCCCCGGCCGAACTCGGTTTACCCGCAACGCCGTTGCCGCGGATCAGCATCTTCCTGTCGATCTTCGACGCGCACGTGCAGCGGGCCCCGATCGGCGGCGAGGTCGTCGCCGTCGAGCACCGGCCCGGATTGTTCGGCTCGGCCGAACTCGAGGCGGCCAGCGAGGACAATGAACGCAACAGCGTGCTCATCCGCACGGCAGACGGCGTCGAGGTGATCGCCGTGCAGATCGCGGGCCTGGTGGCGCGGCGCATTGTCTGCAACGCCAAAGTGGGCGACAAGTTGGCGATCGGCCAGACCTACGGGTTGATCCGCTACGGCTCACGGCTGGACACATACCTGCCTGCGGGATCCAACATCCTGGTGACGACGGGACAGCGCGCGCTGGCGGGCGAGACGGTATTGGCCGAACTGCCGTGATCCGGCCCCGCATCAAACGCTCCGTCGTCAGCCTGCGGATTCTGCCCAGCGCGATGACGGTCGCCGCGATCTGCCTCGGACTGAGCGCGGTCAAGATGGCGCTGGACGACCGGCCGACCGAGGCGATGGCCTTTCTGGCGGTCGCCGCGATCCTCGACGCGCTCGACGGGCGCATCGCCCGCGCCCTCGGCGCGACATCGCGCATGGGCGAGGAGATCGACTCGCTGGCCGACGCCGTGAACTTCGGTGTCGCACCGGCTTTCATCGTTTACGGCACACTGCTGTCGCAGTCGCGGATCGGCTGGATCGTGGTGCTCGTGTATGCGGTATGCATCGTGCTGCGACTGGCACGCTTCAACGCGATGCTCGAGGTCGACAAGCCCGCATACGAGAAGAAGTACTTCGTCGGCATGCCCGCACCCGCGGGCGCGATCGGGGCGATCGGTCCGCTGGCCGCCAAGATGCAGTTCGGCGAGGGCTGGTGGACTTCAGAACTCGCGGTCGTCATCTGGATGGTGGGCGTCTCGCTGCTCGTCGTCAGCACGATCCCGATGCGCAAGATCCACACCTTCGCGGTGCCGCCCAACATGGTCGCGCCGCTGCTGGCGCTCGTGGCGATCGGTGTCGCGGCGGCGATCCTCTACGGCTACGTCGTGATCCTGATCATCATCGGCGCCTACGTCGTGCACATCCCGTTCGCCATCCGCACCCGCCGCTTCCTGGCCGCGCATCCGGAGGTATGGGACGACAAACCGCGCCAACAGCGGGCGGCCCGACGGGCGATCCGCCGCGCCCAGCCACACCGCCGGTCGGTGATGCGACTCGGACTGCGCAAGCCCGGTTCTCGTCATGAGTGAACTGCAGTCCGACCGCCCGGCTCCCCGGCACCAGCTCACCTTGACCGCGCGGCTGAACACCTCGGCGCTGGACTCGCGCCGAGGGGTGGTCCGCCTGCACCCGGAAGCCATTGCCGCGCTTGGTATTCGCGAATGGGACGCCGTATCGCTCACCGGTTCCCGCACCACGTCCGCCGTGGTCGGCGAGGCACCCGCCGGGGTGCCGGCGGGCACCGCGCTGCTCGACGACGTCACCCTGTCCAACGCCGGACTGCGCGAGGACACCACCGTGCTCGTCGCACCGGTCACCGTCTACGGCGCGCGGTCGGTGACGCTGTCCGGGTCGCGGCTTGCGAGCCAGTCGATCTCCCCCGCGACGCTGCGGCAGGCGTTGCTCGGCAAGGTGATGACGGTCGGTGACACCGTGTCGCTGCTGCCGCGGGAGCTCGGACCCGACATCCCGAGCTCGCGCGCGACCGCGGCGCTGGCGTCGTCGGTCGGCATCACCTGGACGTCCGAGCTGTTGACGGTGACGGGCACCGATCCCGCGGGACCCGTGAGCGTGCAACCGAATTCGGCGGTCGGCTGGGGCGACGCCGCGGCGAGCGGGGCTGCCGCGCCGCCTGCGAACACCACCACCGGACGGGCCGTGGTCACCGCGCCCGAGAAGACACCGCCGGCGCTAGGCATCGACGACCTCAAAGGCGCACAAGCGCAGGCGCAGCGGCTCACCGAATGGCTCAAGCTGGCGCTCGACCAGCCGGAGCTACTCGAAACACTGGGCGCGACAGCAAATCTCGGCGTACTGGTGTCCGGACCCGCCGGTGTCGGCAAGGCCGCGATGGTGCGTGCGGTCTGCGCCGACCGTCGGCTGGTGGAACTCGACGGCCCCGAGGTGGGCTCGCTGCGCGCCGAGGACCGGCTGACGAGCGTGGCGTCGGCGGTCGCGACCGTCCGCGACGGCGGTGGCGTGCTGCTGATCACCGACATCGACGCGCTGCTGCCGTCCACCGCCGAACCGGTGGCCACGCTGATCCTCACCGAACTCCGCAACGCGGTCGCCACCCCCGGGGTGGCATTCGTCGCGACCTCACAGCAACCCGACAACGTCGACCCGCGGCTACGCGCCCCCGACCTGTGCGACCGCGAGCTCGGGCTGAGCCTGCCCGACGGCGCGATCCGCAAGCAGCTGCTGGAAGTGCTGCTGCGCGATGTTCCGGCCAAAGACCTCGACCTCGAGCAGATCGCCGGGCGCACACCGGGATTCGTCGTCGCCGACCTGTCCGCACTGGTACGTGAGGCGGCGCTGCGAGCTGCCGCGCGAGCCAGCGCCGACGGCGAGCCACCGGCCCTGACCCAGGACGACCTGCTGGGCGCTACGACCGTCATCCGCCCGCTGTCGCGGTCGGCCACCGAAGAGGTGTCGGTCGGCTCGGTGACGCTCGACGACGTCGGCGACATGGCGGCCACCAAGCAGGCGCTGACGGAAGCGGTGCTGTGGCCGCTGCAGCATCCCGACACGTTTCAACGCCTCGGCGTCGCTCCCCCGCGCGGCGTACTGCTCTACGGACCACCCGGCTGCGGCAAGACGTTCGTGGTGCGGGCGCTGGCCAGCTCGGGCCGGCTGTCGGTGCACGCGGTCAAGGGCGCCGAGCTGATGGACAAGTGGGTCGGCTCGTCGGAGAAGGCGGTGCGCGAGCTGTTCCGGCGGGCCCGCGACTCGGCGCCGTCGCTGGTGTTCCTCGACGAGATCGACGCGCTGGCGCCGCGGCGCGGCCAGAGCTTCGACTCCGGGGTCACCGATCGCGTGGTGGCGGCACTGCTCACCGAACTCGACGGCATCGAACCGCTGCGCGACGTGGTGGTGCTCGGTGCGACGAACCGGCCCGACCTGATCGACCCCGCGCTGCTGCGCCCGGGCCGGCTGGAGAAGCTGGTGTTCGTCGAACCGCCCGACGCCGAAGCCCGTCGCGAGATCCTGCGCACCGCCGGCAAGTCGATTCCGCTGGCTTCCGAGGGTGAGCAGGCCGTCGACCTCGATGCGCTGGCCGGCGAACTCGACGGCTACAGCGCCGCCGATTGCGTGGCACTGCTGCGCGAGGCCGCGCTGACCGCGATGCGGCGCTCGATCGACGCCGCCGACGTCACCGCGGCGGACGTCGCCCAGGCCCGCAAGAACGTGCGGCCGTCGCTGGATGCGGCGCAAGTCGAGTCGCTGCGGGCCTTTTCCACCGCCCGCTAGTTGTACTCGGCAGGGACGTTGTTGACGGTTTGGCTGTGAGAAGGGAGGACCTCCGGGCTTAGTGGAGATGTCTACGTC
>NZ_LQIN01000025.1 GCF_001500065.1 Mycobacterium sp. IS-3022
CCGCCCATCCCACCCTTGCCACCGCGGCCGCCGCTGGTTGCCGAGACCACCGAAGACGAGTTCTCCTTGGCCGCATCGATCGAGTCGGCGCAAACCCCGGTCACCGAAAACGTCGACACCGAACTCCCGGCCGACTCTCCCGCATCCGAGAACACCACGGGTCCGGACGACGAAATGGTCACGGACGTGAAAGGCGCAATAACCACGAAAGACGACGAGACTGCCGACTCCGGGCCGACGACGTCCACGTCGGGAACGGTTGCCGCCCAAGGTGAAGTGCGCGGTAGTGGCGCACCGAAATCTGAAGAGGCAACCGATGAGGAAACCGAAGATGAGTCGAAAGAGGTGGCGGACGAGGCCGAGGACACCACCCGGGCCAACACCGACGCTGACCGGACGACGCCGGCTTCGTCGACGAATGATGGCACCGCCAGCACGGACGCGACCTCCGGAGAAAAGGGCGACAAGGGCGACAAGGGCGACGAGCGCGGCAAGGGCGGCGCGGGCGACGCCGGGGACACCAGCGCCGACTAGTTCACGTGCCGCCATAGCACCGCGGCCGGCGGGAGGGTGCCGAGCACGATCAGTAGCAGCGCCGCGTACTCCATGACCCCGGTCCCGCCGAACACGATGTCGTCTCCCGGCCCGCCCAGTGTCATCAGGGCCACCGTGAGCAGCCATGTCCACAGCGGCAACGCGGCGACCCGCGGCGAAGAGGTCCAGTGCAGCGCCGCCCACACCAACGCGGCGTTGAGGAGGCCGGCGATCAGCGCGCTGATGGGAAACGGAACCGAGCCGATGCGTAAGGGAAGGAAGAAGGCCGCCGCGACCGCGCAGAGCGCCCCGTCGACGGCCAGCAGCGTCAGCACGGCCACGCGTCGGCGGTCCGTGGTGGCGGACGTGGACGAGTTCAGGTCGGGATGCTGTCCAGCACTCCGGTCAGCGAGCCGATCACCCACTGAAGGCTGTCGAGCCGGTCCTGCCAGTGCTGCAGGTTGGGATCGAGATCCTGATCCATGTGCCGTCCCTTCGTGGCGCCGCTGACTGCGGTGCAGCTTACTCCCCACAACACTGCTATTGAAGGTTCAGTCCGGCGAGCAGGTCGGTTTCCCAGCCGCGGGCGTCGCGTTCCCCGGGCGTGCCCGCCGCCAGGATGTAGTGCTCCACCGCGCCGACCGGTAACGCGATGTTGTTCGACAGTGCGAACGAGCGACCGTTGGGGGCGACGCTGATCTGCGTGGCGTGGGCGCGCATCGCCGCCACCTTGGCGCTCAACTGCGCGGGCACGTCGATCACGGCATCGATCGCGTCGTCGGGATAGCCGAACGGCACCTCGTCGACCGTCACCCGCGTCCACTCCGGCGGGGCGTCGTCGATCGCCGCGAGCCCCTCGGCGATCGCGGTCTTCGACGTCACCGCCCAGTAGACCTTCGGCACGGTCCACGGTTCGCCCGGAAACTGCGACCCGGCCGCGGCGGCCACCGCGGCCATCGTCACCTCGTGGCTGTGGATGTGGTCGGGGTGGCCATAGCCGCCCTGCGGGTCATAGGTGACGACGACGTGGGGGCGCAGCTCACGGATGACCGCCACCAGCGCGCCGACCGCCTCGCCGGGGTCGGCGTCGATGAACCGTTGATGGTGGCGCAGCGGCGTGCCCGTCATCCCGGAATCGCGCCAGCGTCCGGCGCCACCGAGGAACTGCGGTTCGCCGATCCCCAACGCGCCCAGGGCCGCGGTCAACTCGCCGATGCGGTATCCGCCGAGTTGGTCGGCGGCGTCGACGGCCAGACCTGCCCACCGCTCGCCGATCACCTCGCCCTCCTCGCCAAGCGTGCACGTGACGACGCGCACCTGCGCACCGCGGGCGACGTAGTGGGCGATCGTGGCGCCCGTGGTCAGCGTCTCGTCGTCGGGGTGGGCGTGCACGAACAACAGCCGCCCGGTGGCGCGGTCAACCGTGTTGGGTTCCATTCGCACCAGCTTGCCTGGCCCGATGACACCGCGCTGCGAGTGCTACGGCTTGGTCTTCACCCATTGGCCCGCGTCGCCAACGATGCCGACCGGCACGGCGCCCGACAGGCTGACGTTCTGGACGCTGGGCCCGGCCGCCACGATCGTGGTGTCCTGCAGGATCGGCAGCACGGTCGCCATGTTCCACAGTCGCGGTTCGACGGCGGTGATCACGTCGGCGATGTCCGCCGAGCCGTCCAGCGCGGCGTCGATCTTCGGCTGGATGCTGCGGTCGCAGATGCCGGTGATGTTGCTCGGTGCCTGGACGAGCTCGCCCGGTTCAGGCGCCGGACTCGGCGTCGTCGCGGTCGGCGTGGGCCGCGGCGCGGTCGGTGCGGTGGCGGTCGGCGTCTTCGGCGCCGTCGCCCCGGGTTGCACCGTCGCCACCGGCGTCGCCTCCAGCGCCCGGCAGCCGTAGCGCGACGCGAGCGCGGTGGCGAGGTCTCCGCCCGCATGCCGCCACCCGACCACCGCGTCGACGCGGTTGTTGGTCAGCGCGTCGCCGTAGAGCACCACGGGGTCGAGCGCCGACACCGAGGCCGTGATGCCGACGTTGCGCAGTTGGTCGGCGGCCGTGTTGGCGACGGCAACCGAGGTCGGGTCGTTGGCTGCCACCCCGATCACCAACGACAGCGGCACGCCGTCCTTGGCGATCCGCCCGCGGTCACCGTCCGGCGGCGGGGCGCCCGGGGTGGGTGGCGCGCTGGTCACGACGGGCTCCAGCTCATAACCGGCGTCGGCGAGCAACCCGAGCGCGTCCTCTTTGGCCATGGCCGGCGGCGCCGTGGGCACGTAACCCGGATCCGACGGCGAGCGCACCTGCGCCTGCGCCAAGGTCACCGTGTTGTCGTCACCGGCGCCCACCGAGGCGAGAAGGTCGACGTCGAGCAGACCCAGAATCGCCTTTCGGACTTGGGAATCCGACAACGCGGGCTGCTGGGCCCGCAGGGTCAACTGCATCACGCGCGGAGTGACGATTCGCGCGGTGCGCACGTCGGGGATCGCGGACAGTTGCGCGAATGTGGCCGCTCCGCCGTGCACCTGGGCGACCTGCGTGTCGCCGTTGCGAATCGAGTCGGCCAGAGCCGCGGAGTCGCCGCCGCGACGCAGCAGAACGAGGTCGGGCTTGGCGGGTGGACCCCAGTACCGGTCGTTGCGGGCCAGCAGGATCTCGTCGCGCTGCGGGTCGATGTTCTCCACCCGGAACTGCCCGCCGGTGACAGGCAGCGTTCGCGCCAGCCCGGCGGCGAAACCGCCGGGCACATCCTTGACGATGTGGGCCGGAAGGATGTCGTTGAACAGCTCGCGCCACGCCGGATACGGCTGCGAGAACGTCACGACCGCGGTCTTGCCGCCCTCCACCGACTGCACGCCGGTGATCAGGTCATAGCCCGCGGGGTCGACCACGCCGGGCTGGCTGACCATCTGCTGCCACAGGTACCAGTAGTCGTCGGCGCCGATCGGCGCATTGTCGGTCCACGACGCCTCGGGCCGGATCTTGTAGGTGACCGTGAACGGGTCCTCGCTCGTGACCGCTGCGGACTCCAACAGCGTTGGGTCCATCTCCCACCGCGAACCGGTCGGGGTCTTCGGATCGGGTATCGGCCGGAACGAACTGGGCAGCACAAGCGCGCTGATCGCCGCGTTGACCGGCGACTGGTCGGACAGCAGGTGCGGATTGAAGCCCGGGCCGATCCAGTCGATCGCCATGATGATCTGCGTCGCCTTCACCGGAGGAGGCGCCGTCGTCTCCGTGGTGTCGGTGCTCTGCGGCGCGGGCGGCGGGCTGACGGTGCAGGCAGCCGCCAGTGTCACCATCGCCGAAAGTGCAGCGATGGCGCGTAGGGGTCCCGACACGATGTTCAGGGTATCGGCAGGGCCGGAGCCGCTCGGCCGGCGACAGTCATACTCAGCCCCGGGCTTTCGCACGCGCCTTGGCGCGCGCACGCAGGCTGGCGTTCAGTTCGACCTTGCGGACGCGGACGACCTCGGGGGTCACCTCCACGCATTCGTCCTCGGCGCAGAACTCCATGGCTTGTTCGAGGGTCAGTTCCAGCGGCCGCGCCAACGTCTCGATGACATCGGCGGTTGACGACCGCATGTTGGTCAGCTTCTTCTCCCGCGTGACGTTGACGTCGAGATCCTCGGCGCGCGGATTGATGCCGACGACCTGACCCTCATAGGTGTCCTGCCCGGGTTCGACGAAGAACTGGCCGCGGTCGGCGAGCTGGATCATCGCGAACGGTGTGATGCTGCCGCTGCGGTCGGACACCAGCGACCCGCTGTGGCGGGCGCGGATCTCGCCGGCCCACGGCCGGTAACCGTCGAACACCGCGTTGGCGATCCCGGTGCCGCGCGTCAACGTCAGGAAGTCGGTGCGGAAACCGATCAGCCCACGGCTGGGCACGACGAAGTCCATCCGCACCCACCCCGCGGCGTGGTTGGCCATATCCTCCATGCGGCCCTTGCGCGCGGCCATCAGCTGGGTGATGGCGCCGACGAACTCCTCGGGGCAGTCGATGGTCATCGCCTCGAACGGTTCGTGCAGCTTGCCGTCGATGGTGCGGGTGACCACCTGAGGCTTGCCGACGGTCAGCTCGAAGCCCTCGCGGCGCATCTGCTCGACGAGGACGGCCAGCGCCAGCTCGCCGCGGCCCTGCACCTCCCATGCGTCGGGCCGGCCGATGTCGACGACCTTGATCGACACGTTGCCGACGAGTTCCTGGTCGAGGCGGTTGCGCACCATCCGCGCGGTGAGCTTGTGGCCCGACACCTTGCCCGCCAGCGGCGAGGTGTTCGTGCCGATCGTGACCGAGATCGCCGGCTCGTCGACCGTGATGCGCGGCAACGCGTGCGCATGGTCGGGGTCGGCGAGGGTGTCGCCGATCATGATCTCGGGAAGGCCGGCCACCGCGACGATATCTCCAGCCGTCGCCACCTCGGTGGGGTTGCGTTCGACGCCGACGGTGGCCAGAAGTTCGGTGATCTTCGCGTTTGTGACGACGGGCACGCCGTCCACCTCGCGCATCCAGGCCACCTGTTGACCCTTGCGCAGCTTGCCGTTGTAGATGCGGACCAGCGCCAGACGACCCAGGAACGCCGACGCGTCGAGGTTGGTGACCAGGGCCTGCAGCGGTGCCTCCGGATCGCCGCTAGGCGGCGGGATGTGCTGCATCAGGACGTCGAACAGCGGGTCGAGGTTGCTGCCGTCGGGGTTCTCGCCGTTGGCGGGCTGCGTGGTGCTGGCGATGCCGGCCCGGCCCGACGCGTACAGCGTCGGCAACCCGAGCGCCTCCTCGGCCGCCTTCTGCGCGTCCTCGTCGAGGTCGGAGGTCACGTCGAGAAGCAGGTCGTGACTGTCGGAGACCACCTCGGCGATCCGCGCGTCCGGGCGGTCGGTCTTGTTGACGACGAGGATGACCGGCAGGTGGGCGGCCAGGGCTTTGCGCAGCACGAACCGGGTCTGCGGCAGCGGGCCCTCGGACGCGTCGACCAACAGCAGCACGCCGTCGACCATCGACAGGCCGCGCTCGACCTCACCGCCGAAATCGGCGTGTCCGGGCGTGTCGATGACGTTGATGATCGTCACGCTGCCGTCGGCGTGGTGACGGTGCACCGCGGTGTTCTTGGCCAGGATCGTGATGCCTTTTTCCCGCTCGAGGTCACCGGAGTCCATGATGCGCTCGGTGGCGTCGTCACCACGGTGGGTCAGGGCGCCGGACTGCCGCAGCATGGCGTCGACCAGGGTGGTCTTCCCGTGGTCGACGTGTGCCACGATGGCGACGTTTCTGAAGTCAGGCTGCGAATTCACTTCCGAATCATCCCAGTGCGGTCGGCCAATCACGAAAACGAGAGATACCCGTCACTTGAAGCCCAGCAAGCTCGCCGACCTCGAGCCGAAGAAGAAGTGCTGTCGGAGCAAGCCGCGGTGCAAGCGCTGTCCGGTCGTCGTTCACCAGGTGCGCAAGGCCGAACGAAACGGCATCCGGGGCAAGCATCTGGCGAAGGTTTACAAGCGGGCCCGGCGAGCTTGAAGACGCCGAGACTGCGTACAGATCGCGAATTCCGCGGCGCGAAACGCGATCTGTGCGCAGTCTCGATGCATGAGTTAGTGCGCGAGCGCCAGCCTGAGCTCGTCCAGCCACGTCCGGTCGGCGGGCACCCAGGCAAGGTCGTCGAGTTCACCGACGCCGATCCAGCGCAGGGCGCGATGGTCGTTGGGGTGCAGGGTCCCGGCGGCCTGGGTGACGAGGTACGCGCGCAGGACGGTGGTCGGGTTGAGCACGACGTCTCTGCCGAGTCGCGCGCCGACCTGCACGACGACACCGAGCTCCTCGTGCAGTTCGCGGGCCAGCGCGGCTTCGTCCGTCTCACCGGCCGCCACCTTGCCGCCGGGCAGCTCCCACAGGCCGGCCAACTCGGGCGGCCGGTCGCGCTGGGCGACGAGCAGCTGCGGGCCCGAAATCAGGGCACCGGCGACGACGATCTGGTTCGGCTCGGGGTTCAACACTGCGGCCGACGGTATACGGTCGAAACCATGGCTGTGTTGACCGACGAACAAGTGGACGCCGCACTGCCCGACCTGCCCGGCTGGGAGCGCGCCGAGGGCACCCTGCGGCGCTCGATCAAGTTTCCCGCATTCCTCGACGGCATCGACGCGGTGCGCCGGGTGGGCGAGCACGCGGAGGCCAAAGACCACCATCCTGATATCGACATCCGTTGGCGGACAGTGACTTTCGCGTTGGTCACGCATTCTGCCGGCGGTATCACGGACAAGGACGTCGAGATGGCCCGCGACATCAACGCGATCGTCGACCAGTAGAAGCGATCCAGCCCAACGTCGCCAGCGTGGCGACGATATAGATCAGCCCCGCCCACGCCAGATACCACGGTCTGGCGATCACCCAGATGGTCGGCTGCGCGAAACTCAGCAGCCACGGCACCCCGACGAGCGTCAGCACGAGCCAGCCCCAGCCCAACACACGCGCGCCCAACCGGCGGCGCAGCGGTCCGTGCAACAACCACATCATCAGCGGAATGAGCCACACCCAGTGATGCGTCCACGAGATCGGTGACAGCAACAGGCCGAACAACTGCACGATCACGATCGCCCCCAGCCGATCCGACGCACCGCCGATCGCCCGCCACGCCAACACCGCCAACACCGCGGTCACCGCGATACCGACCAGCACGGCGGGCCCGTAGCCGGCGTCGTGCCCGATGATCCGCGACACCCCGCCCCGCCACGACTGGTTGAACGACGTGCCGACGGGGCCGACGCGGTCGGCGTCGCCGAGCAGTTGTGTGAAGTAGTACCGGGTCTCGTCACCGACCACCAGCACCGAAACACCCACCGTGGCAAAGAAAACGACCGCCGAGAAAGCCGCCGCACCCCATCTCCGCGCCCCGACGAAATACAACCCGGAGATCGCCGGCGTCAGCTTCACACCGGCCGCCAGCCCGATCAACAATCCAGACAGCCACCAGCGCGTGCTGTACACCGCACCGAGGACTGCCAGCGCCAGCAGCACGTTGATCTGGCCGTAGTCGAACGTGCTGCGCATCGGCTCGATCCAGATGCCGACCGCCGTCCACAGCATCGCGAGGCGCCGATCGCCGGCGCCCAGCAGTCGCTGACTGATCCGCACGACGCCGTACAGCGCGGCGATGATGCCGAGTTGCCATAGAAACGCTACGAATTCGAACGGCAGCAGGTGCAGCGGATAGAACACCACCGCCGCGAACGGCGGATAGGTGAACGGCAGCGGAAAGTCCGGCGTCTGGTCGGCGTAGACGTAGTCATAGAGCGCGCCGGGGTGGTCCAGCGCGCCGGCACCGCCGACGTAGACATGCAGGTCGACGAAGTTCGCGCCGTTGGGCACCAGGTAGGTCCACGCCAGTCGCGCGGCGATGCTGACCACCAGCAGCACCGGCGCCGCAACGGCCAGTCGGGCGGGCGTGCGCGGCGGTGACGGATCGGCGCTCGTCGAGGTGTCTATCCGCCCGACTCTATCGGCCGGTCACCGAAACCCTTCGCTTGAGTAACGGTTGCGTCACCGCCACACGTGTCACTTGAGTAACACCAGTAACTCCGTAGCTTCGGCCGCAGGCGTGCCGAAACAACTGATTGGGAGAACCATGCACAGCACCGGAAAACTGTTCGCCACCACGATGATCGCCGCCGCGGGAGCGGTCTCGGCCGCGCTGGCGCTGAGCGCCACTGCGACCGCACAGCCTGCCGCCCCGGCCCCCGCGCCGAGTGTGCCCGGCCTGCCCCTCATCCAGCAGTTGGCGTCGAACCCGGCCGCCGCATCGCAGCTGATGCAGGGTGTCACGTCGCTGCTCGGCAGTGCCCAGGCGCCGGCCGCCCCGGCCGCGACACCTCCGTCGGCGACGGCTTCGGTCACCCTGCCGCAGCCACCGGCGGCGTTGCCCGGCACGCCGGCACCCGCTGCGCCCGCGACGACGGCGCCGGCCAATCCGGCGGGCAATCTGTTGTCGAACCTGCCGACCGGCCTGGCTTCGCTGATGCCGCAGAACTCGCCGTTGTCGGGCCTGCTGCCTGCCGCGGCGACCGCCGCCACACCGAGCGCCCCGGCCGCCGTCGCACCCGCGGCCGTCGCACCCGCGGCGCCGGCGGCACCCAGCGCAGGTATGGCGCCGCTGCTGATGCCGCTGTCCGCCCTTCCGTGATCACCGCGGCGACGCCGGACTACCAACTGGCCGACACGACCACCACAACCCGAACCGAGGGAGCCATGTCAGCTCGAAGGATGTTCGCCACCGTCGCCATCGCGATCGGCTCATCGGCCACGCTGCTCATCAGCGGCGTGACCGGTGTGGCCGGCGCAGAACCTCCGCCCCCGCCGCCGATCGACAGCCTGCAAGCGCCGGGCCTGACGGCGGTGCAGGGCATCAGCCCGGCGATCCAGCAGGCCGCCGCCGATCCGACCAATGCGGCGTCGACGCTGATGGCTGCGGCCGCGGTGTTCGCCGGTGACGCCGTCGCACCTGCCGACTCGCGCAATGTCGCGACGGCGGTCAACCAGTTCGTCGCCCACAATCCGGCACCCGGCGCCGTGCCGGGCGCACAGGCGCACCTGCCTGCGGGCGTCGACCCGAGGCATGCCGTGGGACCGGCGCCGGAGGCGCTGCCGGCCCCGGCACCGGAAGCGGTCGTCCCGCCGGCACCGGCCCCTGCGCCCGCGCCGGCACCCGCCCCTGCCCCAGCGCCGGCACCCGCACCGGCGCCCGCGCCCCTGGCCGCTCCGGCCCCTGCACCGCAAGCCGCGCCCGCACCCGAGGCTGCCCCCGGTCCGGCGTTCGGACCGGACGCGCCACCGACGCAGGACTTCATGTACCCGTCGATCAGCAACGGCTGTCTCGCAGACGGCGGAAATGTGCTCGCCACCGCGATCTCGGTGGCCGGGCCGGCGAAGATCCCGACACCGGGACCCGGACCGGGCCAGACCGCCTATGTGTTCACCGCGGTCGGCACGCCGGGCCCCGCGGCCGAACAGAAGCTGCCGCTCAACGTCACCTGGGTCAACCTGACCACCGGCAAGTCAGGCAGCGCCACGCTCAAGCCGCGGTCGGATATCAACCCGCAGGGGCCGACCACCTTGACCGCGATCGCCGACACCGGAACGGGCAGCATCATCTCGACGATCTTCGGACAGGTCACGACCACCGAAAAGCAGTGTCAGTTCATGCCGACCATCGGCTCGACGGTCGTTCCGTAGCGCACACTTCACCTCCGCGAGCGGCCGTGTTTGCACGGCGACACGCCGCCGCGCAATGTACAAACGCGGTCGCTCGCGCGGGGTTGTGAAGCGGAAATCAGTAGGCCATGAAGAGGATTGCGTCCCGGTCGTACTCGCGACCGGGATGTGCCTCGGAGAGGTGCGCCTGAGCCTTCTCGACCAGGTCCTCCTCGTCCTTACCGACGATCGCTTCGCCACAGGGGCAGTTCAGGTGCGTCTTCATATCCTCACCTTCGCACAGGTCGCCATCGACTGGCTCAAGATATAGCCATGGACCTCTACAGCGTCATGCGCACGACGGCGGCGGTGCGCGAATACACCGGCGACCCGTTACCCGACGACGTCCTCGAGCGCATCCTCGACAACGCCCGCTTCGCGCCCAGCGGCGGCAACCGTCAGGGCAACCGGGTCGTCGTGGTCCGCGATCGGCAGACCCGCGAGGCGTTGATCGAATGCGCGATACCCGGCACCAAGCGCTACATCGCGCAACTGCGCAACGGTGAGAGTCCGTGGAATCCGCTGCACCCGTGCGAGGTTGACGCGCAGACCATCGAAGCGGTGAACGTGCCGAACCAGTCGCCGCTGCGAACGGCCGAGGCGGTGCTGGTGGTCTGCGTCGACCTCGGTGTCGTGGCGGCGTTCGATCAGCACCTCGACCGGGTCGGCCTGATCGCGGGCGCCTCGGTCTATCCGTTCGTCTGGAACATCCTGCTGGCCGCCCGAAACGAGGGCTACGGTGGGGTGCTCACCACGGCCGCGGTCGCCGAAGAACCACGCGTCCGGGAACTGCTCGGCATTCCCGACAACTACGCGATCGCCGCGCTGCTGCCGCTCGGCAAACCGGTCCGCCAACTGACCAAGCTGACCCGACGACCCGTCGCCGAGATCGCGACCAGGGAACGCTTCGACGGCGCCCCGCTCAGCACCTGACGCCCCGATGCATGTTGACGTCCGATAACAGTTCGGCCGGCAACGAGACTCGATGTGGTGGTGTCGGTTTCGGCGCCGCGGGTGTCGTGCGATCTTGGGAAGGTGACCTGCATGCTGGGCTACGCCACAGCAAGCACCGCCGAGCAGGGCCTCGAGGGTCAGCTCGCGGCGCTCAACGCTGCAGGCGTCGACCCGCGGCGCGTCTTCACCGACCGGCTGTCGGACTCCGCCGACCGTATCGGCGCGGGGCTGCACGCGATGCTGAGCTATGCACGCTCGGGCGACACCATCGTCGTCGTCGCGCTCGACCGGCTCGGCCGCACCGGCGCCGACGTCACCCGCACCGTCGCCGAACTGTGCGACCGCGGACTTCGGCTACGCACTCTCAAGGAAGGCCTCGACACCGGAACCACTACCGGACGCGTCGTCGCCGGGGTCATCAAGACGCTGGCCCGCCTGGACTGCGACGACTCCGCGGTATCTAGGCCTTAGCGGCTTTCGCGGCCGCCTTGGCCTGCTTCTTGTACGACCGCACTTTCTCCAGCGACCCGGGGTCCACCACGTCGGCCACCGACAGGAAAGAACCCGCCTTGCCGTATTCCCCGGCGGCCTTGCGCCAGCCTTGCGGTGTCACTCCGTACTGCTTGCCCAGCAACGCCAGGAAGATCTTCGCCTTCTGCTCGCCGAACCCGGGCAGCGCCTTGAGCCGACGCAGCACCTCCGCACCGTCCGGGTCGCCGGCCGTCCACAACGCCGCCGCATCACCGTCGTAGCGATCGACGATCAACTGCGCCAACGCTTGGATGCGCTTGGCCATCGAACCCGGAAAGCGATGTACCGCAGGCGTTTTCGAACACAACGCGGCAAACTCGTCGGGATCGTAGTCGGCGATCTCACGGGCGTCCACGCCGCCGATCCGGTCGGCGATCTTCTTCGGCCCGGCGAACGCCGCCTCCATCGGGTACTGCTGATCGAGAAGCATTCCCACCAACAGCGCGAACGGATTGGATTCCAACAGTACGTCGGCCTCAGGGTCTTGAACGAGCTGCAGTTTCGCCACTCGGCCAGTCTAGATCCGACGTTGGGCTTACAGTTGCGTGGCAACCAGCCCAGCGTGACGCACAACTACATCGAGATCAGGAGTCGCCGGTGCCCGAGACCCGACAATCACCCTCGGACACCCCGATCAGCGGCGAACAGTATCGCGCCGCACAAGCCAGCCCGGAGTTCCAGGAACTCCGTAGCAGGCTGCGCCGCTTCGTCTTCCCGATGAGCGCGCTGTTTCTCGTGTGGTACTTCGCCTACGTTCTGCTGGGCGCGTTCGCGCACGACTTCATGGCGATCAAGGTGTGGGGCGACATCAATGTCGGAATCCTGATCGGCCTGGGTCAGTTCGTCTCCACGTTCGTCATCACCGGTCTCTACGTCCGCTTCGCCAACCGGGAACTCGATCCGCGGGCCGAAGCGATCCGCACCAAGCTGGAAGGCGGCGCGGTATGACCACGCTGCTGGCCGCCGACTCGGGCGTCGGCAACCCCGTCGCCAACATCGGCATCTTCGCGTTGTTCGTCGCGGTGACGCTGTACATCGTGATCCGCGCGAGCAAGAAGAACGCCACCGCCGCCGAGTTCTTCACCGCGGGACGAGCGTTCACCGGCCCGCAGAACGGTATCGCGATCTCCGGTGACTACCTGTCGGCCGCCAGCTTCCTCGGTATTGCGGGCGCGATCGCGGTCTACGGCTACGACGGCTTCCTGTACTCCATCGGTTTCCTGGTCGCCTGGCTGGTGGCGCTCCTGCTGGTCGCCGAATTGCTGCGTAACGCAGGAAAATTCACGATGGCCGACGTGTTGAGCTTTCGGCTCGAGCAGCGTCCGGTGCGCCTCGCCGCGGCGACCACCACGCTGGCCGTCTGCCTGTTCTACCTCCTGGCACAGATGGCCGGTGCCGGCGGTCTGGTTGCCCTGCTGCTCAACGTCACCAGCGACCTCGGCCAAGCCCTGGTGATCGCGGCCGTCGGGGTACTGATGATCGTCTACGTGCTGATCGGCGGCATGAAGGGCACCACCTGGGTGCAGATCATCAAGGCCGTGCTGTTGATCGGCGGTGCCGCGCTGATGACGGTGTGGGTGCTCGCCAAGTTCGGGGCGAACTTCTCCGAGATCCTCGGCGCGGCGCAATCGGCGGTCTCCGGGTCCGCCAACGAGGCCGTCGCCGGGCGCGACGTGCTGGCCCCCGGCGCGCAGTACGGCGCCTCGCTGACGTCGCAGATCAACTTCATCTCGTTGGCCCTGGCGTTGGTGCTGGGCACCGCGGGTCTACCCCATGTGCTGATGCGGTTCTACACGGTCCCGACCGCCAAGGAGGCGCGGCGCTCGGTGGTCTGGGCGATCGCGCTGATCGGCGCGTTCTACCTGTTCACCCTCGCTCTGGGGTACGGCGCCGCGGCGCTCGTGGGGCCCGACACCATCCTGGCCGCGCCCGGCGGGCAGAACTCGGCGGCCCCGCTGTTGGCGTTCGAACTGGGCGGGGTGATCCTGCTGGGCATCATTTCGGCCGTCGCGTTCGCGACGATCCTCGCGGTGGTCGCGGGACTGACCATCACGGCGGCGACGTCGTTCGCGCACGACATCTACGCCAGCGTGATGAAGAGCCACCAAGTCTCCGAGTACGAGCAGGTGCGGGTCTCGCGCATCACGGTGGTGGTGCTCGGCGTCTTCGCGATCGGCCTGGGCGTGCTGGCCGCCGAGCAGAACATCGCGTTCCTCGTCGCATTGGCGTTCGCGGTGGCCGCCGCGGCGAACCTGCCCACGATCCTGTATTCGCTGTACTGGCCGCGGTTCAACACCCGCGGCGCGCTGTGGAGCATGTACGGCGGCCTGATTTCGACGATCGTGCTGATCGTGTTCTCCCCCGCCGTTTCCGGCTCCAAGACCGCGATGCTGACCGACGTCGACTTCGCCTGGTTCCCTCTGGCCAATCCCGGCATCGTGTCCATTCCGCTGGCGTTCGCGCTCGGCGTCGTGGGCACGCTGACGTCGCGGGACCGCGGCGATCCCGACACCAACGCCGAGTTCGAGGTGCGTTCGCTGACCGGCATCGGCGCGGAGAAAGCCGTCACACACTGACCTCTTGCGCGGGTCAGCCGCTCTTGCGCCGGAATTCCCGACGATGCTCCACGGGTCCGTGCGCCTTCGGCTGCTTGGCGCCGCCGTCCTTGTGCGCCGACCCGCCGGCCGCCTGGGCCTTCTTGCGCTCCAGCGCTTCCCGGAACTTGCGCTTGGTCTCGTCTTCCGGTGCATCGGCCATGACGGCAGCCTAGCTCTACCGCCGACCCGGCGGCATCCCATATAAGTGCGAGATCGGCAGCGTCATCACCACCCGGCGGTCATCGACCATCGCCCGCCGGTAGTCGTCCCAGTCGGGATGCTCACCGGCGATGTTGCGGTACAAGGCGATCAGCGCCTCGACGGTGTCGTCGTCTCGGGAGGCCGCGGGCGGGGTGAGGACGGCATCGCCCTCGGCGACCGCATACGACCAGCCGTCGTCGGAGCTGACGTGGATCGAGGCCCGGGGGTCGCGCCGCAGATTGCGGGTCTTGGCCCGCGGCTCGGTGATCGACACCTGGATGGTCAGCGCACGCGGATCGAAGTAATAGGACACGTTCGACAGCTGTGGGCGGCCGTCGCGCTTGATCGTTGCGAGGACGCCCAGCGAGTTCCCGCCGATCAGCGCGAGCAGCTTGTCGTCGAACACGTGGCGTCCCATGTCCCGAGCCTACGTCTCTACCATCGACGTGTGACCGGTGCTGCAACTCGAATAGACGGCAATGTGCTCGACGGCGTCTCCGCGACCACGCTGTGGACGTTGCACAACCGCGCCAGTGAGGCCAAGCGGTCCGACGGGGTGATCCGCGACCCCTGGGCGGTCACGCTGTTCGACGCGGTCGACTACGACTACCGCAAGTTCGGCAGACCCAACCAGTCGCACGCGTTACGCGCCGTGGCCTTCGATGCGGCCGCGCGCGAGTACCTGGCCGCGCATCCGAAGGCGTCGGTGGTGGCACTTGCCGAAGGCCTGCAGACCAGTTTCTGGCGCTTGCAGCGCCACGGCGTCACAGACGAATTGACTTGGTACTCCGTCGATCTCCCTCCCGTCATGGCGTTGCGGGACAAGCTGCTGCCACACGACGAGCGCATCATTCCGCTCGCGCAGTCGGCGCTGGACCGCAGCTGGATGGATCGCGTAGACGCGACTGACGGCGTGTTCATCACCGCCGAAGGCCTGCTGATGTATCTCGATCCAGCCGACGCGCTGGGCCTGATCCGCGACTGCGCGGCCCGCTTCCCCGGTGGCCGGCTGATGTTCGACTCGGTCCCGCCGTGGTTCAGCCGCCGCACGGTGAGCGGAAAACTCAAGCTCTCCGACCGATATGTCGCTCCGCCGATGCCGTTCGGGCTGTCGCCGGACGAGGCCGTCGCGCTGGCCGGACGCATTCCCGGTGTGTGCGCCGCCCGAGACGTCGCGATGCCGCCGGGACGCGGGTTGTTCAAGGTGCTCGCCTCACCCGTCTGGGATCGCGTCGGGATCATGCGCCGCGGCCGTCCCAGCTTCACACTGCTGGAGTTCGGGTCATGACGCGCTATGCCGCGTTTCTGCGCGGGGTCAACGTCGGGGGCGTCAACCTCAAGATGGCCGACGTCGCAAAGGCCTTCGAAGACGCCGGATTCGGTTCGGTGCGAACGGTTCTCGCCAGCGGTAACGTCGTCTTCGACAGCAAGGCCGGGGTCGACGCGGTGCGCCGGAAGGCGGAGAAGGTGTTGCGTGACACCTTCGGCTACGACGCCTGGGTGCTGGCCTATCCGCTCGATGTGGTGGCGGCGATCTCCGCCGCGTACCCCTTCGAGCGTGAGGTGCCCGAACACCACTCATACGTGACATTCGTGACCGACGAACAGGTGCTCGACGAGCTGGCCGCACTGGGCGACGACGCCGGACCCGAGGAGAAGATCCAGCGCGGCGACGGGGTCATCTACTGGCAGGTGCCCAGAGCTGCGACGTTGGACTCGACGATCGGCAAGACCATGGGCAAGAAGCGCTACAAGTCATCGACCACCACCCGCAACCTGCGCACGCTGGACAAGGTGTTGCGGTAGGTACATTCGGTCAGGTGAGTTCGAAAGCCGACGGCACCGTGCTTACCGGTGTCTCCGAGACCGCCTTGATGACGCTGCGCGTGCGGGCCACCGAGGCCCGTCGACCGGATGCGCTGCTCCAGGACCCGATGGCCATCCAGCTCGCCGACTCCATCGACTTCGACTTCGCCAAGTTCGGGCTCTCGCGCCGTCAGGACATGGCGGTGCGGGCGCTCGCGTTCGACCGGGAGGCACGTCGTTATCTCGGTGATCATCCACGCGCGACCGTGGTGGCGCTCGCCGAGGGACTGCAGACCAGCTTCTACCGCCTCGATGCCGCGGATGTGGGGCACGAGTTCCGTTGGCTCACCGTGGATCTGCCGCCGATGATCGAGTTGCGACGCAAGCTAGTGGCCTCCTCTGACCGGGTGCAGATGCTGGCCCAGTCGGCGCTCGACTTCAGCTGGATGGACCAGGTGGACACCGAGCACGGGGTGTTCATCACCGCCGAGGGGCTGTTGATGTACCTGCAGCCGCACGAGGCGCTCGGCTTGATCGCCGAGTGCGCCGACCGCTTCCCCGGCGGAGGGATGATGTTCGACCTGGCGCCGGCTTGGTTCGCCCAGTTGATCACCCGCGGCCTGTTGCGTCCGTCGTTGCGCTACCGGGTGCCGCCGATGCCGTTCAGCATGACACCCTCACAAGTCGCCGGCCTGGTCGACGAGATCCCGGGAATCCGCGCGGTGCACGACGTGCCGCTGCCGCCCGGACGCGGCAAAGTGCTCAACGCCCTGATGTGGGGCGCTCAGCGACTTCCCATGTTCGATTCCGTACGACCGGTGTTCACGCTGCTCGAATTCGGCTGACATTCATTGCCGTACTCCTCAACGCAGCTCGTGCCTCGCCGCTAGATCGTCATTCGGCTGCGGCTGAGCTCAGCCGAACGCCGTCTCCACATACCTCAACGCATCGGCCTTGTCGACGCCGAGCGCCTTGGCCGCCGAGACGAACGTGTTCGCAGCGGTGGCCATCGCGGCGTCCGCTGGGTCCGCGCGGGCGACGAACGTTCCGAAGCGGCCACGGGTTTCGAGGATTCCGGCGGATTCCAACTCGCGGTACGCCCGGGCCACCGTATTCACCGCGAGGCCGAGCTGACCGGCCAACTCACGCACCGTCGGCAACCGGGTCCCCGGCGCCAGCCTGCCGTCACGCACGCCGTCGATGATCTGCGTCCTGAGTTGGTCGTACAAAGCGCCTGACGAACGCTGGTCGATCAGTACCCAATCCCCCAAGTTGGCCACGTGCTCAGTATTGCCCACACCGGCTAGTTTGGTCATGTGCAGGTAACGGTTCTCAGCGGTGCGGGCATCTCGGCCGAGAGCGGTGTGCCGACGTTCCGCGACGTCGAGACCGGGCTGTGGGCGAAGGTCGACCCGTACGAAATCTCCAGCTCGCAGGGTTGGCGAGCAAACCCGGAGAAGGTCTGGGCGTGGTATTTGTGGCGCCACTACATGATGGGTGCGGTGCAGCCCAACGACGGTCACCTTGCCGTCGCCGCCTGGCAGGACCATGCCGAGGTGCACGTCGTCACCCAGAACGTCGACGACCTGCATGAGCGGGCGGGCAGCAAGAACGTCTATCACCTGCACGGCAGCTTGTTCGAATTCCGCTGCGACCGCTGCCAAGCGGCCTACGCCGGAGACCTGCCCGCCATGCCGGAACCGGTGGAAACCGTCGACCCGCCGCGGTGCGCCTGCGGCGGACTCATCCGTCCGAACGTGGTCTGGTTCGGCGAGGCGCTGCCCGAGGATGCTTGGGAGCGGTCGGTGGCGGCGGTCACCGGGGCGGACCTCGTCATCGTCGTCGGCACCTCGTCGATCGTCTATCCCGCGGCCGGGCTTCCCGAGATCGCGCTGGCCAACGGCACCGTGGTCATCGAAGTGAATCCCGAACGCACACCGCTGTCGGACGCCGCGACGGTCTCACTGCGGGAAACTGCGGCGGGCGCGCTGCCCAATCTGCTGCAGCGGCTGCCCGCGCTGCTCCGCTAGCGAAGCGCGTGCGTTTGACCGGTCGGCGAATCGCCAATTGACGGGCGTCGGTCAACTTCGTCGATTCCGAACTGTCAAGATCAGCGCTGTGTAATATCCGAAACACTCTGCTGATGAGAGGAATCCGAATGGTCAATACCCGTTTGGTCTCGGTGATCGCAGCTGCGGGCGTAGTCGGCGCGGGCATCACGGCGGGCACCGCTTGGGCGGGTGGTCAAGGTGGTGTCGTCGAGGACCCCGAGGACATCTCCGCGGCGGTCGGTACCGGTGTGTTCGAAGGCGCGGTGGTCGGTTTCACCGCGACCGGCGACACCAACGAGGAGGCATCGGCGGCCGTGATCGCGCAATGCGAGAGCGCCGGTGGCGTGGAGTGCACCAGCGACGAGGTGACCAACGATCGACTCTGCATCGTATCCGTCGCTGACGACGTCAGCGACGTAGTGGCAGGCGGAGCCGGAGCGACTGTCGAGGCGGCTCGCGCGGATGCGTTCAACCGGGCAGCGGCCAACAACACGCCACTGAGTCCGACCGCCCCCGTCGTCATATCGGCCTGCCCCTGATGGCCGCCGGATGTCGCGTCGTGCACCGCATGACCATTCCGCTATCGCAGTTCTCGCCCGCACGGGGAAGGACACCATGATGGGCCGCATCAAGCCAGCACTGCTGATGGCGAGTTTGGTTGTCGTAACGGGTATTTCGGCCCCGACGGCCGATGCTCGACCGACCTGCCAGAATACGCAGTTCCAGTCCGTCTGCCAGACCAACGGCAGCGTGTCGATCAAGACGCGGCCGGGGACGGTGGCGCCGCCTGCCAACCAGCCCCAGCTCCCATTCGGGATGGGCAGCGGCTTCCCTGGCCGTCGCCGGTAGTAGCCCGTCGGACTCGGCTACGGCTTGACCGCCCGGCCGATCGCAACCTCGGCGACCGGCAGCGGCAGCCACCGCGGTATCGTCCATTCCCGCCGGGCGCCCGCCACGTCGAAACCGGCGCCGACGATGCTTTCCTCGGTATGCCGATGGGTGTGGCAGTTACCGAGCAGCCGCGGCCACACCGTCGCGTCGGCGATCCTCTGCAGCCGCGCGCGAGGACCGCTGGCGGCGATGTGCTCGAGATAACGGAGTTCGCCACCCGGTCGTAACAGCGAATGCAGCTGCCGCAGCACGGTTTCCGGGTTTTCGATCGAGCACAGCACCAATGAGCAGACCACGGCGTCGAACGGTTCGTTGCCGGACGCCATGAATTGCTCGACCGTGTCGGTCCTGACGGTGACCGGGACCTGCGCCGCCGCGGCCGCCCGCTGGGCATGTTCAGCCAGGCGGCGCTCGGGTTCGACGGCCACCACCTCGGTGACGGTGTCGGGGTAGAACTCGAAGTTGGTCCCGGTACCCGCACCGACTTCGAGCACACGGCCGGAGAGGCCGGCGAGGTTCTCGCGGCGCAACTGCCGGATCGCGTCGGTCTCGTGTGTCGACAGCACCGTCCACAGCTTCGCGAAGAACGGGTTATCTACTGTGTTCGACATTCTGCAGTCCCTTCAGTCGTGCGACGGTCTCCTGCGGTGGGGCCTTCGGGTCGATGCCACCCGCCACGATCTCTCCCACGACCACGGCCCTTAGCGCCCGGTCGGTGAATTCCTCGACGTCACCCCAGGGCAGGTACGGCCTGGAGATGAGCATCGCCGCCACCCCGTGGGCCGCCGCCCACAATTCCAACGCAACGACGGTCGAATCGCCAGGAGCGAAAACGCCTTCGGCCATCAGCGACTCGACCGAGCTTCGGATGTGCGCGAACGCCGAGCTGTTGAGTGCGACGTCCACGTTGCTGCCCGGCCGACCTGGTCCCATCGTGGCAATGCGGTACAGCTCAGGCGTTTTCAGTGCGAACCGGACATACGCCAGCCCCTGCGCGCGCAGCACATCAATGGTCGACGGTTCGTCCGCCGCCGCCCGTTGCATTTCCTCGTCGAGTTTTTCGAAGTACCGCGCACAAACCGCGTCGAGCAGCGCATCCTTGTCCGAGAAGTGCAGATAGATCGACGGCGGCGTCACCCCCACCCGCTGCGCGACCGATCGGATCGACACGTCTTTGGCGTGGCCGGTGTCGAGCAGCAGATCGGTGGTCGCGTCGAGGATCTCGTCGCGCAGCTGCTCTCCCGATCCGCGTGGCGCACGCCGGCGTTTCATCGGGTTCCCACGGGCTCGGTCGACGGTTTCGTTACCGCCGACGAGGATTCGGCCGTCTCGCTCAAGCCGATCCGTGCGTGCAGCTTTGCCAGCGGCTTGGGCGCCCACCAGTTCCAGCGGCCGAGCAGATGCATGAACGCGGGAACCAGGGCCATGCGCACCAGTGTGGCATCCGCGAGTATCGCCAGGGTCAACCCGACACCGAACATTCGCATGAACGCCACCTCAGCCGCGATCAGCGCCGCGAACGAGATCGACATCAGCAGCGCCGCCGCTGTGACGACGCGGCCCGTCTTCGCCAGACCGAGCGCCACGCTCTCGTCGTTGTCGGCGCGCGTCCGTCCCGACTTCAACCAGAACTCACGGATCCGCGACACCAGGAAGACCTCGTAGTCCATCGACAGCCCAAATGCGATGCAGAACAACAGCACCGGCATGTTCGCCACCAGGGTCCCGGTCGGTGTCGTGCCCAGTGCGCCGAGATGACCTTCCTGGAAGATCCACACCAGTGCCCCGAACGCGGCCGTCAGCGACAAGACGTTGAGCACCAAGGCCTTCAGCGGTAGCACGACGCTGCCGGTGAGCAGGAACAGCAGCACGAAGGTGATCGCGGCGATCACGCCGAGCACCAGCGGTAGCCGCGTCGTGATCGCCGAGGCGCTGTCCCGGTTGATCTGTGCGACACCGGTCAACTGGACCGGAACATCGGCAGGGGTGCTCACCACCCGCAGTCGATCGAGTTGCGCCTCGGAGGCGTCGCTGAACAGCGGCGCGGTGCTGGCCACCGTGAGGAACGCGCTGCCGTCCTTGACGCCGGTCGCGGCCGACGGCGGGCCGACCACCCTGCCGTCGACAAACGTCCCGCCGGGCGCCGACACCGAGGACACGTCGGCGACGCGCGACAGGTCTGCGGCATAACGGTCCACCAGCGCGGGCGTGATCCCGCGGGTTTCCGGTATGACGACCGTGACGTTGCGCGCCGAGTCGACGGCGAAGTTGGTGCGCAGGTCGTCGCCGACCTGCCGCGCCGACGCCGACTCCGGCAGTACCCGGTCGTCGGGGAATCCCCACTTCGCCCCGAGGAACGGCGCGCCCAGCACCAGCAGCAGCGCGACGATCGCTATCCCGATCGGAAGTGCCCGGCGCATCACGTATTTCGTGCATCGGTACCAGAACGTTTGCTCGACGGGCTTGCGCACCGGATTCGGCCGGCTGAAGACCCAACGCGCAAGACGGCGTGCGTCCAACGAATCCATCCGGTCGCCGAGCAGCACGATCGCCGCGGGCGCAACCACCACCGCGGCCACCGCCGCGAACGTCACCACCGCAATTCCCGCATAGGCGAACGACTTCAGGAAGTACATCGGAAACAACACCATCGCGACCATCGACAGCGCCACCGTCATCGCGGAGAACAACACCGTGCGCCCGGCCGTCGCCATGGTGCGCACCAGCGCGCGGTCGCGGTCCGCCCCGTCGGCGATCTCGTCTCGGTACCTGCTGATGATGAGCAACGTGTAGTCGATAGCGAGCGCCAATCCCATTGCCACCGAGAGGTTCAACGCGAAGATCGACACGTCGGTGAAATAGGTGACCGCGCGCAACACCGCCATCGAACCGAGAATCGCGAAACCACCGATGGCCAGCGGCAGCGCGGCGGCCAGCAACCCGCCGAACACCCACACCAGCGCCACGAAACTCAACGGAATCGCGATGGCTTCCATCCTCAACAGGTCTTTTTCGCTCTGGCCGTTAATCTGCACGTAGATCATCGCCTCGCCGCCGGCGCGCACGGTGACGCCGTCGCGGTCGTGCACGAGCCGCTCGGTGAGTTCCTTCGCGTGCTTCTGCGCCCCGCTCTCGCCGCCCGTGATGCCCGCGACGATCAATCCTGTCTTGCCGTCGCGACTGATCAACGCCGGAGCGGCCGTGGGCGGCGCGGTCCACAGCGAGGTCACGTCGACGACGGAGGGCGCGGCCCGCAGTTGCGCAGCGAGATCCTCCCCGACGGCACGGGCCGCGGCACTCTGGGCTCCGTCGTCGGAGCGCACGCTGATGAGCAGTTCCATGTCGCCCTGACCGAACTTGTCCACCAACAGCCGGCTGGCCTCCGCCGACTCCGACGTGGGGTCCTGGAACCCGCCGGCGGACAGGTGCTTGGCGACGGGAATCCCGAACACTCCGCACGCGACCATCACCAGCACCGCGATCGCGATGACGCGCCGAGGCGCCGCCATGGCCAGATGTGCGATTCGTTGCAGCACGCCGCATCCTCTCGGTCGGCACTTCATGCCGATAACGACGATAACTTAACAGCGGTAAGTCAGAGGCGTCAATGCACCCGTACGGGACACGGTTGAGGTACCCGCGACGTTCACCGCGATTCCCCGCGATGAGTTCTGACTTGTCTGGTAGTCGTAATCGGCATGACAACGACGGACGTGGCCACCAGCACCACCACGCGCGACACCGCCGTGGACGTCGGCCTGCTGATCCTGCGGATCGGCATCGGCGCGGCGATCCTTCAGGCCGGCCTGATCAAGGCCTTCGACTTCAACACGGCGGTCGGGTTCATGGAGTCCGCCGGCTGGCGACTACCGGGTCTGGCGGCGTTCCTGGTGACGACGGCCGAGACGCTCGGCGGGCTGGGCTTGATCGTCGGCGCGCTGACGCCGTTGGCGGCATTCGCGGTGATCGCGGCGATGGTCGATGCATGGGCGGTCAACGTGTCGACGATGGCCTTCTGGTCCGAACCGTTCAATGCGCCGTTCCTGATCGGCATCGGAGCGACAGCGCTGTTGTTCGTCGGCGCCGGGGCGTACTCCTTCGATGCGAAGGTGCTCGGCAGAACGATGTGGGGAACGCGCATAGCCGTCGGCCTGCTCATCGCGGCCCTGGCCGCCGCGGTCCTGACGTGGGTGGCGCTGCTCGGAACCAACCCGATCCACTTCACCGCCCCGAGTTAGAACGGCTCTTCGGCAAAACCTACCCGCCGGTAAGATTGCCACGATTTTCCGAATCGTGACTCAATGATTCCTTAGAGGTGACCCCTACTGTCGAGTACATGTGGATCGACGACACCAGTGCCGATGTCATCAAGGTTGACTTCGAGGCGCTCTACCACGGCGATGTCCTGGTAGAAGGCGATACCTCGGAGCAGCTCGACGACGAGCACCCCCTGCGCACCGCCGTCTGACCGAACGCGCGCCGAGGGGCCGCGCGTTCGCTCGGGCGCTCTTAGGCCACGTTCTCTTCCTCGTCGGCCACCACCATCCCGCTCAGCCGTTCGCTGATGATCTCCTCGGCTTCGTCGACGATGCGGGCAACCAGTTCCCCGCAGGTCGGGATGTCGTTGATCAAGCCCATCGCGGTGCCCACACTCCAGATTCCGGCGTCGAGATCGCCGACCTCGTAGACCTTCACGCCGCGCTTGCCCGCCACCAGATCCTTGACGTCCTCGAACTGACCGCCGCGGTCGAGAATCTCCACGACCTCGCGCGAGACCGCGTTGCTGGCCACCCGAGCGGTGTTGCGCAGCGGCCGGAAGATCAGCTCCGTGTCGAGCTCGCTGCCCGCGACGATCGCTTCCTTGACGTTCTGGTGGATCGCCGATTCGACGGTGCACATGAACCGCGATCCCATGTTGATGCC
>NZ_LQIN01000026.1 GCF_001500065.1 Mycobacterium sp. IS-3022
ACAATCAACGACGCCACTCAGCCATCGGAGGCCAACCCCCGATCAGCCGACTGTCACCAACCTGACTGCCGAGTACAGCTAGTCACCGTCGCGAACAGACGCAAAAGGCCTCAGAAAGGCGGGGTTTGCGAGCAGTGTACGGCTGCTCGACAAGCGGTATCTTGACAATGGCTAGTTCGCGCGGCATAGTCACACTTAGAACTTGTCATTGTCAAGATCTAGGAGGTCGCCATGCCCGCCACCGCACCCGCCGTCCGCGCCGGAGACCCCGATCGGGAGAAGACCGCGGACCTGCTCGGCCAGGCGCTCGCGCAGGGCTACCTCGAGATGCCGGAGTACGAAACGCGCCTGCAGTCCGCGTTCGCCGCGACGACCCGCCCCCAACTGCACGAGCTCACCGCCGACCTGCCCGTCGAGCGGCTCAGGCGCAATGACCCCCGCCGGCGCGAGGCCCGCAGGCGGTTGGCCCGGCGCGGCGTCCAGATCCATCTGGCCGGCTACCTGACGATGGTCGCGATCGTGCTGACCGTGTGGTTGGCGGTCGGACTGACCGCGGGCGCCTGGTACTTCTGGCCGATCTGGCCAATCCTCGGCGCGGGCATCGGCCTCCTCGGTCACGCGCTGCCCGTCCGGTACGCGCTACCGGCGACGCCCTGCCAGCGCCGTCACGGCTCGATCAATCCGGCGCGAATCGCGTAGCGGGTCAACGCCACTCGATCCTGCAAGCCGAGTTTGGCGAGCAGGTTCGTCCGATGCCGGTCGACGGTCTTGACGCTGATTCCCAACGTGTTCGCGATGTCTCGCGACGAGTACCCCTCGGCGATCAGCTTGAGCACCTCCTCTTCACGCGGCGTGAGGATGGTCTCGGGCAGCCCGTCGCCCTGCCGCGCGCGGTGCAGATAGTCGCGGATCAACGCCGTCACCGCACCCGCGTACAGGAACGGCTCCCCGCGCAGCGTGGCCCGACACGCCTCGAGCAGGTCGCGGTCGGCGACGGACTTCAGCACATAGCCCGACGCACCGGCCTTCAGCGCCTCGAAGAAGTACTGCTCGTTGTCGTACATCGACAGGATGAGGATCCGGACGTACGGATGGACCCGGTTCATCTCCCTGGCCGCCTGCAGGCCCGTCATTCTGGGCATCGCGATGTCGAGGATCGCCAGATCGACCGGGGTGTTCTCGAGCACCGCGAGTGCCTCATGCCCGTCGGCCGCCTCTGCGACCACCCGCAGGTCGGGCTCGGCGTCGAGGATCATCCGCAACCCGCTGCGCACCAACGCATGATCGTCGGCGAGCAGGATGCGCGCCGGCTGGGCGAACATCACCAACACCGCCGCGACGGAATCGACAGCCGCACCTCGGTGCCGTCACCGGCCGGGGAGGCGATCGTGAGGTCGGCGTCCACCAGCAACGCGCGCTCGCGCATCCCGTTGATCCCGGCGCCCTCGCTGACCACACCGCCGACGCCATCGTCGGCGATGCGCATCGTCAACCGATCGTCGGTGGTGTGCAGATCGAGCCACGCCTTGGTGGCCCCGGCATGTCTGGCGATGTTGGTCAGGCTTTCCTGCGCGACGCGGTAGCACACCAGCTCGACATCCGGCTTCAGCCGTTCCGATTGCAGGACAATGTGTTTGACGACGGGCAAGCCGGTCGCATTGGTGAACTCGGTGCACAGCGCGTTGAGCGCACTGTGCAGCCCCAGGTCCTCCAACGCCTCGGGACGCAACCGCCGCGCGATGCTGCGAACCTCGTCGAGGCTCGCGCGGACCGCTTCCTGGGTGTCTGCGAGCTCACCGCGGATCTCGGCGGGTGCACGGTCCACGGCACGCTTGAGGATGAGCAGCGCCACGGTCAACGTCTGCCCGATCTCGTCGTGCAACTCGCGCGCGATGCGCCGGCGCTCGTTCTCCTGCGCGGCCAGGGCCGACGCGCTGGCCGTGGTGCGTTCGGTCTCGAGCCGGTCCAGCATCGTGTTGAACGACGCGATGAGGTGGCGCAGGTCGCCGTTGCCACGGTCATCGACGCGGTCGGTGCGGCGGGGCGGATCGACGCGCCGCATCGATGCGGCGAGCCGGTCGAGCGGCGCCAGGCTCGATCGCAGCAACAGCGCGTTCGCGGACAGGATCACGGCGAGCCCGACGACGAGCACCGGAATCTCGGTGAGCTTGATACGGGACGACACCGTGGCGGGCGAAACCGCCAGGATCAGCGTGCCCAGCGTGAAGATCAGGCCGTTGATCAGGAAAACCCGCCGAAACAGCGCGGTCGCCGGCGTGCGCGCCCGTTTCATGACCTCAGCGTGGACCGTTGCCTCGGCATTTGTCCATACACTGCACCGCCCCCGCCGAATGGGTGTCAGCCCCGATGGTGGCCCCGGTTGAAGGCACCGAAACTGTCCTCACCATGCATATCTCGCCCGGATGGGAGGTCGAGATGCTGACAGGTCGACCCGTTCCGAACGGTTCGCGCAGGGTCGACGAACCGATCGGAGAGCGAGGACGATGACACTTACCGCCGACACCGCCGGGACCGGATGGAACGAGGTCATGCAAGCACACGAGATCGCCGTGACCCCTCCGACGGTCCGGATGGACGATCCGGTGTCCAAGGCCGTGCAACTGATGGTGGTCAACCGGCTGCCGGGGCTCGTCGTGGTCGACGACTCGGACCATCCCGTCGCGGTGCTGCCGGGCACCCAGGTGCTGAAGTTGACCATTCCGGAGTCCTATCGCGACGACCCGGCACTGGTGCGGACCGTCGACGAGATTCACGCCGACCTGTTCTGGCACGGGCCCGGCCGGCTCACCGTCGGGGACTGCCTACCCACCCCGGTGGCCAAACCGGTCACGGTCGCGCCGGACGCCACGCTGCTCGAGATCGCCACCGTGATGGCCACCAAGCGGAGCCCGCTGATCGCCGTCGTCGACCCGGGCGGCAAGCTCGTCGGCGCGGTGACGCTGGAAAGGCTTTTGACGAGCCTCGCCGTGGCCGGCCCCAACGACTGAGCCACCGGTTCCGTGCTGGCTCCGCTTCTGGCGCTGGCGATTTTCGTTGTCGCCTTTTGGTTTCTGGCGACTGAGCGCGCTAACAAGGTCACGACGGTTCTGGTCGCCGCGGGGCTGATGACCCTGTTGGGTCTGGCGCCCGGGGAGAAGGTGTTCTACTCCGAGCACGAGGGCATCGACTGGAACGTCATCTTCCTTCTGCTCGGCATGATGGTGATCGTCGGCGTCGTCAAACAGACCGGCGTCTTCGACTTCCTGGCGATCTGGGCCGCAAAACGCGCCAAGGGCAGGCCTTTTCGCCTCATGGTCATGCTGATGCTGATCACCGCGGTGGCCTCGCCGGTGCTGGACAACGTCACGATCATCATGCTCGTCGCGCCGGTGACGCTGGTCATCTGCGATCGGCTGGAGATCGCGGCCCAGCCGTTCCTCATCGCGGAGGTGCTCGCGTCGAACATCGGCGGCGCGGCCACCCTCATCGGCGATCCACCCAACATCATCATCGGCAGCCGCGCCGGCCTGACCTTCAACGACTTCCTGGTCAACATGGCGCCCGTGGTGGTGGTGATCTTCGCGCTGTTCGTGGTGTTCACCAAGTGGCTGTTCCGTCACGACCTGCGCGCCCACGAGATGCGCGTCGACAAGGTGATGGTGCTCCAGGAGCGGCGGGCGATCAGAGACACCCGCCTGCTGGTGCGGTCGATGTCCGTGCTCGCACTGGTCATCGTCGGGTTCGGCCTTCACTCGGTGCTGCACGTCGCGCCCTCGATCGTCGCGCTTCTCGGTGCGGGCACGATGCTGCTGGTCACCAACGTCGACGTCGCCGAGGTCCTCCCCGAGGTGGAGTGGCCGACGCTGGTGTTCTTCATGGGTCTGTTCGTCATGGTCGCCGGACTGGTGCACACCGGGGTGATCGGCTGGCTCGGCGATGCGGCGGTCAACCTCTTCGGCGACAACTTCTTCATGGCGGCGACGGGACTGCTGTTCGGTTCCGCGGTGCTCGGCGCGTTCATCGACAACATTCCGTATACGGCGACGATGGCCCCGGTGGTCGAGGACATGGCGGCCCAGGCTCCGGATGCGGAGACCGGCCGGGCGCTGTGGTGGGCGTTCGCGCTGGGCGCCTGCTTCTCCGGCAACGGCACCGCGATCGCCGCGAGCGCGAACGTGGTCGCGATCGGCATCGCCCAGCGCGCCGGTCACCGCATCAGCTTCTGGCGCTTCACCCGCTACGGCATCGTGGTGACGCTGCTCAGCACCTTGCTGGCGTGGGTGTACGTCTGGCTGCGGTACTTCTGATGAATTCGTCGCTCGCGACGCCGGGAGGTACCCCCGATCGGCCCACGTAGAATGTCCATCAACCGAAGGCCATTACTCGGCTGACACCCCGACCATCAGTTCTCCGGTTGGCGGCCGCGTGCCGTCCAACCCAACCGATCGGAGTGCCCTGCTCGCCGTTCTGCTCGCCCACGCGGTCGCCACCGCGCTGGCGCCGCTGCTTGTCTACAGGTGGGGGCGGACGGCGTTCTATCCGCTGGCGCTGGTGCCGCTCGTCTCGCTGATCTGGGTGGCGCTGAACTGGCCGGCGGCCGGTCGGTCGAGAACCGTCGACGTGCCGTGGGTGCCCGAGCTGTCGATGGACATCACGCTGCGCTTCGACGCGCTCGCCGCGATCATGAGCGTGCTGGTGCTCGGCATCGGTGCGCTGGTGCTGTTCTACTGCGCCGACTACTTCCAGCACCACGACGGCCGCAGCGAGAACCGGCTGCCCAGTTTCGCCGCCGAACTGGTCGCGTTCTCCGGCGCGATGTTCGGCCTGGTGATCAGCGACAACATGCTGATGCTCTACGTGTTCTGGGAGATCACCACCGTGCTGTCGTTCCTGCTGGTCGGCCATTACGCCGAGCGCGTCACCAGCAGGCGGGCGGCGACCCAGGCGCTGCTCGTGACGACGTTCGGCGGGCTGGCGATGCTGGTCGGCATCATCGTGCTCGGCAACATCGCCGGCACCTACCTGCTGTCGGAACTGCTCGCATCACCCCCGGCGGGAGCGGCGGTGTCGGTCGCCGTGGTGCTCATCCTCGTCGGAGCGCTGTCGAAGTCGGCGATCGTGCCGCTGCACTTCTGGCTGCCGGGCGCGATGGCCGCCCCGACACCGGTCAGTGCCTATCTGCACGCGGCGGCCATGGTCAAGGCGGGTGTCTACCTCGTCGCACGAATGACACCCGGGTTCGCCGACGTGGCCCCGTGGCGCCCGATGGTCGTCTCGCTGGGCCTGCTGACCATGCTGCTGGCCGGTTGGCGCGCGGTCCGCGAGTACGACCTCAAGCTGATTCTGGCGTTCGGCACGGTCAGCCAGTTGGGGTTGATCACCGTGATGGTGGGCACGGGCGGCAGCGACATGATGCTCGGCGGGTTGGCCATGCTGGTTGCGCACGCCATGTTCAAGGCGGCGCTTTTCATGGTCGTCGGCGTCATCGACCACGCCACCGGCACGCGTGACATCCGCAGGCTGGCCTGGCTCGGCGACCGCGCGCGCCCGCTGCTGATCATCGCGATCGGTGCGACCGCGAGCATGGCCGCGCTGCCGCCGTTCTTCGGTTTCGTCGCCAAGGAGGCCGACTTCGAGACCGTGCTCTACAGCCCGTATCTCGGTACCGCGTCGCCTTTCGTGTTGGCCGGCATCGTGCTCGGCTCGGTGTTCACCACCATCTACAGCCTGCGCTTCCTGTTCGGTGCATTCGGCCGCAAAGGACAGCCGCAACCGAGCAGGCGCGTCGTCGAGATGCACCGCCCGAAGCCCGCGTTCATGGCCGCGCCGGCCATCCTTTCGGCGGCGGGACTGGCGTTCGGGATCTGGCCGGTCGGCATCGGCGGCGTACTGGAGGACTACGCCGACACGGTGCCCGGCGGCGAGGACTACCACCTCGCGCTGTGGCACGGGGTGAACCTGCCGCTGCTGTTGTCGGTGCTCGTGGTCGCGACGGGCATCGCCGCCTTCGTCGGGCGCGAGCGGTTGCGCAAGATCCGCACCGTGCGCGAACCGCTGGGCAACGCCGACCACATCTACGACGGCGTCGTGCGCAAGCTTGACCTGTGGTCGGTGGAGCTCACCGCGGTCACCCAGCGCGGTTCGATCCCCGCCACCCAGACGGCGATCCTGTCGACACTCGTCCTGGTGCCGACGATGGTGTTGGCGCTCGGCGCCCGTGACCGCCCGAACTTCGCGCTGTGGGGTTCGCCGCTGCAGGTGGTGATCGGCCTGATCATCCTGGCCGCCGCGCTGGGTGCGCTGGTGATGCGCAACCGGTTGGCGGCGGTGCTGCTGGTCGGGGTCACCGGTTACGGCTGCGGGGCGATCTTCGCGTTGCACGGCGCACCCGATCTGGCCTTGACGCAGTTCCTCGTCGAGACGCTGACGCTCGTGGTGTTCGTCCTGGTGCTTCGGACGTTGCCCGCCGAGGCCGACCGCGTCCACATCAAACGGAATCGCTGGCCGCGGGCCGTGCTGGCGCTCGCGGTGGGTGCGACCGTGACCACGCTGACCGTGTACGCGATGGCCGCGCGCACCGGCGTCCCGATCGCGTCGTTGATCCCCGATGCGGCGTACTACCGCGGCCACGGCGCCAACGCCGTCAACGTGCTGCTGGTCGACATTCGCGCCTGGGACACCATGGGCGAGATCATGGTGCTCCTGGTCGCCGCGACCGGGGTGGCCTCAATGGTGTTCCGGCACAGGAGGTTCGGGGCACCACCGCGGGTGGCCGATGCCGGCCAGCCGGACATCGGGCGGCTTCCTGCGATCCTGAACACCAGCCCGGCGGCCGGGGAGATCACCTGGCTGCGGGGCAGCGAACTGCGCGACCCGCGGCACCGGTCGCTGATCCTGGAGGTCGCCACCCGGCTCGTCTTCCCGCTGATCATGGTGTTGTCGGCGTACTTCTTCTTCGCCGGGCACAACACCCCCGGCGGCGGATTCGCCGGCGGGTTGACCGCGGGCCTGGCGCTGGTGCTGCGCTATCTCGCGGGCGGACGTTACGAGCTCGGCGAGACGCTGCCGTTGGATGCGGGCAAGATCCTCGGCGTGGGCTTGTGCCTCTCGGCGGGCACCGCGTTCGCATCGCTGCTGGTGGGCGCGCCCGCGTTGTCGTCGGCGCTCATCGAGATCGAGGTACCGGTGCTCGGCACCGTCAAGTTCGTCACCGCGTTGTTCTTCGACCTCGGGGTGTACCTGATCGTCGTGGGCCTGGTGCTCGACGTGTTGCGCAGCCTCGGCGCCCGGATCGACGTGGAGTTGAGCCAGGAACAGAAGACGGCGGTGGCGGCCCGATGACCACCGCTTTCGTGCCACTCGTCCTGCTCGGCGGGCTCACCAGCGCCGGTGTCTACCTGCTGCTCGAGCGCAACCTGACCCGAATGTTGTTGGGACTGCTGCTGATCGGCAATGCGATCAATCTGTTGATCCTGGTGGTCGGCGGCCCGTCCGGTAATCCACCGGTGCGGGGCCGCACCAGTGAGGGCCACACCACCACCGCAGATCCGTTGGCGCAGGCGATGATCCTGACGGCCATCGTGATCACGATGGGCATCGCGGCTTTCGTACTGGCGATGGCGTACCGCAGCTACCGGTTGACCACCGAGGAGGAAGTGGGCGTCGACCCGGAGGATGCCAAGGTCTCCGAGCTGGCCGCGCTGGACACCGCCGCCGTCGAGGAGGACCGTCCCCGCCCCGATCGTTCGCGCGACACCGATGCGCCCGACGAATTGGACGCGCTGCCCGGATTCGAGGGCTCCAAATGACGGGCGGGCGCGCATGACGTTGGCGGGTACGTTGACACCGCTGCCGGTGCTGATCCCGACGCTCGGCGCGGCGGCCACGCTGATCGCCGGTCGACGGCCCCGACTGCAGCGACTCGTCACGCTTGTCGCGCTGTCGGTCGTCGTCGCGGTGTGCGGCGCGCTGCTCTACCTCGCCGACCGGGACGGCACCCTCGTGCTCTACGTCGGCGGCTGGGGTCAGTCGGTGCCCGGGATGGGACCGCTGGGCATCACGCTGGTGGTGGACCGGCTGTCGGCGATGATGCTCGTGGTGTCGTCGATCGTGTTGTTGGCCGTGGTGTTCTACGCGATCGGCCAGGGCATCCGCGACGGCGACGAACGCCAGCCCGTGTCGATCTTCATGCCGACCTATCTGGTGCTATCGGCCGGCGTCTACATGGCGTTCCTGGCCGGCGACCTGTTCAACCTCTTCGTCGGATTCGAGGTGCTACTGGCGGCGAGCTTCGTGCTGCTGACCATCGGGGCGAGCAAAGACCGTGTCCGCGCCGGCATTTCGTACGTGATGGTGTCGATGGTCTCGTCGCTGATATTCCTGTTCGGGATCGCACTCGTCTACGCGGCCACCGGGACGCTGAACCTGGCGGAGCTCGCGGTGCGCCTCGACGACGTGTCGACCGGCACCCGCTCGGCGATGTTCGCCGTGCTGCTGGTGGCCTTCGGCATCAAGGCCGCCGTGTTCCCGCTGTCGGCGTGGCTGCCCGACTCCTACCCGACGGCGCCCGCACCCGTGACCGCCGTGTTCGCCGGGCTGCTGACCAAAGTCGGTGTGTACGCGATCATCCGGGCGCACTCGCTGCTGTTCCCCAGCGGCGGCCTCGACCCGGTGCTCTTGGTGGCCGCCCTGCTGACCATGATCATCGGCATCCTCGGCGCGATCGCGCAGAGCGACATCAAGCGACTTCTGTCGTTCACGCTGGTGAGCCACATCGGTTACATGGTGTTCGGCATCGCGCTGTCCAACCAGCTCGGAATGTCGGGCGCGATCTACTATGTGGCGCACCACATTCTGGTGCAGACGACGCTGTTCCTGGTGGTCGGGCTGATCGAACGCCAGGCCGGTGCGTCGACGATGGACCGCCTCGGCGGCCTGGCGGCCGCCAGTCCGCTGCTGGCGTTCGTGTTCGTCGTGCCCGCGCTCAATCTCGGTGGCATACCGCCGTTCTCCGGCTTCATCGGCAAGATCGCGCTGCTGGAGGCGGGCGCGCAGGACGGCTCGGTGCTGGCCTGGACGCTGGTCGGCGGCGGCGTGGTGACCAGTTTGTTGACGCTCTACGTGGTGGCGCGGGTGTGGACCAAGGCGTTCTGGCGATCTCGCGAGGATGCGCCCGAGGGTCATCTGTCCGCAGCGTCACCCTCGGCGTTGCTCGATGAACCCGAGGATATCGAGTTCGTCGACCGCGACCACGTCGGCCGCATGCCGGCCGGGATGGTCGCGCCCACTGGTGCGCTGATCGCCGTCGGGCTGGCGCTGACCGTGCTCGCCGGGCCCATCTTCGGCTACAGCGAGCGCGCCGCGGGCGAGGTGTTGGACCGCGGCCAGTACATCACCGCCGTGGTGGGCCCGCGATGAGCGCACCCGTGAGAAGTATCGCGCTGCGCCTCTGGGTCATCTGCTGGCTGGTGCTGGTCTGGGTGCTCTTGTGGGGCAGCCTCTCTGCGGCCAACGTGCTGTCGGGCCTGGCTGTCGCGTTGTTGATCACGGTGCTGTTGCCGCTGCCGGCCGTGCCCGTCGAAGGCAAAGTGCATCTGCTGTCACTGATCCGGCTCCTGCTCACGGTCGCCTACCGGTTGGTGCTGTCCTCGGTGCAGGTCGCGTTGCTCGCGGTAAAGCCCCGTCCCCCGCTGTCGGCGGTGCTACGCGCCCAGCTTTCGGTGAAATCCGATCTGGTGCTGGCGCTGGCGGTCAATATTTTCAACCTGATTCCCGGCTCGATCGTGCTCGAGATCGACCAGACCCGGCGACTGCTCTACATGCACGTCATCGACGTCGGCTCCGACCGCGCGCTGAGCGCGTTCTACCACCAGGTGGCCGTGGTGGAGCGGCTGCTGGTCGCGACGTTCGAACGTCAGGAAGACTGGCGGCCCGCGGCCGCCGAGAAGGACGAGGTATGAACACCGTTTGGGTCATCGCGGCCGTGATGATCACCGCCGCGGCGGCGATCACGATGTTCCGCCTTCTGGCCGGGCCGAGCACCCTGGACCGTCTGGTGGCGGTCGACACCCTCATCGCGGTGGCGATGTGCGGGATCGGTATCTGGGCCGCCTACAGCCTGGACAGCACCGTGACGTACGGCTTGACCGCGTTGGCGTTGATCAGCTTCGTCGGCACGGTGAGCGTCGCGCGTTTCCGTGTGCCCGACGTCGAGACCCCACCGGCAGCCCGGAGGAGGCGGCGATGAACGTCCTCGACATCGTCACGAGCGTGCTTGTGCTGGGCGGCTCGACGCTCGCGCTGACCGCGGCGATTGGCGTGGTGCGCTTCCCCGACACGTTGACCCGGATGCATGCGGCATCCAAACCGCAGGTGCTCGGGCTCCTGTTGGTGCTCGCCGGCGCCGCAATCCGGCTGCGCGGCCAGGCCGACGTCGGAATGCTCGTGCTGACCGGATTGTTCACGGTGATCACCGCGCCGGTGGTGGCGAACCGGGTTGGCCAGCTGGCGTACCGGGAACAGAACGTTAGAGACGATCTCTTGACCACAGACGAGATCGACGAGTTCGCCGATCACACGGAAAGCGGTGGCAATGGCCAGGACTGAGGACGACAGCTGGGACATCACCGAGAGTGTCGGCGAGACCGCACTGGGTGTGGCTTGGTCCCGCGCGCTCGAGCAGGACAGCGATTGCCCGCTGTTCACCGACCCCTACGCGAAGATGTTCGTCGACGCTGCGGTGGAGCGAGGTTGGCAACTGCCGCCGACTTACATGGTCGAGCGGATCAAGGCCATCGGAGGGTATGCGGCCTCGCGCACCAAGTGGTTCGACGAGTTCTTCGTCGCCGCGGGCGCCAACGGGATCGACCAGGCGGTGATCCTCGCCGCCGGCCTCGACGCGCGGGCCTGGCGGCTGCCGTGGATCGACGACACCGTGGTCTACGAGATCGACCAGCCGATGGTGTTGGCGTTCAAGGCCGAGACGCTGCGCAAGCACGAGGCGACACCCGCCGCCGCGTATGCCCCGGTACCGATCGACCTTCGTGACGATTGGCCGAGAGCGTTGCGCGACGCGGGGTTTGACGCCAGCGAGCCGACCGCGTGGGCTGCCGAAGGACTGCTGCCATACCTACCTGCCAGCGGTCAGGATCTGCTGTTCGAACGCATTCACGAACTCAGCGCGCTCGGCAGCCGGATCGGCGTCGAGTCGTTCGGCGCGGGCTTCTTCGACCCGGAGTATCTCGCGAGTCGACGCGAGAAGCTGCAGCAGTACCGGCAGGAGGCCGGCGCAGAGGACGACGAGAACGTGTTCGACGTCGAGCATCTGTGGTTCGTCGAAGAGCGCACCGAGGTGACCGACTGGCTGAGCGACCACGGTTGGGAAGTGACCGCTATCGCTGCAGCGGATTTGATGGACCGCTACGGCCGATGCGCGGCCGGCGAAGCCGACGATTCCACGCCCCGAACGGTTTTCGTCGAGGGCCACAAGATCTGCTGAGAGCGGCTGCGCAAGGAGCAGTTCGTTCCCGACTAGCCGCCGAATCTGAACATACGCGCGATAATCTGCCGAAACCGCATGTCATAACTTCAGTTTCGGGGGAGCGCCTACTCCCCCGACGAGAGCTGGAACTCGACCATCGCGGTCACGGTCTCCACGGCGTCGCTGAGCGCCGCGAGCCGCTCGGCAGCAGAAGGCGCCGCCAGCACCGCATAGCGGTCGGCCTGGCCCATCGGCAGCCGAGACGCCAACGCGTACAACCACTTACCAGCGTCGTCGGAGGCATCGGCTCCCCTCACGATGTCGCGGGCGTCGACCTCGGCGCCGCGGGCGGCGGCGATGCGTTCGAACAATGCGACGATGCGGTCCTGGACATCACGGATCGCATCCACCTCGACGGGGTCGCCCGGCGCGTCCGGCCACGGCTCGACCGCGGCGCGCGGGTACGGATCGTCGGGTTGCCACTCGATCACCCGGATACGTTCGCCCATCATGCATTTCAACCGATATCGGCCATCGCCGAAGTCTGCGACCTCCGCGATGTGCGCGAGTGCACCGACGTCGCTGCGCGTATCCCCGCCGCCGACCTCCCGGCCCGCCGCGATCAGCACCACACCGAACGCCGGGTCCGACTCCGCCAGACAGTCCGAAACCAGCGCACTGTAACGGGGTTCGAAGATGCGCAGCGGGAGTTCCTCGCCGGGCAGCATGGCCACCTGCAGCGGGAACATCGGGATCGCCGGCACGTCAGATGTCCAGTTCGGCGACCAGGGCGTCGACCACCGCACGCAAGTCACCGTCGTGCTCCTCGGCGACGCGGCGTTGCCGTTGATACGACGCGCCGGAGGTGTAGATGTCGGCGACGCGCCTCAGTTCGTCGGCACAGTGCAGTGACGCGGCCACCGGTTCGAGCCGGTTCAGCAACTCGTCCAGGTCCTCGGTCACCAGCCGCTCGTTGCTGTCGGCGTCCTGGATGATGATCGCGTCGAGCCCGTATCGCGCCGCGCGCCACTTGTTTTCCTGCACATGCCACGGCGGCATGGTGGGCAGCGACTCGCCCGCGTCCAGGCGCCGGTCGAGGTCGACGACCAGACAATGCGTCAGCGCCACCAGCGCACTCAGCTCGCGCAGATTGGAAACACCGTCGAAGACTCGCACCTCCACCGTGCCGATGTGCGGGGAAGGCCGGATGTCCCAACGGATTTCGTTCATGTGGTCGATGATGCCGGTCTTCTTCTGGTCGTATACGAAGCGTTCCCACTCCGCCCACGTCTGGAAGTGGAACGGCAGCCCGGCCGTCGGCAGCTGCTGAAACATCATCGCCCGGTTGGAGGCGTAACCGGTGTCCTCACCGTCCCAGAACGGCGACGACGCCGACAACGCCAGCAGGTGCGGGTAGTGGTTGAGCAGCGAGGTGTTGATCGCCATCACCTTGTGCGCCGACCGGACCCCCACGTGCACATGCACACCCCAGATCAGCATCTGCCTGCCCCACCACTGGGTTCGCTTGATCAGTTCGGCGTAGCGCGGGGCGTCGGTGAGGCTGCCCGGCGACCATTTCGCGAACGGATGCGTGCCCGCGCAGAACAGATCCATGCCGCGGTTGCGGACGATCTGGCGGGCGGTCCCCAGCGTCGAGCGCAGGTCGTCCATCGCCTCGGGCACCGAATCGCAGATCCCCGTGACGAACTCGACCGTGTTGCGCAGCAGCTCTTTGTGCACGCGCGGGTTGTCGCCGAGTTCTTCGATGACCGCGGCCGCCCCGTTGCTCAAATCACGCGTCGTGGCGTCGACGAGAGCGAACTCCCACTCCACCCCGACGGTCGGCCGAGGCGAGCCGGCGAAGTCGATGCGGCTGTTAGCCGGTACCGATAACACCGCATGCCACCCGCGAGCCGGCGTCACCGGTCGCCAGAGTGGCCGCGTCCGGTGGCGGATCACCGTTGACCTGCTGGTAGCGCTCCGGCGGGATGTTGGCGAAATTGTCCGCCTTCTCGTGGATGATGATCGCCGTTCCCGCGCCCCCGGTGAGTTCCTCGGCGGTGAACGCGTCGGTCGTCGTCACCAACTTCGCCGAACCATCCTCGCGGACCTGCAGTGACGACAGGTCACCGCTGGCCGGATGACCGCTGTGCCCGGGCACCTGGAAGTGCCCGCCCGCGGAGTTGAAGTTCCCGGGCGCGCCGCCGGTGGGCGCGACCGAGTTGGCCTCGCACTTGCCGACCTGGTGAATGTGCATGCCGTGGAAGCCGGGCGTGAGCTCACCGGGTGTCGTCGTCTCCACGGTGACCGTGGCATAGCCGCCGCTGAACTGGATGTCGGCCTTGGCGACCGGGGTGCCGTCGGCCATTTTCAGTTCGGCCGTGAGTTTCTCGCCGCCGGGCTGACCTTCACCCTGGCCTTCGCCGTGACCGCCACTTCCCTCACCCGGCGGGGCCGCGGGCGCTGGAGAACCGGTCCAGACGGACGGTGTCGTGCCGGGCGCGCTGCTGGGTTGTTCGGGTGCGGCGCAGGCGCTCAACGCGAGAGCGGGGACGGAGAACAAGGCAGCAGCGGCGACGGTCTTGAACATGCGCAAGAGCCTAACCGGTGACCAAGACGACGACGCCCGGCGGTTGCTCGGCGAGCCCGGGCACCCGCGGTTCGACGGGCGCCTCGAGCAGTCGGCCCACCTCTTCGGCGGCCTCCCGCTCGCCGGGGGCGTCACTGAAGTACACGGTGGTGGCGGTCACCTCCGGCAGTTCGAGGTTGCCGGTCTCGGTGACGTTCCAGCCGGCCTCGCGCAACCGGTTGGCCGCTTCTTCGGCCGCGCCCTGCACCGTCGAGATGTTGAACACGCGGACTTCGGCCTTTTCCGGGGCCGCCGGTGTGCTCGTCGGCGTGCTGGTCGTCGTCGTGGTGGCCAGCGGCGCCTGGGTGTCGTCGTCGTCGCTGTCGGACCCCATCGCCTGGAACGCCACCAACAGGAACACCACGCCGAGGAAGAGCAGCACCATCACCATGGCGCGCAGTGGCAACCCGGACGAGTCTCGCTGGTTCATTGCGCCCACCTTATCGAGCGGGCCACGGGGCCCGGGAAACTCAGGTGACGTCGAAGCCGAGACGGCGCGCCGCCCGCGCCTTCTGCCGACTGGCCCGCAGCCGCCGCAACCGTTTGACCAGCATCGGGTCCGCCGCCAGCGCCTCCGGCCGGTCGACCAACGCGTTCAGCACCTGGTAGTAGCGGGTGGCCGACATCGAGAACAGTTCCCGGATGGCGTCTTCTTTGGAGCCCGCGTACTTCCACCACTGCCGTTCGAACGCGAGAATGTCGTGCTCGCGCCGGGTCAGCCCATCGGAGAGTTCGGAGTTGTCCCCGGATTGCTCAGTCCGCGCGATCGCGCCGTCCATCTGGCTTTTGGACCCTTCCGACAACTTGAATGACATCGCTGTGGTTCGGCGCTCATTCAACCACGGGTTTGGTTGATGAGCCGTCCGACATGCCCGCGAGTCGGCTCATTAAGCTTTCCGAGCATGGCAGTCGTTCCGATCCGCATCGTAGGAGATCCCGTCCTGCACACCGCTACCGAGCCGGTGCCTGTCGGGGACGACGGTTCGCTGCCCGCCGATCTCGCGGACTTGATCGCCGACCTCTACGACACGATGGACGCCGCGAACGGGGTCGGTCTGGCCGCGAATCAGATCGGGGTCGCCAAGCGGGTGTTCGTCTACGACTGCGCGGAGGTGCGGGGCCGCATCACCCGTCGCCGCGGCGTGGTCGTCAACCCGGTGCTGGAAACCTCCGAGGTGCCCGAGACCATGCCCGATCCGGACGACGACGACGAGGGTTGCCTTTCGGTGCCGGGCGAGTCGTTCCCGACGGGGCGGGCCACCTGGGCGAGGGTGACCGGCCTTGACGCCGACGGCACGCCGATCACCATCGAGGGAACCGACCTGTTCGCCCGGATGCTGCAGCACGAGACCGGCCACCTCGACGGCTTTCTGTATCTGGACCGGTTGGTCGGCAGGCACGCGCGCAGCGCCAAACGCACGGTGAAGTCGCACGGCTGGGGCGTGCCGGGCTTGTCGTGGCTGCCCGGTAAGGATCCCGATCCGTTCGGGCACTGATGCAATTACCTCCGGCCGGAGTTCGGGTGATGATCCGCTACCGGCTGCCCGCGGGTTCGGAACCGCCGCTCAACGACGTGGTCGGGCACCTTTTGGAGACCGGTCCGACGCTGCGGGTGCGCACCAAACACGGCGACACCGTGTCCGTCGACACCGACGACGTGGTCGTCATCAAGGAACTGCCGCCGGCGACCGTGCGCACCGCCGACATCCGCAACCTCGAACACGCGGCGGCGCTGGCATGGCCCGGGATCGAACGACGCTGGGTCCGCGGGTGGCTCCTGCGCGCCGCAGGCGGCCACACCCATCGCGCCAATTCCGCTGTGCCGCTGGGTTTCGAAGCGGACGCCTCGGCCCTGCCCGAAATCGCCGACTGGTACGGCGAGCGCGGACTGACGCCGTGGTTGTCGGTTCCGGACCGGCTATACCGGCTCGCCGACGCCCCGCCGCACCTCGAGACCGTTGTCATGGCGCGCGACATCGGCGCTGAAAACAGCTCAGCGACAGTGCTTCTCGATGCTGTACCGGATCCCGAGTGGCTCGCGCTGTATTCACGCGACGTGCCGGTCGACGTGTTGACCGCGGTCGTGGACGGCGAGGTCACGTTCGCGACGATCCCCGGTGCGGCGGTCGGCCGGGCCGCGGTGACAACGTCCCCCGACGGCCGGCGTTGGGTGGGGTTGTCGGCGGTGCGGGTGGCCGAGGAAGCGCGCGGACGGGGCCTGGCGCGGCAACTGTGCTCGACGCTGCTGGGCTGGGGTGCCGAGCATGGCGCGGCCCGCGGCTACGTGCAGGTGCTGGCCGACAATGCGGCGGCCATTCGACTTTACGAGTCGATGGGGTTCGCGGTGCAGCACCGGAGCCGCTACATCGACGCTCGTAGCCTGTAGGCCATGCGGATCGCTACCTGGAACGTCAACTCGATCCGAGCCCGGGTCGAGCGGGTCACCGACTGGCTCGAGCGGGCCGACGTCGACGTGCTGGCGATGCAGGAGACCAAGTGCAGCGACGAGCAGTTCCCGACGATGCCGTTTCTCGCCGCCGGTTACGAGGTGACGCACTGCGGCTTCAACCAGTGGAACGGGGTGGCGATCGCCTCGCGTGTCGGAATCGATGACGTGCAGGTCGGTTTCGACGGACAACCGACCTGGAGCGACAAACCCGAAGTGGAGGCGGCGGCCGAAGCTCGAGCGCTCGGCGCCACGTGCAACGGCGTCCGGGTGTGGAGCCTGTATGTGCCCAACGGCCGGTACGTCGGCTCACCGCACTACTTGTACAAGCTGCAATGGCTTGCGGCCCTGCGTGATACGGGGCACAAGTGGTTGTCCGAAGATCCGGGCGGGCAGATCGCGCTCGTCGGGGACTGGAACATCGCACCGACCGACGAGGACGTGTGGAGCGTCGAGTTCTACCGAGGCAGTACGCATGTCACCGAACCGGAACGCGAGGCCTTCGACGCGGTGGTCGAAGCCGGGTTCACCGATGTGGTGCGGCCGTTCGCGCCCGGCCCGGCGGTCTACACGTACTGGGACTACACCCAGTTACGGTTCCCGAAGAATCGCGGGATGCGCATCGACTTCGTCCTCGGCTCACCCGCGCTCGCGGAGCGCGTCACGCATGCCGAGATCGTCCGGGACGAACGCAAGAGCGGAAAGGACCGCATCGGAACGCCCAGTGATCACGCCCCGGTGCTGATCGAGTTGGCTTGACGCAGATCTGTCGGACCGTTCTTGTCTTGAGTCAAGAAATTGGCAGGTTTTCGTGGGTAATGGCGTGGAGGTAGGCCTGCCGTGGGGTGCGGTCGTCAA
>NZ_LQIN01000027.1 GCF_001500065.1 Mycobacterium sp. IS-3022
GGTGCCGGTCGTGGCGGCGGGGAGGGTGCCATGTATGGAGGTGAATAGTGAACGGGCGCAACGTATTGGGAAATTTGCTGAGGCGGCGCCCACGACGGTGCCAGCAGCCGGTCGAGTTCGGCCAGATCGGCCGAAGCGCGCGCCAACTGCGCTGAGATGGCGGCGAAGTCGGCCGACAGCCGGGCTATGACGGCGCGATGCGGTTCGGTCATGGCGTCATCGTCACAGCCGCGACCGCCTCGCGGATGAGTAGGACTACTCGTCTAGGCCATGTTCTATGGCGTAGCGGGCCAATTCGACGCGGTTGGCGACCTGCAGCTTGCGGAACGTGGCCTGGACATGGTTCTCGACGGTGCGGTGGCTGAGCGACAGCCGGGCGGCAATCTGCTTGGCGGTCAAGCCTTTGGCCACGTAGCGCAGGATCTCGGTCTCGCGCTCGGTCAGGCTCGGCGTCTCCGGGCCCGGTGTCTGCGCGATGCGCCGATACTCCCCCAGCACCAACCCGGCAAGGCCCGGGGTGAAGACGGCTCGGCCCTCGGCGGTGGCCCGCACCGCGGCGCCGAGTTCCTGCTTCGAAGCGCTCTTCACCAGATAGCCGGTGGCACCGGCCTTCACCGCCTCGAGCACGTCGTCACGCTCGTCGGACGCCGAGAGCACCAGGATCCTCGACGACGGCGAAACGGCGAGCACCTCGGCGGTCGCCTGCGCGCCGTCACCGTCGGCGAGCCGCATGTCCATCACCACGACGTCGGGCTGGACCGCAAGGGCGCGGCGGCGTGCCGAGCCCACGCCGTCGGCGGTGGCGACCACGGTGAAGCCGTCCTCGTCGAGGTCGCGGGCCACCGCGTCGCGCCAGATGGGATGGTCGTCGACGACCATCACCGTCGGGGTACCGTCAGTTCCCATTCCGTCCCGCTTTCCGGCCCGGTGGTCAGCTTGGCGCTGCCACCCAGCCAGTTCATCCGTCCCACAATCGATTTCGCCACCCCGATCCGACCCTCGCGCACTGCCTCGTCGAGCCGGCCGTCGGCGATCCCGGTGCCGTTGTCACGGATGCTCACCGTGACCGTATCGCCGAGGTCCTCGAGCAGCACGTAGGCGTGGGCGTCGGATCCCGCGTGGGCCGCGACGTTGTCGAGCGCGTTGGCGGCCGCGGCGTACAACTCGGTGGCGACGCCCGCTTCGAGGAGCACCGGTTCGGCGGGCAGACTCACCGAGACACGGTCAGACGCGCGTTGGCGCAGTAGCGCGCCGACGTCGGTCGTCGCACCGAGCCGCGGTTCGCTCTCCCCGGAGCTGACCAGCCGGCGCAACGCGCGCTCCTGCTCTCCCGCGAGCTCTGCGAGTTCGGCTGTTGCACCGCCGATTTCGCGGCCGCGCCGGGACACCAGCGCGAGCACCTGGATCGCGCCGTCGTGCACCTGGCGCGACAACCGCTCCCGCTCCTGGTGCGCCGCCGCGAGCCGCGCCGCCTGCTCCAGCTCGGCGTGTGCCCGCCGCGCGGTCTGCGCGGCCATGCCGACCGCGAGGCCGACGGCGAGCTCGATGACGATCGTCGCGTTGCGGCCGAGGTCGTAGTTGATGAAGCCCTTGACGACTGTGCTGGCGATCATCACCACCACCCCGGTCAACATCCCGGCGATCGGGCCGGCGACGATCGCCGCCGAGATGGTGGCGTTGGTGGCCCACAGCGTCGTAGGCCAGGACTGGTTGTCGAATGCCCACTGGGGCGACGCGACGACTTCGGTCGACAGGATCAACCCGACCACGACGGCGATTTCGGCCAGCACCCACAGCGGACGTCGCCCGAATCCCTGCAGATAGGCGACCGCGCAGACGGCGCTCCATGCGAGCAAGGAGGCGAACAGGAACCACGCCACACCCGGCCGGTCCAGATCGCTGTTGACCGACACTTGAAACCCGAGCGCATACAGGCAACTCAACAGCCGGAACACCTGCGCCGCACGCCACAGCGGCGCGGCCGGGTCCGGGGCGCTTTCCACCACGACACCGCCTCCGCAACGCTGCGTTCGATTTGCCATTTCACTGACGGCCGGGACTTCTGAATACCTACGATACGTCTTCTGGTAATGCTCAAGAGGATTGATTATGGATGCGCCAACTCGTAGTGCCGCGAAATTGCTCCTAGCCGCTTGCGCCGCCGCCTCGAGCCTTTGCTTTTTCGCTGTTCCTGCTGCAGCCGAGCCGACCGATTTCGTGGCCCCCGGGCCGACCACCGACGAGTCCACCGTCCTCCCAGTGGCGGACGTGCTCGAAGGCATGTGGAAGGAGTACGTGCCTCCAAATGCAGTGTCGCCCGACCCGATAGGGTCGGCTGACCGATTCGTTGAGCAATTCGTGCCCACCACCACGCAGATCCGCGACTTCTTTGTGTTTCTCGAGCAATTCCGGCCACTCGCGACTGGAAGCTGATCGATACCGAAATGCAACGGCGATTCCATTCCGCTGTGTCAAACTGCGGCAATGGAAAACACCGCACCGCCCAGCTTGCTGCGGCACCTCTGGAAAACCACCCTGCTCTCCGGCATCCTGGCCGTTGCACTCGGCGTGCTCGTCTGGCTGTGGCCGGGTAAGACCATCGTCATTGCCGCGATCTTCTTCGGCGCGTACCTGCTGGTCGCCGGCATCGCACAGGTGATCTTCGCGTTCAGCCTGCATGTCTCGGCGGGTGGCCGGGTGCTGCTGTTCATCTCTGGTGCTGCGGCCCTGATCCTTGCCGTGCTGTGCTTCCGCAGTTTGCAGGAATCGATCCTGCTGCTGGCGATCTGGATCGGCGTCGGGTTCATCTTCCGTGGTGTGGCAACGGCGGTATCGGCGATCAGCGACCCGACCTTGCCCGGCCGTGTGTGGGAGATCATCGTCGGCGTGATCAGCCTCATCGCGGGCGTGGTGATGCTGGCGGCGCCGTTCGAGTCGCTCGCGATCCTCACCGTGGTGGCCGGGATCTCGCTGATCGTGATCGGCGTCTTCGAGATCGTGTCCGCGTTCGGTATCCGCAAGGCCTCGAAGAACCTCGACGCGCCCGGCGGATCCGCGGCCTCACCTGCGGCGGAAGCGCCGGTGAGCTAACCCACACTGACGTCTACTACACCCTGTCGTAGGCTGTACTCGCAGCCACGAAAGAGGGTGAGATGGACGCGCTCGATGTGTCGCGGTGGCAGTTCGGCATCACCACCGTGTACCACTTCATCTTCGTGCCGCTGACCATCGGACTGGCACCGCTGATCGCGGGCATGCAGACGGCCTGGCTGATCACCGGAAACACCGCGTGGTACCGGCTGACCCGCTTCTTCGGCAAGCTCTTTCTGATCAACTTCGCCCTGGGCGTGGCCACCGGCATCGTGCAGGAATTCCAGTTCGGCATGAACTGGTCGGAGTACTCGCGGTTCGTCGGCGACGTTTTCGGCGCGCCGTTGGCGATGGAAGGGTTGGCCGCCTTCTTCTTCGAGTCGACGTTCCTCGGGCTGTGGATCTTCGGGTGGACCCGCCTCCCCCGACTGGTCCATCTCGCCTGTATCTGGGTGGTCGCGATCGCGGTGAACCTGTCGGCCTTCTTCATCATCGCCGCGAACTCGTGGATGCAACATCCCGTCGGGGCCCGCTTCAACCCGGAGACCGGTCGCGCGGAACTCACCAGCATCGTCGCGCTGTTCACCAACAACACTGCGGTTGCGGCGTTCGCGCACGCGGTGTTCGGGGCGTTCCTGACCGCAGGCACATTCGTCGCGGGCGTGTGCGTGTGGTGGATGATGCGCGCACGACGGGAGAACAAGTCCGAGGCGCACACGATGTTCCGGCCCGCCGCGATCATGGGCTGCCTGGTGGTGCTGGTGTCGACGGTCGGCCTCGTTCTCACCGGCGACGTTCAAGGCAAGTTGATGTTCGAACAGCAGCCGATGAAGATGGCCTCCGCGGAATCGTTGTGCCACAGCGCAACCGATCCCGACTTCTCCGTGCTCACCGTCGGCACGCACAACAACTGCGACAGCGTCGTTCATCTCATCGAGGTCCCGTACGTGCTGCCGTTCCTGGCAGAAGGTCAATTCGAAGGCGTCCGCCTCGAGGGCGTCAAGGATCTTCAACAGCAGTACGTGGAGAAGTTCGGCCCCGGCGACTACCGGCCCAACCTGTTCGTGACCTACTGGTCGTTCCGCGCCATGATCGGCTTGCTCTCCGTCCCGGTGCTGTTCGCACTGACGGTGCTCTGGTTAACGCGCGGCGGGCGAATCCCGCAGGCGCGCTGGATGTCCCGATTCGCGTTGCTGTCGCTGCCTGCCCCGTTCCTGGCCAACAGCGCCGGTTGGGTGTTCACCGAGATGGGCCGTCAACCGTGGGTGGTGGTGCCGAATCCGACCGGGGACCCGATGATCCGGCTCACCGTCGCCGATGGTGTGTCCGGGCATCCGGTCGGCATGGTCGTGTTGTCGTTGGCCGCTTTCACCCTGGTGTACGCGGTCCTCGCCGTGATCTGGTTCTGGTTGATCCGCCGCTACACCGTCGAAGGACCGCAGGAGCACGATTCCGAACCCGCTGCGCCGCTGCCGCCGGCTGACGACGAGGTGGCACCGCTGTCGTTTGCGTATTGAGAGGGTGTGATTGGCAATGGCGGCAATGGCCCTGCAGGACTGGTGGTTCGTGGTGATGGCGGGCCTGTTCCTCGGTTTCTTCGTCCTCGAGGGGTTCGACTTCGGCGTCGGCATGCTGATGGGACTGTTCGGCCGCGCGGCCCGCGACAACCCCGAAAAGCACCGCCGGGCGGCGCTGAACACCATCGGCCCGGTCTGGGACGGCAACGAGGTCTGGCTGATCACCGCCGGCGGTGCGATGTTCGCCGCGTTCCCCGACTGGTACGCGACGATGTTCTCGGGGCTGTACCTGCCCCTGCTCGCGATCCTGGTTTCGATGATTCTGCGGGTGGTGGCCATCGAATGGCGCGGCAAGATCGACGACCCGGACTGGCGCAGATGGGCCGACGTCGGGATCGCCGTCGGGTCCTGGGTGCCCGCTGTGCTGTGGGGCGTCGCGTTCGCGGCACTGGTTCGTGGGCTTCCGGTGGACGCCGACAAGCGAATGCACGCCGGGATCCTCGATCTGCTCAACGGCTATACGTTGCTCGGCGGCCTTGCCACTGCCGGGCTGTTCCTGTGGCACGGCGCCGTGTTCGTGGCGCTGAAAACCGATGGGGCGGTGAAGAATGACGCGTTGCGGTTCGCGAACGCGCTGGCGCTGCCCGTGACAGCGGTGCTGGCCTCGTTCGGGTTGTGGACTCAACTGGCGCACGGCAAGAGCTGGACCTGGATCGTGTTGCTGGTCGCCGGATGCGCCCAACTGACCGCGATCGGCCGGGTGTGGCGCCGCAGCGGAGAAGGGTGGGCGTTCGCGTGCACGACGGTCGTCGTCGCGGCGCTGGTGGTGTTGTTGTTCGGCGCGCTGTACCCGAACCTGGTGCCGTCGACAATCGATCCGGCCTTCAGCCTGACAGTCGACAACGCATCCTCGAGCCCGTACACGTTGACGATCATGAGTTGGGCGGCGCTGGTGTTCGCGCCGCTGGTGCTGCTGTATCAGGGTTGGACGTACTGGGTGTTCCGGCAGCGCATCTCCGCAGAGGACATTCCGGCCCCCGTGGGATTGACCCGGCGGATGCCGTGAACCTGTGGCGGGCGTCCGAGGCGATGCGGCGTTACCTGGTCGCGTCGGTGATGTGCGGCGTGGCCATCACCGCCGCGACGATAGCCGCGGCGGTGGTGCTGGCCGACATCGTGGCCGGCGTGATCACCGAACCCGCGACCCGCGATATCCGGCACTGGGCCGGCCCGCTCGCAGTTCTGCTCGGGCTGTGGGGTATCCGCACTTTGGCGCACTGGCTTCAGGGCCGCCTGGCCTCCACGGGCGCAACGCGGGTCATCGCCGATCTCGCGGGTCAGGTGTTGCGCGCGGTCACCGCGCTGCCGCCGCGGCGGCTCGCCGTCGAACGCGACACCGCCGCCGCGCTGGTCACGCGTGGCCTGGACGGTCTGCGGCCCTTCCTCACCGCGTATCTGCCCGCGGTATTCCTGGCGGGAATCCTCACTCCCGCAGCCGTGCTGGTGATCGCGGCCGTCGACTGGCGTTCGGCGCTCATTGTGCTGGTTGCATTGCCGCTAGTCCCGGTGTTCATGGTGTTGATCGGGTTGCTGACCAAGGACCGCTCCGAGGCAGCGCTCGCAGCGATGACCACACTGCAGTCACGGCTACTCGACCTGGTGGCCGGCATCCCCACGTTGCGGGCGTTGGGACGGCTCGACGGATCTGTCGACCGCATCACCGAACTCGCTGCCGCACATCGCCGTTCGACGATGGCCACACTACGGATCGCGTTTCTGTCCGCGCTGGTGCTCGAACTTCTGGCCACGTTGGGCGTCGCATTGGTCGCCGTCGGCATCGGACTGCGCCTGGTGTTCGGCGAGATGACGTTGACCGCGGGACTGACCGCGCTGTTGCTCGCACCCGAGGTGTTCTGGCCGCTGCGCCGGGTGGGGGTGGAGTTCCACGCCGCTCAGGACGGTAAAACCGCCGCCGAGGCCGCATTTCGACTCCTCGACGCCCTGCCGCACCGGTCGGCGGGAACCGGAAGCGTCAGGGGGGCCGGCGCCACCATCCACATCGGGGCGCTCGACGCGGATGTGGAGCCGGGTCGGGTGACGGTGCTGACCGGCCCCAACGGCGCCGGCAAGTCGACTCTGTTGCACACGATCCTCGGGCTGCATCCGGGACAGGTTTCGGTCGACGGCATCGATGTCGGTGACCTCGACCAGCGGGCGTGGTGGGACCAGATCGCCTGGCTGCCGCATCGCCCAGTGCTGGTGCCAGGCAGCATACGGGACAACCTCGAGCTGTTCGGTCGTCTGCCGGACCTCGAAGGCGCCTGCCGCGCAGCGGGTTTCGACGAGGTGCTCGCGACCCTCCCGGACGGGCTGGACACTGTGCTCGGTCGCGACGGCTCTGGGCTGTCGCTCGGCCAGCGGCAACGGTTGGGGCTGGCCCGGGCACTCGGCTCGGACGCGCCGGTGCTGCTGCTCGACGAACCGACCTCACACCTCGATGCGGCGATGGAAGCGCGTGTTCTCGAAGCGATCGTCGCGCGGGCGCGGGCCGGTGCCACCGTGCTGGTCGTCGGCCATCGCGATCCGGTGCGCGCGATCGGCGATCAGGTGCTGACGCTGGGAGACCTTGTCGATGCGTGAGCTGCTGCGGCCTCGGTTGGGACGACTGTTCGTCGCCGTGCTGCTCGGTGTGCTGTCACTGGGCAGCGCTCTGGCGCTGGCCGCGATTTCGGCGTGGCTGATCACGAGGGCGTGGCAGATGCCACCGGTGCTGCACCTCACCGTCGCGGTGGTGGCGGTCCGCGCGCTCGGCATCTCCCGCGGGGTGCTGGGGTACTGCCAGCGACTGGCGGCCCACGACACCGCGCTGCGTTCGGCGGCGGACACCCGCGAAATGCTGTACCGGCGGCTGGCCGAAGCGCCCGCGGACACGGTGTCGCGGATGCCGAGCGGCGAGTTGGTGGCCCGGATCGGCGCGTCCGTCGACGATCTCGCTGACGTGGTGGTCCGCGCGGTGCTGCCGATCGCCGTGGCTGCGGTGCTGGGGCTGGCGGCCGTCGTGGGCATCGGCATCGTGTCGACCGCCGCGGCGGCCGTCCTGGCATGCTGCCTCATCGTCGCGGGCGTCATCGCGCCGTCGTTGGCGGCCCGTGCCGCCGCGGACACCGAAGCCGTCGCAGCCCAACATCATTCGGGCCGCGACATCGCGGTGATGCTCGCGCTCGAGTATGCACCGGAGCTTCGCGTCAGCGGCCGCCTCGACGCGATCCTCGCCGATTCGGATCGCCGACAACGCGACTGGGGCCGAGCCACAGACCGCGCGGCCGCCCCCGCCGCGATGGCCGCCGCTGCGTCGACCGCGGCGATCGGCGTCAGCGTGCTCGGCGCCGTGATCGCAGCAATCGCGATCGCCGACTCTGTTGCACCGACGACTCTGGCGATCCTGATGTTGTTGCCGCTGTCGGCGTTCGAGGCGACCACCGCATTGCCCGCGGCTGCGGTGCAGCTCACCAGGTCGCGTATCGCGGCTCGTCGCCTCGCCGAATTGACCACGACGACCGATTCGGCACGGACAAGGCCGCGGGTTCCGGACGTGACGCTGCCAGCTGGTGGTCGTCTCGCGATCCTCGGACCCAGCGGGTCGGGCAAGACCACGCTGCTGCTGGCGATAGCCGAAACGAACTCGGACACAGTCTTTTTCGCCGAAGACGCGCATCTGTTCGCCACGACTGTGCGGGACAACATGCTGGTGGCCCGGGGGGATGCGACCGACGAAGAGATCCGAATCGCGCTGCGGCGGATCGGACTTGGGGAGTGGCTCGACGGGTTGCCGGACGGGTTGTCGACAGTCCTCGTCGGCGGGGCGGCCGCCGTATCCGCGGGACAACGCAGGCGACTACTGCTGGCGCGTGCCCTTCTCACCACGGCCGCCACGGTGTTGCTCGACGAACCGACCGAACACCTCGATGCCACCGATGCCGGCCAGATTCTGACCGAACTGCTCACGCCCGGCGGGCTTTTCCCCGCCGACCGTACGGTGGTCGTCGCGACCCACCATCTGCCCGACCACGTTGACTGTCCTACCCTCATTTTCGCTGACCGCGGAGTAACCTCATCGGCATGAGCGAACCGGACAAGCCCGAGACGCCACCACACAACCCTGAACAGACATCGCCACAGAACCCTGAGCAAGCGCCGCCACAGAATCCGCCGCAGCCGCCCCCTCCGAATTCCCCGCAGGCGCCGCCTCCGCCACCGCAGTACGGGGCTTATCCCGGCAGTTATCCCCCTCCGCCGCAGGGCTACCCCGGTTACCCGCCGCCCGCGACCGCCCCGAAGAACGGCCTCGGCATCGCGTCGTTGGTGATCGCGATCGTCGCGCTGGTGTCCGTCTTCGGTGGCATCGTGCTCGGCGTCGTCGCGGTGATTCTGGGTTTCCTCGGGTGGGGCAGGGCCAAGCGCGGCGAGGCCACCAACGGTGGCATGGCGGTGGCCGGCATCGTCCTCGGGTTCCTGAGCATCATCGAGGCCATCGTGCTGATCTGGTTGGCCGTGTGGGGATTCAACCAGGTGGGCGGCACCGATTACATCGACTGCATCTCACGCGCCGGCAACGATCAGGAAGCTGTGCAACAGTGCGCCGAGGAGTTCCAGCAACGTGTCGAAGACGAATTCTCGGTCACGTTGACGCCCACGCCATAGCCCCTCTAGCGCGCTGGGAAGTACTTGACGATGCCCTCCTGCACCACGGTGGCGATCGGCTTACCGGCGCGGTCGAAGTAGTGGCCGGTACCCAGGCCACGGGAGTCGGCAGCCACCGGTGAGGACGTCGAGTACAGCACCCACTCGTCGAAGCGCACCGGCCGGTGGAACCACACCGAATGGTTGGTGGTGACCGCGAAGATCCGGTCGTAGCCCCACGACAGGCCGTGCGTGGTGATGATCGAGTCGAGCACGGTGGTGTCCGACGAGTAGATCAGCGCGGCGGCATGCAACACCGGGTCGTCGGGCATCTGCCCGAGCGCCTTCATCCACACCCGGTTGTGCGGCAGCTTCTGACCTTTGCGGCGCATCACCCAACTCGGATCGTTGGTGTAGCGCCAGTCGATCGGCCGCAACGCGTTGACGAAATGTGGGACGACGTCTTCGTATCCGAGTAGCAGATCGTCCACCGGCGGAACCGATTGCGGGTCAGGCAGGTCGGGCGGTGCGATGCCGTGCTCGAGGCTGCGGCCGCCGGACAGGAACGACACCATGGCGGTGGTCAGCAGCTGACCGTCCTGCATCACGTCGACGCGGCGGTTGGCGAACCGACGCTCGTCACGTAGCCGTACGACGTGGAACTCGAGATCCTTCTCAGGATCGCCACCGGCGATGAAGTGAGCCGACAGCGCGCTCGGCGGCGTCGGATGCTTCAGGCTGCGGCTGGCGGCCACGAACGCCTGGGCAATCATCTGACCGCCGAAGGTGCGCACGGGGTTCTTGCTGGGATGAGAGCCGATGTAGACGTCCTCGTCGGATTGGCGGAGGTGAAGTATCGCGAGCAGCTCGTCGAAATCCGCGGAGCCTGACAAGCACTTCCTCCTCAACGTCTAGACGTCGTCCTCCCCGATCCGGTGCACGTGGATCAGATTCGTGGAGCCTACTGTGCCGGGCGGGATGCCCGCGATGACGACCACCAGGTCGCCACGCTTGTAACGGCCGAGCTCCAGCAGCGACTTGTCGACCTGCCGGATCATTCCGTCGGTGGTCTGGATGTGCGGGACGATGAACGTCTCGGTGCCCCAACTCAGTGCCAGCTGACTGCGGACCTCCGGCAGCGACGTGAACGCCAGCAGCGGTAGCGGCGTGTGCAGCCGCGCCAGCCTGCGCACGGTGTCACCGGACTGGGTGTAGGCGACCAGCGCCTTGGCGTCGAGGCGCTCGCCGATATCGCGGGCGGCATAGGAGATGACGCCGCGCTTCGTCCGGGGTACGTGAGTCAGCGGGGGAGCGGCCACCGAGTTCTCCTCGACGGCGTGGATGATGCGCGCCATGGTCCTGACGGTTTCGAGCGGGTACTTGCCGACTGACGTCTCACCGGAGAGCATCACCGCGTCAGTGCCGTCGAGAACCGCGTTGGCGACGTCGGACGCCTCAGCGCGGGTCGGCCGCGAGTTCTCGATCATCGACTCCAGCATCTGGGTGGCGACGATGACGGGTTTCGCGTTCTCCCTTGCCATTTGGATAGCGCGCTTCTGCACGAGCGGGACCTCTTCGAGCGGCAGCTCGACGCCGAGGTCACCGCGGGCGACCATGATGGCGTCGAACGCCAGCACGACAGCCTCGAGGTTGTCGATGGCTTCGGGCTTTTCGAGCTTGGCGATGACGGGCACTCGTCGACCGACGCGGTCCATCACCTCGTGTACGAGTTCGATGTCGGCCGGTGAGCGGACGAATGACAGCGCGACGAAATCCACGCCGAGGCGTAAAGCGAATTCGAGATCGTCGACGTCCTTGTCCGAAAGCGCAGGAGCGGACACGTTCATGCCGGGCAGCGACATGCCCTTGTTGTTGCTGACCGGACCGCCCTCGGTGACGGTGCAGATGACGTCGTTGCCCTCGATGCGTTCCACGACCAGGCCGACGTTGCCGTCGTCGACGAGGACCCGGTCGCCGGCCGTGGCGTCTTCGACCAGGCGCTTGTAGGTGGTCGACACCCGGTCGGGGGTGCCTTCGATGTCGTCGACGGTGATGCGCACCGTCTCCCCGGTGGCCCAGAACGTCGGCCCATCCTTGAACCTGCCCAGCCGGATCTTGGGACCCTGCAGATCGGCGAGGATGCCGACGGCGTGCCCGGTGGCGTCGGAGGCCGCCCGCACCCGCTTGTAGTTCGCCTCGTGGTCGGGGTAGTCGCCGTGGCTGAAGTTGAGCCGCGCGACGTCCATTCCGGCCTCGACGAGCGCGCGAACAGCGTCCTCGTTGGCTGTGGCCGGACCGAGGGTGCAGACGATCTTCCCGCGCCTATTCACGACTCCCGAGCATAGTCGTTATCGATTCAGTCGAGGGCCACCCGAAGTGCTTGCGGGGTCACCGTCGAAGCTTGCGAGTCACCCGTCGAGAACGGTCGGAACCAGCGGGAATCCGGGCAGGTTGCGCACGACCGTCCAGGCCGCGACCGAGACGATGATCACGACGGTGGCCGGTGTGTTCATCATCGGTTTGTCTTGGCGCCACCGGATCAGAAGCCATCCCAACAACAGCGGGAGCCCCACGAGCAGAAATACGTTGTCGGCCAGCGCCGCGGCAAGGTCGCCGTGCAGCAGGTCGTGCGTCATCCGCAAGCCACCGCAGCCCGGGCAGTAGAGCCCGGTAAGCGCGTTGAAGGGACATGACGGATAGGGGAAGCTCGGGCGGTGCGGATCGGCGATGCCGATGTAGGCCAACGCACCCGTCAGCAGGGCGCCCGTTCCGAGCGCACCGTACAGCCGTTTGCGGCTCGTGTCGGCGCTAGGTGCCATCGCGCAGAGGGCGCCCCTGAGGATCGCGAACCCGGTCGGTGAGCAGCAGGATGGCGTCGATGATGCCCCAGATGACGGCACCGATGCCGCAGGTGAGCAGGCCGACCACCAACTGCGCGATGCCGAGTCCGGTGTAGCCGAGGTAGATACGGCCGATACCCACCACACCGAAAAGGCCGATCAGCTGCAGCAGGCCCGCAATGGTCTTGGATTTGTCGGAGTACGGCTCACCCGTCAGCGGATGGCGGCCATACGGGGCCGTCGGATCGCCATACACGGGCGGATAGCCCCCTGGCGGCGGACCGTACTGGCCGGGTGGAGGCGGATATTGCGGCGGGTAATCGGGCTGCTGCGGGGGCGGTGGGGGCGTGTTGCCATGCTCACTGCCACCGAACTGCGGCTCAGTCATGGCCCCCAGCATGCCAGACGAACCAGCGCCGGTCAGTAGGAAACCTCGCCGATCTCAGAACGAGGCGCCATTGGTACTGTGGTGATCGCCAAGACAGCCGCGGACATCGCGTCGTGGACGCGCACGCAAATCTGAACATACTGTGCCTCTTGGCATTTCGACGACTCTTGAGGATTGCCGTCAGTCTCTAGAAGGGTGGTGGTTCGCAGTCGCGGGCGAGGGCTTCGGCGAGTAGCTGCTGTTGGCGTTGTTCTTCGGCGATC
>NZ_LQIN01000028.1 GCF_001500065.1 Mycobacterium sp. IS-3022
CCGACGTCGTCACCATTCTGCAAGCGCTGCTGGACCACCACCCCATGCTGCGGCTTCATGCGCAGCGCGACGACGCACGATGGTCACTACATGTGCCCGAACCCGCCTCCCTCGACGCGAGCGCATGCCTGCACACGGCCGACGCGGTATCCGCAAATACATTGGTGGCGGCGCGCTCCCGGCTCAACCCGGCCGTGGGGCTGATGGTCAGCGGCCTGTGGGCCCCGACCACCGGCCACCTCGGCTTGATTGTGCATCACCTGGCGGTCGACGCGGTGTCGTGGCGAATCCTGCTCGAAGACCTCAACATCGCCTGGGCCCAACACCGCGACGGACAACCCATCGCGCTTCCAACCGGTGGCACCTCGTTTCAGCGTTGGGCCGCGCTTCTCGACGAGTATGCCCACAGCGCGGCGGTCACCCGCCACGTCGACACGTGGCGGCACGTGTCGGCGACGCCCTCGGCATTGCCGCGACCTTCGGCTGAATCCGACACCTACGCCGACGCAGGGCGTTTCTCGGCATCGCTGGATGCGGAAACGAGCCGCTCGCTGCTCGGAGAGGTTCCCGCCGCCCTACATGCAGGCGTGCAGGACATTCTGCTGATCGCGTTCGCGCTGGCGTGCCAAAAGTTCCTGGCTACGCACAATCCGATCGTCATCGACGTCGAAGGCCATGGGCGTGAGGAAGACATCGCGCCCGAGGTGAGCCTGTCTCGGACGGTGGGCTGGTTCACCACCAAATACCCAGTGGCGCTGGCACTCGAACCGCTGCGCTGGCGGACCGTCGTGACCGGCGATGCCGCCCTCGGCTCGCTGATCAAGAACGCCAAAGAGCAACTGCGCGCCCTGCCTGACGGCATGACCTACGGTGTGCTGCGCTACCTCAACACCAGTGCCGAACTGCCCGACCCCGATCCGTCCATCGGGTTCAATTACCTCGGGCGCCTGGACGCCGGCATCACGGTTCCTGAGGACATGTGGCGCCTCTGCGCCGACGGAATGGCGTCGACGGACGCCGCCACAGCCGTACCCATGCCGCTGGCACACACCCTCGAACTCAACACCGCCACGGTCGACAGCGTGAACGGCCCACTGTTACAGGCCAATTGGACCTGGGCGCCTTCAACGCTGGACGAAGCCCAGGTCGACCGGCTCAGCCAGCTCTGGTTCGACTCGCTGACCGGCATCTGTAAGCACGTCGAACACGGCGGCGGGGGACTGACACCATCGGACATCGCCCCCGTCGTCCTCGACCAACACCAGATCGACCAGCTCGAACGGCAACACCGCGTCGCCGACATCCTTCCGCTGACTCCACTTCAAGAAGGACTGCTCTTCCACGCCAACACCACCACCAGTGCCGACGACGCCGTCTACGCGATGCAACTCGACATCGCCATCGCCGGCCCACTCGATCCCCACCGGCTCCGGCGCGCCATAGACACCGTGGCCACGCGCCACCCCAACCTCGCCGCGCAATTCGACAGCCGCTACGGCCAACCCATTCAGATCATCCCCGCAAATCCACTGATCCCCTGGACATTCCTCGACCTGGAGACCAACCGCATCGACATCGACATCGACCCGGGCTCAGCCGCGGCGGCGGGCAACCGACCCCCGATTCCGGTCGCCGTCCCGACGCCTGTCGGATCCCCGACAGAAGCCGGCCCGATGGGCACCACATATCGGCGGGTCGATGTCGATGTCGCCCAGGCGATCACGCAGTTGTGCGCCGACGAACGCACCGCGGTGTGTGACCTGACCCGACCACCGGCCTTCCGGGCGGCGGTCGTCCGCACCGCACCGGACCGACATCGGCTGGTGCTGACCAACCACCACATCGTTCTCGACGGCTGGTCACTGCCGATCGTCGCCCAGGAGATCTTCGCCAGCTACTACGGACACCGGCTCCCCGCCGCCGGGTCATACCGCCGGTATGTCATGTGGCTTGCCGAAAGAGACACCGCCGCAGCGCATGCCGCCTGGCGCGAAGTGCTGGCCGGCTTCGACACGCCCACCCTGGTCGCCCCGCCGGGCCGATTGACGCTCGGACGGCGAGGCGCCGCCGCATTCCAGATCGCTGAGCGGGCGACGTCGGCACTCGGCGAGCTGGCTCGCTCATCTCACACCACCGTCAACACCGTGCTACAGGCCGGCTGGGCGCAGATGCTGATGTCGCTGACCGGGCACCACGATGTCGCATTCGGAACCGCGGTGTCCGGGCGCTCCGCCGATGTCGTCGGTGCCGATTCGATGGTCGGCTTGCTCATCAACACCGTGCCGGTGCGCGCCGACATCACGCCGGCAATGACCGTGTCCGAGTTGCTGGACCAACTGCAACGCAATTACAACCAGACACTGGAACACCAGCACCTCGCACTGAGCGAGATCCACCGCGCCACCGGTCAGGACCACCTGTTCGACACCGTATTCGTCTACGAGAACTATCCGGTCGACACCGGCGCCTTACTCAGCAACGGGTTGACCATCACCGAAGTGAACGGCCGCGAGTCCACCCATTACCCGTTGGCCGTCGTTGCCCAGCCGGGCGAGGAACTGAACGTGCGCATCGAGTTCGACACCGACGTGTTCGACGCGACCGAGGTCGACGACCTCAGCCGACGACTGCAGCGGGTACTACGGGCGATGGCCGCCGATCCGACGCGTCGGCTGTCGTCGATCGATCTGCTCGATGATGCCGAGCACGTCGACCTCGACGTGCGCGGGAACAGCGCCGTGTTGACCCGGCCCGCGGCGCCGGTGTCGATCCCGGCGCTTTTCGCCGCGCAGACGACGCGTGATCCGAACGCAGTGGCCCTGACCTTCCAGAGCACGTCGATGTCGTATCGGGACCTGGACGAGTCATCGAACCGACTGGCGCACCGGCTGGTTGACGCCGGCGCAGCGCCCGGACAGTGTGTGCTGTTGGTGGCCGAGCGGTCGGCGCAGGCGATCGTCGCGATCCTGGCGGTACTCAAGAGCGGGGCGGCCTACCTGCCGGTCGACCCGGCGGTACCCAAGGCGCGGATCGACTTCATCGTCGCCGACGCCGCACCGGTCATCGCGATCACCACCGCCGACCTGGCCGACCGGATCCGCGACGCCGGCGTCCCGGTCGTCGAACTCGACGACCCCGCGATGGGCACACAGCCGAGCACCGCGCTGCCTGAACCCGCACCCGACGACGTCGCCCACATCATCTACACATCAGGCACCACCGGCGTTCCCAAAGGCGTTGCCGTCACCCATCACAACGTGACCCGGCTGTTCGACTCCCTTGACGTCGGCTTCGAACTGGGCCCGCACCAGGTGTGGACTCAGTGCGCCTCGTTGGCGTTCGACTTCTCGGTCTGGGAGATCTGGGGCGCCCTGTTGTTCGGTGGACGGCTCGTGGTGGTGCCCAAGTCGGTGAGCGGCTCACCCGAGGACTTTCACGCTCTGCTGCGCAGTGAACGTGTCACCGTGCTGAGTCAGACACCCTCTGCGGTGCAGGCGCTTTCAACCGAAGGCTTGGACGGGGTGACGTTGATGGCGGCCGGCGAGGCCTGCCCGGCCGAGGTGGTAAATCGGTGGGCGCCGGGGCGGGTGATGATCAACGGCTACGGCCCGACCGAGACCACCGTGTACGCGACGATCAGCGCACCGCTGACCGAAGGAATGGGCACCGTGCCGATCGGTGCTCCGGTGCCCGGCGCGGCATTGTTCGTGCTCGACGAATGGCTGCGGCCGGTGCCGCCCGCCGTGGTGGGCGAACTGTATGTGGCGGGTCTTGGTGTCGGCGTCGGATATTGGCGACGGCCCGGGCTGACCGCATCGCGGTTCGTCGCGTGCCCATGTGGTGGGCCCGGGGCGCGCATGTATCGCACCGGTGATCTGGTGCGCTGGGGCCCGGACGGACAATTGCAGTACCTGGGCCGCGCCGACGAGCAGGTCAAGATCCGCGGCTACCGCATCGAACTGGGGGAGGTGCGCACCGCGCTGAGCGCGCTGGACGGCGTCGGGCAGGCCGCGGTGATCGCCCGCGAGGACCGCCCCGGCGACAAGCGGCTGGTCGGCTATCTCACCGAAACAACCGCGGGGGCAATCGATCCGGCCGAGGTCCGTGCCGCTCTCGCCGCGCGGTTGCCGTCGTACATGGTGCCTTCGGCCGTGGTGAAGCTCGACGCGCTGCCGTTGACGCCCAACGGCAAGCTCGACGCCCGCGCCCTGCCGGCACCCGCGTATCAGGGCGTCGACCACTATCGCGCACCGTCCACGCCGGTCGAGGTGATCCTCGCCAACATCTACGCACATGCGCTCGGTCTCGACCGCGTCGGCGCCGACGATTCCTTCTTCGACCTCGGAGGTGACAGCATCCTGGCGATGCGGGTGGTCGCCGAGATCAACAGCAGCCTGGACGGTGGCCTGTCCGTGCGCACCTTGTTCGACGCGCCGACGGTCGCCGCGTTGGCGCCCCGCATCAGCGGCGAGGCGGACCCGCGCACCCCGTTGGTCGCCGGGGGGCGGCCTGTGGCAATTCCGCTGTCGTTCGCGCAAAGCAGGCTGTGGTTCCTCGACCAACTGCAGGGGCCATCGGCCGTTTTCAACATGGCGGTGGCGCTGCGCCTGCGCGGGCGGCTCGACGTCGACGCGTTGTGCGCGGCGCTGCACGACGTCATCTCCCGCCACGAGACTCTGCGTACGCTGTTCCCGGCGCCTGACGGCGTGCCGTTGCAGCGCATCGTCGACGCCGACCGGGCGGATTTCGGATGGCGGGTCGTCGATGCCACCTCCTGGTCGGCAGAGCGACTCAACGAGGGCATCGAGGAGGCCGTCCGGCGTGCCTTCGATCTGTCCGCCGAGATCCCGTTGCGGGCAACGCTGTTCCGTACCGCGGACGACGAACACGTATTGGCCGGCGTCGTACATCACATCGCGGCCGACGGCTGGTCGATCGTCCCGCTGGTACGCGATCTGAGTACGGCATACGCCGCACGCTGCCTGGGGCAACCTCCGCGCTGGTCGCAATTGCCCGTGCAGTACGCCGATTACACGCTGTGGCAGCGCGACCAATTCGGCGATCTGGACGACGGCGACAGCCCTATCGCCGCGCAGCTGGCCTATTGGCAGGACACCCTGGCGGGCATGCCGGAACGGCTTGATCTGCCCACCGATCGACCCTATCCGGCGGTGGCCGATCAGCGCGGCGCCACGGTTCCCGTTGACTGGCCGGCCGAGTTGCAGCGCCGGGTCGGCGAGTTGGCGGCGCAGCACAATGCGACCAGCTTCATGGTCGTCCAGGCTGCTATGGCGGCGCTGCTGTCCCGCCTGAGCGCAAACCGCGATGTCGCCCTGGGGTTCCCGATCGCCGGACGCCGTGATCCCGGTCTCGACGAGCTCGTCGGCTTCTTCGTCAACCTGCTGGTGTTGCGGGTCGACCTGGCCGGCGACCCGACAGTGGCGGAATTGCTGGCGCAAGTGCGACGGCGCAGCCTGAGCGCCTACGAGCATCAGGATGTGCCGTTCGAAGTCGTTGTCGATCGGCTCAATCCCACCCGTAGCCTGAGCCATCACCCGCTGGTGCAGGCGGCGTTGGCCTGGCAGACGTCCGTCGGCGGCGTGGACAGTGCTGCGGAACTGGCACTCGGGGATGTACAGGTCACCCGGCTGCCGGTCGACACCCACACCGCCCGCATGGACCTGGTGTTCTCCCTGTCCGAACAATGGAACGAGGCCGGCGAACCCGACGGCATCGGTGGGACAGTCGAATTCCGCACCGACGTGTTCGACGCGGCCACCATCGAGACGCTGATCGCGAGGCTGCAGCGGGTCGTGACGGCGATGACGGCCGATCCCGAGCAGCGGTTGTCGTCGGTGGACGTGCTCGATGACGACGAGCGCGCGCGGCTCGACGAGTTCGGCAACCGAACCGTTTTGACCGCACCGACGCCTGTGCACGTATCGATTCCGGCATTGTTCGAACAACACGTCGCACGCGCACCGCATGCGCTCGCGGTCACCTGCGGGGACGGCTCGTGGACCTACCGCGTGCTCGACGAGTGGTCGAACCGTCTGGCGCACTTGCTGATCGAACAAGGCGCTGGACCAGGACGATGCGTCGCCCTGGTGATGAACAGGTCGGCCGAGGCGATCGCCGCGATTCTCGCGGTGCTCAAGACGGGGGCGGCGTACCTGCCGATCGATCCGGCGTTGCCGTCGGCGCGCATCGAGTTCATCGTCGCCGACTCCGCGCCGGTGGCCGCCATCACCACCGCGGCCTTGCGCGCTCGGCTGCGTGGCTGCAACGTGCGCGTCGTCGATGTCGATGATCCCGCTGGCGAGGCCCAGCCCGACACCGCGTTGCCGGCGCCCGCCGCGGAGAACCTCGCGTACGTCATCTACACATCGGGCACCACGGGAGTCCCCAAAGGCGTTGCAGTGACGCACCACAACGTCACGCAGCTGCTGGGGGCGCTGGACGCCGGGCTGCCGCGGCCAGGGGTGTGGCCGCAGTGTCACACGTTGGCGTTCGATGTGTCGGTCTGGGAGATCTTCGGCGCCCTGCTGCGGGGTGGGCGCGTGGTGGTGGTTCCCGAGGAGGTCGCAGCCTCGCCAGACGATTTCCACGCTGTGCTGGCGGCCGAGCAGGTGACTGTGCTCACGCAAACACCCTCAGCCGTACGGGTATTGCCCAGCGCGGGGTTGGAGTCGGCGGCGTTGGTGGTGGTCGGCGAGGCCTGCCCGCCCGAGGTCGTGGAGCAGTGGGCGCGCGGACGGGTGATGGTGAATGCCTACGGGCCGACCGAGACCACGATGTGCGTGGCGATCAGTGCCCCGCTGACCCCGGGCCCGGGTGTGCCGATCGGCTCGCCGGTGCCGGGGGCGGCACTTTTCCTGCTCGACGATGCGCTGCGACGGGTGCCGGCCGGATCGGTCGGTGAGCTGTACGTCGCCGGGGCCGGCGTGGCATGCGGCTATATCGGCCGGGCGGGGCTGACAGCGTCACGGTTCGTGGCCTGTCCGTTCGGGGGGCCCGGACAACGGATGTATCGCACCGGAGATCTGGTGCGCTGGCGTGCCGACGGCCAGCTGCAGTACCTGGGCCGCGCCGACGAGCAGGTCAAGATCCGCGGCTACCGCATCGAACTCGGCGAAATCCAGACGGCGCTGGCCGAACTGGACGGCGTCGAACAAGCGGTCGTCATCGCCCGCGAAGACCGCCCCGGCGACAAGCGGCTGGTCGGCTACATCACCGGAACGGCGCACCCGCGCGAGGCGCGGACGGCCCTGGCCGAGCGGCTACCCGCATACATGGTGCCCGTCGCGGTGATGGGTCTAGAGACAATGCCGCTGACGCCGAACAACAAACTCGACTTCCGCGCGCTCCCGGCGCCGGATCACCAAGAGACTGAGCGGTATCGGGCACCGGGCGACGCCGTCGAGGAGATCCTGGCCGGCATCTACGCCCAAGTGCTGGGACTCGAGCGGGTAGGCGTCGACGACTCGTTCTTCGACCTCGGCGGCGACAGCATCTTGTCGATGCAGGTGGTGGCCCGCGCCCGGGCCGCGGGTGTGACGTGTCGGCCGCGTGACATCTTCGTCGAACAGACCGTGGCGCGGCTCGCCCGCGCCGCCGCGGTGATGACCGTCGTCAGCGGCCCCGCCGACGACGGCATCGGTGACCTGCCGCCGACCCCGATCGTGCGCTGGCTGCACGAGATCGACGGCTCCGTAGCGGAGTTCAACCAGACAATCGTGGTACAAGCGCCCGACGGAGCCACCCGCAGCGACGTCGTCACCGTGCTGCAGGCGCTCTTGGATCGGCACGCGATGTTGCGGTTGCAGGCAGCCGACACGCTCACGGTGCCGGAGCCGGATTCGGCCGACGCCGACGCATGTGTGCACGCGGTCGACGAACTGTCCGAGGACGCGGTGAGAGCGGCCCGGTCGCGGCTGCACCCGACCGACGGTCGGATGCTCAGCGCGCTGTGGGTACCCGCCACCAACCAGCTGGCCTTGATCATCCACCACCTGGCCGTCGACGCGGTGTCCTGGCGCATCCTGCTCGAAGACCTCAATATCGCCTGGGCGCAACACCGCAACGGCCAGCCCGTGACATTACCGGTGACGGGCACATCGTTCCGGACGTGGGCCACGCTGCTGTCGCAACACGCTCACGACCCGGCGGTACTGCGCCATGCCGACAGGTGGCAGCAGATCGCGGCAACCCCGCCCGCGCTACCCGCGCCGCAGGCCGGGACCGACACCTACGCCGGCGCCGGTCACCTGTCCGAAACCCTGGACACCGATACGACCCGTCTTCTGCTCGGTGAGGTGCCCGGCGCGTTCCACGCCGGCATACAAGACATCCTTCTGATCGCCTATGCGATTGCGTGGTCGACCTACCTCGACACCGCCGGCGCCCCAGTCGGCATCGACGTCGAAGGTCACGGCCGCCACGACGACCTCGCCGCCGACATCGACCTGTCGCGCACGGTGGGCTGGTTCACCGTCAAACACCCTGTCGCACTGACCATAGCCAAGACGAACCCGACAAGGATCGTCGCCGGGAACGCCTCGCTGGGCGCCGCCGTGAAAGACGCCAAGGAACAACTTCGCGGCATGCCCGACGGCCTGACCTACGGGCTGCTGCGGTACCTCAACGACGACGTCGACCTGTCCACGCCTGACCCGTCCATCGGCTTCAACTATCTCGGACGCCTGAGCACCGCTGCGACCGACGGTGCTGACGGGCTCTGGCAGGTGAGCCGAAAAGACCTGTCGCTCACCGAAGTCGCCGCCGCGGTTCCCATGCCCTTGGCGCACACCGTGGAACTCAACGCCGCCACCATCGACACCGACACCGGCCCGCAATTGCAGGCCAGGTGGACGTGGGCGCCGTCAGCCCTCGATCAGGAGCGGATCAGCCGCCTCAGCCAGCTGTTCTTCGACACCTTGAGGGGAATCTGCGCCCACGTTCGAAAGGGCGGCGGTGGGTTGACACCTTCCGACATCGTGCCGGCGCGGCTGAACCAGCACCAAATCACCCGAATCGAACATCAATTCGGCGTCGCCGACATTCTCCCGCTCACCCCGATGCAACAGGGACTGCTCTTCCACGCCAGCACCGCGAAGGGCAACGGCGACGACCTGTACGCGATGCAACTCGACATCACCATCGCCGGTGCGCTGGACCCGCATCGCCTCGAAGCGGCCGTCCACGCGGTGGCCAACCGCCACCCGCACCTGGTCGCCCGATTCTGCGCAGAGTACGACCCGCCCGTGCAGATCATTCCCTCCGATGCCAGACCCGCCTGGCGACACCTCGAGCGGCTCGGCGAGGACGCCGACGCGCAGATCGCGCAGATCTGCGCCGACGAACGCGAGGCGGTCTGCCAACTCACCGATCCGCCGGCGTTCCGTGCGGCGCTGATCCGCACCGCCGACGATCGGCATCGGTGCGTACTGACCTTCCACCACATCGTCATCGACGGCTGGTCGCTGCCCGTCCTGGCGCAGGAACTGTTCGCGAGCTACTTCGGTCACCGGTTGCCGGGCGCCGGGTCCTACCGCCGGTACGTCACCTGGATGTCCGAGCGGGACCTGGAATCCGCGCGCGCGGCCTGGACCGAGGTGCTCACCGGATTCGACACCCCGACGATGGTCGCCCCACCCGGCCGGGCCGGTTGCCGTGGCGTCGCGTCGCATCGGTTGTCGGAGAAGATCACTCGAGCCGTCAATGAGTTGGCACGCTCACAGCACACCACCGTCAACACCGTGCTGCAGAGCGCCTGGGCGCAGCTGCTGATGTGGCTGACCGGCCACCACGACGTCGCTTTCGGCACCGCGGTGTCCGGCCGCCCCGCCGACTTGGCCGACGCGGAATCAATGGTCGGTCTGTTGATCAACACCGTGCCGGTCCGGGCGACCTTCACGCCGACCACCACCACCTCCGATGTCCTGGACCAACTCCGACGCGCCCACACCCACACCCTGGACCACCAGCACCTGGCGCTCGGCGAGATCCACCGGATCACCGGTCAGGATCAATTGTTCGACACGCTCTTCGTCTACGAGAACTATCCCGTCGACACCACGGCGCTCCTCGATGTCGACGGGCTGGCGGTGACCGAATTCCACACCCGCGAGCGCAACGACTACCCGTTGACGCTGCAGGCCATGCCGGGCCACGAACTGTCGCTTCGCCTCGAGTACAACACCGACGTGTTCGACGCTGCCGATATCGCCACGATCATCCACCGCATGCAGCGCGTGTTGATTGCGATGACCACCGACCCCACCCGGCGACTGATGTCGATCGATCTGCTCGACGCCGACGAACATGCCCACCTGGACTACATAGGCAACCGCGCGGCGTTGACCCGGTCCGCGACGCCAATGTCGATTCCGGCGGTGTTCGCCGCCCAGGTGACTCGCACACCCGAAGCGCCCGCAGTGACGTGCGGTGACCTCTCGATGACCTACCGCGAACTCGACGAGGCGTCGAATCGGTTGGCACACCTGCTCACCACTTACGGTGCTGGCCCGGGACAGGCTGTGGCGCTGCTGTTCTCGCGTTGCGCCGAGGCCATCGTGGCGGTCCTCGCGGTGCTCAAGACCGGGGCGGCGTACCTGCCGATCGATCCAGCGCACCCGAGCGCCCGGATCAGGTTCATGATCGACGACACCGCGCCGATCGCCGCGGTCAGCACCGCCCAACTGGCGGACCGGCTCGGCGAGTGCGGCGTGCCGGTCGTCGACGTCGCCGACCGAAGAATCGACACCCAGCCCGACACGGCACTGCCCGCGCCCGCGCCGGACGACGTCGCCCACATCATCTACACCTCGGGCACGACCGGTATACCCAAAGGCGTTGCAGTCACGCAGTACAACGTCATGCAACTGTTCGAAAGTCTCGACACCGGCGTGGAATTGTCACCGGGACAGGTCTGGACGCAGTTTCATTCCTACGCTTTCGACTTCTCCGTGTGGGAGATCTGGGGTGCCTTGCTGCACGGCGGTCGGCTGGTCGTGGTGCCCGAGTCGGTGGCACGCGCGCCCGATGACTTCCACACCCTGCTGATGCGCGAACGCGTCAGCGTGCTGACCCAAACACCCTCTGCTGTCCGGGGTTTGACGCCGGACGGCCTGGGAGCGACCGCGTTGGTGATCGGCGCGGAGGCCTGCCCGCCCGAGTTGGTGGATCGGTGGGCGCCCGGCCGGGTGATGATCAACGTCTACGGTCCCACCGAGACGACGATGTGGCTGTCCAAGAGCGCGCCGCTGACGCCGGGCTGCGGTGCGCCGCCGATCGGCTCGCCCGTGTCGGGGGCGGCCTTCTTCGTGCTGGATGGGTGGTTGCGGCCGGTGCCGGCTGGGGTGGTCGGGGAGTTGTATCTGGCCGGACGTGGTGTGGG
>NZ_LQIN01000029.1 GCF_001500065.1 Mycobacterium sp. IS-3022
GCGGTGATGACCAGGCGAGCCTTCGACATCCACTGACCGTCACCACCGTCACGCTATTCCGATGTCTTGACACACCCTGTGGTGTCTCGCGACATCGTTGACAGATGTCCCGAGACATTTACATCTGGAGCCCTGTTTCGGGTGATTTCCGCATTTGACGCCGCGTGGTCCGCAATCGCCGGCGGGGTCTAAGACGAGTTTGCGGATGTGGCCGGTGCTGGAACGCGGATGTCGAGATCGTCCGTTCTCCCGCTCAAGTTACGTCGCCTGCGATGTCGAAAATTCTTACGATGCCGGTCCCGCTGGCGACGTACAAGCGGTCACCGGCGACAGCTAGATCCCACGGACTGTGGGTGGTCCCGATGACGTCGACGACGGTGTCGGTGCTTGTGTCGATGACCAGCACCCGCGTGTTGTTGACGTCGGAAACGTATATGCGGTCACCGCTTACCGCAATGTCCGCCAAGAAGGCGAAGTCGCCGCCACCGCTTGAGATAGGTTGTATACCTTCGAGGTCCGGATTCGCGTCAACCGGAGTATTGGTGGTCAGGTCGATAACTGACACCGTGCCGTTACCATTCGCCACGTAAAGCTTGTTATTGGCAACGGCTATTCCGCGAGGTTGGTCAATTCCTGCCCCACCGATATTTTGATCCCCCGAAATGTCGGGGTCCATGTCGACCAACGTGTTGCTGGTGGTGTCGATGACTGCGACGGTGTCGGTACCAAAATTGGCAACGTAAAGACGAGTACCGTCGAGGGCCATTGCCGCCGGGTAGCTCCCCCCGGTACTGACGGACTCCGTGACAGTGTTGGTGGAGGTGTCGATCACCGAGACCGCACCGTCAAAACCATGACTTACGTAGAGCCGGTCCTCGACAGCAATCAAGTAGGCCCCTTCAAGCCCCTCGATCGTAATGTCCTGGCGCCCGGGCGTATCGGGGTCGAGGTCGATGGCGGTGTAGGTATCCAGGTCGACCACCGTGACAGTGTTCCGCGACGAGTAATGGGTGACGTAGAGACGATTGCCTACGACCGCCACCCCATGCGGAGTCGGGCCAACCTGGATATCTTGCCTCCCAGGCGTGCCAGCGTCTGTATCGACGACTGTATTCGTGTTCAGATCGACTACCGCCACCGTGGTGTTGGCGAACCATTTGGCTACGTAGAGCCGGTCACCGACCACCGTGAGATCTTTCGCACTGCTGCCTACGTCCACGGCGCCAGTGGAGCCTCCGGAGAATTCGGTGACTTCGATTGTGGCGGTGGCATGAGCGACGCCCCCGGCACCGTCAGAGACGGTGTAAGCAAATGACGCAGGACCGGTGTAGTTGGCGTCCGGGGAGAATTTGATGACTCCGTTGGTGACCGCGACGGTACCGCCTTGTGCATTGGACACCGCGGTGACGACCAATGCGCCGCCGTCGATATCGGTGTCGTTGGCGGTCAGCGTGGCCCCCTGGATTGTGAGTGCTCTGGTTTTGTCGGTGGAGAACCCGGCGTCGTCGACCGCCACGGGTGCATCGTTGACCGGTCTGACGGTGATCGACGCGGTGACGGTGCCGCTGTCGAGGTTGCCGTCATTCACCTTGTAGGTGAAAGAGTCCGAACCGTTGAAGTTTGCTTTGGGCGTATAGGTGAACGTGCCATCACTATTAAGCACGAAACTCCCCGGGACCGCGTCAGCCGGTCCGGAAACCAGCACCGCTTGCTTGGTGTCGCCGTCAGCATCGGTGTCATTGGCCAACACATTGCCCGTCGATAATGTGGTGTCCTCATCGACGCTCAACGCATCGGCGTTGGCAACTGGCGCCCGGTTGGGTGGCACCGTCGGGGCGACACTCACGGTGATGGTGTCACTGCCGGTGTGTGACTGGCCCGTACCGTGGATGTGGTAGCCGGCCACTGAGTCCGAGGCGATGATGGTGAAGCTGTCGGGGCCGCTGTAGCCGAGGTTGGGTTTGTAGGTCCACGTGCCCGCGGCCGCGTTGATGGTCACCGCGCCGTTCGTGGGTGCGCCCACCCCGCTGGTGGGCACACTGTAGGTCAACGCGTCCCCGTCGGCATCGAAACCGCCTAGTGTGCCATGGATTTCGCGGTCATCAGCATCTTGTTGTCCGCTGGTCTGCAGATCAACCACTGGTGTCGAGTTGGACCAGGCCTGGTTGGTCTGGCGGCGCACCGCCTCGATTGCTCCCCAAATCACCGAGTTGTACAGCGGCGCACCAGGACCGAAAATCGGGGCCAGCGCCGCGGTCACCGCATTGACCACCTGGCTGATGATCGAGCCGGTGAACACCATGATCGCCTCGAACGGATCCGGTGGTGTCACTGCCGGCGCCGGTGCCGGCGCATCAAGAGTGTTCAACCCGGTAGGTAGATCGGCCGCCATCGTCTTCTGGGTCTCATCCAGCCCGTTGCCGACAGACATCCGCATCCCGAACTGCCCAGCATCGGGATCAGTACTGTCCAATGCCGTGAAAATCGTTGTGCTCGTGCGGTTTCCACCCTCATCGGCGGTCAGATCACCTTCGCCGGCGATCAACGAATTCAGACCACCGGGAGCAGTCGACGGGTGCGGGTCCGATTCGGGCACGGTCGAGGGCTGCGGTGCCGGGGCAACGTTCGGCGTCGGTGTTGGCTCTGGTGGTGTGTAACTCGGGGTCTTCGGCGTACCGGTCGCTTCCACGACCGGTGTGGGCGTGGCGTCAGCGGTGGCTGTCGGGGCGCTGGACTCGAGCGTCTGCTGCGTCGAAGTGCCCGAGGACGTGATCGTTGACCCGCTGATCGTTACCTGCGGCGACCCGCCCCCACCGATCACGGTGGTGCTCTGATTGCCCGTCGTGGTTGTGGTCGAGGTGGTGTTGGTCTGCTCGTCTCGGGCACCCGGATCGCCGCCGCCGTCATTCCCCTCATCTCCGGACTCGGTAGCCGGTTCGGCGTCGGCGGATTTGGTGTCTACCGACGACGTCTCCTCACCCCTGGCGCCAGCAGCGCTGCCCTCCTCGGCCAACGCCAACCCTGGTGTCGTGGCGACTGCAAACCCGACACCCAACGCCACGGCCAACGCGCCGACCCGACCGACATACCGTGCAGATCCCACGCCCAAGCCTCCCCAGGTCTCATCCGCCAAGCGCAGCTAATGCTTCAGTCTTGTTGAACAAGGCCCGAGAGGAATCGGGGGTTTCCCTATACGTCAGAATTTGACGCAGGTATGACCAGTAGATATGCGAAGTTGAATTTGCGCAGGAAAGCAGAGCGTCGACCAGCTCCGCGAAATCGCCTGACACGCCGCCAGCAACGTGATGACTCTTGTGTTGTCGCTGAGAGCTAAGCAGCGAGCCGGCAGCCCACCCCCAAACGACAATCGATGCGCAGCACGCGCCCCAACCTGGGAGTACTTGACCACCGGCCGACCGAGGTTCAGTGTTCCCGTATAGGCCGGTCGAACGTGCGCCGGCCGGGGAAGGGCTGCTGATGAGCATCCACGACGAGCCCGACACCACGCTCGAGGATCTCAGGGGCGATCTTGCGCGCCGATACAAGTGGACACCCAGCAGTGGCTCTTCGGTGGACCCCAAGCTCGTCGACGCCGACATGGCCGCCCTCGACAACGACGGCTACGTCATCTGGACGAACCTGCTCAGCGCCGACGAGTGCCAGCAGATCCGCGAGGCCGTCGAACCTCACCTCGCGCATCCCGGACGCAACTCGTTCGAGGGACGACGCACCCAGCGGGTCTACAGCGTGCTGAGCAGGACACGCGCATGCGACCGGCTTGTCGATCATCCGCGCGTGCTGGCGGTACTCGATCGGCTGATGATGGCCAACTACCTGCTGTCGGCACTACAGGCCATCAACATTCAACCCGGAGAGTCCGCCCAGCTCGCTCACCACGACGACGGGTTCTATCCGATCCCGCGACCGCGACCGCCCTTGGCGGCCGCCACGATCTGGGCGATCGACGACTTCACCGCCGACAACGGCGCCACGGTGCTCTACCCGGGCAGCCACCGCTGGGGCAAGCGTCGGCCCGGGCCGGACGACCCCGCGCTCCCCGTCGTCATGCCGGCCGGCTCCTGCGTCTTTTTCGTCGGCACTCTTTGGCACGGCGGCGGCGCCAACACCACCGCCCGGGCGCGGCTTGCCGTCACCGCCCAGTACTGCCAACCGTGGCTGCGACCGATGGAGGCCTTCACCCTTTCGGTCCCACGCGACATCGCTCGTACGGTCTCCGCCGACATTCGCCGCATGATCGGCTACAGCATCCATCCGCCGTTCGTCGGCGCCGTCGACGGCTTGCACCCGCAGCGTCTGCTCGACCAGCCGTAAGCCGCGAGGGAAAGCGTGACGGGCCCAACAGCGCCGGAACCGAGCGACCCGGCCGGCTCTCGCGGCAAGGTCGACTTCACCGGCGTGCGCTGGGGATCGGTCGAGTGGACGCTGCTGTGCATGCTCTACCTTCGCGCCTGTGAGAGCCAGTTGGACCGCCCCATCCTGGGCGATTACTTTGCCGCACAGGACGTCGCACGCATCGAATACGACTGGGAGCGCGTCCATCGAGCCGTTCGCCCGGCGATCAATCAGTTCGGCGTGGCGTTGCGCGGCGCGCAGTTCGACGCCTTGATCACCGACTTCCTCACCGAACATCCGGACGCCACCGTCCTGCACCTGGGATGCGGATTACACAGTCGCGCAATGCGTTTGACGGTCCCGCCAGCCGTCAGATGGTTCGATGTCGACTTCCCCGAAGTGATTGCATTGCGCCGGCAGCTCTACCCAGAATCGGGCAACTATCAGATGATCGGATCGTCGATCACCGACAGCGGTTGGCTCGACAAGCTCCCCGCCGGCGGTCCCGTCCTGATCGTCGCCGAGGGCGTCTTGATGTATCTGACGCCGGACGAGGTGACGAGCCTCCTGCACCGGCTGCTCGATCGTTTCGATATCGGAGAGCTCCTCGCCGACCTGCTGTCTCCGTGGGGACCGCGGTTTTCTCGATCCGGCATCATCAAATGGGGCACCCGGGACGGCGGCGAGATCACCCGCTGGGACGCTCGACTGCACCTGATCGGCGACCGCTCCGTCATCGCCGGATTCGAGAGGATTCCGCTTCGAGGGCCGCGGCTGCTCTACCGGATGCAGAGCGCTGTCCCCGCGGCCCGAAACTACGACCGGCTCTTCCGCTACGCGTTCTAGACCGTCTCACCTGGCCCATCAGCACCACGCGACGCGGCCCCACGCCAGCGTCGCCCTGATAGCCGCATGACCGCAAACGCGCTGATCAGCGATTTCTGACGCACGCGATAATTTTTTGCCGAAACCGCGGAACGGCCCATGTGCCTGGGTTAGCGTCAGGACGGTTTCACTCATCTCGGGGGTTGGGAGAACCGATGGTCGTCACTTCTTTCGACGACGAGAGCGGCGGTTGCCTCGTCTTGCTCAACGACGAGGGCAGCACAGCCCGTGACCGACATTCGCTGAGGTCCCGGACGGCTGGATGCGCATGAAGCTCGCAGCACGCGGGGCCTGATCGGCCTCCTTTCCACATCCCTCTGGACCGGGGGCTCGGATGGGGCTTGACCACCAGGGACTGCCGCTGACACGGCGACAACTCGACATATGGCTTGCTCAGGCGTCGGGCCACTCCGGCACCGAGTGGCAGCTCGGCATGTTCGTGAAAATCGACGGTGCCATCCAGCCCGACTTGTTCGAACAGGCGATCAGAAAAGGGTTGCAAGAGGCCGAGCCGATCAGAGCCGCCTTCTTCGAGCGCGACGGCCAGGTTTTCCAACGGGCGATCGACTACTCCGATGTCGAGCTGGCTCGCTACGACCTGATCGGCTCGGACGATCCGGCACAGAAAGCTCGTGAGATAGCGACATCGATCGAACGGACGCCGATGCCGTTCGACGGCAAGCTGATGAAGTTCGCGCTGTTTCGAACGCTCCCCGATGAGTACTACTGGTTCGCCTGCTGCCACCACATCGTCATCGACGGCATGAGCATGGGGCTGGTCGGCCGGCGCATCGCCGCGATCTACTCCGCGCTTGTCGACGACACCGCCGCCTCGCCGGCATTCTTCGGCTCCCTGCGTGACCTGGTGACCAGCGAGTTGGACTATGAGGCGTCCACCGAATATCTGGACGACACCGCGTACTGGAGGGAAACTCTTCCGCCCCAAACCGCGCTGGAATATCGAACACCTCAAACTGCGAGCGGACCCGGCGACCATTGGCCATCGCCGCCGGTCCACCTGGATCCGGCGGTCGCGGGCCGCGTGAAGGAGTTGGCCAAGGCGCTGGGCGTGCGCCGATCGTCGGTCCTCACCGCGGCATGCGCCCTGCTGGTGCGCGGATGCAGCACCGTTGACTCGGAAGTGGTACTCGACTTTCCCGTCAGCAGGCGGGTGACTGCGGAATCGAAGACGCTTCCGGGGATGATCGCCGGGGTGGTCCCGCTCGTGCTGAAGACCTCGCCGCATACGCCGGTCGCCGACTTCTGCCGACAGGTCGACACACAAATCCGAGAAGCCTTGCGCCATCAGCGATTTCCCGTCCAATCGCTCGAAAATGACCTCCACGGCTCACGGCAAGCGCCGAATCGGGTGGTCCTCAACTTCGTTCCGTCGCGACTGTCCCTGAACCTCGGCGGTGTTCCGGCAACGGCGACGTACACGACGTTCGGCCCGGTTGGACACTTCGGCTTCTTCTTCATCGGGGCCGGCGATCAGCAGTCGTTCTGCTCGGCGGGGGCCGGGCAACCGTTCGCAGGTTTCGCGCCCTCGGATCTTGCCGCCCGCCTGGAACAGATGTTGACGACGATGGCGGCCCACCCCGGTCGGCGACTGCCGTCGATCGACGTCCTCGGGGCCGGCGAACCCCGACGCCTCGACGAATGGGGTCACCGTGCGGTGTTGACCCGGCCAGGGTCCACGCCGTCGTCTATTCCGGCGGTGTTTGCCGCACAGGTGACCCGCATGCCCGAAGCGGTCGCGCTGGTGTGTGGTGGTCGCTCGTGGACCTACCGCGAATTGGACGAGGCGTCGAACCGGCTGGCACACCTGCTGTCTGACCGCGGCGTGACATCGGGACAGATTGTGACGCTGCTGTTTTCGCGCTGCGCCGAAGCGATCGTCTCGATTCTTGCTGTGCTCAAGACGGGTGCGGCGTATCTGCCGATCGACCCGGCGTCGCCCGCGGCACGGATCGAATACCTCATTCAGGACGCTGCGCCCGTCGCCGCGGTGACGACGGCGGGGTTGCGCTCTCGCCTTGCGGGATGCGGACTGCCGGTCGTCGATGTCGCCGACCCCCGTATCGACACTCAGCCCGACACGCCACTGCCGGTGCCCGCGCCGGACGACGTCGCCCACATCATCTACACCTCGGGCACCACCGGTGCTCCCAAAGGTGTTGCGATCACTCACCATAACCTCACCCAACTGCTGGCTCCGCCCGACGAGCACCTGCCGCCGCGGGCGTGGGCCCAGTGGCACTCCTACGGCTTCGACGCCTCGGCCGAAGAGATCTGGCGCGCGTTGCTGCACGGTGGACGGCTGGTGATCGTGCCTGAGGAGGTGGCGGCCTCTCCCCACGACTTGAACGCGCTTCTGGTCGCCGAACACGTCAGCGTGCTCAGCCAAACCCCGTCGGCGCTCGGAACGCTCCCGCCGGAGGGCCTTGACTCGATGGCGCTGTTGGTGGCCGGTGAGGCCTGCCCCGCCGAGTTGGTGGATCGGTGGGCGGGCGGCCGGGTGATGATCAACGGCTACGGTCCCACCGAGACGACCATCTGCGCATCCCGGAGTGCGCCGCTGGAGGCGGGCTGCGGCGCCCCACCGATCGGGTCCCCTGCGGGCGAGTCGGCGTTGTTCGTGCTGGATGGGTGGTTGCGGCCGGTGCCGGCTGGGGTGGTCGGGGAGTTGTATCTGGCCGGACGTGGTGTGGG
>NZ_LQIN01000030.1 GCF_001500065.1 Mycobacterium sp. IS-3022
CGCCGCCGCCGATCGTTGCCACCGCCGAAACGGCCGCCGTCGGCACCCCGTAGCGCTCCAGCGTATCGTCAAGTGCGGCAAGGAAATTCGCCAGTGGTCCGGCAATGAGCCGGTCGAGCTCGGTACGGGTCACGCGGAACTCGGCGTGGTGTCCGGGCAGGTCGACGGCGAGGGCCGTCGCGGTCTGCGCCGACAGCCGTTCCTTCGCGTCGCGGCATTCGTCGCGCAGCCGAGCCAGTGAACCCACCATCGCCGTCCCCGACGGGTCGGCGTCGGTTGTGATGGAGGCCATCACATGCGTCAGCAGTGCCTGATCGACGAGGTCGCCGGAGAAGTCGGCGAACCGGACGGTCTCGCCGACCACCGCGTGGTTCGACGATGCGTTGACGACCGTGATGCTGGTGCCGCTACCGCCGAAGTCGCAGAGCACCACCACGCCGCGAGACGGTAGGCCGGGGTCCGCGTTCAGCGCCGTCAACGCGGCGGTCGCGTCGGAGACCACCGGCACCTCGTCGTGAAGGGCGCCGCGCAGGGTGTCGGCGACCGACGGCCGCCAGTGCGCGGGGACGGCCACCGTCAGGTCCGCCGCATCATCAGCCGGCACGAGCGCACGCAGCGCCTGGGCGAGCAGATGCTCGGGACGGTGCGCGGAGCCGTCGGGCGCGACAAGCGGCACCGGATCGCCGATGCGGTCGACGAAACCGGTGAGCCGCTGACCGTGCAGTGTCACCTCGGACGGCCTGATCGCCGCGGCGTGCCCGTCGCGCGTCGCGGCGAGGTTGGTCGCGCCGACCGACAGGCCCAACGGTGCGCTGGGAGTTGCCTGGTCGTTGAACATGGCATGACGCTATTGCGCCGGGCCGGAGTGCCGAATCCGGTGCGAGACCCGTCGTCGAAAGTTCCGGTTAGGGGATTTCGGTTAGGGGATGGCGACGCGTTGGGGACCTCAGGTCTGCGGCGCCAACATCGCCCGCAGCATCGACAGCATCTCCGAGCGGGATTCCGCGCCGAGCCGCCGCCGGATGCGCGCGACATGGTGCTCGACCGTCTTCGCCGAGATGAACAGTTGCGCGCCGATGTCGCGGTAGGGCATGCCGAGCAACAACAGCTCGGCGACCTCGCGTTCGCGGTCGGACAGCCGCGACGACGTCGGCCGCGAAGTGCCGGCCCGCGGAGCCGCGGGGGTAGCGGCGTGATCGACGCGCGGCGCCTCGTCGACCGCGACGGTCTGCTTCAGGTCACGGGCAAGCTGCAGCATCGCTCCGGACACCCGGCCGTCGGGGGTCTGCAGCGCGGCCTGACCGGCCAGGCGGGTGGCATCCCAGGTCAGGCCCACCTGCGCCAGCAGCCGAGCCGCCGTGGTGACCTCATCGACGTCGACGTGGTTAGCCAGCACCCGCAACCAGGTCCGGCCGGCGGTGGCCAGCGTCTTGGCGAACGGGCTGTGGCCGGCCGCGGCGGTCAGCGCCTGGCCGTGCGGGGCGACGGCGTCCGGCGCGTTGGCCAGGATTCCGGCGTGCACGCCGGCCCAGTGCAGCGGCGCGGACCACAACATCGGATCGCCGAGCGAGCCGAGCAGTGCGAACGCCTCGTCGATGGCGTGTTGCAGCCGGTCGACCTGACGCATCCGGGAGGCGGCCACCCACAGCTCGCCGAGCGGCAGCAGCGAGAAAAGGTCCGTCGAGTACTCGGCGAGCACCTCCACCGCTGCGTACCAGTGCTTCTGCATGGCACCCGTGTCGCCACTGCGGCGGGCGATGGCGGTCTGCAGCGCCGCCGCCCATAATGCGTCGCGGCGGTGCAGCGGGGAACTGGCGTCGTCGTCGGCGCACACGATCATGACGTCGGAGGTCGCCGCGGGCAGTTGGCCGTCCAGCATGCGCACCCAGCCCAGCAGCAGCCGGTGCCTGCGGGTTACGAAGAGCGCGGCCTCGGGGCCGTCCTCCAGGCCCGCACGCACCGCGCGGGCGATCACACTGCGGGCCCGCACCGGATCGCCGCCGTGCAGCGCGGCGAGCGTCACCAGCGCCGCCGGGGTGTCCGGGGCGACGCCCGCCGCGGGCTGGTCCGTGGTGATCGCCTGGCCCAGCCGGGCGACCGCGGCGGGGTATGGCGCCTGCAACGACATCAGCAGGCCGTCGGCGAGGCTGCGCGCGGCCCGCGCGGTCGATGTCGGGGGGCCGCCGGTCTCCGCGGACAGCGCCGCACGAGCGGCGGGCAGGTCGCCGGCGGCGAGCGACACCACCGCGCCCGCCGCGCTGACGAAGGCGTCCGGATAGGGGCCCAGCCAGCGGAACAGGTCGGCGGCCTGCGCTGCGCTGCCGTCGTGGACGGCGATGCTGGCGGCGATCCGGACCGCGGCGGCCCTTTCTGCGGCGTCCTCGGAGCCGAGCAGCTCGTCGGTGAGCCGGCTTGCGGTTGCGCAGTCGCCGGTCATCGCGAGCGCGTCGGCCAGCTGCGGGCTCAGCGTGCTCGCTCCGGCGTCGGCTGCGGCACGGTAAAGCCTCGCCGCCCTTGCGGGTTGGCCATGGCTGCGGGAAGCGAGTTCGGCCAGCGCGGTGGCGAGCCGGTCGTCGCGCAAGCCGTGCTCGGCCAGCTGCAGCGCCAAATCCGCCGACAGCGTGGAGGATTTCAGTTGGGACACCAGCAGCGACACCTCGATGTCGTGATGCCGTGCGGCGCCGAGGATCTGGGCGATGCACCGATGTAGTGCCCGCAGGAAGGCGCGACTGTGGGACGGCTCGATCAGCCCGGTGGCGCGGGCATGGTCCACCACGGCGTGGGCGTCCGCGACGCTCACCTGCAATGCGGCGGCGACGTCGTCCGGACCGAGGTCTCTGCTCAGCGATGTCATCAGCAGCGTGTCGAGCGTGGCGTCGTCGACGCGACGCAGCCGCTCGATCAACGCGTACTTCGCGGCCTGCAGGATCGCGGTGGCAGGCGGCTCACCGTCCGGGGCGGCGGCGGCCGCGATCGCCGGCTGCAGCAGGAACGGAAGGCCGGCGGTCGCGACGAGCAATGACCGAACGAGATCGGATGGCGGTGGGCCGCCGAGCTTTTCGGCAGCGAGGTGCGCCACCTCCGCGGGCGGCAGCGGGCCCAGCGCGACGATCGGGTTCTCGCGTTCGATCGCCGTGGTCAACGCGCGCAGTGCGCGACGATGCACGAGTGGTTCGGTGCCGATGACGACGGTCGAGGCGGGGTCGGCGACTCGGCCCGCGAGGTGGTCGAGTTCCTGGTCGTCGAGCAGGTGCGCGTCGTCGATGACCACTGCGGCCCCAGGGTCGTCACCGGCACGCAGGGGTCGGGTCAACACCGCCAGGCCCGCGGACCGCAGCGCGGCCCGGATCGCGGCCAGCACCGAACTCTTGCCTGTGCCGATTCCACCGGACACCAGGAGCTTGACCGGTTCGGTCGGCGCGGCCGTCAGCCGCGCGACCGCTTCACGCGCGGCTGGCGGGATGTCGGTCCGCGGGTCCGACGCGGTCATGGTCTACGGCTCGTCCGGAATCGGCACGTCCGGGACCGGCTCGACCGTCGTGGTGACCGGCGGTTCGGTCGTCGTCGGCGGCTCGGTGGTCGTCGGCTGTGTCGTCGTGGCACGCGTCGTGGTGGTGGTGGTCGGCGCGGTTGTTGTGGTGGTGGTCGTCGTCGTGGTGGTCGTCGTCGCCGTGGTGGTCGGCGACGAGGTCGTGGTGGTCGGCGGAGGAGGCGGCGGCACCACGGTGGTGCTGGGCCGGCCATCCGATCCGGTGACCGTGATCGTCTGCGGCGCAGCCGAAGTCGTCTGCTGCGGCGACGGGCCGGTTTCGACGGTGGTCGCGGTCTCGGTCACCGGCCCGGTTTCGCCGCTGGTGCTCGTCAGCGTGACCGCCAGGCCGCCGACGGCCAGCAGCGCGGCCGCGGCGGCCGCGCCGAACAGCACCGTGGGTCGTCGGTACCACGGCAGCGGTGGCGGTTCGGGCTCGTATCTCTCTTCCTCGTGGGCGAACTCCATCGCCGGGCGAGCACCGGTCACGCCCGGTTCGAACGTGTAATCCTCACCGGCATAGGGCACCGGCTCGTCTGCCGGCGATTCGTCCTGCGACCAGGCCAGCGCCCGGAACGTCGCCGAGGCCGGCCCGTCCGCGCCCGATCCGGCGGCCGCCACTCCCGCCGCCCCGGCGGCCCACGCGGCGGCGGCCATGGTCGCCGGGGCCATCCCGGTCGGGGCATCCGCGGCCGCAGCCATCCCGGTCGCGGCATCAGCGGCGTCGGCGATCAGCGCGGCGCCCGCGGCGACGTTGAGTTGGGACTGCGGCGTCGTGATCACCGGCGCGCGAAGCCGTGTCGACAGCTGCTGAGTGACCAGCGGGATGTTCGCCCCGCCGCCGACGGTCGCGACCGCCGACACGTCGGCCAACGCAATGTTGTTGCGCTGCAACGTTTCTTCGACGGCGTTGAGCACACCGGCAAGCGGTTCGTCGATCAGTCGCTCCAGCTCGGTGCGCGTCACCCGGACGTCGGAGTCGAAGCCGGGCAGTTCGGCGTGCACGACGGCGGCGGTCTCGGCCGACAGCCGCTCCTTGGCCAGCCGGGCCTCGTTGCGCAGCCGGGCCAGCGAGCTGACCGCCGCGGTGCCCGCCGGGTCGGCGTTGTTGGCAGCCGCGATACCGGCCACGACATGGTTGAGCACCAGCTGGTCGATCTGGTCACCGGAGAAGTCGGGGTAGCGAACCGGCTCGCCGATCGACCCGAAGTCCGCGCCCGCGTCGGCCAGGCTGATGCTGGTTCCGCTGCCGCCGAAATCGCACAGCACGACCACACCGTTGGACGGCAGCCCAGGCGCGGCCTGCAGCGCGGCGAGCGCGGCGGCCGAATCCGCGACCAGCGTGGGCGCCACCCCGTTGCGAGCGAGGCCGGGGGCGGCTCGCAGCGCGTCCCGCAACGCGCCCACAGTGGCCGGTCCCCAGTGCGCGGGCACCGCGATCACAACGGGCGCGCCGCCGCCCACCGTGCGCCCCATCGCGTCGAGCGCCTCGACCAGCAGCCGCTCGCCGCGATGCGGTGTGCCGTCGGCGGCGACCAACGGCACCGGATCTCCGACCCGTTCGACGAAACCGCTCAGCACCATGCCGGGTTGGTTCAGGTTCGGGTTCTCGCCCGGGATGCCGACCTCCGGTGCGCGGTCGTCGAACACGGTGAGGATCGACCGGCGCATTACCGGGGGGCGGCCGATTCGGGCCGCCACCAAATTGGTCGATCCGATCGACAACCCGAGTGAGTCGCTCATCTCCACCTTTGCATGTGGGTGCAATTGGGCCCGGCCATCACGATAGCGGCTCATTTCCTTCCATCACGGGAGCTGCCCCTAGTGCGGCGAAATCCCCTAACGGTGCGTCCCCTAATGGTCTAGCCACAGTGGTGGGTTTCGCACCGATCACCAGGGCCGTGGCCGTCGATAGCATCGGGTCAGCGCCTTGTTGGGCTGAGCCGCATATCTAGCTATATATCTGTTTGAGGGAGGGAGGGTGTTTCATGGCCAACGAGCTACTCGACTTCGTGATGTCGGTGGTGCGGGATCCTGACGCCGCCGCGCGGTTCGCCGCCGATCCGGATCAAGCCATTCTCGACGCCAATCTGACCAATGTGACCAGTGCCGACGTCAACGCCCTGATCCCCGTGGTCTCCGAGTCGCTGTCGGCGCTGCCGACGACGGTACCGGCGGCCGGGCTGGACGGCGGCATCGCCGAAGCGGCGGGCAACGTGTGGGCCAGTGGTGCGGCCACGGCCGCCTTCGACGCGTTCGGAGACCATGTGCCGGCCGAGACTTTCGACGACGTGCACACCGCTCTGATCTCCGATCCGGGCGCGGAGCTCGCCGATCCGGACGTCCCGGGCATCGGCGCCACATCGCTGCAGCTCGACCAGCCGGTGATCGAGGAAACCGACGTCGACGATGTGCCGACGATCGAGGACTTCAGCGACGCGGTGGTCGACGTCCAGCAGCTGGATGTCGACGCAAGCGGTTTCGACATCTTCGACTGATCATCCAGCGACGAAAATGCGCGGTCCCGTTCCGGGGCCGCGCATTTTTGCGTTCGGCTGGGCGGGAGTGCCGCGTGCCGGCCTCGATTGTGAGTCCTCCGACGCCCGTCTCGGCGTGTCGGGTAGGAGACCGCACAATCGGCGATGGCATCCGTTTCCGCCGTCCCCCGGCCACCCCCTAATCCCCTAACGCGGCCCCCATCGCAATCCCGGGACGGTGGTTCGCAGGGAGGGGTTGCGACCCCGTTTCTGCGCAGTCGCGGGGCCCATAACGTGGTCTTCAGTTCGCCGGACAGCCCGGTGACAAGACCAAGAACCGAGCACTCGAAAGGACCCGACAATGAACCTCATCGACTGGTTTCTGAACCTGTTCCGCGATCCCGTTTCCGCCGCGGCATTCGTAGCCGACCCCGACCGCGAGTTGCAGCAGGCCGGTTTCGGCAACGTCTCGGCCGCCCAGGTGCAGGCCGTGGCGGCCACCGTGGCGCCGGCTGCGGTGGTGCATGGTGGGGGTGATCCGGTGGTGGGTCTGCAGCAGGCGGTGGCCCAGACGCATGG
>NZ_LQIN01000031.1 GCF_001500065.1 Mycobacterium sp. IS-3022
GCTTCCGGGTTCGGGATGGGTCCGGGCGTTTCCCTGCCGCTATTGACCGCCGTAACTCTATTCACTTTTTTGAGTGTCCCCGGGTTGTGTTTCGGGGTGGGTGTTTTTGGTGGTGGGGTGTGAACACGTGTTTGGGGTGTTCGTGGGTGTGGTTGCGAGTGTGTGTAAGTTTTCGGCCGGTTAGTGCCAGTTCCCTGCGCCCATTGCTGGGTGTGTAGGTCTGGTCTATCGATCCCGTGGTCTGCGGGGGGCCTTATCCCACTTGATGGGTGAGAAGCCTGGTCTTGGAGGGGGTTTCCCGCTTAGATGCTTTCAGCGGTTATCCTGTCCGAACGTGGCTATCCAGCGGTGCCCCTGGTGGGACAACTGGTGTACCAGAGGTTCGTCCGTCCCGGTCCTCTCGTACTAGGGACAGGTTTCCTCAAGCTTCTGACGCGCGCGGCGGATAGAGACCGAACTGTCTCACGACGTTCTAAACCCAGCTCGCGTGCCGCTTTAATGGGCGAACAGCCCAACCCTTGGGACCTGCTCCAGCCCCAGGATGCGACGAGCCGACATCGAGGTGCCAAACCATCCCGTCGATATGGACTCTTGGGGAAGATCAGCCTGTTATCCCCGGGGTACCTTTTATCCGTTGAGCGACACCCCTTCCACTCGGGGGTGCCGGATCACTAGTCCCGACTTTCGTCCCTGCTTGACATGTTCGTCTTGCAGTCAAGCTCCCTTGTGCACTTACACTCAACACCTGATTGCCGTCCAGGTTGAGGGAACCTTTGGGCGCCTCCGTTACTTTTTAGGAGGCAACCGCCCCAGTTAAACTACCCACCAGGCACTGTCCCTGAACCGGTTCCACGGTTCGAGGTTAGAGGCCCAATACGATCAGAGTGGTATTTCAACAACGACTCCACAATCACTGGCGTGACTGCTTCATAGTCTCCCACCTATCCTACACAAACCGTATCGAGCACCAATACCAAGTTGTAGTGAAGGTCCCGGGGTCTTTTCGTCCTGCCGCGCGTAACGAGCATCTTTACTCGTAATGCAATTTCGCCGAGTCTATGGTTGAGACAGCTGAGAAGTCGTTACGCCATTCGTGCAGGTCGGAACTTACCCGACAAGGAATTTCGCTACCTTAGGATGGTTATAGTTACCACCGCCGTTTACTGGGGCTTAAATTCTCCGCTTCACCCCGAGGGGTTAACGGGTCCTCTTAACCTTCCAGCACCGGGCAGGCGTCAGTCCGTATACCTCGTCTTGCGACTTCGCACGGACCTGTGTTTTTAGTAAACAGTCGCTTCTCACTGGTTTGTGCCACCGGATCCCGCTGCCCACCGCGAGGGTGTTGACGGTGTTCCGGTCCCCCTTCTCCCGAAGTTACGGGGGCATTTTGCCGAGTTCCTTAACCATAGTTCACTCGTACGCCTCGGTATTCTCTACCTGACCACCTGTGTTGGTTTGGGGTACGGGCCGTGTATGCGCTCGCTAGAGGCTTTTCTCGACAGCATAGGATCACCGAATTCGCCTCACTCGGCTATGCATCACCTCTCACACATATGCGTGACGGATTTGCCTATCACGCGTGCTACGGGCTTGCCCCAGTATTACCACTGACTGGTACGGCTGCCTTCCTGCGTCACCCCATCGCTTGACTACTACCACCGAAGGTCCCACGCAGCGGAGAAGTCCCGCCCCCCGAAGGGATTGGTGACCTCTCGTTTGGGTGGTTAGTACCGGTGATTCGTCAGGGACGCTCATACACGGGTACGGGAATATCAACCCGTTGTCCATCGACTACGCCTGTCGGCCTCGCCTTAGGTCCCGACTCACCCTGGGCGGACTGGCCTGGCCCAGGAACCCTTGGTCTTCCGGCGGGCAAGGTTCTCACTTGCCTTATCGCTACTCATGCCTGCATTCTCACTCCCACACCCTCCACCACTGAATCACTTCGTGGCTTCACCGGATGCAGGACGCTCCCCTACCCAACAAGAAATCACTTTCCTGTTGCCGCGGCTTCGGCGGTGTGCTTGAGCCCCGCTACATTATCGGCGCACAATCACTTGACCAGTGAGCTATTACGCACTCTTTCAAGGGTGGCTGCTTCTAAGCCAACCTCCTGGTTGTCTTCGCGACTGCACATCCTTTTCCACTTAGCACACGCTTAGGGGCCTTAGCCGGCGATCTGGGCTGTTTCCCTCTCGACGCACGGAGCTTATCCCCCGCCGTCTCACTGCCACACTCTTTGACTTGTCGGCATTCGGAGTTTGGCTGACGTCAGTAACCTAGTAGGGCCCATCGGCCATCCAGTAGCTCTACCTCCAACAAGAAACATGCGACGCTGCACCTAAATGCATTTCGGGGAGAACCAGCTATCACGGAGTTTGATTGGCCTTTCACCCCTACCCACAGCTCATCCCCTCAGTCTTCAACCTAAGTGGGTTCGGGCCTCCACGCGGTCTTACCCGCGCTTCACCCTGGCCATGGGTAGATCACTCCGCTTCGGGTCCAGAACACACCACTACACACGCCACTATTGACGTGATACGCCCTATTCAGACTCGCTTTCGCTGCGGCTACCCCACCCGGGTTAACCTCGCGACATGTCCCTGACTCGCAGGCTCATTCTTCAAAAGGCACGCCATCACCCCACACCCAAAGGCGGAGGCTTTGACGGATTGTAGGCACACGGTTTCAGGTACTCTTTCACTCCCCTCCCGGGGTACTTTTCACCATTCCCTCACGGTACTGATCCGCTATCGGTCACTGAGAAGTATTCAGGCTTACCGGGTGGTCCCGGCAGATTCACAGCAGATTCCACGGGCCCGCTGCTACTCGGGGAAAACATTTCACGAAAGCCATCGAGTTTTCGTCTACGGGGCTCTCACCCTCTACGACAGGCCATCCCAGACCACTTCAACTAACCCAACGGTTGATCACTTTCGCCCAGGCCGGCGGACCACGGGAAGAAACGCCCCACAACACCGCACACACAACCCCCGCCGGGTATCACATGCACACGGTTTAGCCATCCTCCGCTTTCGCTCGCCACTACTCACGGAATCACATATTGTTTTCTCTTCCTACGGGTACTGAGATGTTTCACTTCCCCGCGTTCCCCCCCAACGCCTATATATTCAGCGTTGGGTGACACGACATCACTCGTGCCGGGTTTCCCCATTCGGACATCCTCGGATCCACGCTCGGTTGACAACTCCCCGAGGCATATCGCAGCCTCCCACGTCCTTCATCGGCTCCCAGTGCCAAGGCATCCACCATGCGCCCTTAAACACTTACACACAAAACAGATCAAAAATTCTCGGAAGAATCAAAAATTGCATTATCTCGACACACAAAAAAACACCAACCCCCCACAACGGAAGACCAGCACCCCTTTGCGCGCCAGATGCTCGCAACCACTATCCACAAATCAAACACCACACCCCACCACCAAAGCAGGGCAACAACAACGCCAACCCCGACCGGGATCGACACCACCTCCGGTTTCCCACACTCGGGACGAAGAGATAGCGGGCTTGTTGTCTCAAAGCCCAATAGTGTGTCTGGCAATCCCTCACCGCATCTCAACCGAAGCTGAAACCCGTAGCGGCTCGAATGTTTGTCGTGCACCAGACCCCCACCCACTACAGATGTGGGGCCATCCAACGAATCAGTCTGGGACACCGGATGATCCGCGATCTGCGGGCCGGCCCAAACATCGTGGTGCTCCTTAGAAAGGAGGTGATCCAGCCGCACCTTCCGGTACGGCTACCTTGTTACGACTTCGTCCCAATCGCCGATCCCACCTTCGACGGCTCCCTCCCACAAGGGGTTAGGCCACCGGCTTCGGGTGTTACCGACTTTCATGACGTGACGGGCGGTGTGTACAAGGCCCGGGAACGTATTCACCGCAGCGTTGCTGATCTGCGATTACTAGCGACTCCGACTTCACGGGGTCGAGTTGCAGACCCCGATCCGAACTGAGACCGGCTTTGAAAGGATTCGCTCCACCTCACGGCATCGCAGCCCTTTGTACCGGCCATTGTAGCATGTGTGAAGCCCTGGACATAAGGGGCATGATGACTTGACGTCATCCCCACCTTCCTCCGAGTTGACCCCGGCAGTCTCTCACGAGTCCCCGCCATAACGCGCTGGCAACATGAGACAAGGGTTGCGCTCGTTGCGGGACTTAACCCAACATCTCACGACACGAGCTGACGACAGCCATGCACCACCTGCACACAGGCCACAAGGGAACCGACATCTCTGCCGGCGTCCTGTGCATGTCAAACCCAGGTAAGGTTCTTCGCGTTGCATCGAATTAATCCACATGCTCCGCCGCTTGTGCGGGCCCCCGTCAATTCCTTTGAGTTTTAGCCTTGCGGCCGTACTCCCCAGGCGGGGTACTTAATGCGTTAGCTACGGCACGGATCCCAAGGAAGGAAACCCACACCTAGTACCCACCGTTTACGGCGTGGACTACCAGGGTATCTAATCCTGTTCGCTCCCCACGCTTTCGCTCCTCAGCGTCAGTTACTGCCCAGAGACCCGCCTTCGCCACCGGTGTTCCTCCTGATATCTGCGCATTCCACCGCTACACCAGGAATTCCAGTCTCCCCTGCAGTACTCCAGTCTGCCCGTATCGCCCGCACGCCCACAGTTAAGCTGTGAGTTTTCACGGACAACGCGACAAACCACCTACGAGCTCTTTACGCCCAGTAATTCCGGACAACGCTCGCACCCTACGTATTACCGCGGCTGCTGGCACGTAGTTGGCCGGTGCTTCTTCTGTACCTACCGTCACTTCCGCTTCGTCGGTACTGAAAGAGGTTTACAACCCGAAGGCCGTCATCCCCCACGCGGCGTCGCTGCATCAGGCTTGCGCCCATTGTGCAATATTCCCCACTGCTGCCTCCCGTAGGAGTCTGGGCCGTATCTCAGTCCCAGTGTGGCCGGACACCCTCTCAGGCCGGCTACCCGTCGTCGCCTTGGTAGGCCATCACCCCACCAACAAGCTGATAGGCCGCGGGCCCATCCCACACCGCAAAAGCTTTCCCCCACCAACCATGCAACCGGCAGGGAATATTCGGTATTAGACCCAGTTTCCCAGGCTTATCCCAAAGTGCAGGGCAGATCACCCACGTGTTACTCACCCGTTCGCCACTCGAGTACCCCCGAAAGGGCCTTTCCGTTCGACTTGCATGTGTTAAGCACGCCGCCAGCGTTCGTCCTGAGCCAGGATCAAACTCTCCAAACAAAACCTCAAAAAAGGCCAATCAGAGAAACAATCTGACCAAGCAAGACACCAAAAACTGGCATCACAAACCCACCCCTAAACGGGAAAAAGAGGCAGGCAAAAAACAACAACAAACAAAAACCACCAAACACACTATTGAGTTCTCAAACAACACACCCGC
>NZ_LQIN01000032.1 GCF_001500065.1 Mycobacterium sp. IS-3022
TCGTTGGATCACCCACAGAATTCCACGCCCTGCTCATCAACCAACACATCACCGTCCTCAGCCAAACCCCCTCCGCGGTAAGCGCACTGTCGCCGGACGGTTTGGAATCGGTGGCATTGGTGGTCGCCGGTGAGCCCTGCCCGCCCGAGCTGGTGGACCGCTGGGCGCCCGGTCGGGTGATGATCAACGCCTACTGCGAGACCGAAACCTCCTATGCCGCCTCGAGTGCGCCGCTGACAGCGGGATCGGGTGCGCCGATCGGTTCACCGACGCCGGGAACGGCGTTGTTCGTTCTGGATGAATGGTTACGACCAGTACCGGCGGGTGTGGTCGGGGAACTGTATGTGGCCGGTGCCGGGCTGGCGTACGGGTATGTGCGCCAAGGATCTTCGACCGCCACGCGGTTTGTGCCGTGTCCGTTCGGGAAGCCCGGCGAGCGGATGTATCGCACCGGAAACCTGGTGCGTTGGGGCGCCGACGGGCAGCTGCGATACGTCGGGCGCGCCGACAAGCAGGTCAAGGTCCACGGGAACACCATCGAGCCCGGTGAGATCGAGGCGGCGCTGGCGGCTCATCCCCGGGTAGCGCAGGCCGCGGTGATCGCCCACCCGACGTCAACAGTGAACGCCGGTGAGGGGATTGGTGACAGCAAGCTGGCCGGCTACGTCGTGCTGGATCAGCAGATGAAGTTGGTCCGGGAGCCGCAGCGCGAAACGCAGCTCGTTGACCAGTGGCAGGGCGTCTACGAGGGCCTGTATTCGGAGTCGACGTCGTCCTCGAACCCACCGGCAGCGCTGGGGGAGGATTTCGGAGGCTGGAACAGCAGCTATACCGGGGCTCCGATCCCGCTGGAGGAAATGCGGGAGTGGCGGACCGCCGCGGTGGATCGGATCCGGGGACTGGATCCCGGGCGGGTGCTGGAGATCGGCGTGGGTTCGGGTCTGCTGCTTGCGCAGGTGGCCCCGGAATGCGACGAGTACTGGGGCACAGACTTTTCGGCGTCGACGATCCAGGCGCTGCAGGTGGCCGTGGCCGGACAGCCGTGGGGCGACCGGGTGCGGTTGCGGGTACAGCCGGCCGATGTCACCGACGGGCTGCCGCAGGGGCATTTCGATGTAGTGGTGCTCAACTCGGTGGTGCAGTACTTTCCGAGCGCGGGTTACCTACTTGATGTGCTGGCAGCGGCGATGCGGCTGCTGGCCCCGGGCGGGGCATTGTTCATCGGCGACGTGCGCAATCTGTCGCTGCTTTCAGCGTTTACCACCGGCGTGGCGTGCGCCGATTCCGCCGGTGGACAAGACACGGCCGCCGCCGTTCGCGAGCGCGTGCGCGGGGAAATGCTCGCCGAACGCGAATTGCTGTTGGCGCCAGAGTTCTTCGCGGCCTTGCCGCAGCACCTTTCCGAGATTGCCGCGGTTGAGGTGCAGCTCAAGCAGATGCGGGCGGTCAACGAACTCAGCGGTTACCGCTACGAGGTCGTGCTGCATAAGGCGCCGGTGCCGGTGCGATCCCTGGCAGACCTACCGGCGCAGCCGTGGCAGCGGTTCGGGAGCCTGGCTGGGCTGGCCGAGTATCTGCGGGCACAGCAGCTGCCGGGGCTGCGCGTCACCGGCGCACCACACGGCGGGATATGGCCCGATGTGGCGCTGGCGCGGGCGGTGACCGAGGCCGGTGATCGACTGCCGGTCAGCGAATTGCAGGCTCGCTCAACGGAACCCGACGCGGTGTTGCCGCACGAGTGCGATCAGCTGGGCCGAGAACTGGGATATGCCACAGCGGTGACCTGGTCGCCGACCGCCGGCCTGGTGGACATCATCTACACCCGTGCCGACGAACCCTCAAAAGATCACCGGCCGGCGGCACTGTCGGATCTCTACGTGCCGGCGACACGGCTCGGTTCCTTGGCGGCGTACGTCAACGACCCGTCGGCCGCCGAACGCGCAGCCGAGCTGCGCGGTTTCGTGGCCGGCCGGTTGCCCCAGTTCATGGTGCCGGAGGCGATCACGGTGGTGGAGGCACTGCCGTTGACGGTCAACGGCAAACTCGATCGCCGCGCACTGCCGGCGCCGGAGTTCGTCAGCGAACTGGCCTACCGCGCGCCACGTGATCATTGCGAACGGATGTTGGCCGGGCTGTTCGGTGAGATTCTCGGAGCCACCTTGGTCGGCATCGACGACTCGTTCTTCGCCCTCGGTGGGAGCTCGCTGTCCGCGGCACGGCTGGTGGCGCGGGTCCGGACCGAACTCGGTGTGCAGGTCCCGATCCGGGTGTTGTACGAGGCGCCGACCGTAGTCGGATTGGCCGAGTGGATCAGGCGACACGACGAGGACCGCGCCGGCACCACGTTGACGGTGCGCCAGCGGCCTGCGGTGGTGCCGTTGTCGTTTGCGCAGAGTCGGTTGTGGTTTGTCGATCAGTTTGATGGTGGCCAGCATCAGCGGTCGGTTTACAACATGGCGGTTGGGTTGCGGTTGTGTGGGCGTGTTGATGTTGGGGCGTTGGGTGCGGCGTTGGGCGATGTGGTGGGTCGTCATGAGAGTTTGCGCACGGTGTTCCCGGCTGTTGATGGGGTTCCGCGGCAGGTGGTGGTGCCGGTTGAGCGGGTGGGGTTGGGGTTTGAGGTTGTTGATGCTGCGGGTTGGCCGGCGGGGCGGTTGACGCAGGCGGTGGACGCGGCGGCGGGTCATCGGTTTGATTTGGCTGCTGAGATCCCGTTGCGGGCTTGGCTTTTCGCGGTGGCTGCCGATGAGTATGTGTTGGTGGTTGTGGTGCACCATATCGCCGCTGATGGTCATCC
>NZ_LQIN01000033.1 GCF_001500065.1 Mycobacterium sp. IS-3022
TGCGTCGTCGCGCTGCGCATGAAGCCGCAGCATGGGGTGGTGGTCCAGCAGCGCTTGCAGAATGGTGACGACGTCGGCGTCGGTTGTGCCCGCCGGTGCCTGCACCACGATGGTTTGGTTGAACTGGTCGGTCGGGCCGTCGATCTCGTGTAGCCAACCCATGATGGGCGTGGGCTGCACCGGGCCGGTGCCGTCGTCGATCGGGCCGGGCTCCTTGTCGGTCGCGTCGGCTACCCGGGCTAGTCGGGCGACGGTCTGTTCGACGAAGATGTCGCGGGGGCGGCATTGCAGTCCGGCGGCGCGGGCGCGGGCCACCACTTGCATCGACAAGATGCTGTCACCACCGAGGTCGAAGAACGAGTCGTCGACGCCGACCCGCTCCAGCCCCAGCACTTGGGCGTAGATGCCGGCCAAGATCTCCTCGACCGCGTCGGCGGGGGCGCGGTATTGCAACGGGTTGTGGTAGTCAGGTGCCGGCAGCGCGCGGGTGTCGAGTTTGCCGTTGACGGTCAACGGCAGCGCGTCGAGCATGACCACCGCCGCCGGCACCATGTAGGCCGGCAACCGCTCGGCCAGCGCGCCACGCAGCCCTGCCGGGTCCACACTCCCGCTGACGGTTTCGGTCACATAGCCGACCAGACGCTTGTCGCCGGGGCGGTCTTCGCGGGCGATGACGACGGCTTGCTCGACGCCGTCGAGGGCGGCCAGGGCGCTTTGGATCTCGCCGAGTTCGACACGATAGCCGCGGATCTTGACCTGCTCGTCGGCGCGCCCGAGATACTGCAGCTGCCCATCGGCGCGCCAGCACACCAGATCACCGCTGCGATACATCCGCGTGCCCGCCGGCCCGAACGGGCAGGCCACGAACCGCCCACCGGTCAGCCCGCCTCGGCCGAGGTAGCCCACCCCCACACCCAGACCGGCCACATACAACTCACCGACCACCCCGCCCGGCACCGGATGCAGCCACTGGTCGAGCACGAACACCGCCGCCGTCGACACCGGCGCACCGATCGGCGCGGCCCCCGACCCCGCTCTCAGCGGCGCGCTCATCGACGCGTACACCGTGGCCTCGGTCGGACCATAAGCGTTGATCAACACCCGGCCCGGCGCCCACTGGTCCACCACCTCGGCCGCACACGCCTCACCACCGAGCAACACCGCCACCGACTCCAACCCCTGCGGGCTCAAAGCGGCGACCGCCGAGGGAGTCTGGGTCAACACATTGACCCGCTCACCCACCAGCAACGCGTGGAAGTCCTGCGGCGACCCGCTCACCTCTTCGGGCACCACCACCAACCGGCCCCCGCCCAGCAGCGCCGCCCAGATCTCCCACACCGAAAAGTCGAAACCATAAGAGTGACACTGCGTCCACACCTGCTCTCCCGGCAGATCCGCCGGCGTGGACACGACAAGATGAGCCAGATTCTGATGGCTGATCGCCACACCCTTGGGAATACCGGTCGTGCCCGAGGTGTAAATCACGTACGCGATATCGTCGGGAGCCGGCGCCGGCAACGGCGTAACCAGCTGATCGACGACCGCGAGATCATCGATGTCGATGACCGGAATATCGTGGCCGTCGAGGCGTTCCCGCAAACCGGCAGTCGTGATGGCGACGACCGGCGCGGCGTCGGTGAGCATGAACTCGACACGCGCATCGGGGTGCGCCGGATCGATCGGTAGATACGCCGCCCCCGTCTTGAGCACCGCCAACATCGCCACGACCGCCTCGGCCGAACGCTCCAACAGCAGGGCCACGTTCTGACCAGGACGCGCGCCCCGCGCCGATAGCAGATGCGCCAACCGATTCGACGCCTCGTCGAGTTCGCGATAGGTCCATGAATCCCGTCCGCAATTGACCGCCACGGCCTCAGGACGACGCTCCACTTGCACGGCGAACAACTCAGGAACCGAT
>NZ_LQIN01000034.1 GCF_001500065.1 Mycobacterium sp. IS-3022
CTGCTCTCTGATGCCGACCGCCAATACCTGTTGTGTGATGCCAGCTGTGAGGTGTGGCTGGAACGCCGCGGGCAGCTGATCGGCGCCGGGCGCACCACGCGCCAGATCAGCCGCCGGCTACGCCGCGCGCTGGAGCACCGCGATTCGACGTGTGTGGTGCCCGGCTGCGAAGCGACCCGCGGTCTGCACGCGCATCACCTTCGGCATTGGGAAGACGGCGGGCCGACCGAGTTGGACAACCTGGTGCTGGTGTGTCCCTATCACCACCGGATGCATCACCGCGGCGAGATCACCATCACCGGACCCGCCCGCCAGCTGACCGTCACCGACAACGCCGGGCGGGAGCTGACCAACGCATCACTGGCCCGGCCCCCGACCCAACCCCCACCCACAGTCCCACCCTGGCGCGGACCCCTCGGCGAACGCGCCGACTGGTGGTGGTACAACCCCTTCGAACCCCAACCCCCACCACCGCCCAACTGAGTCGCCCAACGGCCGACACCGCGTCAACGCCAAACCAGTTGACGGCTTCCTGAACCCCTCGGCCATCACCGGCCGTCATGTCCTTTCTCGACGCGGTCCGCGAAGCTGAATTTTTAGGTGTGGCTATCCTCCGGGCGTTCGCTGGGTGTTATGTTCAGCCTCTCCGAACGCAGAGGTGCACATGAACCGCTATCTCGCCTGGGCAGTTCCGATAACCGCAGCCGGTCTGATCTTGTCCGGATGCGCCGGTGACGACTCCTCTGACAACGGGACGTCCGCCGGTGGAACGGCCACCACGACGACGAGCGCGGCCCCCGCGGTCGATCCGGCCGTGCTGGACAAGGCGGCGGCCGACTACAAGGCCTACGTGCAGAGCAACATCGACGAACTTCAGCGCGTGGTCAAGGTATTCACCGACGCGGTCCGGGCCGGAGACCTCCAGGCCGCCCAGGACGCGTATGCGCCGTCACGTCAACCGTGGGAACGCATCGAGCCGATCGCCGGACTGGTCGAAGAGATCGACCGCAAGATCGATGCTCGGGTGGATGACTTCGCCGGTGTCGACGACCCCCAGTTCACCGGCTGGCACCGCCTCGAGTACCTGCTGTTCGAAAAGAACACCACCGAGGGCGGCGCACCGTTCGCCGATCAACTCGACAAGGACGTCGCCGCACTGAAGGCGCAATTCCCGTCGGTTCAGGTCAAGCCGGTCGACGTCTCCAACGGCGCCGCGGAGCTGATCGAGGAGGTGTCCGAGGGCAAGATCACCGGCGAGGAGGACCGCTACTCCAAGACGGACCTGTGGGACTTCGACGCCAACCTGCAGGGGGCGCGCGACGCCGTCGGCAAGCTCAATCCCGCACTCGTACAAGCCGATCCGGCCTTGCTGGGCAAGATCGATGCCGGAATCAACTCGGTGTTCGAAACCTTGGCGCCACTGCGCCGTGGTGACGGCTGGGTGTTGTTCTGCACCGAGAACGATCCCTACCCGTCACCGCGCTGCCCCGAGGTCACTGTGACACCCGACGTGATCGACAAGCTGAAGGCAGAGCTCGCCGGGCTGTCGGAGAACCTGTCGCAGGTGTCTGGAGTGCTGAAGCTGCAGTGACCGAAGGTCGCTCGGGACTCTCGCGGCGAGGATTCATCTCCGGCGCGTTGGGCACCGGTGCCGTGGTGGGAGCGGGATCGGTCCTCGCCGGGTGTTCCTCGGACCCCGAGACGCCCACCGCGCCCGCAGCGGCCTTCGTCCCGTTCGACGGTCCGCACCAGACCGGTATCACCGCCTTGCCCATCCCGGAGCAGGGGCTGGTCGCATCGTTCAACGTGCAGTCGAAGGACCGCGACAGCCTGAAACGCGCCCTGCAGGACCTCACCGAAGAGATCCGCGCGCTCATGGCGGGCAAGCCGCCGGAGCCCCGCGATCCGGCCTACCCGCCCGTCGACTCCGGCATCCTGGGCGAGCAGCCGCCCGCGGACAACCTGGCGATAGTCGTCGGTGTCGGGGCGTCGCTGTTCGATGAGCGCTTCGGGCTGGCCGACCGCAAGCCCAAGGAATTGGTCACCATGCCGTTCATCGCCAACGACCGGCTGGATCCCAAACTGTCGCACGGTGATCTGTCGATCATCATCGAAGCGGGTCACAGCGACACCGTCATCTTCGCCCTGCGGCAGCTGATGCGTCGCACCCGCAGTGACCTGGTGTTGCGGTGGATGGTCGACGGCTACGCCAGGGGCATCGGCGCCGGCCAGGCATCCGAGGCCGCAACGCCGCGAAACCTTTTGGGTTTCAAGGACGGAACGGCCAACCTCGACGTTCACGACGACGCGATCATGGATCGCCACGTCTGGGTGGGCCCGCAGGACGGCGAACCGGAGTGGGCGGTCGGCGGCTCCTACCAGGCCATCCGCATCATCCGGATGTTCGTCGAATTCTGGGACCGCACGCAACTCGTCGAGCAGGAGGCGCTGATCGGGCGCAGCAAGGTCAGTGGCGCGCCGCTCGGACTGACCGGCGAGTTCACCGACCCTGACTATCCAGAAGATCCCGAAGGCAAGCGAATACCGCTCACCGCTCACATCCGGCTGGCGAACCCGCGCACCCCCGCGACGGACGAAAATCTCATTCTGCGGCGGGGTTTCAATTACTCACGCGGCTTCGACGGCGCCGGCCGACTCGACCAGGGGCTCGCATTCATCGCCTACCAGCGCAGCCTTGAGAAGGGCTTCCTCACGGTTGCCAAGCGGCTCAAGGGCGAACCGCTCGAGGAGTACATCATGCCGGTCGGCGGCGGGTTCTTCTTCATCCTGCCAGGCGTCACCGGCCCCGACCGGTTCCTCGGCGACCAGTTGCTCAGCTGAGCACCGACCACAGGAACTCGTAGATCAACGCCGAGCGAAACGCGGTCTGGGCGTTGTCCGCAGCGCCCGCATGCCCGCCCTCGATGTTCTCGTAGTAGTGGACCGGATGACCGGCATCCTCCAGCGCGGCGGTCATCTTGCGGGCGTGACCGGGGTGCACCCGGTCATCGCGCGTCGAGGTCGTGATCAACACCGGCGGGTACCGCCGGTCCACCGAAATATTCTGGTAGGGCGAGTACTTCGAGATGAACTCCCAGTCGTCGGGATCGTCCGGATCCCCGTACTCGGCCATCCAGGACGCGCCGGCAAGCAGAAGATGGAACCGTCGCATGTCCAGCAGCGGGACGCTGCACACCAGCGCGCCGAACAGCTCCGGGTACCGCGTCAGCATCACGCCCATCAGCAGCCCGCCGTTGCTGCCGCCCTGCGCGCCGAGTTGCTCGACGGTGGTGATGCCGCGCGCAACGAGATCCTCTGCGACAGCGGCGAAGTCCTCATAGACGAGGTGCCGGTTCTCCCGCATGGCCTGGGTGTGCCACGTCGGTCCGTATTCACCGCCGCCGCGGATGTTCGCCAGCACGAAGGTGCCGCCGCGGCTAAGCCACAGCCTGCCGAGTACGCCGCCATAGCTCGGCGTATTGGCCACCTCGAAGCCACCGTACCCGCTCAGCAGGGTCGGTCCAGGCGCCTGATTGTGCCGATGCCCCACAACGAAATAGGGGATCATGGTGCCGTCCGCGGAGGCGACGAAATGCTGGCTGATCTCGAGGTCTGCGGCGTCGAAGAACGACGGGGCGCGCTTGGCCTCGGTGACCGCATCGCCGGCGCGGCCCCACAGCAACCGCGACGGTGTGTCGAAACCGCTGGCGTCGAGGAACATTTCGTCGCCGTACTCGTCCACGTCGACCAGGACGGTGTTGGTGTTCGGCGGAATTCCGGGGATCTCGGCTCGCTCCCAGGTCCCTGGTGTCACGACCGTCACCTGGCTGATCACATCGACGAGCGTGACGAGCACGAGGCGGTCACGGGTCCACGCGTAGTTGTCCAGGCTGGAGTGCTCGTCGGGCTCGAACACCACATGCAGTTCGCCTGCGCCGTCGAGGTATTCGGCGTAGTTCGCGGCCAGTAGGGAACCCGCACGGTACGTCGTCGACCCGACCGTCCAATCGGTGCGGGGCCGAATCAGCAACCACTCGCGGTGCCAGGAAATGCCGGCATCTGTGGGGACGTCGATCTCGATCAGCGTGTCGCCGCGCAACTCGTAGCGGTGCCGGTTGAAGAAGTCGAACGACCGCGTGATCAGCAACCGCTCGAAGCCCGGTGTCGCGTCGTAACCGCATCCGACGCTGACGTCGGTCGCCTCGCCCTCGAACAGTGTCTGCGCGTCGGACAGCGGCTGGCCGCGTCGCCAGCGCTTGACGATCCGCGGATAACCGGAGTCGGTCAACGAGCCGGGCCCGAAGTCCGTTCCGACCAGCACGGTATCGCGGTCCTGCCACGTCACACTCGATTTGGCCTCCGGCAGTTCGAAACCGTCGGTGACGAACTGCCATGTGGTCATGTCGAATTCGCGAACCACGGTGGCGTCGGCGCCGCCGCGGGACAGTTCGACCAGCGCGAGCGAGAAGTCCGGCTCGAGCACTTCCGCGCCGGCCCACACCCAATTCTCGCCGTCCGCGGCCGCGATCTGATCGACGTCGATCAGGACGTCCCACTGCGGCTGCTCGGTGCGGTAGCTCTCCAGCGTCGTGCGCCGCCACAGGCCGCGCGGGTTGTCCGCGTCGCGCCAGAAGTTGTAGAGGTGGTCGCCACGCCTGCGGACGTACGGGATGCGTGCGTCGGTGTCGAGCACCTCCAAAGCCTCGGCGCGCATCTGCTCGAAGCGGTCACCGCCGAAGCGAGCGAGGGTCGGCGCGTTGTGCTTGCGGACCCAGTCGAGCGCTGCGTCGCCGGTGATCTCTTCGAGCCAGAGATACGGGTCGTGCGTCACGCGACGCTCGTGACGACGGCGTGCCAGGACAGCTCCAAACCACCGTCACGCTCGAAACCAGCCAGAGCCGGTCCGACAGCGTCGCGGACGGCGCGGACTTGCTCGTCGGTCAGCGAGCCGACCAACTCCGCGATCGGGCCCGCAAGCGACGTGTTGTAAGCCCAGTAGTCATCGGGGTTTTCGAATCGCATGATCCCGGTGAGCTCATCGACGATCACCTCCGTGAAGCCTCCGGAGGCCGCAAGCGCGGAGGCCGTCTCGGAGGTACTGAGCGAGAACATCCCGCCCGGGGCGAACGCGTCGCTCGGCGGCGCGTGGCCGTTCTGCAGCAGCGCCGTCACGATCAGCATGATCCACGGGTTGCGGTCTAGCGGGCCCCAGGTGGCGAACGCACACCGCCCGCCGGGGCGCAGCACCCGTCGGATCTCACGCATCGCCAGCTCCTGCTGGGGAATCAGCATGAGCCCGAACCGCGACAGGACGCCGTCGACGCTGTCGTCGGGCAGATCGATCTGCGTTGCATCGATGACGCGACAGTCGACGTTGTCCAGACCTCGCCGAGCCGCCCCGCGTTGGGCGGCCTCCACCATTGCGGGCACGAAGTCGCTCGAGATCAGGCGCCCACCAGAACCGAGCCGGGGCGCGGCAAGGAAGCCGGTTTCGCCCGGGCCCGCGGTCAGCTCCAACAGCGTCTGACCGGGCTGCGGGTCGACGTGCTCGATCAGCCAATTCGACACCGGCCGCACGCTTTCGAAGACGCGGTCACGGTATGCGTCCCAAGCTCGCGCCACCGCGCTCCAGTGACGCAGCGCCTCCCGGGCTGGGTCCACCTCAGACATCGTTTCCTCCTCGGGTCGAGGCCGTCCGACGCTGACTGTACGGCGGTAGTGTGAGCTGTATCTCGCCGACTTGGGAGTCACTGATGAGCGATTGCGCGAAGAGGAGAAGATTCTGATGACCGCTTACGCCCGCCCCGGCGCGGCAGATGCCCTGATGTCATACGAGTCTCGGTACGGCAATTTCATCGGCGGTGAATGGGTTCCACCGGCCTCGGGGGAGTACTTCGAGAACCCGACGCCGGTGACGGGACAGCCGTTCTGCGAGGTGCCGCGCTCCACCGAAGCCGACATCGACAAGGCCCTCGACGCCGCGCACGGCGCCGCGACCGCGTGGGGTAAGACGGCCCCCGCCGAGCGCGCCAACATCCTCAACAAGATCGCCGACCGCATCGAGGAGAACCTCGAGTCGCTGGCGCTGGCCGAGTCCTGGGACAACGGCAAGCCGATCCGCGAGACGCTCAATGCCGACATCCCACTGGCCGTCGATCACTTCCGGTATTTCGCCGGGGCCATCCGCGCGCAGGAGGGCTCGCTGAGCCAGATCGACGACGACACCGTCGCCTACCACTTCCACGAACCCCTCGGCGTCGTCGGCCAGATCATTCCGTGGAACTTCCCGATTCTAATGGCGACGTGGAAGCTCGCACCTGCGCTGGCGGCGGGCAACGCGGTCGTCCTCAAGCCCGCCGAGCAGACGCCGGCGTCGATGCTCTATCTGATGTCCTTGATCGGCGACCTGCTGCCCGCGGGTGTGGTCAACATCGTCAACGGCTTCGGGTTCGAGGCGGGCAAGCCGCTGGCGTCGAGCAACCGGATCGCCAAGATCGCGTTCACCGGCGAGACCACCACCGGCCGGCTGATCATGCAGTACGCGTCGCAGAACCTGATACCCGTCACGCTGGAGCTCGGCGGCAAGAGCCCGAACATCTTCTTCTCCGACGTGCTGGCGGCCGCCGACGACTATCAGGACAAGGCGTTGGAGGGTTTCACGATGTTCGCCCTCAACCAGGGCGAGGTGTGCACGTGCCCGTCGCGCAGCCTGATTCAAGCCGACATCTACGACGAGTTCCTCGAGCTCGCCGCGATCCGCACCAAGGCCGTCCGGCAGGGCGATCCGCTGGACACCGAGACGATGATCGGTTCGCAGGCGTCCAACGATCAGCTGGAAAAGGTGTTGTCCTACATCGAGATCGGCAAGTCCGAGGGCGCCACGATCGTCACCGGAGGCGAGCGCGCCGAACTCGGCGGTGATCTCAACGGCGGCTACTACATTCAGCCGACGATCTTCGCGGGCGACAACAAGATGCGGATCTTCCAGGAGGAGATCTTCGGGCCCGTCGTCGCCGTCACGTCGTTCACCGACTACGACGACGCGATCGCCATCGCGAACGACACCCTCTACGGGCTGGGCGCCGGTGTCTGGTCCCGCGACGGCAACACCGCCTACCGGGCCGGTCGCGACATCAAGGCGGGCCGCGTCTGGACGAACTGCTATCACGTGTATCCCGCGCACGCGGCGTTCGGCGGCTACAAGCAGTCCGGCATCGGCCGCGAGAACCACAGGATGATGCTCGACCACTATCAGCAGACGAAGAACCTGCTGGTGTCCTACAGCAACAAGGCGCAGGGCTTCTTCTGATGAACGATTTCGGTGTCGAAACAGTCGGTGAGCGACTGTTCGGACACCTGAATCGCGCGGGGGCACCGCCGCGGGCGCTGATCACCCGGGCCGCCGCCGACCTGCTGCGTCGCCTTCAGGACCGCCACGGCGCGCTGATGTTCCATCAGTCCGGCGGGTGTTGTGACGGCTCGTCGCCGATGTGCTACCCCGACGGCGAGTTCGTCGTCGGCGACCGCGACGTGCTTCTCGCGGTGCTCGACGTGGGCTTGCCCGTCCAACCAGAAGGCGTGCCGGTGTGGATCTCCGGACCGCAGTTCGACGCTTGGAAGCACACCCAGCTGGTGATCGACGTCGTACCCGGAAGGGGCGGCGGCTTCAGCGTCGAGGCGCCGGAGGGCGTGCGGTTCCTGTCCCGCGGCCGGGCGTTCACCGACGCCGAGAACCGATTGCTGGCCGAGCAACAGACGATCACGGGTGCGGCTTTCGCGCGCGGTGAGCGGCCGCCGCCGTCGGACACCCACATCGTGATTGACGTTGACGCAATTGATGCGTGTCCGATACCTGACGCGCCGAGCGGCTGACGGGCCGGCGGGGACTATCCGCGTAACCTCGTGTTCGTGATCCCGCTGCCTCGGGCGTGGTTGCTGACCAGTGCCCTCCTCGTCGGCACAGCGGTGGGGCTGATCCTCGGGATCGCCTCGACGCTGGTGGTCGACGCGGCCATCCGGCCCGACGTCGTCGTTGCGCTCGTCGTCGGCGTGCCAGTTGTGCTCGGCATGCTGGCCATTCTGTTGTCCGGTCGGCGCTGGGTGACGACGGTCGGCGCGTTCGTCCTCGCGATCGCGCCCGGCTGGTTCGGTGTGCTGGTGGCGATCCAGGCGGTGCACGGTGCCTGAACGAACCGACACACTGCCCGGCGATCCGACGCAGCCGTATACGCCGACGTTCCAGACAGACGAGTTCGAAGCGCTGAGCGCCGTCGTCGAACAGGTTCCCTCGGAGCCGTTACCCGTTCCGGCGCATCCGGTCGTGGTCCCGGGCAACTATCAGTACCTCAAGCGGTGGCAGTTCGTGCTCGTCGTGGCGGGCGTCTGGGCGCTCTCCGCAGCGGCCGGCTGGGGCCTCTACCACTGGTGGTACCACTCGATCGACAAGACGGCGCCGGTATTCGTCGTGCTGGTATTCGTCATCACGTCGACGGTGGGTGGCCTGCTCCTCGCCATGGCGCCGAACAGACCGGTTGTGACGGCACTGGCGATTGCGGTCATGTCGGCGCCGTTGGGGGCGGTGGCCGGCGCGGCGGTACTGCACGGTCTCTACTACTGCGAATGGGCCAGCCGCTGTTTCGTGGGGCTGATCCCTTACTGAGCCTCGCCCCGTAGTGCCCTAGCGGCCGGCGGGCTCCCATGTCCGCATCGCCGCGTCGAAGCCTTCGTCGTCCAGCGCCCTCACCGGCAGCGGCTCGTTCTCAGCGTGAGAACGCATGCCGTCCAACAGGATACCGACGTAGCGACGCCACAGATTGGTGTCGACGTGGCCGGCGAACTCACTGACCATTCCGGCCAACAGGCTGATGATCGGCATGTCCGTGGGGGAGATGTCCGAACGGAGGCGGCCGTCGATCTGCGCTCGCTCGACGAGTCTCGTGGCCACCGGGTGAAGGCGATCTTGTGCCGCTATCACTCGGTCGCCGCCATAGGTCTTGCTGAAGGCGATTTCGCGCAGACCTCGATCGGTCGCGGTCATCTCGCACATGTGCTCGACGAACCACACGAAGCCCTCCCACGCGTCCTCATGTCGCAGCCCGGCTTCGGCCAATGCAGTGAGCTGGTCCAAACCGTCGACGAACACCGCCTCGACGAGTTCGTCTTTGGTGGCGAACCGCCGGTACACCGTGCCCACACCCACGCCGGCGTGGTGCGCGACGTCATTGAGATTGGGCTCCAATCCCTTGGCCGCGAACAACTCCCGGGCGGCTTGCAGGACGCGATTGCGGTTGCGTTCGGCGTCCTTACGCAGCGGCCGGGGGCCCGGCCGCGACTCGGTCTCACCCGCGTTCATCCGGCCGAGTGTAATGCGCAGCACAGTAAAGCGGATTGACCTTGTCCGCTTCGTTCGTTAGCTTGTCTGACTAGCACCCCTTCAAGATCGGGGTCGTCACAATGCCGAAAGGCCAGCACTTTGACTGCCGTCGATCGATTCCGCGCCTTGCCCGTGCCGGCTGGTATGAAGCCGGGGGCACGTCGGTGTTGAAGGTGATCATGCGCTTTTGGCTCCCCGTCATGATCGTGGCTGCGGTGTCGGCGGGTTATCTCGCGGTGTCGCAGCTGCGGACGGTGTTCGGTGCCGAGCCCGTCCTGGTGACGCCGATCGGCGCGGACACCGCGGAGAAGTTCATTCCCAAGGTGGTGACCTATGAGGTCTTCGGTTCGGGAACCGCCGTGGTCAACTACCTGGATCTTGACGGCAAGCCGGTGCGCGCCGGAACCGTGAATCTGCCGTGGACCCTGACGTTGGAAACCACGGCGCCATCGGTGGCGCCGAACGTCATCGCCCAAACCGACGGCCAGTCGATTTCCTGCCGGATCACCGTGGACGACGAGGTCAAGGATGAAAAGACGGCTTCGGGCGTGAACGCCCAGACCTTCTGTTTGGTGAAGTCCGCGTGAGCGCCCCAGTCGACGACGCGCCGACGGACGCCAACCCGATCGCCCGGCCGAAGCGGCCATGGCTTCCGCGGTTGATCCGGCTCTTCGCGCTGCCGATCATCGTGGCCTGGGTAGTCATCATCGGCTTCCTCAACACCGCGGTGCCCCAGCTGGAAGTGGTGGGCAAGCAGCGCGCGGTCTCGATGAGTCCCCAGGACGCGCCGTCGATGATCGCGATGAAGCGCGTCGGCACCACGTTCGAGGAGTACGACACCAGCAGCTCGGTGATGGTCGTGCTCGAGGGCGAGGACAAGCTGGGCGCCGAAGCGCTCGAGTTCTACGAACAGATGGTCCGCGATCTGCGCGCTGACACCGACCACGTGCAGTACGTGCAGGACCTCTGGTCTGACTCGTTCACCGCAGCCGGCGCGCAGAGCGTCGACGGAAAGGCCGCCTACACCCAGGTGTACATCGCCGGGGACCAGGGCGAGACCTTGGCCAACGAGTCGGTGCGCGCCGTTCGCGACATCGTCGTGAGACACCCGACGCCGCCGGGTGTCGAGGTGTACGTGACCGGTGCGGCAGCCACGACGACGGATCAGAACGCCGTCGGCGACAAGAGCATGCGGACGATCGAATTGCTCACCTTCGGCGTCATCGTCGTCATGCTGTTGGTGATCTACCGGTCCATCGCCACGACGCTGGTGCTGCTCAGCATGCTCGCAATGGGATTGCTCGGCGCACGCGGGTTGATCTCTTTTTTGGGCTACCACAGCGTCTTCGGCCTGACGACCTTCGCGACCAACCTGGTGGTCACCTTGACCATCGCCACGGCCGTCGACTACGGAATCTTTCTGGTCGGCCGATACCAGGAGGCGCGCCGGTCCGGTGAGGACCGAGAATCGGCGTACTACACGATGTTTCACGGGACCGCCCACGTCGTGGCGGCGTCCGGGTTGACCATCGCGGGAGCTACCTTCTGCTTGAACTTCACCCGGTTGCCGTACTTCGAGAGCATGGGCTCCCCGATGGCCGTGGCGATGGTGTTCGGCATCGTGGTGGCCTTGACGTTCGGTCCGGCGCTGATCTCGGTGGTCAGTCGGTTCGGCAACGTGCTGGAGCCCAGGGCCAAGTCGTCAACCCGGGCGTGGCGTCGGATCGGCACCTCGACCGTTCGCTGGCCGGGTGCGTGCGTGGTGATCGCCCTCGCGGCATGTCTGGTCGGCCTGCTGGCTTTGCCCGGCTACCACACGACCTACAACGACCGGCTGTTTCTGCCCGACGACATCTCGGCCAATGTCGGTTACGCGGCCGCGACCCGGCATTTCTCCGAGGCCAGGATGAACCCCGATGTGCTGATGGTCGAAACCGACCGTGATCTGCGAAATCCCGCGGGGTTCCTGGTGATCGACAAAATCGCGAAGGCCTTGTCGAGGGTCGAGGGAATCGCCCAGGTGCAGGCGATCACTCGGCCCGACGGCAAGCCGATCGAACACACGACGATCCCGTACATGATCGGCCAGCAAGGCGTCGGCCAGCTCATGTCCAACGACTATCAACAGGGCGTCATCGACAACATCATGGCCCAGGCCGACGAGATGCAGCACACCATCGACTCGATGGAGAAGATGAACTCGATCACCCGGGAGTTGTCGGTGGTGTCGCGGAGTATGGCCGACAAGATGGGCGACACTTCCCTGACCCTGCAGGAAGTGCGCGACAACCTGGCCAACTTCGATGACTTCTTCCGGCCCATGCGGAACTACTTCTATTGGGAGCCACACTGTTTCAATATCCCGGTCTGCTGGTCGCTGCGTTCGATCTTCGACACCCTCGACGGCATGTCGACCATGTCCGACGATTTCCAGGACATGGTTCCTGACATCAACCGGATGGCTGATCTGACGCTGGAGATGACCGCGGTGATGCCGGGGATGATCCAGTCGATGAAGAACCAGCGCCAGATGATGCTGAACCAGTATCAGGTTCAGAAGGCGCAGCAGGACCAGACCATGGAACAGCAGGAAGACAGCGCGGCGATGGGCGAGGCGTTCGATGAAGCCCTCAACGATGACTCTTTCTACGTTCCGCCGGAAGCGTTCACCAACGCCGACTTCATCCGCGGCATGGACTTGATGATGTCGCCCGACGGGCATGCCGTCCGGTTCACCATCATTCACCAGGGTGATCCGCTGACCGAGGAGGGCATCTCCCGCATCGAACCACTGAAAAAGGCTGCGGCTGCGGCGATCAAGGGCACACCGCTGGAAGGTTCGTTGGTCTACGTCGGCGGCGCCGCGGCGATGTTCGACGATATGCAGCAGGGTGCCGATTACGACTTGCTCATCGCGGTCACAGCGGCGCTGCTGTTGATCCTCGTCATCATGATGGTCATCACCCGAGCGTTGGTCGCGGCCCTGGTCATCGTCGGAACCGTGGCGTTGAGCCTGGGCACCGCTTTCGGGATGTCGGTGGTGCTCTGGCAACACATCATCGGAATTCCGTTGCACTGGATGGTGCTTCCGATGGGGATCATCGTGCTGGTGGCAGTAGGCGCGGATTACAACCTGCTTCTGGTGTCGAGAATGAAAGAGGAAGTCCGCGCCGGACTGCGCACCGGCACCATCCGGGCCATGGCCGGTAGCGGCCCCGTGGTCACCGCCGCCGGCCTGGTGTTCGCCTTCACCATGGCGACGATGGCAGTCAGCGATCTGATCGTCATCGGGCAGGTAGGCACCACGATCGCGTTGGGCTTGATCTTCGACACCTTCGTGATCAGGGGACTGATGACACCGGCGGTGGCCACCCTGCTCGGACGATGGTTCTGGTGGCCCCTGCAGGTGCGTCAACGCCCGCGCCCGGCGCCGTGGCCCAAGCCGATCCAGCGCGATCCGCAGGACACTGCTGGGCTGATCGTCGACGCCCATTAGTGTGGGGGCGTGACCCACTATGACGTCGTCGTTCTCGGAGCAGGCCCCGGCGGATACGTCGCGGCCATTCGCGCCGCCCAGCTCGGACTGAACACCGCCATCGTCGAACCCAAGTACTGGGGCGGCGTCTGCCTAAACGTCGGCTGCATTCCGTCGAAGGCGCTGCTGCGCAACGCCGAACTCGCGCACATCTTCACCAAGGAGGCCAAGCAGTTCGGCATCAGCGGGGAGGCGACGTTCGACTATGGCGTGGCATTCGATCGCAGCCGCAAGGTCGCCGAGGGCCGGGTCGCAGGTGTGCACTACCTGATGAAGAAGAACAAGATCACCGAGATCCACGGGTACGGCAAGTTCAAGGACGACCACACGCTCGAAGTCGACCTGAACGAGGGCGACACCGAGATCGTCGAGTTCGACAACATCATCATCGCCACCGGCAGCAGCACCCGCCTGGTGCCCGGCACGTCGCTGTCGGAGAACGTGGTCACCTACGAAGAGCTCATCATGACGCGCGAGCTGCCGAAGTCGATCGTCATCGCCGGCGCCGGCGCGATCGGCATGGAGTTCGGCTACGTGCTGAAGAACTACGGCGTCGACGTGACGGTCGTCGAGTTCCTGCCCCGCGCGCTGCCCAACGAGGACGCCGAGGTTTCCAAGGAGATCGAGAAGCAGTTCAAGAAGCTCGGGGTCAAAGTCCTCACCGGCACCAAGGTGGAGTCGATCGACGACAGCGGCGGTGACGTCACCGTCACGGTCAGCAAGGACGGCGACTCGCAAGAGATCAAGGCCGAAAAGGTGCTGCAGGCAATCGGTTTCGCGCCGAACATCGAGGGCTACGGGTTGGACAACACCGGCGTCACCGTGACTGAGCGCAAGGCCATCGGTATCGACGACTACATGCGCACCAACGTGCCGCACATCTACGCGATCGGTGACGTCACCGGCAAACTGCAGCTGGCGCACGTCGCCGAGGCCCAGGGCGTCGTCGCCGCCGAAACCATCGCCGGGGCCGAAACCCTGCCGCTGGGGGACTACCGGATGCTGCCGCGTGCGACGTTCTGTCAACCGCAGGTCGCCAGCTTCGGCCTCACCGAGGAGCAGGCCCGCGACGAGGGATACGACGTCAAGGTCGCGAAGTTCCCGTTCACCGCGAACGCCAAGGCGCACGGCGCCGGCGACCCCAGCGGCTTCGTCAAGCTGATCGCGGACGGCAAGTACGGCGAGTTGATCGGCGGCCATCTGATCGGCCACGACGTCTCCGAACTGCTGCCGGAGCTGACCCTGGCGCAGAAGTGGGACCTGACCGCGACCGAGTTGGCCCGCAACGTGCACACGCACCCGACCATGTCCGAGGCCCTGCAGGAGTGCTTCCACGGGCTGCTCGGCCACATGATCAACTTTTGAGAGCGATTTGGGTCGCCGGCATCGGCGGACTGGTGGTCGGCCACGTCCTGTGGCTGGCCGGTATTTCGCTTGCCACCGCCACGTCGGACGTCAGCACGTGGGTGCTCGTCGTGGCCGCGGTGTCGTTCGTCGGCGGCGCGGTGGCCGCGTGGCTGGGGCGGCGATCCTATGAGCGCAAGAGCGAAGTGTGGGCTGCGTTCCTGTGGGGGCTGCCCGTCTCACCGGTGCTGCTGTCGCTGATCGTGCTCGGCATCACCTACCTCTAGCGGATTTTCCGCACGAGCGTGGATGCAGCGCGGCGGTCAGTCCGGAAAGTCCAGCGGCACTTTCAAAGTGGTGATGGTGGCGGCCAGCCCGTCGTACTGGGCGGCGAGCATGCAGAACTCGATCAGCTGTGCTCTGGTGAGGTGTCTGGCGAGCACCGCCCAAGTCTCTGCCGAGACGCCCCGGGTGACGACGAACTCGTCGGTGGCGGTGATCAACGCACGCTGACGGTCGGTCAGCCCCTCGGCGTCGGGCCCCTCGAAGATCTTCTTCTGCAGGTCCGGGCCGATGCCGCGGGTGCGGGCCAGCCGGCGATGCTGCTGCAGTTCGTATTCGCAGTCGCGCAGATGCCCGACGCGCAGGATCACGGTCTCGGCGTCGCGCACCGGCAGCTTGCTCAACAGGCCCAGCAGCATCCCGCTGTAGGGCAGCCACGCCAGGAACAGAAGCCGGTGCTGGCCAAGCACATTGAACAGGCTGAACCGGGGCGCACGAATGGCGCGCGCGCCGAGCTTGGCGATTGCCCAGTTGAGGGGGCCGAGTTCTTTGATACCACCGGGCGCGATGCGTGCCGACTCGAGTTCGCTCACCACAGCGAGTTTAGGGCTGCTTGACCAGATAGGGCGAGACCGTGCTGCGGTGCTCGTCGATGTCGAGTGCGCGCCCGAGTGCGGGGAAGGCGCGTTGCGGGCAGTTGTCTCGCTCGCAGACCCGGCAGCCCGCGCCGATCGGCGTCGCAACCTCGCCGGAGAGGTCGAGTCCCTCCGAATAGACCAGCCGGTGCGCATGCCGCAGCTCGCAGCCCAGCCCGATCGCGAACGTCTTACTCGGCTGACCGTAGCGCTGCGCGCGGCGTTCGACCGTGCGCGCCACCCACATGTAGTTGCGGCCGTCGGGCATCTGTGCCACCTGCACCAGGATCTTGCCGGGGTAGGCGAACGTCTCGTAGACGTTCCACAGCGGACAGGTGCCACCGCTGGACGAGAAGTGAAAACCGGTGGCGGACTGACGTTTCGACATGTTGCCCGCACGGTCGACGCGGACGAATGACAGCGGCACCCCGCGCATCGAAGGCCGCTGCAGCGTCGAAAGCCGATGCGCGATGGTCTCATAGCTGACCGAGTAGAACGCCGAGAGCCGCTCGACGTCGTAGCGGAAGTTCTCGGCGACGTCGTGAAACTGCGCGTAGGGCAACACCATTGCGGCTGCGAAGTAGTTGGCCAAGCCCAGTCGCGCCAACCGCGTCGACTCCTCGCTGGTGAACTTCCCTTCCTCGACGAGCTTGTCGATGAGGTCGCCGAATTCGAGATACCCCAACTCGGTGGCCATCTTGAACACCGTCTGCCCCGACGACAGGTGGTTGTTGATCTCCAGCGTCTTCGTCGCCGGGTCGTATCGGTGCAGGACCGTCTCGCCGAGGTCGGTGCGGCGCGAGATGCGGACGCCGTGCACCATCGTCAGCCGGTCCGACAGCTGGCGGGCCAGCTCGGAGCGCTGCATCCGCATCCGGATGGTGAGGTCCTCGGCGGCGGTGTCGAGCTCGTGCAGGTAGTTCTGCCGCTCGTAGAAGTAGTCGCGCACTTCCTCATGCGGCATCGTGATCGACCCCGACCCCGAGCTGAAACCGCTGCCGACGGAGAACCGGTCCTCGGTGGCCGCCGCCAACTGCGTGGTCGCCAACTGATAGCGGCGGTGCAGGGCGACGATCGCGCGGGCCACGTTGGGGTGTGCGGCCACCAAATCTGCGATCTCGCCCAGGTCGACGTCGATGTCGAGGTCCCGGTCCAGCGTGACCTCGCGCAACTCCGCGACCAGCCGGGTGTCGTCCTGTGAGGCGAAGAACGTGGCGTCGACGCCGAACACCTCGGTGATGCGCAGCAGCACCGCCACGGTCAGCGGCCGCACGTCGTGCTCGATCTGGTTGAGGTAGCTCGGCGAGATGTCCAGCATCTGCGCCAGGGCGGCCTGACTGAATCCGCGCTCGCTGCGAAGTTGTCGAACGCGGGCGCCGACGAACGTTTTCGCCACGTCAACCAGCGTAGCAACGGTGCAAAGGTGGTCTTCGCATTGTTGGCAGATCGGGTGCTGTGGCAGGATCGGCCTTCGTGAGCACCAAGCTTGGCCCCGGGGTTGGGCAGGGCCTGGCGAAGGCCATGATGCCCGTCCCTGACCCGCACCCCGATGTGTTCGACATCGAATGGCCGCTGCGGGTCGCCGACGTGGATCGGCAGGGCCGGCTCAAGTTCGACGCCGCCACGCGTCACATCCAGGACATCGGTTCGGACCAGTTGCGTGAGATGGGCTTTCAGGAGACCCACCCGTTGTGGATCGTGCGCCGCACGATGATCGACATGATCCGCCCGATCGAGTTCCAAGACATGCTCCGGCTGCGCCGCTGGTGTTCGGGCACGTCGAACCGGTGGTGCGAGATGAGGGTCCGCATCGATGGGCGCAAAGGCGGGCTCATCGAATCCGAGGCGTTCTGGATCAACATCAACCGAGAGACGCAGGGGCCGGCGCGCATCTCCGATGACTTCCTCGAGGGCCTGCGGCGCACGACGGACGTCGACCGGCTGCGGTGGAAGGCGTACCTGTCGGCGGGCAGCCGCGAGGACGCCGACGAGATCAGCGACTACCCGATCCGGGTCAGCGACATCGACATCTTCGACCACATGAACAACTCGGTCTACTGGTCGGTCGTCGAGGACTACCTTCACCATCACCCCGAGCGCACGGGTTATCCGCTGCGGGTGACGATCGAGCACGATGCGGCCGTCGCGCTGGGCGACAAGATGGAGATCCTCAGCCACGTCCACCCACCCGGGTCGACGGATCAATTCGGTCCGGAGCTGGCCGACCGCACTGTTACAACGCTCACATACGCGGTCGGCGAAGAGGCCAAAGCGGTTGCCTGCATCTTCACTCTCTGACAAGCAATGGGTTAACAGTACGGGCGTACTGACCTGCGGAAATCCACTACTCGCCGGTAACTTCTGAACCGGTTAAGGCAACGACTGCCTTTGCAAACTTTGCAAGATTGCGGCAGCCGTTGGCGAAACTTGGCAGGGGAATTGGCTGGACCTGCGCTAACAGCGTGAGGCATCCTCATAACAGCGGAACGGCAAGACCGTTTAGGCGTTAACAAGCCGGGTACTCCGGCGGCGCCGCAGCGAAGTGAACAGATTCGAAGGAGCACCATGTCAAGCGTTGGCAAGCCGAAGAGCGCCGAGGAGATCCAGAAGGATTGGGACACCAACCCGCGCTGGAAGAACGTCACCCGCGAGTACTCCGCTGCGGACGTCGTCGCGCTGCAGGGCAGCGTCGTCGAGGAGGCCACGCTGGCCCGCCGCGGTGCCGAGGTGCTGTGGAACCAGCTGCACGACATGGAGTTCGTCAACGCGCTCGGCGCGCTGACCGGCAACATGGCCGTCCAGCAGGTGCGTGCCGGCCTGAAGGCCATCTACCTGTCGGGTTGGCAGGTCGCCGGAGACGCGAACCTGTCCGGGCACACCTATCCGGACCAGAGCCTCTACCCGGCGAACTCGGTGCCGCAGGTGGTGCGTCGCATCAACAACGCGCTGCTGCGCGCCGACGAGATCGCCAAGGTCGAGGGCGACACCTCGGTCGAGAACTGGCTGGTGCCGATCGTCGCCGACGGCGAGGCCGGCTTCGGTGGTGCGCTCAACGTCTACGAGCTGCAGAAGGCGATGATCGCCGCCGGTGTCGCGGGCTCGCACTGGGAGGACCAGCTTGCGTCGGAGAAGAAGTGCGGTCACCTCGGTGGCAAGGTGCTGATCCCGACCCAGCAGCACATCCGCACCCTGACCTCGGCTCGCCTGGCCGCCGACGTGGCCGACGTGCCGACCGTCGTCATCGCGCGGACCGACGCCGAGGCGGCGACCTTGATCACCTCCGATGTCGACGAGCGCGACCAGCCGTTCATCACCGGTGAGCGCACCAAGGAAGGCTTCTACCGCGTGAAGAACGGCATCGAGCCGTGCATCGCGCGCGCCAAGGCCTACGCGCCGTACGCCGACCTGATCTGGATGGAGACCGGCACCCCGGATCTGGAGCTTGCCAAGAAGTTCGCCGAGGGCGTCCAGGCCGAGTTCCCCGACCAGATGCTGGCCTACAACTGCTCGCCGTCGTTCAACTGGAAGAAGCACCTCGACGACGCGACGATCGCGAAGTTCCAGAAGGAGCTCGGCGCGATGGGCTTCAAGTTCCAGTTCATCACGCTGGCCGGCTTCCACGCCCTGAACTACTCGATGTTCGATCTGGCCTACGGCTACGCCCGCAACCAGATGACCGCGTACGTCGAGCTGCAGGAGCGCGAATTCGCCGCCGAGGAGCGGGGTTACACCGCCACCAAGCACCAGCGTGAGGTCGGTGCCGGCTACTTCGACCGGATCGCCACGACCGTCGACCCGAACTCGTCGACGACCGCGCTGGCGGGTTCGACCGAAGAGGGTCAGTTCCACTAAGCCCATGGTTCGTGCCATCAGGCCCCGTCCTTATATTGGGCGGGGCCTGATGCTGTGAGGAGAAGTTGTGAGCATTGAACGAGTGGGCGTCGTCGGCGCCGGTCAGATGGGCGGCGGCATCGCCGAGGTGTGCGCGAAGGCGGGCGCCGACGTCGTCGTCTATGAGCCTTCCGAGGAACTGGTGGAGGCCGGCCGCAAGCGCATCACCGGATCGCTGGAGCGGGCGGCCAGCAAGGGCAAGCTGTCTGAAAGCGACCGGGACGCGGCGCTGGCGCGGTTGAAGTTCAGCACCTTGCTTGCCGACATGGCGGACCGTCAGCTGGTGATCGAGGCCGTCGTCGAGGACGAGGCGGTCAAGGGCAAGATCTTCGCTCAACTCGACGAGATCGTCACCGATCCGGACGCGGTGCTGGCGTCGAACACGTCGAGCATCCCGATCATGAAAATCGCTGCGGCGACGAAGAATCCGAGCCGCGTGCTGGGGCTGCACTTCTTCAACCCGGTGCCGGTGCTGCCGCTGGTCGAACTGGTCAACACCCTGGTCACCTCGGATGGTGCGCTGCAGCGGACGGCCGCGTTCGCGAGCGAGACGCTGGGCAAAAAGGTCGTGCGGTGTTCTGACCGTTCGGGTTTCGTGGTCAACGCGCTGCTGGTGCCTTACCTGCTGTCGGCGATCCGGATGGTCGAGGCGGGTGTCGCGACGGTCGAGGATGTCGACACCGCGATCGTGGCCGGCCTGTCGCACCCGATGGGCCCGCTGCGGCTGTCGGACCTCATCGGGCTCGACACGATGAAGCTGATCGCCGACTCGATGTACGACGAGTACAAGGATCCGCACTACGCGCCGCCGCCGCTGCTGCTGCGGATGGTCGAGGCGGGCCAACTCGGTAAGAAATCCGGCCGCGGCTTCTACACGTACTGAGCGCCGAGCGCACGGCCCAGGTACGTCTTTTGCGCCTTTCCGTACCTGGAGCGTGCACTAGGCGAGGGTTAGCCACAGCCGGCCCGCTCCCGTGCCCGTTTGACCCGTGCAACGATGCGGTCTTGCTCGTAGCGGAATTGTCGTGAGCTCACCCGCACGATCGACCAGCGCTGGCTCGCCAGGAATTCGAGGCGTCCGATATCGAATGCCCGACGAGTATGGCCCGTCGCCCCGACCAGAGCCACGCTGCGTAGGCCCGATCACGTGGGGTCAGCGTCAGGCCCGTGGGCGCGTACACGTCGCGGTGCAACCTCATGTATCGACGGGCAAGCCCGCGCCGCGTCACCGCACCCGACGCCAGCGCTTCTGAGCCGAGGAAGACGTCGCAGCGCACCTGTCAATCGTCGTGCCTCGCAGAGCGCCTCGAGCGCACCAACTCTCTGTCGCCGAGCGCACTGCCCACGTACGTCTTCGGCGCTTTTCCGTACCTGGGGCGTGCACTCGGCGAGGGCTAAGAGTCGAGCAGCCGCTTACGCTCCGCCCTGATGTCGAAATCCGCAGCCGGATAAGACAAGTCGAGGCCTTCGAGGGCCCGAATCAGCAATTCGGTGACGGCGAGGCGGCTGTACCACCTGCGGTTGCACGGCACGACGTGCCATGGCGCGTAATCCGTCGACGTACGATCGAGCACCGCCTGGTAGGCCTCCTGGTACTGGGGCCACTTGCCGCGCTCGTCGACATCGCCGGGGTTGTACTTCCAGTATTTCGTCGGGTCGTCGAGGCGCTCGAGCAACTGCTTCTTCTGCTCGTCGAGCGAGATGAACATCGCGACCTTCACCAGAGTCGTTCCGCCGTCGACGAGTTCACGCTCGAACGCGTTGATCGCGTCGTAGCGCGCACCCCACACTTCGGGCGGCACAAGATCGTGCACGCGCACGATGAGCACGTCCTCGTAGTGCGACCGGTCGAACACGCCGATGTGGCCGGGTGGCGGCAGCGCACGCCGGATGCGCCACAGGAAGTCATGCTCGAGCTCTTCCGGTGTCGGCTTGCCGAACGCGGTGTAGCGCACACCCATCGGATTCACCGCGCCGACAACGTGTTTGACGATTCCGCCCTTGCCCGCGGCGTCCATGCCCTGTAGCACCAGCAACACCGAGCGGGAGTCGTCGGCGGCCTTCCAGTTCGCGTAGAGCATCTCCTGCAGCTCAGCCAACCGAGCGCTGCGATCGGACTGCATCGCGGCCCCATCGCTTTTCGACCCGCTGAACCCCGGCGTGGCCTCGGGGTCGATGTCGGCCACCTTGTCGCCTGCGCGAAACCTCAGCGCTTCGGCGATCTCGGAAGTGGAGGTCACTGATTGGCCCGCGGGGGCGGCAACACCGGCGACGGGTGTGGCTGCTGGCGGAAGCGCTCCAGCGATCCGCCGACTTCGACGATGCCGCACAACGCATTCCACGACAGCATGGTGAGGTAGTCGATCAGTTCGTCGGAACTCATCCGCGGGTTCGACATCCACGAGTGCGTGGCCAGCTGCACGCCGCCGACCGTGTGGTAGGCCCAGGGCTCGATGCCGCCGGTCTCCATGCCCGCCTCCACCATCCGGCGCCGCAGCATGACCGCCAGCATGCGCGCGATGATGTTCTCGGATGTCGCGACCGCGTGGTTCTTGCTCGCCGAGTTGTTCGCCATCACGAACTGGTAGGGCTCCGGTTCGGCGGCCACCGTCTCGACGTAGACGCGGATGATCTCGCGAGTCAGCGCGAAACCGTCCAGGTTCGACGACAGCGCGGCGGCCATGTTCGGGATCAGCGTGGTCTGCGCGAACCGCATCATCACCGCGGTCGTGAGGTCGTTCTTGTCGACGAAATAGCGGTACAGCACCGTTTTCGAGACGCCGATCTCGGCGGCGATCTCGTCCATGCTGACATTGCTGCCGCGGCGCCGGATAGCCTCCAGCGTGCCATCCACCAGCTCGTTGCGGCGTTCCACTTTGTGCTGGTGCCATCGTCGCTTGCGGCCGTCCGTCTTGACCGCGATCGCTTCGGTCTGCTGTGCCACTTTCCTCGTGATCCGTTCGTCGTCTCTCCGATAGTACGGCCGATCTTGACACCGCGGGTTGTCGGTCCGGAGCCTCACCCGCGTCGTAGCGGATGATGGAGGAGTGGCACACAGACCCAGCGCCGGCGGACGCGCCGTGGCGGCTCCGCCCGCGCCGCGGGCCAGCTTCGCCGAGTCGTTAGCCGGGGCCGACGCCGCCGCAGACGCCGAGCGGCGCCGCGGGCTGCGGCGGATGAAGGTCGTCGCGCTGAGCTTCCTCGTCGGGGCCACCGTCATCTTCCTGCTCTGCACATGGGCGCAGTCGATGGGCGCGCCCGGCTGGGTGGGCTACGTACGCGCCGCCGCCGAGGCCGGCATGGTCGGCGCGCTGGCGGACTGGTTCGCGGTGACCGCACTGTTCAAGCACCCGCTGGGCATCCCGATCCCGCACACGGCGATCATCAAGCGCAAGAAGGACCAGCTCGGCGAGGGCCTGGGCACCTTCGTCCGAGAGAACTTCCTGTCCCCGGAGGTCGTCTCGACGAAACTGCGCGACGCCGAGGTGGCGGGCCGGCTCGGGAAATGGCTCTCCGATCGCGCGCACGCCGAGCGGGTCGCGGCGGAGACCGCCACCGTGCTGCGGGTCCTCGTGGAGATGCTGCGCGACGAGGACGTGCAGCACGTGCTCGACCGGATGATCGTCAAGCGTCTCGCCGAACCGCAGTGGGGTCCGCCCGTCGGACGCGTGCTGGCCACGCTGCTCGAGGAACGTCGTCAGGAAGCCCTGCTGCAGTTGCTCGCCGACCGCGCTTTCCAGTGGTCGCTGAATGCCGGGCCCGTCATCGAGCGGGTGATCGAACGCGATTCGCCGACCTGGTCGCCGCGTTGGGTCGACCACCTCGTCGGCGACCGCATCCACCGCGAGCTGATGGACTTCACCGACAAGGTGCGCCGCAATCCCGACCACGAACTGCGCCGCTCGGCCACCCGGTTCCTGTTCGAGTTCGCCGACGATCTGCAGCACGACGACGCCACGATCCAGCGCGCCGAGAACGTCAAGGAACAGATCATGGGCCGCGACGAGGTCGCCAGGGCCGCCGAGACCGCGTGGACGGCGGCCAAGCGCATCATCCTCGAGTCGGTCGACGACCCGTCGTCGGCGCTGCGCACCCGCATCGCGGACTCCGTCATCCACATCGGGGAGTCGCTGCGCGACGACGCCGATCTGCGCGACAAGGTCGACAACTGGATCATCCGTGCGGCCCAGCACCTGGTCGCCGAGTACGGCGTCGAGATCACCGCGATCATCACCGAGACCATCGAGCGGTGGGACGCCGAGGAGGCCAGCAGGCGCATAGAACTCCACGTCGGCCGTGACTTGCAATTCATCCGGATCAACGGCACCGTGGTGGGCTCATTGGCGGGGCTTGTCATCTATTCGATAGCCCAACTACTATTCTGACCTGCGCTAACTAGTGCTTGCAAAAGTTAGCACCCCGTCGTACGGTAATGGTGTCGCTTTTTGGATACCCGTTGCACGAGGGGGCCACGTATGTCGCAGGATGACAAACTTGCCGTCGTCGTGTCCAACGCTGCGCAGACCGCTGCACAGGACATCGGCACGTTCATCCGCACGCAACGTGAGGCCGCTCAGGTATCCGTACGACAGTTGGCCGAGAAGGCCGGCGTCAGCAATCCCTACCTCAGCCAGATCGAGCGGGGATTGCGCAAACCCTCCGCGGATGTGCTCAATCAGATCGCCAAGGCGCTGCGAGTGTCCGCGGAGGTGCTGTATGTGAGGGCCGGGATTCTCGAGCCCAGCGAGACGAGCGAGGTCCGCGACGCCATCGTCAACGACACCGCGATCACCGAGCGGCAGAAGCAGGTGCTGCTCGACATCTACACATCGTTTCGTCAGCAGAACGAGTCCGAAGTTGCCGCCATCGGCAACGAAACAGAAGAGGAGTCGGCGACTGACTAGAGACTTCTTCGACTGACCACACGACAGACACGATCGACATACCTCGAAAGGAAAAGAGCACCATGGCAAAGAACACCCCGGCCAAGAACCAGCCGACCGTTGAGGACCTGAAGGCCCCGCTGCTTGCGGCGGTCGGCGCGGCCGATCTGGCACTCGAGCGGGTCAACGAGATCGTCGCGACGCTCCGTGAGCGCGCCGACGACGCCCGCTCCGACTCCCGCACCCGCGTGGAGGAGACCCGTGCGCGGATCGACCGGTTGCAGGAGGACCTGCCGACGCAGTTCGGTGAGCTGCGCGAGCGGTTGAGCGCCGAGGAACTGCGCAAGTTCGCCGAGAGCTACGCCGACGCCGCGCAGAGCACGTACAACCGGCTCATCGAGCGTGGCGAGGCCGCCATCGAGCGGCTGCGCAGCCAGCCCGGTTTCAGCGAGGCCGCCGGCCGCGTCGAGGGCTACACCGACCAGGCCGTCGAGCTGACGCAGGAGGCGCTGGGCAACGTGGCCGCGCAGACCCGCGCCGTGGGTGAGCGCGCCGCCAAGCTGGTCGGCGTCGAGCTGCCGAAGAAGGCGGAAAAGGGCGCCGCGCCGGCGAAGAGCGCCGCCAAGAAGGCCCCGGCCAAGAAGGCTCCGGCGAAGAAGGCCCCGGCCAAGAAGGCGCCGGCCAAGAAGGCTGCGGCCAAGAAGGTCACCCAGAAGTAGCACTCGGCAGCGGGTCTGAGGGCCCAAAGTCGACCGAGGGGACGTAACCCGCTTAGTCTTGAGAGCGTGCAGCTCCAAGGCTTGGTGGGTTACGTCCTCTTCATTCTGCAGATCGCCGTGCTCGTGACGACCGTGTACGCGTTCGTCCACGCGGCGCTCCAGCGGCCGGACGCCTACACGGCCGCCGACAAACTGACCAAGCCGGTCTGGCTGGTGATCCTCGGGGTCGCCGGGTTGCTGGCCTTGGTGCTCGGCTCCGTACTGGGCCCCGCCATCGCGGCCGTCGCGGCCGGTGTGTATCTGGTCGACGTGCGGCCCAAACTCCTGGAGATCCAAGGAAAGTCGCGGTAGTGCGCGGCGTCGTCGCGGTCACCTTACGGGCGGCCGCGGTGAGTGCCGGCGTCCTCGCACCCCTACTCACCGCTGCGGTCGTGTCGGCCAACCCCGTTCCCCCCGCGCCCCCGTATGTCGACCATGTCGAATGGGCCAAGTGGGGTGACCTGTCCAGTCTGAGGGTGTATCCGACCCCGGCCGCCCGCCAGGCGTCCGGACTGGCCACGCCGGAGCAGGGCGAAGCGGCGTGGGCCCAGGTGCTGGCCCTTTCCCCCGACGCGGACATCCCCGGGATGAAGCCGCAGTTCATCTGCCACTGGGAATTCGCCGAGCGCTACAGTCCCGGCAAGACCAGTTGGAACCTTGAGCCATGGCGACCCGAGGTCCCCTATGAGGACATGGTGCGGGCCGGCTGCAACCCCGGCGGCACCGAAGAACCGTTCTAGTGGCCGGGAGCTACCGCCGGGACGAGGTCGCCGCGCTCGTCGACCACACGCTGCTCAAACCCGAGGCGACCGAGGCCGACATCCTCGCGCTCGCCGAGGAGGCCGCGGCCCTCGGGACGTACGCGATCTGTGTGTCTCCGTCGATGACTTCGGTCGCCAGCAGGGCTGCATCGTCGGCGCAGGTGGTCTGCGCCGTCGTGGGGTTTCCATCCGGTAAGCATCGATCGGTGATCAAGGCCGACGAGGCGCGGCTCGCCGTCGACGACGGAGCCGGCGAGATCGACATGGTGATCGACGTGGGCGCCGCGTTGCACGGCGACTTCGAGGCGGTGCGCGCCGACGTCGGCGCGGTGCGGTCGGCGATCGGTGACCGCGCGCGGCTGAAGGTGATCGTCGAATCCGCCGCGCTGCTGCTGCTCGGGGATGCGCAGACGTTGCTGACGACGTGCCGGGCCGCGGCGGACGCGGGAGCCGATTTCGTCAAGACCTCCACCGGCTTCCACCCCGCCGGCGGCGCATCGGTGCGGGCCGTCGAACTGATGGCCGGTGTGGGGCCGCAGGTGAAGGCCAGCGGCGGGATCCGGACGGCAGCCGACGCGATCGCGATGCTCGACGCCGGCGCCAGCCGGTTGGGCATCTCCGGCACCAGGGCGGTCCTGGACGGGCTGCCCGGAACTGACCGCGAGAGCTAATTTACGACCGATTGGCTAATTTGCTGTAGTCTGACGGTCGTCTTCGCGCGGGTGTGTTGTCAGTACGCTTGCGCACGTGAACCCCCGGATAGGATCCGATCATGATCGCTCATAACGGTTTGCTTCGTCGAGTTCCGGCCGTGTCGTGTTTGGCCGCGGTCCTCGTGACGGGTGCGTTCACCGCCGGCTGCGCCCAGGAAGAGGAACAGGCGCCGGAGACGACGACCACCACGACGACCACCACGCCAACGACCCCGACGCCGACCACGGCGCCGCCCCCCGCGACGCCGACGGAGAAAGCTCCGCGCATCGATCCGGATCAGCCGAACCCCTTCTCGCCCACGGTCCATGCGCCCCCGGCTCCCGGCCCGACGCCCGGTCGCCATCGCGGTCCACACGGCCAGTAAGCGGCGCGCTTCAGCGCTTCTTGCAGCCGCGCTGCTGATCGCCGCTTCAGCGGCGTGTTCGGCGCACACGCCGGCGCTGATCGCCGGTCCATATGCGGCGCTGCTGGCCAGCTCGACCGACCTGGGTCCCTCGCGCAGCGCTGACGCGCAGCTCACCGTCACGCTGGACGGGACAGACCGTCCCCATGCCCTGATCGACTGGAGCGAGGCGCGGAACCTGTCGGTGCGATGGCGGCCGGGCGACGAATGGGCGATCGTCGAGGGCGCCGCCGCGGATCTCGGGCGGGCGTTCGGAGTGCCGGTGCACGATTACCGCGCCCCGGCGGGAAAGGTGTTCTACGCATCGCCGGCGCAACCCGCGGTGCCGTCGGTGTTGCACGGCGTCGTGACGGCGGTCGGTCGGATCATGAGCTACACCCCGCACCACACCAAGGCCCCCGGCTTCCTTCCATTGGATGTGCCCGCAGGTGGATTGACGCCGGCGGGGCTGCTGTCGGCGTACAACGCGACGCCCCTTGTCGACGCCGGGTTCACCGGTGAAGGCGCGACGATCGTGATCTTCACGTTCGACAGCGCCGCGCAGGACGATCTCGACCGGTTCGCCGACACCTTCGGTCTGCCCCGGTTCACCCCCGAGATCGTCGGAGGGAAGCCCTCCGAGATGCGCGGGGAGACCGCGATGGATTTGCAAGTGGCGCATGCCATTGCGCCCGACGCGCGGTTGGTCGTGGTCAACGCCCTGCCGACGGTGGCGGGCGACGGCGCGTACGAGAAGCTCGGCGAATTGTTCGAGTCGGTGGACCGGGACTATCCCGGCGCGGTGTGGAGCCTGTCGATCGGATGGGGATGCGAGGCGTTCGTCAGCGCAGCCGATCTCGCGCCGGTGGCGGCGGCATTGGCTGCTGCGCAGCGGCGCGGCACCTCGGCGTTCGACGCCAGCGGCGACACGGCGGGGCTGGAATGTAAAGGCGGCGAACGGTGGTCGGCCCCGCCAGGACCGGACGACGTCGGCGTCGACGCGGTCGCCTCCTTGCCGACGATGACGTCGGTCGGTGGCACCACGCTGTCGACGGGCACCGGCGGACAGTGGCTGGGCGAAGATGCGTGGGTGGATTCTCCGCTGTCGCAAGGCAGTAGCGGCGGGGTGTCGAAGTTGTTCGACCGCCCGCAGTGGCAGAACCGGTTGTCGGTGGAGCGCGATACCGAGCGGCGGCGCCTGATGCCCGACGTTTCTGCGGTTGCCGATCCGTTCACCGGCGTGCGGTTCGTCTTCGGTCAGCGCGAGGTGATCGGCGGCGGCACGTCGCAAGCGGCCCCGATCTGGGCGGCGCTGACCGTGCTGATGAATCAGTACGTGGTCGCCAACGGTGGACAGCCGCTGGGCAATCTCAATCCGTTGCTCTACCGGGTGGCCGAGGGCTCGAGTCGGCCCGGCTTCCGCGACGTGCGTCGAGGCGGCAACGCCGTCGACCTGTCCCTGCCGGGCTATGACCTGGTGACCGGTCTGGGTACACCGGACACCTTCAACCTCGCCCGCAACCTTCTGGACCTGCAGAGGACGTCACGGTGACGAAGGCCTCGGCTCGCAGCCGCCGAGGGTGGCGAGATCCGTTGACCGGCACGCTGTTTCCGCACCTGGCTCCGCCCTCGCGGGTGCCGTTGGGAGTGGCGCTGGCGGTGCTGGCGGCGATGCTGGTCGGGTTCGCACTGTTGCGATGGCAGGCGCCGATGATCGCCGTCGCGGCAGTCGGCGGGGCGCTGGTTTTCGCGGTCTACATCCATGAGGCGGGTGTGCACGACGATGTGCCGGTTCGACTGCTGGCGTCAACCGCACTGCTGGCGGCGGTGCTCGGCATCGGCTGGGCATTGGCGACGGGAACGGTGGTCGCCGAATCTCAGGATGTCGCGCTCGCTGCGAGTGGACCGAATTTGGCCAAGGCATTCGTAGGCGTCGGAATACCGCTGGGCAGCGCGGTTCTCATGTTGATCCCGGCGTTGGTCGTGCGGTTCCGGTGTCCGGCGAGGCCACTGGACGGCTACGCCGTCGGCGCGTTGAGCGCTGTCGTGTTCACGTCCGCGGCGACGCTGGTCCGTCTGCTTCCGCAGTTCGCGACCGGCGTGAGGGCCGATGACCGGTCGGCTGGTTCGCTTCTGGTGCAAGCAGGGATCCAAGGCGTCGCACTGCCGGTGACGGCCGCCGCGCTCGGCGGTCTGGTCGGGATCGCGCTGTGGACGGGTCGGGCGCGCGCGGTGATCGCGAGTGTGACTGTGGCGCTTGCTCTTTACGCGATCATTGGGGTGGTGGAATTCGCGCCGGTGCCGAACGGCCTGCACTTGGCCGTGCACGCCGCGATCGCCGTGCTGGCATTGTCTGCGCTTCGCATCGGACAACAGGCCGCTGTGGAGCCGGATCGACCGCCCTGCGACGGCCGGGCGGGCCCGCCGCGGGTGCTGGGCTCACTGGCTGCCGGTGTCGCTGTGGCGATCGTCGCGGGTGTCGTCGCGGCGGTACTGACCACTCCGGCGGTGGCCAAGGTCGTCTGCCCCCCGGACTGTGGGCGGCCACCGATCGGCGAGCCCGTGCAATCGAACCCGCGGTTCTTCGCCGACGGCGAAGCGTTCTCCGTCCAGTATCCCGGCCCCGGTAGCGCATACGAGGTGACGTTCGATTCCGACGGTGTCGTCCTGGAGTTCACCGGCGGCGACACCGGCACACTGGAGTTGTTCGGGCTGCCTGCCGGCAACCGGTCGCCAAAACAAATCGCCGAGGATCTGATTGACAAGTATTACCCGGACGCCACAACGGATTACGAGATCCCGAACGCGATGGTCGGCTACCGGCTGGGCTACGGCGTCGTCGCCGACGACTATTCGCAGGACGCGAACAGTAGCTTCAGCCGGCTTCGGCTGATCGTGATGGTCGCGGTGAAGGACGACTACGCACTGGTGGCGTCCGCGATCGGCCCGTACCGCGAGTTCAGCCCCGACTTCGGCCCCGGCCATCCCTCCGGTGCGAATCTACAGCTGGCGATGGATATGGGCAGATACGTCAACAGTTTCCGGTGGGGCGGAGTCACCGACTGACGGTCACAGCGCCGCGAAACAGGGGTCCTGTTCGTCCTTGGGGATGTCAGCATCCTGCGTCGAGAAGCGGCTCACCACACCGTCTTCGGTGACATCGACCGAGTCGGCCTTGACTCCCAGCGGGTAATTCTGCGTGAGCTCGGAGGTGAAGGCGTCCAGCGCCGGCTGGACGGTTTCACGCGGCAGCGTGAAGCCGAGCCCGGTCAGCTCGAGAACCTGCAACGAGATCCCGCCGTCGGCCACCGTGGGCTTGGTGACGATGTTGCCCAGCGCGCCCTCCAGCTCGATGGTGCCTTCGGACGGGTTGGTCGTGACGCCGGTGACGAAGGAGCCGATCAGGGGGATCGAGTCGGTGATGGTCTGGTGGATGCCCTCCGAAGACCACGTGATGTCTGCGACCAGCGAGCCGACCGATCCACTCGAGGTGGCCGTGTCCTCGAGGCGGACGTCCTGGATCGCCAGCTCGACCTTCATGCCTTTGGCGTCGCGGACCTGGTTGCCGGCGGTCTCGATGTGGATGTTCGTGTAGTGGCCCGACATGTGCTGGACCAGAAAGGGCGGCATGACGCCGAACGACGCGGTGGCATCGTCCTCGACGACGCACGACGTGACGTCGGCGACGACGTTGTCGGCGCGATTGCGGGCGTAGAGCTCACCGGCCAGCAGGCCGGCCAGCGTCAGCCCGATCACGATGACGACGACCAGCACGATCGACAGCGGATCGCGCAACAGGTCCTTGACCTTCGACCCGGACGACGGCCGTTCCTGCGGTTCTGGCTGCCCTTGAGGACCTTGTGGTGGCCCGGGCGGACCTTGTGGCGGCCCCGGCGGTGGCGGCGGCGGTGGCCCGGGCGGACCTTGTGGCGGCCCCGTCGGTGGCGGCGGTGGTTGGTTCGGGCGAGCCCAGGGGTCGGTCACGACCGCGATTCTGCCCTATCGATGCGGGGGAAGTCTGCGCGGTTGCGCATCACCGCGATCGTCTCGCGGACCTTGCGTCCGGCGTCCAGGTCGATGTCGGCCACCAGTAACTGCGGGTCGGCGCCCGCCGCCGACATCACCTCACCGGTCGGGGACGCGATCAGGCTGCCCCCGACGCCGGTGGGGCCCCGAGCCGCGATGTCGGCGTCCGGGTACCCCTGGTCGACCGCCGCGACGTAGCCGGTCGTGTCGATGGCGCGGGCCCGGGCCAGCAGCGTCCATTGCTCGAGCTTTCCCGGCCCGCTGCCCCAGGACGCGTGGACGGTGATCAGTTGCGCACCGCGTCGGGCCAGCTCGACGTACAACTCGGGGAAGCGGACGTCGTAGCACAGCGTCAGGCCGACGCGCACGCCGTCGACGTCGATCACGACCGGTTCGCGCCCCGGCGCGACGGTCTTGGACTCTTGGAAGCCGAACGCGTCGTACAGGTGGATCTTCTCGTAGTGCGCATCGATGGGTCCGTCGGAGCCGGGCCCGGTCGCGATCAACGTGTTGAAGACCCGCCCGTCGCCGGACGGCACGAACATGCCCGCCACGACGACGGTTCCGGCCCGCTCGGCGATCGTTCGCACCTGCGACGCCCACCGTCCGTCCAGCGGCTCGGCGATGGGAGCGAGTGGCACCCCGAACCGGCACATCGTCGCCTCCGGGAACAGCACCATCCGGGCGCCGGCGTCCGCGGCGCGCCGGGTGTACTCCTCGACGAGCGCGAGGTTGTCCGAAGGCTCGGTGCCGCTGAGGATCTGCGCGAGGGCAATCCGCATGTGCCCAGCCTACGGTTTCGGTCGTTGATCCCCGCGTCAGGACGGTTCGTCAGGTCGGTGCCACCGTCGACCATGGCACGGTCAGCACCCCGTCGCGCATCCGGCGACGCGCGGGCGTGACGGGAAAGCCGTTGTCGCGCAACGTCTCCAGCATCGCGCGCCACCGCACCCGCGGGCCGAACACGCCGTGGCCCGCCACGCTGGCCCACGCCCGGTCGGCGGCGGTCAGCAGCGCGTGCACGGGTTGACCGTCGACGTTGTGGTGGATCAGCACTTTGGGCAGCCGCTCGGCGAGGTCAGAGGGGCGCTCGATCGCGAACGGGTCGCAGGCCAGGGTCAGGCTTGTCGGCCCATCGGCGTCGAGCAGCACCCAGCAGCAGCGCCTGCCCAGCTCGTCGCAGGTGCCATCGACGATGAGCCCGCCGGGCGCCAGTTGCCGCTGCATCGTCGACCAGGCCTGCGCGACTGCGTCGACCGGGTACTGTCGCAGCACGTTGAACGCCCGCACCAGGACCGGATGCATGCCCGCCAACTCGAAACCGCCGAGGCCGAATTCGACCGAGTCGGTGACCGCGGTGCGCGCCGTATGCACCCGCTCGGGATCGATCTCCAGGCCGATCACGCGAATGTCGTTGCGCACCAAGCGAAGCCGCGCCGCCAGCTCCAGCGTCGTGACCGGCAGCGCGCCATAGCCGAGATCGACGACGAGCGGATCCTCGGCGGAGAGCAACGTCGCGCGGACCCGCGGCGCGTGGACGAGCCAACGATCGCTGCGACGCAACCGGTTGTAGCCGGTGGTGCCCCGCGTCAGCTGACCGATTGGCCCGCTCATGACCCGATTCTAGGGAGCGACGACGGCGACTCCGCGACCCACGCCGTCTTGACCGTCAGGCGTTCTCGGCGATCCACACCGTCGTGAAGCGCTGCTCGGCGATCAGCAGATCCACCAGTTGACTGCCGATGAAGTTCTCGATCTTGCCGCCGACGAGCGGCACCCGAACCTCCACCTCGACGGTGAACTCCAGCCGTGAACCGGGGCCCGCCGGTGCCAGTGCCGCGGTGCCGGTCAAGCCGGCTGGTGCGCCGGGAATCGACCCCTTGACCGTCGCGCCGGCCTTCCCGTCGCGGACCGGGCTCCAGGTCTCTTCGCGCACGAAGCTCAGGTCGCCGCGATGGAACTGGGTCACCACACCGGGCAACCGGTCCGCCCGCAGCGTTTGGGTCGTGACCACGTCGATGCCGCCGTGCTCGTCGACCACCATGGAGTCCAGCGAGTAGTCGTCGGCGCCGGAATCGGTCAGCCGCGCCAGCCAGTAGCGTTCGTCGCTGAAAGCCCGGTGGACCTGTTCGACGCTGCCCCCGTACTCGGCGGCCATGTCGAATGAACGCGGCATAGCTGGTCAGGCTACCGTTACCGCCCGTGGTGAGTTCGCAACCCGGGGGCGCCTTGGTCGAGGAGGCGGTGCCGCTCGCACCGCTGACCACGCTGCGCGTCGGCCCCGTTGCGCGGCGACTGATCGCGTGCGACACCACCCAGAAAGTGATTGACGTGGTCCGCGATCTCGGCCCGGATGACGACGCGCTGGTGCTGGCGGGCGGCTCGAACGTGGTGATCTGTGACCAGCTGACCGACCTGTCCGTCATCTACCTCGCGAACACCGAGATCACCGTCGATGGCAACCTGGTTCGCGTCGAGGCCGGCGCGGTGTGGGACGACGTCGTGGTGACCTCGCTGGCGCACGGGCTGGGCGGGCTGGAGTGCCTGTCCGGGATCCCGGGATCCGCCGGCGCGACACCGGTGCAGAACGTCGGCGCGTACGGCGCGGAGGTGGCCGACACCATCCGACGGGTGCGGCTACTGGACCGTCGCACCGGGAAAGACCGTTGGGTCACCCCCGACGCGCTGCGGTTCGGCTACCGCACCAGCGTCCTCAAACGCGCGCACGACGCGATCGTGCTCGAAGTGGAGTTCGCCCTGGACCCCGACGGGCACAGCGCGCCGCTGCGCTACCGCGAACTGGCCACCGCGCTGGGCGTCGAGCAGGGATCGCGCGCCGATCCGCTCGCTGTGCGTGAGGCGGTGCTGACCCTGCGCTCGAGCAAGGGCATGGTCATCGACATCGGCTCGGAAAACCCGGATCACGACACCTGGAGCGTCGGGTCGTTCTTCACCAACCCCGTCGTCACGCCCGCCGAGTTCGAGCGGATCCGCGCCCAGCACGACGGGCCGGTGCCGAACTATCCGGCGCCCGACGGTGTCAAGCTCGCCGCGGGTTGGCTCGTCGAGCACGCCGGCTTCGGCAAGGGGTACCCGGGCGAGGGTGCCTCCGTGCGGCTGTCGACCAAGCACGCGCTGGCGCTCACCAATCGCGGCGGCGCCACCACCGCCGAGGTGATCGCGCTGGCCAGGACGGTACGCGACGGTGTTCTAACAAGATTCGGGATCGAACTCACAGCCGAGCCTGATCTGATCGGCTGTTCGCTGTAGGTACGCTGGGTTCACGTGAGTACCGGGGAACCCCTGCCGTCGTTCAACCGACGCCGCGCCCTGACCGCACTGGCGGTCGGTGTCGTCGCGCCCGGGGCCCTGGCCGCCTGCATGGCCAACGGCGACGAACCGTCCGCGCAGGACGCCCCCGCAGCGCCCACGCTGAACTTCAAGCCTGCCGACGGCGCCACCGACATTTCGCCGACCGAGCGCGCCGGCGTCGAGGTCAGCAACGGCTGGTTCCAGCGGATCACCCTGACCAACCCCGACGGCAAGGTCGTCGCCGGCGCGCTCAACCGCGACCGCACCGAGTTCACGATCACCGAACCGCTGGGCTACGGCGCCGAGTACACCTGGACGGGTTCGGTGGTCGGCCGCGACGGCAAGGCGGTGCCGGTCGACGGATCGTTCTCCACGATCGACCCCAGCACCCAGGTAAGCGGTCAGTTCCAGCTCGCCGACGGTCAGGTCGTCGGGGTGGCCGCCCCGGTCATCATCCAGTTCGACGCCTCGATCAGCGACAAGGCGGCGGTGGAGAAGGCGCTCAAGGTGACCACCGAGCCGCCCGTCGAAGGCAGCTGGGCGTGGCTGCCCGACGAGGTCGGCGGGTCCCGTGTGCACTGGCGCACCCGCGAGTACTACCCGGCCGGTACCAAGGTGCACGTCGACGCCAAGCTCTACGGCGTGCCGTTCGGCGACGACGCCTACGGCGCGCAAGACGCGACGCTGACCTTCGAGATCGGCCGTCGCCAGGTCGTCAGGGCCGAGGCGTCGTCGCACCGCATCCAAGTGCTCGACGGCAACGGCGCGGTGATCATGGACTTTCCGTGCAGCTACGGCGAGGGTGACCTGGACCGCAACGTCACCCGCAGCGGCATCCACGTCGTCACGGAGAAGTACGAAGACTTCTGGATGACCAACCCCGCAGCCGGTTACGCCAACATCCACGAGCGATGGGCGGTGCGGATCTCCAACAACGGCGAGTTCATCCACGCCAACCCGGCCAGCCTCGGTTCGCAGGGCAGCAGCAACGTCACCAACGGCTGTATCAACCTCTCGGAGTCCGACGCCGAGCAGTACTTCCACACCGCCGTCTACGGCGATCCCGTCGAGGTCACCGGGACCCGCATCGAGTTGTCGTACTCCGACGGCGACATCTGGGACTGGGTGGTGCCGTGGGACGAGTGGAAGGCGATGTCGGCGCTGTCGGAGCAGAACGGACCGGATATTCCGAGCACCGCGCCCGCGACGCCCTCGGGCGCGCCGCAACCGGTCAACGGCCGCCCCGGCCGCTAGTTCATTGACGCAATGTCGCGCTGAGAACGCCGCCGCGGCTATATATGCGCGGTGTCGCTGTCAGGCTGACATTGCGATCGGCTAGCGCCGGTTGAAGCGGGATCCACTGGCGCCGCTGACCTGATCGCGCGGCCGCACGACGATCAGATCCAGGTCGACGTGCGACGGTCGGCTGGCGACGAACCCGATGATCTCCGCGATGTCTTCGGCCAGCAGCGGGGTGACGCCCTCGTAGACCTTGGCGGCGCGTTCCTGGTCGCCCTCGAACCGGTTCAGCGAGAAGTCGGTCTTCACCATGCCGGGCGCAACTTCGGTGAGCCGCACGGGTTTTCCGAGCAGCTCACTGCGCAACGTCCGATGCAGCACGCCTTGGGCATGCTTGGCGGAGGTGTACCCGCCGCCGTTGTCGTAGATCTCCACCGCGGCGATCGAGGTGACCGTGACGATCAACCCGTCGCCGGAGTCGATCAGCCTCGGCAACAGCGCGCGGGTCACCAGCAGGGTGCCGAGGACGTTGGCCTCCCACATCCAGCGCCAGTGCTCGATGTCGGCCTCGGCCACCGGATCCAGTCCTCGCGCGCCTCCGGCGTTGTTGACCAGCACCGAAACCTGCCCGGGTACCCGGTCCAGCGCCTCAGCCAGCGCCGACACCGCCTCGGTGGACGTGACGTCCGCCACGATCGCGGTGCCGCCGATCTCTTCGGCGAGGGCGTCGATGGGCTGCTGGCGACGGGCTACGCAGACGACGTGAAAACCTTGTGCGGCAAGGGTTCTCGCGGTGGCCGCGCCGATGCCTGCGCTGGCGCCGGTGACCACCGCGACTCGACTGTCGGTCCGGGGTGTCGTCATCTGCCCAACTTTAGTTGGCGTGCTAAGTTCACCGTGTGCTGTCCAGTCAGGCCTGTTCCCGGCGTGCGTGTTGTTGTCGCGCACTTCGCCGCGCCTGACTGACCCCGGACAACCGCTGTCCTGCTGAGTCGCCGGGTGTGGCCCGAGAACCCACCGGCCGACCTCTCCGAAGGACAAGCAGATGCGCACTTCCGTCACCACCACTCTTCCCGCGAAGCCGTCGGTCCGCAGCGCCCAGCACGCCAAGCGCGCGCTGTTGGCCCGTCGGCACGTCGTCGCGCCGGCGCTGAAGGTGGCCGACGCCGCCGCCGCGTCGGTGTTCAGTGCGGCCCGCGTGCGCGGGCCCATCGCCCGTGACGTCATCGCCCAGGTCACCGGCCTGAGCATCGCGACCGTCAACCGCCAGGTCACCGCCCTGCTCGAAGCCGGTGTGCTGCGGGAACGCGCCGACCTCGCGGTTTCCGGCGCGATCGGCAGGCCTCGCGTGCCCGTGGAGGTGAAGCACGAACCGTTCCTCACGCTGGGGATCCACATCGGCGCCCGCAGCACCAGCATCGTGGCCGCCGACCTCCTCGGTCGCACCCTCGACGTCGTCGAAACGCCTACTCCGCGGGCCCCGCAGGCCGCCGCGCTGGCGTCGCTGGCCGACAGCGCCCGCCGTTACCTGGGCCGCTGGCATCGCCGCCGCCCGCTCTGGGTGGGCGTGGCGGCCGGCGGCGTCGTCGACAGCACGACCGGTTACCTCGACCATCCGCGGCTCGGCTGGTCCGACGCGCCGGTCGGGCCTGTACTCGCCGAGACCCTCGGTCTACCGGTGTCGGTCGCCTCGCACGTGGACGCGATGGCCGGGGCCGAACTGCTGCTCGGGGGACGCAGGCAGGCGTCGGACACGTCGACGAGCCTGTACGTCTACGCCCGCGAGACCGTCGGCTACGCGCTGTCGATCGGCGGCCGGGTGCACTCGCCGGCCAGCGGACCCGGCACCATCGCCGCGCTGCCCGCGCACTCCGAATTGCTCGGCGGCACAGGGAAACTGGAGTCCACGGTCAGTGACGAAGAGGTGCTGATCGCCGCTCGCAGGGCGCGCATCATCGCCGCCGATGGGCCTGGCTCGACGATGCAGGTGCTGTTCAAGATCGCTCGCCAAGGAAACCGGCCCGCGCAGGAACTGCTGGCCGAACGCGCGCGGGTGCTGGGGGAGGCCGTCGCGTTGCTGCGCGACATGCTCAACCCCGACGATCTGGTCGTCGGCGGTCAGGCGTTCACCGAATATCCCGAGGGCATGAGCGTCGTGGAGACCGCGTTCGCGCAGCGATCGGTGATGGCTGCCCGCGAGATCCGGCTGACCGTCTTCGGTAACCGCGTTCAAGAGGCCGGCGCGGGTGTGGTGTCGCTCGGCGGCCTGTACGCCGACCCGATCGGCGCCATGCGGCGGGCGCAGCGCCGGGAGGCCACCGAAGCCAGTGCGTGACGGGGCGGCTGCGGGCGCGGTGTAGACATGACTGTGTGCGCCTAGCAACGGAACTGCCCCGACGCGTAGCCGTGCTGTCGGTGCACACGTCGCCGCTGGCCCAGCCCGGCACCGGCGATGCCGGCGGCATGAACGTCTACGTGCTGCAGAGTGCGCTGCAGATGGCTCGCCGCGGTGTCGAGGTCGAGATCTTCACCCGCGCGACGTCGTCGTCTGACCCGCCGACCGTGCGGGTGGCGCCCGGTGTGCTGGTGCGCAATGTGGTCGCCGGGCCGTTCGAGGGGCTGGACAAATACGACCTGCCCACGCAGTTGTGCGCCTTCACCGCGGGGGTGCTGCGCGCCGAGGCGACGCACGAACCCGGCTACTACGACATCGTGCACTCGCACTACTGGCTGTCCGGTCAGGTCGGCTGGCTGGCCCGCGACCGCTGGGCCGTCCCGCTGGTGCACACCGCGCACACCCTGGCCGCGGTCAAGAACGCCGCGCTGGCCGACGGCGACTCGCCCGAACCGCCGCTGCGCGCGGTCGGTGAGCAGCAGGTCGTCGACGAAGCGGACCGGTTGATCGTCAACACCGAACATGAAGCGCAGCAACTGATCTCGATGCACAACGCGGATCCGGCGCGGATCGACGTCGTGCACCCGGGTGTCGACCTGGAGGTGTTCACGCCGGGGGATCGGAAAGCCGCGCGTGCCGCGCTGGGGCTGGCCGCCGACGACCGGATCGTCGCGTTCGTGGGCCGCATCCAGCCGCTGAAGGCGCCCGACGTGGCATTGCGCGCGGCCGCCAAGCTGCCCGGGGTGCGCGTGCTGGTGGCGGGCGGTCCGTCGGGCTCGGGCTTGTCTGCGCGCCCCGGCACGGGCGGCCTCTCGATGCCCGACGGGTTGGTTCGGCTGGCCGACGATCTGGGTATTTCGGACCGGGTGACGTTCCTGCCGCCGCAGTCGCGCGAACAGCTGGTCAACGTGTACCGGGCCGCTGATCTGGTGGCGGTGCCCAGCTATTCGGAGTCCTTCGGCCTGGTCGCCGTCGAAGCGCAGGCGTGCGGCACGCCGGTGGTGGCCGCGGCGGTCGGTGGGTTGCCGGTCGCGGTGCGCGACGGCGTCACCGGGATCCTGGTCGACGGCCACGACGACGGCGACTGGGCGCACGCCATCGGCGATCTGCTGCAGCGTGCCGACGGCATGAGACCCGCCGCGATCGCCCACGCCGCCACGTTCTCGTGGTCCCGCACCGTCGATGCGCTGCTGGCCAGCTACGGCCGTGCGATCGGCGATTACCGGGCACGCCACCGGTCACGCGACGGCGGCGCGCGCCGCACCGGCCGGCGGTTCTCGCGGCGGCGGGGCGTGCGGGCATGAGCACCCACGCCGCGAAGGTCATCGAGGATGCGTGCAAGGAGAACGGCCTGGTCTGCACGCACCACGAGGGCGCGCACGGCGGATTGCCCGGCATCATCGTCGAACTGCCCGGCGAAAGACGGCTGAAGACCAACACGATCCTGTCCATCGGCGAACACTCGGTGCGCATCGAGGCGTTCGTCTGCCGTAAACCCGACGAGAACCACGAGGGTGTGTACCGGTTCCTGCTCAAGCGCAACCGCCGGCTCTACGGGGTGGCCTACACGCTCGACAACGTCGGCGACATCTATCTCGTCGGCCGGATGTCGTTGGAATCGGTCACCTCCGAAGAGGTCGACCGCGTGCTCGGCCAAGTGCTCGAAGCCGTCGACAACGACTTCAACACGTTGCTGGAGTTGGGTTTTCGCTCGTCGATCCAGAAGGAGTGGGAGTGGCGGGTGTCGCGCGGCGAGTCGTTGAAGAACCTGCAGGCGTTCGCCCACCTGATCGACGACGACGACGCGGACTGACCCTTCGCCCAAACCTACGTTTTGGCGGCTTTTCTCGACAGAATCCCGCCATTTCGTCGGTCTCGGTACGGGCAGAAGTCGATCCGTCTGCCGTGAGAAGATTTCGGCATGGGTGACTGCACGCTGATTCTGCTTCGCCACGGCGAGAGCGACTGGAACGAGAAGAACTTGTTCACCGGCTGGGTCGACGTCGACCTCACCGAGAAGGGTCGCGCCGAAGCAGTGCGGGCCGGTGAGCTGATCAAGGAGCTCGACCGGCAACCCGACGTGGTCTACACCTCGTTGCTGCGCCGCGCGATCACCACCGCCAACCTGGCCTTGGACAAGGCCGACCGGCACTGGATCCCCGTGCACCGCGACTGGCGGCTCAATGAGCGGCACTACGGCGCGCTGCAGGGGCTGAACAAGGCCGAGACCAAAGGCAAATACGGCGAAGAGCAGTTCATGGCGTGGCGGCGCAGCTATGACACCCCACCGCCGCCGATCGAGCCCGGCAGCACCTACAGCCAGGACGGCGACCCGCGCTACGCCGACGTGCCCGGCGGCCCGCCGCGTACCGAGTGCCTCAAGGACGTGGTCGAACGGTTCGTGCCGTACTACACCGAGACGATCGAACCGGACCTGCGGGCGGGTAAGACGGTGCTGATCGCCGCGCACGGCAATTCGCTGCGTGCGCTGGTCAAGTACCTCGACGGCATGTCCGACGAGGATGTCGTGGGGCTCAACATCCCGACCGGCATCCCGCTGCGCTACGACCTGGACTCCGATCTCAAGCCGACCGTCATCGGCGGCACCTACCTCGATCCCGAAGCCGCAGCCGCGGGCGCCGCCGCCGTCGCGTCCCAGGGCGCGAAATAGGGCGGATAGGGCGAACAACGGGTTAACAGACGAAGGCCGGGGCCCGAATTTCCTTCTTTCCTTGTGTGACTTGTCCCGATTCGGCCGCACGCTGCTGGGATGACGTTCACCGGGTGCGTACGATTTCCGCGTGAGTGTCGTTTCGGCACTGCTGCTCGCAGCGGTGGTCGCACTGCTCGCTCTGGTGACCGGTGTGGCCCTCGGAGCGGGGCTGGCGCCCCGCCTGAGGGAACGTCGGCAGCGTCGGGCCAGCGCGCAGGCCGGCATCACCGTCTCGCAGATGCTCTCCCACATCGCTTCGCGGTCACCCACGGGAATCGTGGTGGTCGACCACTTCCGTGACGTCGTGTACGCCAACGACCGAGCCCGGGAGCTGGGCCTGGTCCGAGACCGGCTGCTCGACGAGCGGGCCTGGCGCGCGGCTGAACGCACGCTGTCCACCGGCGAGCCCACCGAAGTCGACCTCGCGGGGAACAAGCGGGCCAACCCCGGCCGGTCCGGGCTCTCGGTGCGTGGCCACGTTCGGCTGCTGACCGAACAGGATCGCCGGTTCGCGGTCGTCTACGTCGACGACCAGTCCGAGCACGCCCGGATGGAAGCCACCCGCCGCGACTTCGTGGCCAACGTCAGCCACGAGCTCAAGACCCCGGTCGGCGCGATGGGCGTGCTGGCCGAGGCGCTGCTCGCGTCGGCCGACGACCCCGCGACCGTGCGCCGGTTCGCCGAGAAGATGGTCGCCGAGTCCAACCGGCTGGCCAACATGGTCGGCGAGTTGATCGAGCTGTCCCGTCTGCAGGGTGCCGAGGCCCTGCCGGCCCTGGACGCCGTCGACGTCGACACCGTGGTTGCCGAGGCGTTGTCCCGCCACAAGGTGCCCGCCGACAACGCCGACATCAGGATCACCACCGACGCGCCGACCGGTTTCCGCGCGCTGGGCGACCAGTCGCTGCTGGTGACCGCGATCGCGAACCTGGTGTCCAATGCGATCGCCTACTCGCCGCACGGGTCGTCGGTCTCGATCAGCCGCAGGCGGCGCGGAGACACCATCGAGATCGCGGTCACCGACCGCGGTATCGGCATCGCCCGAGAGGACCAGGAGCGGGTGTTCGAGCGATTCTTCCGCGTCGACAAGGCGCGCTCCCGGGCCACCGGCGGCACCGGGTTGGGGTTGGCGATCGTCAAGCATGTCGCGGCCAACCACAACGGAAGCATCCGGCTGTGGAGTCAGCCGGGTACGGGATCGACGTTCACACTGTCGATTCCGGCCTACCCCGATCATGAATCGGACGAACGAGAGGACCAGCGAGACCAATGACCAGTGTGCTGATCGTGGAGGACGAGGAGTCCTTGGCCGATCCCCTGGCCTTTCTGCTTCGCAAGGAGGGGTTCGAGGCCACCGTCGTCACCGACGGGCCGACCGCCCTCGCCGAGTTCGAACGCGCCGGCGCCGACATCGTGCTGCTCGACTTGATGCTGCCCGGTATGAGCGGGACGGACGTGTGTAAGCAATTACGTTCGCGCTCAAGTGTTCCGGTGATCATGGTGACCGCCCGCGACAGCGAGATAGACAAGGTGGTCGGACTGGAGCTCGGCGCCGACGACTATGTCACCAAGCCCTACTCGGCGCGCGAGCTCATCGCCCGTATCCGTGCGGTGCTGCGGCGCGGCGCCGACAACGACGACATCGGCCTCAGCGACAGCGTCCTAGAGGCCGGGCCCGTCCGGATGGACGTCGAGCGTCACGTGGTGTCGGTGAACGGGGAGCCGATCACGTTGCCGCTCAAGGAGTTCGATCTGCTCGAATATCTGATGCGCAACAGCGGCCGGGTGCTGACCCGCGGCCAGCTCATCGACCGGGTGTGGGGCGCCGACTACGTCGGCGACACCAAAACCCTTGATGTGCATGTCAAGAGGTTGCGGTCGAAGATCGAGGCGGACCCCGCGAACCCGGTGCACCTGGTCACCGTCCGCGGCCTCGGCTACAAGCTCGAGGGCTAGCCGCCCTCGGATTTCGGTGTAGTTGGCAGCGGTGAGCGCGACCAACTACACCGGATCTCGCGTGCGCAAAAGTGGATCTAGACGAGGGGTATCCGGTACCTCAGGTATCTAGTACTATCTGTATGGGTAATGCATGTTGGCCCGCTCGCAGATGGGAAACAGCACGTGACGACGATTCCGCGCAACACCCGGGATGAATCCCTCGGCGCTCGGCTCGGGCGATGGGCCGACGAATGGCGACAGATGGCGGCCGTTTCTTTGTCGTCGTCGGGCGGCCCGAAGGCCGGTCAGATCTACGACATCGTCGGCACTCAGAATCTGTACGGCGAGGAATCGCTGTTCATCAACTTCGGCTATTGGAAGAACGGTCCGGCGACCCTGGACGAAGCGAGTCGCGACTTGGCTCGGTTGCTCGCGCGCGACGCCAACTTCAACCCATCTGACACGATCGTGGACTGCGGCTGCGGTTACGGCGACCAAGACATGTTGTGGATCAACGAGTTCGGCCCCGAACACATCACCGGAGTAAACGTCGCTGCCGAACAGGTCGCAATCGCGACGCGGCGGGTGGCCGAAGCGGGGTTGGCGGACAGGATCGGCTACGTCAACGCCTCCGCGACCGATCTGCCGTTCGAGGACGAATCGAGCACCAAGGTGGTGGCGCTGGAATCCGCCTTCCACTTCCCGTCGCGAGTGGATTTCTTCGCCGAGGCGCTGCGGGTGCTACAGCCCGGCGGCCTTCTGGTGACGGCCGACATCGTGCCCACGCGCACACCACTGACAGCGCCGGCCCGCCGCGAGGTTGCGCGTCGCGGCTGGCGGGGTGCGCCCCGATGGGCGGTCGCGGCGGCGGCCGACCTTGCCGGGTATTGCGATCTCCTGCAGTGCATGGGTTTTGTGGATGTGCAGACACGACCCATCACCGATGACGTCTATGCCCCGCTGGGCAGGTTCCTGACGAAGAGATTGCGCGACGCCGACATGCGGCATGTGAACCCTGTCGTCCGTTATTCGTTCACGCCCTTGGGTTTTCGGCTGAGCGCACACTTCTCGGATTACATTGTGGCCGTGGCGGCCAAGGCATAGGGGATCGCGATGGAATCGGTATCGGATCTTGTGGGCGGTCACGAGAAAGAGGCCTCCGTGGGACCACGGGTCACCTACCGCGTGGTGCGCAACGGCGACATCGACATCGCCGTTTACGAGCAAGGCAATCGGGCCGGCGAGACAGTGCTGTTATTGCACGGATGGCCGGACTCGCACGACATGTGGAACTCCGTCACGCCACATCTGATCGATCGGTTCCACGTGGTGACCGTCGACAACCGCGGACATGGGCAGTCGTCGAACCCGAAGAGCTATCGAGAGTTCAAGCTGGCAGCCCTCGCCAGCGACTACCTCGCCGTCATCGATGCAGTCGGCGACGGCAAACCGGTCCACGTGCTCGCCCACGACTGGGGCAGCGTCGCGATGTGGGAGGCCGTGTGCGATCCGACCGCGCAGCACAAGATCGCCTCTTTCACGTCGGTTGCGGGCCCCAACGCCGCGCACCTGACGATGTGGGCGCGGCACCGACTGTCTCGGCCGACGCCAAAGAATGTCGCACATGTGCTAGCTCAGGTGGCTTCGCTTCTCTACATGGCGTACTTCGCATTGCCGCTCGTCCCGAATGCGTTCTTCCGGATGACAATGACCGCCGAGCGTTGGCGCACAGGGCTTTCCCGCGTCGAGGGGGCCGACGCAAACCAGATCTCGCTAGGCCCCACCTTCGACCGGGACATCGGCAACGGGTTGCGCATTTACCGGGCCAACATCTTGTCCGCCCTCAAACCGCGGGAGCAGTTCACCCAAGTTCCGGTGCAGGTGATCGTCGGGACGAATGATCCCGCAGTCCGCGCGGCCAGTTACTCCGACGAACTCAAGTGGGCTCCCGCGGTTTGGCAGCGGGTGGTGCGCGGCGGGCACTGGTTGCCGTTTTCGCACCCCGAGCTGTTGGCGACCGCGACGACCGAATTGATCGACGCGGTCTCCGGGCTGCCTCCGACGCGGGGGCTGCGCCGAGCCGAGATGGGCAGGAAGCGAAGGCCGTTCGATGACCAACTCGTGGTGATCACCGGTGCAGGCAGTGGCATCGGCCGAGAGACCGCCATTGCCTTCGCCCGCGACGGTGCCGAGGTCGTCGTCTCGGACGTCAACCTGGCATCGGCGAAGGAGACGGCCGCGCTGATCGGCGAGCTCGGCGCTGACGCCCACGCCTATCAACTGGACGTCTCCGACGAGGCGGCGGTCGTCGCTCATGCCGAGCAGGTAGTGGCCGCGCACGGAGTACCCGACGTGCTGGTCAACAACGCCGGCGTGGGCCAGGCCGGTCGGTTCTTGGCGACGACGTCCGACGAGTTCAAGCGCGTGCTCGACGTCAACCTGTATGGCGTTGTCAACGGCTGCCGCGCGTTCGGGCCGAAGATGGTCAGCCGCGGTCTCGGCGGGCACATCGTGAACCTGTCCAGCATGGCCGCCTACACACCGCAGCAGGGCTTCACCGCTTACTCGACCAGTAAGTCCGCGGTATTCATGTTCTCCGACTGCCTACGCGCCGAGTTGGCGTCCGCAGGTATCGGCGTCAGCGCGATTTGCCCAGGCATCGTGCACACCAACATCGTTCGCAGTTCAGTGGTGTCGGGCCTCTCCGAGCCGGAGGCCGAAAAGAAGCTTGCGACGGTCGATCGCGCGTATCGACTCCGCCGCTACGGTCCCGACAAGGTCGCCAAACAGATCGTCGCGGCGGTGCGCAAGAACAAGTCCGTCGTCCCGGTGACGCCCGAAGCGCGGCTACAGTACCTGGCGCACAGGCTGGCCCCGGGTATCGGTCGGATCGCCGCCAGGAAGGTCGCCCTAGGGTAGTGACGTGTGCTACTGCGGGCGCCAAGGGGCGGCCGAAACCCGTTGCGCGTCCGGCCATATCGCCATCGCTGCCGGTGACGCGCAGAAGACGTCCTGGGCTCTCTCGATGTCCATACGGATCATGCCCAGACCCTCTTGTTGGTGCGTACGGCAGCTCACCGTGCGCACCTCCCCGGTGTGGAGGTCGATGTCCTCGGCCTGAAGGGTCAACGTGACCGCGACGGTGAACCCGGCGCCGGTAGGCACGTAGAAGGTGAGATCGCGGCTGGTCAATGCGCCCCAATTGGTGACGACGTAGCCGTCGCCGCTGGGGTAGACGGCTTGCCCCTCCATCTGAGTTCGTTCGAAATACGCCCGGTCCCCCTCTGCGCGCCACACGGAAAACCGGGTGTTCGAGCCACTGTTGTACGACCGGCGAGCGATGGGCACTATAATTTCCTCGCGGCCGTCGCCGTCGAGATCCTCCAGGCCGACCGGCGCCGGGTCGGAGGGCTCGGTGACCTCGTTGATGGTCTGAGTGACGGTGCCGGACCCGTCGGTGACCTCGATCTTCACCGCCAACGGTGGCGCCGAGGGGCCGCCGGTACTCCAGTAGGTCACGTCGAACGCCAAACCCCTCCGATCCGTGGAAATGAGCCGGCAGTCCTCGTGCCCCATCGGTTCGGCGGGGTTGATCATCGTCTTGTGGTGAGCGCAACGAGGCAAGGTGTCGTCCGCGCTAACCGGCGGGCAGCAGACGATCACCGCCGCGGTTACCGCCGTCGTTCCGACCAGCGCGCGAAACATCGTGCTACCGCGGGGGAGTCGGTCGGCCGGGAGTCGGGCCGGGCTCAGCTGGAGGACCCGGTTGACTGGGCAGCACCTGATCGGCGTTGGCGGCCTTGCTCCCGGTCTTGGGGCCGATGTCGGAAACCTGCCACGTGTCACCCGCCTTGTTGACGGTGATCTGCAAGAGAACTATCGACACCCGAGGCTCCGGATTCTGCAAATTCCTGGTGGTCTGGCTGGCCGACACCACCACTTGGTAGACATCCCCGGGCTGTGGGGTCACCTCCGTCGCCAGCACTTCACCGGTCGAGGTGACCTGCGCCTGAAGCATCACGCCCTTCAGCAAGTCTTCGGCATTGATGTACTTGTCCTTCAGCGCGTCGGACACGCCCTCCTCGACCGATCGGAAGAACGCGTCGGGGTCTTTGAACGAATACGTCAACGATTTGAGCGCGTAGTCCTTCGCCAGCTGTGCGGCGGCCGCGCGGTTGGCCTCTTCCTGACGCATCGCCGAGAGCTGGTCCGCGGCGTTCTTGTACTGGAGATAACCGAACACACCGACGCCGATGAGAACGATGAGCAACACAGCGGCAACCCATTGCCAGGGATTCCGGCGGGAGGACGCCGGCTTGTGACCTTCGTCGACGGGCGCGGGCTTCTCGGCGACCTTGTCTACCTTGTCGTGCGTCTCCTTGGCGGTGCTCTCCTCCTCGACCGTGGCGCCTTCGTCGACGTCGTCTTCGGAGCTGTCTGCCATGTCCGCCTCACTCGTTGTTCTGATTGTCATGATGCCCCCTTACGGCTGTGGCCATTCTGGAACGAGAAGTTGAAGACGCATGGCGCCTTCGTCGTTGAACGTGGACTTCCAGAAGTCGAGCCAATGTCCGGCGTCGATTTCGACATCGCGGATGGGTGCCGTCGCCGGTTCGAGAACGGTGGCGAAGGTACTCAAGGGCCCGGCGAGCAGTTCGATGTATTGGCTGATCTTGTCGACGAGGGATTCGATGGCTCCGTCGTCGCCGAACATGTCGGTGCCCAGCTGCGACAGGCTGTCGAATTCGCGGATCAGACGGACGAATTCGGGAACCGCGCTGGGCAGGATATGGCCGGTCTCGGAGAAGACCGCGCCCACCTTCAGGTCGCCCATCCCGGTGGTAAGTGTGGACAGGTTGCCGAAGAGCGTGTTGAGCAGTTGCTTGTTCTCCTGCACCATTCGGGCGTAGAGACCTGCCGTCGTCGCCAACGAATCGAGGGTCTCGTCGTTGCCGGTGATCGCCTCCGCGAGATTGGTCACCACGGTGCGCAAGTCCTCATGATTCAGCGCCGAGAACAACGCGTTACCGCGGGCGAGGATGTCGCTCACCGTGACGGCGCTTGTCACCCGGTCGGCAGGTATCACCGCACCGTCCGACAAGTAGGGCGGCGCAATGACTTCCGGTTTGAAGTCGATGTACTGTTCACCGGCCACGGAGAGGGCTTCGACGCTGATCGGGCTGTCGACGGGGACCGGATGTTCGCTGTCGAGATCAATAGCCACCGCCAAACCGGCAGGGGTGGCCTGGATGCCGGTGACCCGTCCGACCTTGATGCCGCGCATCGTGACATCGGATGTCGAGAGCAGGCCGCCGGAAGCTTCGAGCATCAACTGTATCCGGGTGACCTGCTTCGTCGGACCCATATCGAGCACCCCGAGGGACATGTAGCCGGCGCCGATCAACGTGATGATTGCGAGGATCACCAGCGTCGCTCCTGCGTTGAACTTCATGGCGCGAGTAGCCCCATCGTCTGCATCCTGGTGATCACCTCGTCGGCGCGGGCCGCCGGATCCAGGCCGATCGACCCGTCCGGATTGTGCAGTCCGGTCACGGTGTAACGCGGCCCGCCCTTACGGAAGAAGCCGATGAGCTTGTCGCGGATGAGGTCGACCGTCTTGTCCATGATCGTCGGAATCGTGGTGTCGGCAGTGGCGACCGTGCCGATGAAAGGTGTTGCATGCGAGATCACCTGAAGTATCTCGGCGGTGTTCGGATCGATTGCCGGAGAGATGTTGCGGGCCAGCTTGCCTGCGTCTATCACAAGCTGCACGATGTTCAGCGTGACGCTGCCGAGTCCGATGAGCTTGTCGGGGCCTTCGGTAACGAGTCGGTCGAAGGTGTGGGTATTTTCCACCAAGCTGTTGCTGATGTTCCTGGCGCTTGCCAGGATCTCGTTGATGGTGTCCCGATTTGCCGCGAGGTCGTTCAGCGTTCCCGCAACCTTCTGCTGAACTTCGGTGATCTCGGCGGGGTCGCTCGGGAAGGCGTTGTTGAGCTTGATCACCGTGTCCTGCAAGGTGTTCAGTCCGCCACCGGACGCGAGGTCGGACACGGACCGCAGGACATCCTCGACGTTGTCAGCGGGGGCGGTGTTGCTCAACGGGATCGCGTCGCCATCGTGAAGCGTGGTCGGCGATGGATGGTCCGGTGTCAGCAGCGCGATGTAGATGTCTCCGAGCACCGTCGCTTGGCGCAGTTCAGCGCGGGTGTTCTGAGGCAGCCGGACATCCGATGAGATGTCGACGCTGGCCACCGCGGTGCTGCCGTCAAGCGCCACGTGATCGAGCACGCCGACCTGCACTCCGCCCGAATCCACCTTCGCCTTCGCAGGCAGATTCAGCACGCTGGAGAACTCAATCTTGATCCGGTACGCGTCACCCGGCACGTACGAGCCCGGCACGGGCAGGTCGGTCGGATCGAGTGAGCACGCGGGTGTCAGCGCCAGAGCCAGCGCGGTGATCACCGGGACACAAAGGCGTGCGGCGGTCATCCGAGGGCTCCGCCCAGGATGAGGTTGGTGAGACCGAGAGTGACGGGGTCCGACGCCGTCCCGGGTGCGCATGCGGAATTGGCTCCCGGTGTGTTGCGGGCCCGCAGTTCGGTGCAGATGGCGCTTGCCTGAGTCGGTGAGATCGCGACGCGCGGTGGGTAATACGTGACGTTGTGGGTGCCCCATGTGGGCTCGTAGATGTCGGAAAGCCAATTGGTGAACTGCGGAAGCGAGTTGAGGAACCCGAGTATGTGAGGGGTGTAGGCGTTGAGGAGGTCAGTGACCCAGGGGATTAGCTTGTCTGAGATGTTGTGGTAGACCCGCGGAGCGAACCGGTCGAGGGTGTCCTTCAATATCGGGAGCAGATGCACGAGCCTGCTCAACGCCGTTGCGAAGTGGTCGGAGAGGTTCTCTATCAACAGGGCCGTATCAGGCAGTGTCTTGATCACGACCGCGAATGTGTCCCAGTGCCGCAGCCAACCCGAGGTGAAGATCTCGCTGTTCTCCAGCAACTGCCGGTAGTCGGCGTCGGCCTTGTAGGGATCACCGACCATCGCGACGAGATTCTGCAGCGTCTGCTTGATGGTGACACCTGTGCCGTCCAAGGATCGGCTGGCCGCGGCCAGGCTGTCGTTGATCGCGGCCACGCCAGGCGCGCTGAACGGATCTTGGCCTGCCTCGCGGCCCAGGATGGCATCGGCGAGATCGCCGATCGCTGCGAAGGATTCGCTGATCCCGATCGGGGTCTTCGTGGACTTGATCGCAATACATTGCGGCCCGGTGAACTTGGGTCCACCGGCGTAGGGCTTGGTCAGCTCGACGTGGCGGTCGGTCACGATCGAGTCGCCGTAGGTGACTGCCCCGACGTCGGCGGGCAGGTCGAGATCCTTGCGGACGGTGAAGTCGACCCGGACGTGGTCGGGCTCGTTGGTGATCGCCGTGACCTCGCCGACTTCAATCCCGAGCAATTGCACCTTGTTGCCGGTGTACAGACCCGCCGCGTCGGTGAACTCGGCGCACATCGCACGGACGCCATCGATCTTCGGCAGCAACGTCTTCGCGCCGACGACCGCGGCGGCGACCACCGTCAACACGATCGCGGTGGTCGCAACGCCCACGAACTTGGCACGGAACCTGTCGCGGAGAAAGTGTAGGGGCCTCATCTCAGCACTGCCTGGTGATGTTGGGAATGCACACGTCCTCGCCAGGCATGAGCCGGTCGCTCTCGTCGATCACGACGCCGTTGCCGCTGAGCATCGGAACCACGATCCGCAGAATCTGGCCCAGGCCGTCGGCGGCTTCGCCGATCCGTTCGGGATGGCTGAACAGCGTGTCGAAAATGTCGTCGATGCCGTGGGCCACCGGCGCGACCTCATCGTGGTAGAACACCATCAACCGGTCGACGAGGCGCGCGAGTTCGGATAGCAGGCTGAAGAATTCGACGATCTCTACGGACTTCGTGGTGAGTCGGGCGCCCACGAGCGCGAACTGCTGCGCCATGACGACCAGTTGTTGTCGGCCGGCGACGAAAGCGCTGGAGTACTCGTTGAGGAAGTCGAGTCCGCGGTGGTAATCCGCGGTGACCTGGCTCAGCGACGTCGTCAGGGTGTTCGCGGTCTGGAGGACATCCCGCAACGCGTCGGGGTACTTGTTCGCCGCGTTGGCGACCTCGCTGAACGTGTCGTGGATGACGTCACCGTCGACCTCCTGAATCAGGGGTGTCGCCTCCTGGATGATGTCGTTGATCTCGAACGGGGTCGCCGTCTGTTGCGGAGGAATCACCTTGTCGCCCAACGGATGAATACCCTTGGGGTCGAGCGCCACGTAATGCCCGCCCAGCGGAGTGAGTAGCTTGACCTCCAGCGTGGAGTCCGAGCCGATCACGAGTGACTTCGTCACTTCGAAGGTCATCTTGACCACGGTGCCGTCCAGACCGATTGAGGTGACCTTGCCGACGGGTATTCCCGCGATGCGGATCTCGTCGCCGGGCCGCGCCCCACCCGAGCTTTCAAAGTGCGCGGTATAGCTGCGCTGCCCGAGGGGGTTGACATAGAGCGCACCGGCTGCGACCAGCGACACCGCGATGAGGAGGCTGCCGATGACACCGATCCGACGGCTGCGGGCGCCGGCGGCGTGCTCGTCGAGCAGGGCGGGGCGGTTGCGGCGGAAGAGCCTCATCGGCACACCACCAGGTTTTGTTCGGCGAAGGAGACGATGCCGATGCCTGGCAAGGTCACCTCGCCGTTGGAACACGTGAAACGCGGTACAGCGGGCCTGTCTTCGATGAGTTGGTTGCGCAGGCCCTGAATCAGGGACGGCACCAGCGACAGCCCGGCGATGATGGTCGGCGTCTGGGGGAACATCCGAGCGGTCAGGTCGTAGAACGGGACGGTCATACCGTCGAACGTGCGCTCGGTGTATTGCAGAATCTGGATCACGTTGCGCAGTGTCGGCACCGCTTCGTCGATGCCTTGACGGAATCCCTCGGCCTTGGCCGTCAGTCGGATCAGAACACCGTTGAGCGTCGTGATCAGGTCGAACAGTTGCTTCGATTTGCCGCCGAGGTCGACCGAGATTTCTCCGAGATTGCGGATCAGGGTGATGAAGACCGCTTGGCGATCGGCGGCGAATTTGGAGACCTCATCGAGGTCGCGCAGTACGGGCCCGATACCGGATTCGTCGCCTTGGATGAGCCGCAGCAGGTTCTCACCGAGCTGGTTGAACTCTGCCGGGTCCAAGGTACGGAAGATGGGCCGAAAACCGTTGAACAGCTTGGCCACATCGAACGACGGGATTGTCGAGCCGATCGGGATGGTGGAGCCCGCCGGTAGCAGGGCGCCCGGGGCATCGGGTTGGGCCAGTTCCAGATACCGCTGCCCGACGAGGTTCTGGTAGCGGACGGCAGCTACGGTCTCGCTGTACACGGGTTGACTGGCCACCACAGTGAACTCCACGTCGGCGTTGCGGCCGTTCAGTCGGATGGTCTTGACCTTGCCGACCTGGACGCCGGAGATCCGGACGTCGTCGCCGACGTAGAGGCCGGATACGTCGCTGAATGTCGCGGTGTAGGTGGACTCCGCGCCCTCGACGGGGTTGCGCAGCGCGGTGACGACGATGAGCGCGCACACCAAGGCGATCGCGGCAAACACTGTCAACGCGAGCGCGGATCGTGCGGTCTTGTTCACCGTCAGCCCCCCGGCGCCACAGGTGTCGGTGGTGCTGGCTGCTCGGCGGGCAGGGCAGCGGCCAGGCCGGGCATCGCGTCCAGGAGCACATCGATGCGCAGCCGGACCTTGCCGTCGATGATGGGGAAAGCTGCACTGGTCCGGTCGATCAGCCCCGATAGGCGATCGTAGGCCGGTGCCAGGCTGCCCAGCGCGTAGGTGGTAGGTGCGGCGACGTTGACGATGCCGTTGGCCATCGGTACGACCCAGTGATTGTTCTTGTTGAACAGATCGGCGACGAAGTTCAACAGGCCACTGACCTGAACGAGGATCGTGTTCGTCCGGTCGGTGCCCCCCGGCTGGACAAGGAACGTCAACTCGTCCAGGAGCTGGTTCAGCAGCCCGGCGAGCGGAACCAAGTCGTTGACGCCGTTGACGAACGACGCGATGACCGACAGCGACTGTGAGATCGGTACGGTCTGTGCGTCGACGAGGATCTTGGCGGTGTCGAAAACGGACCGAGCGGAAGGTTCGACGAGGTCGGCGTGCTTGCGCAGCGTCTCGATGATCCGGTCGACCGCGGGTGAATCCAGCACCGATGTGAGCTTGGTCCCCTCGCGCAGCAGCCCGGTGATCGACGAGGACCGCGCGTTGTCGCCGATCATCAAGGTCCGACCGGGTGCGAGCCGACCACCGCGTCCGCTACTCACGAGTTCGACTGCGGCCGTGCCGAATACGTTCGATGAGGTGAATTGGGCTCCGGTATCCGATTTCAACGCGGCGGCCTGTCGTGGGTCGAGCACGAGGGTCAGCTTCTGCCTGTTGTAGCCGATCGCCTCCAGCTTCTTCACCGAACCGATTGTGAGGCCCCGGAATTTCACCTCTGCGCCGGGCGTGAGGCCCTCACCGATCGAGTTGGCGACAACGGTGAGGTTGAACGCGGGCTCGTACTTCCCAGAGGCGAGCTGGACCAGCAGCGTGGTGGCCACGGCCAGGGCGGCGAACACGACCAGGCCCCGCAGCCGCAGTTTCGTTGGGCTGGCTGCTCGTCCGGACTCGTCGTGGAAGATCGGCATGGGCTACCCCGAGATCCGAACGCCAGGGTCGCGCCCCCAGAAGATGAGGGTGAGGATCATGTCGAGAATGACGATGGAGATGAGGCTGGCGCGGATGGCACGGCCCGACGAGGCGCCGACGCCTTCCGGCCCACCGGTGGCGTAGTAGCCCTGATACCCGTGAATGGCGATGATGACGGTGACGAAGATGATGGCCTTGAGGACCGAGAACAAGACGTCCGACGGTTGAATGAATGAGTTGAAGTAGTGGTAATAGGTGCCCGACGACTGGCCGTGCAGGACGTTGACCACCAGTGCGCAGGACAGGTAGCTGAGCAAGAGCGTGACCACGTAAAGCGGAACGATGGTGATGAAGCCCGCAATGACGCGGGTTGTCACCACAAACGGAATCGACCGGATGCCTTGGGCTTCCAACGCATCGATCTCCTCAGAGATCCGCATCGAGCCGATCTCGGCGGTCATCCGGCACCCCGCCTGCGCGGCGAATCCGATCGCGGCGATCATCGGTGCCATTTCGCGGGTGTTGGCGTAGGCGGAGACGAAGCCCGTCAACGGGCCCATGCCGACCATGTCGAGCGCGGCGAACCCTTCGATGCCGACCGAAGCCCCGATCGCGACACCCATGAACACCAGCACACCGATCGTGCCGCCGCCGACGATGATCGAGCCGTTGCCCCACGTCATGTCGACAAGCAGTGCGCCGGTTTGGCGACGATAGTTCTTCAGCGTCCTCGGCACGGCGCCAAGGACGAGGCCGAGGAACGTGGCCTGATGGCCGAGTCGTTCGGCCAGCGACATCGTCCCGCCCCCGATTCGCAGGGGTAGGCGGGCCGCCGCCCCGAAGGGAAGGAATTTCGACGGGGTGGCCATCAGCCCACCCTCGTCGGCAGGATCATGGTCACCAGCTGCGTGATGACCAGGTTCATCACGAAGACGGCGACGACGCCGACGACCACGGCGGCGTTGACCGCATCGGCCACTCCGCGAGCTCCGCCTCTGGTCTCGAGCCCCCGCTGACACGCGACGAGGATCGTCACCGCGCCGAAGATCCAGGTCTTGATCAGCGCGACCACGACATCGGCCACGTTGGCGAATGCGGCGAATGATGCCAGATAGCTTCCGGGCGTTCCTGATTGGAACGCGACGTTGATGAAGTAGCCGGCGCCAAGACCCATGAAGATGATGAAGACACACAGGAACGGCGCCACGAGCAGTATTGCGGCCAACCGCGGCGTGATCAGCCGGCGAACCGGGTCGATACCCATCACCCGCAACGCGTCGACCTCGTCGCGGATGGTGCGCGCGCCGAGGTCGGTGGTCACCGCCGAGCCCGCAGCACCGCCCAGCAGCAGTGCCGCGACGATCGGCGCGCCCTGGCGGATCACGCCCAGACCTCCGGCGGCGCCCGAGATGGCGGTCGCACCGACTTGCTGGATGATGCTCCCGACCTGAACGGCGACGATGACGCCGAACGGGATCGACACCAGGAGTGCGGGTATCGCCGTGACGCTGACAATGAACCAGGCCTGACCGATGGTCTCGCGCCACGGGTGGCGCAATCGGATCAGGTCGGTGATGAGGTAATAGAAGGCCTGCGCGCCGAGTTCGAGAAAGCGCCCCAGAGTCTTGAGCGACTTGTCGATCTGGCTCGTCCCGTAACGCACTGGCGTGGCCAAAGCCGTCGACAGTTGGCGGCCGACCTTAGGGCCGCCGTCCTCGCCACTCGCATCGACGTCGGTTGACTCGGCGGAAGGCGGTGGCGCGACGTCGATCTGCGTCACGTGCTCACCCCCTCGTTCACATGCCCCGTCAACCGGTCCCCGTCGACGACGATGACAGCTGCCACGCTTGCTCGCAGAGTGTCGAAGATGTCTACGTGCCCCTGGCTTTTCCGGATAGCCTCGCTATCTAGAATCCGGCGATCAGTGTGCTCGGTCACAATCGGCTCGGTCAAGGGATTCCGGAGCACTCTCAGGAATTCAGCCGGCGGATCCGCTCCAATCCACCGGTCCTGGGCGCGCCTCCCGCTAGGAAAAGCGCTCGTTTTCCTGGACAGATGCCGGCCTGGCGGGTTGGCGGCGCTGCGCCGTCCGTGGTGCGAGTCTGCACTCCGGTGCGGGTGGGAAATCGGCGGTCGGCAGTCCATGAGATTCTGAATAATACAACTATCCAAATAGCAACGCTACCGAAATTGTCGGAAAGATCCGCGGACATTCATGTTTGCTGTCGGTGACGTCAATAGAGCGCGCGACAGGCTTACTCCTTGCCGGGGCGGTTCTCCCAGTCGGCGATCGCCCGCCCGATGTCGGTCGCCGGCGGGTCGTCGTAGATCCACTCGCGCGCGATGCGATGCCAGTTGTTGGTCGCGACGAGCTGACCGAGGGCGCCGAAGGTGAAGAAGTCGGCTCGTCGCGAGAAGATGTGCTCCGGCGGCAGCAACTGTCGCTTGATGCCGGTGAAGTGGTCGGACCCCCGTGGGTCGATCGCGACTACCAGCGCTCCGGTGGCCAACTCGGGCGTCACCGTGATCTCGTCGTCGACGAGGTGCCACTCACCGGCCGCCCACAGATAGTCGAGGCACTCCTGTGGGGTGATGTCCGCATCGGCGTCGACGATGCCCCGGCCGATCAGCAGGTGATAGATGTCGTTGGCTCGTCCTTCCACCGCGGCGCGCAGGAGTACGCGCTCGAAGTCGACGTTGGTGGGGTCCATCCGATTGAAGAGCCCGAAGTCGATGAACACGACCTTTCCGTCGGCCGTCTGCATGACGTTTCCCGGGTGTGGATCGCCGCAGAACTCGTTGTGCTGGAACAGCGAACCGATGTAGAAGCGGTAAAGCAGCTCGCCCACGTCGTTGCGTTCCTCGGCGGGAAGTTTTCGCAGATCCTCGAACGATGTCCCGTCGACGTACTCGGTGATCAGGACGCGTTCTCTGCTGAATTCGAGAACACTGTCGGGGATATGGATGAGCGGATGGCCGCGATACTTCTGGGCGACGTAGTGCTGGGTGCGGGCCTCTTGGAGGTAATCCAGCTCGTTCACCAGATTTCGCGAGATCTCTTCGAGGAAGCCGTTGGCGCCCAACGTCGGCCACACTGTCTTGCCGATTTTGGCGAACAGCGCGAGGTTTCGCATATCGGCCTTGATGGCCGTGTCAATGCCGGGGTACTGCACTTTGACCGCGACGTCGCGGCCATCGCGCAGCTTGGCACGATAGACCTGTCCGACGGACGCGGCGGCGATGGCCTCGTCGTTGAAATCGGCGAATATCCGCCTCAGCGGGCCGATATCCGTCTCGATGACTTTCCGCATCGATGCGAACGGGACGATCGGCGCGTGATCACGGAGCGCGGCGAGCTTCTCGCGAAACCGCTCGCGATGCGATTCAGGGACCAGATCGAGATCGAGGACTGACAGCATCTGGCCCAGCTTCATCGCTGCGCCCTTCATGCCACCGAGCACGGTGACCAATTGATCCGCCGACTCAATTGTCGCCCGCTCGGCGAGAATGCTCTTGGCTCGTTGGGAGCGGCCGATCATCGACAGCCGCGTGCCCGCGCTTCGCACCGCCTGTTCGGCGGCGAGTCGCCCGAGCTTTCCGCCTCGGGATATTCGGGCCTTGGGGACGGCACCAGTCACGGCACCCGCTTCCGTCGGAGTCGTCGGACGGCCTCTTTGCCGCCTGTGACGATCTTGGGGGGCCGATGACCGTGGTGTCAATCGACGACCTTCACCGGTTCCCGCACAGCTTCGAGGGCGTGTTCGATTCGCTTCCACGTCTTTCGACGATCGGCTGTGTCCGCCGCATCGCTGAAACGCCCTGCGAAGGATTCGTCTTCAAGGATCGGCGCGGACGCGAGGTTGCGCAGCCCGTCATCGGTGAGGACGGCGGCCAGGTCGAGCAGTTCGGCCAGTGCGCCTTCCCCCTCGGCGATGCTGACCAATCGTGACACGGCCTCGATGTCGGGATTGCCAAGGAATTCTTCGACGGCGGGAGAAGCGAGTTCGGGCTGGATGCGGGCCAGCACCGAGAGCATCGTCAGGGCGAACTGCGTCGAACCGGCTCTCGCTGCCTTCGTCATCCGGACGAGTCGGGTGGGACCAGCCACGCGCACAATGGCATTGAGCACATCCGTGTCCCATACCAGCGCGCCCGTCCGGACCAACCCCTCGTCATCGTCGATGGCCTTCTCGAAGTCGACGATGTGCTGTTCGGTGGCATACTCGACGAACCGCGATGCCGTGAGGTACTCGCGACGACGGAGCAACTCCTTCGCGGCGGGAATCAGGAGCCGCGACGGTAACTTGGGCGCGAAGTGGGGGATGATCCGCGGGTCGACGTAGGGGGCGGCGTCGGCCAGGTATGCCGGCTTCATCCCGGACAGCACACCGACAGCCCGGTCTTCGTGTGCCAAACCGAGGGCCCCACCGGCGCGGCCGGCGACTTCCGGAGGTACGGCCTTGTGAGCGACGGCAATGACGACGGCATTTGGAACAAGTGGCGCCAGCTTGCTCACCCGTGCGAAAACTGAAGCCAGCGAGTCGAAAAGCGCATCGGACATCGCACACCTCAAGGCGCGGACGCCGTCGGCTCCGAGGTGCTCCAGGCTGGCCAACGCCGCGGGGTCAGCCTCCAGTAGATCTGCAAGAAGCGCGATTTGTGCTCGAGTCACCAAGTCGGCCACGATGTCTCACTTCCCGAACAGAATCTTGCGGGCTGCGGGGCGGATGAGTCGAGGAAGACCGTTGAGAACATCGTCGAGGGAGCGATCCGAGCTCTTCTGAAGTTTCGCCTTCGCACTTCGCAGCATGCCCAGCAGCAACACTGACTCCTCGGGCGACAGCTTGGACAGCACGTCGTGAGGCTCCTTCAGCTCCGCCAGCAGCGGATTGCGTTCGGGATTCATACTTGCTCCGCCTTCGTGGCGACCACGAACTGCGCCAGCCCTTCGACGTGCTGGTGAATGTCGATCAGACCCGCTCCGCGCAAGAACCCGGTGACCTCGTCGCGACCGAACATCCGCACGCCGCTGGCCCTTTGCATCACCTTGCCTCGTCGCGAGGTGCTGACACCGCCGGGCGCGAGGCTCGTGAGGATCACCATGCGCCCGCCCGGCTTGAGGACCCGGGCCAATTCCCTGATCGCCTGGAACGGCTCATTGATGAGGTATAGGGCCGCCAAGCACGTCGTCGCGTCCGCGACACCGTCGGCAAACGGCAGGTTCTCGGCATCGCCACGCAGGTACGCGACGCCGGGACCGGCGTTGTCGGCCACTGCGCGGCGCAACATCTGGTGTGAGGCGTCCACTCCGACGGCGAGGCCGTCCGGGAACACCTGAGCGCCGAACCAACCCGTGAAGTTCCCCGGCCCACAGCCGATGTCGAGGACAGTGCAGCCCGGACGAAGACGCAGCCAGTCGGCGACCCGGGTGCGGTCCTTGTCCCGGCCGGGCGACTTCAATCCGCCGGCGACTTTCAGGCCGACCGGACGAAGGAGTTGGTAGCCCGCCGAATAGACATTCGTCCGCATCAGTCGCTGGATGAGTCTGTCTGCCGGGGGAGCGGCCTCTCCGAGCACGTCGCAGTAGCCGTCGCCAGTGATCTCGACCCGGCCACATCGATCAGGATCGAGAAGCCCGACGGCGCGGGAGGTTGCGGTGGGACTTGTCGTGAGAGACATCAGCGGTCAACTTCCGTCGTCATCGAACGCGGGCAGGCCTTCTAGATAATAGGACTATGTGGATAGTGAAGCAATATTGCACCATAAACACACAGCTCAGACGGTTCAACCAGCATTGACATAGGGTCAATATCCGAATAAGGTCGATATCTGCCGCAGTCGTCGAGTGAAAGCAGAAAAGTGTCCATGGCTCCAACCGGCATCCTTCATCGTCAGTGGACCGCCGTGCCCGTCGATGATTCGACGTTCGACACCGCGCCACTGGTGTTCTCCACTGAGTTCACGTTCGACGCGCCGCCCAAGGACGTATGGGACGTCCTTGATGGCGATGCAGCCTGGGAATGGCTGCCTTTCCCGGGGACAGGGGTCCGCTACCCGTCACCGGAACGTGGCGTCGGGATCGTTCGCGAGATGGGCAGCGTGTATGACCCGTTTCGAGTGCTGTGGGTAGAGCGCGAGCAGTTCTGGCGCTACGAGCCGCTCAAGAGAATCACTTTCGGTGTGGTGAGCGGGAACTGGATGCAGTTCGCCCTGGTTCGTCAGTACGCCGAGGATGTGACTTTTCACGAGACGGCTGACGGTGGCACCCATGTCGTCTGGACGGTTGCGATCAACCCGCGCGCTCCCTTTCGGTTCGTCAAGTACGTCAAGCCGGTCTGGCGCACTGCATACCGCATCGGGTTCGGACCCGGAATGCGCAAGCGGCTGGCTGCCCGCTCCTCCATCGCTGCCGCCTAATCCGCCGAATCTCCAGGAGAAATCAAGGCATGTCGCAGGCAACAACCGAATCAGCCGCTGTCACCGAAATTTTCGAGCAGCCGCAATATGAGACCGTCGTCATCGGGGCCGGCCTCGGCGGCATCTGTGCGGGAATCAAGCTTCAGGAAATCGGTGTTCAGAACTTCCTGATCGTCGACCGGGTAGGCGGCATGGGCGGAACGTGGTACACACACCACTATCCAGATGCGGGATGTGACATACCGTCGACCACATACCAGTTCTCGTTTGCACGCAAGCCCGACTGGGACCGCTTCTTCGCCAAGAGAGACCAGATACTGGAGTACCTGGAGGATCTGGCCACGGAGCACGGCCTGCCCGCCAAGATGCGATTCAACACCAATGTCGTCAAGGAAATGTGGGACGACGACTGCCACTTGTGGCGTTTGCATGTCGACACAGGCGAGACGATCACCGCGCGCTTCGTCATCAGTGCGGTCGGTGCCTACATCAACCCGAAGACGAGGCCCGACATCGCCGGTCTGGATTCCTTCGAAGGGCAACGGATATATCCCGCCGACTGGAACCACGACTACGATTTCGCCGGCAAACGGGTGGCTATCATCGGTGTCGGCGCGACCACGATGCAGATCGCTCCGCAGCTGGCACCGAAGGCCGCGCAGCTCGACCTCTACCAGCGCACCACGCAGCTCTACATGCCGAAGCCGGACTTTGTGCTTCGGCCGTGGATGCAGCGGTTTCTCGCGATGCCCGGCGGATCGTTCGTCGTGAACCTGTTGGCCCAGGCGATCATCGACGGGTTGCTCCGCATTGCCGTTTATACACCCGCTCCGGTATGGCGAAGGGCTGCGGTTGGCGTCGACTACCTCGGTCACAAGCTCTACCGCGGTTGGCTACGGATCAACGTGAAGGACCCTGAGACGCGCAAGAAGCTGACGCCGAATTTCGGGGTCGTATGCGTGCGCGGCGGTCTGGCCGGCAGCTACCTGACGAACCTCAACCGCGACAACGTCGACCTGATCACCACGCCGATCGAGGAGATCACCCCGGACGGCATCCGCACCGCCGACGGCACGGAGCGCAAGATCGACGCGTTGGTGCTCGCGACAGGCTACGAAGTGTTCTCCGACCCGGAGAGTTATCGTCCCGGAACCGTGATCGGGCGCAACGCATTCGACCTGGGGCACTCATACAACACCGACGGCATGAAGGCGTACTACAGCACCTCGGTATCGGGCGTGCCCAATCGGTTCATCATGGTCGGGCCGTACTCCTGGACGGGCACCGCATTCCACTACTTCGTGGAGAACGCCATGCGGCACATCTCGACCGTGATCGCCGAGACACGGCGGAGGGGCGCGACAGTCGCGGAAGTGCGCCCCGAGGCACAAGACCGTTTCCATGAAGACATGCTCAGAAGCGGGCGGAACCTGAGCTTCTATTTGGGCAACAGATGCGCAGGCTCGAACACGTACTTCGTCAACTCGCAGGGCGAGTCGCCGTACATCCGGCCATGGCCGTTGCTCAAGACATATCGCAAGGCCACCCGATTCGATCGTGACGATTACGAGTACCGGACCGTCGCGTCGTCTGCTGGCAAACGTGCTGTACCGCAGCTGCCGGAAGAGGTGAGTATTCCGTCGTGAGTGAATGCACCAGTGACCGTTTGACCGTCAGCTCGACGGATCGTGGGAATCATGGGACTTCGGCATGACCGCATCGACGACACGACGAGTCGACGTCGGCAGCGGCGCCGTCCGCGTCGAGTTCGGCAGCAAGCCCGGCTTGCGACTGCGCGCGCTCCACGCGCTTTCCCGTGCGACGTTGCGACCGGCGCTCGATGGACTTGCAACTTTGGCTGTGCACGGACCGCTACGCGGGAAACCGGCGTTTCGGATCTCCAATGCCGCAGAACTTGCGACGATTCCGTTGCGTCCATCGCGGGGAACGCGCATGCGACGGGTGTCGTTTCCTGACTTTCGAGCCGAATGGGTATGGCATCGAGACCACCCGTCGCCGGACGATCCCGCCGCGGGTGCGATTCTCTACTTCCACGGCGGGGCGTTCGTTGGCGGCGGATTACACAGCCACCGCCGGCTGGTGGGTCGCATCGCCCGTGACAGCGGTGTGCCGGTGTTCAACGTCGACTACCGACAGTTGCCCAAGGCCGGGATCATCGAAGCGTACGCAGACGGCTTGCAGGCGTACGCGCATCTCCTCGCTCAGGGGCTCGCTGCCGACAAGATCGTCCTGGCCGGCGACTCGGCCGGTGGCGGCATCGCCTTCGCGATCGCCTTGGCGGTCCGCGACGAAGGTCTTCCGATGCCCGGTGGCATCGCGGCGATCTCACCGTGGGCCAACTTGGATCCAGAACCCCACCTTCAACATCCGAACAACCGGCGCGACGCCATGCTCTCCGCCAAGATCCTCGCCATGTCCGCGGTGAGCGGTCTGGCCAACGGCGGAGAGCTCGACCCGGCGTGGTCGCCGGTGAACCACGACTTCACCGGTCTACCACCGGTACTCATCCAGATGGGTTCCGAGGAGGTACTGCTCCCCGACGCTGAACTTCTCGCGCTCAGGTGTTCCGAAGCCGGCGTACCCTACACACTGCAGATCTGGGAAAAGGCCATCCACGTCTTCCATGCGGCGGCCGACATCATCCCCGAAGCGCGCGAGGCCCTTGCGGACGTCGTGCAGTTTGTTTGCGAAGTCGTCTCACCGACCGCCGTTGCTCCGGCACCATTGACAACGATCCGTTCGGCTAGGTAGGGAAACGTCATGTCCGACGCCGCAGTGCATGCTGAACCCCAGTACGAGGTGCTCGTCGTCGGAGCCGGCTTCGGCGGCATCGCAACCGGGGTGGCGCTTCGCCGCGTCGGCGTCGAGAACTTCGTACTCATCGACAAGTGGGACACCGTCGGCGGCACCTGGAACGCCAACACCTATCCCGGCGTTGCGGTGGACGTTCCATCGCCGATCTACAACTTCTCCTTTCAGCAGCGGTCGCGATGGTCGCGGTTCTTCGCACCGGGAGCCGAAATCCAGCGCTACGCCGAGGAAGTCGTCGACAAGCAAGGTCTCCGAGACAAACTGCGGTTGGGCTGCGGCGCGACGGACGCCAGATTCGACGACTCCGCCGACATGTGGCGGGTCACGACTGACGCAGGGGACGTGATCACGGCGCGATACCTGGTGAGCGCGGTAGGAGTCCTGGAGCAGCCTAAGCTGCCGCCAATCGATGGCATCGAGAACTACGCAGGCAAGATGATGCACACCGCGCGGTGGGATCACACCTACGACTTCAGCGGTAAACGAGTTGCCGTGATCGGCACAGGTGCGACTGCCCTGCAGGCGATTCCGGAACTCGCCAAGCACGTCGAGCAACTCACGGTCTACCAGCGCACGGCGATCTGGGTCGCCCCAAAGCCGGACTTCCCGATGGGAACCGGTTGGAACCGGGTGCTTGACGTCCGGCCCGTGCAGAGCGGGGTTCGGTTGATCGGCAATGTGGCCGTCAACGCCTTCCTAGGACTCGCATTTGCGCTTTCGGACTACCCGCGCGTGACATCGGCCGTGCTGGGGCTGGGTGAGAAACTCATCAAGGGCTACCTGTTCACGCAGGTACGTGATCGCGAGCTGCGCCGCAAGCTGATACCGAGCTATCGACTGGGGTGCAAGCGGCCCTCGGTGTCGAACTCGTACTTCAAGACGTTCACCCTGCCGCATGTCGAGTTGGTGACGACTCCCATCGAGAGCTTTACAGAGAACGGCATCGTCACTGCCGACGGTGAACGACGGGAGTTCGACATGGTCGTTGCCGCAACGGGGTTCAAGGTCATGGACAAGGGCGCTACTCCGCCGTACCCGATCTACGGGTCAGGGGGTGAGGAGTTGGGCAAGTTCTGGGACGAGAACCTCTTCCAATCCTACGAAGGTGTCTCCGTTCCGGGGTATCCCAACGTGTTCCACATCTTCGGCCCCTACGGATACGCGCCCGGCTCGGTCATCCCGCTCATCGAAGCCACGTCCACCCACGCCGCGCGCGTGATCGCCGAAGCCCGTCGCCGCGGCGCGACCCGCGCCGAGATCCGCAGAGAACCACACGACGAGTACTTCCAGAAGATGTTCGCCCGCAACAACAACACGTATCTTTTCGATCTGGGGTGCGCGGAATCCAAGACGTACTACATCAACTATCAGGGCCATGCTCCGGCTCTACGTGCGACGACACAGTTCAACATGTACTGGAGCAATCGGCACTTCCCGCTCGATCACTACCGGTACACGGCGTCTCGGTCCGTGGCCGGGGGGATGGCATCCACCGTAGCGGTGCCGCAGCGGGCGGCACGACGGTGATCAACTCGACTCGAAAGGAGCGGCAGTGACCATTTCGCAACAGGTTTCATTCGGCGAGCCACTGCGACCGGGTTTGGTTGGTCTACCGCCGAACGCTCGATTCTCTCTCGGTCCGCAACGGTACCCAAAGGTGCGCGTCGACCGCGGGGTGGGAATCCGGATGTCGGACGGCGTGATTCTTTCTGCTGACATCACGCGTCCTGCCTATCGGCGTGGTGTGGCCGTCGACGAGCCGCTGCCGGTGGTCGTCTCTTTGACCCCCTACAACAAGACGCTGTTGACGCGGTCCGCACCGCTCATCGGTCTGCTCGGGCACTTCGGGCCCGCCGTCTACCGTCTGGTCCCTAGTTCACGACACGGCCGGGCCGGCGGCCGGGAAGTGCTGCGGACGCTCGGCGGCGGAGCGTTGGAAGCAGTCAGCGCCAACCGCACGCTCATCTCCCGCGGCTTTGTTCACGTCGCAGTGGATGTGCGGGGCACCGGGACCTCGACAGGGCGGTTGGAGGCCTTCTCCGAACGCGAACAACAGGACGCTCAGGAAGTGCTTTCCTGGGTTCGAGCACAACCGTGGTGCGACGGCGACCTCGCCATGACGGGCATTTCGTATCTGGCAATCACCGCTTTGCACGCCGCGGGTCGTCGGCCCGAAGGACTCAAGGCCGTCTTCGCGATGATGGGATCTGCCGATCTCACGAAAGATCTGATGCTCACCGGCGGTGTGCAGTCGATGTTCACCATCGGCTGGCTTGCCGCGGTGAATGCAGTGAAGTGGCTGCCATCGGTGCCGGCGCTCGTGCGTACCGGCGCGCTCCGAAGCTATGTGCGCGACCGGATGGCCAGTCCTGGAACCAGATTCGGTGACGTCACTCGGTCGATCCTGTCCGATGATCATGTCGAGCACTGGTACCACGAAGACAGCGTGATGCGCTGTCCACGAATCGAAGACATCACCGCGGCGACGTGGCTTCAGGCGGGCTGGCACGACGTATTCGTCCATTCGGCGACCACGTTGTTCGAACGCATGCAGCTGGCGCCCGGGGCGGGCCAACTCGTCGTCGAGGACACCTATCACATCGCGCCGGGGACGGGTTTCGGCGCTGCCGACTACCCGCAACGGCTCGATGAGCTCCAGTGCGCATTCTTCGAACGTTGGGTGAAGGGGTTCGACAACGGTATTGATGCCTACGGACCGATCACCATCCGTCAGCAGGGGGCGGGCTGGGTCTCTCGCGCCGAGTTCCCAGCACCACGCGCCACCGTGCACTCCTGGTATCTGTCGGCAAAAAATACTGGGAGCGCCGACCATTCGGCCTACGATGGCTCGCTGAGCGCCAGCCCCGACAAGGCGACGACCGAGGTGCGCCTTCCGCGCAGGCGGCCGGGCATCGCGTCCCAAACCACGAGTTGGGGACTGATGGGGTTGACCGCCGTGCTCGGCAGCAAGTGGGCGGTCGACGACCGTGGCCACGAAAAGGGCGCAGTGACCTTCACCAGTGACCCACTCCCCGAAGACATGCTGATCTCAGGTCCGATCAACCTGCATCTTCGGGTCCGTACCCTCGGCATCGACGCGTTCTGGCTCGCCACCGTCTGCGACGTGGCGCCGGACGGTGTGTCGTCGGTGATCGCGCGCGGTGCGTTGCGCTCGAGCCGTCGTGCGATCGACGAGGATTCCAGTCTGCGCGTCGGTGGCGAACTGCTTGCCGCACGTCATCCGCTCACTGCCGAAGCGGTGCTTCCGGTGCAGCCCGGGATACCGCACGAGTTGGACATCGACATCAACCCGACCGAAGCGGTTCTGCGAGCCGGCCACCGCCTACGTGTCGCGGTTGCGCGCACGAGCTGGCCGCGGTTCTACCTCACGCCGCGGGTCGCGTGGAAGATGCGCCGCGCGCAAGAGATAGTGCTCGATCCGGGTCAGCCGAGTCGACTGGTGCTCATGGCGGCGCCGGCGGATTCCAATGCCGCTACTGATCTCTCGGCCTGAATCAGGATCACCGAGATGACGAGCCCGTTCCGCGACCCCGCAATCGCGGATGGAGAGAAGTCGATCTACTCGCTGCGGGTCGATGGCGACTCGACAGTCCGCCAAGTGTCCATTCTTGTAGAGCATGATGGTGACGCCTACCTGTCGTCGTTCGAAGGGGGTTCGGACGACTTGTTCAGGATGAGGGTCGAGCAGCGCATCCGCCGTCAGGACGGCGCCTTGATCGCGGAAAGCTACCGATCAGAAGCACGTTACGAAGGGCGGCTTGTCTCGCGGGAAGAGGGCTACTTCATCGGAACCCGGCATGTCCAGTTCGGTGGCCGAATCGACCCCTTTCCGCAAGGGGTGATGCCCCTGATCGGCGGCCTGACATTGATGCGCGGCATCGACTTCCGCCGCGGCCACAAGTCGAAACACGACCTGTGGCTTGCCTTTTCGCTCCATTGGCCGCTCGAGGTCAAGGTCGAGAAGTGCACGACCGTCGACGTTGCAGCAGGATCGTTCGATGCCTGGCAGGTCCGCATTCGACCTGGTTTCGCTCATATCAACGGATTGCTCGACAAGGTGATAGCGGGATTCCTCCCGCCGTTCACCGCACATTTCGAAGCCAGCGGTGCGCACCGCATGCTGCGATTCAGCTTCCCCACCGGTCCTATGCCGTGGAACCCGCGGGGTGTGCTCGAACTGGCCGCGTAGGTTGGCCCGGGGTTTCGGCTCGGAGGTAATGGTGGTGAGGCGACGAACGCGATGCGAGGGTGGATCAATGCGTCGACCAATGCTCAGGGTGGCACTGTCAATCGCTGCAGTCGCAGTGGGCTTGGGGACTGCGGCAGTGGCCACCGCCAGCGATGGGGAATGCGACATCCTCCTGCGGTCAGCTGATCGGCTGGACAAGACGTTCAACCTGGTTTCGGCGTCCGGAACTCCGCCGTCGGTGGCAGGCCAGATTCGCAGCGCGCTGGCTCCGCTGTTTGGGTTGAGTAGTGCGGCCGCGGTCGACCTCCGGCTGTGGTCCGGCGCGGTGGCTTCGGATATCGACGGCAGCGACCCATATCGATTGACGGCCCCCGGCCAACTCACGAGCGACCTCGGCAGGGCACGGCATCAGTTGACCGTGGCTCGTCAGTACTGCATGGCGTAGGTCCGCCGACTCCCGGAGGTGCGCGCGGACCGGCCGAGCCGCCTGGCACAGCCGACCTACGACTACCGAGATGCGTCGGCGAGGGACGCGGCAGCTTTCGTAATTTACTTTCCCGCACAACGAAGTTCAGCGGCCCGACGGCCAATCCGCGCGCGTGTAAGCGGATGGTGCTGCGGTGTCCGACGACGGTGGCGGCACCACACACAGAAGAGCGCTTCAATCGAGATTGCATTGCTATCTGAATAGTATTATTCTGTCAGTGGGAGTGATCCCGCGCACACGACAAGGAGTCGATGAATGACATTGGCAGTGGTGACGGGCTCGGGGAGCGGGATCGGCAGGGCGACCGCGCAACGATTCGCTCGCAAGGGTGCGACGGTGATCGTCTCCGACATCAACGAAACGACGGGGAACGAAACGGTCGATGCGATCAGGGCCAAGGGCGGCAACGCCGTGTTTCGTCGCCTCGATGTCGCCGACGTCGACGACTGGGAGAACTTCACCGCATGGACTTGCGAAGAGTTCGGCGTGCCCGACGTGGTGGTGAACAACGCCGGCATCCTGATCGGCGGGGGATTTCTCGAGCAATCCGGGGACGACTGGCGACGGATGATCCAGATCAACATGATGAGCCCGCTGATTGGGTCGCGACTTTTCGTCGAGCGAATGGTGGACGCGGGCACGCGCGGCCACATCGTGAATGTTGCGTCCTGTGGTGCGTTCCTTCCGACGGCGCTGGCGCCGTCCTATGTGACCGCGAAAGCCGGCGTCTGGCTCGGAACCCAGGCATTGCGGCAGGAGTTCGGCGGCAAAGGGATTGGTGTCAGCGCGATTTGTCCGGGTCTGATCCGTACCGGGTTGGCGGGCAACGGCACCAGAGCCGGTGTCGGTGCGGACGACAGTGCAGAGTGGGCGGCAAAGCTTGGTGCAGCACATCGGTATATCGGACGCTCACCCGACCGGGTGGCTGCGGCAATCCAGCGTGCCGTGCGGTGGAACATCTCGACTGTTCCGGTCGGCGCTGAGGCGTGGGCCAGTTGGTACCTGTACCGCCTATCGCCGTCATTGGTGCGGGGTCTGAGCGGTTTCGTGCAAATGCCTTTGGCCGACCGGGCGACGGCCTTGGCAGGAAAGATCTTTGGAGGTGCGCGATGAAGACCGTGATCATCACCGGAGCCGCCGCGGGGATCGGCAAGGAGACTGCAAAAGTGTTCGCCCGCAGAGGAGATCGCGTGATCATCGCCGACATCGACGAAGTCGGGGCCGAGGCGACCGCTGGGGAGATCAAGATCGACGGCGGCCAGGCCGTTCCATATCGACTCGACGTGAGTCGCGAGGATCAATGGGAAGATTTCGCCGCCTGGGTGCGGGCCGAGTTCAAGGCCGCAGACGTTCTCGTCAACAACGCGGGCGTGATGGATATCGGCGGCTTTGTCGAAACCACCGTTCCGCAGTGGCAGCGTCTGGTCGATATCGACGTGATGAGCGTCGTGTACGGCTCACGCGTGTTCGCGCAGCAGATGATCGATTCAGGCGTGCGCGGCCACATCGTCAACATCTCGTCGGGGGCGGCGTTCCTGCCGACGCAGTTGGCGCCCGCATACAGTGTCGCGAAAGCCGCTGTGTTGATGGCCTCGCAGTCATTGCGGATTGAACTGCGTCGGCACGGCATTGGCGTCACGGCGATCTGCCCGGGTGTGATCCGGACCGAACTACTGGCGCATGGTGAGCGAAACGGCCTCACCGAGGAACAGCAGTCCGAATGGCGGGCGCAGATGAGGGTGGTCCAGCAGGGAGTCGCGCTGGCCGGGCCGGACCGGGTTGCCCGGGCCATCGAGCGCTCGGTGCGTCGCAACTGGGCCGTGGTTCCGGTCACCCCGGAAGCGTGGTTGGGATACTTCGTGATTCGCCTGTCGCCGAGCCTGATGCGGACGGTCACCTCGGTCGCGTCCTATGACCGGGCCGAACGACTGCTCGGTGTTGCCCAACCACTCCTCAAACGTCTGGCGAATCGAAAGGCGAACGCGTGACGCAGCGCATCGACCACGAGGTCCTGATCGTCGGCGCCGGCTTTGGTGGGATTGGAGCAGCTGTCGAACTGACGAAGGCCGGCGTCGACGACTTTGTCATCGTCGACAAGAACGACGGGATCGGCGGGACCTGGTGGGCGAACACGTATCCGGGTGTGGCGGTCGACATTCCGTCCATCTACTACAGCTTCTCGTATGCGCCACCCAAGAAGTGGACGCGGATGTTCGCACCAGGAGCTGAGGTGCAGCAGTACGCCGAGCAGGTGGTCGATTCGTTCGGCCTACGCTCGCGAATCAGGTTAAGCACAGCCGTCGTCGCTGCCGACTGGGACGAGGAGCAGCACGTCTGGCGGATCCAGCTGCAGTCCGGGGAGACTCTCGTCGCGAGATTCGTCATCGGTGCCGTGGGCGGCCTGGAGGTGCCGAACCTCCCGGACATCGCCGGCATCGACCAGTTTTCGGGCAAGGTGGTTCACACCGCCAACTGGGACCACGACTTCGATTATGCGGGCAAGCGCATCGCGGTTATCGGGACCGGCGCGACGGCGCTGCAGCTGATCCCCGAACTCGCCGATGTGGCAGGTCATCTCAGCGTCTTCCAGCGCACACCGATCTGGGTGGCACCGAAGCCGGACTTTCCGATTCCGACGTTCGTCAGCGCCGCCCTGCTGAGGATGTCGTTGCTGCGGCGCACAATCCGAGCGGCGGTCACCCTGGGAATCGACTTCGGGATCACCGGCATCGGGGTGTTCCACGAGCGCGTGCCGTTTCTCGCGGATTCGCTTCGGCGGGGCGGAGCGGTGGGCTACCGGGCGTGGCTGCGGGGCAACCCCGAGCTGGCCGAGCAACTGACGCCGGCCTACGCGCCTGGCTGCAAGCGGCCGTCGGTGTCCAACCGGTATCTCAAGACGTTCGCAGAACCGCACGTAGACCTTGTCACGGCGCCGATTCGGGAAATCACCGCGACCGATGTGGTCACCGAGGACGGCGTGTCCCACGACGTCGACGTTCTGGTGTGTGCCACCGGGTTCAAGGTGATGGCCAAGGGCTACACACCGCCCTTCCCGCTGCGCGGCGTCGACGGCCTGGATATCGGAGAATTCTTCCACGACAACCGCTTCCAGGCTTACCAGGGTGTTTCGGTGCCGAAGTTCCCGAACAGCTTCCTGATCACCGGCCCTTACGGGTTCGCCGCCGGGTCGTACATCGCCATGATCGAATGCACCAGCCGGCACGCGGCGCGCGCGATCACCGAGGCGCGGCGGCGCGAGGCCACGCGTGTGGAGATCAAGCAGCAACCCCACGATGCCTACTACAACAAGAGTCGGCGGCGCGCCCTGCAGACGTTGTGGCTGTCCCCGGCCTGCGAAGGTTCCAACACGTACTACGTGAACTACCAGGGCGATCCCGCCGCCATCCGCCCGAGCACGCACCTCGAGATGTGGTGGGGAAACAAGCATTTCCCGCTCGATCACTACGCATACTCGCGCCTTCGCCCGGGACGCAGCCGGGACACTGAACTCGAGCCCGTCCCCGCTGGCGCCGTGGGCTGACCTGAGACGATCCCAGGAGAAACTGTGAAGCTCAACCGCCTGCAACCCAAGCTCGTCGTCGTCACCGGCGCCGGCAGCGGCATCGGACGCGCTACGGCGATCAGATTCGCGATGAACGGCGCGCACGTCGTCGTCTCGGACATCGACCTCGACGCCGCCGAGGTGACCACCGAAACGATTCGGGCCAAGGGCCATTCGGCGTCGGCGGCGCGGCTGGACGTGACCGACCCGGATGCGTGGGAGTCGTTCGCCAACGACGTGCGGCAGGAGTTCGGGGTCGCCGACGTCCTGGTCAACAACGCAGGCATCGGCGTCGGCGGCGCCTTCCTGGACCTGACGCCTGAGGCGTGGGACCGTCAGCTTGGTCCCAACCTGATGGGGGTTGTGTACGGCTGCCGCGTGTTAGGTAAGCAGATGGTGGAGCGCGGCCAGGGCGGTCACATCGTCAACATCGCCTCGGCCGCCTCTTACATTCCGCTCGCCGGCGGGTCCGCGTACTGCGTCTCGAAGATCGGGGTCAGGATGCTCACCGAATGCTTGCGAGTTGAACTGGGTCCCAAGGGAATCGGCGTCAGCGCCATCTGCCCGGGTTTGATCAACACCAACATCGGCAACAACGGTGAGACGGTCGGACTGGATACCGAGTTGATCGACCGCGGCAAGGACGTCTTGCAACAGGTCCGTGACTTTGTCGCGAAGCTGCCGGTCCAGCCGCTCAGCCCGGACCTCGTCGCTCGCGCCGCCGTCCGAGCGGTGCGGTTGGACCTGAACGTGGTGCCCGTTCGCACCGAAGCCTGGCTGTTCTACGGGTTGTCCCGGACGGCGCCATCGCTCACCAGGATGATTACCCGTCAGTTCCCGCCGTCCAGACTGCAGGCCTCACTCGCTCGACTGTTGACCTTGATCGACCGCAACGACAGGGAGAACGACGTGACCATCGAAAGCCACTTTCCGACAGCCGAGTCCGTCTCATCCTGACGAAGGGGATCGACCATGGGTATGGCCATGAACATCTTGCAGAAGAACGCCAACCGGGTTCGTAGTGAGCTGAGCTTGGTGCCGCCGAAGGTGCGACGGGTCCGGTTCCCCTTCGGTGAAGAGAAGCCGATGGATCACTTCTTCGCCAACGGCAACATCGCTCTGAGCCACCTAGCCGCAGTGATTTCGGGACTTTTTCCGACGGGAGAGGACTCGCTGATCCGGTCAGCGCGCAGGTTCAGCGGTGAGATCGACGATCCGGTGATGAAGAAGCGGGTTGCGGGCTTCATCGGCCAGGAGTCCACGCACGGCCAAGAGCACAATCGACTGAACCAAACGATCCACGAGATGGGCACCTACCCGATCGCCTCCTGGCTCTTCACCAGGGAAGAATTCCTGGAAAGGACATACACTCGGCTCGAAGAATTCGCGGGCCGGATGTTGCACCTGGGCTTCATGGCGATGCTCGAGCACGGCACCGCCACGGCGACGCGACGCTTGTTGACCAGCGAGGAATTGCAGTCGATGCTAACGGATCCCAACGTGCGAGGGATCCTCAATTGGCATGCTCTGGAAGAGCTGGAACACAAGTCGGTGTTGTTCGACCTGTACCAACACAAGGGTGGATCTGAGTTGGTGCGCGTCGTGGTTGTGGGTCTGCCCACGGTGTTGTTGTTCTACCCGTTCCTGTTCGGTCTCACCCTGGCCTCGGCACTTGGCGATCCCGCCGCGCGGCGGCAACCGATGAAGTTCCTGCGGGATCTGATCAGTGTGCTCCGTGGACCGCTCGGACCGGGGGTGATCCTCGAGCTCGGTGAGTTCCTGAAGCCGGGTTGGCATCCCGACGACATCGACACCGAAGACCTGGTCCAGGAGTGGCAACTGAAGTTGTTCGGCGCCAACGGCGATCTGGTGGATCGCGTCCGATGAGGAGACAACCGTGAAGCTCAACCGCCTGCAACCCAGGCTCGTCGTTGTCACCGGTGCCGGTAGCGGCATCGGCCGCGCGACCGCGATCAGATTCGCCAAGCGCGGCGCCCACGTGGTGGCGTCCGATATCGACCTCGCCGCAGCCGAGGTGACCACAGAAACGATTCGGGCCAATGGCCATTCGGCGTCGGCGGCCCGGCTGGACGTGACCGACCCGGATGCGTGGGAGTCGTTCGCCGATGGCGTGCTCGAGGAATTCGGCGTCTCCGACGTTCTGGTCAACAATGCCGGCATCGTGGTTGCCGGTGACTTCCTCGACATGACGGCTGAGGCGTGGGACCGCCAACTCGGTCCTAACCTGACGGGGGTCGTCCACGGCTGCCGTGTGTTCGGCAGGCAGATGGTCGAGCACGGCGAAGGCGGGCACATCGTCAACATCGCGTCCGCGGCCTCCTACGCGCCCTTGCCCGGAACTTCCGCGTACTGCGTCTCGAAGGCCGGCGTCAGGATGCTCACCGAGTGCCTTCGAGTTGAGCTGGGCCCCAGAGGAATCGGGGTCAGTGCCGTCTGCCCCGGGGTGATCAACACCAACCTGTTCAAGAACGCGGACACGGTCGGAATCGACGCCGACTTGATCGATCAGGGCAAGGACGTCCTGCAGCAGATCCGTGACTACGCTGCGAAACTGCCGGTCCAGCCGCTCAGCCCGGACCTCGTCGCACGCGCTGCGGTCAGGGCGGTGCGCTTTGACCTCAACGTTGTGCCGGTGCGAACCGAAGCCTGGCTGACCTACGGATTGTCGCGGGTGGCGCCGTCGCTCACCAGGGCGATCGTGCGGCAGTTCCCGGTCTCCCGGCTGGAGACCGGCGGAGCGCGGCTCCTGACCCTGCTCAATCGCGACCGCGAGGCAGCCGGAGAACCCATCGAGGTGCGGATCTACGACGCCGACGGCGAGCTTGTCGACACATCGGTGCAACCCAATGAAGGGAAAACGGCATGACGCAGGCAATTAGCCGGCCGCAGTACGAGGTGGCGATCATCGGTGCTGGGCCGGCCGGAATCGCCATCGGCGCAAAGCTGCGCATGGCCGACATCGATGACTTCGTCATCATCGAGCGGGCCGACGACATGGGCGGCAGCTGGCACGAAAACCACTATCCGGGCCTCGGCGTCGACGTTCCGGCGCTGGCCTACCAGTACTCGTTCGCGCGGAACGCGAAGTGGTCCCGGCTCTTTCCGCACGGCGCCGAAGTCAAGCAGTATCACGCCGATGTGGCCGCCCGGTTCGGGCTGTACGAACGAACCCGGTTCAACTGCAACGTCGAGAAGGAGGTGTGGGATGACGAAGGCCGGTTCTGGAAGTTGCACATGCACGACGGCTCGATCGTCACCGCACGCTTCCTGGTCAGCGCCGTCGGTGCTTTCGTACGGCCGAAGGAGGACGTCGGGATCCCCGGGGCGAAGTCGTTCAAGGGCAAGGTGTTACGGCCGAGCTCGTGGGACCACGACTATGACCTGAGCGGTAAGGCCGTGGGCATCATCGGTACCGGTGCCAGCGCGGTGCAGATCATTCCGTCCATCGCACCGGAGGTGAAGAATCTCACGGTGTTTCAGCGCACTCCGGTGTGGTCGGTGCCGAAGCCCGACTTCGCCGTACCTCGGGCCGTGCAGCTCGTGCTGTCGATACCGGGACTGGCGGCGACCATCCACGGCGGCGCACTGGTGGTCATGGATCTATTGCTGCGTTCGCTTACCAAGCCGCCCGCACGGGCCGTTCGGCCAGTGATGGACAAGTTCGACGCGTGGACGATCAACGGCTACCGGCGCTACGTCGGACGCGTGGTCAAGGATCCGGTGACCGCGGACAAGCTCACGCCGAACTTCGGCGTCCTGGCCAAGCGGCCGACCTTGTCGAGCGCGTACTTGAGGGCCTACAACAAAGACAACGTCGCCCTCATCACCGAGCCCATCGAGAAGATCACCGCGACGGGGGTGAAGACCCGCGACGGCGTGCTGCACAAGCTCGACGCTCTGATACTGGCCACTGGATACGAGGTGTTCTCCGACCCGGAGACGTATCGACCTGGAACAGTCGTTGGCCGTGGCGGATTCGACCTCGCCACGTTCTACCGCGACGAGGGATTGCAGGCCTACGAGAGCGTCTCGGTGCCCGGGCTGCCCAATCGGTGGACCCTCGTCGGGCCCTACTCGTGGACGGGATCGGGCTGGCATTCCTTCGTCGAGATGACTGCAGATCACGCGGTGCGGGCGATCACCGAGACACGCAGACGCGGGGCGACGATATGCGAGATACGCAAGGAGGCGGCCGAGCGCTACCACGGTGCTATGTATGAGCGAGGCGAGGCCCTGCGCTACTACTTGGCCGACCTCAACGGCCACGTTCCCACGTACTACCGGAACTCGCAGGGGGACAGTACTTATATCCGGCCGTCGGGCTTCTTCGAGGCCAGCCGCGGCAACCGCAAGTTCCCGCTCGACGACTACCGATACGAGGTGGCCGTCGACGCGGCCTCCCCGTCCGACGTCGCGGCATTCGCGTAGGCGAGAGGAACACCGTGGCAGTCCTGGAATCTCTATTCATACGCAATGCGAGGAGCCATCGGTCACCGTTGAGTTTGGTGCTACCGAAGTTGCGGCGCATGCGCTTTCGCTTCGGCGAACCGGTGCCCATGTCCCCGAAATTGGTGCGCGAACTCGCCAAGTTCACCCGCCCCGGCTTTCACCCGGACGACATCGACACCGAGGACCTCGTTCAGGAGTGGCAGCTCAAGCTGTTCGGCGCCAACGGCGACCTCGTGGACCGCGTCCGGTGAAGAAGTCTTGGGCGTCCCGGCGGGGGAAGCGCGAGTTCGACATCGTTGTTTTCGGCGCTACCGGGGTCGCGGGTGCCGCGACGGCGAGGTATCTGGCTGACCATGCGCCGCAGGGTGTTTCGGTCGCGCTGGCCGGACGCAATCGCGCGAAGTTAGAACAGGTTCGCCGCTCGCTGCCCGACCGGGCGGCCGATTGGACCCTCATCGAGGCCGACGCAGGATCGCCGGCGTCAATGGACGCCATGGCCACGCGGACGCGGGTGGTCATGACGACCGTGGGCCCGTGGCTACGGTATGGCGAGAACCTGGTCGCTTCGGCGGTGAACGCCGGCACCCATTATCTCGACCTGACCGCCGAGACGCCGTTCGTGCGCTGGTCCATCGACAAGTTTCACGATCAGGCGGCGCAGAACGGGACGAGGATCATCCATTCGTGCGGATTCGATTCCGTGCCTTCGGATGTGACGGCGTACCTGTTGCACCGCGCCGCCGCCGACGACGGCGAAGGCACGCTCGGCGACACGACCATGATCCTCCGTCAGATATGGGGTTGGGTGTCGGGCGGATCGGTTGACTCATTCCGAGTTATCGCCGGGCTCGTCGGAAATCGCCCACAGCTGCGTCAGGTGCTGGACCCGGACGCCTTGACGAACAACCCCGGTGAATCACGGCCGCGGCCCAAGCAACCGTTCGACGGCAGGATCATCAACGCGGCCAGGGTCGATCCGTCACTGCGCGGGACGCTCGCGCCTTTCCCGGTGTCGATCTACAACACCAGGATCGTGCGACGCACCAACGCCTTACTCGGCGACGCGTACGGACCCGACTTCCGGTACAGCGAAGGCATCAGGCTGGTTCGGTTGCCCATCGTGTCGACAGTCGTCGCCGGGGCCGTTGTCCTCGGCTGCGCGGTGGCCTTCGCATCGATGGCAACCCCGCCGATCCGCCGAGCGCTCGATATCGTGTTGCCCAAGCCCGGCACGGGCCCGAGCGATAAGACGATGGACAGGGGATACCTCGGGGTCGAGACGTACACGCGGACATCGACAGACGCCCGGTACGTGGCCACGTTCAAGCTCGCGGGCGACCCCGGTTACAAGGGAACCGCAGTGATGTTCGCCGAGTGCGCGCTCGGACTGGTGCTCGATGCTGACCGGCTTCCCGTCAGAGCCGGCGTACTGACACCGGTGGCCGCACTCGGTGACGTCCTCGTCGAACGACTGAGGGCGGCCGGCGTCACGCTGGAATGCGCGAGATCGGACAATGACATGACGACGAGTGGAATGAGGGCATAGTGGCCAACGCAACAGTCACGCGGGTAGTACCCGCACCGCGCGCGATCGTGTACGACGTATTCGCCGACAGGGATGGGTATTCCAGGTTCCTTCCGCTTCAGATGCGCCTGGTACAGGAGGGCGTCGACGAACGCCAGGGGGTGGGTGCGGTGCACCAGCTGGGTCTCGGTCCGATCGGCGTAAAGGAGCGCATCACCGAACTCGTGCCGCTCGAACGGATCTCCTACGAACTGATCGCAGGCGCACCGGTGCGGCGCCACATCGGTGAGATCACCTTCGCCGACGACGGCGACGGGACTCGGGTGACTTACCGGATGGACAGCACGCCATCAATTCCGGTGCCGGGGTCGCTGCTCGCACTCGCGCTGCGTGGCCTGACCTCGGTCATGGTCCGCGGCGCGGCGCGGGAAGCTCGACGGCAGGCTGCTGGCTAGCACGCACTCACTATTCAGATAGCGGTAGTATGTCTCTCATCCTGGACTAGCAAAGCGGAGGGTGAAGTGGCTGCTCGGAAGGTGCTGACTCGCGCTGAGAGTCAGGCCCAGACCCGACAAGCCCTCCTGGATGCCGCCGAGCAGTTGTTCTACACCAACGGGTACCACGCCACATCCATCGCGGCGATCGCCGCTGAAGCCGGTCGGACCATCGGGGCGGTCTACAGCAACTTCGACAGCAAGGAATCGCTCTGCCGCGAGGTGATGCGAATCCGGTTCATGTCGGAGGTCACTGCGCTGATGGAAGGCATTGTCCGCGCGGGTGATTCGATGGATGCGCGATTCGAAGCATTGTCGGCGTGGTGGACCCGGCTGGCAACTGAGACGTCTCTGGTCACCTTCGCGGCCGAGTATCTGACGAGCACCTTCAATGACGCTGACCAGGTCGCAGCCAACCGCGATGTCATCGCACGGATCACGGAATCGGTCCGGGCAGTGCTCGGGGACGCGCTTCCCGAGGGGATCTCCGAGACGGATCCGAGGCTGGACGACGCAATCAATGCCGTCGTGTCCACGGGCACGGGGCTGGCGATCGGCCAGGCCATCGGCCTCTTCGACGGCGAGCAGGGCGCAAGTTTGATGGTCGCCACGCTCCGCATGTGGCTCGAGAAGCTGGAAAGTGGAACCGAGGTCGTCGCCACATAGTTTCCTGTTAGAGCGCAAAGTCGCTGACTGAACCCGAACAACGGCGGCGGCACGAGCACCACGAGCGCGTCTGCTGGGCGGTTCAGCAGAAACCGCCGTAAGGGTTTCGGTCACGAATACAAGTTCATGAGCTGGTCGGCCGGCGGCGCAGGAGCACTTTCTAGGGTTTCGACCCTCCGCAGGCGGATCGCAGGCAGGCCGCGCTCGCGCGCCGCCGACCGGCGAGAGCTGGCTGAATTACGATCGGCGTATGCCGGCAGATGCCACCCGCCTCGCCGCGCGACTGTCGGAGCCGACGGGCGACGCGCGGACCGACCGCTGGCGCGCGCACCGCGCAACGGTACGGACGGAGTTGATCGAGGCGACGCTGCGCGCCATCGACGAGTACGGGCCGGAACTTTCGATCGATGACGTGGTCAAGACGGCCGGCGTGCCACGGCCGAAGCTGTACCGCTTCTTCGCCGACAAGGAGACGCTGTTCACCGCGGTCGGTGAACGGGTGCAGGAGCTGATCATTGAGCGGGTCGTGCCGAGATTCCATCTCGCCGGTACGGCGTTGGAGCTCGTTCGCTCTGCTTTGGTCGGTTACATCGACCTGGTGGACGAGCGGCCCAATCTCTTTCGGTTCCTGGTCGGTTCGCATTTCAGCGACGGCAAGTCAAGTGCCGAGCTGATTGAAAGCGGCCGAGGTCTGTCCGATGCGACCACCGCGATCGTTGCGGCGATGCTGACTGCTCGCGGTGGCAACGGGGACAACCTGCAGTACGTGGTCGACGGCATTCTCGGGGCCGTGGCGCTCGGCGTATTGCGATGGCTCAACGAGCCGACTATCAGCAAGGACGAGCTGATCGATGAGCTGAGCACCCTGCTCTGGGGCGCATTGTCGGCAACGGCTGCTGCGCGCGGCGTGGCCATAGATCCTGACGAGCAGCTGCCGCTGTTCGAAACCGACTGACCCGCGCCGGAAGCGGCTCGTCTCCTCGATCGCGATTCTCGAAGAACGTCATTATTCAAAACCCTTGCGCGTCGCAGCGCCGCGACTTAGGCTGAGATCACCTAGTACTAGCGGTACTAGTTACTGAATGTTCGAGAAAAGGGCGGGCAACCGTGAACGAACGCAGTGGGCAAGGGTCGGCAGTAACGAAAGCGCGAAGCGCGACACTTTCTCAGCCAGAGACCAGGCCTCATCCCAAGACCAGGCGGATCCGCTTCCGTTTCAACGAGGAAGCCACCAAGAAGTACTTCGTCGCCGGCGACATGGTGTACAGCCATTTCGTCGCCGGACTCTCGGCGGGATTCCCTCCGGGTGAAGAGGGGTTCATCCGGTCGGTGCGCCGCTTCGCGGACCTCATCACCGATCCGGACCTCAAGAAGCGGGTGGCCGGCTTCATTGGCCAGGAGTCGATGCACGGCCAGGAGCACCGCCACCTCAACGAGAAGCTGGTCGAGATGGGCTATGCCATCCAGTGGTGGGACTCGAAGCGGTTGAAGGCCGGGCAGATACGTCTCGAGGAGCGGCTGCCCGCGAAGGTGCACCTGGCGATGACCGCCGCCGCGGAGCACTACACCGCCGTGCTGGCCGAGCGGGTGCTCTCCAGCGAGGAAATCCAGTCGATCCCCGCCGAACCGGAGATGTGGCACCTGCTCAACTGGCATGCGCTGGAGGAACTGGAGCACAAGTCCGTGGCGTTCGACGTGTACCGCGCGGTCGGCGGCACCGAGCGCACGCGTATTGCGGTGATGGCCGTTATGTACGCGTTGACCGTTCCGGTGACCCTGGTCTCGCTGGGCGTTTCGATAGGTCGTGACCCGATCGCGCGTCGCCAACCGCGCCGCCTGGCGCGTGAGGCGTACAAGTTGTTCACCGGTCCGGTGTTCAAGGGCCTGCCAAGTGAACTCGCCAAGTACATGCGCCCGGGATTCCATCCTGACGACATCGATACCACTGCGCTGCTCGAGCGGTGGCAGGACGAACTCTTCGGCGCCAGCGGCGTCCTCGTCGACCATCTGAAATAGACAGCCAACCTGAAATAGACAGCCACAAGGAAGGATTCGACCATGACAACGGAGTCACTGGCGACCGGCGACACTTCGACGACCGGCGCGTACCCGACGGTCCGTCGGATGAGGTTCCCATTCGGCGAGCCCGAACCCATCCGGCGCCACTTCGTCGAAGGCGACATCGTGATGAGCCACCTCGTGGCCGTGCTGTCCGGAGCGTTTCCGCCCGGCGAGGAGTCGTTCATTCGGTCGGTGCGCCGCTTCTCCGACCAAATCACCGATCCAGTCTTGAAGAAGCGGGTCGCGGGCTTCATCGGCCAGGAGTCCGTGCACGGCCAGGAGCATCGCAAGCTCAACGCGCACCTGGCCGACCTGGGCTATCCGCTGGTCCGCTTCCTGCTGTTCTCACCGACGAGTGTGCGGCAGAAGCTCATGCTGCGCATCGAGAAACTGTTCCCCGCGAAGGTGCACCTGGCGATGACGGCCGCTGCCGAACACTACACCGCCGTATTGGGAGCGCGGGTGCTGTCCAAGGACGAAATCCAGGCGATCCCTGGTGATCCCGAGGTGTGGCACCTACTGAACTGGCACGCGATGGAAGAACTCGAGCACAAGTCGGTCGCCTTCGATGTCTATCGCGCGGTTGGCGGTTCGGAGCGGATCCGCATCGCGGTGATGTGGTTCATGTACTACCTGACGATCCCGTTCGTCACGGCTGCGGTGTCGGTGTCCATGCTGATGGATCCGACCGCGTGGCGCCCCGTCAAGGTGTTGCGGCAGACCTATCACATCTTCCGCGGTCCGCTTCTGCGCGGATTCATGCCGGAGATCCGAGAGTACCTACGACCCGGCTTTCACCCCGACGATGTCCGGACCGGCGAGCTACTCGAACGCTGGCAACGGGAACTGTTCGGAGCCGACGGCGAACTCGTCGGTTACGTGAAATGACGACGAGCACAGATATCGAGCGTCCGCCGGTCGCGGAGCGCATCGACCCCGACCACGAGGTAGTGGTAGTCGGTGCGGGATTCGGCGGAATCGGCACCGGTATCGCGTTGCAGCGTAAAGGCATTCACGACTTCGTCATTCTCGACAAGTGGGATCACGTCGGAGGCACGTGGCATGCAAACACCTATCCCGGTGTGGCGGTCGACATCCCCTCGGTGATCTACAGCTTCTCCTACGAACAGCGGGGCGACTGGTCACGCGTCTTCGCGCCCGGCGCCGAACTGCGCGACTACGCCGACCGCATGGTGGACAAGTATGGCCTGCGGGACAAGCTGCGACTGAACACCACGGTCATCGGCGCGACCTTCGACGAGCGCAACAGCCTGTGGCGGTTGACCGTCGACGGTGGGGCAGAGATCACCGGCCGGTATGTCGTGATGGCGGTCGGTGGGCTGGAACGGCCCAAGATGCCGGATATTCCAGGTCTGCACGACTTCGGTGGCGTACTGATGCACACCGCACTGTGGGACCACGACGTAGCCCTGGATGGCAAGCGGGTGGCCGTGATCGGGACCGGCGCGACGTCGCTGCAATTGGTTCCGGCGATCGTCGACGAGGTCGAGCATCTCACCGTCTTCCAGCGCACCCCGATCTGGGTGTTCCCCAAGCGGGACGCTGAGATCCGCGGCGTCCTACGTAGAGTGATGGAGCAGCGACAGCTGCGTTCCGCGGTTCGGGGTCTCGGCACGATCGCGACGGAGATCGGGATGAGCGGGATGCTGGCCGGCCCGGGGTGGCTGGTCAACTCGACGCGCAAGCTCGCCGAGGCACCTGTGAGGGCGTGGATGCGCAGCCAGGTCAAGGACCCGGTGACCAGAGAGAAACTGATCCCGCGCTACGGGCTTGGCTGCAAACGGCCGTCGATGTCCAACGACTACCTGACGACATTCAACCGCAGCGACGTCAGCCTGGTCACCGACTCCATCGAGCGGATCACCCCGAACGGGGTGCTGACCGCGGACGGCGTCGAGCACCAGGTCGACGTTCTGATCTGCGCGACCGGATTCAAACTGTGGGAGCGCGATTCGGTTCCACCCTTCCCGGTCGTCGGCCGTGCCGGCGTCGACGCCGGGGAGTTCTGGGCGGTCAACCGGTTCCAGGCGTACCAAGGGGTTTCGGTACCCGGTTTTCCGAACATGTTCATGATCACCGGACCGTACGGCTTCGTACTGGGCTCTTACCTGTGGATGATCGAGGCCACATCGGCGCATCTGAGCCGAGCGATCGCCGAAGCCAAGCGGCGCGATGCCCTGGAGGTGGAGATCCGCCAAGAAGTCCACGACGCGTACTTCCAGAAGTGCCTCCGGCGCCAGGAGCGCAACTTCCTGTTCACGCCGGCGTGCGAGGGCTCCAACACCTACTACATCGACTATCACGGCGACTCGCCGTTCCGACCGACCACGCACGGCGAGATGTACTGGCACAACCGCCATTACGACCTCGACGTCTACCACTACGGTACCGGCACCGGAACCGTCCGCGAACTGGCAGCTACGTCGAAAGAAGCCCTGTGAAGTTCAACAACCTCAAACCGGAAGTCGTCGTTGTCACCGGCGCCGGTAGCGGTATCGGGCGGGCGACCGCGATCCGCTTCGCCAAACTCGGTGCCCACGTGGTGGTTTCGGATATCGACCTCGACTCTGCAGAGGCCACAGCGGCGATGATCAAGGGTGTAGGCAACCGAGCATCGGCAATGCTGCTGGACGTGACCGACCCCGACGCCTGGGAACTGTTCGCTCGCGAGGTGCGTGCCGACTTCGGGGTGCCGGACGTTGTGGTCAACAACGCCGGGATCGTCGTCGGCGGCCCGTTCCTCAAGCTGTCCGCCGAGGATTGGGACAAGCAACTGGGCATCAACCTGATGGGTGTGGTGCACGGCTGTCGGGTGTTCGGCACCATGATGGTCGAGCGGGGCAGAGGCGGGCACATCGTCAACATCGCATCGGCAGCGGCCTTCACGCCCACACCGGTGATGGCGCCGTACTCGGTGTCCAAGGCCGGGGTGAAGATGCTGAGCGAATGCCTACGCCTGGAGCTCGGCCCGCACGGTATCGGTGTCAGCGCGATCTGTCCGGGTGTGATCAGTACCAACATCGGTGACCGGGCGGTGACCGTCGGCGTCGACCCTGAAATCATCGAGCGTGGCAAGCAATTGACCCGGCAGCTGCAGGAGTTCGCCGAGAAGCTTCCGTTCTCGCCGATGAGCCCTGATTTGGTGGCCCGGGCGGCCGTGCGAGCGGTCCGCTACGACCTCGCGGTCGTGCCGGTGCGGACCGAGGCATGGCTGGGGTACTTCATGTTGCGCATCGCGCCGGGCATCAATCGGCGGATGGCACAACCGTTCTCGATCAGCTTCGCCGAGACGGTGGGGGCTCGATTATTGGCGCGGGTCGCACCGAGAACCACCGTCGAGGAGTCAGGGATGGCCGAAGTCCGATGACGCGAACGAGGTTGCAGGTCGACAACTTCCGATCGGCGGACATCCCCGATCAGGCCGGTAAGACCATGGTGATAACCGGTGCGAACAACGGCCTCGGTCTCCAGGCTGCGACTGCGCTCGCGGCTGCCGGCGCGCGAATTATTTTGGCCTGCCGCAACCAGATGACCGGCCTCGAAGCACTCGACCGGGTGCGATTGGCCGGGCCAGGAGCCGAGCACCATCTCGTTCCGCTCGATCTCGCCGATCTGGGTTCGGTGCGGGAGTCCGCCGCCGAAGTCGTGGAGGTAGCGCCGAGCATCGACGTGCTCATCAACAACGCCGGCCTGATGGCCATTCCCTTCGCCCGAACAGCCGATGGCTTCGAGATGCAGATCGGCACGAACCATTTCGGCCACTTCGCATTCACCGACGGGGTGCTGCCCGCGCTACTGGCCACGTCCGAACCCCGGGTCGTCACGCTGTCCAGCATCGCCCACCGTCAGGGGCTCATCGTCCTCGCCGATCTCAACTTCGAGCTGCGCGAATACGGACGCATGTCGGCCTACTCGCAATCCAAATTGGCCAACCTGCTATTCGGGGCGGAACTGGCGCGACGCAGTGACGCCGCCGGGCTCGCGCTGAAGTCGGTGATCGCCCATCCCGGGGTGGCCGCAACCAACTTGTTCGATTCGATGGTTCCGCCGATTCCGGGAGCGGTGCAACTAATGCACGTCGCGCTTCGGTTGTTCACCAACAGCGAGGAAAGCGGTGCGCTGAGCCAGTTGTACGCGGCAACGATGCCCGACGTACGCAACGGCGACTATCTCGGTCCGAACCGATTGTTCGGGGTCCGCGGGCCGGTGAGCCGATCGCCGCGCAGCGCAGCAGCGCGCAATGCACAGTTGGCGGCGGAGCTGTGGGAGAAGTCGGTCGAGCTCACGGGTGCGCGATACGACGCTCTCGAGTCGGTTGACAAACTCGAGAAGTAGCCCGCCGAAACTGGGTTACCTTCACTTGACTTCGAGGCGTGATCGCGTGCCACAACCCGACACTCGCCGCACCTAGCCCGTCGTGCCGCCCATGATCTCGAACACGTCGAAGGTGTTGACACCGGCGGTGACCGACGGGTCGCGCTCGGCGATCGCGAGCACCTCGGCGCGGTCGGTGGCGCGCAGCACGCCCATTCCCCAGACACCTTCCGGATCTGCGACCGGTCCGTAGACGACGACGTGACCGTCGGCGAGCAGTTGCTGCCAGTACTCCTGATGCGCGGCCATGGCCTGCTGCTCGGCGGGCGTCATGGTCTGGGCGAAATCCGCTCGCGGCGGAATTAGCCGGAACAGGAACAGGTTCATCCGGCCAGCCGAGTCGCGGGATGCACGGCGATGAGCCCTAAACCGCTGCGCCGCTTGCACATCGCCGCGAGCTCCGCATACGCCTTCTCGCCGAGCAGTTCGGTCAGCTCGGGCCCGTAGGACTCCCAGACCGGCTTGCTGCCGACGTGCGCGTTCGGATCGCCGGTGCAGTACCAGTGCAGATCCGCGCCGCCTTCACCCCAGCCGCGACGGTCGTACTCGGTGATCCACGTCTTGAGGATTTCGGTCCCGTCGGGCCGCTCCACCCACTCCTGCGTGCGCCGGATCGGCAGCTGCCAGCACACGTCGGGTTTCATCGTCAGCGGTTCGACACCCAGCTTGAGTGCCTTGCTGTGCAGTGCGCAGCCGATGCCACCGGGAAAGCCGGGCCGGTTGAGAAAGATGCAGGCGCCCTTGTGTTTTCGGGTGCGCAGGTTGGGCTTGTCGTCGTAGGAGTCCATCTCGAGGTACCCCTTCTTACCGAGCCCCTTCTCGCGGAACTGCCAGTCCTCGTCGGTCAGCGTCTTGACCGCGTCGTCCAGGCGGGCGATGTCGTCCTTGTCGGACAGGAACGCGCCGTGCGAGCAGCAGCCGTCGTCCGGGCGCCCCTCGACCGTGCCCTGGCAGGCCGGTGTGCCGAACACACACGTCCAGCGGGAGCACAGCCACGTCAAATCGGCTGCGATCAGATGCTCGGGATTGTCCGGGTCGTAGAACTCGACCCACTCACGGGCGAAATCGAGTTCGACCTCGCCGGGATGCGATGCGCTCACGGTAATCAACGGTAGACCGATTAAGTTGAAGGTGTGCGATTAGGCGTGCTCGACGTGGGCAGCAATACCGTTCACCTTCTGGTGGTGGACGCGCGACGGGGCGGGCACCCGACACCGATGAGTTCCACCAAGGCCTCGTTGCGGCTCGCCGAGGCCATCGACGGCTCCGGCAAGCTGACCCGTAAGGGTGCGGACAAACTGATCGGCACCATCGACGAGTTCGCCAAGATCGCCACCAGTTCCGGGTGTTCGGAGCTGATGGCGTTCGCCACCTCGGCGGTGCGTGACGCCAAGAACTCCGAGGAGTTGCTCGCGCGGGTGCTCGCCGAGACGGGGGTCTCGCTGCGCGTACTCGCCGGGGTCGACGAGTCGAGGCTGACGTTCTTGGCCGTGCGGCGCTGGTACGGGTGGAGCGCCGGACGCATCATCAATATCGACATCGGCGGCGGGTCGCTGGAGCTGTCCAACGGTGTCGACGAGGAGCCGGAGGTGGCGCTGTCGCTCCCGCTCGGCGCGGGCCGGCTCACCCGCGAATGGCTGCCCGACGACCCACCGGGCCGTCGGCGGGTCGCGATGCTGCGCGACTGGCTGACCACCGAACTGGCCGACGCCGGGGCCGAGCTGCTCAAAGCCGGCGCCCCGGACCTGGCCGTTGCGACGTCGAAGACGTTCCGCTCGCTGGCCCGGTTGACCGGCGCCGCGCCGTCCGGGGCCGGTCCGCGGGTCAAACGGACGCTCACAGCCACCGGGTTAAGGCAGCTCATAGCATTCATCTCTAGGATGACCGCGGCCGACCGAGCGGAATTGGAAGGAGTGAGTGCCGAACGGGCGCCACAGATCGTGGCCGGAGCGTTGGTCGCCGAGGCGAGCATGAAGGCCCTGGCCGTCGAGAGCGTGGACATTTGCCCCTGGGCGTTGCGGGAAGGGCTGATTCTGCGGAGACTCGACAGCGAAGCCGACGGCAGCGGCTCCGTCGGTGCCGACGATCCGACGACGATCGGCGGCGCTGACAATCCGGCCTCAGTACAGACGTTTTTGCGCAATGCTGGACGATAGGTGACGAGGGCCGAAGGCAATACACCATGACAGGACCAGAAGACGACCACAGCAACACGCGACCCATCTCGGTTGCGGAGTTGCTGGCGCGCAACGGCACGATCGGTGCCCCGCCGATCGGCGGTCGGCGCCGGCGTCGCCGTGGGGACACCGACTCGATCTCCGTCGCCGAACTGACCGGCGAAATCCCGGTCGTCCGCGATCAGGACGACGCACCCGCGACCGGGCCGTCGGCCGCCGCGGTGGTCGATGCCCCGGCCGAGGCCGAATCCGAAACCGTCGAACCCGAACGCCTCGAACCCGTACCCGAAGCGGCCGAACCCGCTGCCACGAACGGCGCCCCTGACCACGTCGAGGAAGTATCGCCCGCCGCCGAGGACACCGGAGTCGAACCCGAGGCCTCCGCAGACGAGCAGGACGAGTACGCCGACGCCGTCGCCGACTACCAGACCCATGTCGAGCATCGCGACTCCGACGAAGACCTGGACTTCTTCGCCCCGCCGCGCCGCTCGCACTTCACCCGGCGCCGGTTCGGTTTCGGCGGGCGCAGTGGGGTGGGAGAGGACACCGGCGGGCGCAGCGGGGTGGGAGAGGACACCGGCGGGCGCAGCGGGGTGGGAGAGGACACCGGCGGGCGAAGCGCGGTGGGCGAGGACACCGACACCGGCGTGGGGGCCGAGCAGATGAGCCCGGACCCGTTCGACTGGTCCGATCCCAAGGCCGACGAGGAGGACGCCGCCGACGCTGCCGTCGATCTCGTCGAACCAGACGACGACGACCGCGAGGACCTGCCGTCATACCTGCGGTCCCCCGACAAGGACAGTGAGCTGTTCGGCGGTCCGGACGTCGCCGACGACGAGGTCCGGCGCGGCCGCGGCCTGGGCCCGGAGGACATCGATCTCGAGGACGACGCCGATGTGGCGCCATCGGGACCGATGTCGGCGTTCCTGCGCGGAGCCTGGGTCGTCGCCCAGTGTGTGATTGCGGTCGCTTTCGGTGCCGGCCTGTTCATCGCGTTCGATCAGCTGTGGAAGTGGAACAGCATCATCGCGCTGGTGCTCGGAGTGTTGGTGATCCTCGGCCTGGTGGTCGGGGTGCGGGTGGTGCGTAAGACCGAGGACATCGGCAGCACGCTGATCGCCGTCGCGGTCGGGGCGATGGTCACGTTCGGGCCGCTGGCACTGATGCAGGCGGGCTGAGGCGCCCAATAACTCGTGCGCCCAGCCATCAAGGTCGGTCTGTCGACGGCGTCGGTCTACCCGCTGAGAACCGAGGCGGCCTTTGAGTACGCGGCCCGCCTGGGCTACGACGGCGTCGAGCTGATGGTGTGGGCCGAGACCGTCAGCCAGGACGTGGAAGCCGTCGCGCGGTTGTCCGAGAAATACCACATGCCGGTGCTTTCGGTGCATGCACCGTGCCTGCTCATCTCGCAGCGCGTGTGGGGCGCCAACCCGATCCCGAAGCTCGAGCGCAGTGTGCGCGCGGCCGAGCAGCTGGGCGCCCAGACCGTCGTCGTGCATCCGCCGTTCCGGTGGCAGCGCCGCTACGCCGAAGGCTTCTCTGAGCAGGTCGCCGAGCTCGAGGCGGCCAGCGACGTGATGGTCGCCGTCGAGAACATGTTCCCGTTTCGGGCCGACCGGTTCTTCGGCGCAGGTCAGACCTCGATCGAGCGGATGCGCAAACGTGGCGGCAGGCCGGGGCCCGGCATCTCGGCGTTCGCGCCGTCCTACGACCCGCTCGACGGCAACCACGCGCACTACACGCTGGACCTGTCGCACACCGCGACCGCGGGCTCCGATGCGATCGAGATGGCCCGTCGGATGGGAGACGGGCTGGTGCACCTGCACCTGTGCGACGGCAGCGGCGCCTCGACCGACGAACATCTGGTGCCGGGCCGGGGCACGCAGCCGACGGTGGAGGTCTGCGAGATGCTGGCCGCGAGCGATTTCACCGGGCATGTGATCCTTGAGGTGACCACGTCGGGCGCCCGCACCGCCGCCGAACGCGAGGCGTTGCTGGTCGAGTCGTTGCAGTTCGCCCGCGCGCACCTGCTGCGCTGACCTCACCTTGCGAAGGAACCACCAGATGACCGGCTCCACCCTGTTCACCGACGCCATGGCGCTCACCGACGCCGGTGACGGCGTGTATCACGGTGAGCTGAACGAACATTGGACAATCGGGCCGAAGGTGCACGGCGGCGCGATGTTGGCGCTGTGCGCAAACGCGGCGCGAACAGAGCACGGCGGCGGGGACGTGCAGCCGATCGCGGTGTCCGGAAACTTCCTGTGGGCACCGGACCCCGGCCCGATGCAGGTGGTCACCACGGTGCGCAAGCGCGGACGTCGCATCAGCCTGATCGACGTCGAACTCAATCAGGGTGAGCGTACGGCCGTGCGGGCCGCGATCACGCTCGGCGACCCGGAGCATCACGTGGCGCCACTGCTGTCGGTCAACCCCGTGATCCCGCTGATGCAACCCGAGCCGCCGCCCGGTCTCGAGCCGATCGGCGAGGGACATCCGATGGCCGATATCGTGCACCTCGCGCACGGCTGCGACATCCGGCCCTCGCTGACCACCATGGCGCCGCGGTCCGACGGTGGACCGCCGGTCATCGAGTACTGGGTGCGCCCGAAAGGCGTTGCGCCCGATGTGTTGTTCGCGCTGCTGTGCGGCGATGTGTCGGCGCCGGTGACGTTGGGCGTGAACCGGTTCGGCTGGGCGCCGACCGTCCAGTTGACTGCGTATCTGCGTACCCTGCCCGCCGACGGGTGGCTGCGGGTGCTCTGCACGACGGTGGAGATCGGCCAGGACTGGTTCGACGAGGATCACATCGTCGTCGACTGTGAGGGCCGCATCGTGGTGCAGAGCCGCCAACTCGCGATGGTGCCGAGCGCGTAGCCGTACCGGCTTTCTGCAATGCTTTCCGGCATGGCCAGAATCGCGATCGTCGGCGGGGGAAGTATCGGTGAGGCACTCCTGTCCGGGCTGCTGCGCGCCGGGCGACAGGTCAAGGACCTGGTGGTGGCCGAGAAGGACCCGGCCCGGGCAAAACACCTCGCCGAGACGTATTCGGTGTTGGTGACGACGGTGTCCAACGCCGTGGACAACGCCGGCTACGTCGTCGTGGCCGTCAAGCCCGCCGACGTGGAGGAGCTCGTCGGGGAGATCGTCGATGCGGCCACCCAAGCCGAAAGCGACGCGGCCGAACAGGTTTTCGTGACGGTCGCCGCCGGTGTCACCACCGCCTACTACGAGAACAAGCTGCCGGCCGGGGCGCCGGTGATCCGTGTCATGCCCAACGCCCCGATCGTCGTCGGCGGGGGAGTCAGCGCGCTGTCCGCCGGCCGGTTCGCCACCGCGGAGCAGATGAAAGAGGTCTCCGCGATCTTCGACGCGGTCGGCGGCGTGCTGACCGTGCCCGAATCCCAACTCGACGCGGTCACCGCGCTCTCGGGTTCCGGGCCGGCCTACTTCTACCTGATGGTCGAGGCGCTCATCGACGCGGGCGTCGCCGCCGGGCTGTCGCGCACGGTGGCCACGGATCTGGTGGCGCAGACGATGGCGGGGTCGGCCGCGATGCTGCTGGACCGGCTCGACCGGGCCGCATCGGCCGGGGGAGCGGCCGGCTCGTCGTCGGGAATCACGATGGACACCACGCCCGCCCAGCTGCGCGCGACCGTTACCTCGCCGGGGGGGACCACAGCGGCTGGTCTGCGGGAACTCGAACGGAGTGGTTTGCGGGCGGCCGTCGCCGAAGCGGTCGAGGCCGCGAAAAGGCGCTCTGAGCAGCTCGGAATTACATCGGAGTAATTCGTTTAATTACCCACACCCGTCGCAGTAACACCATCTGCCACGCTATTCTCCTGGTGTAAGCACGGGTCGGTGCCAGCGGTGGGGAAGCCGCTGGGACTGCCCGTGCCTGAATGATTGGGTTGCGATGACGTCTATGAACGGGCCATCCGGGCGGGATTCGGCCAGTGGAAAGTCGGCTCGGGACGCCGGATCCGACGGTCAACAGCCACGAGCTCAATTTCTCACCGTCGCCGAAGTGGCGAGCCTGATGCGGGTCAGCAAAATGACGGTCTACCGGTTGGTGCACAACGGGGAGCTGCCCGCCGTCCGCGTCGGCCGGTCGTTCCGGGTGCACGCCAAGGCTGTTCACGACATGCTGGAGAGCTCGTACTTCGACGCAGGCTGATCTTCTTCACGCAAGCCCGCACCGGCGATCAGGCGAGTTTCGCGGTTACCTGCGCAGCCCGGTAAAGTGGCCGGGTCAATCAACAATGCTTGTTCGGCAAGTAGTCACAGGTAGCGGAGTTCATGGGTTCAGTCATCAAGAAGCGGCGCAAGCGCATGTCGAAGAAGAAGCACCGCAAGCTGCTTCGTCGCACCCGGGTCCAGCGCAGAAAACTCGGCAAGTAATCTCCGCGCGCGGTCGTTAGGCTGACCGGTCATGGATTCCGAGGGTCGTTCCACTGGGCACGCCAACGGGTCTGACTCGCGCGACGCCGTGCACTATCCCAAAGTCGTCCTGGTCACCGGGGCGTGCCGGTTCCTCGGCGGATACCTGACGGCCCGGCTGGCGCAGAACCCGTTGATCAACCATGTGATCGCCGTCGACGCGATCGCGCCGAGCAAGGACCTGCTGCGCCGGATGGGCCGCGCAGAGTTCGTCCGCGCCGACATCCGGAACCCGTTCATCGCGAAGGTCATTCGCAACGGCGACGTCGACACCGTGGTGCACGCCGCCGCGGCGTCCTACGCGCCCCGCTCCGGTGGGCGCGCGGCGCTGAAGGAGCTCAACGTGATGGGCGCGATCCAGTTGTTCGCGGCCTGCCAGAAGGCACCGTCGGTGCAACGCGTCGTACTCAAGTCCACTTCGGAGGTGTACGGCTCGAGCTCACGCGACCCGGTGCTGTTCACCGAGGACAGCAGCGCTCGACGTCCCCCGGGCGAAGGATTCGCCCGCGACAGCATCGACATCGAGGGTTACGCGCGCGGGCTGGGGCGGCGCCGGCCGGACATCGCGGTCACCATCCTGCGGCTGGCCAACATGATCGGTCCCGCGATGGACACCGCGTTGTCGCGCTACCTCGCCGGTCCGGTGGTGCCGACCGTCGTCGGGCACGACGCCCGGTTACAGCTGCTGCACGAGCAGGACGCGCTCGGGGCGCTCGAGCGCGCGACGATGGCGGGCAAGTCGGGCACCTACAACATCGGGGCGTCCGGCATCATCATGATGAGCCAGGCGATCCGGCGGGCCGGCCGAATCCCGCTTCCCGTGCCTCGATCGGCGCTGTGGGCAGTGGATTCGCTGAGGCGCGCGACTCGCTACACTGAACTCGATCGCGAGCAATTGGACTACCTGAGTTACGGCCGTGTTATGGACACATCGCGAATGCGAAACGAACTCGGCTACAACCCAAAGTGGACCACCGTGGAAGCCTTCGACGATTACGTCCGAGGCCGCGGATTGACTCCGATCGTCGACCCTCGGTGGGTACGCTCAATGGAGAGTCGCGCCGTCGCTGCGGCGCAGCGGTGGGGGCGCTAGGCTCATCAACTGATCGGGTGGGGAGAAGGTAACGACAGTGGCGGGCGAGTCCAAGGCGAAAGTCATTCCGCTGCACGCGAATTCGGGCCGTGCAGCGGCGCAGCGGCGCAACGCCGCGCGCACGCAGGGCTCTCGCCGACATCCCTCGCAGACCTCGGATCCGCTCGGTCGCGCCTCCGCTGAGGACATCGCCGCCGTCGTCCGTGAGATCGACGACCGCAGGGCTGGCGCCGCCGGCGTCCCGACCGTCGACGAGACGCCCACCGAACTCGCCAAGCGAATAGGGGCGGTCGCCGAATTCGTCCGCAAGCGGATGATGGGCGATTACGTCGTCGACGAATTCGGATTCGACGCCCACCTCAACAACGCAATCTTTTTGCCTTTGCTGAGAGTGTTCTTCAAGTCGTGGTTCCGCGTCGAGGTCAGCGGTGTCGAGCATCTGCCCGAGACGGGTGCCGCGCTGGTGGTTGCCAACCACGCCGGGGTGCTGCCGTTCGACGGGTTGATGGCGTCGGTGGCGGTGCACGACCACCACCCGGCACACCGCGACCTGCGCCTGCTTGCCGCCGACATGGTTTTCGACCTGCCGATGGTCGGTCAGGCCGCGCGTAAGGCCGGCCACACCATGGCCTGCACCGCCGATGCGCACCGCCTGCTGGCCGCCGGTGAGCTGACCGCGGTTTTCCCGGAGGGCTACAAGGGCCTGGGCAAGCACTTCAAGGACCGCTACAAGCTGCAGCGCTTCGGTCGCGGCGGCTTCGTCTCGGCCGCGCTGCGCACCAAGGCGCCCATCGTGCCGTGCTCGATCGTCGGCTCCGAGGAGATCTATCCGATGATCGGCGACGTCAAGCTGCTGGCCCGGCTGCTGGGGCTGCCGTACTTCCCGATCACGCCGTTCTTCCCGCTCGCAGGCCCGGCAGGGATGGTCCCGCTGCCGTCGAAGTGGCACATCCAGTTCGGCGAGCCGATCGAGACGGCCGATTACGACGAGTCGGCCGCCGAGGACCCGATGATCACGTTCGAGCTCACCGACCAGGTGCGCGAGACCATCCAGCAGACGCTGTACCAACTGCTCGCGCAGCGCCGCAACACGTTCCTCGGCTGAGTCTCCGGCTGAGCGTTCCTCCGCGAGCAGGCGCAAACTGCCCCCGAACGGGCCTCTTAAGGGGCACTTCGCGACTGCTCGCGCTAGAGGCTAGCTACCCGAACTAGTTTGCTTGGCAATCATTTTCGCGATCGCCTCATCGCGGGCGGCGGCGATGCGCTCGCTCACCTCGTCGGCCTCGGTGTCGGATTGCGCCTCGCCCATCACGGTGACGACGCTCGTCAGGACCGGGTTGCCGTCGGCGTCGGTGACCTCGCCGCGGACCTCGGTGACGACGGCCCCGTGTGATTCGGTCACCGAGTCGAGGTAGGAATCGAAGAACAGTTTGTCGCCGGCCACGATCGGGCGGTGGAAGGTGATCTTCTGGTCACGGTGCAGCACCCGCTCCATGTTGATCGGCACGTCGAACTGGTTGAAGATCTCGAGCTGGACGCGGCGACCGGCGACCGCGAGGAACGTCAACGGCGCTATCAACGAGTCGTAACCGCATTCCTTGGCGGCCTCTTCGCTGAAGTGGGCCGGGTGCTCGTCCTTGACCGCGCGCGCGAACTCCCGGATCTTTTCCCGGTCGACCTCGAAGTAATCGGGGTAGCGGTAATGAGTGCCGATGATGTTCTCTGCGATGGCCATACACGGTCTCTTCTGGTCGGAGTCAGCGGCGCGAGCCTATCAGCGGTTCAGCGGCCGTCCTGGCGACGGGAGACGACGGCGGCCAACGCCCCACCCGCCGCGCCCAGTGCCAGCGCCGACGGCACGCCGATGCGCGCGGCCTTGCGGGCGGTGCGGAAGTCGCGAATCTCCCAGCCCCGCTCCCGGGCGAGGTCGCGCAGGTCCGCGTCGGGATTGATCGCCACCGCGGTGCCGACCAGCGACAGCATCGGCACGTCGTTGAAGCTGTCCGAGTAGGCAGTGCAGCGACGCAGGTTGAGCCCTTCGCGGATGGCCAGTGACCGCACCGCATGGGCTTTGCCCGTCCCGTGCAGGATGTCGCCGACCAGGCGCCCGGTGAACACCCCGTCGACGGACTCCGCGACGGTGCCCAACGCCCCGGTCAGGCCCAGCCGCTTGGCGATCGTCGCGGCAAGTTCGTACGGCGTCGCCGTGACCAGCCACACCTGTTGGCCGGCATCGAGATGCATCTGCGCCAGCGAGCGGGTGCCAGGCCAGATCTTGTCGGCGATGATCTCGTCGTAGATCTCCTCGCCGACGGCCATCAGCTCGGCCGTCGACCGGCCTTCGATGAAAGCCAGCGCCTTACGACGGCCGGCGGCCACGTCGTCGCTGTTCTCCCGTCCGGTCAGCTGGAACTTGGCCTGTGCGTAGAGGAACTTCGCGACGTCGCCGTAGGTGAAGTACTTGCGAGCGGCCAGCCCGCGGGCGAAGTGGATCAGCGACGAGCCCTGCACCAGCGTGTTGTCGACGTCGAAGAACGCTGCCGCGGTCAGGTCGGGCGGCGGTGGCGACGGGGTGGTGGGCTCCTCGAGAACCAGACCGGTGACGGCCTGCTCGGCGCTCGCCTCACCGGCACGCTGCTGATCGGCGGCAGAGGCTGGTCCCGCCAACTGCTCGCCTTCGACGCGACCGGACTCAGACACGTTTCAACCCTAAGTCACGGTGGCGGGATACTTGTCGAGTGGACCGGCAGGTGGAGTTGCTGACGCGCGACGGCTGCACGATCTGCCGACGGGTCGCCGACCAGCTCACCGTGCTGGCGGATGAACTGGGTTTCACGCTGGTCATCACCGATGTCGACGCCGCAGCCGCGGCGGGCGAACCCGCGCGACGGGCGGAGTTCGGCGATCGTTTGCCGGTGGTGCTGCTCGACGGCGCCGAGCACAGTTACTGGGAGGTCGATGAGCCTCGGCTGCGTGCCGACCTGGCGAAGTGACTGCGGCCTCCGGCAGGAATTTGGTCACCTAACTGTTCACCGACTACCGTGGATGACGTGGTGATTAAGCCGTGAGCGTGCTGCTTTTCGGGGTTTCGCACCGCAGCGCGCCGGTGTCGGTGCTCGAACAACTCAGCACCGATGAATCCGATCAGGCAAAGATCGTCGACAAGGTGCTGCAGTCCTCCCTCGTCACCGAGGCGATGGTGCTGTCCACCTGCAACCGGGTCGAGGTCTACGCCGTCGTCGAGGCGTTCCACGGCGGTTTGTCGGTCATCGGCCAGGTGCTCTCCGAGCACTCCGGTATGGGCCTGGGCGACCTCACCAAATACGCCTACGTGCGCTACGCCGAAGCCGCCGTCGAGCACCTGTTCGCCGTCGCCTCCGGGCTGGACTCCGCCGTCATCGGAGAACAGCAGGTGCTCGGCCAGGTGCGCCGCGCCTATGCGGCCGCCGAGGCCAACCACACCGTGGGCCGCACGCTGCACGAGCTGTCGCAGCGGGCGTTGTCGGTCGGCAAGCGGGTGCACACGGAGACCGGGATCGACGCCGCCGGCGCCTCGGTGGTGTCCGTGGCGCTCGGCATGGCCGAAAGCAAGCTCGGTTCGCTCGCCGGCCGCACCGCGGTGGTGATCGGCGCGGGCGCGATGGGCTCGCTGGCCGCCAAGCATCTGACCCGCGCCGGCCTCGATCGCATCCACATCGTGAACCGCAGCCTGCCGCGGGCCAAGCGACTCGCGGCGAAGGTCCGCGAATTGGGCATCGAGGCCCATGCCTTCCCGTTCGACCATCTGCCGCCGCTGCTCACCGACGCCGACGTGGTCGTCAGCTGCACCGGCGCGGTGCGGCCCGTCGTCTCCCTGGCCGACGTGCACCGCGGCCTGGCGCACGGCCAAGAGCCCAAGCAGCTGGTGATCTGCGACCTCGGCATGCCCCGCGACGTCGATCCTGCGGTGGCGGGGCTGCCCGGCGTCTACGTGGTGGACATGGAGCGCATCCAGCGTGAGCCGTCGGCCCGCGCCGCCGCCTCCGACGCCGAAGCCGCGCGCGCGATCGTCGCCGCCGAGGTCGCCAATTATCTGGCCGGTCAGCGAATGGCCGAGGTCACCCCGACCGTCACCGCGTTGCGGCAGCGCGCCGCCGACGTGGTCGAGGCCGAACTGCTCAGGCTGGACAACCGGCTGCCCGGGCTGGACGCGGCTCACCGCGACGAGGTCGCCAAGACCGTGCGCCGGGTGGTCGACAAGCTGCTGCACGCCCCGACCGTGCGGGTCAAACAGCTGGCCAGCGCACCCGGCGGCGACAGCTACGCCGAGGCGCTGCGCGAGTTGTTCGAGCTCGACCAACAGGCCGTCGATGCCGTCGCTGGCCCCGAAATGCCATTGATACCAACTGATTTCGACAAGGCCGAGTAACGCTTGACTGTAATTCGGATAGGCACCCGGGGCAGCCTGCTGGCGACCACCCAGGCCGGTACGGTCCGGGATGCGCTGATTGCCAACGGGCACGCCGCAGAACTCGTCACCATCTCCACCGAGGGCGACCGCAACCAGGGCCCCATCGCCGACATCGGCGTGGGCGTGTTCACCGCCGCTCTGCGGGAGGCCATCGATGACGGCCGGGTGGACGCCGCCGTGCACTCCTTCAAGGATTTGCCGACCGCGGCCGACCCGCGTTTCGTCATCGCTGCAAGCCCCCCGCGCGAAGACCCGCGCGACGCGCTGGTCGCCCGTGACGGACTGGTGCTCGGAGAGTTGCCGGCCGGCTCGCTGATCGGCACGTCGAGCCCGCGGCGGGCCGCACAGCTTAGAGCACTGGGTCTCGGTTTGGAAATCCGCCCCCTAAGAGGCAACCTGGATACCAGGTTGAACAGGGTTAGCAACGGTGATCTCGACGGCATCGTAGTCGCACGGGCGGGACTGGCTCGCATCGGGCGGCTGGCCGATGTCACCGAGACTCTCGAGTCGGTGCAGATGTTGCCAGCGCCGGCTCAAGGTGCGCTCGCGGTCGAGTGCCGCGCGGACGACACCGAGCTCGCCGCGCTGCTGGCGGAGTTGGACGACGCCGACACGCGCGCCGCAGTCACCGCTGAACGGGCCCTGCTCGCCCGACTGGAGGCGGGTTGTTCCGCACCGGTGGGCGCGATCGCTGAGGTGGTCGAGTCCATCGATGAGGACGGCAACGTCTTCGAAGAGGTGTCGCTGCGCGGCTGCGTGGCGGCGCTGAACGGATCCGACGTGATCCGCGCGTCCGGCGTCGGCACTCCCGACCGGGCCCGGGAGCTGGGGCTCTCGGTGGCCGAGGAGTTGTTCGACCTGGGGGCGCGCGAGCTCATGGCGGACGCCGATTGAAGCAGTAGAGCTGCGATGAGCGTTGAGCGAAGAGCAGAGAGATGAGTGACTGAGATGACAGGCCAGACCAGCGGGCGGGGGCGCAAGCCGAAGCCGGGCCGCATCACGTTCGTCGGTTCGGGTCCCGGTGACCCCGGACTGCTGACGACGCGGGCCCGCACCGTGCTCGGCAACGCCGCCCTGGTGTTCACCGATCCCGACGTGCCGGAGGCGGTGCTGGCCCTGGTGGGTAGCGAGCTGCCGCCCCCGTCGGGTCCCGAACCCGCGGCGGCAGCGCCGGCCGACGGCGACGCCGGGGGCGATGAGGCGCCGACGATCCCAGGCGGACCCGACATCCGGTCGGCCGTCGGCGATCCGGCCGAGGTGGCCAAGACGCTGATCGCCGAGGCCCGCACGGGTGTCGACGTGGTGCGGCTGGTCGCCGGGGATCCACTGTCGGTGGACGCGGTGATCAGCGAGGTGTCGGCGCTGGCGAAGTCGCACCTGAACTTCGAGATCGTGCCGGGCCTGCCGGACACCACGGCGGTACCCACGTACGCGGGCCTGCCGCTGGGCTCGGCCCACACCGTGGCCGACGTTCGCGACCCGCACGTCGACTGGGCCGCGCTGGCCGCCGCACCGGGACCGCTGATCCTGCACGCCACGGCGACCCACCTGGCCGATGCGGCGCGCACGCTGATCGAGTACGGGCTCACCGCCACCACGCCCGTGGTGGTGACGGCCAGCGGCACAACATGCCAACAGCGTTCGGTCGAGACGACACTGGACGGGCTGCTCGACAAGGCGGTGCTGGACAAGCCGACGGGCATCGAGCCGGCCGGCCCCTTGGCCGGCCCCCTGGTCGTGACCATCGGCAAGACCGTGGCCAACCGCGCCAAGCTGAACTGGTGGGAAAGCCGTGCGCTGTACGGCTGGACCGTGCTGGTGCCGCGCACCAAGGACCAGGCCGGCGAGATGAGCGACAAGCTGGTGGGTCACGGAGCGCTCCCCATCGAGGTGCCCACCATCGCGGTAGAGCCGCCGCGCAGCCCGGCGCAGATGGAGCGCGCGGTCAAGGGTCTGGTCGACGGCCGGTTCCAGTGGGTGGTGTTCACCTCCACCAATGCGGTACGCGCGGTGTGGGAGAAGTTCAACGAGTTCGGTCTCGACGCGCGGGCCTTCTCCGGGGTGAAGATCGCCTGCGTCGGCCAGGCCACCGCCGACCGGGTGCGGGCGTTCGGCATCAACCCCGAACTGGTGCCGGCCGGCGAACAATCGTCGCTCGGCTTGCTCGATGAGTTCCCGCCGTACGACGACGTTTTCGATCCGGTGAACCGTGTGCTGCTGCCGCGCGCCGACATCGCCACCGAGACGCTGGCCGAGGGGCTGCGCGAACGTGGTTGGGAGATCGAGGATGTCACGGCCTACCGCACGGTGCGCGCCGCGCCGCCGCCCGCGCACACCCGCGAGATGATCAAGACCGGTGGCTTCGACGCGGTCTGCTTCACCTCGAGCTCGACGGTTCGCAACCTGGTCGGCATCGCGGGCAAGCCGCACGCGCGGACCATCGTCGCGTGCATCGGGCCCAAAACCGCCGAGACCGCAGCCGAATTCGGCCTTCGGGTGGATGTGCAGCCCGAAGTCGCGGCCGTCGGGCCGCTGGTGGAGGCGCTCGCCGAACACGCCGCCCGGTTGCGCGCCGAGGGCGCACTGCCGCCGCCGCGTAAGAAGAGCCGGCGTCGCTGACCGCGAGGAGCCGCTAGTGGGCTTTCCCAGGCATCGGCCGCGCAGGCTGCGCGCCACGCCGGCGATGCGGCGACTCGTCGCCGAAACCACTTTGGAGCCACGACAACTGGTGCTGCCGATGTTCGTCGCCGACGGCATCGATGAACCACGCGAAATCGGTTCCATGCCCGGTGTCGTGCAGCACACCCGTGACTCGCTGCGTCGCGCCGCCGCCGACGCCGTGGCCGCGGGCGTGGGCGGCCTGATGCTGTTCGGCGTGCCGCGCGACGAGGACAAGGACCCAACGGGGTCTGCGGGGGTGGCCGAGGACGGCGTTCTCAACGTCGCGCTGCGCGATCTCGCCAAGGACCTCGGCGACGACACGGTGCTGATGGCCGACACCTGCCTCGACGAGTTCACCGACCACGGCCACTGCGGGATTTTGGACGGGACGGGCAGGGTTGATAATGACCTGACCAACCGACGATACGTGGAACTCGCTGTGGCACAAGCCGATTCGGGTGCACACGTGGTCGGGCCGAGCGGCATGATGGACGGCCAGGTCGCAGCGATCCGGGACGGCCTGGACGCCGCGGGGCACACCGACACGGTGATCCTGGCCTACGCCGCGAAGTTCGCCTCCGGTTTCTACGGCCCGTTCCGGGAGGCGGTGGGGTCGAGCCTGCGCGGGGATCGCCGTACGTACCAACAGAATCCGGGCAACGCCCGGGAAGCACTGCACGAGGTCGAACTCGACATCGACGAGGGCGCCGACATCGTGATGGTCAAGCCCGCGATGGGATATCTCGACGTCGTGCGTGCGGCCGCGGACCTCTCGCCCGTGCCGGTGGCCGCCTACCAGGTGTCCGGCGAGTATTCGATGATCAGCGCCGCGGCCGCCAACGGTTGGATCGACCTGCAGACCGTCGCGCTGGAGACCCTCATGGGTATCCGGCGGGCGGGCGCCGACATCGTGTTGACGTACTGGGCGGCCGACGTCGCCGGTTGGTTGGCGTGAGCCCGGAACCGCCCGCCGCGCCCGGTGCCCGACCGGAGGACGTCGACACCGGCTTCTGGCTCTGGGTGGCGGCGCTTGCGCTGATGGTCGTCGGGCATGTCGTCGACCTACTGGTCACCGATCGCGCTCGCGAGCTGCCGGTCCCGGTGCTGGTGGTCTCGGTGACCTTCGTGGTGATCCTTGCGGCCGTCGTACTGACCTTCCAGATCCTGATGCGGCACGGCTACCGGTGGGCCCGCACCGTGCTGACCGGCGCCGGTCTGGCGGTGGTCGTCTATGTGGCGACCAGCCTGTTCAACTCTGACCGTCCGGCCGCCGCCGCGGTCGCCTACGCCGTCACCGCCATCCTCGGGTCGGTGCTGATCCTCGGGGGCGCATATCTCTTGCACCGCAAAGACGCCACAGATTACTTCACGCGGTGACGGGTTAGGCTGACCCGACCATGACCGCTCCCGCGCCGCGAACCCGCGTCGTCACCGCCGCCTTCTGGTGCTGGGTCGTCGCCTCGGTGATGTTGATGGTCGGCGGGTTGATCGCCGCCTCGGTGAACCTGCCGGCCCTGTTCCGCGGCGCGGGCATGCTCACGGTCGCCGCCGGCGCCGGTATGGCATTCCTTGCCGGCCGGATCCGCACCGGTGATGTCCGGTTCCGCAGGGCGGGTGTCGCGCTGTCGTTGACGATCGTCGTGTTCGTCGTGCTGCTCTCGGCGCGGGGCATCGTGCACATCGTGACCCTGATCGCGGTCCTGCCGCTGATCGCCGGGGCGATCCTCGTCACCCGGCCGGGTGCGGCGAAGCAAGAGGAACCGACGTGACCGACAACCAGGTCCGACCCCAAGTGCTGTTCTACGAGCAGGGAGCCAGCTGGTGGTGGGTGGCGGCAGGGCCCGCGGCGGCGATCGCCATGGGGTTGATCCAGGCGTCCGCCGGCTACGGCTTCCAGGTGCTGATGCCCGGCGTGTTCCTCGTGCTCGTCAGCGGCTTCCTCGGGATCCAGGTCAAGGCCGCGCGCATCCACACCTCGGTCGAGCTGACGCCGGAGACCCTGCGGCAGGGCACCGAACGCATCCGCACCGACGAGATCGTCCGCGTCTACCCCGAAGCGACCGGCAGCGAGACGCCGAAGTGGCAGGCGGCACGGGCGCTCGGCGAGCTCACCGGCGTTCCGCGTGGCCGCACCGGCATCGGGCTCAAGCTGACCAACGACCGCACCGCGCAGGCGTGGGCGCGCAAGCACCAGCGGCTGCGGGAGGCGCTGACTCAGCTGATCGAAGAGCGCATCCCACCGGCATGACCGTACGGGCAACGCTGGAGCTGATGCTGGCCCTCGCCGCGGCGGTCGGCAGCGTGCTGAGCTGGCTGGCGGCCACCACCACGGTCATGGTGGCGCCGGTGCTCGAAGGCGAACCCCCGACGACGTCGGTGGAGTACAGCGCGCCCCTGCTGGGGCTGGCGCTGGTGTTGGCGACGGTCGCGGGCGTGCTGGCGGTGCTCGCGGTGGCACGGTTCCGCCGCCGCCGCCCTCCTCCCGCCCGCGGGTGACCGCGTCTGCACGGCGACACGCCCGCTGCACCGCGTAGAAAGAGGCCGCTCGCGGTTGGTGAGAGGTCGCTCACATCCACTTGGTACAAAGTGCAGAATTTGTAACACTGTGCCAATGACCGAGTTGGTGGAAAAAGACGACAGCGTGGACGACGCCCTGCCGCTGGGGCCGCAGTCGCTGGTGTGGCGCTACTTCGGGGACAACCGGATGTACCTGATCGGGCCACGGCCTGCGGTGCTGCAGAACATGCTCGCCGAACTCGGCCAGGGCGTGCTCGACCACTCGGTGTTCTTCGACGACACCGCCGCCCGGGTGAAGCGCTCCCTGCCGCCGATCTTCAACACCGTCTACGGCTCCGACGACGATCATCCCGGCACCCAGGTGCGCGACTTCCACACCGAGATCAAAGGTGAAATGCCGGACGGCAAGCGCTATCACGCGTTAGACCCGGACACCTACTTCTGGGCGCACGCGACGTTCGTCGATCAGGTGCTGTACTTCGCCGACACCTTCGTCAAGCGGTTGAGCCGTGAGGACAAGGAACAGATCTACCTCGAGTCGAAGACGTGGTACCGCCGCTATGGCGTGAGCGACCGGCCGATGCCTGCCACCTACGACGAATTCGAGCGCTACTGGGACCGCATGCTCGACGAGATCGTCGTCGCTCACCGGACCGCACGGTACGGAGTCGGCTACGTGACGAAGGGTTTGCCCTGCCCGAAAGGCGTTCCGCGGTGGGCGTGGCGGCTGATCGCCCCGGTGTTCAACCCGTTGGCGGCGTTCCTGACCACCGGCGGTCTGCCGCCACGCGCCCGCGCGCTGCTCGAGCTGCCGTGGAGTGACCGCCAGGAGCGGCGGTACCAGCGCTTCGCCGCGGTGTGTCGGTCGCGGCCGGTCAACTCGGTGTGGGACCGTCTGCCAATGTCTGTGCGCTACAACGGCTATGCGCAAAAGGGCTATGCCCGGGCGTGAGCCCGCGACGGGCCCTGATTCGTCGCCCGCGACGGGCCCTGATTCGTCGCCCACGACGGGGCCTGATTCGTCGCCCACGACGGGGCCTGATTCGTCGCCCACGACGGAAGCCATCCTCGACGCCGCCGTCATCGAGTTCGAGCGGCACGGCGTGCGCCGGGTCGCACTCGATGATGTCGCCCGTCGCGCCGGGGTCAGCCGCACCACCATCTACCGGCGATTCGCCAACCGCAACGAACTCGTCGCCGCAGTGATCGAGCGCGAGAACATCGCGCTGTTCGCCGACATCGCCGACGAGGTCAAACGAGTTGGGCCGCAGTCGAATCACTACGTCGAGGCATTCACGCTCTCGATCCTGAAGTTCCGCCGCCACCGGGTGCTGTACCGAATGCTGACCGATGAGCCGGCACTGCTGCTCGAGCTCACGCGTACGCATTACGGGGCGGCGATCGCCCGGATGGCCGCGGCGTTGCGGACCATCTTCGGAGCCGGGTTCACCGAGCGGATCGGCGAGCAGGCGATCGAGGAGCTGGCCGACATCACCTTGCGGTACGCGGCGATGGTGCTGCTGCTGCCCAGTACCCAGCCGCTGGAGTCCGCCGACGACATCCGCACCTTCGCCCGCCGGCACTTCCTGCCGAGCCTGCCGCCGGCGCTGCGCACCGCGCCGACTGGTTAGCCCGCCTCTGTTTGGTGGATCACACGTTCGGGCAGATATATGCCATGAGCACCGACGACAAGCAGCAGGATGACGATCGGCTCACCGACGAACAGCGGAAAGCCGAACCGGAAACCGACGAACACCACCAGGTCACCAGCGAGCAGGAGACACCGCCGCCGACCGAGAAGCCCGACGTCACCGACGAGCATCGTGAGAAGGCCAAAGAGATGTACAAGGCCTACGAGGAGGACCGGCCGACCACCAAGATGCCGGGCAGCGGCGGGGCGGTCGCGGGTACCGCCGTCAACGACTGGCTCGACGACGAGGGCAACCCGAAATTCAGCGAGGAATCCGCAGGCGGCCAAGGCGCCGAGAGCACCGGTAACTGACTCTGCGTCGGGACCACCATCTCGTAGAGGTGGAACTCGGTGTCTCGGTCGACCCGTAGCGCTGCCTACGCTAGGCAACCGTGACCACTCTCGAACAGATCGCGCCCGTCTTCGTCGAGATGGCGCATTCGATCGTGTGGGCCTCGGTGGCCACCGTCGACGCCAACGGTCGTCCCCGCACCCGCATCCTGCACCCGATATGGGAGTGGGACGGCACCGACCTGCTCGGCTGGATCGCCACCGTGCCGACCCCCATCAAGAAGGACCATCTCGCCGTGCACCCCGAGGTTTCGGTGAGCTACTGGAGCACCAACCACGACACCTGCAGCGCCGAGTGCCTGGTCGAGTGGTACGTCGACGACGAGACGCGGACCGCGGTGTGGGACAAGTTCGCGAACGGTCCCGAGCCGGTGGGCTACGACCCGAGGATCGTCCCGATGTGGCAGGACGGGCCGACCTCCGACGAGTTCGCGGCGCTGCGGTTGACCCCCTACCGCATCAGGGTGATGCCCGGCACCGTGATGACGAAAGGCGAAGGGGCACCGCTGACCTGGTCCTCGACATGACCAGCACGATCGACGCCCGGGCGTTGCCGCTGGTGCCGAAGAACCCACTGCCGGTCTGGCAGCTGCTGAAACTTGTGCGCAGGCTCGACACCGGACAGGAAGTGATTCGTGCCGCCGGCGGTCCCCTCACGCGCATCCAGTTCGCACCGAGGAAGTTGTATCCGCCGATCGTTGCGGTGATGTCGCCGAACGGGATGCGCGACGTGCTGGGACGCTCCGATGCCTCCTCAGACCGGTGCATCTATCACGACGAGGTCCGCAACATGGCGGGCGACAGCCTGTTCGTGCTGCCCAACGACCTGTGGCGCCCGCGCAAACGTGCGCTGCAGCCGGTGTTCACCAAGCAGAACGTCCGCAACTTCGGTGGCCATATGTCCGGGGCGGCACAGGCTTTCGTCGACCGCTGGCCCGACGGCGGCGACGTGGACCTCGACGTCGAGTGCCGTCGGGTGGCCATGCAGTCGTTGGGCCGGTCGGTGCTGGGCGTAGACCTCAACGAGCGCGCCGACACCATCGCCCGGTGTATGCACGTCGCGTCGTCCTACACCGCGGACCGTGCGCTGCGTCCGGTGCGCGCACCACGTTGGCTGCCGACGCCGGCGCGCCGGCGGACCCGCAGGGCGGTCGCCGAGATGAAGGACATCACCGACGAGATGGTGCGTGCGTGTCGCACCGACCCGACGCGCGACGCCCCGCTCGTGCGGGCGTTGATGGCTGCGAGAGATCCGGAGACCGGCCTGCCGATCTCCGATGACGACATCTCGAACGACCTGCTGATCTTCATGCTCGCCGGACACGACACCACGTCGACCGCGTTGACGTACTCGCTGTGGGTGCTCGGACATCATCCCGACATCCAGGCCCGCGTCGCCGCGGAAGCCGCCGCCATCGGTGATCGGCCGCTGACCCCCGAGGATGTCCCCCGACTCGGCTACACCGTGCAGGTGCTCCACGAAGCGCTGCGGTTGTGCCCCCCGGCCGCGGGCGTGGCCCGGCAGGCGACCCGTGACATCGTGGTCGACGGCTACCGTGTCGAAGCTGGGACGCTGGTGGCCCTGGGACTGTATGGGCTGCACCACGATCCGGCGTTGTGGCCCGATCCGATGACGTTCGACCCCGAGCGGTTCAGTCCCGAGAACGTCAAGAACCGCAACCGCTGGCAGTTTCTGCCGTTCCTCGCCGGCGGCCGTCCCTGCATCGGCGAGCATTTCGCGCGACTGGAGACGACGCTGGCGCTGGCCACGATCGTACGCGCGATGGAGATCCGCTCGGTCGATGGCACTTTCGAGTGCGAGGTGCCGTTCACCACCGTCGCGAAGGGACCGATCCGGGCCCGTGTGCGCCCGCGCGACTGACGTCGCACAGTGCAGTCGAGGCGTGTCGGTCGGCACCGGAGAGGGGGAGGCGCTCTGGCTGTGCGGCGCTACTGAGTTGTTCCCGACGGTGCCAATCGACGGCGGCAGCAGCGGCGAAGGCGACTTCCTCATCGGTGCCGATCTCGGCCAACGCCGTGGCAAGCTCATCGAATCCGTTGATGGAGCTTTCGTAGGCGATTCGGTGCGCCAGGTTCCGAACCCACCGGCGGGCGCGCATCCTCTGGCCGAACGACAACCGACGCACGTCGCAGACCACCAGGACCCGGCGTGCGCCCCGGGTGGCGACCGCCGCGAGCCCCAACTGGCTGCAGTCGCTCTCACACGCCCGCAGACGCCTGCGCGGCGGCCGGGAATGGCCGTCACCGAACAGCGATTCGACGGCGTCCGCATCGAGGATGAGGATCGCTGCCTCGAGCGGCTCGTCGTCGGACCCCGCCGCCGAGGCTGGCCAGGCGACAGTGCCAGTCCAGCGCGAAGCCGTCGGCCGTCCGCACGGTGGGCGGCCGTGGCACACCGCAATTCCGTGACTTCGGTATGCCGCAGCAATCGCTTCCGCAACGCCCGGAAGCCGGCCGTAAATCGTCACCGGCGCATCGCCGGATACCTGAACCGCCAACACAACCTCACTACTCGTGTGAAGCGCTCACCTAGACGCCGCCGGTCTCCTGGTTTATTTCTCGCTCGTACTCGGAAATCAGCCGCAACGCAAGCGAAATGGCGTCCCGACGGCCCGCAGCGTCGTCTTCGGCGCCCGGCACGGCATCCCGTGACAGTCTCGCGGCTATCGTGCCGAGGGCCACGCCGGCGCGTACGCGTTCCCGGTCTCGCCGACGCCCGCGGGTATGCGATGACTTCGCGAAACTCCCTGACGCCAAGGCGATCTCGTCGAGCACACAGATACGTGCGAATCGAATGCCCGCCGTGTAGCCGTTGTGGTATGCGGTGCTTCGATCCGCCGGCGGTGGCGCATCGGCCAAGTCGTCCAGCAGTCGCACCAGCACCCTCGTGCCCGCCGCACCGGAAGGTCTGCCGGTCTTCGTGGACTCCGCCTTCGTCGCCGCCGCGGGCGCGCCCCGACGCCCCGCCCCCGTGTCTGCGTGGTCAACGCTCGTCGCGGTCATCCGCACGCCAATATCTGATCGTCTTCAAAAGACACTGTGTCATCCTTCGAATCCCACACTTCTGAATGGTCGATTTCTCGACCCGTAACGTGCTTTTTCCGTCTTTTCACAATTTCGCGCACGCGCCTTTTCCACTTCAGCAGTTTGTTGGGCAGGTGTCGTGAAAATTGCGGATCGCAAAAAATGCGAATGCCGCGGCCGGATCACAGAAACTGCGATACCGCAGTCGAAGCGGTCCGCTCGGTTTACTAGCGGCTTGCCCGCTTGCGGCGCGCAATCGTCTCCTCGGCGGTCTTTTCCCGCTTGGCCGCGCGGCGTTCCTTGAGAGTCATCGACGGCTTTTTGAGTTCCTTACTTTGAGACTTACCAGCCACAACTTCTCCTTTCGCTGGCACCCCGCATCAATGCGCGACCATACCCGAGAAAAAAATAAAGGCCAGTCGCCGTGCAATTGGGCCAGAAAAGGGACCGGACCGCCGCCCCGGCGGCGGCGACAGCCGCGCGTCTTCTCAGACGTAGCGGTTGCGGCCCGCCACCATCCCGGCACCGATCTGGATCACGTAGACGGCCAGCACCAACGCCCATGGCACGGTCCAACCGCCCGTCGCGTCGTGCAGCAGGCCGAACAGAAAGGGACCGATCCCGGCCAGCAGATACCCGATGCCCTGCGCCATGCCGGACAACCGGGCGGTATCTGCCGAGTTTCGCGCCCGTAGCGCGATGATGGTCAACGCAAGTGAGAAGGCGCCCAACCCAATTCCGAACAGGGCACTCCACAACAGGGGAGCGGCCGCCGGTGCCAGCATCAGGCCCAGCACGCCGGTCAGCCCCGTCACGCCCAGGGCGAGGACCCACGGACCCTGACTCGTCGCGCGGGCCGCCAGCGGCGAGCCGAACAGCGCGATCGGCACGCCGATGAGTGACACCAGCCCGCTGAGCAGGCCGGCCTGCGTCGGCGTCAGGCCACTGTCGATCAGAACTTCGGGCAGCCACCCCATCGCGATGTACGCCAGGCAGGCCTGACAACCGAAGAACAACGTCACCATCCAGGCCAGGCCGCTGCGCATCATCGGGCGGTCTCGTGGTTCGACGGTGGCGCCGAGGTCGGTCCTACCGAGATCCCTGCCGCCGAGCAGCCAGGCGGCCAACGCCAGCGCCGCGAGCAACGCCCAGCCGCCCAGCGCCTGCCGCCACCCGCCGAACACCTGCTCGAGCATCGGCGTGACCGCCGCGCCCAGCGCGCCGCCGCCTTGCAGCGCGGCGGTGTAGATACCGGTCATCACGCCGATCTGGGCCGGGAAGGCGTCCTTGATGACCACCGGGATCAGCACGTTGATGAGCGCGATGCCCGCCGTGGCGACGAGCGTCCCGCCGATCACCACGAACGCCCCGTCGAGCGGGCGAACGACGAGCCCGACAACCAGCGTCGCCATCGCGCCGGCGATTCCGGGCCCCAGACCGAACCGGCGGGCCAGCGCCGGCGCGGCCAGTCCTGCACCCGCGAAGCACAGCCCGGGCAGCGTGGTCAGCACGCCTGCCCAGGTGGCCGAGGCGTCCAGCGAGGTGCGCATCGGTCCCAGCAACGGCCCGATGCTGGTGATCGCCGGCCGCAGGTTGAGTGCGGTGAGAACGACCGCAACGACGAGCAGGAACCGACCGGCCAGCAGCGGGGGCCGGTCTATCTCGTTGCGGCAAGGGGCGTCGGCGTCCTGCCTGATCTTGTCGACGGCGCCGCCGAGCCCGGTGGAAGTCACATGTTGTAGAGTCTCATACATCCGATGATCGGATGAAATGGAGAATGTGTGACGCTCGCTACCACCCGCAGGACCGGCCTGGTCGATCAGGCCATTGAGCAACTGCGTGCCTCCGTGGAGTCGGGCGCATGGCCGGTGAACTCCCGCATCCCCGCCGAGCCGGAACTCGCGGGAGCGCTCGGCGTGGGGCGCAACACCGTGCGGGAGGCGGTTCGGGCGTTGGCGCACAGCGGCTTGCTGGAGGTCCGCCAAGGTGACGGGACGTACGTCCGGGCGACCAGTGAGGTATCGGGCGCTCTACGCCGACTCTGTGGAACCGAGTTGCGCGAAGTGCTACAGGTGAGGCGCTGTCTTGAAGTGGAGGGGGCGCGGCTGGCCGCCCGGGCCCGAACCGCGGCGGACGTCGACGACTTGCGGGCCCTGCTGAAACGTCGGGACCAGATTTCCCCGTCCGAGGAGCCCGAGGCCTTCGCCCGTGCGGACACCGAGTTCCACGTCGCCGTGGTGCGCAGTTCCCACAATGTCGTGCTGATCGAGCTGTATCGCGGGCTCACCGACGTGGTCATGGCCAGTGTCGCGACCGCAGCCGAGGAACCGGCCACGGCCGTGATTGATCACGGCCGCCTGGTCGAGGCAATCGCGGCGGGCGACGTCGAATCCGCCGGGCTCGAAGCCGGCGGGTTCATCGACGAGATCTTGAGCGAGTTCCGGCTGTCGGACGAGGCGTCGACGTAGTCGAGCTACACCCGCGTCAGCAGCACGGCCTGTTCGAAGGGCAGTCGGGCGAAGATGGGCCGCCAGAAACCCGTCACCGACGGCGCCGCCTCGGCCTTGGGCATCACGCGTGGCGCGCGCAGCTCGAAGGTCTTGCCGTAGCGCTTCATCCGCGCGCCGCCGGCGGCGGTGACGTTCTTCAGCCAGTCGCGGTCGGGTCCGTACGTGAGCAGGATGGCCACGCCATCCTCCGTGGGAAAGACCGTCAACGGGGTGCGATACGGCGTGCCCGATCTGCGGCCGACGTGTTCGAGGATGCCGAAGGTCGGCGCCCAGCCGGCCCACAGCCGCTGGATCGGATTGGTCACATGCCGGTTGAACCGGGCCAGCCATTGCGGCAGCTGCATACGGCCATCAAACTCGACGCCATGGCCTACCTCAAGCCTCCGTGGTTCGTGCGCAAGATCTTCAACAAGATCGCGATGGCGACCGGAGTCGGCAACAGCCAGACACTGACCGTGACCAAGCGCGTCAGCAAGCAGCCGCAACAGATCCCCGTGGTGGTCCCCGAGGTCGACGGCGTCAAGTATCTGGTCTCCACCCGAGGCGAGGCCGAGTGGGTGAAGAACGTCCGCGCCGATCCCCACGTCAAGCTCGGCGACGTGGCGTATGTTGCCACGGAGGTGCCGGTCGACAAGCGCGGGCCGATCATCGCCGCCTACCGGCCGCTCGCGGGCAAGGTCGTCGAGGCCTACTGGAAGCAGCTGCCGTCTGATGTCGATCACCCCACCTTCGCGCTCACTCCCGGTTGAGCCACTACACCCTGTAGTTGACGGTTTCGAGCCTGCTGGGACACTGGTGGCCATGTCGAGCACCGACGTCTCCGCGAAGCTCTTCGCCGACGCGTGCGCCCTCATCCCCGGCGGGGTCAACTCCCCGGTGCGGGCGTTCACCGCGGTCGGCGGCACCCCCCGGTTCATCACCTCGGCCAGTGGCTGCTGGCTGACCGACGCCGACGGCAACCGCTACGTCGACCTGGTCTGCTCGTGGGGGCCGATGATCCTCGGCCATGCGCATCCGGATGTGGTCGCGGCGGTGCAGCGAGTGGTGTCCGACGGCTTGTCGTTCGGCGCCCCCACCCCCTCGGAGTCGGAACTGGCCGCCGAGATCATCGGCCGGGTCGCACCGGTCGAGCGGCTGCGGCTGGTGAACTCCGGCACCGAGTCCACGATGAGCGCGATCCGGTTGGCCCGCGGCTACACGGGCCGGGCCAAGATCGTGAAGTTCTCCGGCTGCTACCACGGCCACAGCGACGCGCTGTTGGCCGACGCGGGCTCCGGCGTCGCCACGCTCGGGCTGCCGTCGTCGCCGGGGGTGACGGGCGCCGCGGCCGCCGACACGATCGTGCTGCCGTACAACAACGTCGCGGCGGTGGAGGAGATCTTCGCCCGCTTCGGCGACGAGATCGCGTGCGTGATCACCGAGGCCAGCCCCGGCAACATGGGCACCGTCCCGCCGCTGCCCGGCTTCAACGCCGCGCTGCGCCGGATCACCGCCGAACATGGCGCCTTGCTGATCGTCGACGAGGTCATGACGGGGTTCCGCGTCAGCCGGTCGGGCTGGTACGGCGTCGATCCCGTCGACGCCGACCTGTTCACCTTCGGCAAGGTGATGAGCGGCGGACTGCCGGCGGCCGCGTTCGGTGGCCGAGCCGAGGTGATGGATCGGCTGGCCCCACTGGGGCCGGTGTATCAGGCGGGCACCCTGTCGGGAAACCCGGTCGCGATGGCGGCGGGCCTGGCCACGCTGCGCGCCGCCGACGACGCCACCTACGCCCAACTCGACGCCAACGCCGACCGCCTGACCGAGCTGCTGAGCCGCGCCTTGACCGAAGCCGGCGTGGCGCACCGGGTTCCCCGCGCCGGCAACATGTTCAGCGTCTTCTTCACCGACGCGGCGGTGACCGACTTCGCATCGGCGCGGGCCTCCGAGACATGGCGCTTCCCGGCGTTCTTCCACGCGCTGCTCGATGCCGGCGTGTACCCGCCGCCGAGTGCGTTCGAGACTTGGTTCGTCTCAACGGCTTTGGACGACGACGCGTTCGACCGGATCGCCGCAGCCCTGCCGGGCGCCGCGCGAGCCGCGGCGGAAGCCGAGAGACCGGCATGACGAGCACCGAGGACGTGAAGACCGTGGTGCACGTGATGCGGCACGGCGAGGTGCACAACCCCGACAAGATCCTGTACGGCCGCCTGCCGGACTATCACCTCTCCGAGCGGGGCCGGGCGCAGGCGCAGGCGGTCGCCGACTGGCTGTCGTCGCGCGACATCGTGTATGTGGTGGCCTCGCCGTTGGAGCGGGCACAGGAGACCGCGGGTCCCATCGCGGCGGGCCTGGGGTTGTCGGTCGACACCGACGACGGATTGATCGAGTCGCTGAACATCTTTCAGGGACAACGGGTCTCGCCGGGCGACGGTGCGCTGCGCGACCCCCGCAACTGGTGGCATCTGCGCAACCCGCGGACGCCTTCCTGGGGAGAGCCGTACAGCGAGATCGCCGAGCGGATGACCGCCGCGGTGCATCGCGCCAGGGCCAAGGCGGCGGGCCACGAGGCGGTGTGCGTGAGCCACCAACTGCCCGTCGAGACGTTGCGCCGGTCGATGACCGGTCATGCGCTGCACCACTTTCCGACCCGACGGCTGTGCAACCTGGCTTCGCTCACCTCGTTCTACTTTCACGGCGACGCCTACGTCGGCTGGAGCTACGCGGAGTTGGCCGGGCAGTGAAGCTGCGGTTGCTTCTGGCGTGCGTGGCGATCGTCGCGCTCGCTGGCTGCTCCACCGGCGACGACGCGGTCGCGCAGGGCGGCACCTTCGAGTTCGTCGCGCCCGGCGGGCAGACCGACATCTTCTACGATCCGCCGCAGGACCGCGGCCGGCCCGGCCCGCTGAGCGGTCCGGATCTGATGGACCCTTCGAGAACCATTTCCCTCGACGACTTCGCGGGCAAGGTCGTGGTGCTCAACGTGTGGGGACAGTGGTGCGGACCGTGCCGTACCGAAATCACCCAACTGCAGCAGGTTTACGACAAGACGCGGCACCTCGGTGTGGCATTTCTCGGCATCGACGTCCGCGACAGCAACCGTCAGGCCGCGGTCGACTTCATCGTCGACCGGAAGATCACCTTCCCCTCGATCTACGACCCCGCGATGCGGACCATGATCGCGTTCGGCGGCCGGTACCCGACGACGGTCATCCCGTCGACTGTGGTGCTCGACCGGGAGCACCGCGTCGCGGCGGTGTTCCTGCGCGAACTTCTCGCCGAGGATCTGCAGCCGGTCGTGGAACGCCTTGCAGGCGAAAAGGACGGGGCGGCGGAGCACAAAGAGGCCGGCACATGAGCCTCGAGGGGGTCGACCAGTTGATCGCGGGCGGCCCGGTGCTGCTGGCGCTTCTGGTCAGCGCGCTGGCCGGGCTGGTGTCGTTCGCCTCGCCGTGCGTGGTGCCGCTGGTGCCGGGCTACCTGTCGTATCTGGCCGCGGTGGTGGGCGTTTCCGACGATGCGCCCGGCGATTTGTGGAGTGTTAGCGGCGGTGAGCGCCGTTCCCGTTCCACAAATCGCACTGCTGCTTCGGCGAAGGCGACGCGGCTGCGCGTGGCGGGTGCGGCCGCGTTGTTCGTCGCCGGTTTCACGGTCGTGTTCGTGCTGGGCACGGTCGCGGTCCTCGGGATGACCACGTCACTGATCACCAATCAGCTTCTGCTGCAGCGCATCGGCGGCGTGGTGACCATCGTGATGGGGCTGGTGTTCGTCGGGTTCATCCCGGTCCTGCAGCGCGAGGCGCGGTTCACCCCGCGGCAGATCTCCACGCTCGGCGGCGCCCCGCTGCTGGGCGCGGTGTTCGCGCTCGGGTGGACACCATGCCTCGGCCCGACGCTGACCGGGGTGATCGCGGTGGCCTCGGCGACCGACGGGAGCAACGTCGCCCGCGGCGTCGCGCTCGTCATCGCCTACTGCCTGGGCCTGGGAATACCGTTCGTGCTGTTGGCATTCGGGTCGGCGCGCGCCGTGCAGGGGCTGGCGTGGCTGCGACAGCACACCCGCACCATCCAGATCGTCGGCGGGGTATTGCTGATCCTGGTCGGGGCCGCTCTGGTGACCGGTGTGTGGAGCGACTTCGTGTCCTGGGTGCGCGACGCGTTCGTCAGTGACGTGACGCTGCCGATATGAGCACCACCCCGGCGCGACCAGACGCAAATTGCCCGAAAAACCCGCGAAAACTGGGCAATTTGCGACTGTTCGCGCGCAGAAGTGCCGCGCTGATACGCAACACGTGGCGCACGCTGACGTCGATGGGTACCGCGCTGGTGCTGCTGTTCCTGCTGGCGCTCGCAGCGATCCCCGGCGCGCTGTTGCCCCAGCGCAGCCTCAACGAGTCCAAGGTCCACGAGTACATCGCCGAACACCCGACGATCGGGCCGTGGCTGGACCGCTTGCAGGCCTTCGACGTGTTCTCCAGCTTCTGGTTCACCGCGATCTACGTCCTGCTGTTCATCTCGCTAGTCGGCTGCCTGACCCCGCGGTTGATCGAACACTTCCGCAGCATGCGGGCGACCCCCGTGGCCGCGCCGCGGAACCTGAGCCGGCTGCCCAAACACCACAGCATCGAGACGGCGGCCGAGCCCGAAGCCCTCGCCGCGACGGTGACTTCGCGACTGCGCGGATGGCGCACCGCCGTTCGGCGCAACGACGAAATCACGGAAATCTCAGCGGAGAAGGGTTATCTGCGGGAGTTCGGCAACATCGTCTTCCACTTCTCGCTGCTCGGGCTGCTCGTGGCGGTCGCGGCGGGCAAGTTGTTCGGCTATGAGGGCAACGTCATCGTGATCGCCGACGGCGGCCCGGGATTCTGCTCGGCCTCGCCCGCGGCGTTCGACTCGTTTCGCGCGGGCAACACCGTCGACGGCACCTCGCTGAACCCGATCTGTCTACGTGTCAACGACTTCCAAGCCGACTATCTGCCGACGGGGCAGGCGACGTCGTTCGCCGCCGACATCGAGTACCAAGCGGGCGCCGACCTCCGATCCGGCACCTGGCGGCCCTACCACCTGAAGGTCAACCATCCGCTGCGGGTCGGCGGCGACCGGATCTATCTGCAGGGCCACGGTTACGCACCGACATTCACCGTGACGTTCCCCGACGGGCAGACGCGCACCCAAACGCTGCAGTGGCGCCCGGATGACCAGATGACGTTGCTGTCTTCGGGCGTGCACCGGTTCGATCCGCCCGGCGGCACCTACCCCGACGCCGACGAACGCCGCGACAACCAGCTCGCGATCATGGGGTTGTTCGCGCCGACCGAACAGCTGCACGGCACGCTGCTGTCCTCGAGCTTCCCCGCGCTCAACGATCCCGCCGTCGCCGTCGACATCTACCGCGGCGACACCGGCCTTGACACGGGTCGGCCGCAGTCGCTGTTCACCCTCGACCCGCGGCTCATCGAACAGGGCCGGCTGACCAAGAAGGCGCGGGTCAACCTGGGGGCGGGGGAGTCGACGCGCCTCGACGACGGCACCGTGGTGCGGTTCGACGGCGCCGTGCCGTTCATCAACGTGCAGGTCTCCCACGACCCGGCCCAGGTGTGGGTGCTGGTGTTCGCGCTGACGATGATGGCCGGCCTGCTGGTGTCGCTGGTGGTGCGCCGACGCCGCGTCTGGATTCGGATCAACCCCGCAGGTCCGGGTACGGTAACCGTCGAGCTGGGCGGGCTGGCGCGTACCGACAACTCCGGCTGGGGTGACGAGTTCGAGCGGCTGACACAGCGCCTCCTTCCCGATGCGACGTCGGCGCAGCCCGCAGGAGAGAAGGTCACATGAATTCCGAGCAGATCGACATCGGCTTGGCGCGGTATTCGGACTGGGCGTTCACCTCATCGGTGCTTGTCCTGGTGGGCGCGCTGCTGTTGCTGGCGATCGAGCTGGCGTACACCCGCAGCCGCAAGGCCGAGACCCGCGAGCTGGTCGGAGTGGGCGCCGACAGCGGCGCACCGGGCCTCGTCGCCGACACCCCCAAGCGCCCGGTCGACGAGCGCATCGGGGGCGCCGGCCTGGCGCTGACCTATGTCGGGATCGGCCTGCTGCTGGGCTGCATCGTGCTGCGCGGCCTGGCCACCTCGCGGGTGCCGTGGGGCAACATGTACGAGTTCATCAACCTGACCTGCTTCTGCGGCCTGGTTGCCGCGGCGGTGGTGTTGCGGCGCCCGCAGTACCGGTCGCTGTGGGTGTTCGTGCTCGTTCCGGTACTGATCCTGCTGACGGTCTCCGGTCGCTGGCTGTACACCAACGCCGCGCCGGTGATGCCCGCCCTGCAGTCGTACTGGCTGCCCATCCACGTCTCGGTGGTGAGTTTGGGCTCGGGGGTGTTCCTGGTCGCCGGTGTGGCCAGCATCCTGTTCCTGATGAAGATGTCGCGGTTCGGCGACCCCGGAGCGGACGGCGTGCTCGCCCGCGTCGTGCACCGCCTGCCCGATCCGCAGACCCTCGACCGCATCGCCTATCGCACCACGATCTTCGCCTTCCCGGTGTTCGGCTTCGGCGTCATCTTCGGGGCGATCTGGGCCGAAGAGGCGTGGGGCCGCTACTGGGGGTGGGATCCCAAGGAGACGGTGTCGTTCATCGCGTGGGTGGTCTACGCCGCCTATCTGCACGCCCGCTCCACCGCGGGCTGGCGCGACAAGAGGGCCGCCTGGATCAACGTCGTCGGCTTCGTCGCGATGGTGTTCAATCTGTTCTTCATCAACCTGGTGACCGTGGGCCTGCACTCCTACGCCGGAGTGGGCTGAGGGCCGTCGTATCACCATTTCGCTAAGATCGGCCACGTCAGCCTGCGAAGCCATGGGGGACCGTCAGCGTGTCTGAACATCCGGCGCACCGCGCTCAGGATCGTCCCGGCGAGGATGCGGCTTCCCCTTCGGTGATTCCCGAAAATGCTTATGCGCCAGGCGGTTTCCGTGCGCAGAGCCGGTTCAGCGATCCCGCCGCCGAACCGCCGCCGGAGTGGACGGCGCCGACACCGCCCAACGGTCTGCCGGTCAGTTCGCCGCCGCCGCAGGTCCCAGAGCACGACCCGGCGCCGTATCTCGACCTGTCGACGGTCGCCTTGCTCGGCCAACCCAAGCGCGCCCCTTCCGAGGGCTGGCGCAAGTGGCTGTACTTCGCGTCGTTCAAGTTGATCAACCTGGGCGACGGACCGAAGGCCGTTCGCCGTCGCACGCTCACCGCGCAGATTCAGCGGCCGCTGCGGGGCTGCCACCGCATCGCGGTGCTGTCGCTGAAGGGCGGCGTCGGCAAGACCACGATCACCGCGACGCTCGGCGCGACGCTCGCCTCGATCCGCGGTGACCGCGTGATAGCCGTCGACGCCAACCCCGACCGCGGCACGCTCAGCGAGAAGGTGCCGCTCGAGACGCCGGCCACCGTGCGTCACCTGTTGCGCGACGCCGAAGGCATCCAGGCCTACAGCGACGTCCGCAGCTACACCTCACAGAGCCCGAGCCGACTCGAGGTGCTCGCCTCCGAGAGCGACCCCGCGGTGTCGGAGGCCTTCAGCTCCGAGGACTACACCCGCACCCTCGAAGTCCTCGAACGGTTCTACAGCCTGGTGCTCACCGACTGCGGCACCGGGCTGATGCACTCGGCCATGGCGGCGGTGCTCGCCAAGGCCGACACCCTGGTCGTGATCAGTTCGGGCTCGGTCGACGGGGCCCGCAGCGCCTCGGCGACGCTGGACTGGCTGGACGCCCACGGCCACCAGGACATGGTGCGCAACTCGATCGCGGTGATCAACGCGGTGCGACCACGGTCGGGGAAGGTCGACATGCGCAAGGTCGTCGACCACTTCAACCGGCGTTGCCGCGCGGTGCTCGAGGTGCCGTTCGACCCGCACCTGGAGGAAGGCGCCGAGATCAGCCTCGACCGGCTGAAACCGGAGACCAGACAAGCGTTGCTCGAACTCGCCGCCGCCGTCGCGGCCGGGTTCCCCGGCGCCCAACGCTGACCTCGCGGGTCAGGGGCGCGGGTTGTCCTCCTGGCCGAGCCGACGCAGAAACTCTGGATCGTCGTCGGGCCCGATCACGCGGGTCCGCGGACGGCTCGAAGAGACTCGCATCAGCCGCCAGGCGACATACATCAGCACGCCCAGCACGAGAATCAGGAGCAGGTACGCCACGGGAACAAAACCTCCTTTCTTCGAATATACGCGCCGTCGGTAGGCTCGGTTCGTGTCTGACGGTCGTCCCGGAACGCGGCTCGTGCTCGATGTGCTGGCTTATGTGCTGGCGCGTCTGCTGCTCGTGGCGGCGCTGGCGGCGGTGATCTTCGGCGCGGGCCATCTGCTCGGTCTTCGCGAGTTCCCGCTCGTCGTCGCGCTGCTTTTCGCGCTGGTGATCGCTCTTCCGCTGGGCATCTGGCTGTTCGCCCCGCTCCGCCGCCGTGCCACCGCGAGCATCGCCGCGTTCGACGAAGGTCGACGCCGGGACCGGGCGCAGCTGCAGGCCCGGTTGCGTGGCGAAGAGCCGCCGTCCACGCCCTGACGGCCGCCGCGGCGCGAAGCGTTCGAGGTCGAATTGACCGGTGCCACAGACTATCCGCGCATTTTCTGCCGTCCGCTTCGCGGGGCGGATTGCGCATCCGCGTCTCGCCCGGTAAGTACACGGGCATGACCTCGCCCAAAGCCCTGTATGCACGGTGGATAGACGAGTTGTGGTCGGGAGAACCCGTCGCGGCCGAGTTGGTCACCGACGACTTCGTCGGCCATTGGCCGCAACGTGTGGTGCGGGGTCCGGCGGAACTGCAGGCAGTCGTCGGGGAGACCCATCAGATGCTCGACGACCTGAAGTTCGTGATCGAGGTGGAGCCGTTCGTCGAGGGGGACATGCTCGCGGCCAGGTGGATCGGCACGGGCGCGACCGAGGACGGACCGAAGCGGTTCACCGGAAACGACATCCTGCGGATCGCGGACGGACGGTTCGCCGAGTACTGGACGGGCACCTCCACCGGCTAACCGGCCGCGTCCTGAAGCACCTGCTGCAGTTTGTCGAGCGGGTCCCCGGCGGCGGGATCCAGCCTCAAGGCGTCGCGAGGCAGATCGGGTTCGGGCAACACCGGTACGGGCGGCGGCGCCGCGGGCGGTGGGGCGGGGGCCGGCGCAGGCGGCGGAACAGGCGGCGGAGCGGTCAGACCGGCCATCTTGGCGATCAGCCTCGGTGCCGCGTCGTTGCGGACGGCCCTGCGCTCGGGATCGGGATCGGAGTTGGCCTCGAAGCAGCGCGCCGGCGCGTTCTCGACGACGCCCAACGCGCTGCGGTACCTCTCCCGCGCCGCGTCGGGCCGGTTCTCCCAGGCGTCCACATCGCCTTGGCGCTCGCGGACGAGTTCCAGGTTGATCAGGACTGGACACGACTGTTCACGCGGCGTCCGGCTGAGCGCGTCCGAGAAGTGTGCGTCGGCGTCGTCGAGACGGCCGTCGAGCACCGCGAGCGCACCGGCCGCGAACGGCGCCCGCGCCGGTTCGACGACGTTGAGCACACCCATCACCGCGACATCGGCGCGCAGCGCATCGGCGTCGCGCTGCGCGAAGTTCGAGACCGCCGATTCGCCGGCCACCACCGCCGAGATCAACTTCAAGGCAACGGCCATCACCGCGACCGCCGGGGGAGCCGAGAACAGCAGCAGCCGGCGCCGCAGCCGCAACCGCGACGGACGGGGACTGTGCGCGCGCATCAGACGTCCTCATCCCGGCGGGCCGCGCGGCTGGTCCGAAACTCGCGCAGCGTGAGGTAGATCTCGAACAGCAACAGCACGGCCGCGACCATGGTGAACACCCAATACAGATCCGTGCGGTCGGGTGCGGCGCCGGTGGACTGCGCCGGCGACACACCGCTCACGTCCGGTGCCGCGTCGGTGACGGGACGGGCGGCGTCGCGCGCTACGAACGGCACGCCGAGCTGATCGGCGATCCGTCGAAGGCCCGGCTCGTTTGGCGTGGCCCCGTAACCGAACACCGCCCCGCCGTCCACCGAGCCGGGCACCGGGTCGAACTCGCCCTGCGGCACCCGCGACAACGGTGCGCCCGACCCGAAGTAGAAGACCAGGTTCTGCGCATCCGGGTCGCGTTGGCCGGCTGCGATCAACTGGTAGCGAAGGACATTCGCGGCGGCCGCCGCGTTCACCTCGGCGGCGGTGCCCTCCGGGTAGGGACGCACACCCGCGACGACCGGCTTGAGGCTCCAGTTGTCCTCGGACAGCGGCCATTCCAGCGACGAGCGGGACGCGAACGTGATCAGCGCGAACCGGGCCCGCGGGTAACGGTCGATGAGCGCGGTGACGTCGTCGCGGATGCCGGCCATCCGAGCCTGCCCGGCGAGGTGATCGGTGATGGCCGAGTCGGCGGAGCGGTCGACGATCAGGAACACGTTGGCCGTCGCGTCATCGCCCGAGGCGGTCTCCACCGAGGCCTGTGAGCCCCCGCCGATCGCCGGCCTTGCCGCGGCGATCAACATCAGCACCACCGCCAGCGTCAGCGCCGACCATCGCCACACCGTGGTCCATCGCTGCCGCGCGGTGCGCGCCAACTGCCACATGGTGATGAGCCGGAGCACGACCACGGCCGCGGCGATCGCGATCAGAAGCACCGGAGGTACGACGGGGGAGAACGTCATCGCCGCAACACCGCCAGGGACAGGCACAACAGCGCCGACACCGCGACCGCGACCGCCAACGGGACGGTCGGGGTGTCTCCGCGGAACCCGGTGAGGATGGCCGACCGGTCGACATCCGGCGGGTGTGCGCGGATTCCGTCCAACTGAGCCGCCAGGTCGGCCCCGATGGGCGCGTACCGCCCGTAGGTGGCCTCCACGACGGACCGCAGGGGGCCCGGCGACGACACCAGCGCATTGACCTGGACGCCGCGCTCACGCGCCATCTCGGTGACCTGCTGCTCGCTGAACAAGGAGGGGCGCGGCTCGTCCGCGGCGCGCAACTGGCCGGGGCCGAGGTAGATCAGCGAGCGCCGGCGTTCGTCGGGCGGTTCGTCGGCCGGGAATCCGGCCAGGCACAGCGCGAGGATGTCGGTGACGCTCGGCGCGTAGTCCACATACGTGACGGGTGCGGCGAACGACGCGAGCGCGTTGCGCTTCGCCGACAGCTGAGCGGGTGAGAGCGCGGTGTCGGCCGGAAGGTCTGCCAGACCCGCTGCCTCACCGAGCTTTTCGACCGCGAACGGATGATCTCGGGTCAGCGGGATCACTCGGCGGTTGGCGGAGGTCAATCCGATGCGCTGAGTGCCGTACGCCCTGGCCTGCTCGGCGAAGTGGGACAGGAACTCGCCGGTGGTCGGCTCGGTGGCCGGTTGGCCGACGCACAGCATGATGTCCTCGGGTACGTCGGACGTCTGCATCGACCACCACAAGCCGCTGGGACGGGCGCTGGCCAGTGCCGCGGCCCCGAACAACAGCACCAGCAAGGCGATCGTGACGATCAACGACACGGTCCGGGCACGCGCCACCCGCGCATACTCCGGCAGTCGGGTCAACCGCGCCGTGTTCGCCAGCGGTCGCAACTGTCGCTGCGAGGACTTCGTCGGCACCAACACCGCCAGCGCGACAGCGCCTGCAAGGCAAACGAATCCGAGGACCGCGACCGGCCACCAGGTCAGGGCCACGAGCGGATCAGCTCCTCGACCGCGACGCCGGTCTCACCGACGCGCACCGGTGACGCGGCGTTGAACTGCGCGTCGTCGAGCGCGGTGAGCATCGGCGCGGCGGGCGCCAACTCACCGGACGCGACATCGTCGAGGTGCATGTACTGCGCCCGGACACCCGTCGCCTGGTTGAGGAAACTGCGCAGGGTGCGGCTCATCGCGGCACCGGCCTCAGCGGCGGTGAGCTCACCATCGCGGTGCCGGCCGGCGATACGCCGCACCGCTCGCGTGAAACGGCGGCGCAGCAGCTTGCCGTGCAGCGAACGCACCGCAGGTATGCGGCGCAGTCGTCGCGACGGCAGCGTCCACACGAAAACGCCGACGTACCAGGCGATCACGAGGAGGGTCAGCAGCACGCCGAGCCACAGCCACGCCGGCGAGTACGGTATCGGCCCGCCGACGAACCGCAACAGGTCATCCGGCACGGGCGAACACCCCGGTCAACTCGACGAGCCGGGCGCGGATCTGGCTGCTGGCGGCGATTCTGGTGTGCGGAACCGCGCGCGTGGTCATGAACTCGTCGAGTCGGTGCGCCCGCATCTGCTCGGCGCGACGATAGGCGGCCAGCACCCGCGGGCCCAGCGTGGCGGTGTCGAGGACGAAACGCCCTGTCGAGACGTCGAAACCAGCGCGATCGTCGGCGGTGGTGCCGACGGCGGGCATGTCGGTCACCGTCGCCCACATGACATCGTGGCGGGCGGTCAAGCGCGTGACGGCGTCGCTGAGCCGTTCGTCGACCTCCGGTTCGTCAGAAACCACGACGATCAGCATCGGATGCCGGTAATGCGTTGCGACGTAATTCAGTTGACATACGATGTCGCTGCGGCCGGCTGCGTTCGCCGTGTGACCGTAGAACCGGTGCAGCAGGCTCTCGATGTGTGTCTCGCCGCGGCGTTGGCGGATGTTGACACAGCCGCGCGCGTCACCGAACACCATGCCGATCTGATCGGAGCGGCCGAGCGTGATGAGCCCGAATGCGCCGATGATGTTCACGGCCACATCGCGTTTGAGTTCGCCGCTCGGTGTCAGCGCGGTCATGTTGCGGCCCGCATCGGCGACGATCAGCACCTTGTGGTGTTTTTCGGACACGAAGCGCTTGATCAGCACGTGGCCGGACCGGGCCGAGGCCTTCCAGTCGATATCGCGGACGTCGTCGCCGGGCACGTAGGGCCGCAGATCGTCGAATTCCAGGCTGCGGGTGTGCACGAGCGCGTAGCGGCCGCCTTCGAGCATCCCGCGGGTGTCGGTGCCGAAGTGCGTCCTCGCCGTGGTGAGGTGTTTGCCCATGGCGGCCCTACGGGACTCGAACCGCTTGCAGGACAGCGTCGATGATCAGCTCGGGGGTGACGTTCGCGCTGGCGGCCTCGAAGCCGAGGATGAGCCGGTGCCGCAGCACGCGGTGGGCCAGCTTGGCGATATCGCCCGGAATGACGTGGGCGCGGCCGGAGAGCAGGGCCAGCGCCCGGGCGGCGTTGCAGAACGCGATGGTGGCGCGCGGGCTGGCACCGTATTCGATGAGCCGGGCGAGTTGGCGCGGCAGGTGCTGGTCGGGTTCGCGGGTGACGCCGACCAGTTGGCTGGCGTAGTGCATCAGCGCGCGGTCCATGTGGATGTGGCGCACGACGTCCTGTAGCCGCCGAACCGCGTCGAGACCGGCGACCGGCCTGCTGCGGTGGTTCTTGTCGTACAGCCCGGCGTCCATCCGGAACATCACCTCCACCTCCTGCTCGGCGGAGGGGTAGTGCACGACGTCTTTGAGCATGAACCGGTCGGTCTGCGCCTCGGACAGCGGATAGGTACCTTCCTGGTCGACGGGGTTCTGCGTCGCGATGACCAGAAACGGCTCGGGAATCGGGTACTCGGTGCCGGCGATCGTGGTCTGGCGTTCCTCCATCGCTTCGAGCATCGCGCTCTGGGTCTTGGCGCTGGACCGGTTGATCTCGTCGAGCAGCACGATGTTGGTGTGCACCGGGCCGAGCTGGGTGACGAACGAGTTGGTCGCCGACTCGTACACCTGGGTGCCGATGATGTCGCTCGGCAGCAGGTCCGGTGTGCACTGGATACGTCGGAACCCGCCGTCGATGGACTCGGCGATGACGCGCGCGGCGGTCGTCTTCGCCAACCCCGGCACGCTCTCGATGAGGATGTGGCCGCCCGCGAGCAGGCCGATCAGCAACGACTCGCGGAGATTCTCCTGGCCGACCACCTTGGCCGAGAACGCGTCGGAGACAGCGGCGACGATGCGCTGCGCCTCCGCGAGATCGTGCTGGTCGATGCGTGTCCGTGCTGCGGTCATGAATGCCTTTCGGGTCCGGCTGCCGGATGCGGATACCCGGGCCAGGGTATCGACACACCAGTTCGGTTGTCGGACCTGCGTGAAAACCTGGCATCAGGTACTCAGCCTGTGGTTGAGATTCATCAAGCAGGAGGCGATTTGTGTGACAACGTGGGAGTCTGGTCTCGAATTCGAGCGATACATCGCAGGGTTACTTGATCACCACGGATACGTGGTTCGCAGTACAAAGCTGTCGGGCGATTACGGTGTCGACTTCGTGGCAGTTAAGGGCGGCGAAGTGGTCGCAGTGCAATGCAAGCGTTTGACTGGTGTCGTCGGCCTCGCAGCGGTTCAGCAAGTGGTCGCTGGGGCAGCGATGTATGGCTGTACGTCCACGATGGTGATCTCTAATGGGTCGTTTTCCGCCGCGGCGGTCGCGCTTGCTGAGCGCCACAAGTGTCGACTCATCGACGGAGTTGAGTTGACCGGACTTGCCGTTGGCTATATCCACCAGCGCGGAACCGATCTAGAACAACTCGACACCTTGTTTTCTCGACGACCGCGTGAGTGGCATCGGTTCACGCGCGACGGGCGGCTCGCTCTCATTCTCGCCCGAGAGGAAGCGCGAGACCTCCATTCCGAGGGAGTCCAACCTGTCCATCTTGTGCTCGGCGTCGTGCAATCCGCTGGGAATCATCTCGCAACGATGCTCAGCGACTTCGGGCTGGAAGCTGAAGTAATTCGTGGCCGGATCAGTACGGCATTGTTGGACGACCCGACATTCGAGGACGACGCAGAAGCGTTGCGCGCCATTGGGATCGACCTGCACGCCGTTCGGGACAAGATCGCTCGCACCTTCGGTGAGGACGCCTGGAACAATGCGCTGCGCAAGTCGGGTTGGCGCAGGCGCCGATACGGCCACCTTCCGTTCACCAAGGCGTCGAAGAAGGCGCTCGAACTCGCGTTGCGAGAAGCGTTGGCGCACAAGGATTCGACGATTGGCTGCGAACACGTGGTCCTGGGCATCCTGCGCAGTGGTGACCGCTCGGCCGTCGGGCTGATCACCGAGCACGTCGATGCGGATCGGCTGCGCGAAGAAATCGTCGGACTGCTCGACGAGGCCGCTTAAGCCAGGAATCGATCGACGTAGGGGGCGAACCGCCGTCGCAGGTCTTCGGGGTCCAGTCCGAACAACTCCGCTGACGTCGCGACCCGGCCCAGCCGGCCGCGTTGGTGCCCGGCCAGATAGTCGGCCATCGCGGCGCGCGCCTCATCGGTGAGTGGCTCACCGGCCAACTCGTAAACGCTTGCGGCGGTCCCGATTTCGTCGGCCATGAAATCGTCGAAGCGAACGTCGATCGAGCGCTGCGGTCCGATGACATCGCGGTCGCGGACCAACGCGTTGAGCATGAGCTCGAGCCGGTCCACCCAGCACGCCGCGATCTGCTCGACCGGCACCGGCGCGCAGTGCATCCGCGCCGAGTACGTGAGCATCGCCAGCATCGACAACACCACCGGCACCGGATCGCGATGGGTTGCGATCACCACCACGCCGGGGAACACGCGGTCGAGCACGGGCAACTGCTCGAGATGCTGCGGCGACTTGAGCAGCCAGCGCCTGCCGCCGCGCAGGAACTGCAGCGCCTTGAGCTGGGTGGCCAGGTGCTCGTAGTGCGGCGTCTGGTCGTGGGCCAGGTAATAATCGCGCCACCGCGGTACGTGCCCGAGCGTCTCGAACAACATCGTCGAAAAGTCGTTGGCCAGCAGCTGGATCTCCTCGTGCACATGGTCGGTCGTCATCTCGTGCATCAGCGCGAAGTGCGGCATCACGGCATTCATGAACTCCACCGCGGCGTCCATCCGGGTGCGCCGCGGGTCCGGTTCGATGCCGGCCTCCGACGGCAGCGGAAACGGCTCGTTGCTCTCCCAGTAGGGGATGGTCCGGAAGGTCCGCCCGGCGGCGAGCAGGTTGTGCAGATGCGTCGTGCCCGTGCGCGGCAGACCGGCGATGACGACCGGCGGCGCCAACTCGATGTCGTGGATCTCGGGGTGCCGGGCGAGCAGGTCGGTCAGCAGCAGACGGTTCTTCAGCCACTGCAGCAGCTGGGCGTGGAAGTTGACGACGCCCGCATCGTGCAGGCCCGGAATCTCCTGCAGCGCAGCGAGAAACACGTCGAGGCGCTCGCGGTAGTCGTCCGCTCCGAAGTCGTCGAGCCCGGTCTCGGCGCTGGCCTTGGCGTGCAGCGCGTCGGCGTCGAGTGGGCAGTCGGGCGCCATCGCGGCCATCATCTCGCGGAGCGGCTCCATCTCGGCGGGGAAGCGGGGCTCGGCGAGGTCGTCGAGCACGACGGGCGCGGGTGCTGTGGTGTCGGTCACAGCGAGTTATGTTACTGTCAGTTTCGTAATGACGACGGAAATCGGGCGACCTCGTGACAAACGCATCGACGGCGCCGTCTTGCGCGCGACGGTCGAGCTGCTCGGCGAGACCGGTTACGCGGACCTGACCGTCGAGGCGATCGCTCGTCGGGCGGGAACCAGCAAGCCCGCGATCTACCGCCGCTGGCCGGGCAAGGCACACGTCGTGCACGAGGCGGTGTTTCCGGTCAGCACCGCCACCGAACTTCCCGATACCGGATCGCTGCCCGGCGACATCCGCGAAATGGTCCGCCGGACGGCCGGCGTGCTGACCACCCCCGCCGCCCGGGCCGCACTGCCCGGGCTCGTCGGTGAGATGGCCGCGAACCCGACACTGCACGTGGCGCTGCTCGAACGCTTCGCCGACGTGCTGTCACGCGGGCTGACCGACCGACTCGACGCGGCCGTCGCGCGCGGGGAAGTCCGGCCCGACGTATCGGCCGCCGAGGTCGTCGAGGCGGTGGCGGGCATGACGTTCATGGCGTTGATCACCCGCGGCGACGGTCTGGACGACGGGTGGGTGGACCGCACCGCCGAATTCATCACGAGAGGACTCAGCGCATGACCGACCACGAATCCACCAAGGCGTGGCACGAATTGCTCGACACACTCGGCGGGCTGGACCGCAGCTTCCTCGAGGGGGATCGCGCCGTCGCCGACGACCGCCACGTCGCCGACGGCTACCGCATGCTGGCCACCACGCTCGGGGTCGCGTTCGACACCTACCTGTTCGCCGAGCCGAGCCGGCCGCAGTGGGTCGAGCTCAACACCCCGTTCCGTCGCGACCGCCGCTGGGGCGGCGACAACACCGACGCCTGGTACTTCATGTGCCCGGTCGACCCGAAGCGCCGCTACCGCATCAGCGGTAACAAGGGCGACAGCGTGTACTTCTCGGTGACCGCCTACAACGAGCCGTCACCCGGCGCGTGGTCCGACCGCGTGGTGACCATCGTCCGCGACGACGACGTGGACATCGACCGCGACGGCAACTTCTCGTTCGACTACGGGCCCACCGACGACGGCGTGGTGCTGGTGACCCGCGACTACCAGGCCGACCCGCTGACCGGCAGGCCGGTGGCGTGGCGGATCGAGGCGCTCGACGAGCCCGACCCGATCCGCCACGGCGACGCGGAGACCGCGGCCGCGCTACGGGCCAGTGCGGCGTGGCTGCGCACGATGTTCGCGATCGTGCCGCTGGCGGTCGGCGTGCGGGGCGACGACCATCACACTCTCGGCCACGAAATATCGCAAGTGGCAAACCAATTCGCAGATCCGTACCAGGTGCCCGACGCGAACTTCGGCTGGTCGGCGCGTGACGCCTGCTACGCCTACGGCAGCTTCGTGCTCTCCGAGGACGAGGCGCTGGTCGTCACGCACCGGCCGCCGGCGTGCCGGTTCTGGAACCTCGTGGTGTGGAACCAGTTCATGGCCGGCGTCACCGACGCCAGGACATCGGTCAACGGCTACAGCGCGGTGCCCAACTCCGACGGATCAGTCACGGTCGTCATCTCGCGCGGGATGACCGCGCACCCGAATTCGATTACCACGGTGGATTATCCGCGCGGCAACCTGGCGTTCCGGTGGTTCCTCGCCGATGCGCTGCCCGCCCGGCCCGAGGTCCAGTTGGTCAAGGCCGCCGACGCCCCGACGACCGTTACGTAGGCCGGTACAGGGACTGCCTCCTCCGCGGCTACGGCCGAGATTGCATTCAGGGTTGTTGGGCCATGAGCCGCCTACTCCACAGCCCTCATTGCAATCTCGCCCATAGGACCGTTCAAAGAACATCTCCAGCCAGCCAGAGCGCCAAGGACACCGCGACCGCCCACACCAGCATCGTCAGCCCCGTGTCGCGCAGCACCGGGATCAACTCCCCGCCGCCGAGGCGTTTACGGACCGGCGCGGCCGCGCGCACCGCGAGCGGCAACGCCACCAAACCGACGGCTGCCCACGGCGTCGCGAGCATCAGCACCAACGTCGACGCAAACGCCACGACCATCAGCGCCTGATACAACAACCGGGTCCGGGCGTCGCCGAGTCGCACGGCCAGCGTGATCTTGCCCGACTCCTTGTCGGTCGGGATGTCGCGCAGATTGTTGGCCACCAGGACCGCCGACGACATGGCGCCCATCGCGACAGCGACCGCAGCGCCCTCCCAGTCGATCCGCAGCGCCTGCGTGTACTGCGTGCCGAGCACGGCCACCAACCCGAAGAACACGAACACCGCGATCTCACCCAGCCCCAGGTATCCGTAGGGCCGCTTGCCTCCGGTGTAGAGCCACGCCCCCGCGATGCACACCGCGCCGACCGCGATCAGCCACGGCGCGCTCACCGCCGCCAGCACCAGGCCGGCCACCGCCGCCAGGGCCAGGCTCAGCACCGCGGCCGTGAGCACCGCCCTCGGCGTGGCGACCTTCGACCCGACCAACCGCAGCGGCCCGGACCGAACGTCGTCGGTACCGCGGATCCCGTCCGAGTAGTCGTTGGCGTAGTTCACGCCAATGATCAGTGCGACGGCCACAGCCAGCGCCAGCAGCGCCTTCCACCAGCAGGCGGCGTGCAGCCAGGCCGCGGCGCCCGTGCCCGCGATCACGGGCGCGATCGCGTTGGGCAGGGTGCGCGGTCGCGCGCCTTCGACCCACTGGGCGAATGTGGCCACGAGCGCCAGTCTCCCACGGGCCCGGACCGTGGCAGACTGAGCGCATGGAGGACCGACTCAGCAAGGCGGAGATTCGCAAGGACGCCGTGCAGGAGATCTTCGACTCCGGCGTATCGACCGTCGGTGAGGTGGTCTCGATCATCACCACCGCGGTCAAGGACGTCGCCAACGCCGTCGGCGGCTTCGCCACCGACGCGTTCGAGATCCGCGACACCGTGCGCCTCGCGTCGCAACGGCTCGACGAAGTCGACGATCAACCGCCCACGTAGACCGTGCTCGGAGTCATCGGCGGGAGCGGTTTCTACAGCTTCTTCGGACCCGACGCGCGCAGCGTCAACCTCGACACCCCGTACGGCGTGCCGAGCGCCCCGATCACCGTGGGCACCGTCGGCGAACACGAAGTGGCGTTCCTGCCGCGGCACGGCGTCAACCACGAGTTCTCCCCGCACACGGTGCCGTACCGGGCCAACATGTGGGCGCTGCGCGCACTCGGTGTGCGACGCATCTTCGCCCCGTGCGCGGTCGGCAGCCTCACTCCTGAGCTAGGACCGGGCGCCATGGTGGTGCCCGATCAACTCGTCGACCGCACCAGCGGCCGCGCCGACACCTACTTCGACTCGGGCGGCATCCACGTCGCTTTCGCAGACCCGTACTGCCCGACCTTGCGCGCGACGGCCGCCGACCTGCCCGGTGTCGTCGACGGCGGCACCATGGTGGTGGTGCAGGGGCCGCGGTTCTCCACCCGCGCCGAGAGCCGGTGGTTCGCGAACCAGGGCTTCACGCTGGTCAACATGACCGGCTATCCCGAGGCGGCGCTGGCGCGTGAGCTCGAGATGTGTTATGCCGCAATAGCGTTGGTGACCGATCTGGACGCCGGCATCGAGGCCGGCGCCGGTGTGCGGGCGGTCGACGTGTTCGCCGAATTCGAGCGCAACATGGTGCCGTTCAAGAAGCTCGTGCACGAGGCGATAGAAAGCACACCCGAGGTCAATTCCTGTACGCATTGCCGGGCGCATGAGGGCGTCCGACTGCCGTTCGAGCTCCCGTGAGAGTTTTGCTGACCGGCGCGGCCGGTTTCATCGGCGCCCGGGTCGACGCGGCGCTGCGCGAGGCCGGCCACGACGTGATCGCCGTCGACGCGATGCTGCCCGCCGCCCACGGGCCCGGCGCCGAGGCACCCGCCGACTGCGAGGTGATCGACATTCGCGATGCGTCCGCGGTGGCGCCGTTGATGAAAGGCGTCGACGTGGTGTGCCATCAGGCGGCGGTGGTCGGAGCGGGCGTGAACGCCGCCGACGCGCCTGCGTACGCCAGCCACAACGACTACGGCACCGCGGTGCTGCTGGCCGAGATGTTCACCGCGGGCTGTCAGCGGCTGGTGCTGGCGTCGTCGATGGTCGTGTACGGCCAAGGCCGCTACGACTGCCCGGAACACGGGCCGGTCGACCCGCACCCGCGCACCCGCGCCGACCTCGACGCCGGCGTGTTCGAGCATCGGTGCCCGCTGTGCGGGGCGCTGGTGGCGTGGCGGCTGGTGGGCGAGGACGCGCCGCTGCGGCCCCGCAGCCTCTATGCGGCCAGCAAGACGGCACAGGAGCAGTACGCGCTGGCCTGGGCCGAGGCGGTCGGCGGTGCCGTCACCGCCCTGCGGTACCACAACGTCTACGGTCCGTACATGCCGCGCGACACCCCGTATTCCGGTGTGGCGGCGATCTTCCGGTCGGAACTCGAATCAGGCGATGTACCACGGGTTTTCGAAGACGGCGGGCAGATGCGTGACTTCGTGCACGTCGACGACGTGGCAGCGGCCAACGTGGCGGCCGTGGACTCCGGGCTGGACGGTTTCGGCGCGTTCAACATCTGTTCGGGACGGCCGATCTCGATACTGGAGGTGGCCACCGAGCTGTGCGAAACACGCGGTGACGCACCGCCCGTGGTCACCGGGCAGTACCGCAGCGGCGACGTCCGCCATATCGTCGCGGACCCCGCCAAAGCGGCTCGGCTGCTGGGATTCCAGGCGGCGGTGGACCCACGTGACGGGTTACGCGAGTTCGCATTCGCGCCGTTGCGGGCCTGATGCGCCGGACGGTCGGCATACTCGTTATCGTCACGCTCGTGGCGGCGGGTCTGATCGGTCTCCTGTGGTCTCAGCAGCGACGGTTGATCTACTTCCCGTCGCCGGGTCCGCTGCCGCCCGCCGCCACCATGCTGCCCAACGGGCAGGACGTGGTGATCGAGACCGACGACGAAATCCGGTTGGCGGGTTGGTTTTTCCCGGTCGAGGGCGACGCTCCCGCCGTACTGGTGTTCAACGGCAACGCGGGCGACCGGTCGATGCGCGTGCCGCTGGCCTCGGCGCTGAACCGGATGGGCTGCTCGGTGCTGCTGTTCGACTACCGCGGCTACGGCGGCAATGCGGGCCGCCCGTCGGAGGAGGGCCTGGCCGCCGATGCGCGGTCCGCGCAGAACTGGTTGGCCGCGCAGCCGGGCGTCGAGGAGATCGCCTATTTCGGCGAATCCCTCGGCGCCGCAGTCGCTGTCGGGCTCGCCGTGGAACGGCCGCCGCGCTCGCTGATGCTGCGCTCACCGTTCACCTCGCTGCCGGACGTCGGCGCGGTGCATTACCCGTGGTTGCCGGTGCGTTGGTTGCTGACGGACCGCTACCCGTCGATCGACCGCATCGCGTCGGTACGGGTACCGCTGTTGGTGATCGCGGGGGATCGCGACGACGTCGTGCCCGAGCCGATGAGCCGCCGGCTGTACGACGCCGCCAACGAACCGAAGCGGTACGTGCTGGTCGCGGGCGCCGGACACAACGACCTCGAGCTGCTCGTCGGCCGGCAGATGCTCGACGAGATCCGGAGGTTTCTCTCGGATACAGGTATGACTTAGTGATACTGGTGGTGTGAAACCCGCCATCTGTGAACAGTTCGGTATCGACTTCCCGCTCTTCGCGTTCAGCCACTGTCGTGACGTCGTTGCCGCGGTGACCAATGCCGGCGGTTTCGGCGTGCTGGGCGCGACCGCCTACACCCCAGAGCTGCTGGACCAGGAACTGTCGTGGATCGACGACCACGTCGGCGGCAAGCCGTACGGCCTGGACATCATCGTGCCCGCCAAATTCGAGGGCAAGGGGGAGAAGCTGTCGACCGGCGACCTCGCCGCCCGCATCCCCGACGAGTACCGCGGCTTCATCGCCGAACTGCTGGCGGCCCACGACATCGAACCGGAGGCGTCGCCGCGCACCGGTCCGCCCATCCTGTCCGGCAACACCGGCAAGGATCTGCTCGACGTGGCGATGAGCCATCCGATCAAGCTGATCGCCAACGCGCTCGGTGTTCCGCCGGTCTACATGATCGAGGCGGGCAAGGAGCGCGGCATCCCGGTCGCGGCGCTGGTGGGAGCCAAGGAGCACGCCGTCAAACAGGTGGACGCCGGCGTCGACCTGATCGTGGCGCAGGGCACCGAAGCCGGCGGGCACTGCGGCGAGGTGACAACCTTGGTGTTGGTGCCGGAGGTCATCGAGGCTGTGGCGGCTGCCGGGTCCGAGGTTCCGGTGCTCGCTGCGGGCGGGATCGTCACGGGCAGGCAGATGGCGGCGGCGGTGGCGATGGGCGCCGACGGGGCGTGGACCGGATCGGTGTGGCTCACCACCGAAGAGGCCGAGACCGCGCCCCACACCAAGCAGAAGTTTCTGGCCGCGACGTCGCGCGATACCGTCCGTTCGGCGGGTAGGACGGGAAAGCCTGCGCGCCAGCTTGTTTCGGACTGGACACAAGCGTGGCTGCCGAACGACGGCGGTCAGCGGCCGTTGCCGTTGCCGTTGCAGTCGATGCTGTCCGAGCCGGTCATCCGCCGGATCGACGTGCTCGCCTCGCAGGGCCATCCGGGTGCCCAGGCGTTGGCGACGTATTTCGTCGGACAGGGCGTCGGGCTGATGAACAAGGTCAAACCCGCTCGAGAAGTCGTGCGGGAGTTCATCGAGGACTACGTCGCCGCGACCGAACGCCTGAGCAACTCGCTACCCGACTAGTGGTGATTTCGGTGTAGTCAGAGGCGGTCTGCGCAACCAAGTACACCGAAATCACTCGTCGGCGAAGGTGATCCGCACCGAGATCGGGTCGCTCTCCATCGCGCGCATCGTCAGCGCGGTGGCCGACTGGCTGAGCTTGCCCGCTCCGCCGAAACTGCGGGCTCGTGCGCGGACGTCGTCGTCGGGCTCGAACGTCGCGGTGCCGGTCCGCCATTCGTCGTTGATGCGCACGCGCACCGTCGGATTCGCCGCGATGTTGTGGGCCCAGCCGGCGCGGCGGCCGTGCTGAGAGATCACCCAGACGCCGGCGTCGTCGGCGCGGCCGGCCAACGGCACGCGGCGGGGTTCACCGGTCCTGCGGCCGATCGTCTCCAAGTCGACCACCAGCGACGACCGGATGCCCACGCGGTCGAGCGCGGCGACCACCGGGTTCATCAGGACGCGGCCGAGTTGCCGTTCCAGCCTGAACTTCCGAACCGCCCTGCCGGCACTTCTCGTTGCCATCGCAACCTCCTGAGTATGAGGTCACCGACATTAGTTGAGTGATCACTCAAAAACAAGCGTTAGTCGGCCGCCAGCGGCAATCGCACCTCGAACCGCGCGCCGGTGCCCAGGTTGCGCGCCGACAGCGTGCCGCGATGCGCCTGCACCAGACCCGCGGCGATCGCCAGTCCCAACCCCGAACCGCTGGGCAGCGACGAGTCGGCCCGTGGAACTCGGTCGTTCGAGCCGCGGTACGCGACGTCGAACACCCGCGGCAGGTCCGCCTCGTCGATACCGACACCGGTGTCGTCGACACGTGCCCACGCGCCGTTCTCGTCGGATCCCAGCGCCAGCGACACCCGGCCTCCTGCCGGCGTGTGCGCGATCGCGTTGGCGACCAGGTTGGACAACACCCGCACCAGGGCGCGGTCGCTGCCCAGCACCCGCACGGGCGTCGCGGGCAGGTCGACCGACAACGCCACCCCTGCACGTTCGGCGGCGATCCGGTGGGCGGTCAGGACATCGTCGACGACCTCGTCGAGCGCGACCTTGTCGAACACCGGCTGGACGGCACCCGCGTTGATCTTCGACATCTCGAACAGGTCGTCGACCATCTCGGAGAGTCGAACCGACTCGTGCTCAATGGTTTTCGCGTGCACCCGCACTTCGGCGTCGGGTACCACACCGTCGGCGATCGCCTCGGAGACCGCCCGTATCCCGGCCAGCGGGGTGCGCAGGTCGTGGCTGACGAACGCGACCAGCCTGCGACGCGAGTGTTCGGCGGCCCGTTCGGACTCGCGGATCTCCTGTTCCCACACGGTGCGGCGGGCCTGATACCGCGCCAGCATCACCGCGGCGGGGATCGTCACCACCGCGACGATCACCAAGACGATCGCGGTCTGCTCGAAGGTTTCGGTGATCATGAAGCCGCTGGCGCCGAGCACGCCGGTGAACGTCGCCAACACCGGGATGAGCACCAGCGCCACCATGCTCACCGCCAGCGACCAGGACCGGGCCAGGCGGATGACGAGCGCGCCGGCGAGCACCACGGGGACCGAGCACGCCAACGCCAACCCGGTGATCTCCCACAGGTCGGTCGGCACTAGGCGCTCTGCCCTTCCGGTGAGCGCGCTTCGCCGCTCCACAGATAGCCGCGACCCCAGACCGTCTGCACCCGATGGTGGTCACCGAGCTTGGAACGCAACCGTTTGACGTGCACCGTCACCGTCGACAGATCGCCGAAATCCCAGTGCCACACCCGCTTCAACAGTTCTTCGCGGCTGAACACCACGTCGGTGTGGGTGAGGAAGAACAGCAGCAGGTCGAACTCGCGGTTGGTCAGCGACACCGGCGCACCCTCGACGGTCACCGTGCGCGCCGCCGTCGACACCGTCAGACCGCCGACGCTGACGTTCAGCGGAAGCGTTGCCGCAGGCGAGGGTGCGCGCCGCAGCACCGAGCGCACTCGCAACGCCAGTTCGCGCGGGCTGAACGGTTTGGTGAGGTAGTCGTCGGCGCCGGCCTCCAGGCCAGCGATCCGGTCGTCCTCTTCGCCGAGCGCGGTCAACAGAATCACCGGGACCGTGTAGCCGCCGCGCTGACGCAGGGTGCGGCACAGTGTCAGCCCGTCCGGGCCGGGCATCATCACGTCGAGCACGGCGACGTCGATGCGCTGGGAACCGAGTAACCGCAGCGCCTCCGTCCCGTCGTGGGCGATCGCCACGTCGAGCCCGTCGCGTTCGAGATAGCGACGCACGACATCGCGCACGACGGTGTCGTCGTCGGCGATCAAAACGCGCGTCACACTTCCCGAGACTAGCCCGATGCGGCCACTACCTGCGCCGATGTCACGGATTCGTCATCAATCGGCTGGTTGGGGTCACGGGCTGGTGGTTAGCCTCGACACCATGCCCGACTGTCCGGTGACCGTGGTGCTGCCGTGCCTCGACGAGGCGGAATCACTGCCCGGCGTGCTCGCGGCGATGCCGGCCGGATACCGGCCGCTGGTGGTCGACAACAACAGCACCGATGCAACCGCGCAGGTGGCGCTGCGGCACGGTGCCGACGTGGTCACCGAGAAGCGCCCCGGTTACGGCGCTGCGGTGCATGCCGGGGTGGTGGCGGCGGCGACGCCGATCGTGGCGGTCCTCGACGCCGACGGCTCACTGGACCCGGGTGACCTGCCGGCACTGGTCGAGGAGCTCGACCGCGGCGCGGACATGGCGATCGGCCGGCGCCGGCCGGTGCCGGGCGTGAAGTGGCCGTGGCATGCCCGGCTCGGCACCGCGGCGGTGTGCTGGCGGCTGCGCCGGCGCCACGGCCTGGCGGTGCACGACATCGCGCCGATGCGCGTCACACGCCGCGATGCGCTGCTCGAACTCGGGGTCACCGATCGCCGCTCCGGGTATCCGCTCGAGCTGCTCGTCCGGGCCGCGGCCGCGGGCTGGCGCGTCGTCGAGCGCGATGTCGACTACGGCGCGCGCACCGGCGGCAAGTCGAAGGTCAGCGGATCGGTTCGCGGCAGCGCGGTGGCGGCCCTGGACTTCTGGCGGGTGATCTCGTGACCGTGCTCCCGGTGACCGTGCTGGTCGTGGCCAAGGCGCCGGTGCCAGGGTTGGCGAAGACCCGCCTCGCGGCCTCGATCGGTGCCACCGCCGCCGCGGACATCGCCGCCGCCGCGCTGCTCGACACCCTCGACGCCGTGGCCTCCGCGCCTGTCGAGCGCCGGGTCGTCGCCATGACCGGCGACCTCGAGCGCGCGAGCCGAGGCGACGAAATAAGCTGTCGCTTAGCCGACTTCACCGTCCTGGCCCAACGCGGCGCCGACTTCGCCGAACGATTGGCGAACGCACACGCCGACGCGTCCACCGGTATCCCGGTCCTGCAGATCGGGATGGACACCCCGCAGGTGAGCGCTGATCTGCTTACCGACTGCGGCCGGATCCTGGTCGACACCGACGCGGTGCTCGGCTTCGCCGAGGACGGCGGATGGTGGGTGCTGGGCGTCTCGCGGCCGTCCATGGCGGACTGCCTGCGAACGGTGCCGATGTCGCGGCCCGACACCGGTGCGATGACCCTCGCGGCGTTGCGCGGCGACGGGGTCGACGTTGCCATGGTCGACGTGCTCGAGGACTTCGACACCCTCGACGACATCGACGTTGTGCGCCGAAAGTGCCTGCCGTACAGTCGGTTCGCTCAGGCGACCAAGGCGGTGCGGGCCTGATGCTCGGTCACCTCTACGACCGCGCCCTCGACGGTGAGCGCTGTTGGATCCGCCACGACGACGGTGAGGTGCGAAACCTCCCCGTGCACAACTGGATCGGCGGTGCGCATGCCGACGGCCGGTTCGATCGTGCCGTCGTCGACCTGTGTGAAGGTCCGACGATCGACCTAGGCTGCGGCCCAGGCCGGTTGGTGATCGAGCTGATCCGACGCGGTGTTCCCGCACTGGGTGTCGACCAGTCCGCGACCGCTGTCGGCCTGGCCCGCCGGAACGGCGCTCCGGTGTTGCGCCGGGACGTGTTCGGGCAGCTGCCTGCGACCGGTCGGTGGCAGACCGTGTTACTGGCCGACGGCAACGTGGGCCTCGGTGGTGACCCGCTGCGGGTATTGCGCAGGGCGGCGGAATTGCTGCGCCGTGGCGGTCGCTGCATCGCCGAGTTCGAGGCGCTGACAAACGGTATCCGCACCGGCTGGGTTCGGCTGGAGTCGTCACGCACGGTGGGCCCCTGGTTCCAGTGGGCCTCGGTGGGCATCGACTGCGCCGCCGAGGTCGCCGAGAACGCCGGGCTGGTGTTGACCAGGGTCCATCCGATCGGCGACCGGGTGGTCGCGAGCCTGACGCTGTCCTAGCGCCTGCTCATCGCCAGCCGGATGGCGTAGACGGCCGCGCTCGCTCCGAACATCGCGGCGGTCAACAGCAACCATCGCCCCAGAAACGGGTCCTGAGTCTGTCCGCTGGCGGCCAGCACGGTCGGCTCACCCTGCTCGACGATCCCGGGCAGGAACAGCAGCAGTGTCAGCCCCGAGCCGAGCGCAGGGACCCGCAGGTAGTTCAGCAGCGGCACCGGCAGCCGCGGAATTCGCGTGCCACGCTGCAGGATCCGGTCGGCCAGCGCGTACAGCGGAAACAGCACGAGGTCGTGGACGACGACCGACGCGGCGAACCACACCAGAATCGACTGCCACCACGTGCGGGAGTTCCACAGTGCCGCGGGCGTGATCGTGGCGAGCACATACCCGAACAACGCGAACCCGGCGAGCAGTGTCAGCAGGTGCAACGGATTCGATCCGTACACGTCGCGGAAACGCCGGGCGCGCATGTCAATCCACCGGCCTGAAGTCGATGCTCGCCACCCACTTGGTGTTGTGCACACCGGGTAGCGCAGGAACGATGATCCGGGCTGGGAACCCGTGGTCGGGTGACAGGTCGGCGCCGTTGACCTTCAGCGCCAGCAGGGCGTCCGGGTGCAGGACCTGATTGCGTTGCAGGGTCGCGCGATTGAAGGCACCCCGTCGTTCCACCGACTGCACGAACGCCGACGCGGGTTCCGGCACACCAGCCAGTCGCGCGAGGTCGCGCAGCGGTACGCCCGTCCAGGTCTCGGTCGTCGACCAGCCCTCGACGCAGGCGATCGGCAGGCGGGCGGTGCGCTGGGGCATCTCGGTCAGCATCGTTCGGTCCAGCACGACGGGCGCCGGTCCGCCCGTCAGGAAGAGGCGCCAGCGCTCGCCGGTCAGGTCGGGGGTGATCCGCGCTGCGGCCGCGGTCCTGTTGACCTGGAAGTCGTTCGGTCCGTCACCGCGGGTCCGTCCGCGAGGGAGCAACAGCGCGGCGGGCCTGGTCCACCCGCCGATGCTCTGCCCGGCGGTCAGCACGGCGACCAACGCGGCGCCGCCGCCGACGAGCGCCAGCGCACCGCGACGGCTCAACGTCGCGGGATCGGGGTCGGCGGGCGCCAACCCGTCGGGCGTATACGGGTCCGCGACGGTGTCCTCGCGCGACGTCCGCAGCACCGCGCGCATCGACCGTGACCGCAGCCCCGCCCACATCCGCGGAATCTTGATCGCGATGTGTACCACAAATCCGGCGATGAACACCCACGCACCGAAGTAGTGCGCGGTGTAGAAGCTGAACCCGAAGATGTAGTCGTACTGGATGTTCAGCACCCCGGTGACGATCTCGAACAGCACACCGCCGACCAGCATCAGCAACGAAACACGTTCGGCCAGTTGAGCGATCGAGCGCGCCGGCGGCCAGGCGAAGAGCCGGGGGATCACCGACCACAGCTTCGCGAGCACCACCGGCACCAGCACCAGACCCAGCCCCACATGCAGACCCTGGTTGAGCCGATACAGCCACGCCGGGTCGGTGGGCCAGTCGAAGGTCGGCAACTTGAGCCAGCCGACGTCCGCCGGAATGGCCTGACCGAACTGGGGCCCATAGGCGATGTACGACAGCAGGCCGGTGACGATCACCACCGGCAGACCGATCAGCAGGACCGCGCCGAACACCGATGTCAACCACAACCCGCGCAGCGGACTGCGCCAGCGGATCAACGTCCGCCGCCGCGGTCGGTCGATCAAGCCCATGACACCAGAGTCCAGCCGTGCGGCCTCAGGTAGAAGCTTGGCTCGCGGCCGTTACCAATTCGTCAGAATGAAATGGTTGAGCAGCAAGGCGCCCACTACGTTGACCGCCAGCCACCAACGGTGTGACCGGGGCGGCAGCAGCGCGCCCGCAGCGGTCAGCCAGATGGTGAACGGCAGCCAGATGCGTTCCGTCTCGGCCTTGCTCAGCATGGACAGGTCGGCGAACACGATCGCCAGCAGCGCCCCCGCGAGGAGCATGTGCAGGCCGGATCGACGTCGAATCGCGGCGATGTCGAACGCCCTGCCGATGCCGGCCACACTGCCCAGGCCGATCGCACACACCACGGAGGCCAGATTCGCCCAGACCCAGTACTGGAAGGGGCGGTCGTTGGCGATGCCCTGCCAATACCGTTCCTGCACCAGGTGATAGCCGTCGAACCACCAGAATCCCAGCAAGGCGAAAATTCCCACCACCACGAGGACGACGACGATCGCCGGCGCCGCCGCGCGCAGCGAGGCCGGCCGGTCCGCCGCGCACAGCAGCACCGCAAGCGCCGGCAGCACCATCAGGCCCAGCCCGTAGTTGAGGAAAATGCCCCAGCCCAGCAGCAGACCGGCGCCCACGGCCGCCAGCGCCGGCCAATGCGTCGTTCGCGCGACGGCCAGCGCCAGCAGCGCAATACCCCACGCCGCCACGCCCGCGAAGTAGCCGTCGGCCGACACCGCGATCCAGATCGCCGTCGGCGCCACGGCGACGAACGGCGCTGCCAACCGGGCGGTCTTCTCGTCGGCCAGCGCGCGCACCGCGACCACGATTGCGGCGGCGGCGCTGGAGCCGACCAGCAGGCACAGCAGAGCCGCCCACGCGCCGCCGCCCAACCCGATTCGGTCCAGCCAGACGAACGTCAGCAGCGCGCCCGGCGGATGCCCCGATACATGGGTTATCCACGAATCCGGTTGATAGTCAAGGATTCTGTCAGCGAAGGTGCGCAGCGCGTCCGGGATGTCGGTGACGGTGGGCACCTGTCGCAGGTACTCGTGCCGGGCGGTGAGTCGCCCGGCGAAGCCGCGCTGCCAGCCGTCGACCATCGCCAGCGAGAACGCCCACGCGCATGACGTGAGCCAGGTGATCCACGGGACCGCGCGCCACGGCAGCCGCTGCGCGAGCGACGGCCCCCACAGCACCGCCGCCGCGCCGATCAGAATCACCGGAAGCGTGCCCCACCCGACGTGTGCGTCCCACCACCCGAAGATCGGCGCGGTGTCGGCGTAGTCGTGGAGGCGCTTGGGCGTCGCGTTGATCAGCGGGGTGACGATGCCCAGACGCAGGTGCGGTACGACGAACGCCGCGACGACCAGCGCCACGCCGACGGCGACGGCCACCGCCTCCCTGCGTCCTGTCCGCATTCCGCCACCCTAATGACTGGTGATTTCGGTGTAGTTGGTTGCGCTCACCGCGAGTGTCTACACCCGAATCGCCGGGGCGTCAGTACAGGCGGCTGCGGGTGTTCTCCTCGCTGTAGTACTCGTCGAGTTCGGCCTGACTCCAGTCGTACCGAATCGCCTTGAGCAGCTGCGCAACGCTCGGCAGCGCCGACGGGTTCCAGGTCGTCGGATCCCATGCGTCCGAACGCAGAAACGCTTTGGCGCAGTGGAAGAACACCTCTTCGATCGCGACCTCCAGCGCCAGGATCGGTCGTTTTCCTTTCACGGCCAACGCATCGAAATAGTCCGCGTCGGAGAGGATTCTGCCCGTGCCGTTGATCCGAAGCGTGTCGCCGCGGCCCGGAATCAGGAACAGCGTGCCGACATGCGGGTTCTGCAGGACGTTGAGGTAGCCGTCGACACGTTTGTTGCCCGGCCGCTCGGGAATCGCGATCGTGGTGTCGTCGATGACGTGGACGAATCCGGGCGGATCACCCTTCGGCGACACGTCGACGCGGCCGCGGGCATCCGTCGTCGCGACGAAACCCAACGGCGTGTGCGCAAGCCAGTCCCGCTGGACCGGCGACAGCCTGTCCTGGACCTTGGTGGCGACATAGCGGTCCGGCTGCCCGACGATCGATCGCAACTGCTCGACGGTGCTGACTTCACGACGCATCGCTTCATCATGCTCGATCATGCTCGCCCACCATCGGATCGGGTTAGCTCCCCCGATCGCCGGGTAGCCGATCCGCGGAGGTGAGAGTGATGGCCCATCATGTCGACGTCGACCCCGCACTCTGGGAGGAGTTCCACCGGGTGGTCAACATGACCTCGCGGGAACTGATGGACTGGCTGCGCACACGGTCGGCCGGCGAGGACTCCGAGGAGATGCCGGACCAGGCCGGCACGCAGACCGGCCGCGCGGTGTTGGAGGTGCTGCAGAAGCGGCGCGGCGACCTGACCGACGAGGACGAACGCGTGATGCGCAAGGTGGTCGACCGTATCCACGCCGAACGCCGTGACGACCTCGAGCCCACCGCGGGACAGGAGAACTGGCGGCACCGGCTGATGACGATCGGCCATGATCCCCTCAAGCCCGCGCCGTGACCATCTAGTCCGAGGCGGAGTACCGGGCGGCGAGCGCTCGTCGGTCGATCTTGCCGATGCCGCGCCGCGGTAATTCGTCGACGACGTGAACCTCGCGGGGCGCCGCCGTGACGTCCAGCATCAACCCGACGTGCGCGCGGAGTTCTGCGAGCGTGGGCGCGTCGCAGCCGGGCGCGAGCACCACGGCCACGGCCACCCGCTGGCCCAGCCGCTCGTCGGGCACCCCGAACACCGCGCATTCGGCGACCGCCGGATGCCCGGCCACCGCGGTCTCGACGAGCTGCGGGATGACGGTCAGCCCGCCGCTGCTGATCGCGTCGTCCGCCCGGCCGAGCACGGTCAGCCGCCCCGACGCATCAAGGGCGCCAACGTCATTGGTGCGAAACCAGCCCGCCTCAGCGAACGGGTCGGGAGCCACCGGATTGCGGTAGCCCTTCGCGAGCGTCGGTCCGCCCAGGACGATCCGGCCTCGGTCTGATGTCGCCGACTGCGCGGCTTCGTCGACGATCCGGACCCGCACCCCGTTCAGCGGCACACCGTCGTACACGCACCCGCCGGCGGTCTCACTCATGCCGTACGTCCGCACCACCGAAATACCTGCTGCTACAGCCTTTTCAGCGAGTGGGGCGGGCATCGGCCCGCCACCGACCAGTACGGCGTCCAGGCCCGCCAAAGCGGCCGTCGCCGCCGAATCCTGCAGCGCCTTGTCGAGTTGCACGGCCACCAGTGAGGCATAGCGCCGCCCAGGTCCGAACGCCGTTATGGCCGAAACCAGTTCAGCCGCATCGAAACTCGGCGAGATCGCTACTGGCGTGGTCCCAGCGACGACGCTACGCACCAGCACCTGCAAGCCGGCGATGTGATGCGCCGACAGCGCGAGCAGCCATTGGCCCGGGCCGCCGAGCCGATGGTGCGTGGCCTCGGCGCTGGCGGTCAACGCCGCGGCGGTGAGCATCGCGCCCTTGGGGGTTCCGGTCGTGCCTGATGTCGAGACCACGACGGCGACGTCGTCGTCTACCTCGGCGCCGGCACGCAATGACGTTGACAGCAGCGATGATTCGCGCTCATCGTCGGCGGGCACCGGCAGGATGCTGGCGCGTCCGGCGAGCATCTCCTGCACCGTGGGCAGGAGCGACAGGGCGGCGGCACCCGAACCGACCGCGACCGGTGTCAGGACGGTTATGGGTCGTCCTCCGGATCGCGTGGGTCGTCGAGCGGCCAGCCCCGCACCGCCAGTCGCTGGCGCACCCGCTCGACATCCTCCGGCGTGGGCAGCGCGTCGATGATCGACGTGATCAGCACGCCGATGTCGGCGTCGTCGAACTCGCCCGTCCGCTTCAACTCCATCGCAACGGTCCTCACCTCGTCGTCGGTGAGCCGTCGCCGCAGCAGCGAGAACAGCGGCACCCGGTCCGGCCCGGGCACCCCCTCGGGATAACCCGCTGTGATCCACGCGACAATCCTGGCCAGAAACTTCGTCACTGTGCCCTCCCGCGTGTCGCATCGGGTTTACCCGCTGCCGATTGGATGATGCTAGTGCGAGCCCGAACAAGTCGAGTCCGACGCCGTCGGCAAACACCCGACCGCCGTCGGGTTAACAATCGATGAACAGATTGCCCAGGACGGCGAATTCCCTGCTCGACACGCCCCTCGAAAGTGGCCATGAATTAGGCGAAAGGGCCGCCGGGGCCGCAGAATTAGCGCCGTGAGCACCGAGCTGATCGTCCTCGTGCTGTTGATCGCGACCGCATTGGCATTCGACTTCACCAACGGCTTCCACGACACCGGCAATGCGATGGCGACGTCGATCGCCACCGGTGCCCTCAAGCCCAAGACCGCTGTGCTGTTGGCCGGTGTCCTCAACCTGGTCGGCGCGTTCCTGTCGGTGGAGGTCGCGGTCACGGTGACCACGTCGGTGCTCAACGTGCAGGACGGCAAGAGCGGCGCGCTGCTGCCGTCGATCGATGCCTCGACGGGTTTGACGATCATCTTCGCCGGGCTGATCGGCGGGATCCTGTGGAACCTGCTGACATGGTTGTTCGGCATCCCGTCGAGTTCGTCGCACGCGCTGTTCGGAGGGCTGATCGGCGCGGGCCTCGCCGCGCTCGGCGCCGCAGGCGTCAACTGGAGCGGCATCACGCAGAAGGTGCTCATCCCCGCGGTCGCCGCGCCGGTCATCGCCTGCCTGGTGGCCGCGTGCGGCACCTGGCTGGTGTACCGGATCACCCGCAAGGTGGCGGTGAGTCGCCGTCGCGAAGGTTTCCGCTGGGGTCAGATCGCGACCGCTTCGCTGGTCGCACTGTCGCACGGCACCAACGACGCGCAGAAGACGATGGGCGTCATCGCCCTCGCGCTCATCACCACCGGCCACCTCGGCGGCGACGTCAAGGAGAACGGCCTGCCGTTCTGGGTCATCTTCAGCTGTGCGGTCGCGATCGGTCTGGGCACCTATCTCGGTGGTTGGCGCGTCATCCGCACGTTGGGCAAGGGGCTTGTGGAGATCGACTCCCCGCAGGGCTTCGCAGCCGAAGCATCCTCGGCCGCAATCATTCTCAGCTCCAGCGCCGCCGGCATGGCGTTGTCGACCACCCACGTCGCCACCGGATCGATCCTCGGCAGCGGCGTCGGCAAGCCGGGCGCCGACGTCCGGTGGGCGGTGGCCGGGCGGATGGCCGTCGCCTGGTTGATCACGCTGCCCGCCGCGGGATTCGTTGGCGCGCTTTCATTCTGGCTGTCGCACGGGGTGAAGACGCTGACCGGGTCCGGCCTCGCCGGTGACGGCCTGATCTTCCTCGCGCTCGTTGGGCTCTCGTTCTACATGTGGTGGCGGGCCCAGCAGCAGAAGGTGGACCACAACAACGTCAACGCCGACTGGGACGACGCCACCAACTCCGTCGTCCCCGCCGAACTGCGCGAGACGCAGATCAAGACCGCGGCGACGGTGTAGCGGAGGAACTCGATGACTTATCTGGAGAGCATCCTCAAGGTACTGGTGGTGGGACTGGTGCTGGGGGCGGGCCTGCCCGCGCTGTTCGCGACGGGACTGGTGGCCTTCTCCGGCGGAGCGGGTGACGAGTCCGCCGACGGCACCGTGAGTGCACCCAACCCGGTCCGCAAGTACCTTGGCGTGGCGCTGTTCGTGTTCGTCGGGTGGGTGATCGTCACCGCGGTGCTGTGGATCACCCGGTCCACCATCATCCACCACACCGGTATCGACCTGTTCCCCTTCATGCCCGAGAAATGAACGGCGACACCATGACAGAGAACCTCAACGTGTTGGACAACGTGCTTTCGTGGCTGCGTCGCGGCTACCCGGACGGTGTGCCGCCGAAGGATTACTTCCCCCTGCTCGCACTGCTGAAGCGGTCGCTCACCGAAGACGAGGTCGTCAGCGCCGCGCAGACCGTGCTCAGGGGTGCCACCGCCGACACCGTGACCGAAGGCGAGATCCGCGACGCGATCCACCGGGTCACCGCCCAGGAGCCGAATCCTGAAGAGATGCACCAGGTTGCGTCACGGTTGGCGTCGGTCGGCTGGCCGTTGGCCACCCCGTCGCGCTGAAACCCTACTGCCGGGAGTCGCGACGCAGCGGGTGGGTCTCGGGCACCTGCACGAAGATCAGCAGGACACCGTCGGGATCGTTGACATGCATCTCGTGCAGTCCCCACGGCTCCTGTCGAGCTTCCCGCGTGATCGGCACGCCCCGACCCGAGAGCTCCTTCTCGGTGGCGTAGACGTCGCGGACCTGCAACCACATCGTGCCGCCCGCGCGCGGTCCGCCGTGGCCGGCGAGTTCGATCAGCGACTGCCCGGCGTAGAACACGGTGCCCGCACCGTAGTCGCGGGCGATGGCCAAGCCCAGCTCGTCGCGGTAGAACGCCAGCGACCGCTGATAGTCCGCCGGCCGAATCAGCATCCGGCTGGCCAGAATTTCCATGGCATCGTGTCTATCACGCCGGGTCAGCCGATCCGCCGCCCGACACCTTCCCAGTACGGTTCGCGCAGCGCGCGCTTGAGCACCTTTCCGCTCGGGGTGCGGGGCAGGCCCTCGGCGAACGACACCGACTTGGGCAGCTTGAACCCGGCGAGTCGGTCGCGCGCATAGGCGATCAGCTCCGACTCGGTGGGGCAGCCGCCCTCGGCGGGGACGACGATCGCCTTGACCGCCTCGCCCCATGTCGCGTCGGGAACGCCGATCACGGCGGCGTCAGCGACCGCCGGATGGGTCATCAGTACGTTCTCGACCTCGGCGGGATACACGTTCTCGCCACCCGAGACGATCATGTCCTTGACGCGGTCGTGCAGGAACACGTAACCCTCGCTGTCGAGGTAGCCGGCGTCACCGGTCTTGAGCCAGCCGTCGTCGGTGAGCGTGGCGGCCGTCGCGTCCGGATTGTTCCAGTAGCCGCGCATGTTCTGCCGCGAGCGGGTCCACAGCTCACCGACGGTGCCGACGGGCACGTCGCGGCCTTCGGGGTCGACGATGCGCACCTCGACCCACGGGAACGGCTTGCCGCACGACCGCAGCAGCTCGGGATCGTGGCGGTCGAGTTGGGTGATGGAGCCGGTGGTTTCGGTCTGCCCGTACACCTGCAGCAGGTCGCAGTCGAACCGCTCGAGCGCCTTGACCAGAACGTCGTCGGTGATCGGTGATGCCCCGTAGACGATCGCGCGCAGGCAGGTGAAATCCGTCCGCTCGACACCCGGGGTTTCGAGCAGCCGCTGGATCACGACGGGCACCAGCAGCATATTGGTAATGCCATGTCGACCAACGGCTTCGAGAATCGCGGGCGGGTCGACGTCGCGCAGCACGACGGTGCGCGCGCCCTCACCCAAACCGACCAGCGCCCAGCCCGAACCCGCCATGTGGAACATCGGCATCACGGCGAGGCTCACACTGTCGGTGTCGAAGCGCCACTTCTCGGCGATGCCGGTGGCCTTGCAGAAGTAGTTGTCGTTGGTCAGTATCACGCCCTTCGGCGCGCCGGTCGTTCCCGACGTGTACATCAGGAACGCGACGTCGTCGGGTTGCGTTGCGACGCAGGGGTCTTCGGCGGGGTGCTCGGCGAGCCAGGCGTCGAACTCCGGCCACCGAGGGTGCGCACCGACGGCGACGATGTCGGCCGCCAGCCGGTTTTCGATCGCCTCGACGTGGCCGAAGAACTCGGCGCCCACGACCACCACGCGGGCTCCGGCGTCGTCGATGATGTGGGCCATCTCGGCAGGCGCCAGCCGCCAGTTGACCGGCACGACGATCGCGCCGAGTTTGGACAGGGCGCAGACGACTTCGAAGAACTCGATGCCGTTCTTCTCGATGAACGCGACGCGGTCGCCGAACCCGACACCCGCCGCGCGGAACGCCTGCGCGCCCCGGTTGGACCGCGCGTCGAGGTCGGCGAACGTCACGGCTCGCTCACCGGCGATCAACGCGACCGCGTCGGGGCGTTCGGCGCCGTAGACACGCGCGATGTCGGCGACGGTCGCGATGTCGGGGTGTGGCATGTCAGGAGTTCGGTTGGACGCGTTGCCGTTTCATCACCATGTCGACGAATGCCGGCGCGAGGCTGTTCACGGCCTGGGCGGTGACGGCCATGCGAGGCGCGATGCGCACGGGTCGGGTGCGCGCGGCGGTGATCATCCAGTCGGCGGCCTCAGATGCGGTCAATCCGGCGACCCCGTCGTAGGCACGGGTGGGTGCGATCATCGGCGTGCGCACCAGCGGGTAGAACAACGTCGTCGAATGCACGCCGTCGCCGCTCCACTCCGTCTCGATGACGCGGCTCACCGCAGTCAGCGCCGCCTTGGACGCGTTGTACACCGCGAACAACGGCGACGACTCGGACAGCACACCCCACGTCGACACGTTGATGATGTGGCCGTTTCGCCGCTCACGCATCCCGGGCGCCAACCCGCGGATCAGCCGCAGCGGGGAGTAGTAGTTCAGCGCCATGGTGCGCTCGACGTCGTGCCAACGTTCCAGCGAGTCGGCCAGCGGCCGGCGGATCGAGCGCCCCGCGTTGTTGATCAGGATGTCCACCCCGCCGAGTTCCTCGGTGACCCTGGCGACGAGCTCGTCGACCGCGTCGAGGTCCGAGAGATCACAGGCATGCGCCCAGGCCTCTCCGCCGTTGTCGGTGATCCGGTCGACCAGCGCGTCGAGCAACTCCTGGCGACGCGCAGCCACCACCACGGTGGCGCCGCGGCGGGCGAACTTCTCCGCGGCGGCCTCACCGATACCGGATGACGCGCCGGTGAGCAGGATGCGCTTGCCCCGCAGGTCGACGACGTCGCGGCCGGGCTGGAACTGCAGCAGTTCGGGGACGATCGGCGGCCGCATGGTGGTCAGCAACAGTTGGTCGGCCAACCGCCGCAACGGGCTTTTGCTCACGGTCCGTGAGTCTAAAGGGTGATTTCGGTGTCCGAACCGTCGCATCTCGACTGTTCGAGCACCGAAATCGCCGCCTAGAAGTAGCGCGGGAAGGCGCTCCAGTCGGGGTCGCGCTTCTCCAGGAACGCGTCGCGGCCCTCGACCGCCTCGTCGGTCATGTAGGCCAACCGCGTCGCCTCCCCGGCGAACAACTGCTGGCCCACCAATCCATCGTCGGTGAGGTTGAACGCGTACTTCAGCATCCGGATCGCTTGCGGCGACTTGCCATTGATCGCCGCCGCCCATTGGAGCCCGACGTTTTCCAACTCGGCATGGTCGACGACCTCGTTGACCGCACCCATCGCGTACATCTGCTCAGCGGTATACGGCCTGCCGAGGAAGAAGACCTCACGGGCGAATTTCTGGCCGACCTGCTTGGCCAGATACGCGCTGCCGTACCCGCCGTCGAAGCTGCCGACGTCGGCGTCGGTCTGCTTGAACCGGGCATGTTCGCGGCTGGCCAACGTCAGATCACACGTCACGTGCAGGCTGTGCCCGCCGCCGGCGGCCCAGCCGTTGACCAGGCAGATCACCGGTTTGGGCATGAACCGGATCAGCCGCTGCACCTCGAGGATGTGCAGGCGTCCGGCGCGTGCCGGGTCGACGGTCTCGGCGGTGTCGCCCGACGCGTACTGGTAGCCGCTGCGGCCGCGGATGCGTTGGTCGCCGCCGGAGCAGAACGCCCAGCCGCCGTCCTTCGGCGACGGTCCGTTACCGGTCAGCAGGATGACGCCGACGTCCGACGACATCCGCGCGTGGTCGAGCACGCGGTACAACTCGTCGACGGTGTGCGGACGAAACGCGTTGCGCACCTCCGGCCGGTCGAACGCGACGCGCACCGTGGGCTGCTTCACACCGTCGACGACGTGGCGGTGGTACGTGATGTCGGTCAACCCGAAGCCGTCGACGGGTTGCCACAGAGATGGATCGAATGGGTTGGCGCTCACCGGATTACCTTATCCATGCGGAACACGGGACACCGACCGGCGAGCGCCTCGAACTCGTCGGGGTCGGGCCCGGTGACAAGTCCGGCGTTCTTGATGAAGTCGACGCCGGTGGGCACCTTGACCGGAAATTCCCGCAGCAGCGGTCGGGCCTCCTCGACGGGCATCTCCACCATCCGCACCCGTTCGCTGCGGCGGCCGATGTGCAACGTGGCCTCGCCGGCTGCCCGGACGTTGGCGGCCCAGTCGGAGCCGGGCACCCCACCGACCACATAGCGTTGTCCGTCGACGACCATCGGCGTGACCGGGGTCAACCGACGTTTGCCGGTTTTTCGGCCCGGAACGGACAGTACGACGGGTCCCTTCTCGCCGAGAATGCCCAGCTTCTGCAGGCCGATCATCACCTTGTTGACGTACTTCAGCCACCACGGCAACCGAATGTCGGACATAGCCGTGACGCTACGTGATCGGGTAGATGCGGAACACGGGCAGGCGGCCGGCCATGTCCTCGAGTTCGTCGGGGCTGCCGGACTTCAGGATGCCTGCGCGTTTCATCAGGTCGACACCGACGGGTACCTGGGCCGGGAACTCCCGCAGCACCGGCCGCGCCTCGGCTGGCTCCAGCTCGACGAGACGCACCCGCTCGGTGCGCCGGCCCGTCCCCAGCGTGACTCGCTTCGCCGCGCGCACGTTGCGCGCCCAGTCCGCACCGGGATAGGCATTGACGACGTAGCGGGTGCCGTCGATATCCATCGGCGTGACCGGCGTCGCGCGTGCGTTACCGGTCCTGCGCCCCGGCACCGTCAGCACAACGGGGGATTCGTGCCGCGAGATCGGCAACCCCAGGCGCAGCGCCACCATCAACAGCTTGTTGGCGTACTTGAGCCACCGCGGTACTGCCCCCCGATCGTCCATGCCGTAACGCTATTGCTCAGACCGCGACGCCGTGCTCGGACAGCGCGACCCGCAGGCCATCGGGCCGGTCGGCGGTCGGCAGCGGGTCGACGAGGCTAAACTCGCAGCCGACCGCGCGGGCGCCGCCGTCGGCCTCGTCGCTGTCACCGACCATGAGCGCGTCCGCCGCGGCCACGCCGAGCCGGGTCAGCGCCGTCTCGAAGATCGCCGCGTCCGGCTTGACGGCCCCCACCTCGTAGGACAGCACGAACTCGTCGACGAACTCGGCGGCAGCGATCGATGCGAACGCCGGCCGCACGTCGAAGGCGATGTTCGACACGACCGCGGTCTTGACACCACGCCGGTGCAGACCCTCGAGCACCTCGGCGGTGTCCGGATACGGCGTCCAGTTCAGCGGGTCGATCAGGATGCCGTACAGCGATTCGGCGTGATGGTCGGCCAGCCCGGACTCCCGCAGCACATGCAGGTAGGCCTCGCGATGCAGGTGCGGTGCGAGGTCGCGGTTGAGCCAGGCGTGATACGCGTCCGGGCCCATGTCGACGTGCTGGCCGGTCGGCGCGGTGAGCCTGCGCATCAGCTCGGCCTGCACGTGCCCGTCGACCTCGCGGTCGTCGACCGCCATGCCGTGAAACCAGCTCTCGTCCTCCTCGAGCCGGAACAACGTGCCGGAATAGTCGAACAGCACCGCGCGTATCTGGTTCACCCCGCCATGCTAACCGCGTATCCGAGCGGCTTTGTCCCGCAGCACTTCTCGTTCTCGGTCGTTGTCGGTCATGGCGGCGGCGCGGTCGAACTCGGCGGCGGCCTCGGCCCCGCGACCCAGGCGAACCAACAGTTCCCCGCGCACGCTCGGCAACAGGTATGACCCGTCCAGGCCGGTCAACCCGTCGACGATCGTCAGCGCGGCCTCGGGACCATCGGCCATCGCCACCGCCACCGCCCGGTTGAGTTGCACCACCGGCGACGGCGACACCTGGACCAGCCCGTCGTACAGCACGACGATGCGGCGCCAGTCGGTGTCGGCGGCGGTCGGGGCGGTGGCGTGGCACTCGGCGATCGCGGCCTGCAGCGCGTACGGCCCCCAGCCGGAGCCTTTGCGCTGCACCGCATTTGCGGCGCGTTCGAGGGCTGCGACGCCGCGCTGGATCTGCGCGCGGTCCCACTTTGCCCGGTTCTGGTCCTCGAGCAGGATCGGCCTGCCGTCGCTGTCGGTGCGGGCGGCGAACCGCGACGACTGGAACTCCATCAGCGAAACCAGGCCGTGCACCTCGGGTTCGTCGGGCACCAGCGCCGCTAGCACCCGCCCGAGACGCAGTGCCTCGCTGCAGAGTTCGTCGCGAATCCAGCGCTGCCCGAACGAAGCCGAGTAGCCCTCGTTGTAGATCAGGTAGACGACGCTGAGCACCGCCGACAGTCGTTGCGGATACTCCGAGCGATCCGGCACCTCGAACGGCACGTCGGCGGCCGCCAACGTCTTCTTCGCGCGGGTGATGCGCGCGGCGATCGTCGGGGTCGACGCGAGGAACGCGCGGGCGATCTCCTCGGTGGTGAGACCGCCGACCACCCGTAGCGTCAACGCGATCTGGCCTTCGCGCGACAGCACGGGGTGCGACGAGATGAAGATCAGCCGCAGCACGTCGTCGTCGATGCGGTCGGGATCCCAGGATTCGTCGACATGGGTTTCCAGCTCGCGCGCCATCGCCGCGTACTTGCCGTCGAGATTCTCCTGGCGGCGCCAGTGGTCGATCGCCTTGCGTTTGGCGACGGTCGTCAGCCAGGCGCCGGGGTTGCGGGGCACACCGGTCTTCGGCCACTGTTCGAGCGCGTCGACGAGCGCGTCGGCGGCGAGGTCCTCCGCGAGCCCAACGTCACCGACCGTGCGGGTCAGCGTCGCGACGATCTTGGCGGCCTCCATCCGCCACACCGCATCGACGGTCTGGTGGATATCCGACACCCACCTATTCTGCCGAACAGACGCAAAATGCTCCGACACGCCGAGGAAATGGAGCACTTTACGTCTGCTCGGGCAGGAGAGTGGGGAACCATGACCCACAGGTTGGTCACCGCGTACCGGGAAGGCCGCAAGGCGTTCCCGCACACGCTCGCCAACCCCTATGCGGGTCTGGGTGACCGGGCCGTCGCGCGGATGTGGCGGCTGGGCTGGCAGCGGGCCGCCGAGGAGCAACAGGGCATCCCCAGCGAACAGGAACGGCTTGCTCGGTTCGCCGCCGAGATCGATGCGCTCCTGGACTGACCGCCTCCAGGCGCTCGTGCAGCACCACCGTCGCGTCACCCTCTAGGCGCGACCGACCGTGTTTGTACACCGACACGCCGTGTCAGCCTGTACAAAAGCGGTCGCTCGCCGAACGCACCTCAGCCGACGGCGCGCTCGCTACCCTCCCAGAACTGCGCCCGCACCGCCTTCTTGTCGGGCTTGCCGAGCGCGGTCACCGGCACCGAGTCGACGACGATGACCTGCTTGGGCGACTGGACCGAGCCCTTACGCTCCTTGACCGCGGTCTGAATCTCGCCGGTCATGCGGGCCACCGCATCTTCGGAACGATCGGCGTCGGGCCGCAGTACGACCACGGCCGTCACGGCCTCGCCCCACTTCTCGTCGGGTGTGCCGATCACGCAGACCTGTGCGACCGAAGGATGTTCTGCCACAACGTCTTCCACCTCGCGTGGGAACACGTTGAAGCCGCCGGTGACGATCATGTCCTTGGTGCGGTCGACGATGTAGTAGAACCCGTCGGAGTCCTCACGGGCCAGGTCGCCGGTGTGCATCCAGCCGTCGCGGAACGTCTCGGCCGTCGCCTCCGGCTTGTTCCAGTAGCCGCCGGACACCAGCGGGCCGGACACACAGATCTCGCCGACCTCGCCCTGCGGCACCGGGTTTCCGTCGGAGTCGAGCAATGCCACCCGCGCGAACACCGTCGGCCGGCCGCACGACGTCAACCGCTGCTCGTCGTGATCGTCCTTGGCCAGATAGGTGATCACCATCGGCGCCTCGGACTGGCCGTAGTACTGCGCGAAGATCGGGCCGAACCGCCGGATCGCCTCCCGAAGCCGGACCGGGTTCATCGCCGATGCGCCGTAGTAGACCGTCTCGAGCGAGGACAGGTCGCGGGTGTGCGAGTCCGGGTGGTCCATCAGCGCGTAGATCATCGACGGCACCAGCATCGTCGCGGTGATCTTCTGCTCCTCGATCACCCGCAGTACCTCGGCCGGGTCGAACTTCGTCAGCACGACCAACTCGCCGCCCTTGATGATCGTCGGGACGAAGAACGCCGCGCCGGCGTGCGAAAGCGGCGTGCACATTAAGAATTTCGGTCGCTCCGGCCATTCCCACTCGGCGAGTTGGATCGTCGTCATCGTGGTGATCGACTGCACGGTGCCGATCACCCCTTTCGGCTTGCCGGTGGTGCCGCCGGTGTAGGCCATCCCGCCGATGTGATCGGGCGGCAGGTCCGCGGCCACCAACGGCTGCGGCGGGTACTTGGCGGCCTCGGCGGTCAGATCGACGGCCACGCCCGCGAGCGCCTCGGGAACCGGGCCGATCGTCAGGATCTGCTTGAGGTTGGGCACTTTCTCCAGCAGGCCCAGCGCCCGGTCGACGAACTGCGGCGTCGGATCGATGATCAGCGCCGAGACGCCCGCGTCGGTCAGCACGTATGCGTGATCGTCGAGAGAACCGAGAGGGTGTAGTGCCGTACGTCGGTATCCCTGGGTCTGCCCGGCGCCGATGATCATCAGCACCTCGGGCCGGTTCAGCGACAGCAGACCAGTGGCGCTGCCGGTACCCGCACCGAGCGCCTCGAACGCCTGAATGTACTGGCTGATGCGCTCGGCGAGCTGTCCACCGGTCAGCGTGGTGTCGCCGAGGAACAGCACAGGCTTGTCCTTGTTGCGCTTGAGCGCGCCGACGGTCAGGTGGCCGGAGTGGATGGGATGGCGCAGCAGGTCATCACTCATGGCCCTCAGACTAGAACGTGTTCCAATCTCAGTCAGCGGGTCCCCGGGAATTGCCTGGCTGCGCCGCTCAACGCTGGAACCGGCGGGCAGCACCATTGCACGAAACGCGAATCGAACGCGACTTTTCGCTCGTCCCAGCGTTCAGCGGATCGGCCGGGAAGAGTGTGTTTTCAGAAAAGCCGCACCTTCGGCTTAAGTTAATGTGCATACTCGTCGGAACTGAGGGGCGACTGTCGAGGTTTGCGGCTATGTGGCCGAGGCGGCAGCCGACGCTCGTATGGCGGAATTATTACGAATACGCTGCGGTGGCCAGCTGTCATAGTGAATGCTGCCGATAAGGGGTGTAGGGCATTAAGTGAATGGCTGTTCATCATGACGACACGGGGTGACGGGGTCGAGGTCATCGGCGCATGGGCCGGTGGCTACGTCAAGCGTCACCCCCTGGCTTCGCTCGCGACGGTCGGCGACCAGTTCGTGATCGGCGCGCGCACGCTGCAGTACCTGTTCATCGACCTGTTCACCGGACGTTTCCAATGGTGGGAGTTCGTCCGCCAGGCAGCGTTCATGGCGGGAACGGCGGTGCTGCCGACGGTCCTGGTGGCCTTGCCCATCGGCGTGACACTGTCGATTCAATTCGCACTGCTGGCCGGCCAGGTCGGCGCCACGTCACTGGCCGGCGCGGCCAGCGGTCTGGCGGTGATCCGCCAGGCCGCATCTTTGACCGCGGCGATCCTGATGGCAGCCGCAGTCGGCTCGGCGATCACCGCAGACCTCGGGTCCCGCAAGATGCGCGAGGAGACCGACGCGATGGAAGTCATGGGCGTGTCGGTGATTCGCCGCTTGGTGGTTCCCCGTTTCGCCGCAGCGATCATGATCGGCGTGGCGCTCACCGGCGTGGTGTGCTTTGTCGGCTTCCTCGCCAGCTACCTGTTCAACGTGTATTTCCAGAACGGAGCTCCGGGCAGCTTCGTCGCGACGTTCGCGTCGTTCACGACGACCGGCGACATGATCGTGGCATTGGTGAAGGCGGTCGTCTTCGGCGCCATCGTCGCGGTGGTGTCGTGCCAGAAGGGACTGTCTACTCAGGGCGGTCCGACCGGGGTCGCCAACTCGGTCAATGCCGCCGTGGTCGAGTCCATTCTGATCCTCATGGTCGTCAACGTCGCGATCAGCCAGCTCTACATCATGCTGTTTCCCCGGGTTGGTCTGTGACATGGCGTCGACGTTCGTACCGCCGCTGCTCGCGCCCTTCGTCCGTCTCTACGGGAAGGTCGTGCCGCCGATCGGGCAGCTCGGCCACATGCTGGTGTTCTTCGTCCGGGCTGTCGTCGCGGTCCCCGTTGCGCTACACCACTACCGCAAAGAGTTCGTCCGACTGCTGTCCGACATCGCTTGGGGCAATGGCTCTTTGGTGGTGGGCGGCGGTACCGCAGGCGTGGCCATCGTTCTCGGCGTCACCGTCGGTGCGCTCGTCGGCATCGAAGGATACAACTTCCTCGATCTGCTGGGCCTGGGCCCGGCGACGGGAATCATCTCGTCGCTGGTGAACACCCGCGAGCTCGCCCCGATCGCCTTGTCGTTGGCGTTCGCCACGCAGGCCGGCTGCCGATTCACCGCGCAGCTGGGATCCATGCGCATCTCCGAAGAAATCGACGCCTTGGATTCATTGGCGATACGTCCCATCCCCTATCTGGTGACCACCCGGTTGATGGCCTCGGTGATCGCGGTCATTCCGCTCTACGTCGTCTGTCTGGCGGTCAGCTATCTGACGACGCAGGTTGTCGTGCAAGTCATCAGCGGTGGTGCGACCGGCTCGTATCTGCATTACTTCACGCTGATGCTGTCGGGTCAAGACATCTTGTACTCGCTGCTCAAGGCGATTGTCTTCGTCTGGATCGCCACGACGATCCAGTGCTACTACGGCTTCTATGCCAGCGGTGGCCCCGAGGGCGTCGGGGTTGCGGCCGGACACGCCATGCGGGCGAGTATCACCGTGGTGATCATCGTCAACATGGTGCTCACCATGGCGCTGTGGAACGTGGACGCCGGCGCGAGGTTTGGGGGGTAGGTGGCGAATTCCTTTGACCTGGACGGGCGCGGCCCAACCGATCGCCAGTTGATCGGCGCCGGGATCGTCGTTGTTCTTGTGGCAGCGCTGATTACGGCGACCCTTTTGGTGAAGGCGACAGGACGCCTGGATCCCTTCGTCCGCGTGGTCGCGAATCTGGTCAACGTGGGCGACGGACTGCCGCAACGCTCCGACGTGAAATACCACGGCGTCTTGGTCGGTGCCGTCGACAGTGTCACCCCGGCCGCGCACGGAAACCCCAACTACGTCCACATCAACCTCAAACCCGAATACGCACCGTCGATTCCGAACAATGTGACGGCCCGGGTGGTGCCCAGCAACGTGTTTGCGGTGTCCTCGGTGCAACTCGTAGACCCCGGCGGCGGGCCGCCGAACGGCGTGAGGCCTGGGCCGGCGATCCAGGCGGGTGCGCACATTCCGGAGGACACCGAGCTACCGACGGTGTTGTTCCAGACCACGATCAGCAAGCTCCGCGACATCCTGGCCGCGACCGGTCGGGGTCGCGAAGACAAAACCGTCGGCATCCTGGCCGCGGTCAACGAGGCCACCGAGGATCGCCGTACCCAACTGCTGGCCGCCGGCGCCCAATTGGACCGGCTCATCAATGAGGTCGATGCGATCGTGGCCACCGAGCCGGACTCGACGACGGTGTCGGCGCTCACCGATGCGGCCGTGGGGCTGCAGCAGACCACACCTGAGTTGTTCGCCGCGCTGCAGAAGGCGGTGCGGCCGATGCAGGTCCTGGTCGAACAGCGGGCCCAGCTCGACGCTCTGGTCAGCGGTGGTGTCCACACCATGAATACCACCCACACCGCCCTGAACAACCACACCGACCGAATGGTCAAGATCACCTCGGAGCTGACTCCGGTGGTCGCCAACCTGGCCGATACCTCGCACCACTGGGTGCCGGCCTTCGTCAAGCTGAATCAGCTCTCGGACAAGTTCTTCGACGAGGTGTGGATGCATGACCGCGACATCAGCAACATGCGCGTGAACCTGTCGTTCACACCGAGCTACACCTATACCCGTGCCGACTGCCCGCAGTACGGCGAACTCAAGGGCCCGAGCTGTTTCACCGCGCCGTTGGTTCCGGTCCGGCCTCCGTTGCCGGATACGTTGTTACCACAGAACTTCCAGCCGCCGAAGGACCTGGCGCCGCCGCCCGGCACGGTCCTGGGGGAGAACGGCAACCTGGTCGCCGTCGGACCGCCGCTGGTGAACCCGTACCCCAACCTGGCCGATCCGAATCCACCTCTGCCGCCGGGAGTTTCGCCCTCACCACCGGTACCCGGGTCGGCCAACCCGGCGCTTGAACCGACGCCACCGCCGCCGGTGAACCAGTCCCCGCCGGCACCGGTCGCGCCCAAACCATGGGATTCGCCACCGCCCGCCGGTCCCCAGCAGGCCGAGGCTGCACCGGCTCCTGCTGGATTGCCGGCTCAGCCGGCAACATTCGGTGGCAATGTGGGACCCGTTGGTAGCCAACAGGAACGCGACCAACTCTCCGTCATCACCGGCCAGCCGGCCACCACGGCGACGCAGCTGCTGCTCGGGCCCGTGGCCCGCGGCACGACCGTCTCGCCTGACCAGGAGGCGCGATGAGGTACCGCGGCGCACTGATCGGCCTGTCCCTGTTCATGGTGGTCGCCGTGACGCTGACCTGGCTGGTGTACGTCACGCTGCGTCGAGACGTCGTCGGCCGGACCGTGCCCTACGCCGCGATGATCACCGACGTGTTCGGCCTGCGGGAGGGCGATGACGTCCGGATGGCCGGCGTCCGCGTCGGCCGGATCGAAAAGATCGAGCTGGCAGGCGATCTCGCCAAAGTGTCGTTCGTCGTGCAGGACGACCAGCAGGTGCTCGGCACCACCGTCGCCTCGGTGACCTACCAGAACATCGTCGGCCAGCGATATCTCGGTCTGTCGCTGGGCAATCTCGGTGACCCGGGGCCGCTGCAGCCCGGCAGCGTCATCCCCGTCGAGCGCACCGATCCGTCGTTCGATGTCGGCCGGCTGCTCAACGGGTACGAGCCGCTGTTCAGTGTGCTCGATCCCAAGCACGCCGACAACCTGACCAAGGGTGTCATCCAATCGCTGCAGGGCGACAAGGGGTCCATCACCGCCCTGGTGGACCAGACCAGCCAACTCACCGAGTCGTTCGCCGGTCAGGACGAGCAACTCGGTGAGGTGATCACCGACCTGAACGTCGTGGTCGCCAACCTCGCGCGGCACAACGACGACCTCGATCACATCATCGGCGAAGCCCGCACGGTGGTGTCGACCTTCGACGCGCGGCGTCCCGAATTGGTGGAGTCGATGAGTTCGATCGCGAAGGTGGTGCGGCAACTGTCGACGATCTCGGATGAGGTGTACCCGTCGCTGAAGGAAATGGTCACCCGCGAACCGGGATTCGCGGCGCACATGGTCGGTCTGGAGAACCAGCTGGCGTTCACCGGCGCCAACCTCCCGTTGCTACTGAAGGGCTTCGCGCGCATCACCAGCGAAGGCGCGTTCGCCAACGCTTACGCATGCGACCTGAACATCCAAGGATTCTTCCCCGGCCTCAACGACGTGGTGCCGATCATCGTGGACGCCGCCACTCCAGGCAACAAGGCTCGTTACACCCCGAAGTGCAGGAACATGGCCAATGGCTGATCAGACGATGGCGCGGCGCCGCCGCCCACTGGAGAACCGCAACAAAACCTGGATGGGTGTCGTTGCCGTCCTGGTGGTTTCGTTGCTCGTCGGAACGCTGCTGTTGTTCAAGGTGGCCAACTTCGGCTACCGGCAGTACACGGCGCACTTTTTGCAGGCCGCCGCGTTGCAAGTCGGTAACCCGGTCACCGTTGCCGGCATCCCGGTGGGCGAGGTATTGAGCATGGACCTCGCCGGTGACTACGTCGAAGCCAGGCTCAAGGTACGCAATGACGTGGTACTGGGCGAGGATTCGCGGGCGTCGATCAAGATCACCACGATCCTCGGCTCGCGGTATCTCGCGCTGATTCCCGATGGTGCGGGCTCGTTGCCGAACGACACCTTCGACCTGACCCACACCGAGGTCCCCTACGATCTGCAGGAAGCCCTGGCCGACGTCACCAGAACCTACGAGCAGGTCGACTCGGACAAGTTCGCCGAGACGCTGTCCGTCCTGGGCGAGCAGCTGAAGACGCTGCCGCCGGTGGTGCCCCAGGCCCTGGAGAACACCCACACGCTGTCGACGATCATCGCCGAACGTCGCGACCAACTGGGCGAACTGCTGAAAACCACTGAGCTGGTCAGTAATACGCTGCGCCGTCAGCAGTCCACCATCGGCAGCCTGGTGAATCAAGGCAACTCGTTGCTCGGCGAGTTCGTCGAGTCGCGTGCGACGTTTCACGCGATGATGGATGCGCTCACCAACCTCGTCGAAACATTGAGCGGCGTCGTCATCGAGGACCGGCCGGAACTCGAGGAACTGCTGCGCAATCTGCGTGAGCTGTCCACTCTGCTCGCCCGCGACGGCGATGGCTTCCTGCGCAGCATGCTGCAGTCCGCGCCGATCGCGGTGCGCAACCTGGCCAACGCCACCGGAAGCGGCAATGCAGCTGGGTTCAACGCGACCAACGGCCTGCTGGTCGATTCGTGGATGTGCGCCATCAGCGGCCGCGCCAAGCAATTCTCCATGATCGAGTACTTCCAGGACTGCAAATGAGGCTGACGAACACCAAGCTGCTGATTGCCGGTGCGATCGCTCTGGTCGTGGGTGTGGCGCTGGCCACCGTCGCGGTCGTCTACACCAAGGACCAACTCGACACCATGACCGTGACCGCCCAATTCGACAGCGCCGCAGGACTATACGAGGGCAACACCGTCGCGGTGCTCGGGATGCCGGTCGGCGAGGTCACCAAGATCACCCCCAAGGGCGGCTACGTCGAGGTCGACTTCACCGTGGACAACGATGTCAAGGTTCCCGCAGACGCCCAGGCGGTGACGATCTCCAACTCGATTCTCACCGACCGGCAGATCGAACTGACGCCGCCCTACTCGGGCAGCGGTCCGATCCTTCAGAATCACGCGACCATCGGCCTGAATCGCACACAGACTCCGGTCGAATTCGCCCGGGTGCTCGACGTTCTCGACAAGCTCTCGGTCTCTCTGAAGGGCGACGGAAAGGGTAACGGCCCGATCGCCGATGTGGTCAACGCCAGCGCCACGATCGCAGACGGCAACGGCCAACAAATGAAGGACGCGCTCGGTGAGCTGTCGAATGCCTTGCGGCTCAGCGCCGATCGCGGCACGGTGACCAGGAATCAGCTGACCACCATCGTCCGGAACTTGAGTTCGTTGTCGGAGGCGGCGGCCAGGAATGACGAGACGTTGCGGGAATTCGGCTCGTCGGTGCGGGCGCTCAGTCAGATCCTGGCCGATGAGAACCTCGGCAGCGGTACCACGGGCAAGAAGATCAACGAGGTTTTGACCAACACCCGTGAGGTGCTCGAGATCCATCGCGACACCATCAAAAACCTCGTCGCCAACGGCGACATCGTGCTGAACACCGCTGTCGATCACGAACGCGAACTCAAGGAATTCCTCGACGTGGCGCCGATGACACTGGACAACCTGTACAACATCGTCGATCAGAAGAACGGCGCCTTGCGGGTCAAGGTGCTCACCGACCGGGTGTTGTTCGACAACCAGTTCATCAAAGAGGTGTGCAACGTGATGGGGCTGCGGCAACTGGGCTGTAGCACCGGGACGTTGCAGGATTTCGGGCCGGACTTCGGGCTGACGCACATGCTGGACGGACTCGCGGCGATGGGGCAGAAATGAGGTACGCGATCCGCAGGTCGTGGCCGATAGCACTCGCGACGGCGGCGTGCCTGGCCCTTTCCGGCTGTGGCACCGGCGGTTTGGCCAGCCTTCCGCTGCCAGCACCAGGCGTTGGGACCGGCGGCTATCGGCTGACGGCGGTGTTCTCCAACGCGCTGAACCTGCCCGCCAACGCCAAGGTGAAGCTGGCCGGTGCCGATGTCGGCCAGATGGAGTCGATGCAGGCGCGCAACTACACGGCGGTGACCACCTTGCGCATCATGGACGGGGTTCGGTTGCCTCAGGGAAGCACCGCCGAATTGCGTTCCGCGACACCGCTTGGCGATGTTTTCGTCGCGATCAAGCCGCCGTCTCCCGCCGATCCGAACGCGCCGCTGCTGTCCGACGGCGACACGATCCCGTTGGACCACACGACAGCGGCCGCGACGGTGGAATCGGTGCTCAGTTCGGCGGCGGTATTGGTGAACGGCGGTGCGGTGCGCAACTTCACCAACATCATCAACGGACTGGGCAAGGCGACCGGCGATCAGGGCGAGGCGTTCGGCAATCTCATCCGCAAGACCAACGGCACCCTGGGCACGCTGAACGCCCGGTCCGGGCAGATCTCGAACGCGATCACCGAAACCTCCCGGCTCGTCGAGGCCATTGAAGCCAAGAACGAGACCATCAGCGAGGTGATGGCCGAAGCCCGGCCGGCCACCGACACGCTGGCGGCGCACACCACCCAGATCGCCGACCTCGTCGAGCAGATCGGTGATGTGTCGGTCCAGGCGCGCAAGTTCCCGTCGATCGCCGGCACCGACACCAGCGGCCGCAGCGTCATCGCCGACGCCAACACTGTCGCCGGGGCGTGGAACGACGTCGTGCTGACTCCCGACGCGACGCTCTATGCGCTCAACCGGCTGATGCCCCCATTCGTCAAGTCGATGACCGGCAACGCGCTCGCGACCAACGCGAGCATCGACCGGTTGATCCTCGGACACATACCCGATATCGGCTTCGCCGGAGACCCGGGGTTCCACGGTCCCAAGTGGCACAACTGGTTTCACCTTGTGGGCTCGTTCAAGTACACGTTGTACCGGCTGCAGGAGAAGATCGTCGGTAAAGGTCCCGGCGTGCCGCAGGTTCCGGTGATCCCCAGCCCGACCGGGCCGGGGCAAGTGGAGATCGCAGGGCCACCGCAGGCCCCACCGACTCCGCCGGCGCCGCTGCCCGTCGCGCCGCCGGCGACCGATATCCCGCTGCCGGCACTCGGGCCGGTGGCGGGGCCACCGCTGCCACCGTCGTCCGCACCCGCGCCGCTGCCGGCGCCCGCGCCGCTGCCCGCGGAGGCGCCCCGATGATCTCGACACCTGCCGACCGGCTGGTCGACCTGGTTCGGTTCGGCCACCGCCGCCGCGCCTGGTTGTCGGCGGCCGGGCTGGTCATGGTCCTGGTGGTGGCGACCGGATATCTGCTGTTCGGTGCGTTGCGGGTGAATCCGTTCGCCTCGCAGTATCAACTCACCGTCCAACTGCCCGAGTCGGCCGGTCTGCTGCCCAATCAGGACGTCACGATGCGTGGCGTGCCGATCGGCCGGGTGGACCGGCTCGACATCACCCCGGCCGGGGTGAACGCGGTGGTCAACGTCAAATCGACGATGAAGATCCCGGAGTCCAGCGATGTCCGGGTGTCGGGCCTCTCGCCGGCCGGTGAGCAGTACATCGACTTCGTGCCGGAGTCCGACCGAGGTCCGTTCCTGGCCGACGGCGCCGTCATCGGCCAGGGTAGGGCGACGGTGCCGGTCAGCCTGGCCGAGCTGCTGGCCGACGCGGACGGGGCGTTGGCGCAGACCGATACCGAGAAACTCGAGCTGATCAGGCGAGAGCTGAGCCTGTCGGAGGCCGGCCCGCAGAAGCTGGAGGACATCGTCGAAGGCGGCACGTTCCTGCTGTCCACGATGGATTCGGTGTTGCCGGAAACGAGCAGCCTGCTGCGGACCAGCCGGGTGGTGTTCACGTTGGCCGCCGACAAGAACGCCGGAATCGCAGTCGCCTCAGACAATCTGCAGCACAGCTTCGTCGGCATCAACAAGATGCGCGAAGGCTATCGCCGGCTCACCAACCAGGGTCCGGATGCGCTGACCGCAGTCGACAACCTGTTCATCGACAACTCCGACACCATGGTGCAACTGCTGGGCAACCTGACCACTACCTCCCGGCTGCTGTACCTGCGGGTGCCGGCACTCAATGCGCTGTTTCCGGACTACCGAACCTCGCTGCTCGACGCGCTGGGCACCGCGATGCACGACAACGGGCTGTGGGCCACCGGCGACATCTACCCGCGGTATCACTGCGACTACGGAACGCCGCGCCTGCCACCGTCGAATGCGGACTACCCGGAACCGTTCATGTACACCTACTGCCGCGACGATCACCCCGGGGTGCTGGTCCGCGGAGCCAAGAACGCGCCACGACCGGCCGACGACGACACCGCGGGTCCTCCGCCCGGTGCCGATCTCGGCCGGCAGACGGATCCAACCCCGAAGGGCCGGTTCACCATTCCCACCCCCTACGGTGGGCCGACCTTGCCGATCGAGCCACCGCGCTAGGAGATGAAGATGTCAATTACTTCCGACTCCCTTACCAACGACGACACCGACATGAAGTCCGACGGTGACGGCGACACACCTGAGGCAACGCCGGATTCAACGCCGGACCCGGCGCCCGATGCAGCTCCCGAAGCCGCCTCGGGAGGTGACGACCAGACACCCGACGACCCGACGTCCGCCACGAACGGCGAACCGAACTGGCCGCGCCGCGTCCGGCTCGCTGCACTGGCCATCCTGGTCGTCGGTGTGCTGGCCGGCTCGGGCTTCATGGGCTGGCAGTTGTGGCAGCAGCGGCAGGTGGCACAAGCCGGCGATGCCGCCCAGCAAGCGGCGGTCGAGTACGCGCAAGTGCTGACCAGCATCGACTCGAACAAGGTCGACGAGAACTTCGCGGCCGTGCTCGACGGCGCGACCGGCGAGTTCAAGGACATGTACTCGAAGTCCAGCACCGAGTTGCGCCAGTTGCTGATCGACAACAAGGCCTCCGCGCACGGAGTGGTGCTGGAGTCGGCAGTGCAATCTGCCACCACCGACAAGGCGGTGGTGTTGCTGTTCGTCGATCAGGCGGTGCAAAACGCCAGCGTCCCGGATCCGCGCATCGACCGCAGCCGGATCAAGATGACCATGGAGTACGTCGACGGCCGTTGGCGCGCAAGTAAAGTCGAGCTGCCGTAACCATGCGCCCGCGGAATCTGGGTACTGCGATAGCCGTGGTGGCTGCCGTCGTAATCGCCGCCGCACCACCCGCGTCGGCGTCAGCCTCGGCGTTCTGCGGTGAGTTGGGCGGCCAGTGGGACGGACAGTTCTGCAGCACGTCGGTGGAGTCGGAGCGAAAAGCGGTCCGCAACATCAAGATGGCGTTGCCCGGCGACTTGGTGGAAAACCCCGTCATCCGGGAGTACCTGACCGACCTGATGAACAACTGGCGCACCGCCGCCAAAATGATGGTCCACGACAGCTTCGGCGAGCAGCACTTCCAGACCTTCCGGCATGGCGACGCGACGACGGCCGTTTTCCACGAGATGTACTCGGGCACGGTCGGTACCGACGCCCTCGCACACCCGAACGCGCCCATCATCAGCGACGCCTACCGCACCTTCACCTTCGCCGACGGGCAACAGCTGCAACTGGCCGACCTGTTCAAACCGGGCGTCGACCACCGGGCCGAGATCCCGCGCCTGGGTGCGCCGTTCATCGTCGCAGCACTCGACGCCGCACCGCCGCCGCACCAGCCCGGCACCTATCCGTTCACCCCGGACCGCTGGACCCCGGACAAGGTGTACTCCGGCGGCTACCGGGCCTGGGCGCTCACGCCGGATGAGCTGATCCTCTACATGCCCGACTATCCGGTCGGCCGCGACACCCCGTCGGACTACACGATCGGCCGCATGCAGTGGGCGATGGACGGTGGCACTGTGCAAGCCCATATCCCGCTCGCGGCGTTGGCGCCGGTCCTGCGTCCCGAATTCGGCGGAGCATAGCGATGTTTCGAGCATTCGCCGTGCTACTGACGGCGCTGTTGGTGTTCGCACCGGTGAGCCGGGCCGAACCCGCCGCCCCGACGTTGCCGGTGTTCGTTCCGTACCCGTCGAATTGGTCACCCGACTACACCGTGTTTCCGTACAACCTTTGGCAGGTGCGGGCCACGCCGGAGCAGATTACGGCACAACGTGACTCGTGTCAGTGGTTCAATGCCCAGTACGACGAACTCATGACCCAGGTGTACGGCTTTCAGCACTTCCTTGGCGATAAGGGCGACGACTGGTCGACACCGGGTGTGACAGAAGCCGGCGATGTCGTCGCCGCCAACCTCGACCAGTCCGCGGCCTTCCTCGATCCTCGCGCGCACACCCTGTTCATCGTCAACTACCCGGACCAGAGCGAGTATTCGCCTCTCTTCCACGGGGATTCGATCTACCGGCTCTGGTACCAGTTCACCCAGATCAGCGACAAGATCAAACAGCGGCTGCCGTCAGGACAGATCAACGCGAACATTGCAACCGCCAACGTCTATGGCCGGGCAATCCGCGATTCCGGAGTGTGCGCTGGGGCGTGAAACCGGTTGTCTTGCCGTACCCCCTCGATACGATTGCGCCATCAGACTTGTGCCAACGAGGAAGTCGCGAGGCGCGATGTCCGGCGACATCGAGCGCCTCCGCAGCGTCATTTTGCGCATCGCCCGGGAACGCGGCGCAGACAAGACGATCCGCCCGTCCGACGCCGCCCGCGCAGTCGGTGGTAACGACTGGCGCGACCTCATGGACGACGCCCGCGACGTCGCCAGGGACCTGGCGCGCCGAGGCGAGGTCGAGACCACCCAGAAGGGCGAGGTGGTCGATCCGGACGCGACGTGGCGGTGCCCCATCCGGATCCGCGCGACGCCAGTGCGCCCGCCGGTCGCGTAGCAGTCACGCCGGCCACTCAGCCCGGTGTCGGCAAAGTTCTCCCGAATCGCTCCCAGGGCAAGCTCGATGGGTTAGCGTTCGAGCAGTTCGACTCGTCGGGGAGTGGGTATGGGCGAATATGCTTCAGCGTCAATAATTTTGGGTGACGCGCCATCGGGTGCCGCGCTGAGGAGCGAAAGATGAGTCGGACCAAAGTCTCCGAAGTCCGCGACATCGTGGCGAAAGGTGCAGTGGCCGGGGCGCTCATCGTCATTGCCGCGATGGGCGCCGCGGTGCCGGCGAGTGGAATGCCAGCCCTCGCAGGACTATCCCTTGCGCCGGCGCCGCTGCAGCCTCCCGGCCCGCCGCCTGGACCTCCGACGAGCCCCGATGATCCCCGATGTGCGGCGATGCCGACGTACCCCGTGTGCCAGGGCGGCCCGTATGCGCCTCCGCCTCCGCCGGGGCCACCGCCGCCTCCGTCACCCATGACGGGGCCGCCTACCGGCCCGGCAGATCCCGCATGCATCGGCCAGCCTGCCAACCCGATATGTGCTGGCGGCCCGTACGGGCCGCCAGCACATATCGGGTTGGCAGGCTGGCCGATGCATGCGGGATCTGCCGGGCCGGTAGGCGGCCCCGTCATGGGTGACGGAGGCGGCGGTGGCCCCGGCGGAGGCGGAGGCGCATACGGGCCGCCCTGGCACACGGGGTACGTCGGCATCGCCGCACATCGGGGATCATCGGGGCTCGTCGGAGGTCCAGGCGGCGGGCCGGGAGGCTGCAGCGGCGCCGGCGCAAGGGATAGTCCTGCGAGGGCTGGCATTCCACTCGCCGGCACCGCGGCGCCCATCGCGGCAATGACGATGAGCGCCCCGGCCACTGCACCTTTCGCCACGATGTCGCGGACTTCGGAGACTTTGGTCCGACTCATCTTTCGCTCCTCAGCGCGGCACCCGATGGCGCGTCACCCAAAATTATTGACGCTGAAGCATATTCGCCCATACCCACTCCCCGACGAGTCGAACTGCTCGAACGCTAACCCATCGAGCTTGCCCTGGGAGCGATTCGGGAGAACTTTGCCGACACCGGGCTGAGTGGCCGGCGTGACTGCTACGCGACCGGCGGGCGCACTGGCGTCGCGCGGATCCGGATGGGGCACCGCCACGTCGCGTCCGGATCGACCACCTCGCCCTTCTGGGTGGTCTCGACCTCGCCTCGGCGCGCCAGGTCCCTGGCGACGTCGCGGGCGTCGTCCATGAGGTCGCGCCAGTCGTTACCACCGACTGCGCGGGCGGCGTCGGACGGGCGGATCGTCTTGTCTGCGCCGCGTTCCCGGGCGATGCGCAAAATGACGCTGCGGAGGCGCTCGATGTCGCCGGACATCGCGCCTCGCGACTTCCTCGTTGGCACAAGTCTGATGGCGCAATCGTATCGAGGGGGTACGGCAAGACAACCGGTTTCACGCCCCAGCGCACACTCCGGAATCGCGGATTGCCCGGCCATAGACGTTGGCGGTTGCAATGTTCGCGTTGATCTGTCCTGACGGCAGCCGCTGTTTGATCTTGTCGCTGATCTGGGTGAACTGGTACCAGAGCCGGTAGATCGAATCCCCGTGGAAGAGAGGCGAATACTCGCTCTGGTCCGGGTAGTTGACGATGAACAGGGTGTGCGCGCGAGGATCGAGGAAGGCCGCGGACTGGTCGAGGTTGGCGGCGACGACATCGCCGGCTTCTGTCACACCCGGTGTCGACCAGTCGTCGCCCTTATCGCCAAGGAAGTGCTGAAAGCCGTACACCTGGGTCATGAGTTCGTCGTACTGGGCATTGAACCACTGACACGAGTCACGTTGTGCCGTAATCTGCTCCGGCGTGGCCCGCACCTGCCAAAGGTTGTACGGAAACACGGTGTAGTCGGGTGACCAATTCGACGGGTACGGAACGAACACCGGCAACGTCGGGGCGGCGGGTTCGGCCCGGCTCACCGGTGCGAACACCAACAGCGCCGTCAGTAGCACGGCGAATGCTCGAAACATCGCTATGCTCCGCCGAATTCGGGACGCAGGACCGGCGCCAACGCCGCGAGCGGGATATGGGCTTGCACAGTGCCACCGTCCATCGCCCACTGCATGCGGCCGATCGTGTAGTCCGACGGGGTGTCGCGGCCGACCGGATAGTCGGGCATGTAGAGGATCAGCTCATCCGGCGTGAGCGCCCAGGCCCGGTAGCCGCCGGAGTACACCTTGTCCGGGGTCCAGCGGTCCGGGGTGAACGGATAGGTGCCGGGCTGGTGCGGCGGCGGTGCGGCGTCGAGTGCTGCGACGATGAACGGCGCACCCAGGCGCGGGATCTCGGCCCGGTGGTCGACGCCCGGTTTGAACAGGTCGGCCAGTTGCAGCTGTTGCCCGTCGGCGAAGGTGAAGGTGCGGTAGGCGTCGCTGATGATGGGCGCGTTCGGGTGTGCGAGGGCGTCGGTACCGACCGTGCCCGAGTACATCTCGTGGAAAACGGCCGTCGTCGCGTCGCCATGCCGGAAGGTCTGGAAGTGCTGCTCGCCGAAGCTGTCGTGGACCATCATTTTGGCGGCGGTGCGCCAGTTGTTCATCAGGTCGGTCAGGTACTCCCGGATGACGGGGTTTTCCACCAAGTCGCCGGGCAACGCCATCTTGATGTTGCGGACCGCTTTTCGCTCCGACTCCACCGACGTGCTGCAGAACTGTCCGTCCCACTGGCCGCCCAACTCACCGCAGAACGCCGAGGCTGACGCCGACGCGGGTGGTGCGGCGGCGATTACGACGGCAGCCACCACGGCTATCGCAGTACCCAGATTCCGCGGGCGCATGGTTACGGCAGCTCGACTTTACTTGCGCGCCAACGGCCGTCGACGTACTCCATGGTCATCTTGATCCGGCTGCGGTCGATGCGCGGATCCGGGACGCTGGCGTTTTGCACCGCCTGATCGACGAACAGCAACACCACCGCCTTGTCGGTGGTGGCAGATTGCACTGCCGACTCCAGCACCACTCCGTGCGCGGAGGCCTTGTTGTCGATCAGCAACTGGCGCAACTCGGTGCTGGACTTCGAGTACATGTCCTTGAACTCGCCGGTCGCGCCGTCGAGCACGGCCGCGAAGTTCTCGTCGACCTTGTTCGAGTCGATGCTGGTCAGCACTTGCGCGTACTCGACCGCCGCTTGCTGGGCGGCATCGCCGGCTTGTGCCACCTGCCGCTGCTGCCACAACTGCCAGCCCATGAAGCCCGAGCCGGCCAGCACACCGACGACCAGGATGGCCAGTGCAGCGAGCCGGACGCGGCGCGGCCAGTTCGGTTCGCCGTTCGTGGCGGACGTCGGGTCGTCGGGTGTCTGGTCGTCACCTCCCGAGGCGGCTTCGGGAGCTGCATCGGGCGCCGGGTCCGGCGTTGAATCCGGCGTTGCCTCAGGTGTGTCGCCGTCACCGTCGGACTTCATGTCGGTGTCGTCGTTGGTAAGGGAGTCGGAAGTAATTGACATCTTCATCTCCTAGCGCGGTGGCTCGATCGGCAAGGTCGGCCCACCGTAGGGGGTGGGAATGGTGAACCGGCCCTTCGGGGTTGGATCCGTCTGCCGGCCGAGATCGGCACCGGGCGGAGGACCCGCGGTGTCGTCGTCGGCCGGTCGTGGCGCGTTCTTGGCTCCGCGGACCAGCACCCCGGGGTGATCGTCGCGGCAGTAGGTGTACATGAACGGTTCCGGGTAGTCCGCATTCGACGGTGGCAGGCGCGGCGTTCCGTAGTCGCAGTGATACCGCGGGTAGATGTCGCCGGTGGCCCACAGCCCGTTGTCGTGCATCGCGGTGCCCAGCGCGTCGAGCAGCGAGGTTCGGTAGTCCGGAAACAGCGCATTGAGTGCCGGCACCCGCAGGTACAGCAGCCGGGAGGTAGTGGTCAGGTTGCCCAGCAGTTGCACCATGGTGTCGGAGTTGTCGATGAACAGGTTGTCGACTGCGGTCAGCGCATCCGGACCCTGGTTGGTGAGCCGGCGATAGCCTTCGCGCATCTTGTTGATGCCGACGAAGCTGTGCTGCAGATTGTCTGAGGCGACTGCGATTCCGGCGTTCTTGTCGGCGGCCAACGTGAACACCACCCGGCTGGTCCGCAGCAGGCTGCTCGTTTCCGGCAACACCGAATCCATCGTGGACAGCAGGAACGTGCCGCCTTCGACGATGTCCTCCAGCTTCTGCGGGCCGGCCTCCGACAGGCTCAGCTCTCGCCTGATCAGCTCGAGTTTCTCGGTATCGGTCTGCGCCAACGCCCCGTCCGCGTCGGCCAGCAGCTCGGCCAGGCTGACCGGCACCGTCGCCCTACCCTGGCCGATGACGGCGCCGTCGGCCAGGAACGGACCTCGGTCGGACTCCGGCACGAAGTCGATGTACTGCTCACCGGCCGGCGAGAGGCCCGACACCCGGACATCGCTGGACTCCGGGATCTTCATCGTCGATTTGACGTTGACCACCGCGTTCACCCCGGCCGGGGTGATGTCGAGCCGGTCCACCCGGCCGATCGGCACGCCACGCATCGTGACGTCCTGATTGGGCAGCAGACCGGCCGACTCGGGCAGTTGGACGGTGAGTTGATACTGCGAGGCGAACGGATTCACCCGCAACGCACCGAACAGCAGATATCCGGTCGCCACCACCAGGACCATGACCAGCCCGGCCGCCGACAACCAGGCGCGGCGGCGGTGGCCGAACCGAACCAGGTCGACCAGCCGGTCGGCAGGTGTCGAGATCATCGGGGCGCCTCCGCGGGCAGCGGCGCGGGCGCCGGCAGCGGCGCGGGTGCGGACGACGGTGGCAGCGGTGGCCCCGCCACCGGCCCGAGTGCCGGCAGCGGGATATCGGTCGCCGGCGGCGCGACGGGCAGCGGCGCCGGCGGAGTCGGTGGGGCCTGCGGTGGCCCTGCGATCTCCACTTGCCCCGGCCCGGTCGGGCTGGGGATCACCGGAACCTGCGGCACGCCGGGACCTTTACCGACGATCTTCTCCTGCAGCCGGTACAACGTGTACTTGAACGAGCCCACAAGGTGAAACCAGTTGTGCCACTTGGGACCGTGGAACCCCGGGTCTCCGGCGAAGCCGATATCGGGTATGTGTCCGAGGATCAACCGGTCGATGCTCGCGTTGGTCGCGAGCGCGTTGCCGGTCATCGACTTGACGAATGGGGGCATCAGCCGGTTGAGCGCATAGAGCGTCGCGTCGGGAGTCAGCACGACGTCGTTCCACGCCCCGGCGACAGTGTTGGCGTCGGCGATGACGCTGCGGCCGCTGGTGTCGGTGCCGGCGATCGACGGGAACTTGCGCGCCTGGACCGACACATCACCGATCTGCTCGACGAGGTCGGCGATCTGGGTGGTGTGCGCCGCCAGCGTGTCGGTGGCCGGCCGGGCTTCGGCCATCACCTCGCTGATGGTCTCGTTCTTGGCTTCAATGGCCTCGACGAGCCGGGAGGTTTCGGTGATCGCGTTCGAGATCTGCCCGGACCGGGCGTTCAGCGTGCCCAGGGTGCCGTTGGTCTTGCGGATGAGATTGCCGAACGCCTCGCCCTGATCGCCGGTCGCCTTGCCCAGTCCGTTGATGATGTTGGTGAAGTTGCGCACCGCACCGCCGTTCACCAATACCGCCGCCGAACTGAGCACCGATTCCACCGTCGCGGCCGCTGTCGTGTGGTCCAACGGGATCGTGTCGCCGTCGGACAGCAGCGGCGCGTTCGGATCGGCGGGAGACGGCGGCTTGATCGCGACGAAAACATCGCCAAGCGGTGTCGCGGAACGCAATTCGGCGGTGCTTCCCTGAGGCAACCGAACCCCGTCCATGATGCGCAAGGTGGTCACCGCCGTGTAGTTGCGCGCCTGCATCGACTCCATCTGGCCGACATCGGCACCGGCCAGCTTCACCTTGGCGTTGGCGGGCAGGTTCAGCGCGTTGGAGAACACCGCCGTCAGCCGATAGCCGCCGGTCCCAACGCCTGGTGCTGGCAGCGGAAGGCTGGCCAAACCGCCGGTGCCACAGCCGGAAAGGGCCAGGCACGCCGCCGTCGCGAGTGCTATCGGCCACGACCTGCGGATCGCGTACCTCATTTCTGCCCCATCGCCGCGAGTCCGTCCAGCATGTGCGTCAGCCCGAAGTCCGGCCCGAAATCCTGCAACGTCCCGGTGCTACAGCCCAGTTGCCGCAGCCCCATCACGTTGCACACCTCTTTGATGAACTGGTTGTCGAACAACACCCGGTCGGTGAGCACCTTGACCCGCAAGGCGCCGTTCTTCTGATCGACGATGTTGTACAGGTTGTCCAGTGTCATCGGCGCCACGTCGAGGAATTCCTTGAGTTCGCGTTCGTGATCGACAGCGGTGTTCAGCACGATGTCGCCGTTGGCGACGAGGTTTTTGATGGTGTCGCGATGGATCTCGAGCACCTCACGGGTGTTGGTCAAAACCTCGTTGATCTTCTTGCCCGTGGTACCGCTGCCGAGGTTCTCATCGGCCAGGATCTGACTGAGCGCCCGCACCGACGAGCCGAATTCCCGCAACGTCTCGTCATTCCTGGCCGCCGCCTCCGACAACGAACTCAAGTTCCGGACGATGGTGGTCAGCTGATTCCTGGTCACCGTGCCGCGATCGGCGCTGAGCCGCAAGGCATTCGACAGCTCACCGAGCGCGTCCTTCATTTGTTGGCCGTTGCCGTCTGCGATCGTGGCGCTGGCGTTGACCACATCGGCGATCGGGCCGTTACCCTTTCCGTCGCCCTTCAGAGAGACCGAGAGCTTGTCGAGAACGTCGAGCACCCGGGCGAATTCGACCGGAGTCTGTGTGCGATTCAGGCCGATGGTCGCGTGATTCTGAAGGATCGGACCGCTGCCCGAGTAGGGCGGCGTCAGTTCGATCTGCCGGTCGGTGAGAATCGAGTTGGAGATCGTCACCGCCTGGGCGTCTGCGGGAACCTTGACATCGTTGTCCACGGTGAAGTCGACCTCGACGTAGCCGCCCTTGGGGGTGATCTTGGTGACCTCGCCGACCGGCATCCCGAGCACCGCGACGGTGTTGCCCTCGTATAGTCCTGCGGCGCTGTCGAATTGGGCGGTCACGGTCATGGTGTCGAGTTGGTCCTTGGTGTAGACGACCGCGACGGTGGCCAGCGCCACACCCACGACCAGAGCGATCGCACCGGCAATCAGCAGCTTGGTGTTCGTCAGCCTCATTTGCAGTCCTGGAAGTACTCGATCATGGAGAATTGCTTGGCGCGGCCGCTGATGGCGCACATCCACGAATCGACCAGCAGGCCGTTGGTCGCGTTGAACCCAGCTGCATTGCCGCTTCCGGTGGCGTTGGCCAGGTTGCGCACCGCGATCGGCGCGGACTGCAGCATGCTGCGCAGGAAGCCATCGCCGTCGCGGGCGAGCAGAGTGGACAGCTCACGCAGATTGCGCAGCAGTTCCTCGAGTTCCGGCCGGTCCTCGATGACGACGCCGCTCAATGTTTCGACGAGGTTGGTGAGCGCATCCATCATCGCGTGAAACGTCGCACGCGACTCGACGAACTCGCCGAGCAACGAGTTGCCTTGATTCACCAGGCTGCCGATGGTGGACTGCTGACGGCGCAGCGTATTACTGACCAGCTCAGTGGTTTTCAGCAGTTCGCCCAGTTGGTCGCGACGTTCGGCGATGATCGTCGACAGCGTGTGGGTGTTCTCCAGGGCCTGGGGCACCACCGGCGGCAGCGTCTTCAGCTGCTCGCCCAGGACGGACAGCGTCTCGGCGAACTTGTCCGAGTCGACCTGCTCGTAGGTTCTGGTGACGTCGGCCAGGGCTTCCTGCAGATCGTAGGGGACCTCGGTGTGGGTCAGGTCGAAGGTGTCGTTCGGCAACGAGCCCGCACCATCGGGAATCAGCGCGAGATACCGCGAGCCGAGGATCGTGGTGATCTTGATCGACGCCCGCGAATCCTCGCCCAGTACCACGTCATTGCGTACCTTGAGCCTGGCTTCGACGTAGTCACCGGCGAGGTCCATGCTCAATACCTCGCCCACCGGGATGCCGGCAACGGTGACCGGGTTACCGACTTGCAACGCGGCGGCCTGCAAAAAGTGCGCCGTGTACTGCCGGTAGCCGAAGTTGGCCACCTTGAACAACAGCAGCGTTCCGACGAGCAACGAAACCACCAGGACGGCAACGACACCCATCCAGGTTTTGTTGCGGTTCTCCAGTGGGCGGCGGCGCCGCGCCATCGTCTGATCAGCCATTGGCCATGTTCCTGCACTTCGGGGTGTAACGAGCCTTGTTGCCTGGAGTGGCGGCGTCCACGATGATCGGCACCACGTCGTTGAGGCCGGGGAAGAATCCTTGGATGTTCAGGTCGCATGCGTAAGCGTTGGCGAACGCGCCTTCGCTGGTGATGCGCGCGAAGCCCTTCAGTAGCAACGGGAGGTTGGCGCCGGTGAACGCCAGCTGGTTCTCCAGACCGACCATGTGCGCCGCGAATCCCGGTTCGCGGGTGACCATTTCCTTCAGCGACGGGTACACCTCATCCGAGATCGTCGACAGTTGCCGCACCACCTTCGCGATCGAACTCATCGACTCCACCAATTCGGGACGCCGCGCGTCGAAGGTCGACACCACCGTGCGGGCTTCGCCGATGATGTGATCGAGGTCGTCGTTGTGCCGCGCGAGGTTGGCGACCACGACGTTCAGGTCGGTGATCACCTCACCGAGTTGCTCGTCCTGACCGGCGAACGACTCGGTGAGTTGGCTGGTCTGGTCCACCAGGGCGGTGATGGACCCCTTGTCGCCCTGCAGCGATTGGATGACACCCTTGGTCAGGTTGTCGGCGTGCTTGGGATCGAGCACACTGAACAGCGGCTCGTACCCGTTGAGCAGCCGGCCGACATCGAACGACGGATCGGTGCGCTCGACGGGGATGACGCTGCCGGGCTGCAGCGGCCCCGGGTCACCGAGATTGCCCAGCGACAGACCGAGATATCGCTGGCCGACGATGTTCTGGTAGGTCACCGAGGCGACGGTGGTGCCGAGCACCTGCTGGTCGTCCTGCACGACGAACGACACTTTGGCGAGATCGCCTGCCAGCTCGATCTTTTCGATCCGGCCGACGCGGACGCCGGCCATCCGGACGTCATCGCCCTCCCGCAGGCCGAACACGTCGGTGATCATCGCGGCGTAGGGCACGGTCCGGCCGACGACGTCTCGACGCAGCGTGACGTACACCAGCCAGGTCAGCGTCACGGCGACCACCATGAACAGGGACAGGCCGATCAGTGCGCCGCGGTACCTCATCGCGCCTCCTGGTCAGGCGAGACGGTCGTGCCGCGGGCCACGGGCCCGAGCAGCAGCTGCGTCGCCGTGGTGGCCGGCTGGCCGGTGATGACGGAGAGTTGGTCGCGTTCCTGTTGGCTACCAACGGGTCCCACATTGCCACCGAATGTTGCCGGCTGAGCCGGCAATCCAGCAGGAGCCGGTGCAGCCTCGGCCTGCTGGGGACCGGCGGGCGGTGGCGAATCCCATGGTTTGGGCGCGACCGGTGCCGGCGGGGACTGGTTCACCGGCGGCGGTGGCGTCGGTTCAAGCGCCGGGTTGGCCGACCCGGGTACCGGTGGTGAGGGCGAAACTCCCGGCGGCAGAGGTGGATTCGGATCGGCCAGGTTGGGGTACGGGTTCACCAGCGGCGGTCCGACGGCGACCAGGTTGCCGTTCTCCCCCAGGACCGTGCCGGGCGGCGGCGCCAGGTCCTTCGGCGGCTGGAAGTTCTGTGGTAACAACGTATCCGGCAACGGAGGCCGGACCGGAACCAACGGCGCGGTGAAACAGCTCGGGCCCTTGAGTTCGCCGTACTGCGGGCAGTCGGCACGGGTATAGGTGTAGCTCGGTGTGAACGACAGGTTCACGCGCATGTTGCTGATGTCGCGGTCATGCATCCACACCTCGTCGAAGAACTTGTCCGAGAGCTGATTCAGCTTGACGAAGGCCGGCACCCAGTGGTGCGAGGTATCGGCCAGGTTGGCGACCACCGGAGTCAGCTCCGAGGTGATCTTGACCATTCGGTCGGTGTGGTTGTTCAGGGCGGTGTGGGTGGTATTCATGGTGTGGACACCACCGCTGACCAGAGCGTCGAGCTGGGCCCGCTGTTCGACCAGGACCTGCATCGGCCGCACCGCCTTCTGCAGCGCGGCGAACAACTCAGGTGTGGTCTGCTGCAGCCCCACGGCCGCATCGGTGAGCGCCGACACCGTCGTCGAGTCCGGCTCGGTGGCCACGATCGCATCGACCTCATTGATGAGCCGGTCCAATTGGGCGCCGGCGGCCAGCAGTTGGGTACGGCGATCCTCGGTGGCCTCGTTGACCGCGGCCAGGATGCCGACGGTTTTGTCTTCGCGACCCCGACCGGTCGCGGCCAGGATGTCGCGGAGCTTGCTGATCGTGGTCTGGAACAACACCGTCGGTAGCTCGGTGTCCTCCGGAATGTGCGCACCCGCCTGGATCGCCGGCCCAGGCCTCACGCCGTTCGGCGGCCCGCCGCCGGGGTCTACGAGTTGCACCGAGGACACCGCAAACACGTTGCTGGGCACCACCCGGGCCGTCACATTGTTCGGAATCGACGGTGCGTATTCGGGTTTGAGGTTGATGTGGACGTAGTTGGGGTTTCCGTGCGCGGCCGGGGTGACACTGTCGACGGCACCGACCAAGACGCCGTGGTATTTCACGTCGGAGCGTTGCGGCAGTCCGTCGCCCACGTTGACCAGATTCGCGACCACGCGGACGAAGGGATCCAGGCGTCCTGTCGCCTTCACCAAAAGGGTCGCCGTAATCAGCGCTGCCACAAGAACAACGACGATCCCGGCGCCGATCAACTGGCGATCGGTTGGGCCGCGCCCGTCCAGGTCAAAGGAATTCGCCACCTACCCCCCAAACCTCGCGCCGGCGTCCACGTTCCACAGCGCCATGGTGAGCACCATGTTGACGATGATCACCACGGTGATACTCGCCCGCATGGCGTGTCCGGCCGCAACCCCGACGCCCTCGGGGCCACCGCTGGCATAGAAGCCGTAGTAGCACTGGATCGTCGTGGCGATCCAGACGAAGACAATCGCCTTGAGCAGCGAGTACAAGATGTCTTGACCCGACAGCATCAGCGTGAAGTAATGCAGATACGAGCCGGTCGCACCACCGCTGATGACTTGCACGACAACCTGCGTCGTCAGATAGCTGACCGCCAGACAGACGACGTAGAGCGGAATGACCGCGATCACCGAGGCCATCAACCGGGTGGTCACCAGATAGGGGATGGGACGTATCGCCAATGAATCCAAGGCGTCGATTTCTTCGGAGATGCGCATGGATCCCAGCTGCGCGGTGAATCGGCAGCCGGCCTGCGTGGCGAACGCCAACGACAAGGCGATCGGGGCGAGCTCGCGGGTGTTCACCAGCGACGAGATGATTCCCGTCGCCGGGCCCAGGCCCAGCAGATCGAGGAAGTTGTATCCTTCGATGCCGACGAGCGCACCGACGGTGACGCCGAGAACGATGGCCACGCCTGCGGTACCGCCGCCCACCACCAAAGAGCCATTGCCCCAAGCGATGTCGGACAGCAGTCGGACGAACTCTTTGCGGTAGTGGTGTAGCGCAACGGGGACCGCGACGACAGCCCGGACGAAGAACACCAGCATGTGGCCGAGCTGCCCGATCGGCGGCACGACCTTCCCGTAGAGACGGACGAAGGGCGCGAGCAGCGGCGGTACGAACGTCGACGCCATGTCACAGACCAACCCGGGGAAACAGCATGATGTAGAGCTGGCTGATCGCGACGTTGACGACCATGAGGATCAGAATGGACTCGACCACGGCGGCATTGACCGAGTTGGCGACCCCGGTCGGACCGCCCTGAGTAGACAGTCCCTTCTGGCACGACACCACCGCGACGATGGCGCCGAAGACGACCGCCTTCACCAATGCCACGATCATGTCGCCGGTCGTCGTGAACGACGCGAACGTCGCGACGAAGCTGCCCGGAGCTCCGTTCTGGAAATACACGTTGAACAGGTAGCTGGCGAGGAAGCCGACAAAGCACACCACGCCGGTGAGCGCCACGCCGATCATGATCGCTGCGGCGAAACGGGGAACCACCAAGCGGCGAATCACCGACACGCCCATGACTTCCATCGCGTCGGTCTCCTCGCGCATCTTGCGGGACCCGAGGTCTGCGGTGATCGCCGAGCCGACTGCGGCTGCCATCAGGATCGCCGCGGTCAAAGATGCGGCCTGGCGGATCACCGCCAGACCGCTGGCCGCGCCGGCCAGTGACGTGGCGCCGACCTGGCCGGCCAGCAGTGCGAATTGAATCGACAGTGTCACGCCGATGGGCAAGGCCACCAGGACCGTCGGCAGCACCGCCGTTCCCGCCATGAACGCTGCCTGGCGGACGAACTCCCACCATTGGAAACGTCCGGTGAACAGGTCGATGAACAGGTACTGCAGCGTGCGCGCGCCGATCACGAACTGGTCGCCGACCGTCGCGAGCGAAGCCAGGGGGTGACGCTTGACGTAGCCACCGGCCCATGCGCCGATGACCTCGACCCCGTCACCCCGTGTCGTCATGATGAACAGCCATTCACTTAATGCCCTACACCCCTTATCGGCAGCATTCACTATGACAGCTGGCCACCGCAGCGTATTCGTAATAATTCCGCCATACGAGCGTCGGCTGCCGCCTCGGCCACATAGCCGCAAACCTCGACAGTCGCCCCTCAGTTCCGACGAGTATGCACATTAACTTAAGCCGAAGGTGCGGCTTTTCTGAAAACACACTCTTCCCGGCCGATCCGCTGAACGCTGGGACGAGCGAAAAGTCGCGTTCGATTCGCGTTTCGTGCAATGGTGCTGCCCGCCGGTTCCAGCGTTGAGCGGCGCAGCCAGGCAATTCCCGGGGACCCGCTGACTGAGATTGGAACACGTTCTAGTCTGAGGGCCATGAGTGATGACCTGCTGCGCCATCCCATCCACTCCGGCCACCTGACCGTCGGCGCGCTCAAGCGCAACAAGGACAAGCCTGTGCTGTTCCTCGGCGACACCACGCTGACCGGTGGACAGCTCGCCGAGCGCATCAGCCAGTACATTCAGGCGTTCGAGGCGCTCGGTGCGGGTACCGGCAGCGCCACTGGTCTGCTGTCGCTGAACCGGCCCGAGGTGCTGATGATCATCGGCGCCGGGCAGACCCAGGGATACCGACGTACGGCACTACACCCTCTCGGTTCTCTCGACGATCACGCATACGTGCTGACCGACGCGGGCGTCTCGGCGCTGATCATCGATCCGACGCCGCAGTTCGTCGACCGGGCGCTGGGCCTGCTGGAGAAAGTGCCCAACCTCAAGCAGATCCTGACGATCGGCCCGGTTCCCGAGGCGCTCGCGGGCGTGGCCGTCGATCTGACCGCCGAGGCCGCCAAGTACCCGCCGCAGCCGTTGGTGGCCGCGGACCTGCCGCCCGATCACATCGGCGGGATGGCCTACACCGGCGGCACCACCGGCAAGCCGAAAGGGGTGATCGGCACCGTGCAGTCGATCACCACGATGACGACGATCCAACTCGCCGAGTGGGAATGGCCGGAGCGACCGAAATTCTTAATGTGCACGCCGCTTTCGCACGCCGGCGCGGCGTTCTTCGTCCCGACGATCATCAAGGGCGGCGAGTTGGTCGTGCTGACGAAGTTCGACCCGGCCGAGGTACTGCGGGTGATCGAGGAGCAGAAGATCACCGCGACGATGCTGGTGCCGTCGATGATCTACGCGCTGATGGACCACCCGGACTCGCACACCCGCGACCTGTCCTCGCTCGAGACGGTCTACTACGGCGCATCGGCGATGAACCCGGTCCGGCTTCGGGAGGCGATCCGGCGGTTCGGCCCGATCTTCGCGCAGTACTACGGCCAGTCCGAGGCGCCGATGGTGATCACCTATCTGGCCAAGGACGATCACGACGAGCAGCGGTTGACGTCGTGCGGCCGGCCGACGGTGTTCGCGCGGGTGGCATTGCTCGACTCCGACGGAAACCCGGTGCCGCAGGGCGAGGTCGGCGAGATCTGTGTGTCCGGCCCGCTGGTGTCCGGCGGCTACTGGAACAAGCCGGAGGCGACGGCCGAGACGTTCCGCGACGGCTGGATGCACACCGGCGACCTGGCCCGTGAGGACTCCGACGGGTTCTACTACATCGTCGACCGCACCAAGGACATGATCGTCACCGGCGGCTTCAACGTGTTCCCACGCGAGGTGGAAGACGTTGTGGCAGAACATCCTTCGGTCGCACAGGTCTGCGTGATCGGCACACCCGACGAGAAGTGGGGCGAGGCCGTGACGGCCGTGGTCGTACTGCGGCCCGACGCCGATCGTTCCGAAGATGCGGTGGCCCGCATGACCGGCGAGATTCAGACCGCGGTCAAGGAGCGTAAGGGCTCGGTCCAGTCGCCCAAGCAGGTCATCGTCGTCGACTCGGTGCCGGTGACCGCGCTCGGCAAGCCCGACAAGAAGGCGGTGCGGGCGCAGTTCTGGGAGGGTAGCGAGCGCGCCGTCGGCTGAGGTGCGTTCGGCGAGCGACCGCTTTTGTACAGGCTGACACGGCGTGTCGGTGTACAAACACGGTCGGTCGCGCCTAGAGGGTGACGCGACGGTGGTGCTGCACGAGCGCCTGGAGGCGGTCAGTCCAGGAGCGCATCGATCTCGGCGGCGAACCGAGCAAGCCGTTCCTGTTCGCTGGGGATGCCCTGTTGCTCCTCGGCGGCCCGCTGCCAGCCCAGCCGCCACATCCGCGCGACGGCCCGGTCACCCAGACCCGCATAGGGGTTGGCGAGCGTGTGCGGGAACGCCTTGCGGCCTTCCCGGTACGCGGTGACCAACCTGTGGGTCATGGTTCCCCACTCTCCTGCCCGAGCAGACGTAAAGTGCTCCATTTCCTCGGCGTGTCGGAGCATTTTGCGTCTGTTCGGCAGAATAGGTGGGTGTCGGATATCCACCAGACCGTCGATGCGGTGTGGCGGATGGAGGCCGCCAAGATCGTCGCGACGCTGACCCGCACGGTCGGTGACGTTGGGCTCGCGGAGGACCTCGCCGCCGACGCGCTCGTCGACGCGCTCGAACAGTGGCCGAAGACCGGTGTGCCCCGCAACCCCGGCGCCTGGCTGACGACCGTCGCCAAACGCAAGGCGATCGACCACTGGCGCCGCCAGGAGAATCTCGACGGCAAGTACGCGGCGATGGCGCGCGAGCTGGAAACCCATGTCGACGAATCCTGGGATCCCGACCGCATCGACGACGACGTGCTGCGGCTGATCTTCATCTCGTCGCACCCCGTGCTGTCGCGCGAAGGCCAGATCGCGTTGACGCTACGGGTGGTCGGCGGTCTCACCACCGAGGAGATCGCCCGCGCGTTCCTCGCGTCGACCCCGACGATCGCCGCGCGCATCACCCGCGCGAAGAAGACGTTGGCGGCCGCCGACGTGCCGTTCGAGGTGCCGGATCGCTCGGAGTATCCGCAACGACTGTCGGCGGTGCTCAGCGTCGTCTACCTGATCTACAACGAGGGCTACTCGGCTTCGTTCGGGCAGCGCTGGATTCGCGACGAACTCTGCAGCGAGGCACTGCGTCTCGGGCGGGTGCTAGCGGCGCTGGTGCCCGACGAACCCGAGGTGCACGGCCTGGTTTCGCTGATGGAGTTCCAGTCGTCGCGGTTCGCCGCCCGCACCGACAGCGACGGCAGGCCGATCCTGCTCGAGGACCAGAACCGGGCAAAGTGGGACCGCGCGCAGATCCAGCGCGGCGTCGCAGCCCTCGAACGCGCCGCAAATGCGGTGCAGCGCAAAGGCTCCGGCTGGGGGCCGTACGCGCTGCAGGCCGCGATCGCCGAGTGCCACGCCACCGCCCCGACCGCCGCCGACACCGACTGGCGCCGCATCGTCGTGCTGTACGACGGGCTGGTCCAGGTGTCGCCGTCGCCGGTGGTGCAACTCAACCGGGCGGTGGCGGTGGCGATGGCCGATGGTCCCGAGGCCGCGCTGACGATCGTCGACGGGTTGACCGGCCTGGACGGGTCATACCTGTTGCCGAGCGTGCGCGGGGAACTGTTGGTTCGCCTGGGTCGCGGGGCCGAGGCCGCCGCCGAGTTCGACCGCGCCGCCGCCATGACCGACAACGACCGAGAACGAGAAGTGCTGCGGGACAAAGCCGCTCGGATACGCGGTTAGCATGGCGGGGTGAACCAGATACGCGCGGTGCTGTTCGACTATTCCGGCACGTTGTTCCGGCTCGAGGAGGACGAGAGCTGGTTTCACGGCATGGCGGTCGACGACCGCGAGGTCGACGGGCACGTGCAGGCCGAGCTGATGCGCAGGCTCACCGCGCCGACCGGCCAGCACGTCGACATGGGCCCGGACGCGTATCACGCCTGGCTCAACCGCGACCTCGCACCGCACCTGCATCGCGAGGCCTACCTGCATGTGCTGCGGGAGTCCGGGCTGGCCGACCATCACGCCGAATCGCTGTACGGCATCCTGATCGACCCGCTGAACTGGACGCCGTATCCGGACACCGCCGAGGTGCTCGAGGGTCTGCACCGGCGTGGTGTCAAGACCGCGGTCGTGTCGAACATCGCCTTCGACGTGCGGCCGGCGTTCGCATCGATCGCTGCCGCCGAGTTCGTCGACGAGTTCGTGCTGTCCTACGAGGTGGGGGCCGTCAAGCCGGACGCGGCGATCTTCGAGACGGCGCTGACCCGGCTCGGCGTGGCCGCGGCGGACGCGCTCATGGTCGGTGACAGCGACGAGGCCGACGGCGGCGCCCGCGCGGTCGGCTGCGAGTTTAGCCTCGTCGACCCGCTGCCGACCGCCGACCGGCCCGATGGCCTGCGGGTCGCGCTGTCCGAGCACGGCGTCGCGGTCTGAGCAATAGCGTTACGGCATGGACGATCGGGGGGCAGTACCGCGGTGGCTCAAGTACGCCAACAAGCTGTTGATGGTGGCGCTGCGCCTGGGGTTGCCGATCTCGCGGCACGAATCCCCCGTTGTGCTGACGGTGCCGGGGCGCAGGACCGGTAACGCACGCGCGACGCCGGTCACGCCGATGGATATCGACGGCACCCGCTACGTCGTCAATGCCTATCCCGGTGCGGACTGGGCGCGCAACGTGCGCGCGGCGAAGCGAGTCACGCTGGGGACGGGCCGGCGCACCGAGCGGGTGCGTCTCGTCGAGCTGGAGCCAGCCGAGGCGCGGCCGGTGCTGCGGGAGTTCCCGGCCCAGGTACCCGTCGGTGTCGACCTGATGAAACGCGCAGGCATCCTGAAGTCCGGCAGCCCCGACGAACTCGAGGACATGGCCGGCCGCCTGCCCGTGTTCCGCATCTACCCGATCACGTAGCGTCACGGCTATGTCCGACATTCGGTTGCCGTGGTGGCTGAAGTACGTCAACAAGGTGATGATCGGCCTGCAGAAGCTGGGCATTCTCGGCGAGAAGGGACCCGTCGTACTGTCCGTTCCGGGCCGAAAAACCGGCAAACGTCGGTTGACCCCGGTCACGCCGATGGTCGTCGACGGACAACGCTATGTGGTCGGTGGGGTGCCCGGCTCCGACTGGGCCGCCAACGTCCGGGCAGCCGGCGAGGCCACGTTGCACATCGGCCGCCGCAGCGAACGGGTGCGGATGGTGGAGATGCCCGTCGAGGAGGCCCGACCGCTGCTGCGGGAATTTCCGGTCAAGGTGCCCACCGGCGTCGACTTCATCAAGAACGCCGGACTTGTCACCGGGCCCGACCCCGACGAGTTCGAGGCGCTCGCCGGTCGGTGTCCCGTGTTCCGCATGGATAAGGTAATCCGGTGAGCGCCAACCCATTCGATCCATCTCTGTGGCAACCCGTCGACGGCTTCGGGTTGACCGACATCACGTACCACCGCCACGTCGTCGACGGTGTGAAGCAGCCCACGGTGCGCGTCGCGTTCGACCGGCCGGAGGTGCGCAACGCGTTTCGTCCGCACACCGTCGACGAGTTGTACCGCGTGCTCGACCACGCGCGGATGTCGTCGGACGTCGGCGTCATCCTGCTGACCGGTAACGGACCGTCGCCGAAGGACGGCGGCTGGGCGTTCTGCTCCGGCGGCGACCAACGCATCCGCGGCCGCAGCGGCTACCAGTACGCGTCGGGCGACACCGCCGAGACCGTCGACCCGGCACGCGCCGGACGCCTGCACATCCTCGAGGTGCAGCGGCTGATCCGGTTCATGCCCAAACCGGTGATCTGCCTGGTCAACGGCTGGGCCGCCGGCGGCGGGCACAGCCTGCACGTGACGTGTGATCTGACGTTGGCCAGCCGCGAACATGCCCGGTTCAAGCAGACCGACGCCGACGTCGGCAGCTTCGACGGCGGGTACGGCAGCGCGTATCTGGCCAAGCAGGTCGGCCAGAAATTCGCCCGTGAGGTCTTCTTCCTCGGCAGGCCGTATACCGCTGAGCAGATGTACGCGATGGGTGCGGTCAACGAGGTCGTCGACCATGCCGAGTTGGAAAACGTCGGGCTCCAATGGGCGGCGGCGATCAATGGCAAGTCGCCGCAAGCGATCCGGATGCTGAAGTACGCGTTCAACCTCACCGACGATGGATTGGTGGGCCAGCAGTTGTTCGCCGGGGAGGCGACGCGGTTGGCCTACATGACCGACGAGGCGGTCGAGGGCCGCGACGCGTTCCTGGAGAAGCGCGACCCCGACTGGAGCGCCTTCCCGCGCTACTTCTAGGCGGCGATTTCGGTGCTCGAACAGTCGAGATGCGACGGTTCGGACACCGAAATCACCCTTTAGACTCACGGACCGTGAGCAAAAGCCCGTTGCGGCGGTTGGCCGACCAACTGTTGCTGACCACCATGCGGCCGCCGATCGTCCCCGAACTGCTGCAGTTCCAGCCCGGCCGCGACGTCGTCGACCTGCGGGGCAAGCGCATCCTGCTCACCGGCGCGTCATCCGGTATCGGTGAGGCCGCCGCGGAGAAGTTCGCCCGCCGCGGCGCCACCGTGGTGGTGGCTGCGCGTCGCCAGGAGTTGCTCGACGCGCTGGTCGACCGGATCACCGACAACGGCGGAGAGGCCTGGGCGCATGCCTGTGATCTCTCGGACCTCGACGCGGTCGACGAGCTCGTCGCCAGGGTCACCGAGGAACTCGGCGGGGTGGACATCCTGATCAACAACGCGGGGCGCTCGATCCGCCGGCCGCTGGCCGACTCGCTGGAACGTTGGCACGACGTCGAGCGCACCATGGCGCTGAACTACTACTCCCCGCTGCGGCTGATCCGCGGGTTGGCGCCCGGGATGCGTGAGCGGCGAAACGGCCACATCATCAACGTGTCGACGTGGGGTGTGCTGTCCGAGTCGTCGCCGTTGTTCGCGGTGTACAACGCGTCCAAGGCGGCGCTGACTGCGGTGAGCCGCGTCATCGAGACGGAGTGGAGCGGCGACGGCGTGCATTCGACGACGTTGTTCTACCCGCTGGTGCGCACGCCGATGATCGCACCCACCCGTGCCTACGACGGGGTCGCCGGATTGACCGCATCTGAGGCCGCCGACTGGATGATCACCGCCGCGCGCACCCGACCCGTGCGCATCGCGCCTCGCATGGCCGTCACCGCCCAGGCCGTGAACAGCCTCGCGCCGGCATTCGTCGACATGGTGATGAAACGGCAACGCGTCCAACCGAACTCCTGACATGCCACACCCCGACATCGCGACCGTCGCCGACATCGCGCGTGTCTACGGCGCCGAACGCCCCGACGCGGTCGCGTTGATCGCCGGTGAGCGAGCCGTGACGTTCGCCGACCTCGACGCGCGGTCCAACCGGGGCGCGCAGGCGTTCCGCGCGGCGGGTGTCGGGTTCGGCGACCGCGTCGCGTTCATCGAGAAGAACGGCATCGAGTTCTTCGAAGTCGTCTGCGCCCTGTCCAAACTCGGCGCGATCGTCGTGCCGGTCAACTGGCGGCTGGCGCCTGCCGAGATGGCCCACATCATCGACGACGCCGGAGCCCGCGTGGTGGTCGTGGGCGCCGAGTTCTTCGGCCACGTCGAGGCGATCGAAAACCGGCTGGCGGCCGACATCGTCGCCGTCGGTGCGCACCCTCGGTGGCCGGAGTTCGACGCCTGGCTCGCCGAGCACCCCGCCGAAGACCCCTGCGTCGCAACGCAACCCGACGACGTCGCGTTCCTGATGTACACGTCGGGAACGACCGGCGCGCCGAAGGGCGTGATACTGACCAACGACAACTACTTCTGCAAGGCCACCGGCATCGCCGAGAAGTGGCGCTTCGACACCGACAGTGTGAGCCTCGCCGTGATGCCGATGTTCCACATGGCGGGTTCGGGCTGGGCGCTGGTCGGTTTGGGTGAGGGCGCGCGCACCGTCGTGCTGCGCGACGTCGACCCGCCCGCGATTCTCGAAGCCGTTGGTCGACATGGCATTACCAATATGCTGCTGGTGCCCGTCGTGATCCAGCGGCTGCTCGAAACCCCGGGTGTCGAGCGGACGGATTTCACCTGCCTGCGCGCGATCGTCTACGGGGCATCACCGATCACCGACGACGTTCTGGTCAAGGCGCTCGAGCGGTTCGACTGCGACCTGCTGCAGGTGTACGGGCAGACCGAAACCACCGGCTCCATCACCCAACTCGACCGCCACGATCCCGAGCTGCTGCGGTCGTGCGGCAAGCCGTTCCCGTGGGTCGAGGTGCGCATCGTCGACCCCGAAGGCCGCGACGTGCCCGTCGGCACCGTCGGTGAGCTGTGGACCCGCTCGCGGCAGAACATGCGCGGCTACTGGAACAATCCGGACGCGACGGCCGCCACGCTCACCGACGACGGCTGGCTCAAGACCGGTGACGCCGGCTACCTCGACAGCGAGGGTTACGTGTTCCTGCACGACCGCGTCAAGGACATGATCGTCTCGGGTGGCGAGAACGTGTATCCCGCCGAGGTCGAGAACGTACTGATGACCCATCCGGCGGTCGCTGACGCCGCCGTGATCGGCGTTCCCGACGCGACATGGGGCGAGGCGGTCAAGGCGATCGTCGTCCCCGCCGAGGGCGGCTGCCCCACCGAGTCGGAGCTGATCGCCTATGCGCGCGACCGACTCGCCGGGTTCAAGCTGCCCAAGTCGGTGTCGTTCGCCGAGGGCCTGCCCCGCACCCCGAGCGGAAAGGTGCTCAAGCGCGCGCTGCGCGAACCGTACTGGGAAGGTGTCGGGCGGCGGATCGGCTGACCCGGCGTGATAGACACGATGCCATGGAAATTCTGGCCAGCCGGATGCTGATTCGGCCGGCGGACTATCAGCGGTCGCTGGCGTTCTACCGCGACGAGCTGGGCTTGGCCATCGCCCGCGACTACGGTGCGGGCACCGTGTTCTACGCCGGGCAGTCGCTGATCGAACTCGCCGGCCACGGCGGACCGCGCGCGGGCGGCACGATGTGGTTGCAGGTCCGCGACGTCTACGCCACCGAGAAGGAGCTCTCGGGTCGGGGCGTGCCGATCACGCGGGAAGCTCGACAGGAGCCGTGGGGACTGCACGAGATGCATGTCAACGATCCCGACGGTGTCCTGCTGATCTTCGTGCAGGTGCCCGAGACCCACCCGCTGCGTCGCGACTCCCGGCAGTAGGGTTTCAGCGCGACGGGGTGGCCAACGGCCAGCCGACCGACGCCAACCGTGACGCAACCTGGTGCATCTCTTCAGGATTCGGCTCCTGGGCGGTGACCCGGTGGATCGCGTCGCGGATCTCGCCTTCGGTCACGGTGTCGGCGGTGGCACCCCTGAGCACGGTCTGCGCGGCGCTGACGACCTCGTCTTCGGTGAGCGACCGCTTCAGCAGTGCGAGCAGGGGGAAGTAATCCTTCGGCGGCACACCGTCCGGGTAGCCGCGACGCAGCCACGAAAGCACGTTGTCCAACACGTTGAGGTTCTCTGTCATGGTGTCGCCGTTCATTTCTCGGGCATGAAGGGGAACAGGTCGATACCGGTGTGGTGGATGATGGTGGACCGGGTGATCCACAGCACCGCGGTGACGATCACCCACCCGACGAACACGAACAGCGCCACGCCAAGGTACTTGCGGACCGGGTTGGGTGCACTCACGGTGCCGTCGGCGGACTCGTCACCCGCTCCGCCGGAGAAGGCCACCAGTCCCGTCGCGAACAGCGCGGGCAGGCCCGCCCCCAGCACCAGTCCCACCACCAGTACCTTGAGGATGCTCTCCAGATAAGTCATCGAGTTCCTCCGCTACACCGTCGCCGCGGTCTTGATCTGCGTCTCGCGCAGTTCGGCGGGGACGACGGAGTTGGTGGCGTCGTCCCAGTCGGCGTTGACGTTGTTGTGGTCCACCTTCTGCTGCTGGGCCCGCCACCACATGTAGAACGAGAGCCCAACGAGCGCGAGGAAGATCAGGCCGTCACCGGCGAGGCCGGACCCGGTCAGCGTCTTCACCCCGTGCGACAGCCAGAATGAAAGCGCGCCAACGAATCCCGCGGCGGGCAGCGTGATCAACCAGGCGACGGCCATCCGCCCGGCCACCGCCCACCGGACGTCGGCGCCCGGCTTGCCGACGCCGCTGCCGAGGATCGATCCGGTGGCGACGTGGGTGGTCGACAACGCCATGCCGGCGGCGCTGGAGCTGAGAATGATTGCGGCCGAGGATGCTTCGGCTGCGAAGCCCTGCGGGGAGTCGATCTCCACAAGCCCCTTGCCCAACGTGCGGATGACGCGCCAACCACCGAGATAGGTGCCCAGACCGATCGCGACCGCACAGCTGAAGATGACCCAGAACGGCAGGCCGTTCTCCTTGACGTCGCCGCCGAGGTGGCCGGTGGTGATGAGCGCGAGGGCGATGACGCCCATCGTCTTCTGCGCGTCGTTGGTGCCGTGCGACAGTGCGACCAGCGAAGCGGTCGCGATCTGACCCCAGCGGAAACCTTCGCGACGGCGACTCACCGCCACCTTGCGGGTGATCCGGTACACCAGCCAGGTGCCGCACGCGGCCACCAGGCAGGCGATGACCGGCGCGGCGACCGCGGGGATGAGCACCTTCTGCGTGATGCCGCTCCAGTTGACGCCTGCGGCGCCGAGCGCGGCGAGGCCCGCGCCGATCAGCCCTCCGAACAGCGCGTGCGACGAACTCGACGGGATGCCGAACAACCATGTCAGCAGGTTCCACAGGATCCCGCCGATCAGCCCGGCGAAGATGATCGTCAAACCCGTCGAGGCATCGATCGACGGCAGCAGCGCGCCGCTCTTGCCGTCCTGCACGTTGAGCACCGACGTGGTCACCGTGACCGCGACCTCCACCGACAGGAACGCGCCGACCAGGTTGAGGACACCGGCCAACAGCACAGCGGTCTTGGGCTTGAGGGCACCGGTGGCGATCGACGTCGCCATCGCATTGCCGGTGTCGTGGAAGCCGTTGGTGAAGTCGAATGCCAATGCGGTCGCGATCAACAGCACGAGGACGATCAGCTCGGTGCTCACGGCGCTAATTCTGCGGCCCCGGCGGCCCTTTCGCCTAATTCATGGCCACTTTCGAGGGGCGTGTCGAGCAGGGAATTCGCCGTCCTGGGCAATCTGTTCATCGATTGTTAACCCGACGGCGGTCGGGTGTTTGCCGACGGCGTCGGACTCGACTTGTTCGGGCTCGCACTAGCATCATCCAATCGGCAGCGGGTAAACCCGATGCGACACGCGGGAGGGCACAGTGACGAAGTTTCTGGCCAGGATTGTCGCGTGGATCACAGCGGGTTATCCCGAGGGGGTGCCCGGGCCGGACCGGGTGCCGCTGTTCTCGCTGCTGCGGCGACGGCTCACCGACGACGAGGTGAGGACCGTTGCGATGGAGTTGAAGCGGACGGGCGAGTTCGACGACGCCGACATCGGCGTGCTGATCACGTCGATCATCGACGCGCTGCCCACGCCGGAGGATGTCGAGCGGGTGCGCCAGCGACTGGCGGTGCGGGGCTGGCCGCTCGACGACCCACGCGATCCGGAGGACGACCCATAACCGTCCTGACACCGGTCGCGGTCGGTTCGGGTGCCGCCGCCCTGTCGCTCCTGCCCACGGTGCAGGAGATGCTCGCCGGACGCGCCAGCATCCTGCCGGTGCCCGCCGACGATGAGCGCGAATCATCGCTGCTGTCAACGTCATTGCGTGCCGGCGCCGAGGTAGACGACGACGTCGCCGTCGTGGTCTCGACATCAGGCACGACCGGAACCCCCAAGGGCGCGATGCTCACCGCCGCGGCGTTGACCGCCAGCGCCGAGGCCACGCACCATCGGCTCGGCGGCCCGGGCCAATGGCTGCTCGCGCTGTCGGCGCATCACATCGCCGGCTTGCAGGTGCTGGTGCGTAGCGTCGTCGCTGGGACCACGCCAGTAGCGATCTCGCCGAGTTTCGATGCGGCTGAACTGGTTTCGGCCATAACGGCGTTCGGACCTGGGCGGCGCTATGCCTCACTGGTGGCCGTGCAACTCGACAAGGCGCTGCAGGATTCGGCGGCGACGGCCGCTTTGGCGGGCCTGGACGCCGTACTGGTCGGTGGCGGGCCGATGCCCGCCCCACTCGCTGAAAAGGCTGTAGCAGCAGGTATTTCGGTGGTGCGGACGTACGGCATGAGTGAGACCGCCGGCGGGTGCGTGTACGACGGTGTGCCGCTGAACGGGGTGCGGGTCCGGATCGTCGACGAAGCCGCGCAGTCGGCGACATCAGACCGAGGCCGGATCGTCCTGGGCGGACCGACGCTCGCGAAGGGCTACCGCAATCCGGTGGCTCCCGACCCGTTCGCTGAGGCGGGCTGGTTTCGCACCAATGACGTTGGCGCCCTTGATGCGTCGGGGCGGCTGACCGTGCTCGGCCGGGCGGACGACGCGATCAGCAGCGGCGGGCTGACCGTCATCCCGCAGCTCGTCGAGACCGCGGTGGCCGGGCATCCGGCGGTCGCCGAATGCGCGGTGTTCGGGGTGCCCGACGAGCGGCTGGGCCAGCGGGTGGCCGTGGCCGTGGTGCTCGCGCCCGGCTGCGACGCGCCCACGCTCGCAGAACTCCGCGCGCACGTCGGGTTGATGCTGGACGTCACGGCGGCGCCCCGCGAGGTTCACGTCGTCGACGAATTACCGCGGCGCGGCATCGGCAAGATCGACCGACGAGCGCTCGCCGCCCGGTACTCCGCCTCGGACTAGATGGTCACGGCGCGGGCTTGAGGGGATCATGGCCGATCGTCATCAGCCGGTGCCGCCAGTTCTCCTGTCCCGCGGTGGGCTCGAGGTCGTCACGGCGTTCGGCGTGGATACGGTCGACCACCTTGCGCATCACGCGTTCGTCCTCGTCGGTCAGGTCGCCGCGCCGCTTCTGCAGCACCTCCAACACCGCGCGGCCGGTCTGCGTGCCGGCCTGGTCCGGCATCTCCTCGGAGTCCTCGCCGGCCGACCGTGTGCGCAGCCAGTCCATCAGTTCCCGCGAGGTCATGTTGACCACCCGGTGGAACTCCTCCCAGAGTGCGGGGTCGACGTCGACATGATGGGCCATCACTCTCACCTCCGCGGATCGGCTACCCGGCGATCGGGGGAGCTAACCCGATCCGATGGTGGGCGAGCATGATCGAGCATGATGAAGCGATGCGTCGTGAAGTCAGCACCGTCGAGCAGTTGCGATCGATCGTCGGGCAGCCGGACCGCTATGTCGCCACCAAGGTCCAGGACAGGCTGTCGCCGGTCCAGCGGGACTGGCTTGCGCACACGCCGTTGGGTTTCGTCGCGACGACGGATGCCCGCGGCCGCGTCGACGTGTCGCCGAAGGGTGATCCGCCCGGATTCGTCCACGTCATCGACGACACCACGATCGCGATTCCCGAGCGGCCGGGCAACAAACGTGTCGACGGCTACCTCAACGTCCTGCAGAACCCGCATGTCGGCACGCTGTTCCTGATTCCGGGCCGCGGCGACACGCTTCGGATCAACGGCACGGGCAGAATCCTCTCCGACGCGGACTATTTCGATGCGTTGGCCGTGAAAGGAAAACGACCGATCCTGGCGCTGGAGGTCGCGATCGAAGAGGTGTTCTTCCACTGCGCCAAAGCGTTTCTGCGTTCGGACGCATGGGATCCGACGACCTGGAACCCGTCGGCGCTGCCGAGCGTTGCGCAGCTGCTCAAGGCGATTCGGTACGACTGGAGTCAGGCCGAACTCGACGAGTACTACAGCGAGGAGAACACCCGCAGCCGCCTGTACTGACGCCCCGGCGATTCGGGTGTAGACACTCGCGGTGAGCGCAACCAACTACACCGAAATCACCAGTCATTAGGGTGGCGGAATGCGGACAGGACGCAGGGAGGCGGTGGCCGTCGCCGTCGGCGTGGCGCTGGTCGTCGCGGCGTTCGTCGTACCGCACCTGCGTCTGGGCATCGTCACCCCGCTGATCAACGCGACGCCCAAGCGCCTCCACGACTACGCCGACACCGCGCCGATCTTCGGGTGGTGGGACGCACACGTCGGGTGGGGCACGCTTCCGGTGATTCTGATCGGCGCGGCGGCGGTGCTGTGGGGGCCGTCGCTCGCGCAGCGGCTGCCGTGGCGCGCGGTCCCGTGGATCACCTGGCTCACGTCATGCGCGTGGGCGTTCTCGCTGGCGATGGTCGACGGCTGGCAGCGCGGCTTCGCCGGGCGACTCACCGCCCGGCACGAGTACCTGCGACAGGTGCCCACCGTCACCGACATCCCGGACGCGCTGCGCACCTTCGCTGACAGAATCCTTGACTATCAACCGGATTCGTGGATAACCCATGTATCGGGGCATCCGCCGGGCGCGCTGCTGACGTTCGTCTGGCTGGACCGAATCGGGTTGGGCGGCGGCGCGTGGGCGGCTCTGCTGTGCCTGCTGGTCGGCTCCAGCGCCGCCGCCGCAATCGTGGTCGCGGTGCGCGCGCTGGCCGACGAGAAGACCGCCCGGTTGGCAGCGCCGTTCGTCGCCGTGGCGCCGACGGCGATCTGGATCGCGGTGTCGGCCGACGGCTACTTCGCGGGCGTGGCGGCGTGGGGTATTGCGCTGCTGGCGCTGGCCGTCGCGCGAACGACGCATTGGCCGGCGCTGGCGGCCGTGGGCGCCGGTCTGCTGCTGGGCTGGGGCATTTTCCTCAACTACGGGCTGGGCCTGATGGTGCTGCCGGCGCTTGCGGTGCTGCTGTGCGCGGCGGACCGGCCGGCCTCGCTGCGCGCGGCGGCGCCGGCGATCGTCGTCGTCCTCGTGGTGGTGGGAATTTTCGCCTTGCTGGGATTCTGGTGGTTCGACGGCTATCACCTGGTGCAGGAACGGTATTGGCAGGGCATCGCCAACGACCGCCCCTTCCAGTACTGGGTCTGGGCGAATCTGGCCTCCGTGGTGTGTGCGATCGGCCTGGGCAGTGTGGCCGGCATCGGCAGGGCGTTCGACATCGCCGCGATTCGACGTCGATCCGGCCTGCACATGCTCCTCGCGGGGGCGCTGCTGGCGATCGTGTTCGCCGACCTGTCCATGCTGAGCAAGGCCGAGACGGAACGCATCTGGCTGCCGTTCACCATCTGGCTGACCGCTGCGGGCGCGCTGCTGCCGCCCCGGTCACACCGTTGGTGGCTGGCGGTCAACGTAGTGGGCGCCTTGCTGCTCAACCATTTCATTCTGACGAATTGGTAACGGCCGCGAGCCAAGCTTCTACCTGAGGCCGCACGGCTGGACTCTGGTGTCATGGGCTTGATCGACCGACCGCGGCGGCGGACGTTGATCCGCTGGCGCAGTCCGCTGCGCGGGTTGTGGTTGACATCGGTGTTCGGCGCGGTCCTGCTGATCGGTCTGCCGGTGGTGATCGTCACCGGCCTGCTGTCGTACATCGCCTATGGGCCCCAGTTCGGTCAGGCCATTCCGGCGGACGTCGGCTGGCTCAAGTTGCCGACCTTCGACTGGCCCACCGACCCGGCGTGGCTGTATCGGCTCAACCAGGGTCTGCATGTGGGGCTGGGTCTGGTGCTGGTGCCGGTGGTGCTCGCGAAGCTGTGGTCGGTGATCCCCCGGCTCTTCGCCTGGCCGCCGGCGCGCTCGATCGCTCAACTGGCCGAACGTGTTTCGTTGCTGATGCTGGTCGGCGGTGTGCTGTTCGAGATCGTCACCGGGGTGCTGAACATCCAGTACGACTACATCTTCGGGTTCAGCTTCTACACCGCGCACTACTTCGGTGCGTGGGTGTTCATCGCCGGATTTGTGGTACACATCGCGATCAAGATTCCGCGGATGTGGGCGGGGCTGCGGTCACGGTCGATGCGCGCGGTGCTGCGGACGTCGCGCGAGGACACCGTCGCGGACCCGTATACGCCCGACGGGTTGGCGCCCGCCGACCCCGATCCCGCGACGTTGAGCCGTCGCGGTGCGCTGGCGCTCGTCGGCGGCGGCGCCGCGTTGGTCGCCGTGCTGACCGCCGGGCAGAGCATCGGCGGGTGGACCAGGCCCGCCGCGCTGTTGCTCCCTCGCGGACGGACCCGCGGTGACGGACCGAACGACTTCCAGGTCAACAGGACCGCGGCCGCAGCGCGGATCACCCCCGACCTGACCGGCGAGCGCTGGCGCCTCTTCCTGACGGGCGGACCGGCGCCCGTCGTGCTGGACCGAACGATGCTGACCGAGATGCCCCAGCGCACCGCCCGCCTGCCGATCGCCTGCGTCGAGGGCTGGTCGACGACCGAGACCTGGACGGGCGTACCGCTGCGCGACCTCGCGCGACTGGCTGGTGTGCCGGAACCCGCGTCGGCGTTCGTGCAGTCGGTGGAACGACGGGGTGCCTTCAATCGCGCGACCCTGCAACGCAATCAGGTCCTGCACCCGGACGCCCTGCTGGCGCTGAAGGTCAACGGCGCCGACCTGTCACCCGACCACGGGTTCCCAGCCCGGATCATCGTTCCTGCGCTACCCGGTGTGCACAACACCAAGTGGGTGGCGAGCATCGACTTCAGGCCGGTGGATTGACATGCGCGCCCGGCGTTTCCGCGACGTGTACGGATCGAATCCGTTGCACCTGCTGACACTGCTCGCCGGGTTCGCGTTGTTCGGGTATGTGCTCGCCACGATCACGCCCGCGGCACTGTGGAACTCCCGCACGTGGTGGCAGTCGATTCTGGTGTGGTTCGCCGCGTCGGTCGTCGTCCACGACCTCGTGCTGTTTCCGCTGTACGCGCTGGCCGACCGGATCCTGCAGCGTGGCACGCGAATTCCGCGGCTGCCGGTGCCGCTGCTGAACTACCTGCGGGTCCCTGCGCTCGGCTCGGGGCTGACACTGCTGCTGTTCCTGCCCGGGATCGTCGAGCAGGGTGAGCCGACCGTGCTGGCCGCCAGCGGACAGACTCAGGACCCGTTTCTGGGGCGATGGTTGCTGTTGACCGCCGCGATGTTCGGAGCGAGCGCGGCCGTCTACGCCATCCGGCTGGCGATGAGCAGGCGCTAGGACAGCGTCAGGCTCGCGACCACCCGGTCGCCGATCGGATGGACCCTGGTCAACACCAGCCCGGCGTTCTCGGCGACCTCGGCGGCGCAGTCGATGCCCACCGAGGCCCACTGGAACCAGGGGCCCACCGTGCGTGACGACTCCAGCCGAACCCAGCCGGTGCGGATACCGTTTGTCAGCGCCTCGAACTCGGCGATGCAGCGACCGCCACGGCGCAGCAATTCCGCCGCCCTGCGCAATACCCGCAGCGGGTCACCACCGAGGCCCACGTTGCCGTCGGCCAGTAACACGGTCTGCCACCGACCGGTCGCAGGCAGCTGCCCGAACACGTCCCGGCGCAACACCGGAGCGCCGTTCCGGCGGGCCAGGCCGACAGCGGTCGCGGACTGGTCGACACCCAGTGCGGGAACACCGCGTCGGATCAGCTCGATCACCAACCGGCCTGGGCCGCAGCCTAGGTCGATCGTCGGACCTTCACACAGGTCGACGACGGCACGATCGAACCGGCCGTCGGCATGCGCACCGCCGATCCAGTTGTGCACGGGGAGGTTTCGCACCTCACCGTCGTCGTGGCGGATCCAACAGCGCTCACCGTCGAGGGCGCGGTCGTAGAGGTGACCGAGCATCAGGCCCGCACCGCCTTGGTCGCCTGAGCGAACCGACTGTACGGCAGGCACTTTCGGCGCACAACGTCGATGTCGTCGAGGGTGTCGAAGTCCTCGAGCACGTCGACCATGGCAACGTCGACCCCGTCGCCGCGCAACGCCGCGAGGGTCATCGCACCGGTGTCGGGCCGCGACATCGGCACCGTTCGCAGGCAGTCCGCCATGGACGGCCGCGAGACGCCCAGCACCCACCATCCGCCGTCCTCGGCGAAGCCGAGCACCGCGTCGGTGTCGACCAGGATCCGGCCGCAGTCGGTAAGCAGATCAGCGCTCACCTGCGGGGTGTCCATCCCGATCTGCAGGACCGGGATACCGGTGGACGCGTCGGCGTGTGCGTTCGCCAATCGTTCGGCGAAGTCGGCGCCGCGTTGGGCCAGGACGGTGAAGTCGGCTAAGCGACAGCTTATTTCGTCGCCTCGGCTCGCGCGCTCGAGGTCGCCGGTCATGGCGACGACCCGGCGCTCGACAGGCGCGGAGGCCACGGCGTCGAGGGTGTCGAGCAGCGCGGCGGCGGCGATGTCCGCGGCGGCGGTGGCACCGATCGAGGCCGCGAGGCGGGTCTTCGCCAACCCTGGCACCGGCGCCTTGGCCACGACCAGCACGGTCACCGGGAGCACGGTCACGAGATCACCCGCCAGAAGTCCAGGGCCGCCACCGCGCTGCCGCGAACCGATCCGCTGACCTTCGACTTGCCGCCGGTGCGCGCGCCGTAGTCGACATCGCGCTCGACGACGCGCCAGCCCGCGGCCGCGGCCCGGACGAGCAGCTCGAGCGGATACCCGGAGCGGCGATCGGTGACCCCGAGTTCGAGCAGCGCATCGCGGCGTGTGACGCGCATCGGCGCGATGTCGTGCACCGCCAGGCCGTGGCGCCGGCGCAGCCGCCAGCACACCGCCGCGGTGCCGAGCCGGGCATGCCACGGCCACTTCACGCCCGGCACCGGCCGGCGCCGGCCGATCGCCATGTCCGCGCCGCGGTCGAGCTCCTCGACCAGTGCCGGCAGGTCACCCGGGTCCAGTGAGCCGTCGGCGTCGAGGACCGCCACGATCGGCGTCGCCGCCGCCACCACCCCGGCATGCACCGCAGCGCCGTAACCGGGGCGCTTCTCGGTGACCACGTCGGCACCGTGCCGCAGCGCCACCTGCGCGGTTGCATCGGTGCTGTTGTTGTCGACCACCAGCGGCCGGTATCCGGCCGGCATCGCCGCGAGCACGCCGGGCAGTGATTCCGCCTCGTCGAGGCACGGCAGCACCACGGTCACCGGACAGTCGGGCATGGTGTCGAGGCTAACCACCAGCCCGTGACCCCAACCAGCCGATTGATGACGAATCCGTGACATCGGCGCAGGTAGTGGCCGCATCGGGCTAGTCTCGGGAAGTGTGACGCGCGTTTTGATCGCCGACGACGACACCGTCGTGCGCGATGTCGTGCGTCGCTATCTCGAACGCGACGGGCTCGACGTGGCGATCGCCCACGACGGGACGGAGGCGCTGCGGTTACTCGGTTCCCAGCGCATCGACGTCGCCGTGCTCGACGTGATGATGCCCGGCCCGGACGGGCTGACACTGTGCCGCACCCTGCGTCAGCGCGGCGGCTACACGGTCCCGGTGATTCTGTTGACCGCGCTCGGCGAAGAGGACGACCGGATCGCTGGCCTGGAGGCCGGCGCCGACGACTACCTCACCAAACCGTTCAGCCCGCGCGAACTGGCGTTGCGAGTGCGCTCGGTGCTGCGGCGCGCACCCTCGCCTGCGGCAACGCTTCCGCTGAACGTCAGCGTCGGCGGTCTGACGGTGTCGACGGCGGCGCGCACGGTGACCGTCGAGGGTGCGCCGGTGTCGCTGACCAACCGCGAGTTCGACCTGCTGCTGTTCTTCCTCACCCACACCGACGTGGTGTTCAGCCGCGAAGAACTGTTGAAGCGGGTGTGGCACTGGGATTTCGGCGATCTGTCGACGGTGACGGTGCACGTCAAACGGTTGCGTTCCAAGCTCGGTGACCACCATCGGGTGCAGACGGTCTGGGGTCGCGGCTATCTGTGGAGCGGCGAAGCGCGCTCACCGGAAGGGCAGAGCGCCTAGTGCCGACCGACCTGTGGGAGATCACCGGGTTGGCGTTGGCGTGCTCGGTCCCCGTGGTGCTCGCCGGCGCGCTCGTCATCCGCCTGGCCCGGTCCTGGTCGCTGGCGGTGAGCATGGTGGCGCTGGTGCTCATCCCGGTGTTGGCGACGTTCACCGGCGTGCTCGGCGCCAGCGGCTTCATGATCACCGAAACCTTCGAGCAGACCGCGATCGTCTTGGTGATCGTCGCGGTGGTGACGATCCCCGCCGCGGTGATGCTGGCGCGGTATCAGGCCCGCCGCACCGTGTGGGAACAGGAGATCCGCGAGTCCGAACGGGCCGCCGAACACTCGCGTCGCAGGCTGGTCGCGTTCGTCAGCCACGACCTGCGCACCCCGCTGGCCGGGATACGGGCGGTCTCCGAGGCGATCGCCGACGGTGTGGTACCCGACGCCGAAGTGCGGGTGCACGCGAAAACCATTGAGCACGAGTCGGTTCGACTCTCCGAGATGGTCGACGACCTGTTCGAGATGTCGAAGATCAACGCGGGTGCCGTCCAGCCGGTGTTCGACAAGGTCGCGCTCGACGAGGTCGTCGACGATGTCCTGACCGCCCACCGGATCGCCGCCGAACGTGCAGGGGTGGCGTTGTCGGTCGACCTGCCCGCGACGCCCGTGCGGGTGCTGGGCAGCGACCGCGCCCTGGTGCGGGTGTTGTCCAACCTGGTCGCCAACGCGATCGCGCACACGCCGGCAGGAGGCCGGGTGTCGCTGGCGCTGGGATCCGACGAGAACGGCGCGTGGGCACGTGTCGACGACACCGGTGTCGGTATCGACGAGGCGGACCTGCCGCGGGTGTTCGACGTCGCGTACCGCGGCTCGAACGACCGAGTTCCACGGGCCGACTCGTCGCTGCCCAGCGGTTCGGGGTTGGGACTGGCGATCGCCGCGGGTCTGGTGCAGGCGCATCGCGGCACGCTGTCGGCGCGCAACCTGGGCACCGGCGCGCGGTTCGAGGTGCGATTGCCGCTGGCGGCCGACTAACGCTTGTTTTTGAGTGATCACTCAACTAATGTCGGTGACCTCATACTCAGGAGGTTGCGATGGCAACGAGAAGTGCCGGCAGGGCGGTTCGGAAGTTCAGGCTGGAACGGCAACTCGGCCGCGTCCTGATGAACCCGGTGGTCGCCGCGCTCGACCGCGTGGGCATCCGGTCGTCGCTGGTGGTCGACTTGGAGACGATCGGCCGCAGGACCGGTGAACCCCGCCGCGTGCCGTTGGCCGGCCGCGCCGACGACGCCGGCGTCTGGGTGATCTCTCAGCACGGCCGCCGCGCCGGCTGGGCCCACAACATCGCGGCGAATCCGACGGTGCGCGTGCGCATCAACGACGAATGGCGGACCGGCACCGCGACGTTCGAGCCCGACGACGACGTCCGCGCACGAGCCCGCAGTTTCGGCGGAGCGGGCAAGCTCAGCCAGTCGGCCACCGCGCTGACGATGCGCGCGATGGAGAGCGACCCGATCTCGGTGCGGATCACCTTCGCCGACGAGTGATTTCGGTGTACTTGGTTGCGCAGACCGCCTCTGACTACACCGAAATCACCACTAGTCGGGTAGCGAGTTGCTCAGGCGTTCGGTCGCGGCGACGTAGTCCTCGATGAACTCCCGCACGACTTCTCGAGCGGGTTTGACCTTGTTCATCAGCCCGACGCCCTGTCCGACGAAATACGTCGCCAACGCCTGGGCACCCGGATGGCCCTGCGAGGCGAGCACGTCGATCCGGCGGATGACCGGCTCGGACAGCATCGACTGCAACGGCAACGGCAACGGCCGCTGACCGCCGTCGTTCGGCAGCCACGCTTGTGTCCAGTCCGAAACAAGCTGGCGCGCAGGCTTTCCCGTCCTACCCGCCGAACGGACGGTATCGCGCGACGTCGCGGCCAGAAACTTCTGCTTGGTGTGGGGCGCGGTCTCGGCCTCTTCGGTGGTGAGCCACACCGATCCGGTCCACGCCCCGTCGGCGCCCATCGCCACCGCCGCCGCCATCTGCCTGCCCGTGACGATCCCGCCCGCAGCGAGCACCGGAACCTCGGACCCGGCAGCCGCCACAGCCTCGATGACCTCCGGCACCAACACCAAGGTTGTCACCTCGCCGCAGTGCCCGCCGGCTTCGGTGCCCTGCGCCACGATCAGGTCGACGCCGGCGTCCACCTGTTTGACGGCGTGCTCCTTGGCTCCCACCAGCGCCGCGACCGGGATGCCGCGCTCCTTGCCCGCCTCGATCATGTAGACCGGCGGAACACCGAGCGCGTTGGCGATCAGCTTGATCGGATGGCTCATCGCCACGTCGAGCAGATCCTTGCCGGTGTTGCCGGACAGGATGGGCGGACCGGTGCGCGGCGACGCCTCCGGTTCGATGTCGTGGGCCGCCAGCAGTTCGGCGATGAAGCCGCGGTACTCGTCGGGGATGCGGGCGGCGAGGTCGCCGGTCGACAGCTTCTCCCCCTTGCCCTCGAATTTGGCGGGCACGATGATGTCCAGGCCGTACGGCTTGCCGCCGACGTGGTCGTCGATCCACGACAGTTCCTGGTCCAGCAGCTCTGGGGTGTAGGCGGTCGCGCCCAGCACGCCGAAACCGCCGGCATTGGTCACCGCGGCAACGACGTCACGACAGTGGCTGAACGCGAAGAGCGGGAAGTCGATACCGAACTGTTCACAGATGGCGGGTTTCACACCACCAGTATCACTAAGTCATACCTGTATCCGAGAGAAACCTCCGGATCTCGTCGAGCATCTGCCGGCCGACGAGCAGCTCGAGGTCGTTGTGTCCGGCGCCCGCGACCAGCACGTACCGCTTCGGTTCGTTGGCGGCGTCGTACAGCCGGCGGCTCATCGGCTCGGGCACGACGTCGTCGCGATCCCCCGCGATCACCAACAGCGGTACCCGTACCGACGCGATGCGGTCGATCGACGGGTAGCGGTCCGTCAGCAACCAACGCACCGGCAACCACGGGTAATGCACCGCGCCGACGTCCGGCAGCGAGGTGAACGGTGAGCGCAGCATCAGCGAGCGCGGCGGCCGTTCCACGGCGAGCCCGACAGCGACTGCGGCGCCGAGGGATTCGCCGAAATAGGCGATCTCCTCGACGCCCGGCTGCGCGGCCAACCAGTTCTGCGCGGACCGCGCATCGGCGGCCAGGCCCTCCTCCGACGGGCGGCCCGCATTGCCGCCGTAGCCGCGGTAGTCGAACAGCAGCACCGAGCAGCCCATCCGGTTCAGCGCCGAGGCCAGCGGCACGCGCATCGACCGGTCGCCCGCGTTGCCGTTGAACACCAGTACGGCGGGAGCGTCGCCCTCGACCGGGAAAAACCAACCCGCCAACCGGATTTCGTCGTCGGTCTCGATCACCACGTCCTGCCCGTTGGGCAGCATGGTGGCGGCGGGCGGCAGCGGACCCGGCGACGGGAAGTAGATCAACCGTCGCTGCTGAGACCACAGGAGACCGATCAGACCCGCCGCCACGAGCGTGACGATAACGAGTATGCCGACCGTCCGGCGCATCAGGCCCGCAACGGCGCGAATGCGAACTCGCGTAACCCGTCACGTGGGTCCACCGCCGCCTGGAATCCCAGCAGCCGAGCCGCTTTGGCGGGGTCCGCGACGATATGGCGGACGTCGCCGCTGCGGTACTGCCCGGTGACCACGGGCGGTGCGTCACCGCGTGTTTCGCACAGCTCGGTGGCCACCTCCAGTATCGAGATCGGCCGTCCCGAACAGATGTTGAACGCGCCGAAACCGTCCAGCCCGGAGTCCACGGCCGCCACGTTGGCCGCTGCCACGTCGTCGACGTGCACGAAGTCACGCATCTGCCCGCCGTCTTCGAAAACCCGTGGTACATCGCCTGATTCGAGTTCCGACCGGAAGATCGCCGCCACACCGGAATACGGGGTGTCGCGCGGCATGTACGGACCGTAGACGTTGTGGTACCGCAGGGCGGTGACGGCACCGCCGACCGCCTCGGCCCAGGCCAGCGCGTACTGCTCCTGTGCCGTCTTGCTGGCCGCATAGAGGCTGCGGGGCCGCAGCGGCGCGTCCTCGCCCACCAGCCGCCACGCCACCAGCGCCCCGCACAGCGGGCACCGATGCTCGAACACGCCGGCGTCGAGGTCGGCGCGGGTGCGCGGGTGCGGGTCGACCGGCCCGTGTTCCGGGCAGTCGTAGCGGCCTTGGCCGTACACGACCATCGACGACGCCAGCACCAGCCGCTGACAGCCCGCGGTGAACATCTCGGCCAGCAGCACCGCGGTGCCGTAGTCGTTGTGGCTGGCGTACGCAGGCGCGTCGGCGGCGTTCACGCCCGCTCCGACCACCGCCGCCTGATGGCACACCACGTCGACGCCTTTCATCAACGGCGCCACCGCGGACGCATCGCGAATGTCGATCACCTCGCAGTCGGCGGGTGCCTCGGCGCCGGGCCCGTGGGCGGCGGGCAGCATCGCGTCGACGGCGATCACGTCGTGGCCGGCCTCGCGCAGCGCCGCGTCGACCCGGGCGCCGATGAAACCGGCCGCGCCGGTCAGCAAAACTCTCACGGGAGCTCGAACGGCAGTCGGACGCCCTCATGCGCCCGGCAATGCGTACAGGAATTGACCTCGGGTGTGCTTTCTATCGCCTCGTGCACGAGCTTCTTGAACGGCACCATGTTGCGCTCGAATTCGGCGAACACGTCGACCGCCCGCACACCGGCGCCGGCCTCGATGCCGGCGTCCAGATCGGTCACCAACGCTATTGCGGCATAACACATCTCGAGCTCACGCGCCAGCGCCGCCTCGGGATAGCCGGTCATGTTGACCAGCGTGAAGCCCTGGTTCGCGAACCACCGGCTCTCGGCGCGGGTGGAGAACCGCGGCCCCTGCACCACCACCATGGTGCCGCCGTCGACGACACCGGGCAGGTCGGCGGCCGTCGCGCGCAAGGTCGGGCAGTACGGGTCTGCGAAAGCGACGTGGATGCCGCCCGAGTCGAAGTAGGTGTCGGCGCGGCCGCTGGTGCGGTCGACGAGTTGATCGGGCACCACCATGGCGCCCGGTCCTAGCTCAGGAGTGAGGCTGCCGACCGCGCACGGGGCGAAGATGCGTCGCACACCGAGTGCGCGCAGCGCCCACATGTTGGCCCGGTACGGCACCGTGTGCGGGGAGAACTCGTGGTTGACGCCGTGCCGCGGCAGGAACGCCACTTCGTGTTCGCCGACGGTGCCCACGGTGATCGGGGCGCTCGGCACGCCGTACGGGGTGTCGAGGTTGACGCTGCGCGCGTCGGGTCCGAAGAAGCTGTAGAAACCGCTCCCGCCGATGACTCCGAGCACGGTCTACGTGGGCGGTTGATCGTCGACTTCGTCGAGCCGTTGCGACGCGAGGCGCACGGTGTCGCGGATCTCGAACGCGTCGGTGGCGAAGCCGCCGACGGCGTTGGCGACGTCCTTGACCGCGGTGGTGATGATCGAGACCACCTCACCGACGGTCGATACGCCGGAGTCGAAGATCTCCTGCACGGCGTCCTTGCGAATCTCCGCCTTGCTGAGTCGGTCCTCCATGCGCTCAGTCTGCCACGGTCCGGGCCCGTGGGAGACTGGCGCTCGTGGCCACATTCGCCCAGTGGGTCGAAGGCGCGCGACCGCGCACCCTGCCCAACGCGATCGCGCCCGTGATCGCGGGCACGGGCGCCGCGGCCTGGCTGCACGCCGCCTGCTGGTGGAAGGCGCTGCTGGCGCTGGCTGTGGCCGTCGCACTGATCATTGGCGTGAACTACGCCAACGACTACTCGGACGGGATCCGCGGTACCGACGACGTTCGGTCCGGGCCGCTGCGGTTGGTCGGGTCGAAGGTCGCCACGCCGAGGGCGGTGCTCACGGCCGCGGTGCTGAGCCTGGCCCTGGCGGCGGTGGCCGGCCTGGTGCTGGCGGCGGTGAGCGCGCCGTGGCTGATCGCGGTCGGCGCGGTGTGCATCGCGGGGGCGTGGCTCTACACCGGAGGCAAGCGGCCCTACGGATACCTGGGGCTGGGTGAGATCGCGGTGTTCGTGTTCTTCGGGTTGGTGGCCGTGCTCGGCACGCAGTACACGCAGGCGCTGCGGATCGACTGGGAGGGCGCTGCGGTCGCTGTCGCGATGGGCGCCATGTCGTCGGCGGTCCTGGTGGCCAACAATCTGCGCGACATCCCGACCGACAAGGAGTCGGGCAAGATCACGCTGGCCGTGCGACTCGGCGACGCCCGGACCCGGTTGTTGTATCAGGCGCTGATGGTCGTGGCGTTTGCGTCGACGTTGGTGCTGATGCTCGCGACGCCGTGGGCAGCCGTCGGTTTGGTGGCGTTGCCGCTCGCGGTGCGCGCGGCCGCGCCGGTCCGTAAACGCCTCGGCGGCGGGGAGTTGATCCCGGTGCTGCGCGACACGGGGCTGACGATGCTGGTGTGGGCGGTCGCGGTGTCCTTGGCGCTCTGGCTGGCTGGAGATGTTCTTTGAACGGTCCTATGGGCGAGATTGCAATGAGGGCTGTGGAGTAGGCGGCTCATGGCCCAACAACCCTGAATGCAATCTCGGCCGTAGCCGCGGAGGAGGCAGTCCCTGTACCGGCCTACGTAACGGTCGTCGGGGCGTCGGCGGCCTTGACCAACTGGACCTCGGGCCGGGCGGGCAGCGCATCGGCGAGGAACCACCGGAACGCCAGGTTGCCGCGCGGATAATCCACCGTGGTAATCGAATTCGGGTGCGCGGTCATCCCGCGCGAGATGACGACCGTGACTGATCCGTCGGAGTTGGGCACCGCGCTGTAGCCGTTGACCGATGTCCTGGCGTCGGTGACGCCGGCCATGAACTGGTTCCACACCACGAGGTTCCAGAACCGGCACGCCGGCGGCCGGTGCGTGACGACCAGCGCCTCGTCCTCGGAGAGCACGAAGCTGCCGTAGGCGTAGCAGGCGTCACGCGCCGACCAGCCGAAGTTCGCGTCGGGCACCTGGTACGGATCTGCGAATTGGTTTGCCACTTGCGATATTTCGTGGCCGAGAGTGTGATGGTCGTCGCCCCGCACGCCGACCGCCAGCGGCACGATCGCGAACATCGTGCGCAGCCACGCCGCACTGGCCCGTAGCGCGGCCGCGGTCTCCGCGTCGCCGTGGCGGATCGGGTCGGGCTCGTCGAGCGCCTCGATCCGCCACGCCACCGGCCTGCCGGTCAGCGGGTCGGCCTGGTAGTCGCGGGTCACCAGCACCACGCCGTCGTCGGTGGGCCCGTAGTCGAACGAGAAGTTGCCGTCGCGGTCGATGTCCACGTCGTCGTCGCGGACGATGGTCACCACGCGGTCGGACCACGCGCCGGGTGACGGCTCGTTGTAGGCGGTCACCGAGAAGTACACGCTGTCGCCCTTGTTACCGCTGATGCGGTAGCGGCGCTTCGGGTCGACCGGGCACATGAAGTACCAGGCGTCGGTGTTGTCGCCGCCCCAGCGGCGGTCGCGACGGAACGGGGTGTTGAGCTCGACCCACTGCGGCCGGCTCGGCTCGGCGAACAGGTAGGTGTCGAACGCGACCCCGAGCGTGGTGGCCAGCATGCGGTAGCCGTCGGCGACGTGGCGGTCGTCGGCGACGGCGCGATCCCCCTCGAGGAAGCTGCGGTCCAGCCCGCCGAGTGTGTCGAGCAATTCGTGCCACGCCTTGGTGGATTCGTGGTCGGTCATGCGCTGAGTCCTCTCGTGATGAATTCGGCGGTGCGGTCCACCCACCCGTCGTCCAGACCGTCGCCGCGGGTGATCAACGCCATGAACGTCATGCCCGCCACCGCCTCGACGACCTCGGCGGCCGATACGTCGGGCCGGACTTCCCCGCGCGCGACGGCCGCGTCGAGTCGGTCGGTCAGCCCGCGTGACAGCACGTCGGCGAAGCGTTCGAGCAGCGCCACGTGCAGTGTCGGGTTCGCGGCCATCTCACCGACGAGCCCGGGCAGTGCGGCCCGGGCGGCGGGGGTGGTCAGCACGCCGGCCGTCCGGCGGACCATTTCGCGGATGTCGCCGGGCAGCGATCCGGTATCGGGAAGTTCGGTGGCGGTGCTGACCGGAAACACCGCCTCGTGCACGACGTGTGCCTTGCCCGGCCAGCGGCGGTAGATCGCGGGCTTGCTGGTTCCCGCCCGACGAGCGATCGCCTCGACGGTCAGGTCCGCGTAACCGGTCTCGCCGAGCAGCTCGACCGTCGCGCGCAAGACGGCGCCGTCGATGCGTTTGTCACGAGGTCGCCCGATTTCCGTCGTCATTACGAAACTGACAGTAACATAACTCGCTGTGACCGACACCACAGCACCCGCGCCCGTCGTGCTCGACGACCTCGCCGAGCCCCGCTTCCCCGCCGAGATGGAGCCGCTCCGCGAGATGATGGCCGCGATGGCGCCCGACTGCCCACTCGACGCCGACGCGCTGCACGCCAAGGCCAGCGCCGAGACCGGGCTCGACGACTTCGGAGCGGACGACTACCGCGAGCGCCTCGACGTGTTTCTCGCTGCGCTGCAGGAGATTCCGGGCCTGCACGATGCGGGCGTCGTCAACTTCCACGCCCAGCTGCTGCAGTGGCTGAAGAACCGTCTGCTGCTGACCGACCTGCTCGCCCGGCACCCCGAGATCCACGACATCGAGTTGGCGCCGCCGGTCGTCATCGCCGGTCTGCCGCGCACGGGCACGACGCATCTGCACAACCTGCTCGCCGCCGGGCGGACCTTCCGGACCATCCCCTACTGGGAGAGCAACGAGCCGTTTCCGCTGCCGTCGGAGGCCGGCATCGAACCGGACCCGCGGCGCACCCGGATGGACGCCGCGGTGGAGTTCATGAATGCCGTGATGCCGCACTTCGCGCTGATGCACGAGATGACGACCGACCATGTGCACGAGGAGATCCAGCTGCTGGCCAACGACTTTTCGACGATGTTGTTCGAGACGCTCGGGCACGTACCGCGGTGGCGCGATTATTACCTGGCCCACGACCAGACGCCGCACTACGAGCACCTGGCCACCCAGCTCAAGGCGCTGCAGTTCCTGCGCGGCGGCAGGCGCTGGCTGCTCAAGTCGCCGCAGCATCTCGAGCAGTTGCCCGTGCTCGACCGCGTGTTCCCCGGCGTGGTGGTGATCGCAACCCATCGCGATCCGGTGCCGGTGGTGTTGTCGATGCTGGCGATGCTCACGTACTCGGCGCGGATGCACTGCGCGCCGGTGCCGGTCGAGCAGATCGCGGCGTGCTGGGTGGACCGGCTCGAGCTCATGCTCAACGCGTTGGTCCGCGACCGCGATGTCATCGGACCGCAGCGCTCGATCGACGTTCGCTTCGACGATTTCATGGCCGACGAAATCGGGACCGCCGCAAGCGTTTACGAGTTGGCCGGTGAGCCACTCACCGATGAGGCGCGCGCCGCGATGGCCGACTATCTGGCCGGGCACCAACGCGGCCGGCTGGGCCGGGTCGCGACGTCAGCGGAGTTGTTCGGACTGGACCCCGAAGACCTGCGACGGCGGTTCGCCCCCTACGTCGATCGATTCCTGGCTTAAGCGGCCTCGTCGAGCAGTCCGACGATTTCTTCGCGCAGCCGATCCGCATCGACGTGCTCGGTGATCAGCCCGACGGCCGAGCGGTCACCACTGCGCAGGATGCCCAGGACCACGTGTTCGCAGCCAATCGTCGAATCCTTGTGCGCCAACGCTTCTCGCAACGCGAGTTCGAGCGCCTTCTTCGACGCCTTGGTGAACGGAAGGTGGCCGTATCGGCGCCTGCGCCAACCCGACTTGCGCAGCGCATTGTTCCAGGCGTCCTCACCGAAGGTGCGAGCGATCTTGTCCCGAACGGCGTGCAGGTCGATCCCAATGGCGCGCAACGCTTCTGCGTCGTCCTCGAATGTCGGGTCGTCCAACAATGCCGTACTGATCCGGCCACGAATTACTTCAGCTTCCAGCCCGAAGTCGCTGAGCATCGTTGCGAGATGATTCCCAGCGGATTGCACGACGCCGAGCACAAGATGGACAGGTTGGACTCCCTCGGAATGGAGGTCTCGCGCTTCCTCTCGGGCGAGAATGAGAGCGAGCCGCCCGTCGCGCGTGAACCGATGCCACTCACGCGGTCGTCGAGAAAACAAGGTGTCGAGTTGTTCTAGATCGGTTCCGCGCTGGTGGATATAGCCAACGGCAAGTCCGGTCAACTCAACTCCGTCGATGAGTCGACACTTGTGGCGCTCAGCAAGCGCGACCGCCGCGGCGGAAAACGACCCATTAGAGATCACCATCGTGGACGTACAGCCATACATCGCTGCCCCAGCGACCACTTGCTGAACCGCTGCGAGGCCGACGACACCAGTCAAACGCTTGCATTGCACTGCGACCACTTCGCCGCCCTTAACTGCCACGAAGTCGACACCGTAATCGCCCGACAGCTTTGTACTGCGAACCACGTATCCGTGGTGATCAAGTAACCCTGCGATGTATCGCTCGAATTCGAGACCAGACTCCCACGTTGTCACACAAATCGCCTCCTGCTTGATGAATCTCAACCACAGGCTGAGTACCTGATGCCAGGTTTTCACGCAGGTCCGACAACCGAACTGGTGTGTCGATACCCTGGCCCGGGTATCCGCATCCGGCAGCCGGACCCGAAAGGCATTCATGACCGCAGCACGGACACGCATCGACCAGCACGATCTCGCGGAGGCGCAGCGCATCGTCGCCGCTGTCTCCGACGCGTTCTCGGCCAAGGTGGTCGGCCAGGAGAATCTCCGCGAGTCGTTGCTGATCGGCCTGCTCGCGGGCGGCCACATCCTCATCGAGAGCGTGCCGGGGTTGGCGAAGACGACCGCCGCGCGCGTCATCGCCGAGTCCATCGACGGCGGGTTCCGACGTATCCAGTGCACACCGGACCTGCTGCCGAGCGACATCATCGGCACCCAGGTGTACGAGTCGGCGACCAACTCGTTCGTCACCCAGCTCGGCCCGGTGCACACCAACATCGTGCTGCTCGACGAGATCAACCGGTCCAGCGCCAAGACCCAGAGCGCGATGCTCGAAGCGATGGAGGAACGCCAGACCACGATCGCCGGCACCGAGTACCCGATTCCCGAGCCGTTTCTGGTCATCGCGACGCAGAACCCCGTCGACCAGGAAGGTACCTATCCGCTGTCCGAGGCGCAGACCGACCGGTTCATGCTCAAAGACGTCGTGCACTACCCCTCCGCCGAGCAGGAGGTGGAGGTGATGTTCCGGATGGACGCCGGGCTGTACGACAAGAACCACCGCAGCAGGCCGGTCGCCGGTCTCGACGCGGTTCGGCGGCTACAGGACGTCGTGCGCCACATCCACATGGACCGCGCGCTGATGCACTACGCCAGCCAACTGGTCGGCGTCACCCGCGAACCCGACCAGCACCTGCCGCGCCAACTCGCCCGGCTCATCGAATACGGTGCCAGCCCGCGCGCCACCATCGCGTTCTGCAACGCCGCCCGGGCGCTGGCCCTGCTCTCCGGCCGCGCCCACGTCATTCCGGGCGATATCGCCAAGCTGGCCCACCGCGTGCTGCGGCACCGGCTCATCCTCGGCTTCGAGGCCGCCAGCGCGAACGTCACCCCCGAGCTGATCATCGACGCTGTCCTGCAAGCGGTTCGAGTCCCGTAGGGCCGCCATGGGCAAACACCTCACCACGGCGAGGACGCACTTCGGCACCGACACCCGCGGGATGCTCGAAGGCGGCCGCTACGCGCTCGTGCACACCCGCAGCCTGGAATTCGACGATCTGCGGCCCTACGTGCCCGGCGACGACGTCCGCGATATCGACTGGAAGGCCTCGGCCCGGTCCGGCCACGTGCTGATCAAGCGCTTCGTGTCCGAAAAACACCACAAGGTGCTGATCGTCGCCGATGCGGGCCGCAACATGACCGCGCTGACACCGAGCGGCGAACTCAAACGCGATGTGGCCGTGAACATCATCGGCGCATTCGGGCTCATCACGCTCGGCCGCTCCGATCAGATCGGCATGGTGTTCGGTGACGCGCGCGGCTGTGTCAACATCCGCCAACGCCGCGGCGAGACACACATCGAGAGCCTGCTGCACCGGTTCTACGGTCACACGGCGAACGCAGCCGGCCGCAGCGACATCGTATGTCAACTGAATTACGTCGCAACGCATTACCGGCATCCGATGCTGATCGTCGTGGTTTCTGACGAACCGGAGGTCGACGAACGGCTCAGCGACGCCGTCACGCGCTTGACCGCCCGCCACGATGTCATGTGGGCGACGGTGACCGACATGCCCGCCGTCGGCACCACCGCCGACGATCGCGCTGGTTTCGACGTCTCGACAGGGCGTTTCGTCCTCGACACCGCCACGCTGGGCCCGCGGGTGCTGGCCGCCTATCGTCGCGCCGAGCAGATGCGGGCGCACCGACTCGACGAGTTCATGACCACGCGCGCGGTTCCGCACACCAGAATCGCCGCCAGCAGCCAGATCCGCGCCCGGCTCGTCGAGTTGACCGGGGTGTTCGCCCGTGCCGGATGACCTGTTGCGGTTCGTCGGCGGGCCGATACCGTACTCGCCGGCGTGGCTGTGGCTCGGCGTGCTGCTGACCCTCCTCGTGATCGCCTGGTACGTCGGCGTTTTCGTGTGGACGCTGCCGTCGCGACGACTGCGCCGCATACCTGCGGTGCGTTCGCTGCACGGCAAGCTGCTGCGCCGCCGTTTCACGCGAGCGGTGCGGCGTATCGCCGGCCGGCACCGCGATGGTGAGCTCACCGCCGCTGAGGCCGGTGCCGCGATGAGCCGCACCCTGCGCAGTTTCCTCAACCAGGCGACGGGTGTCCGGGCGCAGTACATGCACCTCGACGATGTCGCGTCCGGTGAGTTGGCGCCCGCCGCGCCGATGCTCACCGCGCTCGACGACGCGCAGTTCAACGCCGCGTCACCGGTGCGCGTCGGTGAGACCGGCGTCGCGGTCGAGGAGCTGATCCGCTCGTGGCCCTGACCTGGTGGCCGGTCGCGGTCCTCGGATTCGTTTGCCTTGCAGGCGCTGTCGCGCTGGCGGTGTTGGTGCCGACGAAGTCCTCGCAGCGACAGTTGCGACCGCTGGCGAACACGGCGCGGTTGACCCGACTGCCGGAGTATGCGCGGGTGGCGCGTGCCCGGACCGTGTCGTTGATCGTCACGATCGCCTTGCTGGTGCTGTTGTTCGGGGCCGCGGCACTGGCCAGCGCCCGTCCCAGCGGCTTGTGGTGGTCGATGCAGACGTCCGACGTACCCGAGGACATCATGCTGTGCGTCGGCCAACCGGCCACCGAGCCGACCACCGGCGAGTTCCTGTCCCACTTCGCCGAGCAGGCCAGGGCGTACGGCACTCAGCGCATCGGATTGACCTCCGCCAACCGCCGAGTGATCCCGCTGACCCGAGATCATCCGTTCGCGGTCGAAAAGCTCGGTGAGGCAGCGGGTCTGGCAGACCTTCCGGCCGACACCGCGCTCTCACCCGCTCAGCTGTCGGCGAAGCGCAACGCGCTCGCGTCGTTCGCCGCACCCGTCACGTATGTGGACTACGCGCCGAGCGTCACCGACATCCTCGCGCTGTGCCTGGCCGGATTCCCGGCCGACGAACCGCCCGACGAACGCCGGCGCTCGCTGATCTACCTCGGCCCCGGCCAGTTGCGCGCCGCGGACGAGCCGCGCCCCTCCTTGTTCAGCGAGCAGCAGGTCACCGAGATGGCGCGTGAGCGCGGCGTCCAGGTCAATGCGCTGGTGTCGTCGCCGGGCCCCCTGCGGTCCGTCGTGGAGGCCACCTACGGGCGGTACGCGCCCATCGGGGCCGACCTGGCGGCTCAGTTGGACGGAATCCGCGCACACCCGCCGGATGTCGACCGGTCGGCCATCCTCACCGGGTTCCGCGGAGACACCCCGACCGTCCCGTTGGCGGTCGCGGTCGCGGTGTCGGCGCTGTTGTGCCTGTCCCTGGCGGTGTTGCGGCGATGACGTTCTCCCCCGTCGTACCTCCGGTGCTTCTGATCGCGATCGCCGCGGCCGTGGTCGTGCTCCGGCTCATCACCATGTGGCAGTTGGCGCGCACCGCGCGGCAGCGATGGACCACGGTGTGGCGATGGTCGGCGCTGACGCTGGCGGTGGTGCTGATGTTGATCGCCGCGGCAAGGCCGGCGATCGGCGGGGGCTCACAGGCCTCGGTGGAGACCGCCTCGGGCGATGACGCGACGGCCAACGTGTTCCTGATCGTCGACCGCTCCGCCGACTCGGCCATCACCGATCACCTCGCCGGGCAGGCTCGGATGGCCGGCATCCGCGACGACGTCACCGCGCTCATCGACCGTTACCCGCGGGCCCGGTTCGCGCTGATCACGTTCGCGTCCCGCTCGTCGCTGGAATGGCCGCTGTCCGAGGACAACTGGAGCCTCAAGCCGGTCGTCGCGGGTGTGCGTCCCTACCCGGAGGGCACCGCCGCCGAGGTGAACGCGGCGGCCGCCGCGAATGTCCTTCGCTACCAGTTGATCGCAGCCGGCCAACGCGACCCGGATGCGCAGAACCTGGTCTTCTACTTCGGGTCGGGCGCACCGTTGTCGCGGGTGCCGCAGGGCGAGTTCGACCCGGTGCCCGGCTCGGTGGACGGCGGGGCGGTGTTCGGTTACGGGGCCACGCCAAACGAGCCGGGCCTTCGACGGATCGCCGATCAGCTCGGCGTGCCGTTCGTAGCGCGCGACGCCGCCCGTCCCGTCACCGACGCGGCACCGGACGTGAGCGGTGTGTCGCCGGCGCAGTCCACCGGCGCCGCACCCGACCGCACGGATCTGTATTGGGTGTTCACCATGGTCGCGGCCGTGCTGTTGCTGTTCGAGATCTACCTCACGCTGCGCGAGTTTCGGACCAGCCGCGCGGCCCGCCGGGATGAGGACGTCTGATGCGCGCGCACAGTCCCCGTCCGTCGCGGTTGCGGCTGCGGCGCCGGCTGCTGCTGTTCTCGGCTCCCCCGGCGGTCGCGGTGATGGCCGTTGCCTTGAAGTTGATCTCGGCGGTGGTGGCCGGCGAATCGGCGGTCTCGAACTTCGCGCAGCGCGACGCCGATGCGCTGCGCGCCGATGTCGCGGTGATGGGTGTGCTCAACGTCGTCGAACCGGCGCGGGCGCCGTTCGCGGCCGGTGCGCTCGCGGTGCTCGACGGCCGTCTCGACGACGCCGACGCACACTTCTCGGACGCGCTCAGCCGGACGCCGCGTGAACAGTCGTGTCCAGTCCTGATCAACCTGGAACTCGTCCGCGAGCGCCAAGGCGATGTGGACGCCTGGGAGAACCGGCCCGACGCGGCGCGGGAGAGGTACCGCAGCGCGTTGGGCGTCGTCGAGAACGCGCCGGCGCGCTGCTTCGAGGCCAACTCCGATCCCGATCCCGAGCGCAGGGCCGTCCGCAACGACGCGGCACCGAGGCTGATCGCCAAGATGGCCGGTCTGACCGCTCCGCCGCCTGTTCCGCCGCCTGCGCCGGCCCCCGCCCCACCGCCCGCGGCGCCGCCGCCCGTACCGGTGTTGCCCGAACCCGATCTGCCTCGCGACGCCTTGAGGCTGGATCCCGCCGCCGGGGACCCGCTCGACAAACTGCAGCAGGTGCTTCAGGACGCGGCCGGTTAGCCGGTGGAGGTGCCCGTCCAGTACTCGGCGAACCGTCCGTCCGCGATCCGCAGGATGTCGTTTCCGGTGAACCGCTTCGGTCCGTCCTCGGTCGCGCCCGTGCCGATCCACCTGGCCGCGAGCATGTCCCCCTCGACGAACGGCTCCACCTCGATCACGAACTTCAGGTCGTCGAGCATCTGATGGGTCTCCCCGACGACTGCCTGCAGTTCCGCCGGACCCCGCACCACACGTTGCGGCCAATGGCCGACGAAGTCGTCGGTGACCAACTCGGCCGCGACGGGTTCTCCCGACCACAACTCGTCTATCCACCGTGCATACAGGGCTTTGGGCGAGGTCATGCCCGTGTACTTACCGGGCGAGACGCGGATGCGCAATCCGCCCCGCGAAGCGGACGGCAGAAAATGCGCGGATAGTCTGTGGCACCGGTCAATTCGACCTCGAACGCTTCGCGCCGCGGCGGCCGTCAGGGCGTGGACGGCGGCTCTTCGCCACGCAACCGGGCCTGCAGCTGCGCCCGGTCCCGGCGTCGACCTTCGTCGAACGCGGCGATGCTCGCGGTGGCACGGCGGCGGAGCGGGGCGAACAGCCAGATGCCCAGCGGAAGAGCGATCACCAGCGCGAAAAGCAGCGCGACGACGAGCGGGAACTCGCGAAGACCGAGCAGATGGCCCGCGCCGAAGATCACCGCCGCCAGCGCCGCCACGAGCAGCAGACGCGCCAGCACATAAGCCAGCACATCGAGCACGAGCCGCGTTCCGGGACGACCGTCAGACACGAACCGAGCCTACCGACGGCGCGTATATTCGAAGAAAGGAGGTTTTGTTCCCGTGGCGTACCTGCTCCTGATTCTCGTGCTGGGCGTGCTGATGTATGTCGCCTGGCGGCTGATGCGAGTCTCTTCGAGCCGTCCGCGGACCCGCGTGATCGGGCCCGACGACGATCCAGAGTTTCTGCGTCGGCTCGGCCAGGAGGACAACCCGCGCCCCTGACCCGCGAGGTCAGCGTTGGGCGCCGGGGAACCCGGCCGCGACGGCGGCGGCGAGTTCGAGCAACGCTTGTCTGGTCTCCGGTTTCAGCCGGTCGAGGCTGATCTCGGCGCCTTCCTCCAGGTGCGGGTCGAACGGCACCTCGAGCACCGCGCGGCAACGCCGGTTGAAGTGGTCGACGACCTTGCGCATGTCGACCTTCCCCGACCGTGGTCGCACCGCGTTGATCACCGCGATCGAGTTGCGCACCATGTCCTGGTGGCCGTGGGCGTCCAGCCAGTCCAGCGTCGCCGAGGCGCTGCGGGCCCCGTCGACCGAGCCCGAACTGATCACGACCAGGGTGTCGGCCTTGGCGAGCACCGCCGCCATGGCCGAGTGCATCAGCCCGGTGCCGCAGTCGGTGAGCACCAGGCTGTAGAACCGTTCGAGGACTTCGAGGGTGCGGGTGTAGTCCTCGGAGCTGAAGGCCTCCGACACCGCGGGGTCGCTCTCGGAGGCGAGCACCTCGAGTCGGCTCGGGCTCTGTGAGGTGTAGCTGCGGACGTCGCTGTAGGCCTGGATGCCTTCGGCGTCGCGCAACAGGTGACGCACGGTGGCCGGCGTCTCGAGCGGCACCTTCTCGCTGAGCGTGCCGCGGTCGGGGTTGGCGTCGACGGCTATCACGCGGTCACCGCGGATCGAGGCGAGCGTCGCGCCGAGCGTCGCGGTGATCGTGGTCTTGCCGACGCCGCCCTTCAGCGACAGCACCGCGATGCGGTGGCAGCCCCGCAGCGGCCGCTGAATCTGCGCGGTGAGCGTGCGACGGCGAACGGCCTTCGGTCCGTCGCCCAGGTTGATCAACTTGAACGACGCGAAGTACAGCCACTTGCGCCAGCCCTCGGAAGGGGCGCGCTTGGGTTGGCCGAGCAAGGCGACCGTCGACAGGTCGAGATACGGCGCCGGGTCGTGCTCTGGGACCTGCGGCGGCGGCGAACTGACCGGCAGACCGTTGGGCGGTGTCGGCGCCGTCCACTCCGGCGGCGGTTCGGCGGCGGGATCGCTGAACCGGCTCTGCGCACGGAAACCGCCTGGCGCATAAGCATTTTCGGGAATCACCGAAGGGGAAGCCGCATCCTCGCCGGGACGATCCTGAGCGCGGTGCGCCGGATGTTCAGACACGCTGACGGTCCCCCATGGCTTCGCAGGCTGACGTGGCCGATCTTAGCGAAATGGTGATACGACGGCCCTCAGCCCACTCCGGCGTAGGAGTGCAGGCCCACGGTCACCAGGTTGATGAAGAACAGATTGAACACCATCGCGACGAAGCCGACGACGTTGATCCAGGCGGCCCTCTTGTCGCGCCAGCCCGCGGTGGAGCGGGCGTGCAGATAGGCGGCGTAGACCACCCACGCGATGAACGACACCGTCTCCTTGGGATCCCACCCCCAGTAGCGGCCCCACGCCTCTTCGGCCCAGATCGCCCCGAAGATGACGCCGAAGCCGAACACCGGGAAGGCGAAGATCGTGGTGCGATAGGCGATGCGGTCGAGGGTCTGCGGATCGGGCAGGCGGTGCACGACGCGGGCGAGCACGCCGTCCGCTCCGGGGTCGCCGAACCGCGACATCTTCATCAGGAACAGGATGCTGGCCACACCGGCGACCAGGAACACCCCCGAGCCCAAACTCACCACCGAGACGTGGATGGGCAGCCAGTACGACTGCAGGGCGGGCATCACCGGCGCGGCGTTGGTGTACAGCCAGCGACCGGAGACCGTCAGCAGGATCAGTACCGGAACGAGCACGAACACCCACAGCGACCGGTACTGCGGGCGCCGCAACACCACCGCCGCGGCAACCAGGCCGCAGAAGCAGGTCAGGTTGATGAACTCGTACATGTTGCCCCACGGCACCCGCGAGGTGGCCAGGCCGCGCAGCACGATGCAGCCCAGCAGCAGGCCGATCCCGACATAGGTCAGCGCCAGGCCGGCGCCCCCGATGCGCTCGTCGACCGGGCGCTTGGGGGTGTCGGCGACGAGGCCCGGTGCGCCGCTGTCGGCGCCCACTCCGACCAGCTCGCGGGTCTCGGCCTTGCGGCTGCGGGTGTACGCCAGCTCGATCGCCAGCAACAGCAGCGCGCCCACCAGGACAAGCACCGATGAGGTGAACGCCCAGTCCGAATACCGCGCCAAGCCGATGTCGATCTGCTCGGAATTCATGTGACCTTCTCTCCTGCGGGCTGCGCCGACGTCGCATCGGGAAGGAGGCGCTGTGTCAGCCGCTCGAACTCGTCACCCCAGCCGGAGTTGTCGGTACGCGCCAGCCCGCCCAGCTCGACGGTTACCGTACCCGGACCTGCGGGGTTGATCCGAATCCAGACGCGGCGTCGGCGCACCACCAGCGACACCAGCAGGCCGGCCATCATCGTCAGCGCGAACACCAGCACCCACACCTGGGCCGGGTCGTGGGAGACCTGCACGTTGATGAACGGCACGGCGCCGTCGAACCGCACCACGGTGCCGTCGTCGAGGCGCGTCGACTCCCCCGCCCCCAGGTTGACCCGCGCCTTCTTGGTCAGCCGGCCCTGTTCGATGAGCCGCGGGTCGAGGGTGAACAGCGACTGCGGCCGACCCGTGTCAAGGCCGGTGTCGCCGCGGTAGATGTCGACGGCGACGGCGGGATCGTTGAGCGCGGGGAAGCTCGAGGACAGCAGCGTGCCGTGCAGCTGTTCGGTCGGCGCGAACAACCCCATGATCGCGAGCTGGTTGTCGCGGCGTTCGTCGGCGTCGGGGTAGGTGCCGCCGGGCGGATCGAACCGGTGCACGCCCGAAGACAGCAACGTCATCTGGTCATCCGGGCGCCACTGCAGCGTTTGGGTGCGCGTCTGCCCGTCGGGGAACGTCACGGTGAATGTCGGTGCGTAACCGTGGCCCTGCAGATAGATCCGGTCGCCGCCGACCCGCAGCGGATGGTTGACCTTCAGGTGGTAGGGCCGCCAGGTGCCGGATCGGAGGTCGGCGCCCGCTTGGTACTCGATGTCGGCGGCGAACGACGTCGCCTGCCCCGTCGGCAGATAGTCGGCTTGGAAGTCGTTGACACGTAGACAGATCGGGTTCAGCGAGGTGCCGTCGACGGTGTTGCCCGCGCGAAACGAGTCGAACGCCGCGGGCGAGGCCGAGCAGAATCCCGGGCCGCCGTCGGCGATCACGATGACGTTGCCCTCATAGCCGAACAACTTGCCCGCCGCGACCGCCACGAGCAGCCCGAGCAGCGAGAAGTGGAAGACGATGTTGCCGAACTCCCGCAGATAACCCTTCTCCGCTGAGATTTCCGTGATTTCGTCGTTGCGCCGAACGGCGGTGCGCCATCCGCGCAGTCGCGAAGTCACCGTCGCGGCGAGGGCTTCGGGCTCGGCCGCCGTCTCGATGCTGTGGTGTTTGGGCAGCCGGCTCAGGTTCCGCGGCGCGGCCACGGGGGTCGCCCGCATGCTGCGGAAGTGTTCGATCAACCGCGGGGTCAGGCAGCCGACTAGCGAGATGAACAGCAGGACGTAGATCGCGGTGAACCAGAAGCTGGAGAACACGTCGAAGGCCTGCAAGCGGTCCAGCCACGGCCCGATCGTCGGGTGTTCGGCGATGTACTCGTGGACCTTGGACTCGTTGAGGCTGCGCTGGGGCAACAGCGCGCCGGGGATCGCTGCGAGCGCCAGCAGGAACAGCAGCACCAGCGCGGTACCCATCGACGTCAGCGTGCGCCACGTGTTGCGTATCAGCGCGGCACTTCTGCGCGCGAACAGTCGCAAATTGCCCAGTTTTCGCGGGTTTTTCGGGCAATTTGCGTCTGGTCGCGCCGGGGTGGTGCTCATATCGGCAGCGTCACGTCACTGACGAACGCGTCGCGCACCCAGGACACGAAGTCGCTCCACACACCGGTCACCAGAGCGGCCCCGACCAGGATCAGCAATACCCCGCCGACGATCTGGATGGTGCGGGTGTGCTGTCGCAGCCACGCCAGCCCCTGCACGGCGCGCGCCGACCCGAATGCCAACAGCACGAACGGTATTCCCAGGCCCAGGCAGTAGGCGATGACGAGCGCGACGCCGCGGGCGACGTTGCTCCCGTCGGTCGCCGAGGCCACCGCGATCACCCCGGTCAGCGTCGGGCCGAGGCATGGTGTCCACCCGAGCGCGAACACCGCGCCCAGCAGCGGGGCGCCGCCGAGCGTGGAGATCTGCCGCGGGGTGAACCGCGCCTCGCGCTGCAGGACCGGGATGAACCCGACGAACACCAGCCCCATCACGATGGTCACCACGCCGCCGATGCGCTGCAGCAGAAGCTGATTGGTGATCAGTGACGTGGTCATCCCGAGGACCGCGACCGTGCCCAGCACGAACACGACCGTGAAACCGGCGACGAACAACGCGGCCGCACCCGCCACGCGCAGCCGCGTCGCCTTCGCCGAAGCAGCAGTGCGATTTGTGGAACGGGAACGGCGCTCACCGCCGCTAACACTCCACAAATCGCCGGGCGCATCGTCGGAAACGCCCACCACCGCGGCCAGATACGACAGGTAGCCCGGCACCAGCGGCACCACGCACGGCGAGGCGAACGACACCAGCCCGGCCAGCGCGCTGACCAGAAGCGCCAGCAGCACCGGGCCGCCCGCGATCAACTGGTCGACCCCCTCGAGGCTCATGTGCCGGCCTCTTTGTGCTCCGCCGCCCCGTCCTTTTCGCCTGCAAGGCGTTCCACGACCGGCTGCAGATCCTCGGCGAGAAGTTCGCGCAGGAACACCGCCGCGACGCGGTGCTCCCGGTCGAGCACCACAGTCGACGGGATGACCGTCGTCGGGTACCGGCCGCCGAACGCGATCATGGTCCGCATCGCGGGGTCGTAGATCGAGGGGAAGGTGATCTTCCGGTCGACGATGAAGTCGACCGCGGCCTGACGGTTGCTGTCGCGGACGTCGATGCCGAGAAATGCCACACCGAGGTGCCGCGTCTTGTCGTAAACCTGCTGCAGTTGGGTGATTTCGGTACGGCACGGTCCGCACCACTGTCCCCACACGTTGAGCACCACGACCTTGCCCGCGAAGTCGTCGAGGGAAATGGTTCTCGAAGGGTCCATCAGATCCGGACCGCTCAGCGGGCCGGGCCGGCCGCGGTCCTGCGGCGGATCGTAGAAGATGTCGGTCTGCCCGCCGGGCGCGACGAACTCGAAGGTGCCGCCCTGCGCGACCGCGTCGTCGCCGGTGGAGCAGCCAGCGAGCGCGACGATCGCCACGCACGCCAGAAGCAACCGCAGCTTCACTGCCCGGCCAACTCCGCGTAGCTCCAGCCGACGTAGGCGTCGCCGTGAAAGTAGAACGAGGTGAGCGAAGCCAGGTTGCACAGCCGTCGGGTCGGAAAGTGGTGCAGCGCATGACCGGTCATCGACCGGCGCAACGTCTCGACGGGCAGTTGGTGGCTCACGCACACCGCCTCGTGGCCCGCCGCCTTGGCCCTGGCGCGATGCACCGCGGCGGTCATCCGCTCGGCGATCTCGCTGTACGGCTCTCCCCAGGAAGGCGTCCGCGGGTTGCGCAGATGCCACCAGTTGCGGGGGTCGCGCAGCGCACCGTCGCCCGGCGAGACCCGTTGTCCCTGAAAGATGTTCAGCGACTCGATCAATCCGTCGTCGGTGTCGACCGACAACCCCAGGCCCGCCGCGATGGGACCCGCGGTCTCCTGTGCCCGCTCCAACGGCGAGGCCACCACATACACGATGTCGCGCGACGACAGCCAGTCGGCGACCGCCTGCGCCTGCGCCCGGCCCCGCTCGGAGAGGTGATAGTCCGGCAGGCGGCCGTACAGGATCTTGTCGGGGTTGTGCACCTCGCCGTGCCGCATCACGTGCACCACGGTCTTCACGTCCTCGGTGCTCGTCATGCCGGTCTCTCGGCTTCCGCCGCGGCTCGCGCGGCGCCCGGCAGGGCTGCGGCGATCCGGTCGAACGCGTCGTCGTCCAAAGCCGTTGAGACGAACCAAGTCTCGAACGCACTCGGCGGCGGGTACACGCCGGCATCGAGCAGCGCGTGGAAGAACGCCGGGAAGCGCCATGTCTCGGAGGCCCGCGCCGATGCGAAGTCGGTCACCGCCGCGTCGGTGAAGAAGACGCTGAACATGTTGCCGGCGCGGGGAACCCGGTGCGCCACGCCGGCTTCGGTCAAGGCGCGGCTCAGCAGCTCGGTCAGGCGGTCGGCGTTGGCGTCGAGTTGGGCGTAGGTGGCGTCGTCGGCGGCGCGCAGCGTGGCCAGGCCCGCCGCCATCGCGACCGGGTTTCCCGACAGGGTGCCCGCCTGATACACCGGCCCCAGTGGGGCCAGCCGATCCATCACCTCGGCTCGGCCACCGAACGCGGCCGCCGGCAGTCCGCCGCTCATCACCTTGCCGAAGGTGAACAGGTCGGCGTCGACGGGATCGACGCCGTACCAGCCCGACCGGCTGACGCGGAACCCCGTCATGACCTCGTCGACGATCAGCAAGGCGCCATGTTCGGCGGTGATCCGGCGCAGCGCGGCGTTGAAGCCGGGCAGCGGCGGGACGGTGCCCATGTTGCCGGGGCTGGCCTCGGTGATCACGCACGCGATCTCGTCGCCGAAGCGGGCGAAGATCTCCTCCACCGCCGCGACGTTGTTGTACGGCAGCACGATCGTGTCGGCGGCCGCGGCGCCCGTCACCCCCGGCGACGACGGCAGCCCGAGCGTGGCGACGCCGGAGCCCGCGTCGGCCAACAGCGCGTCGCTGTGGCCGTGGTAGCAGCCGGAGAACTTCACGATCTTGGCCCGGCCCGTGTAGCCGCGGGCCAACCGGATCGCGCTCATCGTGGACTCGGTGCCGGAGTTCACCAGCCGCAGCCGCTCGACCGGTGCGACCCGGCCGATGATCTCGGCGGCCAGTTCCGACTCCGAGGGGGTGGGGGCGCCGAACGACAAGCCGTCGGACACCACTCGCTGCACCGCCGCGACCACATCCGGATGCGCATGGCCGAGGATCATCGGCCCCCACGAGCAGACCAGGTCGACGTAGCGGTTGCCGTCGGCGTCGGTCAGCCAGCAGCCACTGGCCGAGGTGATGAACCGGGGGGTGCCGCCGACCGCGGTGAACGCCCGCACCGGGGAGTTGACCCCGCCGGGGATGAGGGCGCACGCGTCGGCGAAGAGCTTCGCGGAGACGTCGGTGCTCGACATGGCCACCAGTGTCCCAGCAGGCTCGAAACCGTCAACTACAGGGTGTAGTGGCTCAACCGGGAGTGAGCGCGAAGGTGGGGTGATCGACATCAGACGGCAGCTGCTTCCAGTAGGCCTCGACGACCTTGCCCGCGAGCGGCCGGTAGGCGGCGATGATCGGCCCGCGCTTGTCGACCGGCACCTCCGTGGCAACATACGCCACGTCGCCGAGCTTGACGTGGGGATCGGCGCGGACGTTCTTCACCCACTCGGCCTCGCCTCGGGTGGAGACCAGATACTTGACGCCGTCGACCTCGGGGACCACCACGGGGATCTGTTGCGGCTGCTTGCTGACGCGCTTGGTCACGGTCAGTGTCTGGCTGTTGCCGACTCCGGTCGCCATCGCGATCTTGTTGAAGATCTTGCGCACGAACCACGGAGGCTTGAGGTAGGCCATGGCGTCGAGTTTGATGGCCGTATGCAGCTGCCGCAATGGCTGGCCCGGTTCAACCGGCATGTGACCAATCCGATCCAGCGGCTGTGGGCCGGCTGGGCGCCGACCTTCGGCATCCTCGAACACGTCGGCCGCAGATCGGGCACGCCGTATCGCACCCCGTTGACGGTCTTTCCCACGGAGGATGGCGTGGCCATCCTGCTCACGTACGGACCCGACCGCGACTGGCTGAAGAACGTCACCGCCGCCGGCGGCGCGCGGATGAAGCGCTACGGCAAGACCTTCGAGCTGCGCGCGCCACGCGTGATGCCCAAGGCCGAGGCGGCGCCGTCGGTGACGGGTTTCTGGCGGCCCATCTTCGCCCGACTGCCCTTCGAACAGGCCGTGCTGCTGACGCGGGTGTAGCTCGACTACGTCGACGCCTCGTCCGACAGCCGGAACTCGCTCAAGATCTCGTCGATGAACCCGCCGGCTTCGAGCCCGGCGGATTCGACGTCGCCCGCCGCGATTGCCTCGACCAGGCGGCCGTGATCAATCACGGCCGTGGCCGGTTCCTCGGCTGCGGTCGCGACACTGGCCATGACCACGTCGGTGAGCCCGCGATACAGCTCGATCAGCACGACATTGTGGGAACTGCGCACCACGGCGACGTGGAACTCGGTGTCCGCACGGGCGAAGGCCTCGGGCTCCTCGGACGGGGAAATCTGGTCCCGACGTTTCAGCAGGGCCCGCAAGTCGTCGACGTCCGCCGCGGTTCGGGCCCGGGCGGCCAGCCGCGCCCCCTCCACTTCAAGACAGCGCCTCACCTGTAGCACTTCGCGCAACTCGGTTCCACAGAGTCGGCGTAGAGCGCCCGATACCTCACTGGTCGCCCGGACGTACGTCCCGTCACCTTGGCGGACCTCCAGCAAGCCGCTGTGCGCCAACGCCCGAACCGCCTCCCGCACGGTGTTGCGCCCCACGCCGAGCGCTCCCGCGAGTTCCGGCTCGGCGGGGATGCGGGAGTTCACCGGCCATGCGCCCGACTCCACGGAGGCACGCAGTTGCTCAATGGCCTGATCGACCAGGCCGGTCCTGCGGGTGGTAGCGAGCGTCACACATTCTCCATTTCATCCGATCATCGGATGTATGAGACTCTACAACATGTGACTTCCACCGGGCTCGGCGGCGCCGTCGACAAGATCAGGCAGGACGCCGACGCCCCTTGCCGCAACGAGATAGACCGGCCCCCGCTGCTGGCCGGTCGGTTCCTGCTCGTCGTTGCGGTCGTTCTCACCGCACTCAACCTGCGGCCGGCGATCACCAGCATCGGGCCGTTGCTGGGACCGATGCGCACCTCGCTGGACGCCTCGGCCACCTGGGCAGGCGTGCTGACCACGCTGCCCGGGCTGTGCTTCGCGGGTGCAGGACTGGCCGCGCCGGCGCTGGCCCGCCGGTTCGGTCTGGGGCCCGGAATCGCCGGCGCGATGGCGACGCTGGTTGTCGGGCTCGTCGTTCGCCCGCTCGACGGGGCGTTCGTGGTGATCGGCGGGACGCTCGTCGCCACGGCGGGCATCGCGCTCATCAACGTGCTGATCCCGGTGGTCATCAAGGACGCCTTCCCGGCCCAGATCGGCGTGATGACCGGTATCTACACCGCCGCGCTGCAAGGCGGCGGCGCGCTGGGCGCGGCGGTCACGCCGATGCTCGAGCAGGTGTTCGGCGGGTGGCGGCAGGCGCTGGGCGGCTGGGCGTTGCTCGCGGCGCTGGCGTTGGCCGCCTGGCTGCTCGGCGGCAGGGATCTCGGTAGGACCGACCTCGGCGCCACCGTCGAACCACGAGACCGCCCGATGATGCGCAGCGGCCTGGCCTGGATGGTGACGTTGTTCTTCGGTTGTCAGGCCTGCCTGGCGTACATCGCGATGGGGTGGCTGCCCGAAGTTCTGATCGACAGTGGCCTGACGCCGACGCAGGCCGGCCTGCTCAGCGGGCTGGTGTCACTCATCGGCGTGCCGATCGCGCTGTTCGGCTCGCCGCTGGCGGCCCGCGCGACGAGTCAGGGTCCGTGGGTCCTCGCCCTGGGCGTGACGGGGCTGACCGGCGTGCTGGGCCTGATGCTGGCACCGGCGGCCGCTCCCCTGTTGTGGAGTGCCCTGTTCGGAATTGGGTTGGGCGCCTTCTCACTTGCGTTGACCATCATCGCGCTACGGGCGCGAAACTCGGCAGATACCGCCCGGTTGTCCGGCATGGCGCAGGGCATCGGGTATCTGCTGGCCGGGATCGGTCCCTTTCTGTTCGGCCTGCTGCACGACGCGACGGGCGGTTGGACCGTGCCATGGGCGTTGGTGCTGGCCGTCTACGTGATCCAGATCGGTGCCGGGATGGTGGCGGGCCGCAACCGCTACGTCTGAGAAGACGCGCGGCTGTCGCCGCCGCCGGGGCGGCGGTCCGGTCCCTTTTCTGGCCCAATTGCACGGCGACTGGCCTTTATTTTTTTCTCGGGTATGGTCGCGCATTGATGCGGGGTGCCAGCGAAAGGAGAAGTTGTGGCTGGTAAGTCTCAAAGTAAGGAACTCAAAAAGCCGTCGATGACTCTCAAGGAACGCCGCGCGGCCAAGCGGGAAAAGACCGCCGAGGAGACGATTGCGCGCCGCAAGCGGGCAAGCCGCTAGTAAACCGAGCGGACCGCTTCGACTGCGGTATCGCAGTTTCTGTGATCCGGCCGCGGCATTCGCATTTTTTGCGATCCGCAATTTTCACGACACCTGCCCAACAAACTGCTGAAGTGGAAAAGGCGCGTGCGCGAAATTGTGAAAAGACGGAAAAAGCACGTTACGGGTCGAGAAATCGACCATTCAGAAGTGTGGGATTCGAAGGATGACACAGTGTCTTTTGAAGACGATCAGATATTGGCGTGCGGATGACCGCGACGAGCGTTGACCACGCAGACACGGGGGCGGGGCGTCGGGGCGCGCCCGCGGCGGCGACGAAGGCGGAGTCCACGAAGACCGGCAGACCTTCCGGTGCGGCGGGCACGAGGGTGCTGGTGCGACTGCTGGACGACTTGGCCGATGCGCCACCGCCGGCGGATCGAAGCACCGCATACCACAACGGCTACACGGCGGGCATTCGATTCGCACGTATCTGTGTGCTCGACGAGATCGCCTTGGCGTCAGGGAGTTTCGCGAAGTCATCGCATACCCGCGGGCGTCGGCGAGACCGGGAACGCGTACGCGCCGGCGTGGCCCTCGGCACGATAGCCGCGAGACTGTCACGGGATGCCGTGCCGGGCGCCGAAGACGACGCTGCGGGCCGTCGGGACGCCATTTCGCTTGCGTTGCGGCTGATTTCCGAGTACGAGCGAGAAATAAACCAGGAGACCGGCGGCGTCTAGGTGAGCGCTTCACACGAGTAGTGAGGTTGTGTTGGCGGTTCAGGTATCCGGCGATGCGCCGGTGACGATTTACGGCCGGCTTCCGGGCGTTGCGGAAGCGATTGCTGCGGCATACCGAAGTCACGGAATTGCGGTGTGCCACGGCCGCCCACCGTGCGGACGGCCGACGGCTTCGCGCTGGACTGGCACTGTCGCCTGGCCAGCCTCGGCGGCGGGGTCCGACGACGAGCCGCTCGAGGCAGCGATCCTCATCCTCGATGCGGACGCCGTCGAATCGCTGTTCGGTGACGGCCATTCCCGGCCGCCGCGCAGGCGTCTGCGGGCGTGTGAGAGCGACTGCAGCCAGTTGGGGCTCGCGGCGGTCGCCACCCGGGGCGCACGCCGGGTCCTGGTGGTCTGCGACGTGCGTCGGTTGTCGTTCGGCCAGAGGATGCGCGCCCGCCGGTGGGTTCGGAACCTGGCGCACCGAATCGCCTACGAAAGCTCCATCAACGGATTCGATGAGCTTGCCACGGCGTTGGCCGAGATCGGCACCGATGAGGAAGTCGCCTTCGCCGCTGCTGCCGCCGTCGATTGGCACCGTCGGGAACAACTCAGTAGCGCCGCACAGCCAGAGCGCCTCCCCCTCTCCGGTGCCGACCGACACGCCTCGACTGCACTGTGCGACGTCAGTCGCGCGGGCGCACACGGGCCCGGATCGGTCCCTTCGCGACGGTGGTGAACGGCACCTCGCACTCGAAAGTGCCATCGACCGAGCGGATCTCCATCGCGCGTACGATCGTGGCCAGCGCCAGCGTCGTCTCCAGTCGCGCGAAATGCTCGCCGATGCAGGGACGGCCGCCGGCGAGGAACGGCAGAAACTGCCAGCGGTTGCGGTTCTTGACGTTCTCGGGACTGAACCGCTCGGGGTCGAACGTCATCGGATCGGGCCACAACGCCGGATCGTGGTGCAGCCCATACAGTCCCAGGGCCACCAGCGTCCCAGCTTCGACACGGTAGCCGTCGACCACGATGTCACGGGTCGCCTGCCGGGCCACGCCCGCGGCCGGGGGGCACAACCGCAGCGCTTCGTGGAGCACCTGCACGGTGTAGCCGAGTCGGGGGACATCCTCGGGGGTCAGCGGCCGATCACCGATGGCGGCGGCTTCCGCGGCGACGCGGGCCTGGATGTCGGGATGATGTCCGAGCACCCACAGCGAGTACGTCAACGCGGTCGACGTGGTGTCGTGTCCGGCGAGCATGAAGATCAGCAGGTCGTTCGAGATGTCGTCATCGGAGATCGGCAGGCCGGTCTCCGGATCTCTCGCAGCCATCAACGCCCGCACGAGCGGGGCGTCGCGCGTCGGGTCGGTGCGACACGCACGCACCATCTCGTCGGTGATGTCCTTCATCTCGGCGACCGCCCTGCGGGTCCGCCGGCGCGCCGGCGTCGGCAGCCAACGTGGTGCGCGCACCGGACGCAGCGCACGGTCCGCGGTGTAGGACGACGCGACGTGCATACACCGGGCGATGGTGTCGGCGCGCTCGTTGAGGTCTACGCCCAGCACCGACCGGCCCAACGACTGCATGGCCACCCGACGGCACTCGACGTCGAGGTCCACGTCGCCGCCGTCGGGCCAGCGGTCGACGAAAGCCTGTGCCGCCCCGGACATATGGCCACCGAAGTTGCGGACGTTCTGCTTGGTGAACACCGGCTGCAGCGCACGTTTGCGCGGGCGCCACAGGTCGTTGGGCAGCACGAACAGGCTGTCGCCCGCCATGTTGCGGACCTCGTCGTGATAGATGCACCGGTCTGAGGAGGCATCGGAGCGTCCCAGCACGTCGCGCATCCCGTTCGGCGACATCACCGCAACGATCGGCGGATACAACTTCCTCGGTGCGAACTGGATGCGCGTGAGGGGACCGCCGGCGGCACGAATCACTTCCTGTCCGGTGTCGAGCCTGCGCACAAGTTTCAGCAGCTGCCAGACCGGCAGTGGGTTCTTCGGCACCAGCGGCAACGCCCGGGCGTCGATCGTGCTGGTCATGTCGAGGACCAGGTCAGCGGTGCCCCTTCGCCTTTCGTCATCACGGTGCCGGGCATCACCCTGATGCGGTAGGGGGTCAACCGCAGCGCCGCGAACTCGTCGGAGGTCGGCCCGTCCTGCCACATCGGGACGATCCTCGGGTCGTAGCCCACCGGCTCGGGACCGTTCGCGAACTTGTCCCACACCGCGGTCCGCGTCTCGTCGTCGACGTACCACTCGACCAGGCACTCGGCGCTGCAGGTGTCGTGGTTGGTGCTCCAGTAGCTCACCGAAACCTCGGGGTGCACGGCGAGATGGTCCTTCTTGATGGGGGTCGGCACGGTGGCGATCCAGCCGAGCAGGTCGGTGCCGTCCCACTCCCATATCGGGTGCAGGATGCGGGTGCGGGGACGACCGTTGGCGTCGACGGTGGCCACCGAGGCCCACACGATCGAATGCGCCATCTCGACGAAGACGGGCGCGATCTGTTCGAGAGTGGTCACGGTTGCCTAGCGTAGGCAGCGCTACGGGTCGACCGAGACACCGAGTTCCACCTCTACGAGATGGTGGTCCCGACGCAGAGTCAGTTACCGGTGCTCTCGGCGCCTTGGCCGCCTGCGGATTCCTCGCTGAATTTCGGGTTGCCCTCGTCGTCGAGCCAGTCGTTGACGGCGGTACCCGCGACCGCCCCGCCGCTGCCCGGCATCTTGGTGGTCGGCCGGTCCTCCTCGTAGGCCTTGTACATCTCTTTGGCCTTCTCACGATGCTCGTCGGTGACGTCGGGCTTCTCGGTCGGCGGCGGTGTCTCCTGCTCGCTGGTGACCTGGTGGTGTTCGTCGGTTTCCGGTTCGGCTTTCCGCTGTTCGTCGGTGAGCCGATCGTCATCCTGCTGCTTGTCGTCGGTGCTCATGGCATATATCTGCCCGAACGTGTGATCCACCAAACAGAGGCGGGCTAACCAGTCGGCGCGGTGCGCAGCGCCGGCGGCAGGCTCGGCAGGAAGTGCCGGCGGGCGAAGGTGCGGATGTCGTCGGCGGACTCCAGCGGCTGGGTACTGGGCAGCAGCAGCACCATCGCCGCGTACCGCAAGGTGATGTCGGCCAGCTCCTCGATCGCCTGCTCGCCGATCCGCTCGGTGAACCCGGCTCCGAAGATGGTCCGCAACGCCGCGGCCATCCGGGCGATCGCCGCCCCGTAATGCGTACGCGTGAGCTCGAGCAGCAGTGCCGGCTCATCGGTCAGCATTCGGTACAGCACCCGGTGGCGGCGGAACTTCAGGATCGAGAGCGTGAATGCCTCGACGTAGTGATTCGACTGCGGCCCAACTCGTTTGACCTCGTCGGCGATGTCGGCGAACAGCGCGATGTTCTCGCGCTCGATCACTGCGGCGACGAGTTCGTTGCGGTTGGCGAATCGCCGGTAGATGGTGGTGCGGCTGACCCCGGCGCGACGGGCGACATCATCGAGTGCGACCCGGCGCACGCCGTGCCGCTCGAACTCGATGACGGCGGCGTCGAGGATGGCTTCCGTCGTGGGCGACGAATCAGGCCCCGTCGTGGGCGACGAATCAGGCCCCGTCGTGGGCGACGAATCAGGGCCCGTCGCGGGCGACGAATCAGGGCCCGTCGCGGGCTCACGCCCGGGCATAGCCCTTTTGCGCATAGCCGTTGTAGCGCACAGACATTGGCAGACGGTCCCACACCGAGTTGACCGGCCGCGACCGACACACCGCGGCGAAGCGCTGGTACCGCCGCTCCTGGCGGTCACTCCACGGCAGCTCGAGCAGCGCGCGGGCGCGTGGCGGCAGACCGCCGGTGGTCAGGAACGCCGCCAACGGGTTGAACACCGGGGCGATCAGCCGCCACGCCCACCGCGGAACGCCTTTCGGGCAGGGCAAACCCTTCGTCACGTAGCCGACTCCGTACCGTGCGGTCCGGTGAGCGACGACGATCTCGTCGAGCATGCGGTCCCAGTAGCGCTCGAATTCGTCGTAGGTGGCAGGCATCGGCCGGTCGCTCACGCCATAGCGGCGGTACCACGTCTTCGACTCGAGGTAGATCTGTTCCTTGTCCTCACGGCTCAACCGCTTGACGAAGGTGTCGGCGAAGTACAGCACCTGATCGACGAACGTCGCGTGCGCCCAGAAGTAGGTGTCCGGGTCTAACGCGTGATAGCGCTTGCCGTCCGGCATTTCACCTTTGATCTCGGTGTGGAAGTCGCGCACCTGGGTGCCGGGATGATCGTCGTCGGAGCCGTAGACGGTGTTGAAGATCGGCGGCAGGGAGCGCTTCACCCGGGCGGCGGTGTCGTCGAAGAACACCGAGTGGTCGAGCACGCCCTGGCCGAGTTCGGCGAGCATGTTCTGCAGCACCGCAGGCCGTGGCCCGATCAGGTACATCCGGTTGTCCCCGAAGTAGCGCCACACCAGCGACTGCGGCCCCAGCGGCAGGGCGTCGTCCACGCTGTCGTCTTTTTCCACCAACTCGGTCATTGGCACAGTGTTACAAATTCTGCACTTTGTACCAAGTGGATGTGAGCGACCTCTCACCAACCGCGAGCGGCCTCTTTCTACGCGGTGCAGCGGGCGTGTCGCCGTGCAGACGCGGTCACCCGCGGGCGGGAGGAGGGCGGCGGCGGCGGAACCGTGCCACCGCGAGCACCGCCAGCACGCCCGCGACCGTCGCCAACACCAGCGCCAGCCCCAGCAGGGGCGCGCTGTACTCCACCGACGTCGTCGGGGGTTCGCCTTCGAGCACCGGCGCCACCATGACCGTGGTGGTGGCCGCCAGCCAGCTCAGCACGCTGCCGACCGCCGCGGCGAGGGCCAGCATCAGCTCCAGCGTTGCCCGTACGGTCATGCCGGTGGGATGCGCTCTTCGATCAGCTGAGTCAGCGCCTCCCGCAGCCGCTGGTGCTTGCGCGCCCACGCCTGCGCGGTGCGGTCGTTGGTCAGCTTGAGCCCGATGCCGGTGCGGCCACGCGGAACGCCGGTGAGCTCGCCGAGCGCCCGTGCCGCCTGCCACTTCGGCGTCTCGCTGCCGGTCGCTTCGGGGTAGACGCGGACGATCTCGTCGGTGCGGATGCGTTCGGTGCCCTGCCGCAGGGTCTCCGGCGTCAGCTCGACCGAGGTGTGGATGCGCGCGGCCTTGACCTGGATCCCGAGGAAGCCGCTGACGAGCACGAGGAACACGCCGGGCATCAGCACCTGGAAGCCGTAGCCGGCGGACGCCTGGATCAACCCCATGGCGATCGCCGCCGCGGGCCCTGCCGCCACCCACCACCAGCTGGCTCCCTGCTCGTAGAACAGCACTTGGGGTCGGACCTGGTTGTCGGTCACGTCGGTTCCTCTTGCTTCGCCGCACCCGGCCGGGTGACGAGGATCGCCCCGGCGATCAGCGGCAGGACCGCGATCAGGGTCACGATGTGCACGATGCCCCGCGCCGAGAGCAGCACGACGAACACGACGATCGTCAACGACAGCGCGACACCCGCCCTGCGGAACCGGACATCACCGGTGCGGATCCGGCCGGCAAGGAATGCCATACCGGCGCCGGCGGCGACCGTGAGCATGCCCGCGCCGCGGAACAGGGCCGGCAGGTTCACCGAGGCGGCGATCAACCCGCCGACCATCAACATCACCGAGGCGACGACCCAGCACCAGAAGGCGGCGGTGACGACGCGGGTTCGCGGCGCGGGAGCGGTCATGGTCGGGTCAGCCTAACCCGTCACCGCGTGAAGTAATCTGTGGCGTCTTTGCGGTGCAAGAGATATGCGCCCCCGAGGATCAGCACCGACCCGAGGATGGCGGTGACGGCGTAGGCGACCGCGGCGGCGGCCGGACGGTCAGAGTTGAACAGGCTGGTCGCCACATAGACGACCACCGCCAGACCGGCGCCGGTCAGCACGGTGCGGGCCCACCGGTAGCCGTGCCGCATCAGGATCTGGAAGGTCAGTACGACGGCCGCAAGGATCACCACGAAGGTCACCGAGACCACCAGCACCGGGACCGGCAGCTCGCGAGCGCGATCGGTGACCAGTAGGTCGACGACATGCCCGACGACCATCAGCGCAAGCGCCGCCACCCAGAGCCAGAAGCCGGTGTCGACGTCCTCCGGTCGGGCACCGGGCGCGGCGGGCGGTTCCGGGCTCACGCCAACCAACCGGCGACGTCGGCCGCCCAGTACGTCAACACGATGTCGGCGCCCGCCCGCCGGATACCCATGAGGGTCTCCAGCGCGACGGTCTGCAGGTCGATCCAACCGTTGGCGGCCGCGGCGCTGATCATCGAATACTCGCCGGACACCTGGTAGGCGGCCACCGGCACGGGCGAGAGGTCCGCGGCCGCACGCACGACGTCGAGATATCCCATCGCGGGCTTGACCATCACGATGTCGGCGCCCTCGTCGATGTCGAGTTCGACCTCGTGCAGTGCTTCCCGGGCGTTGCCCGGATTCTGTTGGTACGTACGGCGATCCCCGCGCAGGCTCGACCCCACCGCCTCCCGGAACGGGCCGTAGAAACCGGAGGCGAACTTCGCGGCGTAGGCCAGGATCACCGTGTCGGTGTGCCCCGCGGCGTCCAGGCCGTCCCGGATCGCTGCGACCTGGCCGTCCATCATGCCGCTCGGCCCGACCACGTGTGCACCCGAATCGGCTTGTGCCACAGCGAGTTCCACGTATCGTCGGTTGGTCAGGTCATTATCAACCCTGCCCGTCCCGTCCAAAATCCCGCAGTGGCCGTGGTCGGTGAACTCGTCGAGGCAGGTGTCGGCCATCAGCACCGTGTCGTCGCCGAGGTCCTTGGCGAGATCGCGCAGCGCGACGTTGAGAACGCCGTCCTCGGCCACCCCCGCAGACCCCGTTGGGTCCTTGTCCTCGTCGCGCGGCACGCCGAACAGCATCAGGCCGCCCACGCCCGCGGCCACGGCGTCGGCGGCGGCGCGACGCAGCGAGTCACGGGTGTGCTGCACGACACCGGGCATGGAACCGATTTCGCGTGGTTCATCGATGCCGTCGGCGACGAACATCGGCAGCACCAGTTGTCGTGGCTCCAAAGTGGTTTCGGCGACGAGTCGCCGCATCGCCGGCGTGGCGCGCAGCCTGCGCGGCCGATGCCTGGGAAAGCCCACTAGCGGCTCCTCGCGGTCAGCGACGCCGGCTCTTCTTACGCGGCGGCGGCAGTGCGCCCTCGGCGCGCAACCGGGCGGCGTGTTCGGCGAGCGCCTCCACCAGCGGCCCGACGGCCGCGACTTCGGGCTGCACATCCACCCGAAGGCCGAATTCGGCTGCGGTCTCGGCGGTTTTGGGCCCGATGCACGCGACGATGGTCCGCGCGTGCGGCTTGCCCGCGATGCCGACCAGGTTGCGAACCGTCGAGCTCGAGGTGAAGCAGACCGCGTCGAAGCCACCGGTCTTGATCATCTCGCGGGTGTGCGCGGGCGGCGGCGCGGCGCGCACCGTGCGGTAGGCCGTGACATCCTCGATCTCCCAACCACGTTCGCGCAGCCCCTCGGCCAGCGTCTCGGTGGCGATGTCGGCGCGCGGCAGCAGCACACGGTTCACCGGATCGAAAACGTCGTCGTACGGCGGGAACTCATCGAGCAAGCCGAGCGACGATTGTTCGCCGGCCGGCACCAGTTCGGGGTTGATGCCGAACGCCCGCACCCGGTCGGCGGTGGCCTGGCCGACGCAGGCGATCTTCACCCCGGAGAAGGCCCGCGCGTCGAGACCGAACTCGTTGAACTTCTCCCACACCGCGCGTACCGCATTGGTGGAGGTGAACACCACCCACTGGAACCGGCCGTCGACCAGACCCTTGACCGCGCGCTCCATCTGCGCCGGGCTGCGCGGCGGCTCTACCGCGATGGTGGGCACCTCGATGGGGAGCGCTCCGTGACCCACCAGCTTGTCGCTCATCTCGCCGGCCTGGTCCTTGGTGCGCGGCACCAGCACGGTCCAGCCGTACAGCGCACGGCTTTCCCACCAGTTCAGCTTGGCGCGGTTGGCCACGGTCTTGCCGATGGTCACGACCAGGGGGCCGGCCAAGGGGCCGGCCGGCTCGATGCCCGTCGGCTTGTCCAGCACCGCCTTGTCGAGCAGCCCGTCCAGTGTCGTCTCGACCGAACGCTGTTGGCATGTTGTGCCGCTGGCCGTCACCACCACGGGCGTGGTGGCGGTGAGCCCGTACTCGATCAGCGTGCGCGCCGCATCGGCCAGGTGGGTCGCCGTGGCGTGCAGGATCAGCGGTCCCGGTGCGGCGGCCAGCGCGGCCCAGTCGACGTGCGGGTCGCGAACGTCGGCCACGGTGTGGGCCGAGCCCAGCGGCAGGCCCGCGTACGTGGGTACCGCCGTGGTGTCCGGCAGGCCCGGCACGATCTCGAAGTTCAGGTGCGACTTCGCCAGCGCCGACACCTCGCTGATCACCGCGTCCACCGACAGTGGATCCCCGGCGACCAGCCGCACCACGTCGACACCCGTGCGGGCCTCGGCGATCAGCGTCTTGGCCACCTCGGCCGGATCGCCGACGGCCGACCGGATGTCGGGTCCGCCTGGGATCGTCGGCGCCTCATCGCCCCCGGCGTCGCCGTCGGCCGGCGCTGCCGCCGCGGGTTCGGGACCCGACGGGGGCGGCAGCTCGCTACCCACCAGGGCCAGCACCGCCTCCGGCACGTCGGGATCGGTGAACACCAGGGCGGCGTTGCCGAGCACGGTGCGGGCCCGCGTCGTCAGCAGTCCGGGGTCACCGGGACCCGAACCGACGAACGTGATGCGGCCCGGCTTCGGCTTGCGCCCCCGCCCGCTGGTCTGGCCTGTCATCTCAGTCACTCATCTCTCTGCTCTTCGCTCAACGCTCATCGCAGCTCTACTGCTTCAATCGGCGTCCGCCATGAGCTCGCGCGCCCCCAGGTCGAACAACTCCTCGGCCACCGAGAGCCCCAGCTCCCGGGCCCGGTCGGGAGTGCCGACGCCGGACGCGCGGATCACGTCGGATCCGTTCAGCGCCGCCACGCAGCCGCGCAGCGACACCTCTTCGAAGACGTTGCCGTCCTCATCGATGGACTCGACCACCTCAGCGATCGCGCCCACCGGTGCGGAACAACCCGCCTCCAGTCGGGCGAGCAGGGCCCGTTCAGCGGTGACTGCGGCGCGCGTGTCGGCGTCGTCCAACTCCGCCAGCAGCGCGGCGAGCTCGGTGTCGTCCGCGCGGCACTCGACCGCGAGCGCACCTTGAGCCGGCGCTGGCAACATCTGCACCGACTCGAGAGTCTCGGTGACATCGGCCAGCCGCCCGATGCGAGCCAGTCCCGCCCGTGCGACTACGATGCCGTCGAGATCACCGTTGCTAACCCTGTTCAACCTGGTATCCAGGTTGCCTCTTAGGGGGCGGATTTCCAAACCGAGACCCAGTGCTCTAAGCTGTGCGGCCCGCCGCGGGCTCGACGTGCCGATCAGCGAGCCGGCCGGCAACTCTCCGAGCACCAGTCCGTCACGGGCGACCAGCGCGTCGCGCGGGTCTTCGCGCGGGGGGCTTGCAGCGATGACGAAACGCGGGTCGGCCGCGGTCGGCAAATCCTTGAAGGAGTGCACGGCGGCGTCCACCCGGCCGTCATCGATGGCCTCCCGCAGAGCGGCGGTGAACACGCCCACGCCGATGTCGGCGATGGGGCCCTGGTTGCGGTCGCCCTCGGTGGAGATGGTGACGAGTTCTGCGGCGTGCCCGTTGGCAATCAGCGCATCCCGGACCGTACCGGCCTGGGTGGTCGCCAGCAGGCTGCCCCGGGTGCCTATCCGAATTACAGTCAAGCGTTACTCGGCCTTGTCGAAATCAGTTGGTATCAATGGCATTTCGGGGCCAGCGACGGCATCGACGGCCTGTTGGTCGAGCTCGAACAACTCGCGCAGCGCCTCGGCGTAGCTGTCGCCGCCGGGTGCGCTGGCCAGCTGTTTGACCCGCACGGTCGGGGCGTGCAGCAGCTTGTCGACCACCCGGCGCACGGTCTTGGCGACCTCGTCGCGGTGAGCCGCGTCCAGCCCGGGCAGCCGGTTGTCCAGCCTGAGCAGTTCGGCCTCGACCACGTCGGCGGCGCGCTGCCGCAACGCGGTGACGGTCGGGGTGACCTCGGCCATTCGCTGACCGGCCAGATAATTGGCGACCTCGGCGGCGACGATCGCGCGCGCGGCTTCGGCGTCGGAGGCGGCGGCGCGGGCCGACGGCTCACGCTGGATGCGCTCCATGTCCACCACGTAGACGCCGGGCAGCCCCGCCACCGCAGGATCGACGTCGCGGGGCATGCCGAGGTCGCAGATCACCAGCTGCTTGGGCTCTTGGCCGTGCGCCAGGCCGCGGTGCACGTCGGCCAGGGAGACGACGGGCCGCACCGCGCCGGTGCAGCTGACGACCACGTCGGCGTCGGTGAGCAGCGGCGGCAGATGGTCGAACGGGAAGGCATGGGCCTCGATGCCCAATTCGCGGACCTTCGCCGCGAGTCGCTTGGCCCGCGGCAGGCTGCGGTTCACGATGTGGATGCGATCGAGGCCGGCGCGGGTCAGATGCTTGGCGGCCAGCGAGCCCATCGCGCCCGCGCCGATCACCACCGCGGTGCGGCCGGCGAGCGAACCGAGCTTGCTTTCGGCCATGCCGAGCGCCACGGACACCACCGAGGCGCCGGCGGCGTCGATCCCGGTCTCCGTGTGCACCCGCTTGCCGACCGACAACGCCCGCTGCGACAGCTCGTGCAGCGTGCGGCCCACGGTGTGGTTGGCCTCGGCGGCCGCATAGGCGCGGCGCACCTGGCCGAGCACCTGCTGTTCTCCGATGACGGCGGAGTCCAGCCCGGAGGCGACGGCGAACAGGTGCTCGACGGCGGCTTCGGCGTAGCGCACGTAGGCGTATTTGGTGAGGTCGCCCAGGCCCATACCGGAGTGCTCGGAGAGCACCTGGCCGATGACCGACAAACCGCCGTGGAACGCCTCGACGACGGCGTAGACCTCGACCCGGTTGCAGGTGGACAGCACCATCGCCTCGGTGACGAGGGAGGACTGCAGCACCTTGTCGACGATCTTTGCCTGATCGGATTCATCGGTGCTGAGTTGTTCGAGCACCGACACCGGCGCGCTGCGGTGCGAAACCCCGAAAAGCAGCACGCTCACGGCTTAATCACCACGTCATCCACGGTAGTCGGTGAACAGTTAGGTGACCAAATTCCTGCCGGAGGCCGCAGTCACTTCGCCAGGTCGGCACGCAGCCGAGGCTCATCGACCTCCCAGTAACTGTGCTCGGCGCCGTCGAGCAGCACCACCGGCAAACGATCGCCGAACTCCGCCCGTCGCGCGGGTTCGCCCGCCGCGGCTGCGGCGTCGACATCGGTGATGACCAGCGTGAAACCCAGTTCATCCGCCAGCACGGTGAGCTGGTCGGCGACCCGTCGGCAGATCGTGCAGCCGTCGCGCGTCAGCAACTCCACCTGCCGGTCCACTCGACAAGTATCCCGCCACCGTGACTTAGGGTTGAAACGTGTCTGAGTCCGGTCGCGTCGAAGGCGAGCAGTTGGCGGGACCAGCCTCTGCCGCCGATCAGCAGCGTGCCGGTGAGGCGAGCGCCGAGCAGGCCGTCACCGGTCTGGTTCTCGAGGAGCCCACCACCCCGTCGCCACCGCCGCCCGACCTGACCGCGGCAGCGTTCTTCGACGTCGACAACACGCTGGTGCAGGGCTCGTCGCTGATCCACTTCGCCCGCGGGCTGGCCGCTCGCAAGTACTTCACCTACGGCGACGTCGCGAAGTTCCTCTACGCACAGGCCAAGTTCCAGCTGACCGGACGGGAGAACAGCGACGACGTGGCCGCCGGCCGTCGTAAGGCGCTGGCTTTCATCGAAGGCCGGTCGACGGCCGAGCTGATGGCCGTCGGCGAGGAGATCTACGACGAGATCATCGCCGACAAGATCTGGCCTGGCACCCGCTCGCTGGCGCAGATGCATCTCGATGCCGGCCAACAGGTGTGGCTGGTCACGGCGACGCCGTACGAACTTGCCGCGACGATCGCCAAGCGGCTGGGCCTGACCGGGGCGTTGGGCACCGTCGCGGAGTCCGTCGACGGGGTGTTCACCGGGCGCCTGGTCGGCGACATCCTGCACGGGACGGGCAAAGCCCATGCGGTGCGGTCACTGGCCATCCGCGAAGGGCTCAACCTGCGTCGCTGCACTGCCTACTCGGACAGCTTCAACGACGTGCCGATGCTGTCGCTGGTCGGCACCGCGGTGGCGATCAATCCCGACGCGGACCTGCGCGACCTCGCCCGGGAGCGGGGCTGGGAGATTCGCGACTTCCGCACCGCCCGCAAGGCCGCGCGCATCGGCGTGCCGTCGGCGCTGGCACTGGGCGCGGCGGGTGGGGCGTTGGCCGCCGTCGTCTCCCGTCGCCAGGACGGCCGCTGAACCGCTGATAGGCTCGCGCCGCTGACTCCGACCAGAAGAGACCGTGTATGGCCATCGCAGAGAACATCATCGGCACTCATTACCGCTACCCCGATTACTTCGAGGTCGACCGGGAAAAGATCCGGGAGTTCGCGCGCGCGGTCAAGGACGAGCACCCGGCCCACTTCAGCGAAGAGGCCGCCAAGGAATGCGGTTACGACTCGTTGATAGCGCCGTTGACGTTCCTCGCGGTCGCCGGTCGCCGCGTCCAGCTCGAGATCTTCAACCAGTTCGACGTGCCGATCAACATGGAGCGGGTGCTGCACCGTGACCAGAAGATCACCTTCCACCGCCCGATCGTGGCCGGCGACAAACTGTTCTTCGATTCCTACCTCGACTCGGTGACCGAATCACACGGGGCCGTCGTCACCGAGGTCCGCGGCGAGGTCACCGACGCCGACGGCAACCCGGTCCTGACGAGCGTCGTCACCGTGATGGGCGAGGCGCAATCCGACACCGAGGCCGACGAGGTGAGCGAGCGCATCGCCGCCGCCCGCGATGAGGCGATCGCGAAAATGATTGCCAAGCAAACTAGTTCGGGTAGCTAGCCTCTAGCGCGAGCAGTCGCGAAGTGCCCCTTAAGAGGCCCGTTCGGGGGCAGTTTGCGCCTGCTCGCGGAGGAACGCTCAGCCGGAGACTCAGCCGAGGAACGTGTTGCGGCGCTGCGCGAGCAGTTGGTACAGCGTCTGCTGGATGGTCTCGCGCACCTGGTCGGTGAGCTCGAACGTGATCATCGGGTCCTCGGCGGCCGACTCGTCGTAATCGGCCGTCTCGATCGGCTCGCCGAACTGGATGTGCCACTTCGACGGCAGCGGGACCATCCCTGCCGGGCCTGCGAGCGGGAAGAACGGCGTGATCGGGAAGTACGGCAGCCCCAGCAGCCGGGCCAGCAGCTTGACGTCGCCGATCATCGGATAGATCTCCTCGGAGCCGACGATCGAGCACGGCACGATGGGCGCCTTGGTGCGCAGCGCGGCCGAGACGAAGCCGCCGCGACCGAAGCGCTGCAGCTTGTAGCGGTCCTTGAAGTGCTTGCCCAGGCCCTTGTAGCCCTCCGGGAAAACCGCGGTCAGCTCACCGGCGGCCAGCAGGCGGTGCGCATCGGCGGTGCAGGCCATGGTGTGGCCGGCCTTACGCGCGGCCTGACCGACCATCGGCAGGTCGAAAACCATGTCGGCGGCAAGCAGGCGCAGGTCGCGGTGTGCCGGGTGGTGGTCGTGCACCGCCACCGACGCCATCAACCCGTCGAACGGCAGCACCCCGGCGTGGTTGGCAACCACCAGCGCGGCACCCGTCTCGGGCAGATGCTCGACACCGCTGACCTCGACGCGGAACCACGACTTGAAGAACACTCTCAGCAAAGGCAAAAAGATTGCGTTGTTGAGGTGGGCGTCGAATCCGAATTCGTCGACGACGTAATCGCCCATCATCCGCTTGCGGACGAATTCGGCGACCGCCCCTATTCGCTTGGCGAGTTCGGTGGGCGTCTCGTCGACGGTCGGGACGCCGGCGGCGCCAGCCCTGCGGTCGTCGATCTCACGGACGACGGCGGCGATGTCCTCAGCGGAGGCGCGACCGAGCGGATCCGAGGTCTGCGAGGGATGTCGGCGAGAGCCCTGCGTGCGCGCGGCGTTGCGCCGCTGCGCCGCTGCACGGCCCGAATTCGCGTGCAGCGGAATGACTTTCGCCTTGGACTCGCCCGCCACTGTCGTTACCTTCTCCCCACCCGATCAGTTGATGAGCCTAGCGCCCCCACCGCTGCGCCGCAGCGACGGCGCGACTCTCCATTGAGCGTACCCACCGAGGGTCGACGATCGGAGTCAATCCGCGGCCTCGGACGTAATCGTCGAAGGCTTCCACGGTGGTCCACTTTGGGTTGTAGCCGAGTTCGTTTCGCATTCGCGATGTGTCCATAACACGGCCGTAACTCAGGTAGTCCAATTGCTCGCGATCGAGTTCAGTGTAGCGAGTCGCGCGCCTCAGCGAATCCACTGCCCACAGCGCCGATCGAGGCACGGGAAGCGGGATTCGGCCGGCCCGCCGGATCGCCTGGCTCATCATGATGATGCCGGACGCCCCGATGTTGTAGGTGCCCGACTTGCCCGCCATCGTCGCGCGCTCGAGCGCCCCGAGCGCGTCCTGCTCGTGCAGCAGCTGTAACCGGGCGTCGTGCCCGACGACGGTCGGCACCACCGGACCGGCGAGGTAGCGCGACAACGCGGTGTCCATCGCGGGACCGATCATGTTGGCCAGCCGCAGGATGGTGACCGCGATGTCCGGCCGGCGCCGCCCCAGCCCGCGCGCGTAACCCTCGATGTCGATGCTGTCGCGGGCGAATCCTTCGCCCGGGGGACGTCGAGCGCTGCTGTCCTCGGTGAACAGCACCGGGTCGCGTGAGCTCGAGCCGTACACCTCCGAAGTGGACTTGAGTACGACGCGTTGCACCGACGGTGCCTTCTGGCAGGCCGCGAACAACTGGATCGCGCCCATCACGTTGAGCTCCTTCAGCGCCGCGCGCCCACCGGAGCGGGGCGCGTAGGACGCCGCGGCGGCGTGCACCACGGTGTCGACGTCGCCGTTGCGAATGACCTTCGCGATGAACGGGTTCCGGATGTCGGCGCGGACGAACTCTGCGCGGCCCATCCGGCGCAGCAGGTCCTTGCTCGGCGCGATCGCGTCGACGGCGATCACATGGTTGATCAACGGGTTCTGCGCCAGCCGGGCCGTCAGGTATCCGCCGAGGAACCGGCACGCCCCGGTGACCAGGACGACTTTGGGATAGTGCACGGCGTCGCGCGAGTCAGACCCGTTGGCGTGCCCAGTGGAACGACCCTCGGAATCCATGACCGGTCAGCCTAACGACCGCGCGCGGAGATTACTTGCCGAGTTTTCTGCGCTGGACCCGGGTGCGACGAAGCAGCTTGCGGTGCTTCTTCTTCGACATGCGCTTGCGCCGCTTCTTGATGACTGAACCCATGAACTCCGCTACCTGTGACTACTTGCCGAACAAGCATTGTTGATTGACCCGGCCACTTTACCGGGCTGCGCAGGTAACCGCGAAACTCGCCTGATCGCCGGTGCGGGCTTGCGTGAAGAAGATCAGCCTGCGTCGAAGTACGAGCTCTCCAGCATGTCGTGAACAGCCTTGGCGTGCACCCGGAACGACCGGCCGACGCGGACGGCGGGCAGCTCCCCGTTGTGCACCAACCGGTAGACCGTCATTTTGCTGACCCGCATCAGGCTCGCCACTTCGGCGACGGTGAGAAATTGAGCTCGTGGCTGTTGACCGTCGGATCCGGCGTCCCGAGCCGACTTTCCACTGGCCGAATCCCGCCCGGATGGCCCGTTCATAGACGTCATCGCAACCCAATCATTCAGGCACGGGCAGTCCCAGCGGCTTCCCCACCGCTGGCACCGACCCGTGCTTACACCAGGAGAATAGCGTGGCAGATGGTGTTACTGCGACGGGTGTGGGTAATTAAACGAATTACTCCGATGTAATTCCGAGCTGCTCAGAGCGCCTTTTCGCGGCCTCGACCGCTTCGGCGACGGCCGCCCGCAAACCACTCCGTTCGAGTTCCCGCAGACCAGCCGCTGTGGTCCCCCCCGGCGAGGTAACGGTCGCGCGCAGCTGGGCGGGCGTGGTGTCCATCGTGATTCCCGACGACGAGCCGGCCGCTCCCCCGGCCGATGCGGCCCGGTCGAGCCGGTCCAGCAGCATCGCGGCCGACCCCGCCATCGTCTGCGCCACCAGATCCGTGGCCACCGTGCGCGACAGCCCGGCGGCGACGCCCGCGTCGATGAGCGCCTCGACCATCAGGTAGAAGTAGGCCGGCCCGGAACCCGAGAGCGCGGTGACCGCGTCGAGTTGGGATTCGGGCACGGTCAGCACGCCGCCGACCGCGTCGAAGATCGCGGAGACCTCTTTCATCTGCTCCGCGGTGGCGAACCGGCCGGCGGACAGCGCGCTGACTCCCCCGCCGACGACGATCGGGGCGTTGGGCATGACACGGATCACCGGCGCCCCGGCCGGCAGCTTGTTCTCGTAGTAGGCGGTGGTGACACCGGCGGCGACCGTCACGAAAACCTGTTCGGCCGCGTCGCTTTCGGCTTGGGTGGCCGCATCGACGATCTCCCCGACGAGCTCCTCCACGTCGGCGGGCTTGACGGCCACGACGACGTAGCCGGCGTTGTCCACGGCGTTGGACACCGTCGTCACCAACACCGAATACGTCTCGGCGAGGTGTTTTGCCCGGGCCGGGTCCTTCTCGGCCACCACCAGGTCCTTGACCTGTCGCCCGGCGCGCAGCAGCCCGGACAGGAGTGCCTCACCGATACTTCCCCCGCCGACGATCGCGATTCTGGCCATGCCGGAAAGCATTGCAGAAAGCCGGTACGGCTACGCGCTCGGCACCATCGCGAGTTGGCGGCTCTGCACCACGATGCGGCCCTCACAGTCGACGACGATGTGATCCTCGTCGAACCAGTCCTGGCCGATCTCCACCGTCGTGCAGAGCACCCGCAGCCACCCGTCGGCGGGCAGGGTACGCAGATACGCAGTCAACTGGACGGTCGGCGCCCAGCCGAACCGGTTCACGCCCAACGTCACCGGCGCCGACACATCGCCGCACAGCAGCGCGAACAACACATCGGGCGCAACGCCTTTCGGGCGCACCCAGTACTCGATGACCGGCGGTCCACCGTCGGACCGCGGCGCCATGGTGGTCAGCGAGGGCCGGATGTCGCAGCCGTGCGCGAGGTGCACGATATCGGCCATCGGATGTCCCTCGCCGATCGGCTCGAGACCGGGCGGCGGCTCGGGTTGCATCAGCGGGATCACGGGGTTGACCGACAGCAGTGGCGCCACGTGATGCTCCGGGTCGCCGAGCGTGATCGCGGCCCGCACGGCCGTACGCTCACCCTGATTGAGTTCGACGTCGATCAGGCTGATGCGACGTCCGCGCTTGCGCACCGTGGTGACCACCTGCATCGGGCCGGGGTCCGGTGCCCACAGGAAGTTTCCGGACACCGCGATCGGCTGCACGTCCCCGCCGCCGTGCTCTGTTCGCGCCGCGTTTGCGCACAGCGCCAACATCGCGCCGCCGTGCACCTTCGGCCCGATTGTCCAATGTTCGTTCAGCTCACCGTGATACACGCCGTCACCGGCGTCGGTGAGCGCCATGGCGTCGGTGAACAGGGTGGAGCCGGTCATCTGGTGGTTCCTTCGCAAGGTGAGGTCAGCGCAGCAGGTGCGCGCGGGCGAACTGCAACGACTCGACCAGCAACGCCTCGCGTTCGGCGGCGGTGCGGGCGCCCGACGTGGTCACCTCAAGGATCACATGCCCGGTGAAATCGCTCGCGGCCAGCATCTCGCAGACCTCCACCGTCGGCTGCGTGCCCCGGCCCGGCACCAGATGTTCGTCGGTCGAGGCGCCGCTGCCGTCGCACAGGTGCAGGTGCACCAGCCCGTCTCCCATCCGACGGGCCATCTCGATCGCATCGGAGCCCGCGGTCGCGGTGTGCGACAGGTCCAGCGTGTAGTGCGCGTGGTTGCCGTCGAGCGGGTCGTAGGACGGCGCGAACGCCGAGATGCCGGGCCCCGGCCTGCCGCCACGTTTGCGCATCCGCTCGATCGAGGTCTGACCTGCGCCGAAGAACCGGTCGGCCCGAAACGGGAACATGTTCTCGACGGCGACCATCACGTCGCTGGCCGCCTCGAGCTCGGCGACCTGCTCAGAGAAGCCTTCGGCGTAGCGGCGCTGCCACCGGAACGGCGGATGCACGACGACGGTCTGGGCGCCCAGCTGCTCGGCCGCGCGCACACTGCGCTCGAGCTTCGGGATCGGGTTGGCGCCCCACACGCGCTGCGAGATGAGCAGGCACGGTGCATGCACCGAAAGCACCGGCATGTGGTATTTCTCGGACAACCGCGCGACGGCTTCCACGTCCTGGCTGACGGTCTCGGCCCACACCATCAGCTCGACGCCGTCGTAGCCCAGGCGGGCCGCGTACTCAAAGGCCGCCTCGGTTCTCAGCGGGTAGACCGACGCCGTCGACAGACCGACCTTGATGGCTGGGCGCACGAGTTATTGGGCGCCTCAGCCCGCCTGCATCAGTGCCAGCGGCCCGAACGTGACCATCGCCCCGACCGCGACGGCGATCAGCGTGCTGCCGATGTCCTCGGTCTTACGCACCACCCGCACCCCGACCACCAGGCCGAGGATCACCAACACTCCGAGCACCAGCGCGATGATGCTGTTCCACTTCCACAGCTGATCGAACGCGATGAACAGGCCGGCACCGAAAGCGACCGCAATCACACACTGGGCGACGACCCAGGCTCCGCGCAGGAACGCCGACATCGGTCCCGATGGCGCCACATCGGCGTCGTCCTCGAGATCGATGTCCTCCGGGCCCAGGCCGCGGCCGCGCCGGACCTCGTCGTCGGCGACGTCCGGACCGCCGAACAGCTCACTGTCCTTGTCGGGGGACCGCAGGTATGACGGCAGGTCCTCGCGGTCGTCGTCGTCTGGTTCGACGAGATCGACGGCAGCGTCGGCGGCGTCCTCCTCGTCGGCCTTGGGATCGGACCAGTCGAACGGGTCCGGGCTCATCTGCTCGGCCCCCACGCCGGTGTCGGTGTCCTCGCCCACCGCGCTTCGCCCGCCGGTGTCCTCTCCCACCCCGCTGCGCCCGCCGGTGTCCTCTCCCACCCCGCTGCGCCCGCCGGTGTCCTCTCCCACCCCACTGCGCCCGCCGAAACCGAACCGGCGCCGGGTGAAGTGCGAGCGGCGCGGCGGGGCGAAGAAGTCCAGGTCTTCGTCGGAGTCGCGATGCTCGACATGGGTCTGGTAGTCGGCGACGGCGTCGGCGTACTCGTCCTGCTCGTCTGCGGAGGCCTCGGGTTCGACTCCGGTGTCCTCGGCGGCGGGCGATACTTCCTCGACGTGGTCAGGGGCGCCGTTCGTGGCAGCGGGTTCGGCCGCTTCGGGTACGGGTTCGAGGCGTTCGGGTTCGACGGTTTCGGATTCGGCCTCGGCCGGGGCATCGACCACCGCGGCGGCCGACGGCCCGGTCGCGGGTGCGTCGTCCTGATCGCGGACGACCGGGATTTCGCCGGTCAGTTCGGCGACGGAGATCGAGTCGGTGTCCCCACGGCGACGCCGGCGCCGACCGCCGATCGGCGGGGCACCGATCGTGCCGTTGCGCGCCAGCAACTCCGCAACCGAGATGGGTCGCGTGTTGCTGTGGTCGTCTTCTGGTCCTGTCATGGTGTATTGCCTTCGGCCCTCGTCACCTATCGTCCAGCATTGCGCAAAAACGTCTGTACTGAGGCCGGATTGTCAGCGCCGCCGATCGTCGTCGGATCGTCGGCACCGACGGAGCCGCTGCCGTCGGCTTCGCTGTCGAGTCTCCGCAGAATCAGCCCTTCCCGCAACGCCCAGGGGCAAATGTCCACGCTCTCGACGGCCAGGGCCTTCATGCTCGCCTCGGCGACCAACGCTCCGGCCACGATCTGTGGCGCCCGTTCGGCACTCACTCCTTCCAATTCCGCTCGGTCGGCCGCGGTCATCCTAGAGATGAATGCTATGAGCTGCCTTAACCCGGTGGCTGTGAGCGTCCGTTTGACCCGCGGACCGGCCCCGGACGGCGCGGCGCCGGTCAACCGGGCCAGCGAGCGGAACGTCTTCGACGTCGCAACGGCCAGGTCCGGGGCGCCGGCTTTGAGCAGCTCGGCCCCGGCGTCGGCCAGTTCGGTGGTCAGCCAGTCGCGCAGCATCGCGACCCGCCGACGGCCCGGTGGGTCGTCGGGCAGCCATTCGCGGGTGAGCCGGCCCGCGCCGAGCGGGAGCGACAGCGCCACCTCCGGCTCCTCGTCGACACCGTTGGACAGCTCCAGCGACCCGCCGCCGATGTCGATATTGATGATGCGTCCGGCGCTCCACCCGTACCAGCGCCGCACGGCCAAGAACGTCAGCCTCGACTCGTCGACCCCGGCGAGTACGCGCAGCGAGACCCCCGTCTCGGCGAGCACCCGCGCGAGCAACTCCTCGGAGTTCTTGGCGTCACGCACCGCCGAGGTGGCGAACGCCATCAGCTCCGAACACCCGGAACTGGTGGCGATCTTGGCGAACTCGTCGATGGTGCCGATCAGTTTGTCCGCACCCTTACGGGTCAGCTTGCCGGAGCCGTCGATGGCCTCGGCGAGCCGCAACGAGGCCTTGGTGGAACTCATCGGTGTCGGGTGCCCGCCCCGTCGCGCGTCCACCACCAGAAGGTGAACGGTATTGCTGCCCACGTCGAGCACGCCTAATCGCACACCTTCAACTTAATCGGTCTACCGTTGATTACCGTGAGCGCATCGCATCCCGGCGAGGTCGAACTCGATTTCGCCCGTGAGTGGGTCGAGTTCTACGACCCGGACAATCCCGAGCATCTGATCGCAGCCGATTTGACGTGGCTGTGCTCCCGCTGGACGTGTGTGTTCGGCACACCGGCCTGCCAGGGCACGGTCGAGGGGCGCCCGGACGACGGCTGCTGCTCGCACGGCGCGTTCCTGTCCGACAAGGACGACATCGCCCGCCTGGACGACGCGGTCAAGACGCTGACCGACGAGGACTGGCAGTTCCGCGAGAAGGGGCTCGGTAAGAAGGGGTACCTCGAGATGGACTCCTACGACGACAAGCCCAACCTGCGCACCCGAAAACACAAGGGCGCCTGCATCTTTCTCAACCGGCCCGGCTTTCCCGGTGGCATCGGCTGCGCACTGCACAGCAAGGCACTCAAGCTGGGTGTCGAACCGCTGACGATGAAACCCGACGTGTGCTGGCAGCTGCCGATCCGGCGCACGCAGGAGTGGGTGGAGCGGCCCGACGGGACCGAAATCCTCAAGACGTGGATCACCGAGTACGACCGTCGCGGCTGGGGTGAAGGCGGCGCGGATCTGCACTGGTACTGCACCGGCGATCCGAACGCGCACGTCGGCAGCAAGCCGGTCTGGGAGTCCTACGGGCCCGAGCTGACCGAACTGCTCGGCGAGAAGGCGTATGCGGAGCTCGCGGCGATGTGCAAGCGGCGCAGCGGTTTAGGGCTCATCGCCGTGCATCCCGCGACTCGGCTGGCCGGATGAACCTGTTCCTGTTCCGGCTAATTCCGCCGCGAGCGGATTTCGCCCAGACCATGACGCCCGCCGAGCAGCAGGCCATGGCCGCGCATCAGGAGTACTGGCAGCAACTGCTCGCCGACGGTCACGTCGTCGTCTACGGACCGGTCGCAGATCCGGAAGGTGTCTGGGGAATGGGCGTGCTGCGCGCCACCGACCGCGCCGAGGTGCTCGCGATCGCCGAGCGCGACCCGTCGGTCACCGCCGGTGTCAACACCTTCGACGTGTTCGAGATCATGGGCGGCACGACGGGCTAGGTGCGGCGAGTGTCGGGTTGTGGCACGCGATCACGCCTCGAAGTCAAGTGAAGGTAACCCAGTTTCGGCGGGCTACTTCTCGAGTTTGTCAACCGACTCGAGAGCGTCGTATCGCGCACCCGTGAGCTCGACCGACTTCTCCCACAGCTCCGCCGCCAACTGTGCATTGCGCGCTGCTGCGCTGCGCGGCGATCGGCTCACCGGCCCGCGGACCCCGAACAATCGGTTCGGACCGAGATAGTCGCCGTTGCGTACGTCGGGCATCGTTGCCGCGTACAACTGGCTCAGCGCACCGCTTTCCTCGCTGTTGGTGAACAACCGAAGCGCGACGTGCATTAGTTGCACCGCTCCCGGAATCGGCGGAACCATCGAATCGAACAAGTTGGTTGCGGCCACCCCGGGATGGGCGATCACCGACTTCAGCGCGAGCCCGGCGGCGTCACTGCGTCGCGCCAGTTCCGCCCCGAATAGCAGGTTGGCCAATTTGGATTGCGAGTAGGCCGACATGCGTCCGTATTCGCGCAGCTCGAAGTTGAGATCGGCGAGGACGATGAGCCCCTGACGGTGGGCGATGCTGGACAGCGTGACGACCCGGGGTTCGGACGTGGCCAGTAGCGCGGGCAGCACCCCGTCGGTGAATGCGAAGTGGCCGAAATGGTTCGTGCCGATCTGCATCTCGAAGCCATCGGCTGTTCGGGCGAAGGGAATGGCCATCAGGCCGGCGTTGTTGATGAGCACGTCGATGCTCGGCGCTACCTCCACGACTTCGGCGGCGGACTCCCGCACCGAACCCAGATCGGCGAGATCGAGCGGAACGAGATGGTGCTCGGCTCCTGGCCCGGCCAATCGCACCCGGTCGAGTGCTTCGAGGCCGGTCATCTGGTTGCGGCAGGCCAAAATAATTCGCGCGCCGGCAGCCGCGAGCGCAGTCGCAGCCTGGAGACCGAGGCCGTTGTTCGCACCGGTTATCACCATGGTCTTACCGGCCTGATCGGGGATGTCCGCCGATCGGAAGTTGTCGACCTGCAACCTCGTTCGCGTCATCGGACTTCGGCCATCCCTGACTCCTCGACGGTGGTTCTCGGTGCGACCCGCGCCAATAATCGAGCCCCCACCGTCTCGGCGAAGCTGATCGAGAACGGTTGTGCCATCCGCCGATTGATGCCCGGCGCGATGCGCAACATGAAGTACCCCAGCCATGCCTCGGTCCGCACCGGCACGACCGCGAGGTCGTAGCGGACCGCTCGCACGGCCGCCCGGGCCACCAAATCAGGGCTCATCGGCGAGAACGGAAGCTTCTCGGCGAACTCCTGCAGCTGCCGGGTCAATTGCTTGCCACGCTCGATGATTTCAGGGTCGACGCCGACGGTCACCGCCCGGTCACCGATGTTGGTACTGATCACACCCGGACAGATCGCGCTGACACCGATACCGTGCGGGCCGAGCTCCAGGCGTAGGCATTCGCTCAGCATCTTCACCCCGGCCTTGGACACCGAGTACGGCGCCATCACCGGTGTGGGCGTGAAGGCCGCTGCCGATGCGATGTTGACGATGTGCCCGCCTCTGCCCCGCTCGACCATCATGGTGCCGAACACCCGACAGCCGTGCACCACACCCATCAGGTTGATGCCCAGTTGCTTGTCCCAATCCTCGGCGGACAGCTTGAGGAACGGGCCGCCGACGACGATCCCGGCGTTGTTGACCACAACGTCCGGCACCCCGAAGTCGGCACGCACCTCGCGAGCGAACAGTTCCCAGGCGTCGGGGTCGGTCACGTCCAGCAGCATTGCCGATGCTCGGTTGCCTACACCCTTGATCATCGCCGCTGTGGCCTCTGCAGAGTCGAGGTCGATATCCGAAACCACCACGTGGGCACCGAGTTTGGCGAAGCGGATCGCGGTCGCCCGCCCGATACCGCTACCGGCGCCGGTGACAACGACGACTTCCGGTTTGAGGTTGTTGAACTTCACAGGGCTTCTTTCGACGTAGCTGCCAGTTCGCGGACGGTTCCGGTGCCGGTACCGTAGTGGTAGACGTCGAGGTCGTAATGGCGGTTGTGCCAGTACATCTCGCCGTGCGTGGTCGGTCGGAACGGCGAGTCGCCGTGATAGTCGATGTAGTAGGTGTTGGAGCCCTCGCACGCCGGCGTGAACAGGAAGTTGCGCTCCTGGCGCCGGAGGCACTTCTGGAAGTACGCGTCGTGGACTTCTTGGCGGATCTCCACCTCCAGGGCATCGCGCCGCTTGGCTTCGGCGATCGCTCGGCTCAGATGCGCCGATGTGGCCTCGATCATCCACAGGTAAGAGCCCAGTACGAAGCCGTACGGTCCGGTGATCATGAACATGTTCGGAAAACCGGGTACCGAAACCCCTTGGTACGCCTGGAACCGGTTGACCGCCCAGAACTCCCCGGCGTCGACGCCGGCACGGCCGACGACCGGGAAGGGTGGAACCGAATCGCGCTCCCACAGTTTGAATCCGGTCGCGCAGATCAGAACGTCGACCTGGTGCTCGACGCCGTCCGCGGTCAGCACCCCGTTCGGGGTGATCCGCTCGATGGAGTCGGTGACCAGGCTGACGTCGCTGCGGTTGAATGTCGTCAGGTAGTCGTTGGACATCGACGGCCGTTTGCAGCCAAGCCCGTAGCGCGGGATCAGTTTCTCTCTGGTCACCGGGTCCTTGACCTGGCTGCGCATCCACGCCCTCACAGGTGCCTCGGCGAGCTTGCGCGTCGAGTTGACCAGCCACCCCGGGCCGGCCAGCATCCCGCTCATCCCGATCTCCGTCGCGATCGTGCCGAGACCCCGAACCGCGGAACGCAGCTGTCGCTGCTCCATCACTCTACGTAGGACGCCGCGGATCTCAGCGTCCCGCTTGGGGAACACCCAGATCGGGGTGCGCTGGAAGACGGTGAGATGCTCGACCTCGTCGACGATCGCCGGAACCAATTGCAGCGACGTCGCGCCGGTCCCGATCACGGCCACCCGCTTGCCATCCAGGGCTACGTCGTGGTCCCACAGTGCGGTGTGCATCAGTACGCCACCGAAGTCGTGCAGACCTGGAATATCCGGCATCTTGGGCCGTTCCAGCCCACCGACCGCCATCACGACATACCGGCCGGTGATCTCTGCCCCACCGTCGACGGTCAACCGCCACAGGCTGTTGCGCTCGTCGAAGGTCGCGCCGATGACCGTGGTGTTCAGTCGCAGCTTGTCCCGCAGGCCATACTTGTCCACCATGCGGTCGGCGTAGTCGCGCAGTTCGGCGCCGGGCGCGAAGACGCGTGACCAGTCGCCCCGCTGTTCGTAGGAGAAGCTGTAGATCACCGAGGGGATGTCGACCGCCACACCGGGATAGGTGTTTGCATGCCACGTGCCTCCGACGTGATCCCACTTGTCGAGAATGACGAAGTCGTGAATGCCTTTACGCTGCAACGCGATACCGGTGCCGATTCCGCCGAATCCCGCACCGACTACCACTACCTCGTGGTCGGGGTCGATGCGCTCCGCGACCGGCGGACGCTCGATATCTGTGCTCGTCGTCATTTCACGTAACCGACGAGTTCGCCGTCGGCTCCGAACAGTTCCCGTTGCCAGCGTTCGAGTAGCTCGCCGGTCCGGACATCGTCGGGGTGAAAGCCGGGTCGTAGGTACTCTCGGATCTCCGGCATGAATCCGCGCAGAAGCGGACCGCGGAAGATGTGATAGGTCTGCCGCAACACCTTGACGGGGCGCCACGCGGTCGGATCCATCAGCATGGACACCGACACCGCAGCCGTGACGAACGGGATCGTCAGGTAGTACATGAACCACATCACCGCGATGCGGATCCGCTCCGAACCGCCAACCGCGCGATAGACATCGAAGGCGACCGACTTGTGCTCGAGTTCTTCCATCGCGTGCCAGTTCAGTAGGTGCCACACCTCGGGATCACCAGGGATCGCCTGGATTTCGTCCTTGGACAGCACCCGCGCTCCCAATACGGCGGTGTAGTGTTCGGCAGCGGCCGTCATCGCCAGGTGCACCTTCGCGGGGAACAGTTTCTCGATGCGCAGCATGAGCTTCTGCCGCACACTCGTCGGTGAGAACAGCAGGAAGCGGACCAGCGGATAGCCCAGGTCGGCCAGGTGCGCGTTGAGCTTGCGATGCTCCTGGCCGTGCACGGACTCCTGGCCGATGAAGCCCGCGACCCGCTTCTTCAAGACTGGATCGGTGATTTGGTCGGAGAAGCGGCGCACCGACCGAATGAACGACTCCTCGCCGGGCGGAAACGCTCCGGACAGCACGGCCACGAGGTGGCTCATCACGATGTCGCCTTCGACGAAGTGGCGCCGGATGGGTTCGGGCTCGCCGAATGGGAACCTCATCCGACGGACCGTCGGGTACGCGCCGGTCGTCGAAGTGTCGCCGGTCGCCAGTGACTCCGTTGTCATGGTCGAATCCTTCCTTGTGGCTGTCTATTTCAGGTTGGCTGTCTATTTCAGATGGTCGACGAGGACGCCGCTGGCGCCGAAGAGTTCGTCCTGCCACCGCTCGAGCAGCGCAGTGGTATCGATGTCGTCAGGATGGAATCCCGGGCGCATGTACTTGGCGAGTTCACTTGGCAGGCCCTTGAACACCGGACCGGTGAACAACTTGTACGCCTCACGCGCCAGGCGGCGCGGTTGGCGACGCGCGATCGGGTCACGACCTATCGAAACGCCCAGCGAGACCAGGGTCACCGGAACGGTCAACGCGTACATAACGGCCATCACCGCAATACGCGTGCGCTCGGTGCCGCCGACCGCGCGGTACACGTCGAACGCCACGGACTTGTGCTCCAGTTCCTCCAGCGCATGCCAGTTGAGCAGGTGCCACATCTCCGGTTCGGCGGGGATCGACTGGATTTCCTCGCTGGAGAGCACCCGCTCGGCCAGCACGGCGGTGTAGTGCTCCGCGGCGGCGGTCATCGCCAGGTGCACCTTCGCGGGCAGCCGCTCCTCGAGACGTATCTGCCCGGCCTTCAACCGCTTCGAGTCCCACCACTGGATGGCATAGCCCATCTCGACCAGCTTCTCGTTGAGGTGGCGGTGCTCCTGGCCGTGCATCGACTCCTGGCCAATGAAGCCGGCCACCCGCTTCTTGAGGTCCGGATCGGTGATGAGGTCCGCGAAGCGGCGCACCGACCGGATGAACCCCTCTTCACCCGGAGGGAATCCCGCCGAGAGTCCGGCGACGAAATGGCTGTACACCATGTCGCCGGCGACGAAGTACTTCTTGGTGGCTTCCTCGTTGAAACGGAAGCGGATCCGCCTGGTCTTGGGATGAGGCCTGGTCTCTGGCTGAGAAAGTGTCGCGCTTCGCGCTTTCGTTACTGCCGACCCTTGCCCACTGCGTTCGTTCACGGTTGCCCGCCCTTTTCTCGAACATTCAGTAACTAGTACCGCTAGTACTAGGTGATCTCAGCCTAAGTCGCGGCGCTGCGACGCGCAAGGGTTTTGAATAATGACGTTCTTCGAGAATCGCGATCGAGGAGACGAGCCGCTTCCGGCGCGGGTCAGTCGGTTTCGAACAGCGGCAGCTGCTCGTCAGGATCTATGGCCACGCCGCGCGCAGCAGCCGTTGCCGACAATGCGCCCCAGAGCAGGGTGCTCAGCTCATCGATCAGCTCGTCCTTGCTGATAGTCGGCTCGTTGAGCCATCGCAATACGCCGAGCGCCACGGCCCCGAGAATGCCGTCGACCACGTACTGCAGGTTGTCCCCGTTGCCACCGCGAGCAGTCAGCATCGCCGCAACGATCGCGGTGGTCGCATCGGACAGACCTCGGCCGCTTTCAATCAGCTCGGCACTTGACTTGCCGTCGCTGAAATGCGAACCGACCAGGAACCGAAAGAGATTGGGCCGCTCGTCCACCAGGTCGATGTAACCGACCAAAGCAGAGCGAACGAGCTCCAACGCCGTACCGGCGAGATGGAATCTCGGCACGACCCGCTCAATGATCAGCTCCTGCACCCGTTCACCGACCGCGGTGAACAGCGTCTCCTTGTCGGCGAAGAAGCGGTACAGCTTCGGCCGTGGCACGCCGGCCGTCTTGACCACGTCATCGATCGAAAGTTCCGGCCCGTACTCGTCGATGGCGCGCAGCGTCGCCTCGATCAACTCCGTCCGTACCGTTGCGCGGTGCGCGCGCCAGCGGTCGGTCCGCGCGTCGCCCGTCGGCTCCGACAGTCGCGCGGCGAGGCGGGTGGCATCTGCCGGCATACGCCGATCGTAATTCAGCCAGCTCTCGCCGGTCGGCGGCGCGCGAGCGCGGCCTGCCTGCGATCCGCCTGCGGAGGGTCGAAACCCTAGAAAGTGCTCCTGCGCCGCCGGCCGACCAGCTCATGAACTTGTATTCGTGACCGAAACCCTTACGGCGGTTTCTGCTGAACCGCCCAGCAGACGCGCTCGTGGTGCTCGTGCCGCCGCCGTTGTTCGGGTTCAGTCAGCGACTTTGCGCTCTAACAGGAAACTATGTGGCGACGACCTCGGTTCCACTTTCCAGCTTCTCGAGCCACATGCGGAGCGTGGCGACCATCAAACTTGCGCCCTGCTCGCCGTCGAAGAGGCCGATGGCCTGGCCGATCGCCAGCCCCGTGCCCGTGGACACGACGGCATTGATTGCGTCGTCCAGCCTCGGATCCGTCTCGGAGATCCCCTCGGGAAGCGCGTCCCCGAGCACTGCCCGGACCGATTCCGTGATCCGTGCGATGACATCGCGGTTGGCTGCGACCTGGTCAGCGTCATTGAAGGTGCTCGTCAGATACTCGGCCGCGAAGGTGACCAGAGACGTCTCAGTTGCCAGCCGGGTCCACCACGCCGACAATGCTTCGAATCGCGCATCCATCGAATCACCCGCGCGGACAATGCCTTCCATCAGCGCAGTGACCTCCGACATGAACCGGATTCGCATCACCTCGCGGCAGAGCGATTCCTTGCTGTCGAAGTTGCTGTAGACCGCCCCGATGGTCCGACCGGCTTCAGCGGCGATCGCCGCGATGGATGTGGCGTGGTACCCGTTGGTGTAGAACAACTGCTCGGCGGCATCCAGGAGGGCTTGTCGGGTCTGGGCCTGACTCTCAGCGCGAGTCAGCACCTTCCGAGCAGCCACTTCACCCTCCGCTTTGCTAGTCCAGGATGAGAGACATACTACCGCTATCTGAATAGTGAGTGCGTGCTAGCCAGCAGCCTGCCGTCGAGCTTCCCGCGCCGCGCCGCGGACCATGACCGAGGTCAGGCCACGCAGCGCGAGTGCGAGCAGCGACCCCGGCACCGGAATTGATGGCGTGCTGTCCATCCGGTAAGTCACCCGAGTCCCGTCGCCGTCGTCGGCGAAGGTGATCTCACCGATGTGGCGCCGCACCGGTGCGCCTGCGATCAGTTCGTAGGAGATCCGTTCGAGCGGCACGAGTTCGGTGATGCGCTCCTTTACGCCGATCGGACCGAGACCCAGCTGGTGCACCGCACCCACCCCCTGGCGTTCGTCGACGCCCTCCTGTACCAGGCGCATCTGAAGCGGAAGGAACCTGGAATACCCATCCCTGTCGGCGAATACGTCGTACACGATCGCGCGCGGTGCGGGTACTACCCGCGTGACTGTTGCGTTGGCCACTATGCCCTCATTCCACTCGTCGTCATGTCATTGTCCGATCTCGCGCATTCCAGCGTGACGCCGGCCGCCCTCAGTCGTTCGACGAGGACGTCACCGAGTGCGGCCACCGGTGTCAGTACGCCGGCTCTGACGGGAAGCCGGTCAGCATCGAGCACCAGTCCGAGCGCGCACTCGGCGAACATCACTGCGGTTCCCTTGTAACCGGGGTCGCCCGCGAGCTTGAACGTGGCCACGTACCGGGCGTCTGTCGATGTCCGCGTGTACGTCTCGACCCCGAGGTATCCCCTGTCCATCGTCTTATCGCTCGGGCCCGTGCCGGGCTTGGGCAACACGATATCGAGCGCTCGGCGGATCGGCGGGGTTGCCATCGATGCGAAGGCCACCGCGCAGCCGAGGACAACGGCCCCGGCGACGACTGTCGACACGATGGGCAACCGAACCAGCCTGATGCCTTCGCTGTACCGGAAGTCGGGTCCGTACGCGTCGCCGAGTAAGGCGTTGGTGCGTCGCACGATCCTGGTGTTGTAGATCGACACCGGGAAAGGCGCGAGCGTCCCGCGCAGTGACGGATCGACCCTGGCCGCGTTGATGATCCTGCCGTCGAACGGTTGCTTGGGCCGCGGCCGTGATTCACCGGGGTTGTTCGTCAAGGCGTCCGGGTCCAGCACCTGACGCAGCTGTGGGCGATTTCCGACGAGCCCGGCGATAACTCGGAATGAGTCAACCGATCCGCCCGACACCCAACCCCATATCTGACGGAGGATCATGGTCGTGTCGCCGAGCGTGCCTTCGCCGTCGTCGGCGGCGGCGCGGTGCAACAGGTACGCCGTCACATCCGAAGGCACGGAATCGAATCCGCACGAATGGATGATCCTCGTCCCGTTCTGCGCCGCCTGATCGTGAAACTTGTCGATGGACCAGCGCACGAACGGCGTCTCGGCGGTCAGGTCGAGATAATGGGTGCCGGCGTTCACCGCCGAAGCGACCAGGTTCTCGCCATACCGTAGCCACGGGCCCACGGTCGTCATGACCACCCGCGTCCGCGTGGCCATGGCGTCCATTGACGCCGGCGATCCTGCGTCGGCCTCGATGAGGGTCCAATCGGCCGCCCGGTCGGGCAGCGAGCGGCGAACCTGTTCTAACTTCGCGCGATTGCGTCCGGCCAGCGCGACCGAAACACCCTGCGGCGCATGGTCAGCCAGATACCTCGCCGTCGCGGCACCCGCGACCCCGGTAGCGCCGAAAACAACGATGTCGAACTCGCGCTTCCCCCGCCGGGACGCCCAAGACTTCTTCACCGGACGCGGTCCACGAGGTCGCCGTTGGCGCCGAACAGCTTGAGCTGCCACTCCTGAACGAGGTCCTCGGTGTCGATGTCGTCCGGGTGAAAGCCGGGGCGGGTGAACTTGGCGAGTTCGCGCACCAATTTCGGGGACATGGGCACCGGTTCGCCGAAGCGAAAGCGCATGCGCCGCAACTTCGGTAGCACCAAACTCAACGGTGACCGATGGCTCCTCGCATTGCGTATGAATAGAGATTCCAGGACTGCCACGGTGTTCCTCTCGCCTACGCGAATGCCGCGACGTCGGACGGGGAGGCCGCGTCGACGGCCACCTCGTATCGGTAGTCGTCGAGCGGGAACTTGCGGTTGCCGCGGCTGGCCTCGAAGAAGCCCGACGGCCGGATATAAGTACTGTCCCCCTGCGAGTTCCGGTAGTACGTGGGAACGTGGCCGTTGAGGTCGGCCAAGTAGTAGCGCAGGGCCTCGCCTCGCTCATACATAGCACCGTGGTAGCGCTCGGCCGCCTCCTTGCGTATCTCGCATATCGTCGCCCCGCGTCTGCGTGTCTCGGTGATCGCCCGCACCGCGTGATCTGCAGTCATCTCGACGAAGGAATGCCAGCCCGATCCCGTCCACGAGTAGGGCCCGACGAGGGTCCACCGATTGGGCAGCCCGGGCACCGAGACGCTCTCGTAGGCCTGCAATCCCTCGTCGCGGTAGAACGTGGCGAGGTCGAATCCGCCACGGCCAACGACTGTTCCAGGTCGATACGTCTCCGGGTCGGAGAACACCTCGTATCCAGTGGCCAGTATCAGAGCGTCGAGCTTGTGCAGCACGCCGTCGCGGGTCTTCACCCCCGTCGCGGTGATCTTCTCGATGGGCTCGGTGATGAGGGCGACGTTGTCTTTGTTGTAGGCCCTCAAGTACGCGCTCGACAAGGTCGGCCGCTTGGCCAGGACGCCGAAGTTCGGCGTGAGCTTGTCCGCGGTCACCGGATCCTTGACCACGCGTCCGACGTAGCGCCGGTAGCCGTTGATCGTCCACGCGTCGAACTTGTCCATCACTGGCCGAACGGCCCGTGCGGGCGGCTTGGTAAGCGAACGCAGCAATAGATCCATGACCACCAGTGCGCCGCCGTGGATGGTCGCCGCCAGTCCCGGTATCGACAGCACGAGCTGCACGGCCCGAGGTACGGCGAAGTCGGGCTTCGGCACCGACCACACCGGAGTGCGCTGAAACACCGTGAGATTCTTCACCTCCGGTGCGATGGACGGAATGATCTGCACCGCGCTGGCACCGGTACCGATGATGCCCACGGCCTTACCGCTCAGGTCATAGTCGTGGTCCCACGAGCTCGGCCGTAACACCTTGCCCTTGAACGACTTCGCCCCGGGGATCCCGACGTCCTCCTTCGGCCGTACGAAAGCACCGACGGCGCTGACCAGGAAGCGTGCGGTGACGATCGAGCCGTCGTGCATGTGCAACTTCCAGAACCGGCCTTCGTCATCCCACACCTCCTTCTCGACGTTGCAGTTGAACCGGGTTCGTTCGTACAGCCCGAACCGGGCGGCCACATCGGCGTGATACTGCTTGACTTCGGCGCCGTGCGGAAAGAGCCGGGACCACTTCGCGTTCCGCGCGAACGAGTACTGGTAGGCCAGCGCCGGAACGTCGACGCCGAGGCCCGGATAGTGGTTTTCGTGCCAGCTGCCGCCCATGTCGTCGGCCCGCTCGATGATGACGAAGTCATCGATGTCGGCCATGCGCAGCTTTGCGCCGATGGCGATTCCGGCCGGCCCAGCACCGATGATCGCCACCTCGTACTGCGGCCGGCTAATTGCCTGCGTCATGCCGTTTTCCCTTCATTGGGTTGCACCGATGTGTCGACAAGCTCGCCGTCGGCGTCGTAGATCCGCACCTCGATGGGTTCTCCGGCTGCCTCGCGGTCGCGATTGAGCAGGGTCAGGAGCCGCGCTCCGCCGGTCTCCAGCCGGGAGACCGGGAACTGCCGCACGATCGCCCTGGTGAGCGACGGCGCCACCCGCGACAATCCGTAGGTCAGCCAGGCTTCGGTTCGCACCGGCACAACGTTGAGGTCAAAGCGCACCGCCCTGACCGCAGCGCGTGCGACGAGGTCCGGGCTGAGCGGCTGGACCGGCAGTTTCGCAGCGTAGTCACGGATCTGCTGCAGGACGTCCTTGCCCTGATCGATCAAGTCGGCGTCGATTCCGACCGTGTCCGCGTTCTTGAACAGGTTGGTGTTGATCACCCCGGGGCAGACGGCACTGACCCCGATTCCTCTGGGGCCCAGCTCAACTCGAAGGCACTCGGTGAGCATCCTGACGCCGGCCTTCGAGACGCAGTACGCGGAAGTTCCGGGCAAGGGCGCGTAGGAGGCCGCGGACGCGATGTTGACGATGTGCCCGCCTTCGCCGTGCTCGACCATCTGCCTGCCGAACACACGGCAGCCGTGGACGACCCCCGTCAGGTTAGGACCGAGTTGGCGGTCCCACGCCTCAGCCGTCATGTCGAGGAAGTCACCGGCAACCACGATGCCGGCATTGTTGACCAGAACGTCGGAGACGCCGAATTCCTCGAGCACGCCATCGGCGAACGACTCCCACGCATCCGGGTCGGTCACGTCCAGCCGGGCCGCCGACGCCGAATGGCCATTGGCCCGAATCGTTTCTGTGGTCACCTCGGCTGCGGCGAGGTCGATATCGGACGCCACCACGTGGGCGCCGCGCTTGGCGAATCTGATCGCGGTCGCGCGGCCGATGCCGCTACCGGCACCGGTGACAACGACGAGCCTGGGTTGCAGGCGGTTGAGCTTCACGGTTGTCTCCTCATCGGACGCGATCCACCAGATCGCCGTTGGCGCCGAACAACTTCAGTTGCCACTCCTGGACCAGGTCTTCGGTGTCGATGTCGTCGGGATGCCAACCCGGCTTCAGGAACTCACCGAGCTCGAGGATCACCCCCGGTCCGAGCGGTCCACGGAGCACACTGATCAGATCCCGCAGGAACTTCATCGGTTGCCGCCGCGCGGCGGGATCGCCAAGTGCCGAGGCCAGGGTGAGACCGAACAGGAACGGGTAGAACAACAACACCGTGGGCAGACCCACAACCACGACGCGCACCAACTCAGATCCACCCTTGTGTTGGTACAGGTCGAACAACACCGACTTGTGTTCCAGCTCTTCCAGAGCATGCCAATTGAGGATCCCTCGCACGTTGGGATCCGTTAGCATCGACTGCAATTCCTCGCTGGTCAACAAGCGTCGCGTCGCCGTGGCGGTGCCGTGCTCGAGCATCGCCATGAAGCCCAGGTGCAACATCCGGCCCGCGAATTCTTCGAGCCGAGTGTATGTCCTTTCCAGGAATTCTTCCCTGGTGAAGAGCCAGGAGGCGATCGGGTAGGTGCCCATCTCGTGGATCGTTTGGTTCAGTCGATTGTGCTCTTGGCCGTGCGTGGACTCCTGGCCGATGAAGCCCGCAACCCGCTTCTTCATCACCGGATCGTCGATCTCACCGCTGAACCTGCGCGCTGACCGGATCAGCGAGTCCTCTCCCGTCGGAAAAAGTCCCGAAATCACTGCGGCTAGGTGGCTCAGAGCGATGTTGCCGTTGGCGAAGAAGTGATCCATCGGCTTCTCTTCACCGAAGGGGAACCGGACCCGTCGCACCTTCGGCGGCACCAAGCTCAGCTCACTACGAACCCGGTTGGCGTTCTTCTGCAAGATGTTCATGGCCATACCCATGGTCGATCCCCTTCGTCAGGATGAGACGGACTCGGCTGTCGGAAAGTGGCTTTCGATGGTCACGTCGTTCTCCCTGTCGTTGCGGTCGATCAAGGTCAACAGTCGAGCGAGTGAGGCCTGCAGTCTGGACGGCGGGAACTGACGGGTAATCATCCTGGTGAGCGATGGCGCCGTCCGGGACAACCCGTAGAACAGCCAGGCTTCGGTGCGAACGGGCACCACGTTCAGGTCCAACCGCACCGCTCGGACGGCGGCGCGAGCGACGAGGTCCGGGCTGAGCGGCTGGACCGGCAGCTTCGCGACAAAGTCACGGACCTGTTGCAAGACGTCCTTGCCGCGGTCGATCAACTCGGTATCCAGTCCGACCGTCTCACCGTTGTTGCCGATGTTGGTGTTGATCAAACCCGGGCAGATGGCGCTGACGCCGATTCCCTTGGGACCCAGTTCAACTCGCAAGCATTCGGTGAGCATCCTGACCCCGATCTTCGAGACGCAGTACGCGGACCCGCCGGCGAGCGGAATGTAAGAGGCGGCCGAGGCGATGTTGACGATGTGACCGCCCTGGCCGCGCTCCACCATCTGCTTACCTAACACGCGGCAGCCGTACACAACCCCCATCAGGTTGGGACCAAGCTGACGGTCCCACGCCTCAGGCGTCAGGTCCAGGAAGGCGCCGCCGACGCCGATGCCTGCGTTGTTGACCAGGACGTCGGCGACCCCGAACTCCTGCCGCACGTCGTTGGCGAACGACTCCCACGCATCCGGGTCGGTCACGTCCAGCCGCGCCGCCGACGCCGAATGGCCCTTGGCCCGAATCGTTTCGGTGGTCACCTCGGCGGCGTCGAGGTCGATGTCCGAGACGACGACGTGCGCGCCGTTCATCGCGAATCTGATCGCCGTAGCGCGTCCGATGCCGCTGCCGGCGCCGGTGACGACGACGAGCTTGGGTTGCAGGCGGTTGAGCTTCACAGTTTCTCCTGGGATCGTCTCAGGTCAGCCCACGGCGCCAGCGGGGACGGGCTCGAGTTCAGTGTCCCGGCTGCGTCCCGGGCGAAGGCGCGAGTATGCGTAGTGATCGAGCGGGAAATGCTTGTTTCCCCACCACATCTCGAGGTGCGTGCTCGGGCGGATGGCGGCGGGATCGCCCTGGTAGTTCACGTAGTACGTGTTGGAACCTTCGCAGGCCGGGGACAGCCACAACGTCTGCAGGGCGCGCCGCCGACTCTTGTTGTAGTAGGCATCGTGGGGTTGCTGCTTGATCTCCACACGCGTGGCCTCGCGCCGCCGCGCCTCGGTGATCGCGCGCGCCGCGTGCCGGCTGGTGCATTCGATCATGGCGATGTACGACCCGGCGGCGAACCCGTAAGGGCCGGTGATCAGGAAGCTGTTCGGGAACTTCGGCACCGAAACACCCTGGTAAGCCTGGAAGCGGTTGTCGTGGAAGAATTCTCCGATATCCAGGCCGTCGACGCCGCGCAGCGGGAAGGGCGGTGTGTAGCCCTTGGCCATCACCTTGAACCCGGTGGCACACACCAGAACGTCGACGTCGTGGGACACGCCGTCCTCGGTGACCACATCGGTCGCGGTGATTTCCCGAATCGGCGCCGTGACAAGGTCTACGTGCGGTTCTGCGAACGTCTTGAGATACCGGTTGGACACCGACGGCCGCTTGCAGCCAGGCGCGTAGGCCGGCGTCAGTTGCTCGGCCAGCTCGGGGTTGCCCCGCAGCCACGCCCGGTAGCCCACCGCTCCGCCCCGCCGAAGCGAATCCGCGAGAAACGGCACGCGCTCGTGGAACACCCCGATGCCGGTGATCCCGAAGTCGATTCCCAGGGTGACCGCCGCTCGGATTGTGCGCCGCAGCAACGACATCCTCAGCAGGGCGGCGCTGACGAACGTCGGAATCGGAAAGTCCGGCTTCGGTGCCACCCAGATCGGTGTGCGCTGGAAGACGCTGAGATGACCTGCCACATCGGCGAGTTCGGGGATCAGCTGCAGCGCCGTCGCGCCGGTCCCGATAACCGCGATGCGCTTGCCCGCATAATCGAAGTCGTGGTCCCAGTTGGCGGTGTGAACCACCTTGCCCGAAAACTGGTCGATGCCGGCGATGTCCGGGAGGTTCGGCACCTCCAGGCCGCCCACGGCACCGATGACGAATCTCGCGACGAGAGTCTCCCCGGACTGCAGCTGGATCCGCCAGACGTGCTGCTCCTCGTCCCAGTCGGCAGCGACGACGGCTGTGCTTAACCTGATTCGCGAGCGTAGGCCGAACGAATCGACCACCTGCTCGGCGTACTGCTGCACCTCAGCTCCTGGTGCGAACATCCGCGTCCACTTCTTGGGTGGCGCATACGAGAAGCTGTAGTAGATGGACGGAATGTCGACCGCCACACCCGGATACGTGTTCGCCCACCAGGTCCCGCCGATCCCGTCGTTCTTGTCGACGATGACAAAGTCGTCGACGCCGGCCTTCGTCAGTTCGACAGCTGCTCCAATCCCACCAAAGCCGGCGCCGACGATCAGGACCTCGTGGTCGATGCGCTGCGTCACGCGTTCGCCTTTCGATTCGCCAGACGTTTGAGGAGTGGTTGGGCAACACCGAGCAGTCGTTCGGCCCGGTCATAGGACGCGACCGAGGTGACCGTCCGCATCAGGCTCGGCGACAGGCGAATCACGAAGTATCCCAACCACGCTTCCGGGGTGACCGGAACCACGGCCCAGTTGCGACGCACCGAGCGCTCGATGGCCCGGGCAACCCGGTCCGGCCCGGCCAGCGCGACTCCCTGCTGGACCACCCTCATCTGCGCCCGCCATTCGGACTGCTGTTCCTCGGTGAGGCCGTTTCGCTCACCATGCGCCAGTAGTTCGGTCCGGATCACACCCGGGCAGATCGCCGTGACGCCAATGCCGTGCCGACGCAGTTCAATCCGCAATGACTGCGAGGCCATCAACACAGCGGCTTTCGCGACACTGTATGCGGGCGCCAACTGCGTCGGCAGGAACGCCGCCCCCGACGAGATGTTGACGATGTGGCCGCGCACGCCTGAATCGATCATCTGCTGCGCGAACACGCGTGAGCCGTACACGACGCTCATCACGTCGATATCGACCAGACGCTGCCACTGCGGAACGGTGGTTTCGACAAAGCCGCCGATATCCATCACGCCCGCGTTGTTGACGAGAACGTCTGCGGCCTTGAACTCGGCCCGCACCCAGGCGGCGAAATCTTCCCATTGATCCTCGCGACTCACGTCGAGTCGATATGGAACGGCCTGGCCGCCGTCGATCTTGATCTCCCCAGCGGTCGCCTCGGCCCCGACTTCGTCGATGTCGGCGATGATCACGCGATCTCCTCTGCGGGCGAACACTTTTGCAGTCTCCTTGCCGATCCCCGCGGCGGCTCCGGTGATGATCACGGTCTTCATCGCGCACCTCCAAAGATCTTTCCTGCCAAGGCCGTCGCCCGGTCGGCCAAAGGCATTTGCACGAAACCGCTCAGACCCCGCACCAATGACGGCGATAGGCGGTACAGGTACCAACTGGCCCACGCCTCAGCGCCGACCGGAACAGTCGAGATGTTCCACCGCACGGCACGCTGGATTGCCGCAGCCACCCGGTCGGGTGAGCGTCCGATATACCGATGTGCTGCACCAAGCTTTGCCGCCCACTCTGCACTGTCGTCCGCACCGACACCGGCTCTGGTGCCGTTGCCCGCCAACCCGGTACGGATCAGACCCGGACAAATCGCGCTGACACCAATCCCTTTGCCGCCGAACTCCTGCCGCAATGCCTGGGTTCCGAGCCAGACGCCGGCTTTCGCGGTCACATAGGACGGCGCCAGCGCCGTCGGAAGGAACGCACCACAGGACGCAACATTCACGATGTGGCCGCGCGTGCCCGCGTCCACCATTCGCTCGACGAAAAGTCGCGACCCAATCAGCGGGCTCATCATGTTGATCTGGATCATCCGTCGCCAGTCGTCCCCGGATTGCTCGAGAAATCCCCCGCCGATCAGGATGCCGGCGTTGTTCACCACCACGTCGGGCACGCCGAACTCTTCGCAAGTCCATGCGGTGAAGTTCTCCCAGTCGTCGACGTCGGCGACATCGAGGCGACGAAACACGGCGTTGCCGCCCTTGGCCCTGATCGCATCGACCGTTTCGTTCCCCGTCGTTTCGTTGATGTCGGAGACGATCACCGTCGCACCCTTGCGAGCGAATCGTTGCGCGGTCGCCCTGCCGATCCCGCTCCCCGAGCCCGTCACCACTGCCAATGTCATTCATCGACTCCTTGTCGTGTGCGCGGGATCACTCCCACTGACAGAATAATACTATTCAGATAGCAATGCAATCTCGATTGAAGCGCTCTTCTGTGTGTGGTGCCGCCACCGTCGTCGGACACCGCAGCACCATCCGCTTACACGCGCGCGGATTGGCCGTCGGGCCGCTGAACTTCGTTGTGCGGGAAAGTAAATTACGAAAGCTGCCGCGTCCCTCGCCGACGCATCTCGGTAGTCGTAGGTCGGCTGTGCCAGGCGGCTCGGCCGGTCCGCGCGCACCTCCGGGAGTCGGCGGACCTACGCCATGCAGTACTGACGAGCCACGGTCAACTGATGCCGTGCCCTGCCGAGGTCGCTCGTGAGTTGGCCGGGGGCCGTCAATCGATATGGGTCGCTGCCGTCGATATCCGAAGCCACCGCGCCGGACCACAGCCGGAGGTCGACCGCGGCCGCACTACTCAACCCAAACAGCGGAGCCAGCGCGCTGCGAATCTGGCCTGCCACCGACGGCGGAGTTCCGGACGCCGAAACCAGGTTGAACGTCTTGTCCAGCCGATCAGCTGACCGCAGGAGGATGTCGCATTCCCCATCGCTGGCGGTGGCCACTGCCGCAGTCCCCAAGCCCACTGCGACTGCAGCGATTGACAGTGCCACCCTGAGCATTGGTCGACGCATTGATCCACCCTCGCATCGCGTTCGTCGCCTCACCACCATTACCTCCGAGCCGAAACCCCGGGCCAACCTACGCGGCCAGTTCGAGCACACCCCGCGGGTTCCACGGCATAGGACCGGTGGGGAAGCTGAATCGCAGCATGCGGTGCGCACCGCTGGCTTCGAAATGTGCGGTGAACGGCGGGAGGAATCCCGCTATCACCTTGTCGAGCAATCCGTTGATATGAGCGAAACCAGGTCGAATGCGGACCTGCCAGGCATCGAACGATCCTGCTGCAACGTCGACGGTCGTGCACTTCTCGACCTTGACCTCGAGCGGCCAATGGAGCGAAAAGGCAAGCCACAGGTCGTGTTTCGACTTGTGGCCGCGGCGGAAGTCGATGCCGCGCATCAATGTCAGGCCGCCGATCAGGGGCATCACCCCTTGCGGAAAGGGGTCGATTCGGCCACCGAACTGGACATGCCGGGTTCCGATGAAGTAGCCCTCTTCCCGCGAGACAAGCCGCCCTTCGTAACGTGCTTCTGATCGGTAGCTTTCCGCGATCAAGGCGCCGTCCTGACGGCGGATGCGCTGCTCGACCCTCATCCTGAACAAGTCGTCCGAACCCCCTTCGAACGACGACAGGTAGGCGTCACCATCATGCTCTACAAGAATGGACACTTGGCGGACTGTCGAGTCGCCATCGACCCGCAGCGAGTAGATCGACTTCTCTCCATCCGCGATTGCGGGGTCGCGGAACGGGCTCGTCATCTCGGTGATCCTGATTCAGGCCGAGAGATCAGTAGCGGCATTGGAATCCGCCGGCGCCGCCATGAGCACCAGTCGACTCGGCTGACCCGGATCGAGCACTATCTCTTGCGCGCGGCGCATCTTCCACGCGACCCGCGGCGTGAGGTAGAACCGCGGCCAGCTCGTGCGCGCAACCGCGACACGTAGGCGGTGGCCGGCTCGCAGAACCGCTTCGGTCGGGTTGATGTCGATGTCCAACTCGTGCGGTATCCCGGGCTGCACCGGAAGCACCGCTTCGGCAGTGAGCGGATGACGTGCGGCAAGCAGTTCGCCACCGACGCGCAGACTGGAATCCTCGTCGATCGCACGACGGCTCGAGCGCAACGCACCGCGCGCGATCACCGACGACACACCGTCCGGCGCCACGTCGCAGACGGTGGCGAGCCAGAACGCGTCGATGCCGAGGGTACGGACCCGAAGATGCAGGTTGATCGGACCTGAGATCAGCATGTCTTCGGGGAGTGGGTCACTGGTGAAGGTCACTGCGCCCTTTTCGTGGCCACGGTCGTCGACCGCCCACTTGCTGCCGAGCACGGCGGTCAACCCCATCAGTCCCCAACTCGTGGTTTGGGACGCGATGCCCGGCCGCCTGCGCGGAAGGCGCACCTCGGTCGTCGCCTTGTCGGGGCTGGCGCTCAGCGAGCCATCGTAGGCCGAATGGTCGGCGCTCCCAGTATTTTTTGCCGACAGATACCAGGAGTGCACGGTGGCGCGTGGTGCTGGGAACTCGGCGCGAGAGACCCAGCCCGCCCCCTGCTGACGGATGGTGATCGGTCCGTAGGCATCAATACCGTTGTCGAACCCCTTCACCCAACGTTCGAAGAATGCGCACTGGAGCTCATCGAGCCGTTGCGGGTAGTCGGCAGCGCCGAAACCCGTCCCCGGCGCGATGTGATAGGTGTCCTCGACGACGAGTTGGCCCGCCCCGGGCGCCAGCTGCATGCGTTCGAACAACGTGGTCGCCGAATGGACGAATACGTCGTGCCAGCCCGCCTGAAGCCACGTCGCCGCGGTGATGTCTTCGATTCGTGGACAGCGCATCACGCTGTCTTCGTGGTACCAGTGCTCGACATGATCATCGGACAGGATCGACCGAGTGACGTCACCGAATCTGGTTCCAGGACTGGCCATCCGGTCGCGCACATAGCTTCGGAGCGCGCCGGTACGCACGAGCGCCGGCACCGATGGCAGCCACTTCACTGCATTCACCGCGGCAAGCCAGCCGATGGTGAACATCGACTGCACACCGCCGGTGAGCATCAGATCTTTCGTGAGATCGGCAGATCCCATCATCGCGAAGACGGCCTTGAGTCCTTCGGGCCGACGACCCGCGGCGTGCAAAGCGGTGATTGCCAGATACGAAATGCCCGTCATGGCGAGGTCGCCGTCGCACCACGGTTGTGCTCGAACCCAGGAAAGCACTTCCTGAGCGTCCTGTTGTTCGCGTTCGGAGAAGGCCTCCAACCGCCCTGTCGAGGTCCCGGTGCCCCGCACATCCACTGCGACGTGAACAAAGCCGCGGGAGATGAGCGTGCGGTTGGCGCTGACTGCTTCCAACGCTCCGCCGCCGAGCGTCCGCAGCACTTCCCGGCCGCCGGCCCGGCCGTGTCGTGAACTAGGGACCAGACGGTAGACGGCGGGCCCGAAGTGCCCGAGCAGACCGATGAGCGGTGCGGACCGCGTCAACAGCGTCTTGTTGTAGGGGGTCAAAGAGACGACCACCGGCAGCGGCTCGTCGACGGCCACACCACGCCGATAGGCAGGACGCGTGATGTCAGCAGAAAGAATCACGCCGTCCGACATCCGGATTCCCACCCCGCGGTCGACGCGCACCTTTGGGTACCGTTGCGGACCGAGAGAGAATCGAGCGTTCGGCGGTAGACCAACCAAACCCGGTCGCAGTGGCTCGCCGAATGAAACCTGTTGCGAAATGGTCACTGCCGCTCCTTTCGAGTCGAGTTGATCACCGTCGTGCCGCCCGCTGCGGCACCGCTACGGTGGATGCCATCCCCCCGGCCACGGACCGAGACGCCGTGTACCGGTAGTGATCGAGCGGGAAGTGCCGATTGCTCCAGTACATGTTGAACTGTGTCGTCGCACGTAGAGCCGGAGCATGGCCCTGATAGTTGATGTAGTACGTCTTGGATTCCGCGCACCCCAGATCGAAAAGATACGTGTTGTTGTTGCGGGCGAACATCTTCTGGAAGTACTCGTCGTGTGGTTCTCTGCGGATCTCGGCGCGGGTCGCGCCGCGGCGACGGGCTTCGGCGATCACGCGCGCGGCGTGGGTGGACGTGGCTTCGATGAGCGGGATGACCGAGCCGGGCGCGTATCCGTAGGGGCCGAAGATGTGGAACACGTTGGGATACCCCGGAACGGAGACACCTTCGTAGGATTGGAAGAGGTTCTCGTCCCAGAACTTGCCCAACTCCTCACCCCCTGACCCGTAGATCGGGTACGGCGGAGTAGCGCCCTTGTCCATGACCTTGAACCCCGTTGCGGCAACGACCATGTCGAACTCCCGTCGTTCACCGTCGGCAGTGACGATGCCGTTCTCTGTAAAGCTCTCGATGGGAGTCGTCACCAACTCGACATGCGGCAGGGTGAACGTCTTGAAGTACGAGTTCGACACCGAGGGCCGCTTGCACCCCAGTCGATAGCTCGGTATCAGCTTGCGGCGCAGCTCGCGATCACGTACCTGCGTGAACAGGTAGCCCTTGATGAGTTTCTCACCCAGCCCCAGCACGGCCGATGTCACGCGCGGGTAGTCCGAAAGCGCAAATGCGAGTCCTAGGAAGGCGTTGACGGCCACATTGCCGATCAACCGAACCCCGCTCTGCACGGGCCGGACGTCAAGCACCCGGTTCCAACCGGTTCCCATCGGGAAGTCCGGCTTTGGGGCGACCCAGATCGCCGTGCGCTGGTAGACCGTGAGTTGCTCGACGTGCTTGGCGAGTTCCGGAATCGCCTGCAGGGCAGTCGCACCTGTGCCGATCACGGCAACTCGTTTACCGCTGAAGTCGTAGGTGTGATCCCACCGCGCGGTGTGCATCATCTTGCCTGCGTAGTTCTCGATGCCATCGATTGGCGGCAGCTTAGGCTGCTCCAGGACTCCTACCGCGCTCACCAGGTATCGCGCCGTGATCACGTCCCCTGCGTCAGTCGTGACCCGCCACATGTCGGCGGAGTCGTCGAATCTGGCGTCCGTCGCGCCGCAGCCCAACCGCAGTTTGTCTCGGAGACCTTGCTTGTCGACGACTTCCTCGGCGTAGCGCTGGATTTCGGCTCCCGGTGCGAAGAACCGCGACCATCGCGACCGCTGCTGAAAGGAGAAGTTGTAGATCGGCGATGGAACGTCCACCGCAACGCCGGGATAGGTGTTGGCGTTCCAGGTGCCGCCGACGGTGTCCCACTTGTCGATGAGTACGAAGTTCTCGACGCCGACGCGGCGAAGCGCCACCCCGGTTGCGATGCCGCCGAAGCCGGCTCCGACGACGAGCACCTCGTACTGGGGTTCAGCATGCACTGCGGCGTCGGACATGACGTTTCCCTACCTAGCCGAACGGATCGTTGTCAATGGTGCCGGAGCAACGGCGGTCGGTGAGACGACTTCGCAAACAAACTGCACGACGTCCGCAAGGGCCTCGCGCGCTTCGGGGATGATGTCGGCCGCCGCATGGAAGACGTGGATGGCCTTTTCCCAGATCTGCAGTGTGTAGGGTACGCCGGCTTCGGAACACCTGAGCGCGAGAAGTTCAGCGTCGGGGAGCAGTACCTCCTCGGAACCCATCTGGATGAGTACCGGTGGTAGACCGGTGAAGTCGTGGTTCACCGGCGACCACGCCGGGTCGAGCTCTCCGCCGTTGGCCAGACCGCTCACCGCGGACATGGCGAGGATCTTGGCGGAGAGCATGGCGTCGCGCCGGTTGTTCGGATGTTGAAGGTGGGGTTCTGGATCCAAGTTGGCCCACGGTGAGATCGCCGCGATGCCACCGGGCATCGGAAGACCTTCGTCGCGGACCGCCAAGGCGATCGCGAAGGCGATGCCGCCACCGGCCGAGTCGCCGGCCAGGACGATCTTGTCGGCAGCGAGCCCCTGAGCGAGGAGATGCGCGTACGCCTGCAAGCCGTCTGCGTACGCTTCGATGATCCCGGCCTTGGGCAACTGTCGGTAGTCGACGTTGAACACCGGCACACCGCTGTCACGGGCGATGCGACCCACCAGCCGGCGGTGGCTGTGTAATCCGCCGCCAACGAACGCCCCGCCGTGGAAGTAGAGAATCGCACCCGCGGCGGGATCGTCCGGCGACGGGTGGTCTCGATGCCATACCCATTCGGCTCGAAAGTCAGGAAACGACACCCGTCGCATGCGCGTTCCCCGCGATGGACGCAACGGAATCGTCGCAAGTTCTGCGGCATTGGAGATCCGAAACGCCGGTTTCCCGCGTAGCGGTCCGTGCACAGCCAAAGTTGCAAGTCCATCGAGCGCCGGTCGCAACGTCGCACGGGAAAGCGCGTGGAGCGCGCGCAGTCGCAAGCCGGGCTTGCTGCCGAACTCGACGCGGACGGCGCCGCTGCCGACGTCGACTCGTCGTGTCGTCGATGCGGTCATGCCGAAGTCCCATGATTCCCACGATCCGTCGAGCTGACGGTCAAACGGTCACTGGTGCATTCACTCACGACGGAATACTCACCTCTTCCGGCAGCTGCGGTACAGCACGTTTGCCAGCAGACGACGCGACGGTCCGGTACTCGTAATCGTCACGATCGAATCGGGTGGCCTTGCGATATGTCTTGAGCAACGGCCATGGCCGGATGTACGGCGACTCGCCCTGCGAGTTGACGAAGTACGTGTTCGAGCCTGCGCATCTGTTGCCCAAATAGAAGCTCAGGTTCCGCCCGCTTCTGAGCATGTCTTCATGGAAACGGTCTTGTGCCTCGGGGCGCACTTCCGCGACTGTCGCGCCCCTCCGCCGTGTCTCGGCGATCACGGTCGAGATGTGCCGCATGGCGTTCTCCACGAAGTAGTGGAATGCGGTGCCCGTCCAGGAGTACGGCCCGACCATGATGAACCGATTGGGCACGCCCGATACCGAGGTGCTGTAGTACGCCTTCATGCCGTCGGTGTTGTATGAGTGCCCCAGGTCGAATGCGTTGCGCCCGATCACGGTTCCGGGACGATAACTCTCCGGGTCGGAGAACACTTCGTAGCCTGTCGCGAGCACCAACGCGTCGATCTTGCGCTCCGTGCCGTCGGCGGTGCGGATGCCGTCCGGGGTGATCTCCTCGATCGGCGTGGTGATCAGGTCGACGTTGTCGCGGTTGAGGTTCGTCAGGTAGCTGCCGGCCAGACCGCCGCGCACGCATACGACCCCGAAATTCGGCGTCAGCTTCTTGCGCGTCTCAGGGTCCTTCACGTTGATCCGTAGCCAACCGCGGTAGAGCTTGTGACCGAGGTAGTCGACGCCAACCGCAGCCCTTCGCCATACCGGAGCGGGTGTATAAACGGCAATGCGGAGCAACCCGTCGATGATCGCCTGGGCCAACAGGTTCACGACGAACGATCCGCCGGGCATCGCGAGAAACCGCTGCATCCACGGCCGAAGCACAAAGTCCGGCTTCGGCATGTAGAGCTGCGTGGTGCGCTGGTAGAGGTCGAGCTGCGCGGCCTTCGGTGCCAGCTGCGGAGCGATCTGCATCGTGGTCGCGCCGACACCGATGATAGCCACCCGTTTGCCGGCGAAATCGTAGTCGTGGTTCCAGTCGGCGGGATATATCCGTTGCCCTTCGAAGGAATCCAGACCGGCGATGTCGGGCCTCGTCTTCGGGTTGATGTAGGCACCGACCGCACTGATGACGAAGCGCGCGGTGATCGTCTCGCCTGTGTCGACATGCAAACGCCACAAGTGGCAGTCGTCGTCCCACATTTCCTTGACGACATTGGTGTTGAATCGCATCTTGGCGGGCAGGCCGTGCTCCGTGGCCAGATCCTCCAGGTACTCCAGTATCTGGTCTCTCTTGGCGAAGAAGCGGTCCCAGTCGGGCTTGCGTGCAAACGAGAACTGGTATGTGGTCGACGGTATGTCACATCCCGCATCTGGATAGTGGTGTGTGTACCACGTTCCGCCCATGCCGCCTACCCGGTCGACGATCAGGAAGTTCTGAACACCGATTTCCTGAAGCTTGATTCCCGCACAGATGCCGCCGAGGCCGGCCCCGATGACGACGGTCTCATATTGCGGCTGCTCGAAAATTTCGGTGACAGCGGCTGATTCGGTTGTTGCCTGCGACATGCCTTGATTTCTCCTGGAGATTCGGCGGATTAGGCGGCAGCGATGGAGGAGCGGGCAGCCAGCCGCTTGCGCATTCCGGGTCCGAACCCGATGCGGTATGCAGTGCGCCAGACCGGCTTGACGTACTTGACGAACCGAAAGGGAGCGCGCGGGTTGATCGCAACCGTCCAGACGACATGGGTGCCACCGTCAGCCGTCTCGTGAAAAGTCACATCCTCGGCGTACTGACGAACCAGGGCGAACTGCATCCAGTTCCCGCTCACCACACCGAAAGTGATTCTCTTGAGCGGCTCGTAGCGCCAGAACTGCTCGCGCTCTACCCACAGCACTCGAAACGGGTCATACACGCTGCCCATCTCGCGAACGATCCCGACGCCACGTTCCGGTGACGGGTAGCGGACCCCTGTCCCCGGGAAAGGCAGCCATTCCCAGGCTGCATCGCCATCAAGGACGTCCCATACGTCCTTGGGCGGCGCGTCGAACGTGAACTCAGTGGAGAACACCAGTGGCGCGGTGTCGAACGTCGAATCATCGACGGGCACGGCGGTCCACTGACGATGAAGGATGCCGGTTGGAGCCATGGACACTTTTCTGCTTTCACTCGACGACTGCGGCAGATATCGACCTTATTCGGATATTGACCCTATGTCAATGCTGGTTGAACCGTCTGAGCTGTGTGTTTATGGTGCAATATTGCTTCACTATCCACATAGTCCTATTATCTAGAAGGCCTGCCCGCGTTCGATGACGACGGAAGTTGACCGCTGATGTCTCTCACGACAAGTCCCACCGCAACCTCCCGCGCCGTCGGGCTTCTCGATCCTGATCGATGTGGCCGGGTCGAGATCACTGGCGACGGCTACTGCGACGTGCTCGGAGAGGCCGCTCCCCCGGCAGACAGACTCATCCAGCGACTGATGCGGACGAATGTCTATTCGGCGGGCTACCAACTCCTTCGTCCGGTCGGCCTGAAAGTCGCCGGCGGATTGAAGTCGCCCGGCCGGGACAAGGACCGCACCCGGGTCGCCGACTGGCTGCGTCTTCGTCCGGGCTGCACTGTCCTCGACATCGGCTGTGGGCCGGGGAACTTCACGGGTTGGTTCGGCGCTCAGGTGTTCCCGGACGGCCTCGCCGTCGGAGTGGACGCCTCACACCAGATGTTGCGCCGCGCAGTGGCCGACAACGCCGGTCCCGGCGTCGCGTACCTGCGTGGCGATGCCGAGAACCTGCCGTTTGCCGACGGTGTCGCGGACGCGACGACGTGCTTGGCGGCCCTATACCTCATCAATGAGCCGTTCCAGGCGATCAGGGAATTGGCCCGGGTCCTCAAGCCGGGCGGGCGCATGGTGATCCTCACGAGCCTCGCGCCCGGCGGTGTCAGCACCTCGCGACGAGGCAAGGTGATGCAAAGGGCCAGCGGCGTGCGGATGTTCGGTCGCGACGAGGTCACCGGGTTCTTGCGCGGAGCGGGTCTGATCGACATTCACCAGCACGTCGAAGGGCTGGCGCAGTTCGTGGTCGCCACGAAGGCGGAGCAAGTATGAATCCCGAACGCAATCCGCTGCTGGCGGAGCTGAAGGAGCCTCACGACGTGCTGTCCAAGCTGTCGCCCGAGGAGTCAGTGTTGCTGCTGGGCATGCTGCGAAGTGCGAAGGCGAAACTTCAGAAGAGCTCGGATCGCTCCCTCGACGATGTTCTCAACGGTCTTCCTCGACTCATCCGCCCCGCAGCCCGCAAGATTCTGTTCGGGAAGTGAGACATCGTGGCCGACTTGGTGACTCGAGCACAAATCGCGCTTCTTGCAGATCTACTGGAGGCTGACCCCGCGGCGTTGGCCAGCCTGGAGCACCTCGGAGCCGACGGCGTCCGCGCCTTGAGGTGTGCGATGTCCGATGCGCTTTTCGACTCGCTGGCTTCAGTTTTCGCACGGGTGAGCAAGCTGGCGCCACTTGTTCCAAATGCCGTCGTCATTGCCGTCGCTCACAAGGCCGTACCTCCGGAAGTCGCCGGCCGCGCCGGTGGGGCCCTCGGTTTGGCACACGAAGACCGGGCTGTCGGTGTGCTGTCCGGGATGAAGCCGGCATACCTGGCCGACGCCGCCCCCTACGTCGACCCGCGGATCATCCCCCACTTCGCGCCCAAGTTACCGTCGCGGCTCCTGATTCCCGCCGCGAAGGAGTTGCTCCGTCGTCGCGAGTACCTCACGGCATCGCGGTTCGTCGAGTATGCCACCGAACAGCACATCGTCGACTTCGAGAAGGCCATCGACGATGACGAGGGGTTGGTCCGGACGGGCGCGCTGGTATGGGACACGGATGTGCTCAATGCCATTGTGCGCGTGGCTGGTCCCACCCGACTCGTCCGGATGACGAAGGCAGCGAGAGCCGGTTCGACGCAGTTCGCCCTGACGATGCTCTCGGTGCTGGCCCGCATCCAGCCCGAACTCGCTTCTCCCGCCGTCGAAGAATTCCTTGGCAATCCCGACATCGAGGCCGTGTCACGATTGGTCAGCATCGCCGAGGGGGAAGGCGCACTGGCCGAACTGCTCGACCTGGCCGCCGTCCTCACCGATGACGGGCTGCGCAACCTCGCGTCCGCGCCGATCCTTGAAGACGAATCCTTCGCAGGGCGTTTCAGCGATGCGGCGGACACAGCCGATCGTCGAAAGACGTGGAAGCGAATCGAACACGCCCTCGAAGCTGTGCGGGAACCGGTGAAGGTCGTCGATTGACACCACGGTCATCGGCCCCCCAAGATCGTCACAGGCGGCAAAGAGGCCGTCCGACGACTCCGACGGAAGCGGGTGCCGTGACTGGTGCCGTCCCCAAGGCCCGAATATCCCGAGGCGGAAAGCTCGGGCGACTCGCCGCCGAACAGGCGGTGCGAAGCGCGGGCACGCGGCTGTCGATGATCGGCCGCTCCCAACGAGCCAAGAGCATTCTCGCCGAGCGGGCGACAATTGAGTCGGCGGATCAATTGGTCACCGTGCTCGGTGGCATGAAGGGCGCAGCGATGAAGCTGGGCCAGATGCTGTCAGTCCTCGATCTCGATCTGGTCCCTGAATCGCATCGCGAGCGGTTTCGCGAGAAGCTCGCCGCGCTCCGTGATCACGCGCCGATCGTCCCGTTCGCATCGATGCGGAAAGTCATCGAGACGGATATCGGCCCGCTGAGGCGGATATTCGCCGATTTCAACGACGAGGCCATCGCCGCCGCGTCCGTCGGACAGGTCTATCGTGCCAAGCTGCGCGATGGCCGCGACGTCGCGGTCAAAGTGCAGTACCCCGGCATTGACACGGCCATCAAGGCCGATATGCGAAACCTCGCGCTGTTCGCCAAAATCGGCAAGACAGTGTGGCCGACGTTGGGCGCCAACGGCTTCCTCGAAGAGATCTCGCGAAATCTGGTGAACGAGCTGGATTACCTCCAAGAGGCCCGCACCCAGCACTACGTCGCCCAGAAGTATCGCGGCCATCCGCTCATCCATATCCCCGACAGTGTTCTCGAATTCAGCAGAGAACGCGTCCTGATCACCGAGTACGTCGACGGGACATCGTTCGAGGATCTGCGAAAACTTCCCGCCGAGGAACGCAACGACGTGGGCGAGCTGCTTTACCGCTTCTACATCGGTTCGCTGTTCCAGCACAACGAGTTCTGCGGCGATCCACACCCGGGAAACGTCATGCAGACGGCCGACGGAAAGGTCGTGTTCATCGACTTCGGGCTCTTCAATCGGATGGACCCCACCAACGTCGACTTCGAGCGCGTACTCCTGCGCGCCGCGGTGGAAGGACGAGCCAACGACATCTATCACCTGCTGATCGGCCGGGGCATCGTCGACGCCGATGCGGACATCACCCCACAGGAGTGCCTCGACTATCTGTGGGCGGCCGGTGAGTGGCACCTCGTCGACGACGAGATCACGGTGACGCCCGAGTTGGCCACCGGAGCGCTGGTAGTCGCGATCGACCCACGGGGGTCCGACCACTTCACCGGCATCAAGCGACAGTTGCTGCCGCCGGAGCACATCTTCTCGCGACGAGCCGACTTCTTCACCTTCGGCGCCCTCGGTCAGCTCGTCGCGACCAACAACTGGCATCGCATCGCGCGCGAGTGGATCTACGACGACCCGCCGGCGACCGACATCGGGCGGGCGATCGCCGACTGGGAGAACCGCCCCGGCAAGGAGTAAGCCTGTCGCGCGCTCTATTGACGTCACCGACAGCAAACATGAATGTCCGCGGATCTTTCCGACAATTTCGGTAGCGTTGCTATTTGGATAGTTGTATTATTCAGAATCTCATGGACTGCCGACCGCCGATTTCCCACCCGCACCGGAGTGCAGACTCGCACCACGGACGGCGCAGCGCCGCCAACCCGCCAGGCCGGCATCTGTCCAGGAAAACGAGCGCTTTTCCTAGCGGGAGGCGCGCCCAGGACCGGTGGATTGGAGCGGATCCGCCGGCTGAATTCCTGAGAGTGCTCCGGAATCCCTTGACCGAGCCGATTGTGACCGAGCACACTGATCGCCGGATTCTAGATAGCGAGGCTATCCGGAAAAGCCAGGGGCACGTAGACATCTTCGACACTCTGCGAGCAAGCGTGGCAGCTGTCATCGTCGTCGACGGGGACCGGTTGACGGGGCATGTGAACGAGGGGGTGAGCACGTGACGCAGATCGACGTCGCGCCACCGCCTTCCGCCGAGTCAACCGACGTCGATGCGAGTGGCGAGGACGGCGGCCCTAAGGTCGGCCGCCAACTGTCGACGGCTTTGGCCACGCCAGTGCGTTACGGGACGAGCCAGATCGACAAGTCGCTCAAGACTCTGGGGCGCTTTCTCGAACTCGGCGCGCAGGCCTTCTATTACCTCATCACCGACCTGATCCGATTGCGCCACCCGTGGCGCGAGACCATCGGTCAGGCCTGGTTCATTGTCAGCGTCACGGCGATACCCGCACTCCTGGTGTCGATCCCGTTCGGCGTCATCGTCGCCGTTCAGGTCGGGAGCATCATCCAGCAAGTCGGTGCGACCGCCATCTCGGGCGCCGCCGGAGGTCTGGGCGTGATCCGCCAGGGCGCGCCGATCGTCGCGGCACTGCTGCTGGGCGGTGCTGCGGGCTCGGCGGTGACCACCGACCTCGGCGCGCGCACCATCCGCGACGAGGTCGACGCGTTGCGGGTGATGGGTATCGACCCGGTTCGCCGGCTGATCACGCCGCGGTTGGCCGCAATACTGCTCGTGGCGCCGTTCCTGTGTGTCTTCATCATCTTCATGGGTCTTGGCGCCGGCTACTTCATCAACGTCGCGTTCCAATCAGGAACGCCCGGAAGCTATCTGGCATCATTCGCCGCATTCGCCAACGTGGCCGATGTCGTGGTCGCGCTGATCAAGACCTGGATCTTCGGCGCGGTGACGATCCTCGTCGCGTGTCAGCGGGGGCTCGAGACCAGAGGCGGAGCTCGCGGAGTGGCCGATGCGGTCAACGCCGCCGTGGTCGTCGGCGTCGTCGCCGTCTTCGTGATGAACCTGGTCATCACGCAGCTGGTGACCATGATCCTGCCGACGAGGGTGGGCTGATGGCCACCCCGTCGAAATTCCTTCCCTTCGGGGCGGCGGCCCGCCTACCCCTGCGAATCGGGGGCGGGACGATGTCGCTGGCCGAACGACTCGGCCATCAGGCCACGTTCCTCGGCCTCGTCCTTGGCGCCGTGCCGAGGACGCTGAAGAACTATCGTCGCCAAACCGGCGCACTGCTTGTCGACATGACGTGGGGCAACGGCTCGATCATCGTCGGCGGCGGCACGATCGGTGTGCTGGTGTTCATGGGTGTCGCGATCGGGGCTTCGGTCGGCATCGAAGGGTTCGCCGCGCTCGACATGGTCGGCATGGGCCCGTTGACGGGCTTCGTCTCCGCCTACGCCAACACCCGCGAAATGGCACCGATGATCGCCGCGATCGGATTCGCCGCGCAGGCGGGGTGCCGGATGACCGCCGAGATCGGCTCGATGCGGATCTCTGAGGAGATCGATGCGTTGGAAGCCCAAGGCATCCGGTCGATTCCGTTTGTGGTGACAACCCGCGTCATTGCGGGCTTCATCACCATCGTTCCGCTTTACGTGGTCACGCTCTTGCTCAGCTACCTGTCCTGCGCACTGGTGGTCAACGTCCTGCACGGCCAGTCGTCGGGCACCTATTACCACTACTTCAACTCATTCATTCAACCGTCGGACGTCTTGTTCTCGGTCCTCAAGGCCATCATCTTCGTCACCGTCATCATCGCCATTCACGGGTATCAGGGCTACTACGCCACCGGTGGGCCGGAAGGCGTCGGCGCCTCGTCGGGCCGTGCCATCCGCGCCAGCCTCATCTCCATCGTCATTCTCGACATGATCCTCACCCTCATCTTCTGGGGGCGCGACCCTGGCGTTCGGATCTCGGGGTAGCCCATGCCGATCTTCCACGACGAGTCCGGACGAGCAGCCAGCCCAACGAAACTGCGGCTGCGGGGCCTGGTCGTGTTCGCCGCCCTGGCCGTGGCCACCACGCTGCTGGTCCAGCTCGCCTCTGGGAAGTACGAGCCCGCGTTCAACCTCACCGTTGTCGCCAACTCGATCGGTGAGGGCCTCACGCCCGGCGCAGAGGTGAAATTCCGGGGCCTCACAATCGGTTCGGTGAAGAAGCTGGAGGCGATCGGCTACAACAGGCAGAAGCTGACCCTCGTGCTCGACCCACGACAGGCCGCCGCGTTGAAATCGGATACCGGAGCCCAATTCACCTCATCGAACGTATTCGGCACGGCCGCAGTCGAACTCGTGAGTAGCGGACGCGGTGGTCGGCTCGCACCCGGTCGGACCTTGATGATCGGCGACAACGCGCGGTCCTCGTCGATCACCGGGCTGCTGCGCGAGGGGACCAAGCTCACATCGGTGCTGGATTCACCCGCGGTCGACCGGATCATCGAGACGCTGCGCAAGCACGCCGACCTCGTCGAACCTTCCGCTCGGTCCGTTTTCGACACCGCCAAGATCCTCGTCGACGCACAGACCGTACCGATCTCACAGTCGCTGTCGGTCATCGCGTCGTTCGTCAACGGCGTCAACGACTTGGTTCCGCTCGCCGGGCTGCTGAACCAGCTCCTGGACGAGTTGACGTTCCTTGTCCAGCCGGGGGGCACCGACCGGACGAACACGATCCTCGTTCAGGTCAGTGGCCTGTTGAACTTCGTCGCCGATCTGTTCAACAAGAACAATCACTGGGTCGTACCGATGGCCAACGGCATCGTCAACGTCGCCGCACCTACCACCTACGCGCTGGGCAGCCTGGCACCGGCCTACGATCGCCTATCGGGGCTGATCGACCGGACCAGTGCAGCTTTCCCCATCATCGACGGCAAGGTCCGGCTGCGCATCGATGTGCTCCTGGACGCGATGCCCGGCCTGGCCGCTGCCCTGCCCGCCGAGCAGCCAGCACCACCGACACCTGTGGCGCCGGGGGGCTGACGGTGAACAAGACCGCACGATCCGCGCTCGCGTTGACAGTGTTTGCCGCGATCGCCTTGGTGTGCGCGCTCATCGTCGTCACCGCGCTGCGCAACCCCGTCGAGGGCGCGGAGTCCACCTACACCGCGACATTCAGCGACGTATCCGGCCTCTACGTCGGCGACGACGTCCGGATCTCCGGCGTCCAGGTCGGCAAGGTCAAGACCATCCGACTGAACGGCCGCAACGCCGACGTGGAGTTCACTGTGGTGGCCAGTCAACCCGTGTACAGCGAGACCGTAGCTGCCGTCCGCTACCAGAACCTCGTCGGGCAGCGGTATCTGGAACTGGCCCAACCCGATGCCCCGGGCGCCCTGCTACCGGCGGGCTCCACCATCCCGATCGGCTCGACAATCCCGTCGTTCGATGTGGCCAAGCTGTTCAACGGTTTTCGGCCCATCTTCCGTACCTTGGACCCGGCAGAGTTCAACCAGCTCGGTGAGAACCTGCTGCGGCTCATCCAAGGCGACGAATCCGGTATCGGGCCCGTACTGCGCGACCTCGATGAGGTCTCCAAATTCGCCGCCGATCGCCAAGCGGTCTTCATCACCCTGATCCGCAATCTCGGAGAAATCTCGGTCGACCTCGGCGGCAAATCGAAGCAACTGTTCGACCTGATCACGACGCTCAACGGTGTTCTGATCCGACTGACGGCCAAGGCCGAGGGATTCCGTCAAGGCATCGACGAAGCGGTGCCGACACTGCGCAACGTGATCCAGATTCTGCAATACACCGAGCGCACGTTCGACGGTATGACCGTCCCGTTCTACGACCTGACCGCTCGGATGTTCCCCCAGACGCCGACCATCATCGCCGGGCTGTCGCTGGTGCCGTCCCTGATTCAGGGCCTGCGCAACCAACTCATCGAAGACAGGCCCGCTGTACCGCGTTTCACGTGTTCCAACGGCGAGGTGACCTTGCCAGGCATCGGCATCGTCTCCTTCGCCGAACAAAACCTGGTGGTGTGCCGATGAGGCTCTTCCGCCGCAACCGCCCCGCCCTGCTCGACGAGCACGCCGCCGGCGCCCGCAGCCGTCGGATCGGTGTCATCGGCAGCCTCCTCATCGCGGTGTCGCTGGTCGCAGCCGGTGCGCTCTATGTCAACCCCCTCGGGCAGCGCAGCTATACCGCGCACTTTGAAAGCTCGGGTGGGGCGCGGCCCGGCGACGAGATCCGCATCGCGGGAATACCCGTCGGCAAGGTCACCTCAATCGGTCTGGACGGCACCGTGGTCAAGATGACCTTCGAAGTGACGAAGTCACTCGTGATCGGCTCGGACTCCACGCTGGAGGTCAAGCTACTCACTCCGCTGGGCGGGCATTACGTGGCGCTCGACCCCAAGGGTATTCATCCGTTGGGCGACAAGGTGATTCCTCCGCAACAGACGGCGACCCCGTTCGAGATCAACGACATCATCCAGGAGGCGACACCCCTGATTCAGGAGGTCGACGGTGACGTCATCCACGACACGTTCAGCGAGGTCGCCAACGCGGCGAACAAGTACCCCGACGCGTTGCGGGATGTCCTCCAGACCGCGAACACCCTGACGACGTCGCTGAGCCAGGTCACCGCGGATTACCACCGCGGACTCGACTTCCTCAACGAGTACTCCAGCGCTTTCGTCGCCGGCCGACAACAACTGGTCGTCATGGCGCAGCAGTTCGCGCTCGTGGGCGCCCGACTCACCACGAAGTCCGTAGAGATCGTCGAATTCTTCAGCCTGCTATCCGAACTCGCGCGCCTCGTCGACCGGTTGATGGTGTTCTACCACGATGAGGTCGCGCCGGTGGCCCACGGCATCGACGACATTTTCGACACGCTGTTCAGCCATCCCGAACGGATCGGCGAAGCCGCCGACGGCCTGGGCCAGATTCTGCGGATCGTGGTTCCGATGCTCAGCGGCAACGGCGTCGTGATCGACGAGAGCGACCGGCTCATGCCTGGCGAGGACGTGTGCATTCCCAACATCACCAGGCAGTGCTGAGATGAGGCCCCTACACTTTCTCCGCGACAGGTTCCGTGCCAAGTTCGTGGGCGTTGCGACCACCGCGATCGTGTTGACGGTGGTCGCCGCCGCGGTCGTCGGCGCGAAGACGTTGCTGCCGAAGATCGATGGCGTCCGTGCGATGTGCGCCGAGTTCACCGACGCGGCGGGTCTGTACACCGGCAACAAGGTGCAATTGCTCGGGATTGAAGTCGGCGAGGTCACGGCGATCACCAACGAGCCCGACCACGTCCGGGTCGACTTCACCGTCCGCAAGGATCTCGACCTGCCCGCCGACGTCGGGGCAGTCACCTACGGCGACTCGATCGTGACCGACCGCCACGTCGAGCTGACCAAGCCCTACGCCGGTGGACCCAAGTTCACCGGGCCGCAATGTATTGCGATCAAGTCCACGAAGACCCCGATCGGGATCAGCGAATCCTTCGCAGCGATCGGCGATCTCGCCGATGCCATCCTGGGCCGCGAGGCAGGCCAAGATCCGTTCAGCGCGCCTGGCGTGGCCGCGATCAACGACAGCCTGGCCGCGGCCAGCCGATCCTTGGACGGCACAGGTGTCACCATCAAGCAGACGCTGCAGAATCTCGTCGCGATGGTCGGTGATCCCTACAAGGCCGACGCCGACTACCGGCAGTTGCTGGAGAACAGCGAGATCTTCACCTCGGGTTGGCTGCGGCACTGGGACACATTCGCGGTCGTGATCAAGACACTGCCTGATACGGCCCTGTTGATAGAGAACCTCTCCGACCACTTCGCAACGGCGTTGAGCAGGCTCGTGCATCTGCTCCCGATATTGAAGGACACCCTCGACCGGTTCGCTCCGCGGGTCTACCACAACATCTCAGACAAGCTAATCCCCTGGGTCACTGACCTCCTCAACGCCTACACCCCTCACATACTCGGGTTCCTCAACTCGCTTCCGCAGTTCACCAATTGGCTTTCCGACATCTACGAGCCCACATGGGGCACCCACAACGTCACGTATTACCCACCGCGCGTCGCGATCTCACCGACTCAGGCAAGCGCCATCTGCACCGAACTGCGGGCCCGCAACACACCGGGAGCCAATTCCGCATGCGCACCCGGGACGGCGTCGGACCCCGTCACTCTCGGTCTCACCAACCTCATCCTGGGCGGAGCCCTCGGATGACCGCCGCACGCCTTTGTGTCCCGGTGATCACCGCGCTGGCTCTGGCGCTGACACCCGCGTGCTCACTCGATCCGACCGACCTGCCCGTGCCGGGCTCGTACGTGCCGGGTGACGCGTACCGGATCAAGATTGAGTTCTCCAGCGTGCTGAATCTGCCTGCGAAGGCGAAGGTGGATTCGGGCGGAGTGCAGGTCGGCGTGCTCGATCACGTGGCGCTTGACGGCAGCACCGCGGTGGCCAGCGTCGACATCTCATCGGATGTCCGGCTGCCTCAGAACACCCGCGCTGAACTGCGCCAAGCGACGGTGCTCGGAGACATCTACATCGCGCTGCTGACACCGGACCATCCATCGCCGACCACGCTTCACGATGGCGACGCGATCCCGTTGAGCAACACCGCCCCCGCTGACAACGTCGAGGATGTCCTGCGGTCCGTGTCCGACCTCGCGTCCGGTGGCGGACTGAACACCTTGCAGGACACGGTGATCAAGCTCAACAACGCCTTCCCGAGCGACCCCGCCGAGATCACCGAAGTTCAGCAGAAGGTTGCGGGAACGCTGAACGACCTCGCGGCAAATCGGGACACCATCAACGAGATCCTGGCAAGCGCCAGGAACATCAGCAACAGCTTGGTGGAAAATACCCACACCTTCGACCGACTCGTTACCGAAGGCCCCGACAAGCTCATCGGACTCGGCAGCGTCACGCTGAACATCGTGCAGCTTGTGATAGACGCAGGCAAGCTGGCCCGCAACATCTCTCCGGCAATCGATCCGAACACCGCCGAGATACTTCAGGTGATCTCGCATGCAACACCTTTCATCGGCACGGTCGCCACTGCCGACACCACGATTCCGACGATCATGGACAAGACGGTCGACCTCATCCGCGACAAGCTCATCGGCTTCTTCCGTAAGGGCGGGCCGCGTTACACCGTGACCGGACTGCACAATCCGGACGGGTCGATCGGCCTGGATCCGGCGGCCCGCGCCGACGAGGTGATCACCAGGATGCAGACGATGGGGCTACTCGCGCCATGAAGTTCAACGCAGGAGCGACGCTGGTGATCCTCGCAATCATCACGTTGATCGGCGCCGGCTACATGTCCCTCGGGGTGCTCGATATGGGTCCGACGAAGCAGGTCACCCGGATACAGTTGATGCTCGAAGCTTCCGGCGGCCTGCTCTCGACATCCGATGTCACGATGCGCGGCATCAAGGTCGGACGGGTCACCGGCATCCAGGCCACCCCTGCCGGTTTGGCGGTGGCTATTGATCTCGACAGCGAACATCCGGTCCCCGTCGACAGCCCGATCAGCGTCGAAGCCCTCTCCGTGGCCGGTGAACAGTACATCGACTTCAAACCGGAAGTCATTGCGCCGCCCTACTTGTCGGACGGTGCGGTGATACCTGCCGACCGGGTGACAAGCGCCGTCACGGTGAGCGACATCCTCGCCCGCGGTAACGCGTTGTTCTCGGCGCTGAATCATGAGGACTTGCGCACCGTGGTGACCAATCTCGCGGAGGCGATCACCGGCAACGACGAGACCCTCGATTCGTTGGCGACGACGGCAGGTCTCTACGCCCGAATGGTGCAGGAGAACAAGCAACTGCTCAACACGCTCTTCGGCAACCTGTCCACACTTACCACCGGGATGGGCGACCTGAAGGTGGGCGCGGTCTTCTCCGAGACCGGCCATATCCTGCCCAGCGCGGTTCCCGAATTCGTCCGTCTGATCCGCGAATTCGACAGCCTGTCGCAGCTGGGCACCGACATGTTCGGCGACGACGGAGCCATCGAATCCCTCGTCGACAAGATCAGCCAATACATCGAACTGCTCGCCGGGCCCTTGAGTACCTTCGCCACCGTTCTCGAACCGGCGACGGCACCCATCCGCGATGTCGAAATCGACGCCGGACATTGGCTCGACTTCTGGAAGTCCACGTTCAACGACGAAGGCGCCATGCGTCTTCAACTTCTCGTTCCAGAATGGCCACAGCCGTAAGGGGGCATCATGACAATCAGAACAACGAGTGAGGCGGACATGGCAGACAGCTCCGAAGACGACGTCGACGAAGGCGCCACGGTCGAGGAGGAGAGCACCGCCAAGGAGACGCACGACAAGGTAGACAAGGTCGCCGAGAAGCCCGCGCCCGTCGACGAAGGTCACAAGCCGGCGTCCTCCCGCCGGAATCCCTGGCAATGGGTTGCCGCTGTGTTGCTCATCGTTCTCATCGGCGTCGGTGTGTTCGGTTATCTCCAGTACAAGAACGCCGCGGACCAGCTCTCGGCGATGCGTCAGGAAGAGGCCAACCGCGCGGCCGCCGCACAGCTGGCGAAGGACTACGCGCTCAAATCGTTGACGTATTCGTTCAAAGACCCCGACGCGTTCTTCCGATCGGTCGAGGAGGGCGTGTCCGACGCGCTGAAGGACAAGTACATCAATGCCGAAGACTTGCTGAAGGGCGTGATGCTTCAGGCGCAGGTCACCTCGACCGGTGAAGTGCTGGCGACGGAGGTGACCCCACAGCCCGGGGATGTCTACCAAGTGGTGGTGTCGGCCAGCCAGACCACCAGGAATTTGCAGAATCCGGAGCCTCGGGTGTCGATAGTTCTCTTGCAGATCACCGTCAACAAGGCGGGTGACACGTGGCAGGTTTCCGACATCGGCCCCAAGACCGGGAGCAAGGCCGCCAACGCCGATCAGGTGCTGCCCAGTCAACCGGGTCCTCCAGCTGAGCCCGGCCCGACTCCCGGCCGACCGACTCCCCCGCGGTAGCACGATGTTTCGCGCGCTGGTCGGAACGACGGCGGTAACCGCGGCGGTGATCGTCTGCTGCCCGCCGGTTAGCGCGGACGACACCTTGCCTCGTTGCGCTCACCACAAGACGATGATCAACCCCGCCGAACCGATGGGGCACGAGGACTGCCGGCTCATTTCCACGGATCGGAGGGGTTTGGCGTTCGACGTGACCTACTGGAGTACCGGCGGCCCCTCGGCGCCACCGTTGGCGGTGAAGATCGAGGTCACCGACGGGTCCGGCACCGTCACTCAGACCATCAACGAGGTCACCGAGCCCTCCGACCCGGCGCCGGTCGGCCTGGAGGATCTCGACGGCGACGGCCGCGAGGAAATTATAGTGCCCATCGCTCGCCGGTCGTACAACAGTGGCTCGAACACCCGGTTTTCCGTGTGGCGCGCAGAGGGGGACCGGGCGTATTTCGAACGAACTCAGATGGAGGGGCAAGCCGTCTACCCCAGCGGCGACGGCTACGTCGTCACCAATTGGGGCGCATTGACCAGCCGCGATCTCACCTTCTACGTGCCTACCGGCGCCGGGTTCACCGTCGCGGTCACGTTGACCCTTCAGGCCGAGGACATCGACCTCCACACCGGGGAGGTGCGCACGGTGAGCTGCCGTACGCACCAACAAGAGGGTCTGGGCATGATCCGTATGGACATCGAGAGAGCCCAGGACGTCTTCTGCGCGTCACCGGCAGCGATGGCGATATGGCCGGACGCGCAACGGGTTTCGGCCGCCCCTTGGCGCCCGCAGTAGCACACGTCACTACCCTAGGGCGACCTTCCTGGCGGCGATCCGACCGATACCCGGGGCCAGCCTGTGCGCCAGGTACTGTAGCCGCGCTTCGGGCGTCACCGGGACGACGGACTTGTTCTTGCGCACCGCCGCGACGATCTGTTTGGCGACCTTGTCGGGACCGTAGCGGCGGAGTCGATACGCGCGATCGACCGTCGCAAGCTTCTTTTCGGCCTCCGGCTCGGAGAGGCCCGACACCACTGAACTGCGAACGATGTTGGTGTGCACGATGCCTGGGCAAATCGCGCTGACGCCGATACCTGCGGACGCCAACTCGGCGCGTAGGCAGTCGGAGAACATGAATACCGCGGACTTACTGGTCGAGTAAGCGGTGAAGCCCTGCTGCGGTGTGTAGGCGGCCATGCTGGACAGGTTCACGATGTGCCCGCCGAGACCGCGGCTGACCATCTTCGGCCCGAACGCGCGGCAGCCGTTGACAACGCCATACAGGTTGACGTCGAGCACGCGCTTGAACTCGTCGGACGTCGTCGCCAAGAACCGACCGGCCTGGCCCACGCCGGCGTTGTTGACCAGCACGTCGGGTACTCCGTGCGCGGCCACTACCTGCTCGGCATGAGCGACGACCGCCGCCTCGTCGGAGACGTCCAGTTGATAGGCGTGGGCGTCAGCGCCGAGCTCGCCGATCAGCGCGGCCGTCTCCTTCGCCGATGCCAGGTTGACGTCCGAGACGACGACCTCGGCACCGTCGCGGGCGAAGGCAATGGCGGTCTCTCGGCCGATGCCACTGCCTGCACCGGTGATCACCACGAGTTGGTCATCGAACGGCCTTCGCTTCCTGCCCATCTCGGCTCGGCGCAGCCCCCGCGTCGGAGGCAGCCCGGAGACCGCGTCGATCAATTCGGTCGTCGCGGTCGCCAACAGCTCGGGGTGCGAAAACGGCAACCAGTGCCCGCCGCGCACCACCCGCTGCCAAACCGCGGGAGCCCACTTGAGTTCGTCGGAGTAACTGGCCGCGCGGACTGCGGGATCATTCGTCCCGACGATCACCTGCACCGGAACTTGGGTGAACTGCTCCCGCGGTTTGAGGGCGGACAAGATGTTGGCCCGGTAAATGCGCAACCCGTTGCCGATGTCCCGGTCGAAGGTGGGGCCTAGCGAGATCTGGTTTGCGTCGGCCCCCTCGACGCGGGAAAGCCCTGTGCGCCAACGCTCGGCGGTCATTGTCATCCGGAAGAACGCATTCGGGACGAGCGGCAATGCGAAGTACGCCATGTAGAGAAGCGAAGCCACCTGAGCTAGCACATGTGCGACATTCTTTGGCGTCGGCCGAGACAGTCGGTGCCGCGCCCACATCGTCAGGTGCGCGGCGTTGGGGCCCGCAACCGACGTGAAAGAGGCGATCTTGTGCTGCGCGGTCGGATCGCACACGGCCTCCCACATCGCGACGCTGCCCCAGTCGTGGGCGAGCACGTGGACCGGTTTGCCGTCGCCGACTGCATCGATGACGGCGAGGTAGTCGCTGGCGAGGGCTGCCAGCTTGAACTCTCGATAGCTCTTCGGGTTCGACGACTGCCCATGTCCGCGGTTGTCGACGGTCACCACGTGGAACCGATCGATCAGATGTGGCGTGACGGAGTTCCACATGTCGTGCGAGTCCGGCCATCCGTGCAATAACAGCACTGTCTCGCCGGCCCGATTGCCTTGCTCGTAAACGGCGATGTCGATGTCGCCGTTGCGCACCACGCGGTAGGTGACCCGTGGTCCCACGGAGGCCTCTTTCTCGTGACCGCCCACAAGATCCGATACCGATTCCATCGCGATCCCCTATGCCTTGGCCGCCACGGCCACAATGTAATCCGAGAAGTGTGCGCTCAGCCGAAAACCCAAGGGCGTGAACGAATAACGGACGACAGGGTTCACATGCCGCATGTCGGCGTCGCGCAATCTCTTCGTCAGGAACCTGCCCAGCGGGGCATAGACGTCATCGGTGATGGGTCGTGTCTGCACATCCACAAAACCCATGCACTGCAGGAGATCGCAATACCCGGCAAGGTCGGCCGCCGCCGCGACCGCCCATCGGGGCGCACCCCGCCAGCCGCGACGCGCAACCTCGCGGCGGGCCGGCGCTGTCAGTGGTGTGCGCGTGGGCACGATGTCGGCCGTCACCAGAAGGCCGCCGGGCTGTAGCACCCGCAGCGCCTCGGCGAAGAAATCCACTCGCGACGGGAAGTGGAAGGCGGATTCCAGCGCCACCACCTTGGTGCTCGATTCGTCCTCGAACGGCAGATCGGTCGCGGAGGCGTTGACGTAGCCGATCCTGTCCGCCAACCCCGCTTCGGCCACCCGCCGCGTCGCGATTGCGACCTGTTCGGCAGCGACGTTTACTCCGGTGATGTGTTCGGGGCCGAACTCGTTGATCCACAACATGTCTTGGTCGCCGTAACCGCAGCCGCAGTCCACGATCGTGTCAGATGGGTTGAAGTTGGCGTCGCGCGCGAGCAACCGAGCCAAGTCGCGACTCGCTTCGTCCAGGGTCGCCGGACCGTTCTTCCAATAGCCGAAGTTGATGAACAGCGATTCCTCGCCGTACAGATTCTGAGTGCCGACGATGTCGTAGATCTGACCGGCCTTCGGGCCGCCCGACGACGACAAAGAAACGGCCGCCATCTGTCGCCATTCGTCGGCCCATCGCCCGAGCCGAGCGCCGAGGGATTCATCCCGGGTGTTGCGCGGAATCGTCGTCACGTGCTGTTTCCCATCTGCGAGCGGGCCAACATGCATTACCCATACAGATAGTACTAGATACCTGAGGTACCGGATACCCCTCGTCTAGATCCACTTTTGCGCACGCGAGATCCGGTGTAGTTGGTCGCGCTCACCGCTGCCAACTACACCGAAATCCGAGGGCGGCTAGCCCTCGAGCTTGTAGCCGAGGCCGCGGACGGTGACCAGGTGCACCGGGTTCGCGGGGTCCGCCTCGATCTTCGACCGCAACCTCTTGACATGCACATCAAGGGTTTTGGTGTCGCCGACGTAGTCGGCGCCCCACACCCGGTCGATGAGCTGGCCGCGGGTCAGCACCCGGCCGCTGTTGCGCATCAGATATTCGAGCAGATCGAACTCCTTGAGCGGCAACGTGATCGGCTCCCCGTTCACCGACACCACGTGACGCTCGACGTCCATCCGGACGGGCCCGGCCTCTAGGACGCTGTCGCTGAGGCCGATGTCGTCGTTGTCGGCGCCGCGCCGCAGCACCGCACGGATACGGGCGATGAGCTCGCGCGCCGAGTAGGGCTTGGTGACATAGTCGTCGGCGCCGAGCTCCAGTCCGACCACCTTGTCTATCTCGCTGTCGCGGGCGGTCACCATGATCACCGGAACACTTGAGCGCGAACGTAATTGCTTACACACGTCCGTCCCGCTCATACCGGGCAGCATCAAGTCGAGCAGCACGATGTCGGCGCCGGCGCGTTCGAACTCGGCGAGGGCGGTCGGCCCGTCGGTGACGACGGTGGCCTCGAACCCCTCCTTGCGAAGCAGAAAGGCCAGGGGATCGGCCAAGGACTCCTCGTCCTCCACGATCAGCACACTGGTCATTGGTCTCGCTGGTCCTCTCGTTCGTCCGATTCATGATCGGGGTAGGCCGGAATCGACAGTGTGAACGTCGATCCCGTACCCGGCTGACTCCACAGCCGGATGCTTCCGTTGTGGTTGGCCGCGACATGCTTGACGATCGCCAACCCCAACCCGGTGCCGCCGGTGGCCCGGGAGCGCGCCTTGTCGACGCGGAAGAATCGCTCGAACACCCGCTCCTGGTCCTCTCGGGCGATGCCGATACCGCGGTCGGTGACCGCGATCTCGATGGTGTCTCCGCGCCGCCTGCGGCTGATCGAGACCGACGACCCGTGCGGCGAGTAGGCGATCGCATTGGACACCAGGTTCGCGATCGCGGTCACCAGCAGCGACTGGTCGCCCAGCGCGCGGAAACCGGTCGGCGCGTCGGTGGTGATCCTGATGTCGGCGTTGTCGGCGGGCACCTTGTGGCGGGACAACGCCTCGGCAACCACGGTGTCGACGTCGACGGCGTCCAGGGCCGGCAGGGCCTCGGCACCCTGCAGACGGGACAGCTCGATCAACTCGCCGACCATGTTGGCCAGCCGGTTGGACTCGGCGACCATCTTCTCGGCGAACCGGCGCACGGTCGCGGGGTCGTCGGCCGACGCGAGCAGCGCCTCGGCCAGCACGCCCATCGCGCCGACCGGGGTCTTGAGCTCGTGGCTGACGTTGGCCACGAAGTCGCGGCGGGTGGCTTCCATCCGGGCGTGCTCGGACTGGTCGTCGACGTAGACGACCGCGAACCGGCGATCCTGTTCGGTCAGCAGCCGAACGTGGCCACGCACCGAGAGCCCGGACCGGCCGGGGTTGGCCCGCTTGTTCCCCGCGAGGTCGACTTCGGTGGGCTCGCCGGTGGACAGCGTGCGTTCAGCCGCGCGCCAGGCCCGCTCGTCGAGCAGCCGGTCTCGGACCAGGCCCAGCTCCCGGGCTCGGTCGTTGGCGTACACGACGTCACGGAAGTGGTCGACCACCACGATTCCCGTGGGTGACCGCGAAGCGATGTGGGAGAGCATCTGCGAGACGGTGATGCCGGCCTGCGCGCTGGCCCGACGCTGCCGACGTTCCCTCAGGCGGGGCGCCAGCCCCGCTCCGAGGGCCACACCGGTCACCAGAGCGAGCAGTGCGACCACCGCTGCGAGCAGCAGTGCCGAAACGACACTCACGCGGAAATCGTACGCACCCGGTGAACGTCATCCCAGCAGCGTGCGGCCGAATCGGGACAAGTCACACAAGGAAAGAAGGAAATTCGGGCCCCGGCCTTCGTCTGTTAACCCGTTGTTCGCCCTATCCGCCCTATTTCGCGCCCTGGGACGCGACGGCGGCGGCGCCCGCGGCTGCGGCTTCGGGATCGAGGTAGGTGCCGCCGATGACGGTCGGCTTGAGATCGGAGTCCAGGTCGTAGCGCAGCGGGATGCCGGTCGGGATGTTGAGCCCCACGACATCCTCGTCGGACATGCCGTCGAGGTACTTGACCAGCGCACGCAGCGAATTGCCGTGCGCGGCGATCAGCACCGTCTTACCCGCCCGCAGGTCCGGTTCGATCGTCTCGGTGTAGTACGGCACGAACCGTTCGACCACGTCCTTGAGGCACTCGGTACGCGGCGGGCCGCCGGGCACGTCGGCGTAGCGCGGGTCGCCGTCCTGGCTGTAGGTGCTGCCGGGCTCGATCGGCGGCGGTGGGGTGTCATAGCTGCGCCGCCACGCCATGAACTGCTCTTCGCCGTATTTGCCTTTGGTCTCGGCCTTGTTCAGCCCCTGCAGCGCGCCGTAGTGCCGCTCATTGAGCCGCCAGTCGCGGTGCACGGGGATCCAGTGCCGGTCGGCCTTGTCCAAGGCCAGGTTGGCGGTGGTGATCGCGCGGCGCAGCAACGAGGTGTAGACCACGTCGGGTTGCCGGTCGAGCTCCTTGATCAGCTCACCGGCCCGCACTGCTTCGGCGCGACCCTTCTCGGTGAGGTCGACGTCGACCCAGCCGGTGAACAAGTTCTTCTCGTTCCAGTCGCTCTCGCCGTGGCGAAGCAGAATCAGCGTGCAGTCACCCATGCCGAAATCTTCTCACGGCAGACGGATCGACTTCTGCCCGTACCGAGACCGACGAAATGGCGGGATTCTGTCGAGAAAAGCCGCCAAAACGTAGGTTTGGGCGAAGGGTCAGTCCGCGTCGTCGTCGTCGATCAGGTGGGCGAACGCCTGCAGGTTCTTCAACGACTCGCCGCGCGACACCCGCCACTCCCACTCCTTCTGGATCGACGAGCGAAAACCCAACTCCAGCAACGTGTTGAAGTCGTTGTCGACGGCTTCGAGCACTTGGCCGAGCACGCGGTCGACCTCTTCGGAGGTGACCGATTCCAACGACATCCGGCCGACGAGATAGATGTCGCCGACGTTGTCGAGCGTGTAGGCCACCCCGTAGAGCCGGCGGTTGCGCTTGAGCAGGAACCGGTACACACCCTCGTGGTTCTCGTCGGGTTTACGGCAGACGAACGCCTCGATGCGCACCGAGTGTTCGCCGATGGACAGGATCGTGTTGGTCTTCAGCCGTCTTTCGCCGGGCAGTTCGACGATGATGCCGGGCAATCCGCCGTGCGCGCCCTCGTGGTGCGTGCAGACCAGGCCGTTCTCCTTGCACGCATCCTCGATGACCTTCGCGGCGTGGGTGCTCATGCCCGCACGCCCCGCCGCCGCGAGAACCGCCGGCCGGTGCGGCGCGCGCCGCCGTCGCGTGACCGGTGGCGTGCCCGGTAATCGCCGATCGCACGGCCGTAGCTGGCCAGCAGCGCATCGACGGTGCGGGACCACGAGAACGTGGCGGCGTGGGCGATCGCGGCGGGTCTCATGCCGTCGGCACGCTGCAGCAGATCGCCGATGGCGTGCGCCCAGTCGCCGTCGTCGTGGCCGTCGACCAGGATCCCGGTGACGCCGTCGCGCACCGCGACCGGCAACCCACCGACCGCCGCGGCCACCACCGGCGTGCCGCACGCCTGCGCTTCGACGGCGACCAGGCCGAAGGACTCCGAATAGCTGGGCACCGCCACCAGATCAGCGGCCCGGTACACGTTGACCAGCTGTTCGCGCGACTGCGGCGGCAGGAACGTCACCCGGTCCGAAATACCCAGATCGTCGGCCAGCCGAACCAACCCGTCGGGCATCGAGAGGCCGCCCGTGCCGGGGCGCGCAGACAAGCCCGAGCCCGACGGACCGCCCGCCACCAGCACGCGCACCCCGGGCAGCTTGGCGGCCGCGCGCAATGCCACGTCGGGCGCCTTCAGCGGCTGGATGCGGCCCACGAACGCGACGATCCGGTCGTCGGCGGCCAGCCCCAGCGCGGCACGCGCGGCTTTCCGATCCCCCGGCGTGAACACCTCCAGGTCGACACCCGGGTGCACGACGTCGATCCGCGCCGGATCCGCGTTGTGCATCGAGATCAGTTGCTGCGCTTCATGTTCGGTGTTGACGATCAACCGGTCCGCTTCGTCGACGACCTGCTGCTCACCGACCGCGCGCAGCGGCGGTTCGGGCGAGTCGCCGTCGGCCAGCGCGGCGTTCTTGACCGCGGCCAGGGTGTGCGCGGTGTGCACCAGCGGGACGGCCCAGCGGTCGCGGGCCAGCCAGCCGACCTGACCGGACAGCCAGTAGTGCGAGTGCACGATGTCGTAGTAGCCGGGTTCGTGCGTCGCCTCGGCGCGCAGCACCCCCGCGGTGAAGGCGCACAACTGCGTGGGCAGGTCGTATTTGTCCAGCCCCTCGAACGGCCCGGCGACCACATTGCGCACCAGCACACCGGGCGCCACCCGCACGGTCGGCGGGTCAGACGACGACGTCGCGCGGGTGAAGATCTCGACCTCGACACCGCGGCGAGCCATCTGCAGCGCACTCTGCAGCACGTAGACGTTCATGCCGCCGGCATCGCCGGTGCCGGGCTGGGCCAGCGGCGACGTGTGCACCGACAGCACGGCTACGCGTCGGGGCAGTTCCGTTGCTAGGCGCACACAGTCATGTCTACACCGCGCCCGCAGCCGCCCCGTCACGCACTGGCTTCGGTGGCCTCCCGGCGCTGCGCCCGCCGCATGGCGCCGATCGGGTCGGCGTACAGGCCGCCGAGCGACACCACACCCGCGCCGGCCTCTTGAACGCGGTTACCGAAGACGGTCAGCCGGATCTCGCGGGCAGCCATCACCGATCGCTGCGCGAACGCGGTCTCCACGACGCTCATGCCCTCGGGATATTCGGTGAACGCCTGACCGCCGACGACCAGATCGTCGGGGTTGAGCATGTCGCGCAGCAACGCGACGGCCTCCCCCAGCACCCGCGCGCGTTCGGCCAGCAGTTCCTGCGCGGGCCGGTTTCCTTGGCGAGCGATCTTGAACAGCACCTGCATCGTCGAGCCAGGCCCATCGGCGGCGATGATGCGCGCCCTGCGAGCGGCGATCAGCACCTCTTCGTCACTGACCGTGGACTCCAGTTTCCCTGTGCCGCCGAGCAATTCGGAGTGCGCGGGCAGCGCGGCGATGGTGCCGGGTCCGCTGGCCGGCGAGTGCACCCGGCCGCCGATCGACAGCGCGTAGCCGACGGTCTCGCGGGCGTAGACGTACAGGCTCGTCGACGTGTCCGACGCCTGCCTGCGTCCCCCGAGCAGCAGTTCGGCCCCGGCCATCGCGTCCACGTGCGAGGCGACCGACACCGGTAGACCGAGGGTCTCGGCGAGTACAGGCCCGACCGGCGCGTCGGACCAGCCGAGCCGCGGATGGTCGAGGTAACCGGTCGTGCTGTCGACGACGCCGCCGGCCGCCACGCCCACCCAGAGCGGGCGGCGGCGATGCCAGCGGCCCAGGTAACGGCGGGCGCTGTCGGCCAGCGACGCCAGCGCGGCGGCCTGCGGGGCCCGCGGAGTAGGCGTTTCGACGACGTCGAGGGTGCGACCGAGGAGGTCGGCGGCCACGATGCTGGTGCTGCGGGCGCCGATGTGGATCCCCAGCGTGAGGAACGGTTCGTGCTTCACCTCCACGGGCACGCGAGGCCTGCCGATCGCGCCGGAAACCGCGAGGTCGGCGCGTTCCCGCAGCACACCGGCTTCGAGCAGGGCGGTGACCTGGCGGTTGACGGTCGCGATGCTCAGGCCGGTGACCTGGGCGATGACGTCACGGGCGATGGGCCCGCGCACGCGGGCCGCACTGAACACCGACGCGGCGGCGGCGTCGGCCACCTTCAGCGCCGGCGCGACGACGTGCCGACGGGCCAACAGCGCGCGCTTGGCGTGCTGGGCGCTGCGGACCGACGGCTTCGCGGGAAGAGTGGTGGTGACGGAAGTGCGCATCTGCTTGTCCTTCGGAGAGGTCGGCCGGTGGGTTCTCGGGCCACACCCGGCGACTCAGCAGGACAGCGGTTGTCCGGGGTCAGTCAGGCGCGGCGAAGTGCGCGACAACAACACGCACGCCGGGAACAGGCCTGACTGGACAGCACACGGTGAACTTAGCACGCCAACTAAAGTTGGGCAGATGACGACACCCCGGACCGACAGTCGAGTCGCGGTGGTCACCGGCGCCAGCGCAGGCATCGGCGCGGCCACCGCGAGAACCCTTGCCGCACAAGGTTTTCACGTCGTCTGCGTAGCCCGTCGCCAGCAGCCCATCGACGCCCTCGCCGAAGAGATCGGCGGCACCGCGATCGTGGCGGACGTCACGTCCACCGAGGCGGTGTCGGCGCTGGCTGAGGCGCTGGACCGGGTACCCGGGCAGGTTTCGGTGCTGGTCAACAACGCCGGAGGCGCGCGAGGACTGGATCCGGTGGCCGAGGCCGACATCGAGCACTGGCGCTGGATGTGGGAGGCCAACGTCCTCGGCACCCTGCTGGTGACCCGCGCGCTGTTGCCGAGGCTGATCGACTCCGGCGACGGGTTGATCGTCACGGTCACCTCGATCGCCGCGGTGGAGATCTACGACAACGGCGGCGGGTACACCTCCGCCAAGCATGCCCAAGGCGTGCTGCATCGGACGTTGCGCAGTGAGCTGCTCGGAAAACCCGTGCGGCTCACCGAAGTTGCGCCCGGCATGGTGAAGACCGACTTCTCGCTGAACCGGTTCGAGGGCGACCAGGAACGCGCCGCCAAGGTCTACGAGGGCGTCACCCCGCTGCTGGCCGAAGACATCGCGGAGATCATCGGGTTCGTCGCCAGCCGACCGTCGCACGTCGACCTGGATCTGATCGTCGTGCGGCCGCGCGATCAGGTCAGCGGCGCCAGTGGATCCCGCTTCAACCGGCGCTAGCCGATCGCAATGTCAGCCTGACAGCGACACCGCGCATATATAGCCGCGGCGGCGTTCTCAGCGCGACATTGCGTCAATGAACTAGCGGCCGGGGCGGCCGTTGACCGGTTGCGGCGCGCCCGAGGGCGTCGCGGGCGCGGTGCTCGGAATATCCGGTCCGTTCTGCTCCGACAGCGCCGACATCGCCTTCCACTCGTCCCACGGCACCACCCAGTCCCAGATGTCGCCGTCGGAGTACGACAACTCGATGCGGGTCCCGGTGACCTCGACGGGATCGCCGTAGACGGCGGTGTGGAAGTACTGCTCGGCGTCGGACTCCGAGAGGTTGATACAGCCGTTGGTGACGTTGCTGCTGCCCTGCGAACCGAGGCTGGCCGGGTTGGCGTGGATGAACTCGCCGTTGTTGGAGATCCGCACCGCCCATCGCTCGTGGATGTTGGCGTAACCGGCTGCGGGGTTGGTCATCCAGAAGTCTTCGTACTTCTCCGTGACGACGTGGATGCCGCTGCGGGTGACGTTGCGGTCCAGGTCACCCTCGCCGTAGCTGCACGGAAAGTCCATGATCACCGCGCCGTTGCCGTCGAGCACTTGGATGCGGTGCGACGACGCCTCGGCCCTGACGACCTGGCGACGGCCGATCTCGAAGGTCAGCGTCGCGTCTTGCGCGCCGTAGGCGTCGTCGCCGAACGGCACGCCGTAGAGCTTGGCGTCGACGTGCACCTTGGTACCGGCCGGGTAGTACTCGCGGGTGCGCCAGTGCACACGGGACCCGCCGACCTCGTCGGGCAGCCACGCCCAGCTGCCTTCGACGGGCGGCTCGGTGGTCACCTTGAGCGCCTTCTCCACCGCCGCCTTGTCGCTGATCGAGGCGTCGAACTGGATGATGACCGGGGCGGCCACCCCGACGACCTGACCGTCGGCGAGCTGGAACTGACCGCTTACCTGGGTGCTGGGGTCGATCGTGGAGAACGATCCGTCGACCGGCACCGCCTTGCCGTCGCGGCCGACCACCGAACCCGTCCAGGTGTACTCGGCGCCGTAGCCCAGCGGTTCGGTGATCGTGAACTCGGTGCGGTCGCGGTTGAGCGCGCCGGCGACGACCTTGCCGTCGGGGTTGGTCAGGGTGATCCGCTGGAACCAGCCGTTGCTGACCTCGACGCCGGCGCGCTCGGTCGGCGAAATGTCGGTGGCGCCGTCGGCAGGCTTGAAGTTCAGCGTGGGCGCTGCGGGGGCGTCCTGCGCGGACGGTTCGTCGCCGTTGGCCATGCAGGCGGCCAGGGCCCCGGGCGCGACGACACCGACCGCCAGTGCGGTCAGGGCGCGGCGTCGGTTGAACGACGGCAGGGGTTCCCCGGTACTCACGTGAACCCAGCGTACCTACAGCGAACAGCCGATCAGATCAGGCTCGGCTGTGAGTTCGATCCCGAATCTTGTTAGAACACCGTCGCGTACCGTCCTGGCCAGCGCGATCACCTCGGCGGTGGTGGCGCCGCCGCGATTGGTGAGCGCCAGCGCGTGCTTGGTCGACAGCCGCACGGAGGCACCCTCGCCCGGGTACCCCTTGCCGAAGCCGGCGTGCTCGACGAGCCAACCCGCGGCGAGCTTGACACCGTCGGGCGCCGGATAGTTCGGCACCGGCCCGTCGTGCTGGGCGCGGATCCGCTCGAACTCGGCGGGCGTGACGACGGGGTTGGTGAAGAACGACCCGACGCTCCAGGTGTCGTGATCCGGGTTTTCCGAGCCGATGTCGATGACCATGCCCTTGCTCGAGCGCAGGGTCAGCACCGCCTCACGCACAGCGAGCGGATCGGCGCGCGATCCCTGCTCGACGCCCAGCGCGGTGGCCAGTTCGCGGTAGCGCAGCGGCGCGCTGTGCCCGTCGGGGTCCAGGGCGAACTCCACTTCGAGCACGATCGCGTCGTGCGCGCGTTTGAGGACGCTGGTGCGGTAGCCGAACCGCAGCGCGTCGGGGGTGACCCAACGGTCTTTCCCGGTGCGACGGTCCAGTAGCCGCACCCGTCGGATGGTGTCGGCCACCTCCGCGCCGTACGCGCCGACGTTCTGCACCGGTGTCGCGCCGGCGGATCCCGGGATCCCGGACAGGCACTCCAGCCCGCCCAGCCCGTGCGCCAGCGAGGTCACCACGACGTCGTCCCACACCGCGCCGGCCTCGACGCGAACCAGGTTGCCATCGACGGTGATCTCGGTGTTCGCGAGGTAGATGACGGACAGGTCGGTCAGCTGGTCACAGATCACCACGTTCGAGCCGCCCGCCAGCACCAGCGCGTCGTCATCCGGGCCGAGATCGCGGACCACGTCAATCACTTTCTGGGTGGTGTCGCACGCGATCAGTCGCCGCGCAACGGGGCCGACGCGCAGCGTGGTCAGCGGTGCGAGCGGCACCGCCTCCTCGACCAAGGCGCCCCCGGGTTGCGAACTCACCACGGGCGGTAACGGTAGCCTGACCAGCTATGCCGCGTTCATTCGACATGGCCGCCGAGTACGGGGGCAGCGTCGAACAGGTCCACCGGGCTTTCAGCGACGAACGCTACTGGCTGGCGCGGCTGACCGATTCCGGCGCCGACGACTACTCGCTGGACTCCATGGTGGTCGACGAGCACGGCGGCATCGACGTGGTCACGACCCAAACGCTGCGGGCGGACCGGTTGCCCGGTGTGGTGACCCAGTTCCATCGCGGCGACCTGAGCTTCGTGCGCGAAGAGACCTGGAGCCCGGTCCGCGACGGGAAGGCCGGCGCGACGGTCAAGGGGTCGATTCCCGGCGCACCAGCCGGCTTGACCGGCACCGCGGCACTGGCACCGGCGGGCCCCGGTTCACGGCTGGAGTTCACCGTCGAGGTGGAGGTTCGGGTGCCGCTCGTCGGCGGCAAGATCGAGAACTTCATCGGCAGTCAACTGGTGGATCTGCTGATCGCCGAGCAGCGCTTCACGACGGTGTGGATCGCCGAGAACGCCTGACGGTCAAGACGGCGTGGGTCGCGGAGTCGCCGTCGTCGCTCCCTAGAATCGGGTCATGAGCGGGCCAATCGGTCAGCTGACGCGGGGCACCACCGGCTACAACCGGTTGCGTCGCAGCGATCGTTGGCTCGTCCACGCGCCGCGGGTCCGCGCGACGTTGCTCTCCGCCGAGGATCCGCTCGTCGTCGATCTCGGCTATGGCGCGCTGCCGGTCACGACGCTGGAGCTGGCGGCGCGGCTTCGCTTGGTGCGCAACGACATTCGCGTGATCGGCCTGGAGATCGATCCCGAGCGGGTGCATACGGCGCGCACCGCGGTCACCGACTCGGTCGAATTCGGCCTCGGCGGTTTCGAGTTGGCGGGCATGCATCCGGTCCTGGTGCGGGCGTTCAACGTGCTGCGACAGTACCCGGTCGACGCAGTCGCGCAGGCCTGGTCGACGATGCAGCGGCAACTGGCGCCCGGCGGGCTCATCGTCGATGGCACCTGCGACGAGCTGGGCAGGCGCTGCTGCTGGGTGCTGCTCGACGCCGATGGGCCGACAAGCCTGACCCTGGCCTGCGACCCGTTCGCGATCGAGCGCCCCTCTGACCTCGCCGAGCGGCTGCCCAAAGTGCTGATCCACCACAACGTCGACGGTCAACCCGTGCACGCGCTGCTGACCGCCGCCGACCGGGCGTGGGCCAGCGTGGCGGGCCACGGCGTGTTCGGCCCGCGGGTGCGGTGGCGCGCGATGCTGGAGACGTTGCGCGACAACGGCTTTCCCGTCACGCCCGCGCGTCGCCGGATGCGCGACGGGGTGCTGACCGTGCCATGGTCGACGGTGGCACCGACCTGACGAACCGTCCTGACGCGGGGATCAACGACCGAAACCGTAGGCTGGGCACATGCGGATTGCCCTCGCGCAGATCCTCAGCGGCACCGAGCCTTCGGACAACCTCGCGCTCGTCGAGGAGTACACCCGGCGCGCCGCGGACGCCGGCGCCCGGATGGTGCTGTTCCCGGAGGCGACGATGTGCCGGTTCGGGGTGCCACTCGCTCCCATCGCCGAGCCGCTGGACGGACGGTGGGCGTCGCAGGTGCGAACGATCGCCGAGCGGGCCGGAACCGTCGTCGTGGCGGGCATGTTCGTGCCGTCCGGCGACGGGCGGGTCTTCAACACGTTGATCGCGACCGGGCCCGGCTCCGACGGACCCATCGATGCGCACTACGAGAAGATCCACCTGTACGACGCGTTCGGCTTCCAAGAGTCCAAGACCGTCGCGCCGGGGCGCGAACCGGTCGTGATCGACGTCGACGGCGTGCGCGTCGGCCTGACGCTGTGCTACGACGTCCGCTTCCCCGAGTTGTACGTCGAGCTGGCCCGACGCGGTGCGCAACTGATCACCGTCCACGCGTCCTGGGGCAGCGGGCCGGGAAAGCTCGAGCAATGGACGCTGCTGGCCCGGGCCCGCGCCATCGACACGACCGGCTACGTCGCGGCGGTCGACCAGGGGTACCCGGACGCCGACATCGCGGCTCGGGGCCCCACCGGCGTCGGGGGCAGCCTGATCGCGTCCCCGACCGGTGAGGTGATGTCGGCGGCGGGCGCCGACCCGCAGTTACTGGTGGCCGACATCGACCTGGACGCCGGACGCAAGGTCCGCGAGACGATCGCGGTGATGCGCAACCGCGCAGACTTCCCCCGCATCGATAGGGCAGAATCGCGGTCGTGACCGACCCCTGGGCTCGCCCGAACCAACCACCGCCGCCACCGACGGGGCCGCCACAAGGTCCGCCCGGGCCACCGCCGCCGCCACCGCCGGGGCCGCCACAAGGTCCGCCCGGGCCACCACAAGGTCCTCAAGGGCAGCCAGAACCGCAGGAACGGCCGTCGTCCGGGTCGAAGGTCAAGGACCTGTTGCGCGATCCGCTGTCGATCGTGCTGGTCGTCGTCATCGTGATCGGGCTGACGCTGGCCGGCCTGCTGGCCGGTGAGCTCTACGCCCGCAATCGCGCCGACAACGTCGTCGCCGACGTCACGTCGTGCGTCGTCGAGGACGATGCCACCGCGTCGTTCGGCGTCATGCCGCCCTTTCTGGTCCAGCACATGTCGGGCCACTACACGAACATCCACATCGAGACCGCCGGCAACCAGGTCCGCGACGCCAAAGGCATGAAGGTCGAGCTGGCGATCCAGGACGTCCGCCTCGAGGACACGGCCACCTCGAGTGGATCGGTCGGCTCGCTGGTCGCAGACATCACGTGGTCTTCGGAGGGCATCCACCAGACCATCACCGACTCGATCCCCCTGATCGGCTCCTTCGTCACCGGCGTCACGACCAACCCGTCCGAAGGCACCATCGAGCTGGAGGGCGCGCTGGGCAACATCGTCACCAAGCCCACGGTGGCCGACGGCGGGATCTCGTTGCAGGTTCTCGAGCTGACCGGGCTCGGCTTCACGCTGCCGCGTGAAACCGTCCAGCCGGCGCTGGACGCCTTCACCTCCGAGCTCACGCAGAATTACCCGCTGGGAGTCAAGGCCGACTCGGTCGATGTCACCGAAGACGGTGTGGTGAGCCGCTTCTCGACGCAGGATGCTGACATCCCCAAGGACGAACAGGACCCCTGTTTCGCGGCGCTGTGACCGTCAGTCGGTGACTCCGCCCCACCGGAAACTGTTGACGTATCTGCCCATATCCATCGCCAGCTGTAGATTCGCACCGGAGGGATGGCCGGGGCCGAAGTCGGGGCTGAACTCGCGGTACGGGCCGATCGCGGACGCCACCAGTGCGTAGTCGTCCTTCACCGCGACCATCACGATCAGCCGAAGCCGGCTGAAGCTACTGTTCGCGTCCTGCGAATAGTCGTCGGCGACGACGCCGTAGCCCAGCCGGTAGCCGACCATCGCGTTCGGGATCTCGTAATCCGTTGTGGCGTCCGGGTAATACTTGTCAATCAGATCCTCGGCGATTTGTTTTGGCGACCGGTTGCCGGCAGGCAGCCCGAACAACTCCAGTGTGCCGGTGTCGCCGCCGGTGAACTCCAGGACGACACCGTCGGAATCGAACGTCACCTCGTATGCGCTACCGGGGCCGGGATACTGGACGGAGAACGCTTCGCCGTCGGCGAAGAACCGCGGGTTCGATTGCACGGGCTCGCCGATCGGTGGCCGCCCACAGTCCGGGGGGCAGACGACCTTGGCCACCGCCGGAGTGGTCAGTACCGCCGCGACGACACCCGCGACGATCGCCACAGCGACACCGGCAGCCAGTGAGCCCAGCACCCGCGGCGGGCCCGCCCGGCCGTCGCAGGGCGGTCGATCCGGCTCCACAGCGGCCTGTTGTCCGATGCGAAGCGCAGACAATGCCAGCACGGCGATCGCGGCGTGCACGGCCAAGTGCAGGCCGTTCGGCACCGGCGCGAATTCCACCACCCCAATGATCGCGTAAAGAGCAAGCGCCACAGTCACACTCGCGATCACCGCGCGCGCCCGACCCGTCCACAGCGCGATCCCGACCAGACCGCCGAGCGCGGCGGCCGTCACCGGCAGTGCGACGCCTTGGATCCCTGCTTGCACCAGAAGCGAACCAGCCGACCGGTCATCGGCCCTCACGCCGGTCGCGAACTGCGGAAGCAGACGGACCAGCGTCGCCGCGGACGTGAACACGACAGCGCTCAACGCGCCGACGGCGTAGCCGTCCAGTGGCCTCGCCGGACACCGGAACCGCACGACCAACGCCGGGATCAACATGAGAACCGCGCTGCCCAGCGGTATTCCGACGCCTACGAATGCCTTGGCCAAATTCGGTCCACTCGCAGCGAGCGCGACATCCTGAGATTCGGCGACCACCGTTCCCGTCGCCAATGCCCAGCCGATGCCGAGCACCGCCGCCAGCAGTGCGGTTGACGCCAGCAGTCGAACCGGCACATCGTCGTGCACACCCGCCTCATGGATGTAGACCGCGAAAACCAGCGCCCCGCCGACTGCCGCGACGGCGATCATCGGCGCCTGCCATCGCAACAGTGCGAACCCGACCAGCATCGCCGCCAGCACCGCCAGCGCCACTCCCAACGGCACCCGCGAGGGCGGAGCCAGGTGCGGAAACAGCGTGCCGGTCAACGGATCTCGCCACCCTCGGCGGCTGCGAGCCGAGGCCTTCGTCACCGTGACGTCCTCTGCAGGTCCAGAAGGTTGCGGGCGAGGTTGAAGGTGTCCGGTGTACCCAGACCGGTCACCAGGTCATAGCCCGGCAGGGACAGGTCGACGGCGTTGCCGCCTCGACGCACGTCGCGGAAGCCGGGCCGACTCGAGCCCTCGGCCACCCGGTAGAGCAACGGATTGAGATTGCCCAGCGGCTGTCCACCGTTGGCGACCACGTACTGATTCATCAGCACGGTCAGCGCCGCCCAGATCGGGGCCGCTTGCGACGTGCCGCCGCCGATCACCTCGCGCTGACCGAAGACGAACCGCACGCCGGTGAACGGATCGGCAACCGCAGAAACGTCGGGCATCAGGCGCCGCCGCTCGGTATCGCGCTCCACCGACAACCGGTTCTGCCACTGCGGGCGGTCGAACAACTTCGACACCCCGCCGCTACTGCCTTGCGACAGCGGAGAATCCACCCACGCATCTTCGCCCAGCCACTGTCCGCCGGTGCCCGTCGACAGCGTGGTGCCACCGACCGACGTCATCGTCGGCAAGGAGGCGACCGCGTCGACGCCGACGTCGTCCGGTCCTGGCGGGGCCGACCACCGTTCGCCGCCTTTACATTCCAGCCCCGCCGTGTCGCCGCTGGCGTCGAACGCCGAGGTGCCGCGCCGCTGCGCAGCAGCCAATGCCGCCGCCACCGGCGCGAGATCGGCTGCGCTGACGAACGCCTCGCATCCCCATCCGATCGACAGGCTCCACACCGCGCCGGGATAGTCCCGGTCCACCGACTCGAACAATTCGCCGAGCTTCTCGTACGCGCCGTCGCCCGCCACCGTCGGCAGGGCGTTGACCACGACCAACCGCGCGTCGGGCGCAATGGCATGCGCCACTTGCAAATCCATCGCGGTCTCCCCGCGCATCTCGGAGGGCTTCCCTCCGACGATCTCGGGGGTGAACCGGGGCAGACCGAAGGTGTCGGCGAACCGGTCGAGATCGTCCTGCGCGGCGCTGTCGAACGTGAAGATCACGATCGTCGCGCCTTCACCGGTGAACCCGGCGTCGACAAGGGGCGTCGCGTTGTACGCCGACAGCAGCCCCGCCGGCGTCAATCCACCTGCGGGCACATCCAATGGAAGGAAGCCGGGGGCCTTGGTGTGGTGCGGGGTGTAGCTCATGATCCGACCGACCGCCGTCACGACGCCGTGCAACACCGACGGCACCGCGGGTTGCGCCGGCGATGCGTAGAACACCTTTCCCGCCGGGGCGCGGTAATCGTGCACCGGCACTCCGAACGCCCGCCCGAGATCCGCGGCGGCGCCCTCGACGATCGCCCATTCGTCGCCCGGCCGCCATCGCACCGACAGGTTCCGCGCCTCGCTCCAGTCGATCAGGGCATGGGGACGGTCTGTCCCGTCCAGCGTGACGGTGAGCTGCGCGTCAGCGCTGCGCGAGGGACCCAGGTCGGTCGAGCTGGCCAGCAGCGCCGCATATGGACCGGCGATCAGCGCCGGCGTGTGCGCCGAACACGCCGCTGAAGCGGCGATCAGCAGCGCGGCTGCAAGAAGCGCTGAAGCGCGCCGCTTACTGGCCGTGTGGACCGCGATGGCGACCGGGCGTCGGGCCGGGAGCCGGGGGCGCATGGACCGTGGGCGAGAAGGGGTTCGGCTGATCCGGATCGATGCGCGGAGCTTTCTCCGTCGGCGTCGCGGGGGGCGGCGCCGTGGTCGGCGTCGGGGTCGTTGGCGTGGTGGTCGTCGTGGTGGTCGTCGTCTCCGGCGCCTGTTCCTCTTCCTGGGCGCAGCCGGCGGTGAACGCACCCGTCACGAGGACCGCGGCCAAACACGACACGGCCGGAACTCGACGAAGCAAACCGTTATGAGCGATCATGATCGGATCCTATCCGGGGGTTCACGTGCGCAAGCGTACTGACAACACACCCGCGCGAAGACGACCGTCAGACTACAGCAAATTAGCCAATCGGTCGTAAATTAGCTCTCGCGGTCAGTTCCGGGCAGCCCGTCCAGGACCGCCCTGGTGCCGGAGATGCCCAACCGGCTGGCGCCGGCGTCGAGCATCGCGATCGCGTCGGCTGCCGTCCGGATCCCGCCGCTGGCCTTCACCTGCGGCCCCACACCGGCCATCAGTTCGACGGCCCGCACCGATGCGCCGCCGGCGGGGTGGAAGCCGGTGGAGGTCTTGACGAAATCGGCTCCCGCGTCCGCCGCGGCCCGGCACGTCGTCAGCAACGTCTGCGCATCCCCGAGCAGCAGCAGCGCGGCGGATTCGACGATCACCTTCAGCCGCGCGCGGTCACCGATCGCCGACCGCACCGCGCCGACGTCGGCGCGCACCGCCTCGAAGTCGCCGTGCAACGCGGCGCCCACGTCGATCACCATGTCGATCTCGCCGGCTCCGTCGTCGACGGCGAGCCGCGCCTCGTCGGCCTTGATCACCGATCGATGCTTACCGGATGGAAACCCCACGACGGCGCAGACCACCTGCGCCGACGATGCAGCCCTGCTGGCGACCGAAGTCATCGACGGAGACACACAGATCGCGTACGTCCCGAGGGCCGCGGCCTCCTCGGCGAGCGCGAGGATGTCGGCCTCGGTCGCCTCGGGTTTGAGCAGCGTGTGGTCGACGAGCGCGGCGACCTCGTCCCGGCGGTAGCTCCCGGCCACTAGAACGGTTCTTCGGTGCCGCCGGGGTTGCAGCCGGCCCGCACCATGTCCTCATAGGGGACCTCGGGTCGCCATGGCTCAAGGTTCCAACTGGTCTTGCCGGGACTGTAGCGCTCGGCGAATTCCCAGTGGCAGATGAACTGCGGCTTCATCCCGGGGATGTCCGCGTCGGGGGAAAGGGCCAGCACCTGGGCCCACGCCGCTTCGCCCTGCTCCGGCGTGGCCAGTCCGGACGCCTGGCGGGCGGCCGGGGTCGGATACACCCTCAGACTGGACAGGTCACCCCACTTGGCCCATTCGACATGGTCGACATACGGGGGCGCGGGGGGAACGGGGTTGGCCGACACGACCGCAGCGGTGAGTAGGGGTGCGAGGACGCCGGCACTCACCGCGGCCGCCCGTAAGGTGACCGCGACGACGCCGCGCACTACCGCGACTTTCCTTGGATCTCCAGGAGTTTGGGCCGCACGTCGACCAGATACACACCGGCCGCGACGGCCGCGATGGCGGGGCCCAGTACGGAGCCGAGCACCAAGGCCAGCAACCCGGCGACCCCGAGGATCACCAGCCAGACCGGCTTGGTCAGTTTGTCGGCGGCCGTGTAGGCGTCCGGCCGCTGGAGCGCCGCGTGGACGAACGCGTACACGGTCGTCACGAGCACGGCGATCTGCAGAATGAAGAGGACGTAACCCACCAAGCCTTGGAGCTGCACGCTCTCAAGACTAAGCGGGTTACGTCCCCTCGGTCGACTTTGGGCCCTCAGACCCGCTGCCGAGTGCTACTTCTGGGTGACCTTCTTGGCCGCAGCCTTCTTGGCCGGCGCCTTCTTGGCCGGGGCCTTCTTCGCCGGAGCCTTCTTGGCCGGGGCCTTCTTGGCGGCGCTCTTCGCCGGCGCGGCGCCCTTTTCCGCCTTCTTCGGCAGCTCGACGCCGACCAGCTTGGCGGCGCGCTCACCCACGGCGCGGGTCTGCGCGGCCACGTTGCCCAGCGCCTCCTGCGTCAGCTCGACGGCCTGGTCGGTGTAGCCCTCGACGCGGCCGGCGGCCTCGCTGAAACCGGGCTGGCTGCGCAGCCGCTCGATGGCGGCCTCGCCACGCTCGATGAGCCGGTTGTACGTGCTCTGCGCGGCGTCGGCGTAGCTCTCGGCGAACTTGCGCAGTTCCTCGGCGCTCAACCGCTCGCGCAGCTCACCGAACTGCGTCGGCAGGTCCTCCTGCAACCGGTCGATCCGCGCACGGGTCTCCTCCACGCGGGTGCGGGAGTCGGAGCGGGCGTCGTCGGCGCGCTCACGGAGCGTCGCGACGATCTCGTTGACCCGCTCGAGTGCCAGATCGGCCGCGCCGACCGCCGCAAGCAGCGGGGCCTTCAGGTCCTCAACGGTCGGCTGGTTCTTGGCCGGGGTGTTCTTTGCCATGGTGCTCTTTTCCTTTCGAGGTATGTCGATCGTGTCTGTCGTGTGGTCAGTCGAAGAAGTCTCTAGTCAGTCGCCGACTCCTCTTCTGTTTCGTTGCCGATGGCGGCAACTTCGGACTCGTTCTGCTGACGAAACGATGTGTAGATGTCGAGCAGCACCTGCTTCTGCCGCTCGGTGATCGCGGTGTCGTTGACGATGGCGTCGCGGACCTCGCTCGTCTCGCTGGGCTCGAGAATCCCGGCCCTCACATACAGCACCTCCGCGGACACTCGCAGCGCCTTGGCGATCTGATTGAGCACATCCGCGGAGGGTTTGCGCAATCCCCGCTCGATCTGGCTGAGGTAGGGATTGCTGACGCCGGCCTTCTCGGCCAACTGTCGTACGGATACCTGAGCGGCCTCACGTTGCGTGCGGATGAACGTGCCGATGTCCTGTGCAGCGGTCTGCGCAGCGTTGGACACGACGACGGCAAGTTTGTCATCCTGCGACATACGTGGCCCCCTCGTGCAACGGGTATCCAAAAAGCGACACCATTACCGTACGACGGGGTGCTAACTTTTGCAAGCACTAGTTAGCGCAGGTCAGAATAGTAGTTGGGCTATCGAATAGATGACAAGCCCCGCCAATGAGCCCACCACGGTGCCGTTGATCCGGATGAATTGCAAGTCACGGCCGACGTGGAGTTCTATGCGCCTGCTGGCCTCCTCGGCGTCCCACCGCTCGATGGTCTCGGTGATGATCGCGGTGATCTCGACGCCGTACTCGGCGACCAGGTGCTGGGCCGCACGGATGATCCAGTTGTCGACCTTGTCGCGCAGATCGGCGTCGTCGCGCAGCGACTCCCCGATGTGGATGACGGAGTCCGCGATGCGGGTGCGCAGCGCCGACGACGGGTCGTCGACCGACTCGAGGATGATGCGCTTGGCCGCCGTCCACGCGGTCTCGGCGGCCCTGGCGACCTCGTCGCGGCCCATGATCTGTTCCTTGACGTTCTCGGCGCGCTGGATCGTGGCGTCGTCGTGCTGCAGATCGTCGGCGAACTCGAACAGGAACCGGGTGGCCGAGCGGCGCAGTTCGTGGTCGGGATTGCGGCGCACCTTGTCGGTGAAGTCCATCAGCTCGCGGTGGATGCGGTCGCCGACGAGGTGGTCGACCCAACGCGGCGACCAGGTCGGCGAATCGCGTTCGATCACCCGCTCGATGACGGGCCCGGCATTCAGCGACCACTGGAAAGCGCGGTCGGCGAGCAACTGCAGCAGGGCTTCCTGACGACGTTCCTCGAGCAGCGTGGCCAGCACGCGTCCGACGGGCGGACCCCACTGCGGTTCGGCGAGACGCTTGACGATCATCCGGTCGAGCACGTGCTGCACGTCCTCGTCGCGCAGCATCTCCACGAGGACCCGCAGCACGGTGGCGGTCTCCGCCGCGACCCGCTCGGCGTGCGCGCGATCGGAGAGCCATTTCCCGAGCCGGCCCGCCACCTCGGCGTCGCGCAGTTTCGTCGAGACGACCTCCGGGGACAGGAAGTTCTCTCGGACGAAGGTGCCCAGGCCCTCGCCGAGCTGGTCCTTCTTGCGCTTGATGATCGCCGTGTGCGGGATCGGGATGCCCAGCGGGTGCTTGAACAGTGCGGTCACCGCGAACCAGTCCGCCAGCGCGCCGACCATGCCGGCCTCGGCGGCGGCGCGTACGTAGCCCACCCAGCCGGGCGCGCCCATCGACTGCGCCCATGTGCAGAGCAGGAAGATGACGGTGGCCCCGACGAGGAAGCTCAGCGCGACGACCTTCATCCGCCGCAGCCCGCGGCGCCGCTCGGCGTCTGCGGCGGCGTCGGCCCCGGCTAACGACTCGGCGAAGCTGGCCCGCGGCGCGGGCGGAGCCGCCACGGCGCGTCCGCCGGCGCTGGGTCTGTGTGCCACTCCTCCATCATCCGCTACGACGCGGGTGAGGCTCCGGACCGACAACCCGCGGTGTCAAGATCGGCCGTACTATCGGAGAGACGACGAACGGATCACGAGGAAAGTGGCACAGCAGACCGAAGCGATCGCGGTCAAGACGGACGGCCGCAAGCGACGATGGCACCAGCACAAAGTGGAACGCCGCAACGAGCTGGTGGATGGCACGCTGGAGGCTATCCGGCGCCGCGGCAGCAATGTCAGCATGGACGAGATCGCCGCCGAGATCGGCGTCTCGAAAACGGTGCTGTACCGCTATTTCGTCGACAAGAACGACCTCACGACCGCGGTGATGATGCGGTTCGCGCAGACCACGCTGATCCCGAACATGGCCGCCGCGCTGTCGTCGAACCTGGACGGTTTCGCGCTGACTCGCGAGATCATCCGCGTCTACGTCGAGACGGTGGCCGCCGAACCGGAGCCCTACCAGTTCGTGATGGCGAACAACTCGGCGAGCAAGAACCACGCGGTCGCGACATCCGAGAACATCATCGCGCGCATGCTGGCGGTCATGCTGCGGCGCCGGATGGTGGAGGCGGGCATGGAGACCGGCGGCATCGAGCCCTGGGCCTACCACACGGTCGGCGGCGTGCAGCTGGCCACGCACTCGTGGATGTCGAACCCGCGGATGAGTTCCGACGAACTGATCGACTACCTCACCATGCTGTCGTGGAATGCGTTGTGCGGCATCGTCGAAGTCGGCGGATCGCTGGAGCGCTTCCGCCAGCAGCCACACCCGTCGCCGGTGTTGCCGCCCCCGCGGGCCAATCAGTGACCTCCACTTCCGAGATCGCCGAAGCGCTGAGGTTTCGCGCAGGCGACAAGGTGGCCGACATCGACCCCGAGGCCACGCCGGGGTTCAGCGGGTCGAAAAGCGATGGGGCCGCGATGCAGTCCGATCGCAGCGCTCGGTTGGCTGAGCTGCAGGAGATGCTCTACGCGAACTGGAAGGCCGCCGACGACTCCCGCTCGGTGTTGCTGGTGCTACAGGGCATGGACGCCGCGGGCAAGGGCGGAATCGTCAAACACGTTGTCGGCGCGGTGAATCCGATGGGTGTGCGCTACACCGCGTTCGGCAAGCCGACACCGGAAGAGCTCGAGCATGACTTCCTGTGGCGCATCCGGCGTGCGCTGCCGCCACCCGGCCACATCGGCGTGTTCGACCGGTCGCACTACGAGGACGTGCTCATCGTGCGCGTGCACGATCTTGTGCCGCCCGAAGTGTGGGGTGCGCGCTACGACGCGATCAACGCGTTCGAGCGTGAACTCGTCGACGGCGGAACGACTCTGGTGAAGGTCGCGATGTTCATCTCGCTCGACGAGCAGAAGAAGCAGTTGCTCGAGCGCCTCGACGACCCGACGAAATACTGGAAGTACAACCCCGGCGATGTCGACGAGCGCGGCAAGTGGCCCCAGTACCAGGAGGCCTACCAGGCGGTGCTCGATCGTACGTCGACGGATTACGCGCCATGGCACGTCGTGCCGTGCAACCGCAGGTGGTACAGCCGCCTCGCCGTCACCGAATTGCTGATTCGGGCCCTCGAAGGCCTCGACTTGTCTTATCCGGCTGCGGATTTCGACATCAGGGCGGAGCGTAAGCGGCTGCTCGACTCTTAGCCCTCGCCGAGTGCACGCCCCAGGTACGGAAAAGCGCCGAAGACGTACGTGGGCAGTGCGCTCGGCGACAGAGAGTTGGTGCGCTCGAGGCGCTCTGCGAGGCACGACGATTGACAGGTGCGCTGCGACGTCTTCCTCGGCTCAGAAGCGCTGGCGTCGGGTGCGGTGACGCGGCGCGGGCTTGCCCGTCGATACATGAGGTTGCACCGCGACGTGTACGCGCCCACGGGCCTGACGCTGACCCCACGTGATCGGGCCTACGCAGCGTGGCTCTGGTCGGGGCGACGGGCCATACTCGTCGGGCATTCGATATCGGACGCCTCGAATTCCTGGCGAGCCAGCGCTGGTCGATCGTGCGGGTGAGCTCACGACAATTCCGCTACGAGCAAGACCGCATCGTTGCACGGGTCAAACGGGCACGGGAGCGGGCCGGCTGTGGCTAACCCTCGCCTAGTGCACGCTCCAGGTACGGAAAGGCGCAAAAGACGTACCTGGGCCGTGCGCTCGGCGCTCAGTACGTGTAGAAGCCGCGGCCGGATTTCTTACCGAGTTGGCCCGCCTCGACCATCCGCAGCAGCAGCGGCGGCGGCGCGTAGTGCGGATCCTTGTACTCGTCGTACATCGAGTCGGCGATCAGCTTCATCGTGTCGAGCCCGATGAGGTCCGACAGCCGCAGCGGGCCCATCGGGTGCGACAGGCCGGCCACGATCGCGGTGTCGACATCCTCGACCGTCGCGACACCCGCCTCGACCATCCGGATCGCCGACAGCAGGTAAGGCACCAGCAGCGCGTTGACCACGAAACCCGAACGGTCAGAACACCGCACGACCTTTTTGCCCAGCGTCTCGCTCGCGAACGCGGCCGTCCGCTGCAGCGCACCATCCGAGGTGACCAGGGTGTTGACCAGTTCGACCAGCGGCAGCACCGGCACCGGGTTGAAGAAGTGCAGCCCCAGCACGCGGCTCGGATTCTTCGTCGCCGCAGCGATTTTCATGATCGGGATGCTCGACGTGTTCGACGCCAGCACCGCGTCCGGATCGGTGACGATCTCGTCGAGTTGAGCGAAGATCTTGCCCTTGACCGCCTCGTCCTCGACGACGGCCTCGATCACCAGCTGACGGTCCGCCATGTCGGCAAGCAAGGTGCTGAACTTCAACCGCGCCAGCGCCGCGTCCCGGTCGCTTTCAGACAGCTTGCCCTTGCTGGCCGCCCGCTCCAGCGATCCGGTGATGCGCTTGCGGCCGGCCTCCACCAGTTCCTCGGAAGGCTCATAGACGACGACGTCGGCGCCCGCCTTCGCGCACACCTCGGCGATGCCGCCGCCCATCTGACCGGCGCCGACGACGCCCACTCGTTCAATGCTCACAACTTCTCCTCACAGCATCAGGCCCCGCCCAATATAAGGACGGGGCCTGATGGCACGAACCATGGGCTTAGTGGAACTGACCCTCTTCGGTCGAACCCGCCAGCGCGGTCGTCGACGAGTTCGGGTCGACGGTCGTGGCGATCCGGTCGAAGTAGCCGGCACCGACCTCACGCTGGTGCTTGGTGGCGGTGTAACCCCGCTCCTCGGCGGCGAATTCGCGCTCCTGCAGCTCGACGTACGCGGTCATCTGGTTGCGGGCGTAGCCGTAGGCCAGATCGAACATCGAGTAGTTCAGGGCGTGGAAGCCGGCCAGCGTGATGAACTGGAACTTGAAGCCCATCGCGCCGAGCTCCTTCTGGAACTTCGCGATCGTCGCGTCGTCGAGGTGCTTCTTCCAGTTGAACGACGGCGAGCAGTTGTAGGCCAGCATCTGGTCGGGGAACTCGGCCTGGACGCCCTCGGCGAACTTCTTGGCAAGCTCCAGATCCGGGGTGCCGGTCTCCATCCAGATCAGGTCGGCGTACGGCGCGTAGGCCTTGGCGCGCGCGATGCACGGCTCGATGCCGTTCTTCACGCGGTAGAAGCCTTCCTTGGTGCGCTCACCGGTGATGAACGGCTGGTCGCGCTCGTCGACATCGGAGGTGATCAAGGTCGCCGCCTCGGCGTCGGTCCGCGCGATGACGACGGTCGGCACGTCGGCCACGTCGGCGGCCAGGCGAGCCGAGGTCAGGGTGCGGATGTGCTGCTGGGTCGGGATCAGCACCTTGCCACCGAGGTGACCGCACTTCTTCTCCGACGCAAGCTGGTCCTCCCAGTGCGAGCCCGCGACACCGGCGGCGATCATCGCCTTCTGCAGCTCGTAGACGTTGAGCGCACCACCGAAGCCGGCCTCGCCGTCGGCGACGATCGGCACCAGCCAGTTCTCGACCGAGGTGTCGCCCTCGACCTTGGCGATCTCGTCGGCGCGCAGCAGCGCGTTGTTGATGCGACGCACCACCTGCGGCACCGAGTTCGCCGGGTAGAGGCTCTGGTCCGGATAGGTGTGCCCGGACAGGTTCGCGTCTCCGGCGACCTGCCAACCCGACAGGTAGATGGCCTTCAGGCCGGCACGCACCTGCTGGACGGCCATGTTGCCGGTCAGCGCGCCGAGCGCGTTGACGAACTCCATGTCGTGCAGCTGGTTCCACAGCACCTCGGCACCGCGGCGGGCCAGCGTGGCCTCCTCGACGACGCTGCCCTGCAGCGCGACGACGTCCGCAGCGGAGTACTCGCGGGTGACGTTCTTCCAGCGCGGGTTGGTGTCCCAATCCTTCTGGATCTCCTCGGCGCTCTTCGGCTTGCCAACGCTTGACATGGTGCTCCTTCGAATCTGTTCACTTCGCTGCGGCGCCGCCGGAGTACCCGGCTTGTTAACGCCTAAACGGTCTTGCCGTTCCGCTGTTATGAGGATGCCTCACGCTGTTAGCGCAGGTCCAGCCAATTCCCCTGCCAAGTTTCGCCAACGGCTGCCGCAATCTTGCAAAGTTTGCAAAGGCAGTCGTTGCCTTAACCGGTTCAGAAGTTACCGGCGAGTAGTGGATTTCCGCAGGTCAGTACGCCCGTACTGTTAACCCATTGCTTGTCAGAGAGTGAAGATGCAGGCAACCGCTTTGGCCTCTTCGCCGACCGCGTATGTGAGCGTTGTAACAGTGCGGTCGGCCAGCTCCGGACCGAATTGATCCGTCGACCCGGGTGGGTGGACGTGGCTGAGGATCTCCATCTTGTCGCCCAGCGCGACGGCCGCATCGTGCTCGATCGTCACCCGCAGCGGATAACCCGTGCGCTCGGGGTGATGGTGAAGGTAGTCCTCGACGACCGACCAGTAGACCGAGTTGTTCATGTGGTCGAAGATGTCGATGTCGCTGACCCGGATCGGGTAGTCGCTGATCTCGTCGGCGTCCTCGCGGCTGCCCGCCGACAGGTACGCCTTCCACCGCAGCCGGTCGACGTCCGTCGTGCGCCGCAGGCCCTCGAGGAAGTCATCGGAGATGCGCGCCGGCCCCTGCGTCTCTCGGTTGATGTTGATCCAGAACGCCTCGGATTCGATGAGCCCGCCTTTGCGCCCATCGATGCGGACCCTCATCTCGCACCACCGGTTCGACGTGCCCGAACACCAGCGGCGCAGCCGGAGCATGTCTTGGAACTCGATCGGGCGGATCATGTCGATCATCGTGCGGCGCACGATCCACAACGGGTGGGTCTCCTGAAAGCCCATCTCACGCAACTGGTCCGAACCGATGTCCTGGATGTGACGCGTGGCGGCGTCGAACTTGAGCCGGCCCTGCCGATCCACGTCGGCGACCCGCAGCGGCCATTCGATGTCGAACACATCGGGGTGCGGGTCAGGGACGGGCATCATGGCCTTCGCCAGGCCCTGCCCAACCCCGGGGCCAAGCTTGGTGCTCACGAAGGCCGATCCTGCCACAGCACCCGATCTGCCAACAATGCGAAGACCACCTTTGCACCGTTGCTACGCTGGTTGACGTGGCGAAAACGTTCGTCGGCGCCCGCGTTCGACAACTTCGCAGCGAGCGCGGATTCAGTCAGGCCGCCCTGGCGCAGATGCTGGACATCTCGCCGAGCTACCTCAACCAGATCGAGCACGACGTGCGGCCGCTGACCGTGGCGGTGCTGCTGCGCATCACCGAGGTGTTCGGCGTCGACGCCACGTTCTTCGCCTCACAGGACGACACCCGGCTGGTCGCGGAGTTGCGCGAGGTCACGCTGGACCGGGACCTCGACATCGACGTCGACCTGGGCGAGATCGCAGATTTGGTGGCCGCACACCCCAACGTGGCCCGCGCGATCGTCGCCCTGCACCGCCGCTATCAGTTGGCGACCACGCAGTTGGCGGCGGCCACCGAGGACCGGTTCTCCGTCGGCAGCGGTTTCAGCTCGGGGTCGGGGTCGATCACGATGCCGCATGAGGAAGTGCGCGACTACTTCTACGAGCGGCAGAACTACCTGCACGAGCTCGACACCGCCGCCGAGGACCTCACCATCCGGATGCGGATGCAGCGCTCCGAGCTGGCCCGCCAGCTGTCGGACCGGCTGACGATGGTGCACGGCGTCCGCATCTCGCGCCGCACCGACCTCGGCGAGACGGTCCTGCACCGATACGACCCGGCGACGAAGACGCTGGAGATCAACAACCACCTGTCGTCGGGGCAGACGGTGTTCAAGATGGCCACCGAGTTGGGGTATCTCGAATTCGGCGACCTCATCGACAAGCTCGTCGAGGAAGGGAAGTTCACCAGCGAGGAGTCGACGCGGTTGGCGCGACTGGGCTTGGCCAACTACTTCGCAGCCGCAATGGTGTTGCCCTACGCGCAGTTTCACGACGTCGCCGAGAACTTCCGCTACGACGTCGAGCGGCTCTCGGCGTTCTACTCGGTCAGCTATGAGACCATCGCGCATCGGCTTTCGACGCTGCAGCGGCCTTCGATGCGCGGGGTGCCGCTGTCATTCGTCCGCGTCGACCGTGCGGGCAACATGTCGAAACGTCAGTCCGCCACCGGTTTTCACTTCTCGTCCAGCGGTGGCACCTGTCCGCTGTGGAACGTCTACGAGACGTTCGCCTACCCCGGCAAGATCCTGGTGCAGGTGGCACAGATGCCCGACGGCCGCAACTACATGTGGGTGGCGCGCACGGTCGAACGCCGCGCGCAGCGCTACGGTCAGCCGAGTAAGACGTTCGCGATCGGGCTGGGCTGCGAGCTGCGGCATGCGCACCGGCTGGTCTATTCGGAGGGACTCGACCTCTCCGGCGAGGTTGCGACGCCGATCGGCGCGGGCTGCCGGGTCTGCGAGCGAGACAACTGCCCGCAACGCGCCTTCCCCGCACTCGGGCGCGCACTCGACATCGACGAGCACCGCAGCACGGTCTCGCCCTATCTGGTCAAGCAGCCCTAAACTCGCTGTGGTGAGCGAACTCGAGTCGGCACGCATCGCGCCCGGTGGTATCAAAGAACTCGGCCCCCTCAACTGGGCAATCGCCAAGCTCGGCGCGCGCGCCATTCGTGCGCCCCGGTTCAGCCTGTTCAATGTGCTTGGCCAGCACCGGCTTCTGTTCCTGGCGTGGCTGCCCTACAGCGGGATGCTGCTGGGCCTGTTGAGCAAGCTGCCGGTGCGCGACGCCGAGACCGTGATCCTGCGCGTCGGGCATCTGCGCGACTGCGAATACGAACTGCAGCAGCATCGCCGGCTGGCCCGCACCCGCGGCATCGGCCCGGACCTGCAGAAGAAGATCTTCGAGGGGCCCGACGCCGAGGGGCTGACCGACCGTCAGCGTGCGTTGATCACCGCCACCGACGAGTTCGTCGTCACCCGGGGCGTCTCGGCAGAGACTTGGGCGGTGCTCGCCAGACACCTCACCAGAGCACAGCTGATCGAGTTCTGCATGCTCGCCGCCCAGTACGACGGGCTGGCCGCCACCATCACCACTTTGAAAGTGCCGCTGGACTTTCCGGACTGACCGCCGCGCTGCATCCACGCTCGTGCGGAAAATCCGCTAGAGGTAGGTGATGCCGAGCACGATCAGCGACAGCAGCACCGGTGAGACGGGCAGCCCCCACAGGAACGCAGCCCACACTTCGCTCTTGCGCTCATAGGATCGCCGCCCCAGCCACGCGGCCACCGCGCCGCCGACGAACGACACCGCGGCCACGACGAGCACCCACGTGCTGACGTCCGACGTGGCGGTGGCAAGCGAAATACCGGCCAGCCACAGGACGTGGCCGACCACCAGTCCGCCGATGCCGGCGACCCAAATCGCTCTCAAAAGTTGATCATGTGGCCGAGCAGCCCGTGGAAGCACTCCTGCAGGGCCTCGGACATGGTCGGGTGCGTGTGCACGTTGCGGGCCAACTCGGTCGCGGTCAGGTCCCACTTCTGCGCCAGGGTCAGCTCCGGCAGCAGTTCGGAGACGTCGTGGCCGATCAGATGGCCGCCGATCAACTCGCCGTACTTGCCGTCCGCGATCAGCTTGACGAAGCCGCTGGGGTCGCCGGCGCCGTGCGCCTTGGCGTTCGCGGTGAACGGGAACTTCGCGACCTTGACGTCGTATCCCTCGTCGCGGGCCTGCTCCTCGGTGAGGCCGAAGCTGGCGACCTGCGGTTGACAGAACGTCGCACGCGGCAGCATCCGGTAGTCCCCCAGCGGCAGGGTTTCGGCCCCGGCGATGGTTTCGGCGGCGACGACGCCCTGGGCCTCGGCGACGTGCGCCAGCTGCAGTTTGCCGGTGACGTCACCGATCGCGTAGATGTGCGGCACGTTGGTGCGCATGTAGTCGTCGATACCGATGGCCTTGCGCTCAGTCACGGTGACGCCGGTGTTGTCCAACCCGTAGCCCTCGATGTTCGGCGCGAAACCGATTGCCTGCAGCACCTTTTCGGCCTTGATCTCTTGCGAGTCGCCGTCCTTGCTGACCGTGACGGTGACGTCACCGCCGCTGTCGTCGATCGACTCCACCTTGGTGCCGGTGAGGACTTTGACCCCGAGCTTCTTGAACTGCTTCTCGATCTCCTTGGAAACCTCGGCGTCCTCGTTGGGCAGCGCGCGGGGCAGGAACTCGACGACCGTCACGTCGACGCCGTAGTTCTTCAGCACGTAGCCGAACTCCATGCCGATCGCGCCGGCGCCGGCGATGACGATCGACTTCGGCAGCTCGCGCGTCATGATGAGCTCTTCGTAGGTGACCACGTTCTCCGACAGCGACGTGCCGGGCACCAGGCGGGTGCTGCTGCCGGTGGCGATGATGATGTTGTCGAACTCGACGATCTCGGTGTCGCCCTCGTTCAGGTCGACTTCGAGCGTGTGGTCGTCCTTGAACTTGCCGTACCCGTGGATCTCGGTGATCTTGTTCTTCTTCATCAGGTAGTGCACACCTGCGACCCGGCCCTCGGCGACCTTGCGGCTGCGATCGAATGCCACGCCATAGTCGAACGTCGCCTCCCCGCTGATGCCGAACTGCTTGGCCTCCTTGGTGAAGATGTGCGCGAGTTCGGCGTTGCGCAGCAGCGCCTTCGACGGAATGCAGCCGACGTTTAGGCAGACGCCGCCCCAGTACTTGGGTTCGACGATGGCGGTGTTCAGTCCGAGCTGGGCGGCGCGAATGGCCGCGACGTATCCGCCGGGGCCTGCTCCGAGAACGACGACGTCATAGTGGGTCACGCCCCCACACTAATGGGCGTCGACGATCAGCCCAGCAGTGTCCTGCGGATCGCGCTGGATCGGCTTGGGCCACGGCGCCGGGCGCGGGCGTTGACGCACCTGCAGGGGCCACCAGAACCATCGTCCGAGCAGGGTGGCCACCGCCGGTGTCATCAGTCCCCTGATCACGAAGGTGTCGAAGATCAAGCCCAACGCGATCGTGGTGCCTACCTGCCCGATGACGATCAGATCGCTGACTGCCATCGTCGCCATGGTGAAGGCGAACACCAGGCCGGCGGCGGTGACCACGGGGCCGCTACCGGCCATGGCCCGGATGGTGCCGGTGCGCAGTCCGGCGCGGACTTCCTCTTTCATTCTCGACACCAGAAGCAGGTTGTAATCCGCGCCTACTGCCACCAGCACGATGATCCCCATCGGAAGCACCATCCAGTGCAACGGAATTCCGATGATGTGTTGCCAGAGCACCACCGACATCCCGAAAGCGGTGCCCAGGCTCAACGCCACGGTTCCGACGATGACCAGGGCCGCGACCAACGCTCGGGTGATGACCATCATGATGACGAGGATCAACAGCAGCGCCGCTGTGACCGCGATGAGCAAGTCGTAATCGGCACCCTGCTGCATATCGTCGAACATCGCCGCGGCGCCGCCGACGTAGACCAACGAACCTTCCAGCGGTGTGCCCTTGATCGCCGCAGCCGCAGCCTTTTTCAGTGGTTCGATGCGGGAGATGCCCTCCTCGGTCAGCGGATCACCCTGGTGAATGATGGTGAACCGGACGGCATGCCCGTCGGGCGACATCATCAAGTCCATGCCGCGGATGAAGTCGGCGTTGGTGAACGCTTCCGGCGGAACGTAGAAAGAGTCATCGTTGAGGGCTTCATCGAACGCCTCGCCCATCGCCGCGCTGTCTTCCTGCTGTTCCATGGTCTGGTCCTGCTGCGCCTTCTGAACCTGATACTGGTTCAGCATCATCTGGCGCTGGTTCTTCATCGACTGGATCATCCCCGGCATCACCGCGGTCATCTCCAGCGTCAGATCAGCCATCCGGTTGATGTCAGGAACCATGTCCTGGAAATCGTCGGACATGGTCGACATGCCGTCGAGGGTGTCGAAGATCGAACGCAGCGACCAGCAGACCGGGATATTGAAACAGTGTGGCTCCCAATAGAAGTAGTTCCGCATGGGCCGGAAGAAGTCATCGAAGTTGGCCAGGTTGTCGCGCACTTCCTGCAGGGTCAGGGAAGTGTCGCCCATCTTGTCGGCCATACTCCGCGACACCACCGACAACTCCCGGGTGATCGAGTTCATCTTCTCCATCGAGTCGATGGTGTGCTGCATCTCGTCGGCCTGGGCCATGATGTTGTCGATGACGCCCTGTTGATAGTCGTTGGACATGAGCTGGCCGACGCCTTGCTGGCCGATCATGTACGGGATCGTCGTGTGTTCGATCGGCTTGCCGTCGGGCCGAGTGATCGCCTGCACCTGGGCGATTCCCTCGACCCTCGACAAGGCCTTCGCGATTTTGTCGATCACCAGGAACCCCGCGGGATTTCGCAGATCACGGTCGGTTTCGACCATCAGCACATCGGGGTTCATCCTGGCCTCGGAGAAATGCCGGGTCGCGGCCGCGTAACCGACATTGGCCGAGATGTCGTCGGGCAGAAACAGCCGGTCGTTGTAGGTCGTGTGGTAGCCGGGCAAAGCCAGCAGGCCGACCAGACATGCCGCGAGGGCGATCACCACGCACGCACCCGGCCAGCGAACGGTCGAGGTGCCGATCCGACGCCACGCCCGGGTTGACGACTTGGCCCTGGGCTCCAGCACGTTGCCGAACCGACTGACCACCGAGATCAGCGCCGGACCGAACGTCAAGGCCACCACGATGCCGAACACCATCGCCACGGCCATCGGGGAGCCCATGCTCTCGAAGTACGGCAACCGGGTGAAGTTCAAGCAGAAGGTAGCTCCCGCGATGGTCAACCCGGACGCCGCCACGACGTGGGCGGTCCCGTGAAACATCGTGTAGTACGCCGATTCTCGGTCCTCACCGGACCGGCGCGCCTCCTGGTATCGGCCGACCAGAAAGATTCCGTAGTCGACGGCCGTGGCGATGGTCAAGGTGACCACCAGGTTGGTCGCGAAGGTCGTCAGGCCGAAGACGCTGTGGTAGCCCAAAAAAGAGATCAACCCGCGTGCGCCGAGCAATCCCATTGCGAGCATGCTGAGCAGCACCAGCGTCGTGGCGATGGACCGGTAGATCACCAACAGCATGACGACGATGACGCCGAAGGTGAGCAATTCGATCGTCCGCATGCTCTTGTCGCCGACGGCGTTCTGATCCGTCGTCGTGGCTGCCGCACCGGTCACGTACACCTCGACACCCGGCGGCGTCGGGTGTCTCACGACGATGTCGCGAACGGCGCGCACCGACTCGTTGGCCAAGGTCTCGCCCTGGTCCCCGGCGATGTACACCTGGGTGTAGGCGGCCTTTCCGTCGACGCTCTGCGCGCCGGCTGCGGTGAACGAGTCAGACCAGAGGTCCTGCACGTACTGCACGTGGTCGGTGTCAGCGCGCAGATCGCGGACCATCTGTTCGTAGAACTCGAGCGCTTCGGCGCCCAGCTTGTCCTCGCCCTCGAGCACGACCATCACCGAGCTGCTGGTGTCGTACTCCTCGAACGTGGTGCCGACGCGCTTCATCGCGATCATCGACGGCGCGTCCTGGGGACTCATCGAGACCGCGCGCTGCTTGCCCACCACTTCCAGCTGGGGCACCGCGGTGTTGAGGAAGCCGATGATGACTACCCAGGCCACGATGATCGGCAGCGCGAAGAGCCGGATCAACCGCGGAAGCCATGGCCGCTTCGGCCGGGCGATCGGGTTGGCGTCCGTCGGCGCGTCGTCGACTGGGGCGCTCACGCGGACTTCACCAAACAGAAGGTCTGGGCGTTCACGCCCGAAGCCGTCTTTTCATCCTTGACCTCGTCGTCCACGGTGATCCGGCAGGAAATCGACTGGCCGTCGGTTTGGGCGATGACGTTCGGCGCCACCGATGGCGCCGTGGTTTCCAACGTCAGGGTCCACGGCAGATTCACGGTTCCGGCGCGCACCGGCTTGCCGTCAAGATCCAGGTAGTTGACCACGGCGGTTCCCGAACCGAAGACCTCATAGGTCACCACCTTGGGAATGAACTTCTCCGCGGTGTCCGCGCCGATCGGCGTCACCAGGACGGGCTCGGCACCGAACACCGTCCGCAGCTGCGACACCGCGAGATAACCCGCCGACACCGCAGCCACGATCATGACGGGGAGCCAAAAGCGCATGATCACCTTCAACACCGACGTGCCCCCGGCTTCATACCAGCCGGCACGGGCAAGGCGCGGAATCGATCGACGGCAGTCAAAGTGCTGGCCTTTCGGCATTGTGACGACCCCGATCTTGAAGGGGTGCTAGTCAGACAAGCTAACGAACGAAGCGGACAAGGTCAATCCGCTTTACTGTGCTGCGCATTACACTCGGCCGGATGAACGCGGGTGAGACCGAGTCGCGGCCGGGCCCCCGGCCGCTGCGTAAGGACGCCGAACGCAACCGCAATCGCGTCCTGCAAGCCGCCCGGGAGTTGTTCGCGGCCAAGGGATTGGAGCCCAATCTCAATGACGTCGCGCACCACGCCGGCGTGGGTGTGGGCACGGTGTACCGGCGGTTCGCCACCAAAGACGAACTCGTCGAGGCGGTGTTCGTCGACGGTTTGGACCAGCTCACTGCATTGGCCGAAGCCGGGCTGCGACATGAGGACGCGTGGGAGGGCTTCGTGTGGTTCGTCGAGCACATGTGCGAGATGACCGCGACCGATCGAGGTCTGCGCGAAATCGCCTTCAGCAAGACCTATGGCGGCGACCGAGTGATAGCGGCACAAGATCGCCTTCACCCGGTGGCCACGAGACTCGTCGAGCGAGCGCAGATCGACGGCCGCCTCCGTTCGGACATCTCCCCCACGGACATGCCGATCATCAGCCTGTTGGCCGGAATGGTCAGTGAGTTCGCCGGCCACGTCGACACCAATCTGTGGCGTCGCTACGTCGGTATCCTGTTGGACGGCATGCGTTCTCACGCTGAGAACGAGCCGCTGCCGGTGAGGGCGCTGGACGACGAAGGCTTCGACGCGGCGATGCGGACATGGGAGCCCGCCGGCCGCTAGGGCACTACGGGGCGAGGCTCAGTAAGGGATCAGCCCCACGAAACAGCGGCTGGCCCATTCGCAGTAGTAGAGACCGTGCAGTACCGCCGCGCCGGCCACCGCCCCCAACGGCGCCGACATGACCGCAATCGCCAGTGCCGTCACAACCGGTCTGTTCGGCGCCATGGCGAGGAGCAGGCCACCCACCGTCGACGTGATGACGAATACCAGCACGACGAATACCGGCGCCGTCTTGTCGATCGAGTGGTACCACCAGTGGTAGAGGCCCCAGCCGGCCGCTGCGGAGAGCGCCCAGACGCCCGCCACGACGAGCACGAACTGCCACCGCTTGAGGTACTGATAGTTGCCCGGGACCACGACCGGATGCGCCGGAACGGGTAACGGCTCCGAGGGAACCTGTTCGACGACGGCGCTCAGCGCTTCGAACTCGTCTGTCTGGAACGTCGGCGTATACGGCTGCGTCGGATCGCCGGGCAGTGTGTCGGTTCGTTCAGGCACCGTGCACCGCCTGGATCGCCACCAGCACACCGAACCAGCCGGGCGCGATCGCGAGGACGAACGCGCCGACCGTCGTCACCCAGCGCCGACCGGACAACAGAATGGCCAGCATGCCGAGCACAACTGGCACGCCGACGACGAGCGCAACGACGACGTCGGGCCGGATGGCCGCGTCGACCACCAGCGTCGAGGCGATCCCGAGGATCAGCCCCACCGCTGTGCCGACGAGGAGGGCACTGGTCAGCAACCACGCCCGAGGCAGCGGGATCACGAACACGAGGTTACGCGGATAGTCCCCGCCGGCCCGTCAGCCGCTCGGCGCGTCAGGTATCGGACACGCATCAATTGCGTCAACGTCAATCACGATGTGGGTGTCCGACGGCGGCGGCCGCTCACCGCGCGCGAAAGCCGCACCCGTGATCGTCTGTTGCTCGGCCAGCAATCGGTTCTCGGCGTCGGTGAACGCCCGGCCGCGGGACAGGAACCGCACGCCCTCCGGCGCCTCGACGCTGAAGCCGCCGCCCCTTCCGGGTACGACGTCGATCACCAGCTGGGTGTGCTTCCAAGCGTCGAACTGCGGTCCGGAGATCCACACCGGCACGCCTTCTGGTTGGACGGGCAAGCCCACGTCGAGCACCGCGAGAAGCACGTCGCGGTCGCCGACGACGAACTCGCCGTCGGGGTAGCACATCGGCGACGAGCCGTCACAACACCCGCCGGACTGATGGAACATCAGCGCGCCGTGGCGGTCCTGAAGGCGACGCAGCAGGTCGGCGGCGGCCCGGGTGATCAGCGCCCGCGGCGGTGCCCCCGCGCGATTCAGGTGTCCGAACAGTCGCTCACCGACTGTTTCGACACCGAAATCGTTCATCAGAAGAAGCCCTGCGCCTTGTTGCTGTAGGACACCAGCAGGTTCTTCGTCTGCTGATAGTGGTCGAGCATCATCCTGTGGTTCTCGCGGCCGATGCCGGACTGCTTGTAGCCGCCGAACGCCGCGTGCGCGGGATACACGTGATAGCAGTTCGTCCAGACGCGGCCCGCCTTGATGTCGCGACCGGCCCGGTAGGCGGTGTTGCCGTCGCGGGACCAGACACCGGCGCCCAGCCCGTAGAGGGTGTCGTTCGCGATGGCGATCGCGTCGTCGTAGTCGGTGAACGACGTGACGGCGACGACGGGCCCGAAGATCTCCTCCTGGAAGATCCGCATCTTGTTGTCGCCCGCGAAGATCGTCGGCTGAATGTAGTAGCCGCCGTTGAGATCACCGCCGAGTTCGGCGCGCTCGCCTCCGGTGACGATCGTGGCGCCCTCGGACTTGCCGATCTCGATGTAGGACAACACCTTTTCCAGCTGATCGTTGGACGCCTGCGAACCGATCATCGTCTCGGTGTCCAGCGGATCGCCCTGCCGGACGGCCTTGGTGCGGATCGCGGCGAGCTCGAGGAACTCGTCGTAGATGTCGGCTTGAATCAGGCTGCGCGACGGGCACGTGCACACCTCGCCCTGGTTGAGGGCGAACATCGTGAAACCCTCCAACGCCTTGTCCTGATAGTCGTCGGCGGCCGCCAGCACGTCGGAGAAGAAGATGTTCGGGCTCTTGCCGCCGAGCTCCAGCGTGACGGGTATCAGGTTCTGCGACGCGTACTGCATGATCAGCCGGCCGGTGGTGGTCTCGCCGGTGAACGCGATCTTGGCGATCCGGTTGCTCGACGCCAGCGGCTTGCCCGCCTCGAACCCGAAGCCGTTGACGATGTTGACCACACCCGCGGGCAGCAGGTCGCCGATCAAGGACATCAGATAGAGCATCGACGCCGGCGTCTGCTCGGCGGGCTTGAGGACGACCGCGTTGCCCGCCGCCAGCGCAGGTGCGAGCTTCCACGTCGCCATTAGAATCGGGAAGTTCCACGGAATGATCTGGCCGACGACGCCGAGGGGTTCGTGGAAGTGGTAGGCGACGGTGTCGTCGTCGATCTGGCTCAGCGAGCCCTCCTGCGCGCGGATGGCCCCGGCGAAATACCGGAAGTGATCGACGGCCAGTGGGATGTCGGCATTGAGCGTCTCGCGGATCGGCTTGCCGTTGTCCCAGGACTCGGCCAGCGCCAGCGACTCGAGGTTCTCCTCGATGCGGTCGGCGATCTTGTTGAGGATGTTGGCGCGCTCGGCGGGGGCCGTCTTACCCCACGCGGTCGCGGCGCCGTGCGCGGCGTCGAGGGCCTTGTCGATGTCGGCTTCGGTGGAGCGCGGCACCTCGCAGAACGGCTGTCCCGTCACCGGCGTCGGGTTCTCGAAGTACTCCCCCGAGGCCGGTGGAACCCATTCACCGCCGATGAAATTGCCGTACCGAGACTCGTATGACATCAGGGCATCTGCCGCGCCGGGGCGGGCGTAAGCGGTCATCAGAATCTTCTCCTCTTCGCGCAATCGCTCATCAGTGACTCCCAAGTCGGCGAGATACAGCTCACACTACCGCCGTACAGTCAGCGTCGGACGGCCTCGACCCGAGGAGGAAACGATGTCTGAGGTGGACCCAGCCCGGGAGGCGCTGCGTCACTGGAGCGCGGTGGCGCGAGCTTGGGACGCATACCGTGACCGCGTCTTCGAAAGCGTGCGGCCGGTGTCGAATTGGCTGATCGAGCACGTCGACCCGCAGCCCGGTCAGACGCTGTTGGAGCTGACCGCGGGCCCGGGCGAAACCGGCTTCCTTGCCGCGCCCCGGCTCGGTTCTGGTGGGCGCCTGATCTCGAGCGACTTCGTGCCCGCAATGGTGGAGGCCGCCCAACGCGGGGCGGCTCGGCGAGGTCTGGACAACGTCGACTGTCGCGTCATCGATGCAACGCAGATCGATCTGCCCGACGACAGCGTCGACGGCGTCCTGTCGCGGTTCGGGCTCATGCTGATTCCCCAGCAGGAGCTGGCGATGCGTGAGATCCGACGGGTGCTGCGCCCCGGCGGGCGGTGTGCGTTCGCCACCTGGGGCCCGCTAGACCGCAACCCGTGGATCATGCTGATCGTGACGGCGCTGCTGCAGAACGGCCACGCGCCGCCGAGCGACGCGTTCGCCCCGGGCGGGATGTTCTCGCTCAGTACCTCCGAGACGGCCTCCGCGCTTGCGGCCTCCGGAGGCTTCACGGAGGTGATCGTCGATGAGCTCACCGGGATCATGCGATTCGAAAACCCCGATGACTACTGGGCTTACAACACGTCGCTTGCGGGCCCGATCGCGGAGTTGGTCGGCTCGCTGACCGACGAGCAAGTCCGCGCCGTCCGCGACGCTGTCGGACCGGCTCTGGCTGGTTTCGAGCGTGACGGTGGTTTGGAGCTGTCCTGGCACGCCGTCGTCACGAGCGTCGCGTGACGCACGACCCGTATCTCTGGCTCGAAGAGATCACCGGCGACGCAGCGCTCGACTGGGTCCGCAAGCACAACGCGCCGACCCTCGCTCGCTTCGGCGGTGACCGCTTCGAGCAGATGCGCGCCGAGGCTTTGGAGGTGCTCGACACCGACGCACGCATCCCGTACGTCCGCAGGCGTGGCGACCACCTCTACAACTTCTGGCGCGACGCGGACAACCCGCGCGGCCTGTGGCGGCGCACGACGCTGGAGAGCTACCGCACCGAGCAGCCGCAGTGGGACGTCCTGATCGACGTCGATCAGATCGCGGCCGCGGACGGCGAGAATTGGGTGTGGGCCGGCGCGGAAGTGCTCGAGCCGGACTTCTCGCTCGCGCTGGTCGAACTGTCCCGCGGCGGCGCCGACGCCACCGTGGTTCGCGAATTCGACATGACCACATGGCAGTTCGTCACCGACGGTTTCGAACTGCCGGAGGCCAAATCGAGTGTGACGTGGCAGGACCGCGATACCGTGCTGGTCGGAACGGACTTCGGGCCCGGCTCGTTGACCGACTCCGGTTATCCGCGGATCGTCAAGCGCTGGCGACGCGGCCAGCCGCTGTCCGACGCGCAGACACTGTTCGAGGGCGAGGCGACCGACGTCAGCGTCGGATGCGGTTACGACGCGACACCGGGCTTCGAGCGGTTGCTGATCACGCGGTCGTTCGACTTCTTCAACCGGCACCGCTACGAGTTGCGCGGCGACACGCTGATCGAGATCGACGTCCCCACAGATGCCGGCATTTCCTGGCACCGCGAGTGGTTGCTGATTCGGCCCCGCACCGATTGGACGGTCGGGTCGACGACGTACCGTGCGGGTTCCCTACTGGCCGCGAACTACGCCGAATACCTCGACGGCGCAGGCGAACTGCATGTGGTGTTCGAGCCCGACGAGCACTCCAGCCTGGACAACTACGCGTGGACCCGTGACCGCCTCGTGCTCGTCACGCTCGTCGATGTGATCAGCCAGGTGACGGTCGTGACACCAGGGACCTGGGAGCGAGCCGAGATCCCCGGAATTCCGCCGAACACCAACACCGTCCTGGTCGACGTGGACGAGTACGGCGACGAAATGTTCCTCGACGCCAGCGGTTTCGACACACCGTCGCGGTTGCTGTGGGGCCGCGCCGGCGATGCGGTCACCGAGGCCAAGCGCGCCCCGTCGTTCTTCGACGCCGCAGACCTCGAGATCAGCCAGCATTTCGTCGCCTCCGCGGACGGCACCATGATCCCCTATTTCGTTGTGGGGCATCGGCACAATCAGGCGCCTGGACCGACCCTGCTGAGCGGGTACGGTGGCTTCGAGGTGGCCAATACGCCGAGCTATGGCGGCGTACTCGGCAGGCTGTGGCTTAGCCGCGGCGGCACCTTCGTGCTGGCGAACATCCGCGGCGGCGGTGAATACGGACCGACGTGGCACACCCAGGCCATGCGGGAGAACCGGCACCTCGTCTATGAGGACTTCGCCGCTGTCGCAGAGGATCTCGTTGCGCGCGGCATCACCACCGTCGAGCAACTCGGCGCGCAGGGCGGCAGCAACGGCGGGCTGCTGATGGGCGTGATGCTGACGCGGTACCCGGAGCTGTTCGGCGCGCTGGTGTGCAGCGTCCCGCTGCTGGACATGCGACGGTTCCATCTTCTGCTTGCCGGCGCGTCCTGGATGGCCGAGTACGGGGATCCGGACGATCCCGACGACTGGGAGTTCATCTCGAAGTACTCGCCCTACCAGAATATTTCGGTGGACCGGCGGTACCCGCCGGTGTTGATCACGACCTCGACGCGCGATGACCGGGTGCACCCCGGTCACGCCCGCAAGATGACCGCCGCGCTGGAGGATGCCGGTCATCCGGTCCACTACTACGAGAACATCGAGGGCGGGCATGCGGGCGCTGCGGACAACGCCCAGACCGCGTTTCGCTCGGCGTTGATCTACGAGTTCCTGTGGTCGGTGCTCAGCTGAGCAACTGGTCGCCGAGGAACCGGTCGGGGCCGGTGACGCCTGGCAGGATGAAGAAGAACCCGCCGCCGACCGGCATGATGTACTCCTCGAGCGGTTCGCCCTTGAGCCGCTTGGCAACCGTGAGGAAGCCCTTCTCAAGGCTGCGCTGGTAGGCGATGAATGCGAGCCCCTGGTCGAGTCGGCCGGCGCCGTCGAAGCCGCGTGAGTAATTGAAACCCCGCCGCAGAATGAGATTTTCGTCCGTCGCGGGGGTGCGCGGGTTCGCCAGCCGGATGTGAGCGGTGAGCGGTATTCGCTTGCCTTCGGGATCTTCTGGATAGTCAGGGTCGGTGAACTCGCCGGTCAGTCCGAGCGGCGCGCCACTGACCTTGCTGCGCCCGATCAGCGCCTCCTGCTCGACGAGTTGCGTGCGGTCCCAGAATTCGACGAACATCCGGATGATGCGGATGGCCTGGTAGGAGCCGCCGACCGCCCACTCCGGTTCGCCGTCCTGCGGGCCCACCCAGACGTGGCGATCCATGATCGCGTCGTCGTGAACGTCGAGGTTGGCCGTTCCGTCCTTGAAACCCAAAAGGTTTCGCGGCGTTGCGGCCTCGGATGCCTGGCCGGCGCCGATGCCCCTGGCGTAGCCGTCGACCATCCACCGCAACACCAGGTCACTGCGGGTGCGACGCATCAGCTGCCGCAGGGCGAAGATGACGGTGTCGCTGTGACCCGCTTCGATGATGATCGACAGATCACCGTGCGACAGTTTGGGATCCAGCCGGTCGTTGGCGATGAACGGCATGGTGACCAATTCCTTGGGCTTGCGGTCGGCCAGCCCGAAGCGCTCATCGAACAGCGACGCCCCGACACCGACGACTATCGCCAGGTTGTCCGCGGGCGGCTGCTCGCCCAGGATGCCGGAGTCGACGGGCGGGTAGGCCGGATCGCGGGGCTCCGGCGGCTTGCCCGCCATGAGCGCGCGGATCTCTTCGGTGAGGTCCTGCAGGGCGCGTTTCAGGCTGTCGCGGTCCTTCGACTGCACGTTGAACGATGCGACCAGCCCCTGCTCCGGGATGGGCAAGGCGGTGATACCGGTCTGGTGCGGACCGTCGAACGGGACGAAGGCCGCTGCGGGCGCGGTGGGCGTCTCGGGGTCCGAGGAACACCCGGCGAGGACCGATCCCGCTCCCACCACGGCACCGGTGCCCAACGCGCCGGAGATGAATCCTCGCCGCGAGAGTCCCGAGCGACCTTCGGTCACTGCAGCTTCAGCACTCCAGACACCTGCGACAGGTTCTCCGACAGCCCGGCGAGCTCTGCCTTCAGCTTGTCGATCACGTCGGGTGTCACAGTGACCTCGGGGCAGCGCGGTGACGGGTAGGGATCGTTCTCGGTGCAGAACAACACCCAGCCGTCACCACGGCGCAGTGGCGCCAAGGTTTCGAACACCGAGTTGATTCCGGCATCGATCTTGCCCAGCAAGGCCGGATCGGCTTGTACGAGTGCGGGATTGAGCTTGCCGACGGCGTCGCGCGCCCCCTGCAGGTTGGCGTCGAAGTCCCACAGGTCCGTCTTGGAGTAGCGGTCCTCCTCGCCGGTGATCTTGCCCTCGGACACCTCCTCGATCAGCTCCGCGGCGCCGTTGGAGACGTCGACCGGCTTGACCTGAACCGACGGGAATTGCGCCTTCAGTGCGGCGACGTCCTTGTCGAGTTGATCGGCGAACGGTGCGCCGCCCTCGGTGGTGTTCTTTTCGAACAGCAGGTACTCGAGGCGGTGCCAGCCGGTGAACTGGGGGTCGTCGACACCGGCGAAGTCATCCACCCGAGCATCGATCTTGCGGTCGATCTCTTCGACCAGTCCGGCGATCGGCTCGATGCGTTCCCACGGTTGACGTGACGGCGCATACGCGTCCTGGGCGGCCTGGAGGTCTCCGGCCCGGACCGCGTCGGTGAATACCTTGACCACGCGCTGAAGTTCGTCGATGTTGCTCTGCACGTAGGCCTTGTAGTCGGCCGCCGCCTTGTCCAGCACGGCCGGATCGACCGCGGGGGCCGCGCTCGTCGTCGTGGTGGCCGTTCCACCGGCGGACGTCCCGTTGTCAGAGGAGTCGTCACCGGCGCATCCGGACAAGATCAGACCGGCTGCGGTTATCGGAACTGCCCAGGCGAGATAGCGGTTCATGTGCACCTCTGCGTTCGGAGAGGCTGAACATAACACCCAGCGAACGCCCGGAGGATAGCCACACCTAAAAATTCAGCTTCGCGGACCGCGTCGAGAAAGGACATGACGGCCGGTGATGGCCGAGGGGTTCAGGAAGCCGTCAACTGGTTTGGCGTTGACGCGGTGTCGGCCGTTGGGCGACTCAGTTGGGCGGTGGTGGGGGTTGGGGTTCGAAGGGGTTGTACCACCACCAGTCGGCGCGTTCGCCGAGGGGTCCGCGCCAGGGTGGGACTGTGGGTGGGGGTTGGGTCGGGGGCCGGGCCAGTGATGCGTTGGTCAGCTCCCGCCCGGCGTTGTCGGTGACGGTCAGCTGGCGGGCGGGTCCGGTGATGGTGATCTCGCCGCGGTGATGCATCCGGTGGTGATAGGGACACACCAGCACCAGGTTGTCCAACTCGGTCGGCCCGCCGTCTTCCCAATGCCGAAGGTGATGCGCGTGCAGACCGCGGGTCGCTTCGCAGCCGGGCACCACACACGTCGAATCGCGGTGCTCCAGCGCGCGGCGTAGCCGGCGGCTGATCTGGCGCGTGGTGCGCCCGGCGCCGATCAGCTGCCCGCGGCGTTCCAACCACACCTCACAGCTGGCATCACACAACAGGTATTGGCGGTCGGCATCAGTCAGCAG